>NZ_JAVDXD010000002.1:0-1146481 GCF_031457705.1 Microbacterium sp. BE35
TGCAGGGGGGACCCTGTGGGAGAGTAGGACACCGCCGGACACCCATTCACGGAATGGCCACCCCCACGGGTGGCCATTCCGCGTTAACAGCCCGACATTCGCGGTCGGATGAGCCGCCCGTTCATCAGGGGGTGGGCAGTCGCTCTGCGCGGCTGCCCAGCGGAGCGCGCGTTCCCGCCTGGTCGGTGCGGCGGGACGGCCAGGACGACGGGGCGTGCTAACGCGTGGTCTCGCGCACGATGAGGCGTGTCGGCAGCATGCTGCGCCGGGGCTCCTGCGTCGGGCCGCCGGTCTGGAGGCGCATGAGCATGATGTCCACGATCTCGTCGGCCATCTCGTCGTTCGAGGGCTCGATCGTTGTCAATCGAGGCGAGGTGTAGGAACTCGCCCGTACATTGTCGAACCCCACCACCTGAACGTCCTCGGGAACGCGGATGCCGCGATCCGTGAGCGCCCGCAACGCTCCGTGGGCGCTGGAGTCAGTGAGAGCGAAGACGCCGTCGAAGGGGACGCCGGCGTCGACGAGCGCCGAGATCGCCCGGAATCCGTCGGCCATGTCGAGCCCGGTGTTGAGGATGAGTTCCTGCCTCACTCCGAGGCCGCGTCCGCGGTGCGCATCCGCGTACCCCCGTGTGCGAAGGGTCTGAAGGGACTCGCCCCCCGACCCGGCGCCGCCGAGCGCGACCACCGCCCGCGCACCGCGGTCGAGCAGATGACCTGTCGCCATCGCCCCGCCGCCGACGTTGTCCATCAGGACGTGGTCGAACCGGGCGGACACGGCGCGTTCGCCGAGCAGGATGATCGGCTTGTTCGGGAGGATCCGATCGAGCTCGGCGGACTCGCTCGCCGCGATCGCAAGGATGAATCCGTCGTATGTCTCGAGCTGCGACGCCGCGAGGGAGTCCATCTCCGCAGCCATCGCGCCGCGCGTGTTCTCGGTCACCAAACGGATGCCGCGTTCAGCGAACAGGCGAGAAAGCCGCTCGGCCAGCTCGCCGTAGTACTCCGATGCCAGGACGGGCACGCCGAGGCCGACCATCCCCGTCCGCCCCTTCCGCAGCGAGCGAGCACTCTGATTGAGTCGATAGCCCAGCTCGTCGATGACGCGGGCGACACGGTCGATCGTCTCCACACTGACCCGCTCGGTACGACCGTTCACAACGTTGGACACAGTCTGCGCCGAGACCCCCGCCTGCTGGGCGACATCCTGCATCGTCACGTGCGGGTTCGTACGGGATCTGGCTCGTTGTTGCATCCGGGTCGGTTCGTTTCGGCGCCGTGGGATAGAGCGACTCTACCGGCGTCTCGCCGTTCGACGCGCTCAGATCCGCAGTCTGCGCCGCCACTCTCGTCCATCGGTCATCGTGAGACGTGAGCCCGCGTGGTCCTGCAGCCTAGGCGGAGACGTCTTCCGCCCACCACTATGACGTCGCCGAGACCGCCGGTGTCTCGCACGCGACGGTGTCCCGGGCGATCGACGGCGGGGGAGGGCTGACCGATGAGACGCGCCGCCACGTGCTGGTGGTGGTCGCCCGCGTCGGGGACGAGCCGAACATCTCGGCGTGCGTCCTCGCCGGACGCGTGCGTCCTCAGCTCGCTGCCGTCGTGGCGACAAGCGGTGGTTCGCCGCGGGCAGCACGGCCGCTCGATGCGGTCGATCGCGCGACCAGGCGGAGCGGATTCGCGCTGACGATCGTCGCCGCTCACGGCGATCGGCACCCCGACCGACGACTTCGCCGAGCTCGCCGTCGCGATAGTGCTCCATTCGATCGGAGAGGGGCCGCCGTGGCCGGATCCGATGGCGCGGCTCGGCTCGTGCTGCGCGCGACCGCTGGACCTTTGAGCACTCCACGACGGGTGGACGGGGCAGTCTGAGGAGTAGGCGCGATCTGCGGGATGTAGCTCGGGAACATCTTGAGGTAGACGGGTCTGTTCGTTGATAGCGCGAACATTCGCCCTTGTGAGCCCAAGCTGTGACCGCTAACATGCGAACGACCGCCGATGAGGACGGGCCGCACGCAGCAGTGCTCAGCAGATCTGGGGCGCGGGAGACTGCGACCGGCCGTCGTCTCCGCGTTCCGACACGCGGTGCAGGCGGCTCGAGGTTGATCGATCAATGAGGAGGAGACCTTGACCAGAGAAAAGATCCATCACGCGGCAAGACGCCGCAGGATGGCGGCCGTCCTAGGTGTGGCGATCGCCGCCAGCGCGCTCCTCGTGAGCGGGCTCGCCCAGCCGGCCACCGCGGCCGACGAGGAGCTCATCGCGAACGGCGGATTCGAGTCCGGCCTCGAGGGCTGGTTCGTGAACAACGGGAACGCCACCGACGGCGGCACCCTGTCGATCGTCGGCGACGCCTACTCGGGGGCATCCGCGATCAAGATCGCCGGTCGCACGACCACCGGCTCCGGGCCCATGCAGGATCTGAGCGGCAAGGTGCAGGCCGGCCAGACCTACACGATCAAGGCCCGGGTGAAGTACGACAACGCGAGCAGCCCGGCCACCAAGCAGTTCTTCGCCACGATGCACTACGGCGGAGGGACCTACACCAACCTGGGCAGCACCACGCCTGGGCGCGGGCAGTGGGGCTACATCAACGCGACCTTCACGATCCCCGCGAGCCAGAGCGTGTCGACCGCGCGCCTGTTCATCGAGACGCCGTGGACCAGCTCGCCCTCGAGCGACCCGAACACCCACCTGATGGACTTCGTGGTGGATGACGTCTCGCTCGTCGGCACGCCCCCGCCGCCCCCGCCGTCCAAGACGATCGAGGTCGTCGGCAAGCTCCCCGGTGAGCACAACCCGCTCATCGGGCACAAGTTCGGAGCCGATGGCTTCGGCTACGCCGAGGACGGCCGGGTCTACATGTTCATGACCAACGACACCCAGGGCTACGCGCCCGACCCGGTGACCGGCATCTCGCCGCAGATCAACTACGGCAGCATCAACCAGATCACGCTGATCTCGTCCGAGGACCTCGTGAACTGGACCGACCACGGCGAGATCCAGGTGGCCGGGCCGCAGGGCGTCGCACCCTACACGAGCAACTCGTGGGCACCGGGCTTCGCGAAGAAGACGATCAACGGCGTCGACAAGTACTTCCTGTACTACGCGAACGGCGGGGGATCCAGCAACGTCCTCGTCGGGGACTCGCCCATCGGGCCGTGGACCAATGTGCGATCGAGCACGCTGATCAACGGCACCACCCCCGGCGCGTCGGGCGTCAGCTGGCTGTTCGACCCGGCACCGCTGGTGACCGACGACGGCAAGGCATACCTCTACTTCGGTGGCGGCCCGGCCTCGACGAGCTTCCCGGCGGCCGAGCGGTTCAACAACCCGAAGAACATCCGCGTGATCGAGCTCGGTGACGACATGGTCTCCACCAAGGGAACCGCGGCGGTGGTGGATGCCCCCGTGGCGTTCGAGGCCGCGCAGGTCTTCGAGCGCCAGGGCAAGTACTACCTGTCGTACTCGTCGCACTTCGGAGGCAACGACTTCGGCGGCAGCCAGACCGCGCTTCCGGGCTACCCCGGCGGCGGCCAGATCGGCTACATGATCTCGGATGACCCGATGTCGTTCCCGAAGGAGGCCTACGCGGGCGTCCTGTTCCCGAACCAGTCGCAGTTCTTCGGCGCTGGCACGGGCGGCAACAACCACCAGTCGGTGTTCGAGTTCGAGGGCAAGTACTACTTCACCTACCACGCGCCCACCCTGAACAAGCGCGTCAACGGCAACACCACTCAGGGGTACCGCAGCCCGCACATCCAGGAGCTGACCTTCAACGAGGACGGCACCGCGAAGCAGGTCGTGGGCGATTACGCCGGTGTGGCCCAGGTGAAGGACTTCGATCCGTTCCGCACGTTCGAGGCGGAGACCCTCGGCTGGAGCAAGGGCATCGCGACGCAGAAGGTCGATGGCGGATCGCCGCAGTTCGGTGCCGCCGCGCCCAACCTCGTCGTGAAGGACATCGACAACGGCGACTGGACGGCGCTGTCGTCGGTGGCGTTCGGGGACGCCGGGGCGGCCTCCGTCACGGTGAAGGTGAAGCCGCTGCAGAGCGGTGGATCGATCAACGTGCGCACCGACAGCGAGACCGGACCGATCGTGGGCACGATCCCTGTCACCGGCACGGCCGGCCAGTGGACCGATCTGACCGCCGACCTCGCGGGACTGACGGGCACGCACGACGTGTTCTTCACCTTCCAGGGCGGCAGCGGCGACCTGTTCGAGCTCGACACGTGGTCGTTCGCCGAGTCGGCGGCGCCGTCGCTCGACGTCTCCGCCGACGCAGCTTCACGCTGCGTCGCGGGCAAGTCGGTGCTGACGGTCAAGGTGACCAACTCCGATGAGGTGCCCGTGACCGCGACGGTCACGACCCCGTACGGCTCGAAGTCGTCGATCGTCATCGCACCCGGCAAGTCGGTCTCCAGCGCGTTCACGACGCGTCAGGCGAACACGCCGGCCGGCGCAGCCGACGTCGCCGTCACGGCGACTGTCGGGGGCCAGCAGGTGTCCACCGCCGTGTCGGCGCCCATCGCCGCGCACAGCTGCGGTTGACGAACCCGGGGTGGCGGCTCCGTCCGGCCGTCACCCCGACTTCCGCGAGCGGCGATGCCGCCGAGAATCAGGAGACAGAATGAAGAAGCCAGGAATGCTCGCCCGCACAGCGGCGTGCGCTCTGGGAGGGATGCTGCTGCTCGGCGCTGCCGGTGCGGCCGCCGCCGACGAACTCGGTGATGACGACGTGCAGGTCAGCGTCGACATCGCCGCTCTGCCGCCCGTGGGCGCGCTGACGATGAGCGTCGTCGCGGGCGGGGCGGTGCTGACCGAAGCGCCCTCGACCGACCCCGATCTGCGCGAGTTCACCGGGGTGCTGCCGACGGTGACCGTGACCGACGATCGGGAAGAGGTGCCCGAGGGGGCGTTCTGGTACGTCACGGGTCAGTCCTCGGCGTTCACCGCCGCGGGCGCGACGCCGATCGGTCCGGAGCAACTGGGCTGGACCCCGCGCCTGCTCACCCCGAACGACGGAGAAGTCGCAGAGGGGCCCGAGGTCGGTACCGTCTTCGACTCCGCGCCGAACAACGTGGGCCTCGAGGGCGAGGAGTTCCTTGCCCTCGCGCTGGACTCCGGCGAGGCGCGAACGGTCGGGCAGTGGCAGGCGAACGCCGACCTGCGCCTGAAGACGCCCGCGGACGTCGAGCCGGGAAGCTACTCGGCCACCCTCACGCTCACGCTCTGGGAGGACGCGCTGTAGCGATCCCGCGCGTTCCGGGGCCGGCGGGACACACCCGCCGGCCTCGGGACGACGGTGGACCGTCCCGTCGCGGACGGCATCCGGACCACACCCCTCTGCGCAGCCGACTGCGCTCGCGCTCTCGACCAAGGAGAGACCCTTGTCCCCGTCATCCACCTCATTCGGGCCGCGCTCGGCGCAGCCCGACGTTCTCGACCGCCCACCCGCCGGCAGGTCCGGCAGAGGCCGGCTGCGGCACCTCGCCCTCGCGAGCGCCGCCATCGTCGCTGCCGGCCTGCTCCTCGCCGCTCCGCCCGCCCAGGCCGCCGATCCGTGGCAGCCGGACTCCGGTTACACGTCCACCGACAAGGGCGACGGGACCTACAGCGTTCCGCTGCTGAACGCCGACGTCCCCGACGTCTCGGTCGAACGCGTCCCCGCGGCCGAGAACGACGAGGGCCGCGACATCTACTACATGATCAGCACGACGATGCACCTCAGCCCGGGTGCTCCCATCATGAAGTCGTACGACCTGGTGAACTGGGAGATCGTCAACTACGTCTTCGACCGTGCCGACATCAGCGACTCCTTCTCGCTGCGCAACGGACAGACCTCCTACGGGCAGGGGCAGTGGGCGTCGTCGATCCGGTATCACGACGGCAAGTGGTACGTCGCGTTCAACACCAACAACCTCGGCGGGTCCTACCTCTATGTGACGGACGACATCGACGACGGGTCCTGGGAGCGCATCGCGTTGGGTCGTGCGTTCCACGACCCGTCGCTGTTCTTCGACGTCGACGGCACCGCGTACATCTTCTACGGCTCGGGATCGACGAGCGCCGTGAAGCTCAGCAGCGACATGCGAACCGTGGTGGCGGAGTACCCGCAGATCCTCCGGACCTCCGACTACCCGGGGTCGTCGTTCATCGGCGGTCTCTTCGAGGGCGCGCAGGTGCAGTACATCGACGGCAAGTACTACATCGTGATCATCACGTGGCCGTCGGGCCAGGGCCGTCAGGTCGCACTGTTCCGCTCCGATCACCTGCTCGGGCGCTATGAGACCTCCAACGGAAGCAACCCGTACGAGGCGAAGGGCGTGCTCAACTCGAACGGCTTCGCCCAGGGCAGCCTGGTGCCGATCGCACGCGAGGGCGGTGGGACCGACTGGTGGGGGATGTTCTTCCGCGACACGTTCCCGATCGGACGCATTCCCGCGCTGATCCCGGCGACGTGGTCGAACGGGTGGCCGACGTTCGGCAACAACGGGTCGGTCCCGCTCAACGGCACGTTCGCGAAGCCGATCGACCTGAGTCCTGCCGAAGAGCTGTACGAACGGCAGAAGAGCATCGTGGTCTCGGACGACTTCGACAACGACGCGCCGCAGCGCGCGTACATGGACGAGGACTGGACGATCCCCGCGGCTCCCGATGTCGACCAGTCCCTGCTGGGCGTGGAGCTGCTCACCAACCCGGGATTCGAGGGCGGCGCGCAGGGGTGGATCGTGAACGACACGGCTACGCTCGCAGCGTCGACGGATGCCGCCACCGGCGCGGGCTCGCTGCAGGTGACCGGTCGCACGACGACCGGCTCGGGTGCGGCGCAGGACGTGTCGGGGAAGGTGCAGCACAACGTCACGTACGACGTGTCCGCGAAGGTCAAGTACGAGAATCCGAACAGCCCGGCGACGAAGCAGTTCCTGATCACCGCCCGCTACGGCAGCAGCACCTTCACCAACCTCGCGAGCGTCACGGCCACGCGGGGTCAGTGGGCGACGATCTCGGGCAGCTTCACCGTCCCGGCATCCCAGCCCCTCTCGTCGATGCGGATCTTCATCGAGACACCGTGGACGAGCAACGCCAATGCGCTGGCGGCGCCCGACACGCACCTCATGGACCTCAAGGTCGACGACGTGTCGTTGAAGGGCCGGCCACTCACGACCGAGCTGCCCCACCCCGACGAGATCGCCCCGAACGGGTCGCGCCTCGCGATGCAGTGGGAGTGGAACCACGCCCCCGACAACCGGTACTGGTCGCTGACCGATCGCGACGGCTGGCTGCGGCTGACCACCGGCAAGGTCGTCACGGGCAACTTCCGTCACGACAAGCTCTCGAACAAGGATGAGGTCACGTATCTCGAGGAGGCGCGCAACACGCTGTCGCAGCGCACCTTCGGACCGCGCCAGTCGGCCGAGACGAAGCTCGACATCTCGGGGATGAAGAACGGCGACGTCGCGGGCCTCGCGGCCTACAACCGCGGCTTCTCGTACGTCGCGGTCAAGCGTGTGAACGGCGTGAACACGGTGGGCGTCGTCCACCGCGGTCAGCCCTTCGCCGCGACGATCGACCAGGCGGCCATCGAGACGTTCGTCGCCGGAACGACGGCCAATCTCGGAGCGGCCACCGAAGTGCACCTGAAGGCGGACCTCGACTTCGCGAATCCCGCCGGTCAGCTGTGGACGACATTCTTCTACAGCCTGGACGGCGTGACCTGGCAGCAGCTCGGCAACCGCGTCGGACCCCAGACCCTCGATGGCAGTCTCTCGCATTTCATGGGGCATCGAGTCGGTCTGTTCAACTACGCGACGCAGCAGGCGGGCGGGCACGTCGACTTCGACCACTACCTGCTCAGCGACACCCTGACTGCTCAGGGCCTTCCGCTCGACAAGAGCGATCTCGATGCCGCCATCGCGTATGCGGCGACGCTCCAGGAGGTGGACTACCCCGAGAACGAGTGGGTCGAGCTCGAGGAACTCCTGGCGGAGGCGGCCGGAGCCCGCGCGCGCACCGCGGGCACGCAGAACCAGATCGACGCGCCGGAGCGTGCGTTGAGTCTGCAGCTGGCACGGCTCGGAGTGCTCAAGGCCCCCGAGCCCACGCTCGAGGTGTCGATCACGACCGGCGCGCGCTGTGTCAGCGGCAAGGCGGTGCTGACAGTGCAGACGGCGAACGGCGCAGGGGTGCCGGTCTCGCTGGTCGTCACGACGCCGTACGGCGGAAAGTCGATCGCGGCGCTCGCGCCGGGAAAGACCACATCGAGCGCGTTCACGACGCGTCAGGTCGCGATCCCCGCGGGTGTCGTGACCGTCGAGGCGTCCGCGACCGTCGACGGTGACGCGGTGACGGTGCCGCTGGAATCGCCCATCGCGGCGCGCAGCTGCGGCTGAACGATCGGTGCGGCGGTCCGGACGAGCTCCGGACCGCCGCACCCCGCGCCATCCTGCCTCCCGGCAACCCTTCAACACGGCGGCCGCAGCGGCGTGCGCAACGGACCGCGCGCGGGCAGAATGGCCTCGACGACCGCGTGGCCGTCAGGACGAAAGAGGTCGGCGTGGCAGCCATCGACGGCAAGTGGGCGATCGAGGTCGCGACGCTGGCGGGATCCCACCACTTCGACGCCACGCTGACGACGGTCGGAACCTCGCTCACGGGCACTGCGATCGGTCCCACCGGCCCGATCGCGATCCGAGGCGGCACGGCCTCGGGCGACACGGCCGAGTTCACACTCGACCTCGTCGCGCCGCTGCCGATGTCGCTCGTGGTCGCGCTGCACGTCGTCGGCGACCGGCTCACGGGCACGGCGCAGGCGGGTCCCTTCCCACCGTCGACCATCGTCGGCACCCGCACGGGCTGAGCCGGCTCGGTCATCGACGGCAGACGGATGCGCCGCCGCGGCGTCTGTCTGCGTTCGGGCGCGGCTACCCGAGCGGTCGCGGGCGGGCGAGTGGCATGGTCGCCGCCATCATCCAGCGCGGCAGGCGGAACATCGGGCGGTCCTTGCCGAGCGCGTCGATGCCGGCCATCTCGGCGGGACTCAGCTCGAAGTCGAAGACGTCGATGTTCGCGGCGATGTGCGCGGGATCGGTCGACTTCGGGATCGCCACGAAGCCGCGCTGCACGTGCCAGCGGAGGATCACCTGGACTGCCGACTTGCCGTGTGAGGCCGCAGCCCCCACGACCGCAGGCTCCGAGAGAAGCTTGGCCGACCCGTGGCCCAGCGGGTACCACGCCTCGGGGACGATCGCGTGCTGGGCCAGGAACGGGAGCAGGTCCGGCTGCTGCCAATGCGGATGCAGCTCCACCTGGTCCACCGCGGGTGGGATCCGCGCCGCCGGAAGCAGGCGCTCGAGGTCGGGCACCGCGAAGTTGCTCACCCCGATGGCGCGCACGACACCCTGGTCGACCGCATCCTCCATCGCCCGCCACGCGCCCTTCACGTCGCCGACGGGCTGATGCAGGAGCAGCAGGTCGAGGGGGCCGCAGTCGAGCCGCTCCAGCGCGCCGCCGATCGCGGCGCGCGCTTTGTCGTAGGCGTAGTCCGAGGGCCACAGCTTCGTCGTGAGGAAGATCTCCTCGCGGGGGACTCCGGACGAACGGATGCCGCGTCCCACCGCCCGTTCGTTGCGGTAGATGGCCGCGGTGTCGATGAGGCGGTACCCGGAGTCGAGGGCGGACTTCACACTCGATTCGCACACCCCCACGTCGGTGACGAGGTAGACTCCCAGGCCGAGCTGCGGCATCCGTGTTCCGCTCGAGAGCGGGATGCTGGTCACCATCTCTGCTGCCTCCTCCGGGGACTGGAGGCGCATCTACGCGTCCCTCATCGAACTGTAGATTCTCCGCGGCGCGAACGGGAGTCCCGGCGCGTGCGTACGCATCCGGCCGGTAGCGTGGGACCCGTGCGGGAACTGTCGGAGGCGGGTATCGAGTTCGTGCGCGAACGGCACATCGGCACACTCTCGACGCTGGCGCCGTGGGGCGGCATCCACGCGGTCGCGGTCGGCTTCACGCTGCACGACGGGCTGTTGCGGATCATCACCTCGCGTGACTCGCAGAAGGTGCGGAACGTGCGGCGCGACGGCACCGCCACGATCAGCCAGGTGGACGGCGCCCGCTGGCTCTCGTTCCAGGGCGCGGCGACGGTGCACGACGACCCTGACGAGGTCGCGCTCGCGGTCGCCCTCTACGCCGAGCGGTACCGCCAGCCCCGCGTGAACCCCCTCCGGGTCGCGATCGTCCTCACGCCTTCGCGGCTCATGGGCAGCGGGGGGCTCTTTCGGGAGGCGTGACTACGGTCGGGCACCACCCTCGGCCAGGGCGGCGAGCGCTGCCGTGACCGCACTCCATCCCTCGAAGAACCCGAGCGCTTCGTGGCGGGTGCGGGCGGCGGCATCGCCGTGCCGCACCACCACGCGGTAATCGGTGCCGTCCGCGTGGTCGTCGAGGCTGATCTCGGCGGTCATCGCGACGGGCTCCGGCTTCGCAGGGTGCCAGCCGCTGTCGACGGCGTTCGTGAAGACGAGGCGGCGATGCGGCTCGACGACGAGGAACACGGAGTCGGTGTGAGGGGCGAACAGTGCACCGTCGTCGCTCATGCTCGTGACGAAGGCGCCGCCGGGGCTGACCTCAAGCCGGTCCACGCGGGCGACGGTGGGCGCCGGCACCCACCACTTCGCGAGCAGGCTCGGTGTGCTCCAGGCGTCCCAGACGGCCTCGCGGGGCGCGTGGATCACGCGATCGAGGGTGAGGTCGCGCTCAGGGTCGATCGTGGTCATGGCTTCTCCTCCGGATCGCCGGCTCGTCGCAGACTACCTCCGCGTCGACACACGCGGAACTCATGCGATCCGCATGAGGCGTCGAGACCGTTCGCGGTGCCATGATGTGCCTCACATGCTTCGGTTCAGGAGGAGGCGCCACGTGGGGACGATCCGCACCAGGGTGTCTGCGCGGCTGGGCGCCGTCGTCATCGCGGGCACCGTCGCGGCCACGGTCCTCGCCGGATGCTCCGCCGAGGCCGACCCGATCGAGCGGGCGAAAGCCCAGGTCTCGGCGAAGGAGAAGGCGGTCGCCGAGGCGCAGACCGAGCTCACCGCTGCGTCGGGTGCATTCTGCGGCGCGAGCAAGGACTACATCGAGGCGCTCGACCGCTACGGCGACGTGCTCAACGACACCGCTCCGACGGTCGGCGATGTCCGAAACGCGGGCGCGGACCTCGCCGAACCGCGGCAGGATGCGGTCGACGGTGCTGAAGCGGCCGTCTCCGCGAACCAGGCGCTGTACGACGCGCAGCAGGAACTCGTCGACGCGCAGATCGCGCTCGCCGAGGCGGAGGCGGGTCCGACAGGAACGCCGAGCGGACCCGCGCCCGCGGAGCCGTCGAGCACGCCGCTCGCGCCCACTGCGTCCGTCGAACGCGTGAAGCAGGCGGAATCCGAGTTCGCGGCGGCCGAGGCATCCGTTACCGACGACACGCCCCTGAAGGACGCGGCCGAGCAGTTCAACAGCGCCGCGGTCGCGCTCGAGATGGCGTGGCTCGCGCTGGTCGCCGACGCCGGCTGCCTCACCGACGAGCAGGCGGTGCAGGCCGAAGCGGCGGTCCGCGCGTACACGTCGGCGCTCCAGCAGGACCTCCTCGTCGCCGGCTACTACACGGGTGACGTCGACGGCGTCTATGGGCCGCTGACCGTCCAGGCCGTCGAGGATCTGCAGAGGGCGGCCGGACTCCCGGTCACCGGCACCGTCGACAAGGCGACCGCCGAGGCGCTGCAGGCGAAGCTGGCCGAGCTGGGCGGCGCTGCCGCCCAGGAGTCGGTCGCGACGACGGCCGCGATCCAGCAGACGCTCACGCTCGTCGGATTCTGGGACGGCCCCGTCGACGGCGTATGGACGCCCGAGCTGACAGCCGCAGTACAGGCGTTCCAGACCGAGCTGGGCGTCGAGCCGACGGGAACGGTGGATGCTGCGACAATCGCCGCGTTCGAGAAGGCGATCTCCGATCTGCAGAAGGCGGCGACCGCACCGACGCCGACCCCCTCGGGCTCGGACGGCTGAACGCCGGCGGTTACAGCCAGCGGCGCACCCGCGCGCGGTAGTCGTCGTACTCGGCGCCGAACTTCTCGCCGAGGTAGCGCTCCTCGGGCGTGATCGCACCCCACCACAGCGCCGCCACGCCGAGCGGCGTGAGAACCAGCGCCCAGAACGACGGCCACAGCAGCGCCAGGGCGATGTCGAGCGCGATGAGACCGAGGTAGAGCGGGTTGCGGCTGACGCGGAACGGACCGCGGTCGAGGATCGTGCTGGTCGCACCGCCCGGCAGCAGCGCGGTGCGGTGCCGGGCCATGAGCCACAGCGCCCAGCCGTTCCACAGTGCGAACCCGGCGATGAGCACGAGCGCGATCACCCGCGATGGTCCGACCGGGAGTGTGATCGGGTCGCCCACCACGGCCGTGAGGATCCACCCGGCGACGAGGGGCACCCCGAGCGCCACCGGCGGCCAGATCCGATACGCGGGCGCGTCCGCCATTCCCGCAGTGTAGCCGCGAGCCCCCAGGTGTCGGGCCCTAAGGTGGGCGGCATGAACGGATGGGTCCTGGCCCTCGCCCTGGTCAGCGCCGCGGTGAACGCATTCGGGATCCTGGGCGGCCGGGCCGCCGTCGAGGGCGCCCGCGCCGAGGACCATGTCGCGCGCACCACGGGGTGGTACCTCCTCATCCGGTGCGCCGCTCTCGTCGTCGCGGCACTGATCGGCGCACTCGGTGTCTGGCTCGCGTGGAGGTGGGAGGTCAGAGGCTGGGTCTTCGCCGTCGCGGCCGTCACGGTGCTGGTGCAGCTGCTCGATGTTCCCGTCTGGCTGTCGCAGCCGGACAGGTGGAAAGCGGCGGTCGCGCTCTTCCTCGCGCTCGTCGTCGTCGCCGTGGGGGCGGTCGCGCTGCTTGCGCCCTGACGCCTGCGCGATTCCTTCGGGCGACGCGGTCGGATGGTCCGTCTACGCTGAGGCGGTGATCATCGTCCCTCCTTCATTCCGCGACGTGCCGCGGTGGCGGTACGACGGGGTACCGCTGCGCCCGTTCGACGCCTAAGGTCGCGAGGGTGGGTGTCCGCAGCTTCGAGCACATCGGCCTCATCGTCGAGGATCTCGAGGCGATGGCGGGCTTCCTCGAGATGCTCGGATTCCACCGCGGCGAGAAGGCTCGGGTCGGCGGTCCGTGGGCGGATCGCGTCAACGGGCTCACCGGCACCGATGTCGAGATGGTGTTCCTCACCGCGCCCGACGGCTCGGGGACGATCGAGCTCTCGCAGTTCCTGCAGCCGGAGAGCCCCCCATCCGTCGGCGATCTCCCGTCGAACACGCTGGGCCTGCGCCACCTCGCCTACCGCGTCGACGATGTCGAGGGGGTGCTCACCCAGGTCCGCGCCGCCGGGTACGACACCATGGCGGAGCTCGTGAACTACGAGGACGTGTGGCTCGTCTGCTACGTCCGCGGGCCGGAAGGGCTCATCATCGAACTCGGACAGCGGCTCGACGACTGAGCCCGCTCAGCGTGGAGGGAAGGGCGGCTCGTGCCGGCAGATCAGGCTTCGGAGTTCCTCGCGCTGCACTCGGGCGCCGGATTCGTGATCCCCAACGCATGGGATGCCGGGACCGCACGCATCCTCGAGCAGGTGGGTTTCCCCGCCGTCGCCACGACGAGTGCGGGCATCGCGTGGTCTTACGGTGTGCCCGACGGGGGAGCGCTGGACCCCGGCGTCATGTTCGAACGGGTCGCGGAGATCGCCGCCGCGGTGGGCGTGCCCGTCAGTGCGGATCTCGAGGCGGGCTACGGGGACACCGCGGGGGAGGTCGGGCGTACCGTCGCGCTCGCCGCCGAGCTGGGGATCGTCGGCGGCAACATCGAGGATGCCTCCGCAGGCGTCTTGTTCCCGGTCGAGGAGGCGGCGGAGCGCCTCGCGGCCGCGCGTGCGGCCGCGCCGACGGGCAGCTTCGTACTGAACGCGCGCACCGACGCATACTTCATCGGCACGGCGGAGGATCCGTTCGCCGAGACGGTCGAGCGCGCGCAGCGCTATGTCGAGGCCGGGGCCGACTGCATCTTCGTGCCGGGGGTCAAGGACGAGGACACCATCCGCCGACTCGTCGCGGAGATCCCGGCGCCCCTCAACGTCGTCGCGGGATTGGTGGCACCGGTCATCCCCGCGCCCACGCTCTTCTCGCTCGGGGTCAAGCGGGTCAGTGTGGGCGGCAGCCTCGCCCGCGCGGCGCTGTCCGCAGTGGAGCGTGCCGGCCGGGAGCTGATCGAGACCGGCACGCTCGACTTCCTCGATGCAAGCCTCGGCTACGGCGACGTGCAGCGCCGGCTCGGCGCCTGACTACCGCGCGGCGGAGTCCTTCTCGCGCGTGCGACGGCGTGCGCGCCCGGTGGGGGCGGCGCTGTGCTGCTCGGCCTTCAGCCGCTCGGCTTCGAGCCGCTCCGCCTCCTCGCCCCCGATCGCCTCGCCGCGCGCGACCAGCCCGGCAACGTCCGACAGCGGGATCTGCTTGAGGAAGAGGGCCAGCACGAAGGCGATCGCGATGAACGGCACGAGGTACCAGAACACGGGCGCGAGCGCGTCGGCATACGCGTCCACGACTCCCGTCCTGACCGTGTCGGGCAGCGAGTTCAGCACCGAGGGGTCGATGCTCGACGTCGCCTCGCCTGCCTGCTCGGGGCTGGCGCCGGCATCCGTGAAGACCTTCGTCAGGTTCTCGGTGAGACGCGTCGTGAAGAGGGTGCCGAACACCGCAGTGCCGAGCGCCGCCCCGACCTCGCGGAAGTAGTTGTTCGTCGAGGTCGCGGTGCCGAGATCCGCAGCGGGCACGGCGTTCTGCACGACCAGCACGACGACCTGCATGATGCAGCCGAGGCCGACGCCGAAGAGGAACAGGTACGTGCAGATCAGCCAGATCGGCGTCGACGCGGTGAGCGTCGTCATCAGCACCATCGCGATGCCGACGATGAGCGTGCCGACGATCGGGAACAGCTTGTACTTGCCGGTCTTGGTGATGAGCAGGCCCGACGCGATCGACATGCCCATCACGCCGACCATCATCGGGAGCATGAGGAGACCGGATGCTGCGGCCGACGTGCCCGACGACATCTGAAGGAAGGTCGGCACGAAGCCGAGAGCCGCGAACATGCCGATTCCGATCGCCATGCCGATCGCGGTCGCATTGATGAAGATCGGGTTGCGGAACATCGACAGCGGCATGATGGGGTCGGCCGCGCGCGACTCGGTGAAGATGAACAGTCCGGCCGAGGCGACGAGCCCCGCGCCCCACGCCCAGGTCGCCCCGGAGTCCCAGCCCTGGTCCGCCGAGCCGCCGAAGTCGGTGAAGAAGATGAGGCATGTGGTGGCGGCTGAGAGGAACAGCACGCCCAGCCAGTCGATCGGCTTCTCCGCCTTCTTGTTCGGCAGCTTCAGGGCGAACACGGCGATGAAGAACGCCGCGATGCCCACCGGGATGTTGATGTAGAAGGCCCACTGCCAGGTCATGTGGTCGACGAAGAAGCCGCCCAGGAGCGGGCCGGCGACGGCCGCGAGGCCGAAGATGCCGCCGATCGGGCCGAGGTACTTGCCGCGCTGGTCGGCGGGCACGATGTCGGCGATGATCGCCTGCGAGAGGATCATCAGCCCGCCGCCGCCGAGGCCCTGGATCGCGCGGAAGACGACGAACATCCAGAAGTCGGTCGCGAACGCGCAGCCGACCGATGCGAGCGTGAAGATCGCGATCGCCACCATGAACAGGCGTCGGCGGCCGAGCACGTCGCCGAACTTGCCGTAGATGGGCATGACGATCGTGGTCGCGAGGATGTACGCGGTCGTGATCCAGACCTGGTGCGAGACGCCGCCGAGCTCGCCGACGATCGTCGGCATCGCGGTCGAGACGATGGTCTGGTCGAGGCTCGACAGGAGCATGCCCGCGATGAGCGCGGAGAAGATGATCCAGATGCGCCGCTGCGTGAGCAGGAACGGCGCCTCGCCGCCGGGCTTGGCGGTGGGGACGGTGGCGGTGGTCATTCGGGGGTTCCCATCAATACGGTCTGCGTGGCGAAGAGGTCGCGCGCCGCGCCGATGCGCCGCTCGAAGATCTGGATGAACGCGTCGGGGCTGCCGGGCTTCAGGAACTCGCCGGCCGCCGAGCGGACGAGTGCGCCGACGACCTGTGAGGCGACCTGCGCGCGGAGATCGCCCGACGGCAGGTTCTCGCGCTGCTCGATGAGTCGAGCGTCGAACTGCTCGCCCTCGACCCCCAGTTCGAGCATGCGCGCGAGCAGCCGGGGCTCCTTCTCGACCGCGCGGAACAGGTCCTGCACGGTGTCGGGGGCGATGTCGAGCGCGCGCCAGCGCTCCTCGGAGAGGAGAGCGAGGTCGGTGAGCAGGTTCGGCGAGATGCCCGGCTCGTCGGACGCGCCGGCGAGGAAGCGGGCGATGGCGGCAGCATCCGATCGCTCCAGAGGGATGCCGAGGACGGCGTCGTCCTTCGAGGCGAAGTAGTTGAAGAACGTGCGTCGCGACACCGCGGCTTCGCTGCACAGCTCCTCGACGGTGAAGCCGGCCAGGCCGTGCTCGGCGGTGAACCGCCGTGCGGTGCGGATCAGGGTGCGCGTGGTCGCGGCACGCCGGCGCTCGCGAAGTCCGTCTGCACTATCTGTCACATCATGCAGTTTTGCACTAAAGGTGTGATCGTGCAAATTGGCCTGCGGCGGCGCCCTCCGGCGATGCGTTTCAACAGGTCAACCGCGCCTCCGCAGGACCGCACTGAGTTCGGAGGGCCTGCAGAGCCCCGGTTGACCTGTCGAAGTGGGGGCGGGTCAGTGCACGGTGCCCACAGTGGAGGCGCGCGGCAGCAGTTCCGGAAGGAGGTACACGCGCTGCACCGGGCGCCGCGCGCCCTCGCTCAGGCGGGCGACCATCGTCTCGACGGCGAGACGGCCGACCTGCTGCTTGGGCGGACGCAGCGCCGTGATGGCGGGCTCGGCGCTCTCGGCGACCTCGTCGTCGTAGGCCACGATCGCGAGGTCCTCGGGGATCGACCAGCCGTGGTCGCGCGCGTGCTGCTGCAACAGCACCGCCTGAGGGTCGTTGTGAATGAGGAGTGCGGTGGTGCGGGTCTCACGGCAGCGCTCGAGCACGTCGGCGATGAGGGCCTCGCGGGCGACCCCGTCGAGAGCGTCGAGCGTCGCGTCGACGTCGACGAGGCACTCGAGTCCCAGCCCCTCGACGGCGCGGTCCCATCCTCGGCGGAGCTGCCACGACGTGGGCGAGCCGGCCGAAGTGAGGATGCCGACGCGCCGGTGGCCGAGTGAGGCCAGGTGGTCGGCCGCGAGCGAGCCGCCGAAGACGTGGTCGGTGGTGACCCACTCGAGGCTCGTGAGCGCGAGCGCCGACGGCACGCGCCGCTCGGCGAGCACGACGGGGATCGGCAGCGCCTCGAGCCAGTGCAGCAGGGCGCGCCCGTCGGCGCCGAGGGTCTCGGGCGCCACGATGAGCCCGTGCAGGCTGCCGGACTCGACGAGCGAGGCGATCTGCCGGCGCTGATCGTCGACGGAGTAGGTCGCACCTCGGAGGATGAGCTGGACGCCGACCTCGGTCGCCGCGGCCCGCGCGCCGATCATGATGTGGGGCCAGTAGTAACTGAGCGACGGAACGACCATCCCGACCCGGAACCGGATGGGGGCGCCCGAGGATGCAGGAACCGTCGTGTCGAGCCGGCTGCGCAGCGTCGCGCCGCCGTGCACGCGTGTGACGAGGCCGCGGTCGGCCAGCTGTCCGATGTCGCGCCGGATGGTGAGCTCGGAGACTCCGAGCCCACGCGCGAGGTCGGCCACCCGCACCGAGCCCGAACGCCGCAGTTCGTCGAGGATGTGCTCGCGGCGCGAGAGGCCGAAGGCCGGCGGGTCGGTGGGCTGCTCCATGATCGCCTCAGCGTACAAGTGTGTTCGAGTCGGTTCAAGACTGAACGAATCTGTTCGTTTCGGTTTCCGCATCCGCACATCCCACGAGAGGATTTCGCTGCGGGCACGCGGTCGTGCCCCACTCGTGCGTCGACGCCGGTCCGGGTCCGCGTGCGCACGCGAGAGCCCCAGGGGAACGGAGACTGCGATGTCGCAGGGATGGATGCCTCGTCCGAAGGACGGACGGAGACCACGACGGGTGCGCACGACGCTGGTGGCGGTGGTGACCGCTGCAGTGGTCGCGGCGCCGCTCGCCGTGCCGACCATGGCTCAGGCGGCGGGCGCGGATCCGGTCACCGTGAACGTCACGGGCGCCGACATCGCGGCCGCCGCGCAGAATAGGAACGGCCTCACGTTCAAGGGGTTCGGCGTGCTGTCGGCGAACTCGACGAGCGCGCTGCTGCTGGACTACAAGTCGCAGCATCCCGACGCGTACTGGGAGCTCATCGAGACGCTGTTCGGCGGGGACCACCCGATCATGAACACGGTCAAGATCGAGATGGGCAACGACCGCAACACCTCGACCGGCCCGAACGCATCGACGATGCGCACGCGCGACGAGTACCCCAACGTCCTGCGCGAGCCCGGCTTCCAGCTCGCCGCCGACGCCCAGCTCGTCGCCCACGGCGACGTGCACGTGAGCCTCCTGCGCTGGAACCGCCCGGCGTGGGTCGCGAATGACGCCGACCAGTACATCTGGTTCAAGAACACCGTGCTCGCCGCCTACCGCGAGTTCGGGGTCATGATCGACTCGATCAACCCCGACACGAACGAGACCTCGAGCCCCAACATCCAGCTGTACAAGAACTTCTCGGGCTGGGTGCGCGGCGACGAGAAGGGCTACGAGGGAGCGACCGCGTCCGACCCGAACAACGGCTTCGCGTCGGAGGAGGAGAAGAGCCTCTACCGCGCCATCCAGACCATCGCGGCCGACACGGTCGGCACGCCGCCGGTGTCGTTCGGCAACGCCATGACCTCGGCCACCGACTCGTCGCTGCGCGACGCGGTCGACGTCGTCGGGTTCCACTACTCGAGCGCCGACGACAGCGCCGGCAACATGAAGAAGATCGCCGAACAGCTCGACAAGGAGGTCTGGAACTCGGAGGGCCAGTCGACCTTCTCGAGCTCCGCCGACCGCCCGAACAACAACGCGAGCGACGAGCAGGGCGGCTTCGGCACGCAGTTCGGCGGCACGAACAGCGCGCTCGAGATGGGCAACTGGGTCACGACCGGCTTCAACGCGTCGCGCCGCACCATGAACATCTTCCAGCCGGCGATCGGCTCGTTCTACGACGGATTCCAGTACTCGTCGAAGGAACTCGTGAACGCCCGTGACCCGTGGTCGGGCTGGATGTACTACGACGGCGGCCTCGCCGTCATCGAGCACTTCACCCAGTTCGCGAAGCTCGGGTGGGAGAACGCCGACAACACCGCCGGCATCTGGCGCGCGATCCCGAAGGCGTCGGGCAGCGAGCTCGGCACGGGCAACCCGCCGAGCGGCGCGCGAGCGGGCGGAGCGTCGTACACGACGCTCGCGGCGCCGGACGCGTCGGACTTCTCGACCGTCATCATCAACGACTCGAAGTTCACGAAGACCTACCGGATCGTCGCCAAGGACCTGAACCTCGGCGCCGACCAGACCGGTGAGGTGTGGGAGACGCGGGCGGCCGACGCCGGCCAGGCGTACGACGCGAACTACCTGAAGCCGGTCGGCGAGGTCACCCCCGCCGCCGACGGCACGTACAGCGTCACGGTCAAGCCGTGGTCGGCGGTCACGTTCACGACGCTCGACCACGCGACCGTCGGTGCGGCCGGCAAGCTCGCGGCGAAGGACGGCTACGGCAGCGCGCTGCCGTCGTCGAAGGAGTACACCGACGCCGACGGGGGCCGCGACGTGCTCGACACCGATGCGAGCGGCAACGTCAACGGCGTCACCGACGACGCGGTCCTCTACGCCGACGACTTCGACTACGCCGAACAGGGCAACATCAAGGACTACGACCCGGCGAGCGGTGAGCTCTCCGACGGGACGGTCTCGTACCTCGACAGCCGCGGCAACCAGACGAAGCCCGCCGGCACGCCTGCCGTCCAGAGCGAGGACAACGGCGCCACCCCGCGGTACGCGAACGACACGAACGGCGCGTTCGAGTCGGTTGCGACCCCGGACACGGCGCACGACCGTGTGCTCCGCCAGCAGGTGGGCCCGGGCATGGCCGGGGGTGCATGGAACGGCGGCGACCCGAAGACGACGATCGGCGACGCCCGCTGGGCGAACTACACGGTCTCCTCGGACGTGCTGTTCGAGGCATCCGGATCCCAGTACGCGACCATCGGCGCACGCGAGCAGGGCGGCACAGCCAACGGCCAGAGCGTCTCGGCCGCTGAGCTGAAGATCGACCCGACCGGCGCCTGGACGTTCATGCGCTTCGGCGCGACGCTCTCGACGGGCACCGTGGCGGGCAACGCCGCCGCGGCGTTCAAGACCGGCGCGGGCGTGTGGAACAACATCGCCGTGACGGTGGCCGGGTCGGTGTACACGGCATACGTCAACGGCGTGGAGGTCGCGGCGTACACGGATGCTGCACCCCAGGCGACCGGTCGCATCCAGCTGGGTTCCAGCTTCAACTTCGTGCAGTTCGACAACCTGAAGATCGAGACGGTGCCCGGCTACACGCCGTACTACGCCGCGATGATCGACGGGATGCACCAGACCAGCTGGGCGGACCGCTCGGTGCCCGTGCTGCAGTTCGACAAGAACTGGAGCCACGCGAACGGCCAGGGCATGTTCGAGTGGCAGCGCACGGCCTCCAAGAGCACGGCGAAGGGAGCGTCGATGACGTATTCCTTCACGGGCACCGGCATGGACATCATCGGCACCAACGCCGGGACCACGACCGTCGACGTGATCGTCGACGGCGTGCAGGTCGCAACGGCCGCGCCGACGTTCGCCGCCGGCAGTGAGCGCACCACGTTCATCCTCCGCGGTCTGTCGAGCGGCCCGCATACCGTCGTGATCAAGACCGCGAACGACGCGTCGATCAACGTCGACGCCGTCGGCGTGGTCACCGCGACGGCCGACTCGGCGAAGGCCGACACCACGGCGCTCGCCGCGGTGGCCGACGCCGTGAAGGGCCTCGACGAGGGCGAGTACAGCGCCGAGACGTGGGCGGTGTTCGCGGCTGTCAAGGCGAACGCGACCGCCGCGCTCGACGACCCGGCGGCCTACGGCCTCGATACCGAGGGTTCCGTGGCGATCGCGGCCCGACTGACGGCGGCCGCGGACGGCCTCGTGCCGAAGGATGTCAGCGCCGACGTGCTCGACCTGGGCGTCGTCACCATCACCTCGACCGATCGGGCGCTCCCCGCCAAGCTCGACCTCGGCGGCACGAACGCGAAGGTCACGTGGAGCCTCGCGTCGACGACGAGCGCGAAGAGCGTCGCCGAGCTGGGTACGTTCGTCGCGGCCGGCCGATCGACCGAGAAGCTGTCGTCGGGCGTGTACCAGCGCTTCAGCGCCACGGTGCTCGTCGTCCCGGCGGATCTCGACTACTTCATCGACTCGGGCGCGACGGGTGCTCCGGCCGGGTCGGTGTACGCGGCGGTGAAGGCATCCGCTCCGGGGCTCGTCAACGACACCAGCGACCAGAAGTGGGACGGCACGACGGCGGGCACGACGTGGGGCTACTCGACCACGGCGACCACGATCGCGGCGGGCACGCCGGCGGACTGGGGCTCGTCGTACGTCGGCGCCGACTACAACAAGCCGATCACCTACCACCTGACGCTGCCCGCGGGCTCGTACAACGTCGTCGCCGTTCAGGCACCGCGTGCGGGGCTCACGACCAACGTCTACTCCAAGGTGAGGGCGGCCGGCACCGAGACCACGAAGAACGCCACGTCGACGGGATCGGCCACGCCGGTCGCGCAGGCGCTGACGCTCGACGCGGACGCCGTGGTCGACGTCGAGTTCGGCACCAACGGCACGAGCGGCTACAACGCCCGCCTCGCGCTCGTCTACGTGCAGAGCCTTCCTCGCGACGTCGGGGTGCAGGGTGCGCTGACCGTCGACGAGGACCTGCCCGAGACGGTGACGGTCGCAGGCTCCGAGAAGGCCGTGGAGTGGGATGCCGCCTCCGCCGCGCAGCCGCGCACGGTGTACCGCAAGCTCACCGTCACGGGTCGCCTGACCGACACCGATCAGGCCGTCATCGCCGGTTACGAGATCATCCCGCCGGCGCTGGTCTACTACATCGACTCGGGGACGAGCGGCGCTGCCTCGCCGCAGTACACCGCCGTCGCCGGCTCGGTGAGCCTGCGCAACGACAGGGTGGACCAGGTCTCGACCGCCGCCGACCAGTGGGGCTACATCGCCGACGGCATGAAGACGAAGGGCACCACCGACATCAACGACAAGTACTCGACGGGTCTGTACCAGGACACGACGAAGCTCGTCTACCGTCTGCCCCTCGACGCGGGCACGTACACGCTGACGGCCGGCTTCACCGAGTGGTGGAACCTCAACCGCGCGATGTACCAGACGGTGTCTGTCGGCGGCACGGAGCTCGCCAAGGGCACCGTCCCGCTGTCCGGATCGAGCACGCCGATCGCGGCGCCGCTCACCTTCACGCTGACGGCTCCGGCCACAGTCGACTACCTCGTCACCAACGAGGGCGCCGGCGCCGAGAAGCCGGTCATCTCGTGGCTCGCCGTGGCCGACGAGACGCTTCCCGGCGCGCCGCAGAACGTGACGGCCGCGCTCGCGGGCGACACCTCGATCACGGTCGCGTGGGATGCCTCGGCTGTCACCGGTCCGGGATTCACGGGGTACCGCGTATACGAGGCGGGCGGCGCCGACCCGGTGTGCGAGACGAGCAGCACCAGCTGCACGGTCCGGGCGCTCGAGCTCGGCACGACCCACTCGTACGAGGTCGCGGGCGTGAACGCCCTCGGCGAGGGCGAGCGGTCGGCGGCGACGGCGTCCGTCACCCTCCCGGAGGTCGCCTCGAACGACGGCGCGAAGACGGCCCCGGCCAAGGGCGTGCTCTCGTCGAACGACGGATGGGACACCGGCCTCAAGGACGGCACGTTCCAGCTGACGATGAACCTGTGGTGGGGCGAGAACGGCTCGCTGTTCAAGCTCTACCGCGACGGCGAGCTCGTCGCCAAGGTGCCGCTCACGATGATGACGCCCGGCGCGCAGAGCGCGGTCGTCGACATCACCGGCCTCGTCAACGGCACGTACGTCTTCACCGGTGAGCTGGTCAACTCGAAGGGCACGACCGCGACGCAGCCGCTCACCGTGAAGGTGACGGATGCCTCGCCCGGCAAGCCCGTCCTGTCGAGCGACGCACGCGGCGGCACCGGGTCGTACACCGTGACCGCCGATCTCTGGTGGGGCACCAACGCCACCTCGTACCGGTTCCTCGAGAACGGCGTCGAGGTCGGCGCGGGCGACCTGAAGGCGGCCACCCCGGGCGCGCAGCGCGCGACCCTGCCGGTGTCGGGCAAGGCCAAGGGGACGTACACCTACACGGTCGAGTTCACGAACGCCGCCGGCACGACGGCGAGCGCCCCGCTCAAGGTCACCGTGACCAAGTAGGCCGACCCGAGCGCCGCGGGCGGAGCACCTCCGGGTGTCTCCGCCCGCGGTGTTTTGCGGCAGGATGGCGGAAAGCGCCCGCGATCGCTGCGGGCGAGGATGAGGGTCGACGGTGACGCTGCGCAGCTCCCACTGGTATTCGGGCGACGACCGGAACGCCTACATCCATCGGGCGTGGATGCGCCGCGGTGTTCCGGACTCGGCCTTCACGGGGCGTCCGCAGATCGCGATCGCGAACACCGCGTCGGATCTGACGCCGTGCAACGCGCACCTGAACGAGGTCGCGCAGTCTGTCAAGAACGGCATCTACGAAGCCGGCGGCATCCCGCTCGAGCTCCCGGTGGTGTCGCTCGGTGAGACGAACGTACGCCCGACGGCGATGCTGTGGCGCAACATGGCGGCGATGGCGACGGAGGAGATGCTCCGCGCGAACCCGATCGACGGGGTGGTGCTGCTCGGCGGCTGCGACAAGACGATCCCCTCTCTGCTGATGGCCGCGGCATCCGTCGATCTGCCCGCCGTCGTCGCCCCGGGAGGGCCCATGCTCACCGGCCATTTCCGCGGTGAGGCGCTCGGCTGCGGCACCGACGTGTGGCGGCTGTCGGACGAGGTGCGCGCGGGCACGCTGAGCGAGGAGATGTTCCTGAAGTCCGAGTCCTCGATGATCCGCTCCAAGGGTCACTGCAACACGATGGGAACCGCCTCGACGATGGCGCTGGTCGCCGAGGCTCTCGGCGTCGTGGTGCCCGGAGTCGGGGGAACACCCGCACCGGATGCCCGCCTGCTCGAGGCCGCCCATTCGACGGGTGCGCTCGCCGTGGCGCTGGTGGCGGAGGATCGTCGCCCGTCGACGTTCCTCACGAAGGCGAACTTCCACAACGCGATCGTCGCGCTCGCCGCCATCGGCGGGTCCACCAACGCGGTCGTGCATCTGCTCGCGATCGCGGGGCGCCTGGGCATCGACCTGTCGATCGATGACTTCGACCGGATCGGCGCCGAGGTGCCGCTGCTGGTCAACCTGCAGCCCGCAGGTCAGTACCTGATGGACGACCTCTTCCGCGCCGGCGGGTTCCTCGCGGTGATGCGCGAGGTGCGCGACCTGCTCGACCCCGCGGCCCTCACCATCACGGGTCGCCCGTTCGTGGAGTACCTCGACGACGCCCGCATCTGGGACGCGGACGTGATCACCCCGCGCGACACCCCGCTGCAGCCGCACGCCGGCATCTCGGTGCTGCGCGGCTCGCTCGCTCCGGGCGGTGCGCTGATCAAGCCTGCGGCGGCATCGCCGCACCTGCTGAAGCACCGGGGTCGGGCTGTGGTGTTCGACTCCATCGAGGACTTCCACACCCGCGTCGACGACCCCGACCTCGACATCGACGAGAACTCGGTCATGGTGCTGCGCGGCTGCGGACCGAAGGGCTACCCCGGCATGCCCGAGGTGTCGAACATGCCGCTTCCGACCAAGCTCCTCGAGCGCGGCATCCGTGACATCGTCCGCATCTGCGACGGCCGCATGTCGGGCACCGCGTACGGCACGGTCGTGCTGCACGTCACCCCCGAGGCCGCCGCCGGGGGACCGCTCGCCCTGGTGAGGACCGGCGACTGGATCGAACTCGACGTGCGCGACCGCCGCCTCGACCTCGACGTGCCGGCCGACGAACTGGCGAGCCGGATGCCGAACCAGGCCACCGTCGACGGCTACGCGAACCCGCGGCGCGGGTGGGAGCGGCTGTACGTCGACCACGTGCTGCAGGCGGACCGCGGCGCCGACCTCGACTTCCTGGTCGGAGCGTCGGGTTCGGGGGTGACGCGTGAGTCCCATTGAGCCGAGGGGCGCGGGTCCCGACATCCGGGCGGGGGTCTGCGGCATCCGTCCCCACCTGTGGGCGGGGCGATGAGGGCTCTCGTGATCACGGCGCCGCAGCGCGCCGAGATCCAGGAGGTCCCCGACCCCGAGCCGGCGGCAGGCGAGGTCGTCGTCGACGTGCGGCGCGCCGGGATATGCGGCACCGACATCGAGTTCTTCACCGGGGAGATGGCGTATCTGCACGCCGGTCATGCGGCCTACCCGATGCGGATCGGCCACGAGTGGACGGGCACCGTCTCGGACGTCGGAGCCGGCATCGACCGTGCGTGGATCGGGCGACGGGTGACCGGCGACACGATGCTGGGCTGCGGCGCGTGCCGCCGATGCGAGCACGGTCGCCAGCACGTGTGCGAGAACCGGCTCGAGCTCGGCATCCGCGGCGGGAAGGCCGGTGCGCTGGCAGAGAAGGTCGCGACCCCCGTCGCGTCGCTGCACCGGCTGCCCGACGGCGTCGACGACGCCATGGCGGCCATGGTCGAGCCTGGCGGCAATGCCTTTCGCGCCGTGCAGGGGGCGTCGCTGCGTCCAGGCGATCGCTGCCTCGTGCTCGGCCCCGGCACGATCGGGCTCCTGAGCGCGATGTTCGCGCGCGCCGCCGGCGCGGACGTCCACCTGCTCGCCCGGGACGACCGCGCGCTCGAGTTCGCGCGGTCGCTGGGCTTCGACCGCATCTGGACGCAGGAACGGATGCCGCAGCTGCCGTGGGACGCCGTGATCGAGGCATCCAACGCTCCGCAGCTTCCTGCGAAGGCGCTCGAGCTCGTCGAACCGGGCGGGCGGGTCGTCTACATCGGCCTTGCCGGCACGCCGAGCCTCATCGACACCCGCGACCTGGCGCTGAAGGACGTGACGGCCGTCGGCGTGCTCAGCGCCTCGCCCGGCCTGGCCGGCACGATCGACGCGTACGCCGCGGGAGTCGTCGATCCGCGTCCGCTCATCGCCGCGACGGTCGCCCTCGAGGAGCTGCCCGCGATCCTCGCCGGCGAGCGGCCGGCGGGCGCGGGGCCGGGGCCGAAGTTCCACGTCTCGCTGTGACCGCAGACGCGGACACCCCCGGCCGCGGGCCGGGGGTGTCCGCTGTCTGAGAAGAGGGCGGTCAGGCGGGCTTGGTGTACGTGTCGTTGCTGAAGCCGGTGATGAAGTAGCCGATCGGGTTGAGCAGGAACAGCAGGAAGAACGCGAACGCGCCCCCGTGGCCGAACGCCCGGCCGTTGCGGAAGGCGACGATGATCGCGAGCACGATGTTGGCGATGGGCACGAACCACAGCAGTCCGAGCCAGGCCGAATACCCTGCGACCTTGACGAGTACGAAGAGATTCACGATCGGGATGATGGCGAGCCATCCCGGGTAGCCGGCCTTCGTGAACGTCCTCCAATAGGCGGCGATCGTGGCGATCCAGTAGATCAGGCCGACGACCACGTAGCCGAAGACGGCACCGGCCGAGACGCCCTGGCTGATGGGCTCGATGTCAGAGAGCAGTGTCATGCGCTGAGCGTATTGGGATCACGAGGTGCGACCCGTGAGCGCCGCAGCCCGACGTCGCAGATGCGCCGGACCCTGGTCGGGCCGCCTTCGCGTTGACACCCGGACGAACTGTCGAACCAGACGAGGTCCCGCCTCCGGGCCCCGTGCTCAGCGGCCGGTGCCCCACAGCCGGTTCGTCTGGGCGTGCGCCTCCAGCAGATCGTCCCGCGCCGCTTCGAGGGCGCGCTGCGCATCGATGAAGGCATCCCGTGCCTCGATGAGGCGGACCGGAACCCCGTCGTCCAGGCTTGCGATGCTGAAGCTGTGCGTCCACGACATGGCGTGCTCCTCTCGTGCGAGCCGGATCTCGGCGCGCCCCCGAACCGGCTGGGGAAGTGTCTCCCCGATGCCGTGCCACGACGTTAGACAGCGGCATCCGTCTCGTCCACGGTGCGATGAAACACCAGGACACGGGCCGTAATGCACGAGGTCAGCGGCTGATGACCTTCGGCGCGGCGACGGCTTTGAGCCCGGCGACGCCGAACTCCTGGCCGTAGCCCGAGGCCTTGGTGCCGCCGAACGGCACCATCGGGTTCAGCGCGCCGTGCTGGTTGATCCAGACGGTGCCCGCCTGCAGGCGCTTGGCGACCTCGACGGCGGCGTCGACGTCGGCCGACCACACCGAGGCGCCGAGCCCCTGCGTCGAGGCGTTCGCGCGGCGGATCGCGTCGTCGACGTCGGAGTAGCGGATCACCGGGATGGCGGGACCGAACTGCTCCTCGTCGACGAGGCGCGCGCCGTCCTCGATGTCGGCGACGACCGTGGCGCGGTAGAACAGCGGGCCGAGCTCGGGCGCGGCCTCGCCGCCCACGACGACCCGCGCGCCGCGCTCGCGCGCGTCGTCGACGAGTCCGCGGACGATGTCGAACTGCTTCTCGTTCTGCAGCGGGCCGAGCACGTTGCCCTCGTCGAGACCGCGGCCCATCGGCGACGCCAGCGCCATGCCGGCGAGCGTGTCGACGACCTCGTCGTACACCGAGTCGTGCACGTAGAGGCGCTTGAGCGCGGCGCAGGTCTGGCCGGTGTTGATGAAGCAGCCCCAGAACAGATCCTCGGCGATCGCGGCGGGCTCGGTGCCCGCAAGCACGATGCCGGCGTCGTTGCCGCCGAGCTCGAGGGTGAGGCGCGCGAGGTTGCCCGCCGAGGACTCGACGATGCGACGGCCCGTCGCGGTCGACCCGGTGAACATGATCTTGTCGATGCCGGGGTGCCCGGCGATCGCCGCGCCCACCTCGCGGTCGCCCGAGACGACCGTGAGCACACCATCGGGCAGGTGCCGGTTGTAGACCTCGGCAAGGGCCAGCACCGACAGCGGCGTGAACTCGCTGGGCTTGACCACGACCGTGTTGCCCATGCGCAGCGACGGCGCGATCTGCCACACCGAGATCATCATCGGCCAGTTCCACGGGCCGATCGCACCCACGACGCCGAGCGCGTCGTAGTGCACCTCGGCACGAGACTCGCCTGCCTCGAAGACCACCTCGGGCTCGAGCGGGGTGTCGGCGGCGGTGCGGGTCCACACCACGCACGCGCCGACCTCGAACCGGGCGTTGGGGCCGTCGAGCGGCTTGCCCTGCTCGCGCGACAGCAGCTGCGCGAGCTCCTCGGCGTTCGCCTCGAGGTCGTCGGCGATGGCGTTCAGGATGCGAGAGCGCTCCTCGTGGCCGAGCGCGTCCCACGCCGGCTGGGCCTGACGTGCGGCGGCGACGGCGGCGTCGAGGTCGGCCACGGTGTGGACGGGCGCGTAGCCGATCGTCTCGCGGGTGGCAGCATCCGGAATCGCCCGCCCCTCCGTCTCGGAAACGGTGATGGCGTCCAGAATCGACGTCGCAACGGTCATGGGATCCTCCTCGATCGGGTCTGACTCGATTGTCGGAGGATGCGGCGGGCCGCAGTTGACCGCCCGCGCAGGCTGCTTGACCGCCCGCGCTACGCCAGGCGCACGCCGCTCGGTGGCACGCCGAAGTGCGCGCGGAACGTGCGGCTGAAGTGCGCCGCATCCACGAAGCCGTTGGCGAGCGCGACGTCGGTGATCGAGCGATGCGCCTGCTGCGGGTCGACGAGCATGTCATAGCAGCGCTCGAGGCGGCGGGTGCGGATGACCGTGGAGACGGTGGTGCCCTGCTCGTTGAACAGGGCGTGCAGGTGACGCACCGAGACGAAGTGCGCCGCGGCGATCTGGCCGGGGGAGAGCTCGCTGTCGGAGAGGTGCTCGTCGATGTGGTCGAGCACCCGGCGCAGGAGCGTGCCGTGCGCATCGGTGCTTGTCGCCTCGCGTCCGAGGTTGGCCTCGAGCAGCGTGCCCACCATGTCGACGGCGGTGCGGAACATACGGCGTGCGAGGTGGGCGTCGAGTTCGCCGGCGCCGCGCGCGAGTGAGGCGACGTAGGGCGCGATCATGGCGCCCACGCCTCCGGCGCCGTCGAGGCGGGTGGCGGTGAGGCGGCCGATCGTCTCGGCGGGGATGTCGAGCATGACCTTCGGGAACATCACGACCGACATCCGCATCGTCTCGTCGAACAGGAGCGAGTACGGGCGGTCGGTGTCGTAGATCGCCATGTCGCCGGCGCGCAGCGAGATCTCGCGGCCGTCCTGCACGATGAGCCCGGTGCCGCGTTCGATGAGCGAGAACTTGAAGTACTGCTGCGGTGCGCGCGCGATCAGGCCGGGAGTGCGGTGGACGCTGTGTCCGTCGGCGGCGATGTCGAAGACGTGGATGTCGCCGGCCACGGCGGCGTCGAGCGCACCGCGGAAGCTCTCGTCCTGCTCGGCGTGCACATCGAGCGCGACGACCGCGTGCGACACGGCGTGGCGATACGCCGTGAACGACAGGGGTTCATCTGACATGGGCTCACCTCACTGTGGCCGAATCGTATACGATTCGCGAGTTTACCATGCCGAGGCCCGATGTGCCCCCACAGGCAAGGACTCTGCCCGCGGCGTCAATCCCGGATGTGCCGGGCTGGGGACGATGATCCGACCCGACCTGAGCATCGAAGGAGCTGCACATGGCCACCTCAGGCCCCACGACCTCGACGACCCGGACCGCTGCGCATCGCCGCCTCGGGGTCCTCGCCGTCGCTTTCATGATCATCGCCGCCTCGGCGCCGCTGACCGTCGTCGCCGGCGGCGTGACCAGCGCCTACTCGGTCACGCATGTCGACGGCATCCCGTTCGGCTACATCGTGCTGGCCGCGGCGCTCGCGATCTTCGCGATCGGCTACGCCGCCATGAGCCGCTTCATCACGAACGCGGGCGCGTTCTACTCGTACGTCGCGCAGGGCATCGGCCGCCCGACCGGCGTCGGCGCCTCGGTGCTCGCGCTCATCGCCTACAACGCCATGCAGATCGGCATCTGGGGAATGTTCGGCTTCCAGATCTCGTCTTTCATCGAGTCGAAGACCGGCTGGGCGAGCCCGTGGTGGGTGTGGGTGATCCTGGGGATCGTCGTCGTCGGCATCCTCGGAGTGAACCGCGTCGATCTCTCGGCGAAGGTGCTCGGTGTGCTCGTGGCGCTGGAGTTCCTGGCCGTCATCGTCTTCGATGTCGCAGCGTTCGCGAACCCCGCCGAGGGCTTCACCGTCGCGCCCATCACCCCGTCCGCGCTCTTCGTTCCGGGCGTCGGCGCCGTGCTCGCCTTCGGCATCGCCGCGTTCATGGGCTTCGAGTCGGCCGCGATCTACGGCGAGGAGTCGAAGGACCCCAAGCGCACCATCCCGCGCGCGACGTTCCTCGCCGTCGCCGTCATCGGCGTGTTCTACGCGATCTCGTCGTGGGCGCTCGCCCTCGCCGTCGGCCCGGCGAAGATCACTGATCCCACCGGAATCACGCCCGAGGAGGCCGGTCCGCCGCTCTTCTTCAACTTCGTCGCCGAGCAGCTCGGGGTGCTGTGGGTCGACCTCATGTCGATCCTCTTCATCACGAGCCTGTTCGCGGCTCTGGTGAGCTTCCACAACGCGGTGTCGCGCTACGCGTTCTCGCTCGGGCGCGAAGGCGTGCTGCCGCGCCGGCTCGGCACCGTGCGCACGTCGAGCGGCGCGCCGTGGGCGGGCTCGCTCGCGCAGTCGGTGCTGGCGCTCGTGGTGATCATCGGGTTCGCGATCGCCGAGAGCGGTTGGAACCCCGAGAACGGCCCCTACCCGGTGCTCACGCTCTTCACGTGGCTCACGAACCTCGGTGCCTTCGGCCTGGTGCTGCTGATGGTGCTGGTCTCGGCCGCCGTCATCGGCTTCTTCCGCCGGGACGGGCGCGACGTCGGCGCAGGCAGCCGCCTGGTGGCCCCGATCGTCGCCCTCGTCACGCTCGGAATCGTCTGGATCCTCATCCTCGTGAACTGGGACGTGCTGCTCGGCCAGCCGGAGTCGACGCCCACGACCTTCATCCTGCCCGCGATCCTGCTCGTGCCCTCGATCGCGGCTGTGCTGTGGGCGTACTGGCTGCGCAGGGCCAAGCCGGACGTCTACCGCCAGATCGGCCACGGCGCCGACGAGGCCGACGCGCCGCACCTCGGCAGCGAGCCGGTGGGCGTGTAGTCCGCAGGCGTCGGCGAGAAGGGCGACGGATGCTGCAGCATCCGTCGCCCTTGCTGCTCGGGGCGTGCCGCACCCCCGGTCGAACAGCGGCGAGGTCCGCCGTCGTTCAGAAGGGCGCTTCTGTGCCGAGCCCGTCGTCGATGTGGGGCCGGGGCGAGGGGCGCACCGTGAAGGTGGGGACTTTGCGCTCGGGTTGCACGACGTATCGACGCCCAGTCGGAGACGTCCACGCCACAGCTCCGCCTGACCCCTCGATCTGCCGGACCTGCCAGTCGGTGCTGTCTTTCACCAGGTGGTGCCCCTTGCAGAACGGAAGGGTGTTGTCGAGGCACGTCTCGCCGTCGTCGGCCCAGCGGATCTGGTGGTCGATCTCGCACCGGGAAGCGGGCATCGAACAGCCGGGGCCCATGCATCGGTCGGCTCGCCATCTCACGAGTCTCTTCAACGGGGCTGGGGGCGGGTAACTGTCGCGCCCGACCGAGAGGACCATCCCGGTCTCGGGGTGTGTGAGCACCCGCATCCACCGGCTGTCACCTCCGCACAGTTCGCGGGCCTTGGACAGCGGGATCGGGCCGATGCCCTCCACGACGGGCGGGTCGCCGGCATCGGCGAACTCGTCGTCGAGAAGGGCGAGGACCGGCACGGTGACGACCACCTGCGCCCGGATGCCGGACGCGGCCGCGGCGAGGTGATCGGTAGACCCGTCGAGGAGGAGGTCGGCCGCAACGTCGGCGCGGAGCTGGTCGAGTGTGCGGGTCTCACCGTCGGCCTTGCGGATCGATTTCGCCATCTGTGTGAGCCGGCCGTGGATCGCGTGGATCTCCACGTCGGGCGCGAAGATCCACAGCCCGGACATTCCGTCCTGTCCACGTTCGACGGCGATGCGTCGTTGCGTGAGCGCACGCTGGTGACGGTCTTCCAGGGTGGTGGCCTGGGCGCTGTCGATCAGGGCGCGCAGCGCCCGACGAAAGGTGCCCACCGGCTCCGATTCTGCCGACGGCATCGCTCGCTCCAGCAGCCTGTCGCGAAGCTCCGGCGGCGCCTCGTCGAGCAGGTCGGCGATGATCTCGGCGTGCCTCTCGGTGATCCGTCCCGAACTCAGGGCGTCGAGCGCCGCGGGATACCGGCGTACCAGCGCCTCGGCCTGAGTGATGAGCCGGCCGGCAGCGTACTCCGTCACCCGCATGGCTGCTGCCAGTTCGAGCCGGATCGACCGCTCGACGATGTCCCGGACTCCGTCGCCGCGGCCACTCGCCTCGCGAAGCAGTTCGCGCCGCATCGAGTCGATCCGCGTCAGCCGCTGCGCCGCGAACACCGACATCATCGTCGCCGTCTCGAGGACCAGGTCTACCGCGTCCGGCACGGGCGGAAAGCACTCTTCACCGATGTCATCCGCCCACGCGTCATCCCTGCTCTCGGCGGGAAGAGACGTTTCGGGCATGCTTCGAGTATAGAACAAATGTTCGAATCTCGCCATACACGGGACCGGTCGCGTCAAGCCGCTGCTCGCTTCGGCCGGTACCGCAGGGCGACCGCTCCCGATCGGAAGTCATGGCGATCCACGAGCTCGAGCGGGATGCGCTCGCGAAGACCGGCGAGCAGCGTCGGCCCGTGTCCGGCGACGATCGGCTGCACCACGAACACGTACTCGTCGATGAGTCCCAGATCCGCCAGCGCGAGGGGGAGCGTCACGCCACCTACGAAGAGACCCTTGCCTGGCTCCTGTTTCAGCCGGTGAACCCCTCGCCCCAGGTCGCCTCGCAGCAATTCGGCGTTCCAGTCGACGTCGCCGAGTGTGCTCGACACGACGTACTTCTTCGCTCGGTCGATGGTCTCGGCGAACGGGATCTCCCACGCTCTCATCCAGTCCGGCCACGTGCCCGTCGTCGGCTGCCGCCACGCCGACTCCATCATCTCGTAGGTCACCCTGCCGAAGATCAGGGCGTCGGCTCGTGCCATCTCCGCGGTCCAGTAGCGCATCGACTCCTCGTCGGGGGCGAGCCCCGCCTCGTGATGGCAGCAGCCGTCGAGTGTCACGTTGATCGCATATCGAAGTGGCCTCATCTCGTTCCCCTCCTGTCCGGGTGGTGCTGCACGTCGTACCTCACGTGCGTGATTCCCTTGGACGGGATCACGCGCGTCGGCTGCAGCCGGATGGGCGTGCTCGCAAGATGATCGAACAGCTTGACGCCCGAGCCGAGAAGGACTCCCGTGATCGCGAGCTCCACCGCGTCGACCGCGTCGGCTGCAAGGAGCTGCTGTGCCACGTCAGGGCTGCCCATGATGTAGACATCGCGGTCGCCTGCCGCCTGCATGGCCCGGGCGAGCGCATGTTCCGTGGAGTCCACGAAGGTGAAAAGGGAGCCATTCCTGAAGACCGGCTCGCGCGCCTCGTGCGTGGGCACGAAGACCGGCATCGGGAAGATGTCCTCGTCGCCCCAGGCCGCATCCCCCGCTCGGAGAGTGCGGGCGCCGAAGATGACCGCGCCGGCGCCCAGGAACTCGCGGCCCACCTGCGGATGCATCTCCATCGTCGGGTCTCCGAAGGCCCATCCGTGCAGCACGGACAGATCGTCGTCGGGACCCGTGGCGAATCCGTCGAGAGACATCGACGCGTAGAGCACGACTTGCGACATGACGGCAATGTATACGCTGTCCACATTTGTGTCCAGAGCCGCGTCCGGTTTCTGTCAGTGACCGCAGGCGCACCCCTCGCCCATGCCGCAGCCGCCGTCGGCGGTCGCGCCGGCGGCCCGAGGCCCGGCGGCGCCCCCAGCCCGGTGACCGACGGCATGCGCCTGCGAAGACTCGGGGACGTTCATCGCGGGGTTCACGTCGAGGAAGCCGTAGGGCTTGAGCCAGAACCCGGCGTAGTCCACCGGCATGATGGGCCAGTCCTCGGGGCGCGGGATGTGGGTGAGGCCGAACGTGTGCCACAGCACGAGGTCCTCGCCGTCGATCGACCGGTCGTCGGACGTGTAGGCCGGCAGCCCCGCGCCGCCCTGGTGGGCGTTCGGGTACCGGCCGGCGGGCCAGCGCTCGTCGTGGTCGTACGCGGTGCCCCACAGGTGCTTCGTCGCGAAGGCGGCGCGCGCGGCCACCGACGAGGCCGGGTCGGCCATGAGCAGCGCGGTGGGCTGGGGGAGCAGGTGGTATGCCGTCGGCTTGCCGAGGTAGTTCGTCTTCGAGGCGCTGCGCACCTCCCACACCCGGGCGACCGAGGTGTCGGCGAGCCGCTGGGCCTCGGCTTCGGTGCGCAGCGGCGTCTCGGTCCAGGTGAACGCGTTGCCGAACGGGTTCGCCTCGCCCATCGGGATGCGGGCGGCGTCGATCTCGACGAGCTCGTTGTCCTCGCCGTCGATCGCGACGTCGAGGCGCGCCGAGAACAGGTGCTGGTGCACCGGCGCGAACACGCCCGGCGCGATCTCGGGGGCGTGCGGATTGGCCGAGCCCGGGTGCCCGCCGCCGACGAACACGATGCCCGTCGCCTTCGCCTCGAGCTGGATCGAACCGTCGAGGTAGAAGTACCAGTAGAAGCCGTAGTCGTAGTTGCCGATCGTCGAGAAGTACGAGACGACCAGGCGCCGCGACCGCCGCACGTGCGAGCCCACCGGCCCCTGCTCGGTGTGCTTCCAGAGGATGCCGTAGTCCTCCTCGTGCATGCACACGACGTTCGGGATCTTCACCGGGTGGCCGTGGTCGTCGGCGACATGGCCGTCGAAGTACGTGATGACGCCGAGGCAGTCGCAGCCGAGCTCGAGGTGGTTGGCGTTCTTGCCGAGGAGGTATTCGCCGGCGTCGAAGTAGCTGATCCAGAAGCGGGTGTTGGACGTGTCGCCGTAGGGCACGACCATCTCGGGCACGCTCGCGCGGGTCAGCACCGGGCGGTCGTCGAATCTCACATCGTGCAGCACGAGGCCTTCGCGCGCGTTGAAGTCGACGCGCATCGACCAGTCCTCCCACTCCACACGCGACCCGCTCACAGTGAAGCTCGGGCCCTCGGGCTGCACGATCTCGATCGGCTTGAGGCTCGTGCGGGCGGGGCCGACGGCATCCGGGGTGTACTTCCCGCTACCCGGGGGAACCGGCACGTCGCCTTCGTCCTCGATGCCGATGACCGCGTTCGACACCAGGTCGACGTGCACGATGAGCCCCTCGACGGGGTGCGCCCACGGGATGTCGTCCTCGCTGTCGCGCAGGAACGTGAGCGAGCGGATGACGCGGCGCCCGACCTCGTTCTCGCGTCCGACGAATCCGGGGGCGAGAGGCGAGCAGAATGCGAGTTCGATCCGGTCCTCGAGTCCGCGGCGCGTCATCGCCGCGCGCCACTCGGGCGAGGCCTTGACGATCTCGGCCGCGCGGTCGTACTCCTCGAACAGATACTGCGGCTGGCCGTACGGCGCCTGCGACGGGTCGAGCTCGCGCGTCGCGACCACCGCCCCGCGCGAGACGGACACGATCGCCTCGACGAGCGCGCCGGTCGCAGCATCCATCAGCGTCACGTCCACGCGACGGTCGAAGGGCTCTCCGGGCGACCAAGCGGCGAGCTCGTCCTTGGTCGGCTCGTCGGGCAGTAGCATCGGCACCCGCACCGTGTCGCCGAGGAGGCCTGCCGACACGAGGATCCTCCGGGCCGCCTCGATCTCGTCCGCGGTGAGCGGATCGAGCGGATGCCGCGGCTCGGCCTTCCTCACGGCAGTCACCGGAATGAGGTCCGGGTCGTCGTGGGGCTGGGTGGGCGCGTCGTGCGTGTGCGCAGGCATGGGGCCTCCTTCATATCCGCCTCCACTCTCCCTCTCGCTGGCGGCGGTGTCTTGACCCGGTGCGCAGGACGCGTGACTGCGGGCGCGGTGTTCCGCGTGTTCGTCGCCGATCGGGCACGCGGCGTGGGTCTGGCGCGCGGCCGGGGCGAGGCATCCGAGGCGTGCTCACCGAGCGCGGCCTGCCGTCGGAAGTGAGGGGGCCTCGACCGAACGGCCCCCGCCCGCAGCCGGGGCCCGTTGTTTCGCGTCGGGGTCCGGACGCGTCAGCGCTGCCCGGCCGAACCGGCTCGCGCGTGGCGGACTCACGCCGGGCAGGACCGGATCAGCCGACGCGCACCGGCTCGACCGGCGAGCCGAGGGCGGGAGCCAGTCGGGGCCATTCGCCCTCGAGCCACGACGCCACGATCTCTTCGCGGCGGTCGGTGTCGCCCGCGGGGAACGCGATACCGCGGGTCGGGGTCGATGCTCCGAGCTCGACGAGCAGCGGGCGAAGTCCGTGCTCGACCGCCAGCGCGTGGCCGGGACCGCCGATCGTGAGCAGCGGCACCGCCGTCACGCCGGCGAGTCCGTTCGCGCCGTAGCGGTCGAGGAACGCCTTCAGCAGCCCGGTGTAGGTCGCCTTGTAGGTGGGGCTCGCGACGATGAGCACGTCGGCGCTCGCGACCCGTCCGAGCAGCGCGTCGATCTCGGCGTCGGGGAAGCGGAAGAGCGAGCCGGCCACGTCGGCCAAGTCGATCGTCGGCTCGATCACGGCACTGCCGCGGTCGGCGAGCTGGTGGGCGACCTCCTCCGCCACCAGCCGGGTGCGCGAGGCGGGCTGCGGGTTGCCGACGAGGACGACGATCGATGACATTGGCGTTCCCTTTCAGAGGTCGGGCTCAGAAGGCCGACAGATTGGCGCGCAGACCGCCGTCGACGTACTCGGAGCGCAGGATTCCGCGACGGCGCAGGATCGGCACGAGTTCGTCGAGCGCGCGGTGGATCGTGACGGGGTGCAGGTCGCCCGAGAAGATGACGCCGTCGTTGTCGGCGTCTTCGCCGAGCGCCTCGATGACGTCGGCGATCTCATCGGCCGTGCCGACGGTTCCGCCGATGCCGTCGGTGACGTCGGTGACCCGGCCGAGGCGCGCCTTGCCCGTGAGGATGTCGCGCAGCGGCACACCGTCGAACGAGTCGAATGTTCCCTGGAGGCCCCGGATGGTGCCCTTCGAGACGTGCTCGCCGAAGATCGCGGGATCCAGCGGGCGATCGAGGTCGAGCACCGTCAGGTCGGTCTCGAGGTCGCTCGACCACGCCTCGGCGACCTCTCGCAGCGTGCCATCGCCGGGCGATGCCGACGCGGCGACGATGCGATCGGCTTCCTCCCGGCTCGCCGCGACGATGGGCTTGAAGACGAACAGCACCTTGACGTCGGAGGGGTCGCGGCCGTTCTCTGCGGCTGCGGCGTGCACGCGAGCGCGGTACGAACGGATGCTGTCGGCATCGAGGTTCGACAGCGCCAGCTGGATCTGCGAGTTCGCGCCGGCGAAGCCGATGCCGCGCGGCGATCCGCCCGGCGACGCGACGATCGGGTCCCCGCTCTCGCCGTTCGGCCCCGACGGCAGCGGCTCGGCGTTCAGCGGCCCATCGAACGAGAAGTACTCGCCGCGGTGCTGCACGGCGGAGATCTTGGAGCCGTCCGCGTAGATCTGCGACGCCGGGTCGGCGATGAGCGCCCCGTCGCCCCAGCTGTGCCAGAGCAGGCGCAGCGCGTCGAGCCACTCCTGGGCGCGGTCGTAGGCGGCGTCGTGCGACAGGCGCTCGAGCCCGAAGTGGTGCGCGCTGCCCACGTCCGTGACCACGTTGAGCCCGAGGCGGCTCGAGCTCAGGTGCTGCAGCGACGCGAACTGCCGGGCGGCGAGATACGGCGGGTAGGCGCCGGCGTTCACGGTGGGGATGACGCCGAGATGCCGCGTCGCCGCGAACAGGTACGGCGCGAGCGTCCACGGGTCGTGCTTCGGACCGCCGTACGCCTTGCGCACGCGCAGGTTCAGCGTCTCGGGGGTGATGCCCACCGACAGCGCGTCCTCGATGAGCACGAAGTCGAAGCCCGCCTGCTCGAGGTCGCGCGCGGACTGCTGGTAGAGGTCGGGCTTCTGCCAGGCGTAGTTCCACTCGTAGGAGGGGCGGCCCCAGCCGTGCGGGCCGAATCCACGCGAGAGGAACCAGCCGAAGTGCTGCTGACGGGTCATGACGCTCCCACGGTGCTCAGAAGGTCGGCGGCCGCGACCGCGACCGTCGTGTCAGGGACTGCCGAGTCCGGGACTCCGGCGTCAGAGGCGCCGCCGGCCGCTGCGGCGGCCAGGGCGTGGTCGAGATCGGCGATGAGGTCGTCGGCGTCTTCGAGGCCGATCGACAGGCGCAGCAGGCCGGGACCGATGCCGCGTGCGGCGAGCTGCTCGTCGTCGCGCAGCACGTGCGTGGTGGTGGCCGGATGCAGCACGAGCGACCGTACGTCGCCGAGGTGCGTCATCCGAGTGAACAGCCGCAGCGCGTCGGTGAACGCTCGCGCGGCCTCGCGGCCGCCGTGGAGGGTCACGGCGGCGAGTCCGGCGACGTCGAGCACGTCGTTCTTCGGATTGGGGATCGACTCCGCGAACACGAGCTTCGTACGAGGACGGATGCCGCGGCCCCAGGCCGCGAGGTCGTTCGGGTCGTCGACGAAATCGACGACGACGCCGAAGCGCGCGAGGTCGTCGCGCAGCAGTTCGCGAGTGCCCTCGTAGATGCTCGACGATGCCAGTACGTGGTCGCCCGCTGAGACGAGCGACAGGATCGCCGTGGTCACGGCCGCCTGACCGCTGGCGACGAGGAGCGCGCCGACACCGGATTCGAGGTCGGCGATGCGCTGTTCGACGGCGACGTTGGTGGGGTTGCCCACCCGCGTGTAGCTGAACCCTTCGTCGGTGCCGGCGAACCTGGCGTGCGCCTGGTCGAAGTCCTCGAACTCGAATCCCGCCGTCAGGTAGATCGGGGTCGCGCGTGGCCGATGCGGACCCGCCGGACGGTCGCCCGCGTGCAGCTGACGGGTCGCGAAGCCGAGGCTCGCCTGAGGGAGGCCCCCTGACCGGAACGCGTCGTCGGCGGGCGCCGTGGGGTCGGGCGCGGGCGGGGCGTTCTCGGGCATGGGGTCACGCTAGGCGCATCGTTGCTCGTGCCTCGGTGTCCCCGTCATCCGGCGTCCCAGGACGACACGCGGCGTCATCCGATCGGGGACCGGGTTCGAGGAATTCACACCTCGCTCACAGGCCTCCGGCGGAACCTGAAGCCGTGGGCGTCTCGGCGGACGGATCCGGAACGGCCGGGGTCGCGAGCGCGGACGCGACCCGGAGGCGGATGCCGCGCGCCTCCGCGCCGCGCGGAGCGACCGCCGATCCGAGGCGCCTGGGCTTCGCCGCCGTGCTGGTAGGGGTGTTCGCGGCCGTGGTGAGCGCGAGCGGCTCATGGATCCCGTCGCTGTGGGGCGACGAGGCGGCGAGTGTGCTCTCGGCGCTGCGGCCCGGCGAGAGCCTGCTCACGATGCTCACGCACGTCGACGCCGTGCACGGGGCCTATTACCTCGGCCTGCACGCGTGGGTGCACCTGTTCGGCTCGAGCCCGTTCGTCGTGAGGCTGCCGTCGGCCTTCGCGGTGGCGGTCTGCGCCGCAGCGGTGACGTGGCTGTGCGGACGGTTCGGATCGCTCGGGTTCGCGGTGCTCGCGGGAACCCTGACGGCGATCCTCCCGCGCCTGACCTACGCGGGCGAGGAAGCCCGCGGCTACGCGTTCGCGGCGGCGCTCGCCGCGCTGCTGTGGATCGTCGTCGTGGAGCTGATCCGGCGGCCGGACTCCTCGCGGGGCTGGTGGGTGGTGTACGCGGTCGTGCTGTGCATCGGGATCTACGTGTTCCTCTACCTGGCGCTGCTGACGCTGGCCGTGGGCGTCGCACTGGCGCTCGCTGATGGGGGGCGGCGCCGGCTGAAACGCTGGATGATCGCGTCGGCAGGCGCGGTCATCGCCGCAAGCCCCGTCATCCTGCTCGCCGTCAGCCAGCGGCAGCAGATCGCGTTCCTGGCGCATCGCGACCGCGTGACCCCGATCATGGTGCTGGTCAAGATGTGGTTCAGCGCCCGGCCCTTCGCGGTCCTCGCGTGGACGCTCATCGCCCTCGCGATCGTCGTGTGGGTGCGGCGCCGGCTGAGGCTGCGGCGGCAGGGCGAGCCCTCCGGGCTCGACCTCGAGACCGTCGCGCTGGCGTGGCTCGTGGTTCCCACCGGGATCCTGCTGGCCGCGAGCCCCTTCGTCGCCGGATACACCCCCCGCTACGGCACCATCGCCGCGCCGGCGGCCGCGATCCTCATCGCGCTCGGCGTGTGGCGTCTGGGCGATCTGCACTTCGGCTCCGGCGTCCCGCGGAGCGCGCTCGCCGCGCTGGCCGTGGTCGCCGTGGTGGTCTCGGCCATGCCGGTGTGGGCCGCGCAGCGCACGCCCTGGGCGAAGAACAAGTCCGACTGGAACGACATCGCGGCGACCATCCAGCGCGACGCCCAGCAGGGCGACGCGATCGTGTTCGACGACTCGGTGCGTCCGTCGCGGCGTCCCCGGCTCGCACTCGACACCGATCCGGCGGCGTTCGCGGGAATCGCCGACGTCACCCTCGAGACCTCCTACGCCGACAGCACGACCTGGCACTCGAGCGTCTACTCCGTGGCCGAGACCGCGCGCCTCGGGCGGTTCGCCGGCGTGAGCCGCGTGTGGGTCGTCGAGTACGCGAGGAACGGCGACGCCGACTCCACCGCGATCCCCGACCTGGAGGCGCTCGGCTACCGGCAGGCCGAGCGGATCACGCTGCACACCAGCGTGGTGCTGCTCTTCACGCGCTGAGATCTGTTTCAGAGCCAGTGGCGCCTGCGGAACACCCAGTACAGGGTGAGGCTCGTCGCCGCCATCAGGGCGAGCGCCATGGGGTAGCCGAGCGGCCATGCCAGTTCCGGCATGTATTCGAAGTTCATGCCGTAGATGGTGCCGACGAGGGTCGGGCCGAACAGGATCGCCGCCCAGCCGGAGATCTTCTTGACCTGCTCGTTCTGGACGAGTGCGGTATCGGTCTGGCGCTGCGTGACGATCGTCGCGTTGACCGTGAGGGCGTTGTCGAGGATCGAGCGGAACGCCGAAGCCTTGTCGATGATGCGCAACGCATGGTCGTGCACGTCGCGCAGCGACCGCTGCAGCTCGAGGTCGACCTCGTACTTCGGCGCCCCGCGCTGCAGCGACTCGAGCATGTCGGCGAGCGGGGCGACCGCGCGCTGGAGCATGATCACCTCGCGCGACAGGTCGTAGATGCGCTTGGAGAGGGACACGCCCCCGTTCTCGAACAGCGCGTCCTCGATCTCGTCGATGTCGTTCTCGACGCCCTCGATGACCGGCGTGTACTCGTCGACGACCTCGTCGAGGATCGCGTAGAGCACCGCCTCCGGTCCCAGCGCGAGCAGCTCGGGCTCCTGCTCCATGCGCCGGCGGACCCGGCTGAGGTCGGGGGACTCCGCATGCCGGATCGTCACGATGAAGTCGGGGCCGACGAACACGTGCAGCTCGCCGAAGTCGACCGTCTCGGTCTCGTCGATGTAGCGTGCCGGTCGCAGCACGACGAAGAGGATGTCGCCGTAGCGCTCCAGCTTCGCGCGCTGGTGGCCGGTGAGCGCGTCCTCGACCGAGAGAGGGTGGAGGGTGAACTCGTCGGCGACCTGCGCGATCTCCTCCGGGGTCGGGCGGAACAGCCCGATCCACGCCATGCCGTGGTGCGCACGGGTGTACTCGAAGGTCTCGGCCAGGCTCGACGGGTTCTCGATCCGCTTACCGGCGACGTACACGCCGTTGTCGACGATGGGCATCAGGCGATTCTCCTCGGCACGTGACTGGGTGGGCAATGATCCTCACGATTCCATGACGAGCGGTCCCCCCAGCCTCTCCACGCGCCGCCGGCGCGTGGAGAGGCCGGCCGCGTGGGCCCAGCGGCGCCTCGCGTCCGTCGTCAGGAGGCGTCGGATCAGCCGCTGCCGTCGGTGCCGCCTCCGCTGTTCCCGCCGCCCCCGTTGCCGTTGCCGCTGCCGCTGCCGTTGCCGTTCCCGTTGCCCGTCCCTGCGTTGCCGGTCCCGCCGGTTGCGTTGCTCTCGCCGTTGCCCGGGTCGGCGGCCGGGCCGGCGCTGGGATGGATCGTGACGGTCGCGCCGGCGGTGGCCCGGCCCGCGCCGGGGTCCTGGCTCGCGACGAGCCCGGCCGTGACGTCCGACTCGACCGTGTCGCCGACCTGTGCGACGAATCCCGCCGCCTCGAGCCGGCTCTGGGCGTCCGCGAGGCTCAGCCCCGTCACGTCGGGCACGGTGGCCTGCGAGGTCCTGGTCAGCTGCGGGTCCGGACTCGGGAAGGCATCGCCGCCGTAGGCGGCGTTCGCCGCGGCCTGCACGGCCCTGCCGATGCGGTAGCGGATGTCCGACAGTCGTGTGCCCTGATTCCAGGTGTTGAAGACATCGCCGCCGCCCTGCACGTTTCCGGCCCAGGTCGCCGTCGTCACCTTGGTGCTCGACTCGATCATCCAGGTCTGCCACGCCTCGTGGGTGCCGGTCTTGCCGAGCAGCGGGGTGCCGTCGCCGGGATTGCCCGCGGCTCCCGTTCCCCCGGAGGCCATCACGCCCTGCAGCGCGTAGGCGGCGGCCGCCGCGATGGTCGGGTCCAGGGCCTGGCTGCACGTGCGCTCGGGCTTGGCGATCTCGTTGCCCGCAGCATCCGTCACGCGATCGATGGCCTGCGGCTGGCAGTAGGTGCCGCCGTTGGCGACGGTGGCGTACGCGGCGGCCATCGCGATCGGAGAGACCTGGGCCGTTCCGATGACCGAGCTGAGGGTGTCCATCGAGATCGGCGTGCCGTCGCTCTGCGTGACGCCGAGCTTCGCCGCCACGTTCTGGATGTCGCAGAGGTCGAGCTTCTCGGCCATCGCGAAGTAGCCGGTGTTCAGCGATGCGGCCGTGAACTGCATCGGCGTGCCGATGCGGCCAGACGCCTTGCCGAAGTTGTTGACGAGGGTGTTCGACGTGTTGTCCCAGTCGCCGTCGCACGAGTTGGTGAGGTGCGTGAAGACCCGCAGTCGCCCGTCGAGGGTCTCGTTCACCGAGTGCCCCTGCTCGAGCCAGTCGAGCAGGGTGAACAGCTTGAAGGTGGAGCCGGCGCTGAACCCCGTGGATCCGCCCACCGAGGGGTCCCCGGCGAAGACGAGCGACGAGTAGTCCGGATCGTCATCGGCCGCGGCGTCTTCGCCGTACCTCGTGTTCTGCGCGATCGCGAGGATGCGACCGGTGGATGCCTCGATGCTCACTGTGGTCGACCCGAATCGTCCGGTCGACGCGCCGCTGGAGGTCGGCATGGTGGCCGAAGCCGGCGCGTACTGCGTCATCGCCTCCTCGGCGGCGGACTGGACGCGCGAATCCAGGGTCGTGTAGACGTTCAGGCCGCCGCGCTGGAGGGTCTGGAGGCGGTCCGTCTCGGTCTCACCGAACGCCGGGTCGCTCAGGATCACATCCTTCACGTATTCGCAGAAGTACGCCGCACCGCCGGCGGCGGCGCAGCCGGTGACCGTGGGCGTGATCACCGGGGTGATCGGCTCGATCGCGGCGGCGACGTACTCGTCGTGCGTGATCTTGCCGTCGTCGAGCATGCGGTTCAGCACGTAGAGCTGGCGCACCTTCGTCGAGGTGTACCCATCGGCGGCGGCGAGCTTCTGCTCTTCGGTGATCTCGCCCGACGTCACCAGCGCGTCGAGCGCCCCGAGCCTCGCGCCGTCTTCGATGACGCCGTCCGGCGCTTTGTTGAGTGTCGCGCCGTCCGATGTCGTGATCGAGCCGGCCGGCCGGTCGATCCGGTAGCTGTTGGGGTTCTGCACCATGCCGGCGAGGGTCGCCGACTGCCCGATGGTCAGGTTCGCTGCGGTCGTGCCGAAGTAGTAGCGCGCGGCCGCCTCGACGCCGTACGTGGTGCCGCCGAAGTTGGCGATGTTGAGGTAGCCGAGCAGGATCTCGTCCTTCGAGTAGGTCTGCTCCAGCGCGATGGCGTACCGCATCTCCTGCAGCTTGCGCTCGATGCCCGCCGTGCCGGAGGACGTGGTCGCCTCGGACCAGCAGTCGTACTTGGCCTGCGGCGTCTTCGCGGTCGCCTCGCACTGCTGCACGAGGACGTTCTTGACGTACTGCTGACTGATGGTCGACCCGCCCTGGGTCTCACCGCCGCCCTCGAGGTTCGACAGCACGGCCCGGGTCGTGCCGATGATGTCGACGCCGCCGTGATCGTAGTAGCGCGGGTCCTCGCTCGACAGGATCGCGTCGTACATCGCCGACGAGACCTGGTCGTACGTGACCGGCGTGCGGTCCTGCTCGAGGAACTGCGCCAACAGCTGCTCCTCACCCGTGTCTGGGTCGGTGGCGTAGAAATTGCTCGGCACCATCAGCTGGTCGATCTGGAGCGTGCTCGGCAGGTTGTCGAACAGCGTGATCGCCTGCGATGCGGCGGCGCCGGTGAGGGCGACCGCCGGGGTGACGGTAGCGGCCACCAGGACTCCGGCCAGGGCACTGAGGCCGAGCAGCCCGGCGAGACCGCCGAGGAATCCGCTCGCCCGTCTTCGGGATTCGGGCATGCGGACGAGCGTAGGAAGCAGGCCTGGGCGGTTCTGGTGACGAAGCTATGCGCCAGGTGGACGCCGCGGACTGTCGGCAGGTGCGACTAACCTGCCCGCATGACCATCGATCAGGATCTGCTCGACTGGCTGCTCGACTCCGACCCGGCGCTGCGCTGGCAGGTGGAGCGCGATCTCGCCGGGGCTCCGCCCGATGTCTGGGAGGCGACGCGTGCGCTCGTGGCGACCGAGGGCTTCGGTGCGCGACTGCTCGCAGAGCAGGATGCCGACGGCCAGTGGGCCGGAGGGGCGTTCTTCCCCTCGGGTTTCTTCGGCAGTGCCGAACAGGACGAGCCTGGTCAGCCGTGGGTGGCGACGACCTGGGTGCTGAAGGATCTCCGCGAGTGGGGCGTCGACGCGACGGTGCTCGACGGCACCGCCGGCAAGCTCGCCGCCAACAGCCGGTGGGAGTACGAGGAGCTGCCGTACTGGGGTGGCGAGGTCGACGTCTGCATCAACTCGTACACGCTGGCGAGCGGCGCCTGGCTCGGGGCCGACGTCTCGCGGCTGGTCGCCTGGTTCCCCGAGCATCGTCTTGCGGACGGCGGCTGGAACTGCGAGGCGGAGGAGGGCGACTCGGTGCGCTCCTCGTTCCACTCGACGCTCAACGCGGCGCGAGGAATCCTCGCGTACGAGCGGATCACGGGTGACACGAGCATGCGGGCCGCCCGCCACGGCGGCGAGGAGTACCTCCTGTCGCGCCACCTGATGAACCGTGCGACGACCGGTGAGGTCGTCGGCCCGTTCGTCACGCGCTTCGTGTACCCCAACCGGCACCGCTACAGCGCGCTGGTCGCGCTCGATCATTTCCGCGATGTCGCGCTGGTCGAAGGCACGCCGCCCGACCCACGGCTCACGGACGCGGTCGACGTCGTGCGCGCCGCCCGACAGCCTGACGGCACCTGGCTGCAGACCACGCCGCTGCCCGGTCGCACCTGGTTCGACGTCGACGTCGCCGAGGGCGAGCCGTCGAAGTGGCTCACGCTGATCGGCACACGGGTGCTGGATTGGTGGGATGCCTCGACCTGACGCGCCTTCCGCTTTCGGCGAACTTCCGCCGCAGCACCCGTGACGGGTCGACACTGGTCTCGTGGATGACCAGGAAGCGCTCGACGCCTACTCCTCGACGGTCATGCGCGTCGCTCAGATCGTGCTGCCGTCCGTCGCCGCGGTGAGCGTGCGCACGCGGCAGGGTGCGGGAGCGGGCAGCGCGTCGGTCATCACCTCGGAGGGGCACCTGCTCACCAGCGCGCATGTCGTCGAGGGCGCGATCGGCGTGGAGGTCGCGTTTCCGGACGGCACGGTGGCGGCAGCATCCGTCATCGGCGCCGATCCGCTGTCGGACCTCGCCGTGCTGCGCGCGGACGTCGACACCCCGCCGCCGCTGACGATGGGAGATGCCTCGAAACTCGGTGTCGGGCAGCTCGTCGTAGCGCTCGGCAACCCTCGGGGGTTCTCGGGCAGCGTGACCGCGGGGATCGTGTCCGCGCTCGGCCGTTCGCTCCCGACGCGGTCGGGGCGGGTGATCGACGAAGTGATCCAGACGGACGCGGCCCTCAACCCCGGCAACAGCGGGGGGGCGCTCGCCGACAGTGCCGGGCGTCTGGTGGGTGTGAACACCGCTGTCGCCGGGGTGGGACTCGGACTGGCGGTGCCTATCAATGCCACGACTCGCGAGATCATCGACACCCTGCGGGCGTCGGGGCGCGTGCGGCGTGCCTGGCTCGGCATCGCCGGTTCGACGGTGCCGCTCGGCCCGGACGTCGCGGCCAAGGTCGGATCGAGGGTCGGGATGCAGGTGATCTCGGTGGTGCCCGAAAGCCCGGCCGCCGTCGCCGGCGCCCGGGTCGGCGACATCGTGCTGTCGCTCGATGGCGTCACGATCGCCGACCCGACGGCGCTGCAGCGGCGCATGGTCGAGGGTGCGATCGGCCGCCGCATGGAGATGACCGTCTGGCGCAACGGCGCTCTGGTCGACGTCGTGGTGCTGCCGCAGGAACTCCTGGTGCGCTGACCGTGCGCTGACCGTGCGCGGATCTACTCTGTGACTGTCGCCGAAGGAAGGAGTCGCCGTGTCGACGTATGACGAACACTTCTCTCACGTCCATGTTCCGGGCCCGGGTGAGTCGAGCATCCCCGAGCTCGAAGTCGACGAGACGATCCCGCCGCGCCCCGAGGAAGAGGTCGCCGACGTCGCCAGGGCGGAGCCCGATGTCGAGGACCACAGTCGGCATCGGAACATCGTCCGGGTATGGCGGGGAGTGATCCGCACGGAGGACCGCGACGAGTACGTCGACTATGTCGAGCGGACGGGAATCGAGGAGTACCGTGCGCTCCCCGGAAATCGGGACGCGTGGACCCTGACACGCGACCTCGCCGACGGCCTCACTGAGATCTTGACGGTCTCGCGATGGGACAGTCTGGAAAGCATCCGGGGATTCGCGGGCGACGACGTCGACAGGGCGGTGTACTACGCGGAGGACGACCGGTTCCTCGTGGAGAGGGACGACACCGTACGCCACTACGTGCAGCGCAGCTGAACTCCGCCGGTCCGACGCCCGGGCGCCGGTTGCTCCCGGAATTCAGGCTCGAAGGGTCTCGACGGCGAAGGCGGCGATGCGATCCGCGCCGAAGTGGTCGTCTGCGGTGATGGTCACGACCGCGTCGCCCGCGAAGATGAGCAGCTGGCCGTAGGCGCCGTGAAGGCGCCACGCCTCGCCAGGGCCGCGCCAACCCGCGAGCGCGTAGCCGTCGTAACCCGGATTCTCGCCGGAGACCACCCAGTCGGAATGCATCGCGTCGATCCACTCCGGTGACACGAGGTGCCGTCCCTCCCAGTGGCCGCGATCGCGGATGAGTCGCCCGACGCGGGCCAGCTCCTCCGTGCGCAGGGGGAGGCCGCCGCCCGCGACGATGCGACCGTTCGGGCAGCGCTCCCACTCGACGTCCTCGATGCCGAGCGGCGCGAACAGGCGCGGGTCGAGGTAGTCGCCGACATCGCCGACTCGCTCCGCGAGCACGCGCATCGCCGTGTATGTGCTGGCGTTCGAGTACTGGAACACCCTCCCGCGGGAGGGGCGCCTGAGAAACTCCGCGGCGAGGTCGGGCCAGTCGGTCATCATCGTCTCGGACCAGGGCAGATCGATGCCGCTCGTCATCGTCAGCAGATGGCGGAGGGTGACACCGTCGACGCCCTCGCCGAGATCAGCAACGGGGAGGTATGTCGCCACCGGAGCGTCGAGCGAGATCAGCCCCTCGTCTGCGGCGATGCCCGCGGCGAGCACGCAGACGCCCTTCGCGACGGAGTGGATGTCTTCGCGCACATCCGCGGTCCAGCGGTGCTCGGCGACGTCGTCACCGACGAGGACATGCAGGCCATGGGCCCGGAACCCCGAGGCATCCGTCTCGAGCACGATGCGGTCGGAGACGGACTGGGCGCGAGTCACGGCTCCAGTCTGCCTGCCGTCGGGTGGCTCGGGTGTCAGGTGCGCAGCGGTGTGACGATCGGGCTCGTCAGTTGATGATCTCGCCACGCTCGTCGGCCCGGAGTTCGGCGAGCCGCTCCTGCCACTGCGCGAGCGCTTCGGGGGTCTGGCGAGTCCAGTCGGTCACCTCGCCGACGATCCTGAGCGGATCGCGGCTGCGATAGGAGCGCGTGGGATTGCCGGGGAACTTCTTGTCGGTCACGTTCGGGTCGTCCTCGAACGGACCCGTCGGCTCGACAGCGTACACACGGGGCGCGGCGGCTCCGGGGGCGAGCTCGGCGGCGAGGCCCGCGCCGTCGCGCAACGCGGTGAAGTAGATGTGGTTCATCACGACCTCCGGCCGGTAGTTCGATCGGAAACCGGCGCTGAGAAGGTCGCCCTCCCGCAGATCGGCCTTCGTGCCGTGGTAGAACGGCCCTTCGTCGCGCACCTCGCTCACGGCCACAGCCTAGGCGCCCGGCATCCGCGCCCGGCCGATCACGTGGCGACCGGCCCCGCGAACCCCGTCGCGCGCGTGTCGGCGCCCACCGTCTGATTCATGTGCTTCGCGATGCGCAGCACCACGGCGCGGTCGCCGATGCGTGCGCCCCGCAGCGCTGACTCCAGTGCCACCTCGAATCGGTTCACGTCGGCGAGGCGGCGGAGCCACACGGCGAGGATGAGGTTGTACCGACTGGCGGCGGTGAAGGCCAGCCGCACCTCGGGGACGGAGGTGATGGCAGGCCGCGCCGCTTCGAGCAGTTGCGCGGGGGCCTCGACGAAGTACCAGGCGTAGATGGGCCACCCCGACGCCGCACGCGCCATGTCCGTGCGGAAGCGAAGGCTGCCGCGCGCACGCAGCGTGGCCAGCGCGTCGGCGACGCGCTGGGGCGCGAAGCCGTTGCGCTCCGCGATCGTCGCGACCGGCACGCGTCCGTCGGCCCAGACCTCGCGCTCGATCGCCGCGCGCAGGTCGTCGGGTACGCGCTGCGCGGCGCGCGGCCGCGGCGGACGCGGCGGACGCACATGCTGCGCTTCGGCGGGATCGAGCGCGCGCAGGCGCCAGCTGCCGCCGTCGATCAGCGTCTCGTTGGCCAAGTGCGTGCGGACGGACCGCACACCGTCGAGTCGTCCGAGCCGGTGCAGCGCGTAGTCCGACAGCCCTGAGATGTCGGGTGCGAACACCAGCGCCATGAGGTCGCGTGAGCCCGACGTCACGTCGAGCACGTACACGGCGGGGTCTCGCTGGAGCTCCTGGACCACGGCATCCAACCTCGCCCGCTCGCAGTCGATCTCCATCAAGGACAGCTGGCCGTCGGTCGAGTGGCCCGTGACCCAGGCGATGCCCTCTTCCCGCAGGCGCGTCCAGCGACGAGCGAGGGTGCTGGCATCGACGCCGATGACGGGCGCGAGCTCGTTCCAGCTCGCGCGCGGCTCGATCTGCAGCGCGTGCACGAGCCGGCGGTCGATGGTGTCGAGCGAGATCTCCTGCATCCGGACCCTCCCTGGAACCGATCCCCGAATCAAGTGTCCCGCAAGAAGCTCTCGCTTTCCGCAGATATCGCGCATCGTCACGGAGTCGAAACATGCGAACGCGCACGATATCCGCAACGTTCGCAACGACGAGAGGACACCTCGTGAGCCTGACCACCACCGATGCCGTGACCGTCACGGAGTTGAAGGACCGCGCCGCCCTGGGCGTCGACGCCCGTCGCGACGAGCTCATCGGCCTGAGCCACGCCATCCACGAGAATCCCGAGCTCTCGTGGGAGGAGCATGACGCCGCTGCACTGGTTGCGCGCACTCTCCAGGACGCCGGTTTCGAGGTCGAGGTCGGCGCCTACGGCGTCGAGACCGCGATCGAAGCGGTGTACGGCACCGGCGATCTCACGGTCGCGATCTGCGCCGAATACGACGCGCTGCCCGGTATCGGGCACGGCTGTGGGCACAACGTCATCGCGGCGTCAGGGGTGGGCGCCGCGCTCGCGCTGGCACCGCTCGCGGACGACGCCGGCCTGCGGATCAAGCTGCTGGGCACTCCCGCGGAAGAGCACGGTGGCGGCAAAGTCGCCATGCTCCTCGAGGGTGCGTGGGAGGACGTCGACTTCTCGCTCATGGTGCACGGCATGACGGGTCAGGACATCTCGGCGACAAGCTTCCGCTCCACGGCGGTCGACCGTTTCGAGGTGGTGTTCCACGGCCGCACTGCGCACGCCGCCGGCATGCCGGAGCAAGGCCTCAATGCCGGCTCGGCTGCAGCGATCGCCCAGACCTCGATCGCGTTCCTCCGCCAGCATCTGCCGAAGGAGACGAACCTCAACGCGTTCGTCTCGCTCGGCGGCGAGGCGACGAACATCATCCCCGACCGCGCCGTCGTGCAGGTCGAGCTGCGCGCCTACGACATCGACATGTGGCGCGACATGAAGGGGCGCGTGCTCGCGTGCTTCGAGGGCGCCGCGATCGCGACGGGATGCCGCTGGGAATGGGCTCCGACCGAGCACCCGTACGCCCCCATGAAGCACGATCCCGCCCTCGGTCAACTGTGGGACGCCAACCTCCTGGCCCGTGGACGTACGATCGCGCCCGCCCCGCTCGGGGGCGGATCCACCGACATGGGCAACGTGTCGCAGGTCGTTCCGGCCATCCACCCGACCATCGCCTTCCTCGGGCAGTCGGGCCCCGCCCACAATCCCGAGTTCACCGCCGCTGCGGCCACGCCCGCAGCCGACGAGGCCGTCATCGACGCCGCCACGATCCTCGCGTGGACGGTGCTCGACGTCGCCCTGGACGACGCCCTGCGCGCCGACCTGCTCCACCGCACCGCCGAACGCCCCGCCGGGGCGACTCGGATCACGCTCGAGGCCTGACCGATCCCGCTCGCCGGGGCCGCGAAGCCTTCCCACCTGGAGAACCCGAAATGACCGCTCACACCCGCACAGGCGATGTCGCCTCCACCGGAACATCGTCGAGTCCGATCGCGAACGCGGCGTCCGCAGTCGCCGTCGGCTTCCGCAGTCCCCGGCTGTGGATCCTCATCGGACTCATCGTCGCCATCTCAGCCGGCGCACAGGCGATCGGCCCGATCGTCATCCCGCTCGGCATCGCCTCGGTGACGCTGCTGCCGATGATCTGGGGCATCACGGCCGGCGCCATCGTCTCCGGTCAGCGCCTCAAGCCGCTTCCGATCGACCTGCAGCAGGCCGCCACGGTCATCATGGGCGTCGCGGTGCTCTTCCTCTGCGCCCGCCTGTCATTCACGATCGGGCCCAACATCCCGATGCTCCTGCAGGCGGGTCCCGCTCTGCTGCTGCAGGAGGTCGGCCACCTGTTCGGCACCATCGCGCTGGCCCTTCCGCTCGCCGTGCTCCTGCGTATGGGCCCGGCGACCGTCGGCGCGACCTTCTCGATCGACCGCGAGGGCTCGTTCGCGATGGTGAGCGAGCGCTACGGCTCCGACTCGCCGCAGTATCGGGGCGTGCTGTCGATGTATGTCTTCGGCACGATCTTCGGCGCCGTCATCGTGAGCCTCATCGCCTCGCTGGCCGCGTCGCTCGGGATCTTCGACCCGCTCGCGCTCGCGATGGGCGCCGGTGTCGGTTCGGGGTCGATGATGGCGGCCGCCGCGTCGGTGATCGTCTCCGCGCACCCCGACATGCAGGACCAGGTGCTCGCGCTCGCCGCCACGTCGAACCTCATCACGGGTGTGCTCGGTGTGTACATCGGCGTCTGGATCTCGCTGCCGCTGGCCGACCGCTTCTACAAGCTCCTCACGCGCAACAAGGACGCGACCCTTCCCGGCCGGCGCCCGAAGGCCACCGGTGCGATGCCGACCTCGGCGGTGAAGACCGTCGAGGAGACGGTGCTCGAAAAGCCCACCGTCACGGTCCCACTGTGGGTGTCGCTGCTCATCATCGGCTTCGCCGGGCTCGTCGTCGCGGCGATCGCCGCCAAGGGGTTCTCGTGGGACATGGTGATCGCCTACGTCGTGATGGGAGCGCTCGTCGCGGGTGGCATCGCTGTGGCCAAGGTCACCCGCGGCAAGGTTCCCGCGATCATCGTCGTCATGACGATCGGAGCGTTCCTCACGTCGCCGGTCTCGCCGGTCGCCGGCTGGTTCACGACAGTGTCGAACACGATCGACTTCCTGTCCCTGATCACCGTGATGCTCACGATCGCCGGCCTGAGCCTGGGCAAGGACCTTCCGATGCTCAAGAGCATCGGCTGGAAGATCATCCCGGTCGGGACCGTCGCGATCGCGGCATCCTTCCTTCTGTCGGCCGTCGTCGCCGAGTTCGCCCTGGGACTGTGGGGCTGATGACGCGCACCGCCGTCGGGGTCGAGCGCGGGGTGTACACCTCCGCGCTCGACCTCTTCTCGATCGGCATCGGTCCGTCGAGCTCCCATACTGTCGGACCGATGCGGGCGGCCGCCGATTTCCGGACGCGGCTGGCCGATGCCGGCGTCCTGGCCGACGTCGTGCGGTTCGGCTGCCGGCTGCACGGCTCGCTCGCCGCAACCGGGGTCGGACACGGGACGCCGGATGCCGTCATCGCCGGGCTTCGCGGACTCCGGCCCGAGACGGTCGATCCCGAGGCCGTGCACGGAGGGTGGGCGCTGCTGGAGTCGGGGGTGTCCCTCGACATCGCGGGAGTCCCGTTCGTGCTCGACGACCTCGTGTTCGCTTCGCGCGAGCGCCCGCACGGACACCCGAACTCGATGCTGCTGACAGCCGAGCTCACGGCAGGGGGCGGGGTCGTCGAGGAGTCGTACCTGTCGGTCGGCGGCGGGTTCATCCGCAGGCTGGGCGACGAGGGCGACGGCGGCGACGGCGCCGACGCCGGGTCGCGGCCCGAGACGCCCGCCGTCGCCGGCTTCCAGACGATGCGCGAGCTCCTCGACCTCGCCCGCGGACGCACCATCGCCGACATCGCCTGGCAGACCGAGGCGTCCATCCATGGTGCCGCGGCTGCGCGGGCTGGCCTGGACGCGATCTGGGCCGCGATGCGGGCGTGCGTCGAGAACGGTCTACAGGCGGACGGCATCCTGCCGGGAGGGCTCCGGGTGCCTCGGCGCGCCGCCGCCGCCTGGCGGCAGCTCGCCGAGCGGGGAGGACCGCGGGATGCCGCCGAGGCGGTGTCCGTCTACGCCCTCGCGGTCAACGAGGAGAACGCCGCCGGCGGGAGGGTCGTGACCGCGCCCACGAACGGCGCTGCCGGCGTGCTGCCGGCGGTCCTGTATCAGGCCGCCGCTGCGGACGGCTTCGATCCGGACCGCATCCGCACGTTCCTGCTGACGGCGACCGCGATCGGCTCGATCATCAAGGCGAACGCCTCGATCTCGGGCGCCGAGGCGGGCTGTCAGGCCGAGGTGGGGAGCGCGTGCGCGATGGCCGCCGCGGGCCTGACCGCCGTGCGCGGCGGCACGCCCGAACAGATCGAGAACGCCGCCGAGATCGCCATCGAGCACCACCTGGGCCTCACCTGCGACCCCGTGTCGGGCTTGGTGCAGATCCCGTGCATCGAGCGCAACGCGGTGGCCGCATCGACGGCGATGACCGCGAGCCGGCTCGCCCTGCTGGGCGACGGCAGCCACATCGTGGATCTCGACACCGCGATCGAGACCATGCGCCAGACCGGCGCCGACATGTCGTCGCGCTACAAGGAGACCAGCGCCGCCGGCCTCGCCGTCAACGTCGTGGAGTGCTGACCGGTTCCGGGAAGGGGCCCGTCACGGAACCGCCGGCGCCGGAAGCGCGCTCTCGGCGGGAGGGGCGGCGCTCGGCTCCTCCGCCACCGGCGGTGCCGCGGGCTCGTCAGTCGACGCGGGCGGTTCGCCGGCGGGGACGGATGCTGCGCCCTCCGGCTGTGGCGCCGGCTCGGCGCCGACGGGGGCGGGCTCGTCCGCTGCGGGCTCGGCTGCCGCAGGCTGGTCCGCTGCGGGCTCGGTCGCGACGGCCTCGCCCTGGGGCTCGGTCGCTGCGGCTGGGACACGAGCCTCCGCGACGTCGGCTGCCTTGAGGCTCGTGACCTCGGCTGTGGCCTCCGCAGCGGCGAACGGGTCCACCGGCTCATCGAACTCGTCGTCCGGGTCACCGGTGTTGTTCTCGCCCACCTCCGGAGACGTTCCCTTGACGCCGGGCTGCGTGTTCCAGTTCCGCGGCGGGTCGAGGCTCTCGTCGACGGTGAACGTCAGCGGGTTGTCCCACACGACCACCGTCATCCGCGGGTTCTCGGGCCCCTCCGGCTGCGTGGGGTCCTTCAGCTCTGTGAGCGTGTACGCGACGTAGTGGTGAACCGGCCGGAGACCTCCGGGGCACTGCAGGCTGTCGGCGGGGACGCCGGTGAGCGAGAACGTCAGGGCCCGGTAGAGGTCGCACTCGGGCTCGCGGTAGCCCCGGCGCCATGGCGGCGTCACCGGGTTGCCCCCGCCGTTCTCCGCCGCGGGATGCGACGGGTGGTCGAGGCCCTGCGTCCCCCACTGGTTCATCGCGTACTGATAGCTCACTCGCGCCGCGTCGAACTCGGAGCGGCACATCGCGATGCCGGCGGAGAGCAGGACGACGTAGCGCGGCGTCTTCATCTTGAACACCCCGAACGAGGGGTTGTTGGTGAATTCGCTCGGCTCGAGGAAAGAGGCCGCGCCGTCGCAGTCCGCGGCCAGCAGTCTCGCGTACGCGGGGCCGTCCTGGAAGTCGTTGGGACTCGTGTCGGTCTTCGGAAGGCTCCACGAGTAGACGGCAGGCGGGGGCTGGCCGCCGTTGCCGCCGTTCCCGCCATTCCCGCCGGAATCGCCGAGACCGCTCGATCCGCTCGATCCGCCCGACCCGCCTCCCTGCCGATTCCGCGGGGTGGCGCCCCCTCCGGAACCGGGCGGCGGCGTGTCGGTACCCGGCGGCGTCGCCGGGGGCGCAGCATCCGGAATCGAATCCGGTACCTCCGGCACGGCCGGGTCCGTCGGATCCGCGCCGTCCCGGGAGTCGGTGTCACGCTGCGTCGCGGGCGGCTGCTCCTTCTCAGGTGCCACGGGCGAGTATTCGCCGCACCCCGCGAGGCCGAGGGCGACCGCGACCGCGAAGGCGGATCCGATCGCGAGCGATCGCTTCGGAGTGGTTCTTGTCGGAGACATCGCTTCCCTCCTTTTCTGAGGATCTGCAGTGGAGGAGGTCGGTCGGACGGCCGAGATACCTCAGCCCTGCCCCGCGACCTCGGCCTCCGAGCCGCCGCTCGCGCACGGGCCGAAGCCTCCGGCATCCGCGATCCCGTAGACGTCGCGGACGAACGTGAACCGCAGGCCGTCGCCGTCGACGGGGAGCATGACGACCACGCCGTAGTCGAACGTCCACTCGTCGGAGATCAGGAAGTAGTTGCCACCCGTCGACTCGAGCAGGCGGAGTCCGCGATAGCGGTAGCGGAGGTCCTCGCCGGAACCGGCGCACGTGACGTCGACGCCCGGCGACACGATGTCGAGCGGCGCCGCGCTGTCGACCATCACTCCCGGAAGCTTCTCGATCTGGTTCGGGAAGTCGCGGGCGAGCTCGGTGCCCTCGACCGTCGCGTAGTTCATCGCCGACCAGAACAGCCCGATCGCCACGAGGATCGCGATCGCGCCCCGCAGCACCCCCTCGGTCATCGGGGCGAACCGCACCGCGTCGCGGAGTCCACCGCGCAGCATCAGTCCGTAGAGGAGCAGCAGCATCCCGCCCGCACACACAAGAGGCGCTGCGATGTACGTGATCGCGTAGCCGATCAGCCCGAGGACGAGCCCCAGCATGAGCACGCCGACGGCGATGAGCCACATCCACCGCGCGACCCACGTGACGATGCGATCGTCGCTTCCGAACCGGATGCGCCGGCGCCGGAGCCATTGGTCGAGCCCCACCCATGCGAGGCCGGCGATCGCCGCGCAGATCGGGAGCAGCACCACCGGCTGCACCCTCCGGCGGACGTAGTCGTCGACCGTCATCCCGAGGATGGCCTCGTCGATGCCGAGCATCTTCGCCATCTGGTCGCTGCGCACCCAGCCGAAGTACACGAGCAGGGCGGTCAGCACACCGACGTTGGCGACGACGGCGAGGAGCGAGCGCACGAGCGACCCGCGCGTCTCGCGATCCGCGGCCTCGACGGCCCCGGAGGCCTCGTCTTCGACGTCTGTGCTCACACAGGGGAGAGCTGCCGCGAGGCGCCGCAGATACGCGGCGCCTCGCGGCAGCCGGTCGCCGGCTACCCCTCGAGCAACACGAGCCGCTCGGTCGCGCGTGTCATCGCCACGTACCGATCGACCGCGCCCTCGACGCCCTCGCCGAAAAACGAAGGCTCGACGAGCACGACGAGGTCGAACTCGAGGCCCTTCGCGAGCTCGGGGGCGAGCGAACGCACCCGCTCCCGAGGTGTGAACGACGGGTCGCCGATGACGCACGCGACCCCTTCGCCGTGCTCCGCCAGCCACTCCGACAGGATCCGGTCGCGGTCCGCCGGTGCGGCATGACGCACCGGCACGCCGCTCGACCGGATCGAGGTCGGCACGTTGGCGTCGGGGATCGCGGCGCGGATCACCGGCTCGGCCTCGGCCATGACCTCGCTCGGCGTGCGGTAGTTGAGCGTGAGCGAGGCGATCTCCACCGCGGTGAGGCCCGCCCGCTCCAGGCGCTCGAGCCACGACTCGCGGAACCCGTGCCGCGCCTGCGCGCGATCGCCGACCACCGTGAAGCTGCGTGACGGGCACCGGGCCAGCAGCATCCGCCATTGCGCATCGGTGAGCTCCTGTGCCTCGTCGACGATGACGTGCGCGAACGGCCCCGCGAGCAGGTCGGGGTCGACGGCGTCGAGCACGGCTTCGTCGACCAGGCTGTTGCGCAGGTCGTCGCCGTCGAGCCACTGCATCATCTCGTCGCCCGCCTCCTTCAGGCGATCGACCACCTGCGCCATGTACTCGCGCTCCTGCGCGAGCTTCGCCTCGCGCTCACGGCGTCGCCGCGACGCCCCCGGGTCGCCCAGCCGGCGCCGGGCCGCGTCGAGCAGGGGCAGGTCGGAGATGGTCCAGGCCGTGGGGACCGCTCGCTGCAGCGCCTCGATGTCGTCCGGCTCGAGCCACGGCGCGCAACGGCGGAGATACGCGGGCACGCTCCACAGATCCGAGACGAGAACGGATGCCTCGACCAGCGGCCAGGCGCGGCCGAACGTGCGGGTGAGCTGCTCGTTGCGGGCCAGCGCCCGCCGCATCTGGTGCAGCGGCACCTCTTCGCCGTCGACCTGGTCGGTGAGGATGTCGAGGACCGTCTCCCACACCTGATCGCGCGCCTCGTTGTGCGGCAGACCCTTCTCGGCTGACCCGAACGCCTCGGCCCAGTCCTGGGGACCGAGCCACAGCTCGGCCCACGGCGTCTCGACGACGAGGCTCTCGGTGGGAGGCTCCTCGTAGAGCCGCACGGCGGGCTCGATCGCGTCGATCATGCGGGCGTCGGCCTTCAGACGGGCGACCCGGGCGTCGGGCTCCGGACCGGCGCCTCCGCCCTCGGCCACGAGGTCACGCAGGGTGCACGTCTGCACGCTGTCCTCGCCGAGGCTCGGAAGCACGTCTTCGACGTAGGAGAGGTACGCAGGGCTCGGACCGACGAACAGCACGCCGCCGCGCCCCTCGCCGAGGTGGGGGTCGGAGTAGACGAGGTAGGCGGCGCGGTGCAGGGCCACGACGGTCTTGCCCGTTCCCGGGCCGCCGTCGACGACGAGCGCGCCGCGCGAGCCGGCGCGGATGATGGCGTCCTGGTCGGCCTGGATCGTGCCGAGCACATCGCGCATGCGGGGCGAACGGCTCGCTCCGAGGCTCGCGATGAAGGCGGACTGGTCGTCGAGCGCCGCATGGCGGGCGAGCCCTTCGGCGGTGAACACCTCGTCCCAGTAGTCCGTGATGCGGCCGCCCGTCCAGCGGTAGCGACGGCGGCTCACGAGGCCCGAGGGATGCGCGTGCGTGGCGGCGAAGAACGGCTCGGCGGCGGGTGTGCGCCAATCGACGAGGAGGCGTCGGCCCGCGGCATCCGTGAGCCCGAAGCGGCCGATGTAGACGGGCTCGGAGCCGTCGGCGGGGACCATGCGGCCGAGGCACGCGTCGACTCCGAAGCGGAGGAGCGCCCGCAGGCGGGCGGAGACCCGGTGGATCTCGATGTCGCGCTCTACCCCGGCCTGGCCGTGCCCGCCGGGGCGGCGGCGCAGCTCGTCGAGGCGCTCTTCCAGTCCCGAGATCGAGCGCTCGAGGGTGTCGGCGATCGCGGCGAAGTGGTGTTCGTCGCCGCCGATGAGCGCCGGGTCGGACTTGGCGGCGAGGCGCTCGGGAAGGTGGAAGGCGGTGGTGCCGGCGGACCGAGGGGACGTGGGGGAATCGCTGATCGGACGGGTGTTCACGGCATGGGCTCCTGGCGGCTTCGCGACGCGGAATCGGACGGAGTGAGTCGGAAGAGGAGGGCGGGGGAGCGTCGCGACCGACCAGTATGCGCCCTCGAGGGGCCCTTGCCGCAAGGCCCCCACCCCCGGATATCCTGGTAGTGGCAGGAAGGTCGCGCCTCTGCGTGCGCAGACCCCGCCCGTTCCCCGGCCACCCGCACCGCGTCACCCACTGTTCACCTCGCGGCGCGGTCTCACGCGATCCGAATGATGCGGCGCGTGCATCCCCGTCGATACTGTGACATCACCGGGGGGTGGCGCTCTCGCCCGCCCACTTCCGGGGACAGGAGACACGCATGACCGCTGATGACCGCCACTCCGTCGTGGGGACACCGCTCCCGCCCGCGCGAACGCTGCCGTTCCCGCCGAAGCCTTCAGGCAGCTACGCGGGGCGCACGCTCGCCGAATCGACCTACTCGCCGCTGCCGCCCGAGCGGCACCTGAACGACGACGCTCCCAACGTGCTCGTCATCCTCATCGACGACGCCGGGCCCGCGTTGCCGGCACCGCTGGGTGGCAGGGTGAACACCCCCACGCTCGAGCGGATCCGCGAAGGCGGCATCGGCTACAACCGCTTCCACACCACCGCCATGTGCTCGCCGACCCGTGCCGCGCTGCTCACGGGGCGCAACCACCACCGCGTCGGGGCCGGCCAGATCGCCGAGCTCGCAGCCGACTGGGACGGCTACTCCGGTCACATCCCGAAGAGCAGCGGGACCATGGCCGAGGTGCTGCGCAACTACGGCTATTCCACGGCGGCGTGGGGCAAGTGGCACAACACCCCCGCCGAGGAGACGACCAAGGCCGGCCCGTTCGAGAACTGGCCCACCGGCAACGGCTTCGAGTACTTCTACGGCTTCCTCGCCGGCGAGGCATCGCAGTACGAGCCCAACCTGGTGCGCAACACCACGTCGGTGCTCCCCCCGAAGTCGCCCGAGGAGGGCTACCACCTCAGCGAGGACATCGCCGACGACGCGATCTCGTGGCTCCGCGACCACAAGGCGCTCTCGCCCGACAAGCCGTTCTTCATGTACTGGGCCACCGGCGCCATCCATGGCCCGCACCACGTCCACAAGGAGTGGGCCGACAAGTACAAGGGCGTGTTCGATGACGGGTGGGATGCCTACCGCGAGGAAGCCCTCGCCGGCGCGAAGGCCGCGGGGTGGGTCCCGCAGGACGCCGCGCTGACGCCGCGCCCCGAGTCGCTGCAGGGCTGGGACGACATCCCCGACCACCAGAAGCCGTTCCAGGCGCGCCTCATGGAGGTGTGCGCCGGGTTCGGCGAGCACGCCGACGTGCAGGCGGGCCGCCTCGTCGACGAGCTCGAGCGCCTCGGGTACATCGAGAACACGATCGTCGTCTACATCTGGGGCGACAACGGCTCGTCGGGGGAGGGGCAGAACGGAACGATCAGCGAGCTGCTCGCGCAGAACATGATCCCGACGACGATCGACCAGCACATCGCTGCTCTCGAGGAGCTCGGAGGCCTCGACGCGCTCGGAACGCCGGCGACCGACAACCAGTATCACGCGGCGTGGGCGTGGGCCGGGTCGTCGCCGTACCAGGGCATGAAGCTGATGGCCTCGCACCTGGGCGGCACCCGCAATCCGATGTTCCTCCAGTGGCCGGCGCGCATCGCACACGACCCCGTACCGCGCACGCAGTTCCACCACGTGATCGACCTGGCTCCCACGATCTACGAGATCCTGGGGATCTCCCATCCCGACACCGTCAACGGCATCCCGCAGGACCCGATCGACGGCACGAGCTTCGCCTACTCGATCGACGACAAGACGGCAGACGGTCGCCACCGCGTGCAGTACTTCGAGATCATGGCCAGCCGGTCGATCTACGAGGACGGGTGGCTCGCATCGACGACCGGTCCGCGCCTGCCCTGGGTGCCCGGCATGCCTGCGGGCATCCAGACCTGGACGCCCGACGACGACCGGTGGGAGCTGTACAACCTCGACGAGGACTGGAGCCAGTCGCAGGACCTCGCCGGCCAGCATCCCGAGAAGCTCGCCGCATTGCGGGAGCTGTTCGCCATCGAGGCGGCCAAGAACAAGGTGCTCCCCATCGGCGGTGGACTGTGGATCGCACCGCTGCACCCCGAACTGCGCATCGCCCCGCCCTACACCGAGTGGGACTTCACGGGCGACACGTTCCGGGTGCCCGAGTTCTGCGCCCCCGCCCTCGGCAACAAGCCGAACGTCGTCACCATCGAGGTGACGGCCGGCGACCGGGCCAACGGCGTTCTCTACAAGCTCGGCGGCGCGGGCGGCGGCCTCACGGCGTACGTGATCGACGGCGTCCTGACGTACGAGTACAACCTCTTCCTCGTGCAGCGGACGACGATCGCGGCGGCCGAGCCGCTCGCCGCCGGCGACCACACGATCGAGATCGAGACGTCGTATGTCGTGCCGAAGCCCGGCGGGCCGCTCGGCGTCGTGCTGCGGGTCGACGGCACGGAGGTCGCCTCGGGCACGGTGCCGGTCAGCGCGCCGCTGCTGTTCTCGGCCAATGACTGCCTCGACGTCGGCCGCGCCTACGGCGGCGCGGTGTCGCGGGCGTACGCCGACAGGATGCCGTTCGCCTTCGACGGCGAGATCGGCCGCGTCCACGTCGCCTACAAGGTGCCTGCGCAGGCGTAGCGAGCGACCCGAGCGGCCCCGGACCCGCCGTGGTCTCGGGGCCGCTCTGTCGTGGCGAGACGGATGCCGCCGGGCCACTGCGGCGGGCCGGTTCGCGCTGTCCGAATCGGCATTCGCGCCCGTCGGGAGCAGCAGCGTCCGCCGGATTCGACCGCGCGAGCGCGGCGTGACAGGACGCGCGGTCGCCGCCCCGCGTTGCGCCGGGTATTTTTGAACCTGGTTCAGCCGTCCTGGACCGGATCCATGCGCCGTGACGGGAGACGACGACGATGCCGGACTCGCACCCCGTGCACGCGCTTGCCCGCGTCACGATCGTCGGCGACGGCCGGGTCGGTCGTGCGATCGCGTCGGCCCTCCGGGACCTGGGAGTCGATGTGCGGGGCCCGCTCGGCCGCGGTGCGACCGCCGACGACGCCGACCTCGTGCTGCTGGCCGTGCCCGATGCCGAGATCGCCGCCGCGGCGGCGCTCGTCGCACCGGGCCGCCTGGTCGGGCACTTCTCGGGCGCGACGACGCTCGAGCCGCTCGCGCCGCACGAGGCGCTCAGCATCCATCCCCTCACCACCGTCACCGGCGACACCTCGTTCGCGGGCGTCCCCGCGGCCCTCGCCGGCTCGACCTCGCAGGCCCTCGCCACCGCTCATGCGCTCGCCGACGCGCTCGGCATGGCACCGTTCGACGTGGCCGATGACGACCGCCCCGCATACCACGCGGCGGCGTCCATCGCGTCGAACTTCCTCGTGACGCTCGAGTCCTTCGCCGAGGACCTCGCCGCCACCGCGGGGGTCCCGCGGGAGGCGCTCGCCCCGCTCGTGCGCGCGACCGTCGTGAACTGGGAGGCCCACGGCGCCGCCGCCCTCACCGGTCCGATCGCCCGCGGCGATGAGGGGACCATCGCCCGTCAGCGCGCCGCGGTGGCCGACCGGCTTCCGGAGCGCGTCGACCTCTTCGACGCACTGGTCGCGGCGACGCGCGACCTCCGCACGCGACGGGAGGTGGGATCGTGATCGTCGTCCGCACCGTCTCCGACCTCCGCGCAGCTCTGCGTGGGCGTCGTGGAGGCAGCATCGGCCTCGTGCCCACCATGGGCGCCCTGCACGAGGGTCACGCGACCCTGCTGCGTGCCGCCCGCAGCGCCGACGACACCGTCGTCATGACGATCTTCGTGAACCCCGCGCAGTTCAACGAGCAGTCCGACCTCGCGGCCTATCCCCGCACCGAGGACGCCGACCTCGCTCTCGCCGAAGCCGAGGGGGTCGACGTCGTGTTCGCCCCCGATGCGTCCGAGGTGTACCCGGACGGCTTCGCGACCACGGTGAGCGTGTCGGGGCCGATCGCCGAGACCCTCGAGGGCGCGGAGCGCGGCCGCGCGCACTTCGACGGCGTCGCCACCGTCGTGACGAAGCTGCTGCTGGCCGCGCTCCCCGACCACGCGTACTTCGGCGCGAAGGATGCCCAGCAGGTCGCCGTCATCCGCCGCTTCGTCGCCGATCTCGGCATCCCGGTGACCCTCGTCGTCTGCCCCACGTCGCGCGACGCCGACGGCCTGGCCCGCTCCAGCCGCAACACCCGCCTCTCGCCCGACGAGCGCGCGCGGGCCCTCGCGATCCCCAGAGCGCTCACGGCGGTGACGGATGCTGCGGCCGCCGGTGTCCGTCGGTCCGACGCGCTGCGCGAGCGCGCGCTGGATGTCCTCGCCGAGGCCCTCATCCAGCTCGAGTACGTCGCGTTCGTCGATCCGGAGACCTTCGCCCCGGTCTCATCCGTGGATCGCCCGACGCTCGTCGCGATCGCCGCGCGCGTCGGCGCGACGCGCCTGATCGACAACGCGGTGATCCCGCCCGTTCCCCCCACCACCGGAGGTGCCTGATGCGCGCACAGGTGACACTGCAGCGGCTCGCCGAGATGAAGGCCCGCCGTGAGCCGATCGTCATGGTCACGGCCTACGACTACCCGAGCGCGAGGACGGCCGAGCAGGCCGAGGTCGACATGGTGCTCGTCGGCGACTCGGGCGCGCAGGTCGTGCTCGGGCACGACTCCACGGTCGCGGTCACGGTGGACGAGATGCTCGTGCTCGCCGGAGCCGTGCGCCGAGGAGTGCAGTCGGCGTTCGTCGTGGCAGATCTGCCGTTCGGTTCGACCGAGGTGTCGGACGAGCAGGCGGTCGCGACCGCGATCCGCTTCGTCAAGGAGGCCGGCGCCGACGCCGTCAAGCTCGAGGGCGGAGGCGAGGCTCGGCTCAGCCGCATCCGCGCGATCGCCGAGGCCGGCATCCCCGTCGTCGCGCACGTGGGCCTCACCCCGCAGACCGCCGTGGCGCTGGGAGGCCTGCGCGCCCAGGGCCGCACCGCCGAGTCCGCCGCGCGCCTGGTGCGCGAGGCCCTCGCCGTGCAGGACGCCGGTGCGAGCGTGCTCGTCATCGAGGCGGTGCCGGCCGACGTCGCCGCCGTCGTGCTGCCCGCGCTCGAGATCCCCGTCATCGGCATCGGCGCGGGACCCGCCGACGGCCAGGTGCTCGTGCTGCACGACCTGCTGGGCATCACCGAGGGCAAGACCGCGGCCTTCGTCAAGCGCTACGGCGCCATCGGCCCCGACATGGTCGCCGGCGTCGCGGCGTATGCGCGCGAGGTGCGCGGCGGCGTCTTCCCCGGGCCCGAGCACGGGTACTCCGCCACCGACGACGCGATCGCCGCGGCGCGCGCCGAGCTCGAATCCCGCAGCGCGGGCTGAACGGATGCCGCGGGCCGCGGCATCCGTCCGGGTCAGTCGGGTGCGGGCCCGGTGGACTCGCGCCAGATGACGCGATGGATCTGCTGGGCCTCGGTCGGCGCGCGCTCGCCGCGGAGGGCCGCGATGAGCCGGGTCATCGCGCGTGAGCCCAGCCCCTCGAGGTCGACCTCCACGCTCGTCAGCGCGGGACTCATCAGGCGACCGAGCTGCTGGTCGTCCCATCCGGTGACGCTGAGGTCGTCCGGCACGCGCCACCCGCGATCCATCGCCGCGCGGATCGCACCGGCGGCGACGAGGTCGTTCGCCGCCATCACGGCGGTCGCCCGGTCGCGTTCGGGAAGTCCGCGGACCGCGGCCATTCCCGATTCGGCCGACCAATCGCCCTCGATCACGCCGGTCGACTCGAGCCCGAGCGCTGCGATCGCCTCCAGATAGGTGTCGCGCCGGGCGCGCGCCGAGGCGAACTGGAGGTCGCCGGTGATGTGGAGGAACCGGCGGTGGCCGCGTTCGGCCAGGCCGCGGATCAGATCGACGAGGGCTGAGGCATCCGCCAGCTCGCCGATGCCGCGCATCTCGTCGTCGAAGTCGGCCGATGCGACGATCGGCGTCCCGCTGGAGGCCTGCAGTTCAAGCGAGGCGAGCACGGGGGCGAACGAGACGATGCCGTCGACCTGACCGGAATCGGCCAGCTCGGCCACGCGCTCCGTCCGCTCCCCGGCGCCCCCCTCGAGGGCCAGCACCTCGACCGCGTAGCCGGCGGCGTGCGCGGCCGCGCTCGCTCCGGCGAGCATGCGCGCCGGACTGTAGGCGAGGGTCGGCACGACCACGGCGAGCCGGCCGGTGCGGCGCGTGCGCATCGAGCGGGCGACGAGGTTCGGCCGGTAGTTCAACTGGTCGACGGCGGCCTGCACGCGCGCTTTGGTGGCGGGCTTCAGTCCATCGGGAGCGCGGAAGAAGCGCGAGACGGTCTGGTGCGAGACATCGGCGAGGCGGGCGACCTCCATGATCGTCGGCCGGCGGTGCGGTGCGGTGTCGGTCACGAGCGCCTCCTTCGACCTCTATGTTGACACAGATTGTGAACCTTCACTATTCTCACTTCTCAACCGAGTGATCGATCACTAAGTGAAGGTTCACCCGCAGCCTCCCTCACGCGACCAGCGTTTCGAAAGGACAAAGATGTTCACACGCACAAAGGCGAGCGCCGTCGGCGCCGCGGCGATCGTCGCCTTCGCCGCAGCACTGGCCGGCTGTGCCGGCTCCGCCCCCGGCGACGCGGCGGCCACCTACGATCCGGACGAGGAGGTGACCCTTGACTTCGCGTTCTGGGGGAACGACGTTCGGGCCGAGATGTACAACGAGGCCATCGCCGCGTTCAACGAGGAGTACCCGAACATCACGGTGAACTCCACCTTCCTCTCCTGGGACGAGTACTGGGAGAAGCGCCAGACCGAGGCCGCCGGCAAGAACCTCCCTGACGTGTTCCAGATGGACATGACCTACGTCCGCCAGTACTCCGACAACGGCCTGCTGCTGGATCTCACGCCCTACCTCGACGACATCATCGCCACCGACGGCTTCGACGAGAGCGTGCTCGACATCGCCACGATCAACGACACGATCGCGGGCATGCCGGTCTCGACGAACGCGATCGGGATGTTCGAGAACGTGGTTCTGACCGAGGAGGTCGGCGTCGAGCCGTTCGAGGGCGGCGACTGGGAGGCGTACGACGAGTGGCTGCACGAGGCCCGGGATGCCGCCGAGACCGCCGGCCTCGAGGTCTGGGGCGGTGCGGACCCGACCGGCTTCATCCAGCCGTTCGAGCTCGTCCTTCGGTCCGAGGGCAAGTCGGTCTTCACCGAGGAGGGGGAGGTCGGCTTCACCAAGGAGGACCTCGCCGACTTCTGGAGCCGTGGCGGCGAGTTGCGGGAAGACGCCGTCGTCACCCCGCAGCAGCGGATCCAGGAGGTCTCGCCCAAGGGCGCCTTCGACTCCGCCCAGGCGCTCACCGAGATCGTGTGGGACAACTTCGGCGCGCCCTACAAGGCGAACCTCGGCGACGCGTATCCCGACCTGAACCTCGTCGCGCCTCCGGTCACCGAAGAGGGCGCCAAGGACCTGTACAAGAAGGCCGGCATGCTGATCTCCGCTGCGGCGAGCACGGACCACCCCGAGGCTGCCGCCCTGTTCACCGACTTCCTGGTGAACAGCCCCGAGGTCGGCGCCATCTTCGGGACGAACCGTGGGATGCCGGCATCCCAGACCCAGCTCGAGGGCGTGGAGCTCGACGAGACCGCCCAGCAGATCATCGACTACGAGGAGTCGATCGCCGACCGCATCGGCGACGCCCCGCCGGTTCCGATCGTGGGCTACGGCTCGGTCGAAGCGAAGTTCAAGGCCCTCGGCCAGGAGCTCGGCTTCGGCACGATCACGGTGGACGAGGCGGTCGATCAGCTCTTCGCCGAGATCGACGTCATCGTCAATCAGTAGCGCACATGTCGTCGGGCGCGGTCCGAGATGTCCCGCGCCGCGCCCGCCGACACGCACCACCCCACCTACCCCCGAGAAGGAACCACAGGTCATGTCCTCACCCCGCCCACCCTTCCGCGTCGGCATCATCGGCACGGGCGGTATCGCCCACGCTCACGCCGACGCCCTGAACGCACTCTCACCGCGCGTCGAGATCGCCGGCGTGGTCGACCTCGACCGTGCGCGCGCCGAGGCGTTCGCCGATCGGTTCGGAGTCGACCGGGTCTTCGCCGACGCGGGCGACCTCTTCGCGAACGAGGAGCTCGATCTCGTGCACGTGTGCACGCCGCCGCAGACGCACGCGTCACTCGCGATCCAGGCGATGCGTGCGGGTGTCCCGTCGCTCGTCGAGAAGCCCACCGCGCTCACGCTCGGGGAGGTCGACGAGCTCGAGGCGGTGCATGCCGAGACCGGGGTGCCGGTGCTCACCGTGTTCCAGCACCGGTTCGGTGCCGCCGCTCGCCATCTCGGCGCCCTCGTCGACGGTGGCGAGCTCGGCCGGCCCCTCGTGGCCACGTGCGAGACGCTGTGGTACCGCGCGGACGAGTACTTCGACGTGCCGTGGCGCGGGCGGTGGGATGTCGAGGGCGGCGGTCCGACCATGGGCCACGGCATCCATCAATTCGATCTGCTGTTCGCGATCTTCGGCCGCTGGTCGCAGGTGAGCGCCTTCGCGGCACGGCAGCTGCGCCCGACCGACACCGAGGACGTGTCGATGGCACTGGTGCGCTTCGAGAACGACGCTCTTGCGACCGTCGTCAATTCGCTGGTCTCGCCGCATGAGACGTCGCGGCTGCGGTTCGACTTCGAGTTCGCGTCCGTCGAGGTGCGCCACCTGTACGGGTACACCAGCGAGGACTGGACCTTCACGCCGGCCCCGGGGCATGAGCACCTCGCGACCCGCTGGGCGGAGGGCCTGGACTCCGGCGGGATCAGCGGTCACCGCGATCAGATCGCCGCGATCCTCGACGCCTTCGAGGCGGGCGAGGCTCCGGGGGTCGGCCTCGCCGAGGCGCGGCGCACGCTCGAGTTCGCCGCGGCCACCTACGCGTCGGCATTCCGGGGCGTCGCGATCGCTGCCGGAGAGCTCTCCGGCGCAGACCCCTTCGTCCGATCGATGAGCGGCGGGATCGTGCCCTGGGCGCCCGTGAAGGAGGTGCTCGCATGAGCGCTCTGCGCATCACGCACGCCGTCGGCTCGTCCGTCACGGTCCGCGACGGCGATGTCGACCTGTTCACCTACGTCTACCAGCCCGACACGGTGGCGCTCGAGTCCCCGAAGCCGTACGTGCATCCGATCCGCACTCGCCGCGGCGATGTCGTGAGCCTGTTCCGCCCGCATGACCACGTGTGGCACAAGGGCATCGCCTGGGCGCTGCCGGTCGTGGGCGACGAGAACTTCTGGGGCGGACCGACGTACGTCCACGGGCAGTTCTACGTGCAGCTGCCGAACAACGGTGTGCAGCAGCACGAGGGGGAACTCGAGCTCGAGGCGGGCGACCGCGCAACGATCGCGCACGACCTGCGGTGGATCACCGAGGCCGGTGGCGTACTGTTCGCCGAGCAGCGCACGCTCACCGCCCTGATCGTGTCGGACGATGCCTGGGCGCTCACCTTCGACACGCGGCTGCGCAACGTGTCGGGCGCGCCGATCGCGATCGGATCTCCGACCACGCGTGGGCGAGAGAACGCCGGTTACGGCGGGCTGTTCTGGCGCGGACCCCGCTCGTTCACCGACGGGACCCTCGTGGCGCCCGGGATGTCCGGCTCGGGGGACGACGTCCGCGGTGCGCGTTTCGAGTGGATGGGCTTCGTCGGCCGCCACGACGACGTCGACGCCACGTCTCTCGTGCTCATGCTCGATGACAGTGCCAACCCGCATCATCCGCCGCAGTGGTTCGCGCGCTCCGAGGAGTTCGCGGCGCTGAACCCGGCGCCCTTCTTCAGCGAGGAGGTCGTCGTCGCTCCCGCCGAGACGGTACGGTTCCGGTACGCCGTCGGCATCGCCGATGGGGGAGCGGATGCTGCGGAGCCGCTCGCAGACGTGCTCCGAGGCATCCTCCAGCCGGTCCTCGTCTGAGTCGACAGGGAGAGGAGCTTCTCGTGACAGCCACTGCGCCCACGTTCCCCGGCGCCACCTCCGTGACCCTGCTCGACGTCTACGACGACCTCGCACCCGACGGGCTGCGCGGCGGCAGCCCCCACATGCATCTCGCTTCGACCGAGTGCTACGTGGTGATCGGCGGCCACGGCGAGCTGCACACGCTCGATCCCGGCGGACTGCGCGAGACCGAACTGAGCAAGGGCTCGGTGGTGTGGTTCACTCCCGGCACGATCCACCGTGCGGTGAACCACGGTGGCCTCGAGGTGCTCGTGGTCATGGGCAACGCGGGGCTCCCGGAGGCGGGTGACGCCGTGATGACCTTCCCGGCCGACATCGTCGCCGACGCCGAGCGGTATGCCGCAGCCGCGGCGCTCCCGGCTGAGCCGCTGGAGGCACGTGCCGAGGCGGCGGCGCGACGGCGCGATCTCGCGGTCGAGGGTTTCCTCGTCCTCCGCGACGCCGCGCAGGTCGGCGACCTCCGGCCCCTGCAGGCGTTCCACGCCGCCGCCGCCCGGCTGGTGCAGGGACGGGCCGCGGACTGGACCGGCATCGTCGAGCGCGGTCCTGCCGCGCAAGCCGTGCACAGCCTCGACGTCACCCGTGCGCTCGCCGCCGGCGATGCGGGGCACCTCTCGGCGGCTGCGGTCTCGCAGGCGCCGTCGCTCGGGGGTGAACGGGGATTCGGGATGTGCGGCCGGCTGCGCGCCTACGACGTGAGCGGCGACCTGGTGCCCCGCTGACCCCGTCGCCTGCTGCCTACTTCGCCACGAGGGTCGTCTGAAAGCTGTACATGTCGGGGCGATAGCAGTGGTGGCCGAACTCGACAGCGCGGCCGGACGCGTCGAACGCGACGCGCTCCATCGTGAGGACCGGGCCGCCCTTGTCGATGTCGAGCAGTCCCGGCTCGTCGCCATGGGCGCGGCGGGCGCCGATCTTCTGGTTGGCGACGCGGATGGTGACGCCCCGCGCGCGCATGATCTCGTAGAGACCCTTCTGCTGCAGCTGCTCGGTGGTGATGTCGGCGAACTCGATGGGGAGATAGTTCGTGAGCACGGCGACCGGCACTCCGTCGGTGGAGCGCTGCCGGCGGAGGTAGACGATGTCGGAGCCGACTGGAACCCGCAGCGCTTCGGCGGTGGCGGGATCGGCCGGCCGGGTGTCGTGCTCGAGCACGAGGGTGCCCGGCTCGTGCTGTGAGCTCTTGAGATCCTCGTAGAGGCTCGTGAGCTCGACCTGGCGGGTCACCTGTCCCTGCACGACCTGCGTGCCGATGCCGCGGCGGCGCACGAGGAGCCCCTTGTCGACGAGCTCCTCCATCGCGCGGCGGATCGTGGGCCGTGAAAGGCCTGCCCGCTGACCGATCGCGATCTCGTTCTCGAGCCGTGCGCCGGGGGGAATCTCACCGGATCGGATCGCCTGCTCGATGGCGGTGGACACCTGGAAATACAGCGGCACGGGGCCGGTGCGGTCCAATCCTGCGAGCAGATCGTCGATCCTGACCACGTCGTCTGCCATCAATCGCTCCAAGTCCCGACAGCATAATGTCCCGACAATGGTACATCGATCGAACTTTGTCAGCCGACGACACGCTTGGCGAGTGTTGCACAGACCCGAGCTTGTGCTATTGTCAGGACAAATGATCCACCGATGCGCAGCCCACGAGACGCGCAGAGAGTTGTACAGCGGAGTATGACCGAGAACACTTCTCCCCTCGATGTCCTGGCTTTCGGGCGTCTAGGCGTCGACATCTATCCGCTCCAGTCCGGAGTCGGGCTCGAAGAGGTGCAGACGTTCGGCAAGTTCCTCGGCGGTAGCGCAGCGAACGTCAGCGTCGCCGCCGCGCGGCACGGCCGCCGCGTCGCGCTGATCGCCGGCGTCGGCGACGACCCGTTCGGTCGCTACCTGCTCGCGGAGCTGGAGCGCCTGGGCGTAGACAACCGTTATGTGGGCGTGAACCCGACGCTGAAGACTCCCGTGACGTTCTGCGAGATCTTTCCGCCCGACGACTTCCCGCTGTACTTCTACCGCGAGCCGAAGGCGCCCGATCTCGACGTGGCGCCCGGCGACCTCGACCTGGCGGCCGTACGTTCGGCGCGCATCTTCTGGTTCACGGCGACCGGTCTCAGCCAGGAGCCCAGCCGGGCGGCCCATCACGCCGCGCTGCAGGCCCGCGCGGCGGGTCACACGATCTTCGATCTCGATTACCGTCCGATGTTCTGGGCGGACCCGGCCGAGGCGGGTGTTCAGGTGGCGCGCGCGCTCGAACACGCCACGGTCGCCGTCGGCAATCGCGAGGAGTGCGAGGTCGCCGTGGGCGAGACCGAGCCCTATCGCGCCGCAGACGCGCTCCTCGAACGCGGTGTCGAGCTCGCGATCGTGAAGCAGGGGCCGAAGGGCGTGCTCGCCAAAACCCGTGACGAGTCGGTCGTCGTGCCGCCGTACTGGGTCGACGTGGTGAACGGACTCGGCGCGGGTGACGCCTTCGGCGGCGCCCTGTGCCACGGGCTCCTCGCCGGGTGGGACCTCGAGCGCATCCTCCGCTTCGCGAACGTCGCCGGTGCGATCGTCGCGTCGCGCCTGGAGTGCTCGACCGCGATGCCCACCGAAGCCGAGGTTGCCGCGATCCTCGAGACGGGAGTCTCCCGATGACGCAGTTCCTCACCGCGGACGACTTCGCGCGCCTCCGCGACATCCGTGCCACTCAGCCGGCCATCATCGGCGCGGCGCTCGCGGACCGCCGCCGACGCGAGGTGCTCCGCGGCGACGGGCGCCTCTTCATTGTGGCCGCCGACCACCCCGCCCGCGGCGCTCTCGGGGTCGGGACCAACCCGATCGCGATGGCCGACCGGTACGAGCTGCTCGACCGCCTGGCGACGGCCCTCAGCCGTCCGGGGGTCGACGGGGTGCTCGGAACGCCCGACATCATCGACGACCTCGCCGCGCTCGGCCTGCTCGACGACAAGATCATCGTCGGGTCCATGAATCGCGGCGGTCTCCGCGGCGCGTGCTTCGAGATGGACGACCGCATGACCGCCTACGACGTGCCCACCATGCTCGCGTCCGGCATCGACTTCGCGAAGACCCTCGTGCGGGTCGACCTCGACGACCCCGGCACCGTCGCGACCCTGACCGCGATGACCGATGCGGTCACCCAGGCCTCCGCCGCGGGACTGCCGATCATGCTCGAGCCGTTCCTCAGCAACCGCGTCGACGGCCGCATCGTCAACGACCTGTCGACGGATGCCGTCATCCTGTCGATCGCGATCGCCTCCGGTCTCGGCGCCTCGAGCGCCTACACCTGGATGAAGCTGCCCGTCGTCGACGACATGGAACGGGTGATGGCCGCCACCACAATGCCGACGCTGCTGCTCGGCGGCGATGCCGGCGTCGACCCCGACGAGACCTTCGCCGCGTGGGAGGACGCGCTGTCGCTTCCCGGGGTCCGCGGGCTCACCGTGGGTCGCACTCTCCTCTACCCGCCCGACGACGATGTCGCTGCTGCCGTGGACATCGCGGCGGGCCTCGTCCACACCGACCTCTGACACTCACGAAGGAACTGCCATGAGCATCACTGACACCATTTCTGCGCAGACCGGCGTCGACGCCGACGTCCGCGTGATCTCGCACTGGATCGACGGTGCCGCGCGCCCGTCGCAGAGCGGGCGGACCGCCCCTGTCTACAACCCGGCCACCGGCGCCGTGCAGGCCGAGGTCGCCCTCGCCGACCAGACCGAGATCGACGAGGCGATCGCGTCCGCCAAAGCGGGCTACCAGGTGTGGAAGGGGTACTCGATCGCGAGGCGGCAGAGCGTGCTGTTCGCGTTCCGGGAGTTGCTGAACGCCCGGAAGCGGGAGTTGGCGGAGATCATCACCGCGGAGCACGGCAAGGTGCTCTCGGACGCGATGGGGGAGATCCTGCGCGGCCAGGAGGTCGTGGAGCTCGCGACCGGGTTCCCGCACCTGATCAAGGGCGCGTTCAGTGAGAACGCGTCGACCGGGATCGACGTGTACTCGTTGAAGCAGCCGCTGGGGGTGGTCGGGATCATCTCGCCGTTCAACTTCCCGGCGATGGTGCCGATGTGGTTCTTCCCGATCGCGATCGCCGCGGGCAACGCCGTGGTCCTCAAGCCCAGTGAGAAGGACCCGTCCGCGGCACTGTGGCTTGCCGAGCTGTGGAAGGAGGCCGGCCTCCCGGACGGGGTGTTCACGGTGCTGCAGGGCGACAAGCTCGCCGTGGACGGCCTGCTCACCTCCCCGGAGGTGGCCTCGATCAGCTTCGTCGGGTCCACCCCGATCGCGCAGTACATCTACGAGACCGCCAGCAGACACGGCAAGCGGGTGCAGGCGCTCGGCGGCGCGAAGAACCACATGCTCGTCCTTCCCGACGCGGACCTGGACCTGGTCGCCGACCAGGCTGTCAACGCCGGGTACGGTGCCGCCGGGGAACGCTGCATGGCCATCAGTGTGGTCCTCGCCGTCGAACCCGTCGCCGACGACCTGATCGCGAAGATCCAAGACCGCATCGCCAAGCTCCGCATCGGCAACGGTGCCGGGGTGGACGGGGTCGAGCCCGACATGGGCCCGCTGATCACCGGCATCCACCGCGACAAGGTCTCCTCCTATGTCGACATCGCCGAGGCGGACGGCGCGAAGATCGTGGTCGACGGCCGTGGCTTCCAGGTGGCCGGGCTTGAGGACGGGTTCTTCTTCGGCCCCACCCTGATCGACGACATCCCCACCACCAGCCGCGCGTATCAGGAGGAGATCTTCGGACCCGTCCTCTCCATCGTCCGGGTGAGCAGCTACGAGGAGGGACTGGAGCTGATCAACTCCGGCGAGTTCGGCAACGGCACCGCGATCTTCACCAACGACGGCGGCGCCGCCCGCCGGTTCCAGAACGAGGTCGAGGTCGGCATGATCGGCATCAACGTGCCCATCCCCGTCCCCGTCGCCTACCACTCCTTCGGCGGCTGGAAGAAGTCGCTGTTCGGCGACGCCAAGGCGTACGGCGTCCACGGGTTCGACTTCTTCACCCGCGAGAAGGCCATCACCAGCCGCTGGCTCGACCCCGCCACGCGCAGCCTTTCAGAAGCCCGCGGCATCAACCTCGGCTTCCCCCAGAACAACTGACCTCAGACCTGTCGGCCGCGAATCCGGGGGGACTCGCGGCCGCGGCATCCTTCCTCCACAATCGACCTACGAGAGCGCGACATGAGCACTTCGGACCAGCGCTGGTTCCGCCGCCGAGGCGAACTCGCCCGTGACGGGTGGGAGAGCGTCGTGGACGCCACCACCCCTGGGTGGGCCCACACCGGCATCCGCGTGGCGGATCTCACCGACGCCGACCACCTGACCCTCGACGACCGTGGTGTGGAGCGCATCCTCGTTCCGCTGGCGGGTTCGTTCCACGTCGTGCACCGGCACTTTCCCGGCGAGTGGGAGACCCGCCTGCACGGCCGTGCGTCGGTGTTCGACGGACCGACCGACGTGCTGTACCTCCCGGCGGGTTCGACGGCCGAGATCCGCGGCCGTGGCCGCGTCGCGGTCACCGAGGCGCCGACGACCGAGGCGCGCGAGTGGCAGTACATCCCCGCAGCGGACACCCCGATCGAGTTGCGAGGAGCGGGCCGCTCCAGCCGTCAGGTGCACAACTTCGGCACCCCGCAGACGCTCGACGCCGCCCGCCTGATCGTGTGCGAGGTCATCACGCCGGCCGAGAACTGGTCGTCATACCCGCCGCACAAGCACGACGAGCACGTTCCCGGCCACGAGTCGCGTCTCGAGGAGATCTACTACTTCGAGACCGCGCCGATCGTGGGATCGGATGCCGCGGCCGAGACCTCGTTCGGCATGTTCAGCACGTACTCGTCTCCGGCGGGCGAGATCGACATCAACGCGATGGTGCACTCGGGCGACATCGCGCTCGTGCCCTTCGGCTATCACGGTCCGGCCGTGGCCGCGCCCGGGTACGACCTGTACTACCTCAACGTCATGGCCGGCCCCGACCCCGAGCGGGAGTGGCTGATCAGCGACGACCCTGCGCACGCCTGGGTGCGCGACACCTGGACCGGGCAGAGCTTCGACGAGCGCCTGCCGTACACGAACGACAAGGAAGGCGACCGCTGATGGGTGCGACGAGACGGATGACGGTCAGCCAGGCGCTCGTGGAGTTCCTGGCGCACCAGTGGACCGTGGACGGCGACATCCGCGAGCGGACGGTCCCCGGCATGTTCGGCATCTTCGGTCATGGGAACGTGGCCGGGATCGGGCAGGCGCTGAAGCAGTTCAACGTCGAGAATCCCGACCTGATGCCGTACTACCAGGCGCGCAACGAGCAGGCGATGGTGCACCAGGCCGTCGGCTACGCGCGCATGCACCGCCGCCGTGGCACCTACGCGTCGGCCGCGTCGGTCGGCCCCGGCGCCGCGAATATGCTCACCGCCGCGGCCCTCGCCACGACCAATCGCCTGCCGGCGCTGCTGCTGCCGAGCGACACGTTCGCGACGCGCGTCGCCGACCCGGTGCTGCAGCAGCTCGAGCAGCCCTGGGACATCGGCCTCACCGTCAACGACGCGTTCCGCCCGCTGTCGAAGTTCTTCGACCGGGTGCAGCGCCCCGAGCAGCTGTACTCGATCGCGCTGGCCGCGATGCGCGTGCTCACCGACCCCGCCGAGACCGGCGCAGTCACCATCGCGCTCCCCGAAGACGTGCAGGCCGAGGCGCTCGACGTCCCCGTCGAGTTCCTGCAGGACCGCGAGTGGCACATCCGCCGCCCGCTGCCCGAGCGCGGCCCGCTGGCTCGGGCCGTCGCCGCCATCCGCGGCGCGAAGAACCCGGTCATCGTCGCGGGCGGCGGAGTCATCTACTCCGGCGCCGAGGACCAGCTCCGCGCGCTCGTCGAGGCGACCGGCATCCCGGTCGGCACGTCGCAGGCCGGCGGCGGCGCGTTGACCTGGGACCATCCGCAGAACCTGGGCGGCGTCGGTGCGACCGGCACGCTGGCAGCCAACCGCCTCGCGGCCGAAGCCGATGTGATCATCGGCATCGGCACCCGCTACAGCGACTTCACGACGGCCTCGCGGACGGCGTTCCAGAACCCGGACGTGGTGTTCGTCAACATCAACATCTCCTCCTTCGACGCGTACAAGCACGGCTCGCAGCTGCCCGTCGTCGCCGACGCGCGCGAGGCGCTCACGGAGCTCTCGATCGAGCTCGAGGGCTTCGAGATCAGCCGCGAATACACCGAGCGCATCGCCCGTGAGAAGGCCGAATGGGATGCCGCGGTCGACGCCGCGTTCGTCCCCTCCGGTCTCGCGCTCCCGGGTCAGCCGGAGATCATCGGCGCCGTGCAGTCCACCAGCGCCCCGGAGGACGTCATCGTCCAGGCGGCGGGGTCGCTTCCGGGTGACCTCCACAAGCTGTGGCGCGTGCGCGACCCGCTCGGCTATCACGTCGAGTACGCGTTCTCCTGCATGGGCTACGAGATCGCCGGGGGCCTCGGCGCCAAGCGCGGGTTGCTCGCCGACGGCGACGACCGCGACGTCATCGTGATGGTCGGCGACGGCTCGTACCTGATGCTCAACACCGAGCTCGTCACGGCGGTCGCCGAGGGCATCAAGCTGATCGTCGTGCTCATCCAGAACCACGGCTACGCGTCCATCGGGCACCTGTCGGAGACGGTCGGCTCGGAGCGCTTCGGCACCTGGTACCGCGAGTACGACGGCGAGGCACGCAACTTCCAGGGAGAGAAGATCCTCCCCGTCGACCTCGCGATGAACGCGCGCAGCTACGGCCTCGACGTCATCGAGATCGAGCCCGGCGCCTCGGCCATCGACGACCTCAAGGCGGCCGTTGCACAGGCCAAGGCATCCGAGAAGTCCACGTTCATCCACATCAACAGCGACCCGCTCATCTACGCGCCCGACGGCGCCGGCTGGTGGGACGTGCCCGTGCCCGAGGTATCGACCCTCGAATCCACGCAGCAGGCGCGCGAGGACTACCTCGAGCAGCAGGCCAACCAGAAGCCCCTCCTCGGCTGAGCCTGCCGAAGCCTGATCGAACCCCTCTCTCACGGAGACTGACATGACTGACACCATCCCCGCCGACTCCGACGTCGTCGTCCACCAGGGCGCTGGCCTGCGCATCGGCACCGCACCCGACTCGTGGGGCGTCTGGTTCCCGGACGACCCGAAGCAGGTGCCGTGGCAGCGCTTCCTCGACGAGGTCGTCGCCGCCGGCTACACCTGGATCGAGCTGGGCCCGTACGGCTACCTGCCGACTGATCCGCATCAGCTCGAGGACGAGCTCGGCTCGCGCGGCCTCAAGCTCTCGGCCGGCACAGTGTTCACGGGCTTCCACAAGGGCGACGACCAGTGGCAGCGCGCGTGGGACCAGGCTCTCGCCGTCGCCGGTCTCGCGTCGAAGCTCGGTGCCGAGCACCTCGTCGTGATCCCGGACCTGTGGCGCAGCGACGCCACGAGCGAGGTGCTCGAGTCGCGCACCCTGACCGACGAGCAGTGGAAGAAGCTCGCCGCTGGTCACGACCGCCTCGGCAAGGCGCTGCTCGAGGAGTTCGGCGTCAAGCAGCAGTTCCACTCGCACGCCGACAGCCACGTGGGCACCACGCGTGAGGTTGTCCGCTTCCTCGACGAGACCGACGAGCGCTACACGAACCTGTGCCTGGACACCGGCCACTTCGCGTACTACGGCGGCGACAACGTCAAGCTCATCCAGGAGCGCCCCGACCGCATCGGCTACCTGCACCTCAAGCAGGTCGACACGTCACTGCTGTTCGACGTGCTGAAGAACGACGTGCCGTTCGCGGATGCCGTCACCCAGGGCATCATGATCGAGCCGCCGCACGGCGTGCCCGACCTCGCCCCGATCATCGAGGCCGTCGCTGCGATCGACCCCGACATCTTCGCAATCGTCGAGCAGGACATGTACGGCTGCGACGTCGACTACCCGTTCCCCATCGCCAAGCGCACGCGCGAGCACATCTTCAGCTGCACGCACTTCGCCCGCACCCACTGATCGACCCTGGAGACGACAGACATGAGCAACGACCTCCGCATCGGCGTCGTCGGCGCCGGCCTCATGGGCGCCGACCACATCGCCCGTATCACGAACCGCATCGCCGGCGCCGTCGTCTCGGCCGTCGTCGAGCCCGACCAGGGCCGGGCCACCGCTGCCGCTGCGAACGCCCCCGGCGCACAGACGTTCGCCCGCATCGAGGACGCGATCGCGGCCGACGCCGTCGACGCCGTGCTCATCGCCGTCCCGGGGCAGTTCCACGCCCCGGTGCTGGTGCCGGCGCTCAAGGCGCGCCTGCCGATCCTCTGCGAGAAGCCGCTCACGCCCGACTCGACGAGCTCGTGGGAGATCCTCGAGCTCGAGCAGAAGCTCGACAAGCCGCACATCCAGGTCGGCTTCATGCGGCGCTTCGACCCCGAGTACGCGGCGCTGCGCGAGCTCATCACCTCCGGCGACAACGGCCACCTCGTCATGCTCCGCGCCGTGCACCGCAACCCGTCGGTCCCCGACTCGTACACACAGACGATGCTCATCACCGACTCCGTCGTGCACGAGTTCGACGTCGTGCCCTGGCTCGCCGGCTCCACGGTGAAGAGCGTCGAGGTGAAGTACCCGCGCCGCAACTCGCTGAGCCCCGAGCACCTGCGCGAGCCGATCCTCGTGCTCATGGAGCTCGAGAACGGCGTGCTGGTCGACGTCGAGATGAACGTCAGCGTGCAGTTCGGCTACCAGGTCGCCACCGAGGCGGTATTCGAGCGGGGCATCGCCCGCATCGGACAGCCCTCTGGCCTGGAGCAGTGGCGCGACGGCCGCCTCACCATCGCGGACCACGTGAGCTTCACCACGCGCTTCGCGACGGCGTACGACGAGCAGATCCAGCGCTGGGTGAACGCTGTCCGTGGCGGCTCGCTCGTCGACGGCCCCAACGCGTGGGACGGCTACCTCGTCGCCCTCGCGTGCGAGGCCGGTGTCAGGGCGCTCGACGGCGGGATCATCCCGGTCGAGTCGCCGGAACGTCCCGCCTTCTACGCCTGACCCCTCGCCACGCCTCAGGAGACACCATGGTTCGCATCGCGATCGACCCCACGCCGTTCCATCACGACTACGCGCTGCTCGACTTCCCCGACGTGGCCGCGCGTCTGGGCTACGAGTACCTGTCACTCACACCCCACGCCGACTTCGGGCCGTTCTTCCGGTACCCGAAGGCGGATGACGCGCTCGTTGCCGCGCTGAAGAAGCGCGCCGCCGACGCCGGCGTCACGATCCCGTCGCTGCTGCCGGTGCAGCGGATCTCGTGGCCTGAGGAGCAGCTGCGCCTCGCCGCGGTCCGCAACTTCCGCCGCATCATCGAACTCGCGGTGGAACTGGGCGTGCCGGTCATCAACACCGAGTTCTCGGGCCGTCCAGAGCGTGCGGAGGAGTCGGAGGACGCGTTCTACCGGTCGATGGAGGAACTCCTCCCGATCATCGAGCGCGAGGGCATCACGCTGAACATCGACCCGCACCCCGACGACTTCGTCGAGGACGGGCTCGAGGCATGGCGCGTGCTGCGCGGGCTCAACTCGAAGGCCGTCGGCTTCGTGTACGTCGCCTCGCACACGTTCCACATGGGCGACCGCGCGGCCACGCTGCTTCCCGAGCTCGGCGGTCGCCTCGGCACCGTGTACACGGCCGACACGTTCGATCACCGCCGCTCGCACGGACTGCGGTACATCTCGAACCCGCCCGGCAACGAGGCCCGCATCCACCAGCACCTGCGCATCGGCGACGGCGACGTCGACTGGGCGGAACTGTTCGGCACGCTCAAGCAGATCGGCTACCTCGACCGTGACGACGCCCTCATCGTCTCGAACGTGTTCGCCGAGGACGAGGCCGCCGACGAGGTCTCTCGCTTCCAGCTGCAGCGCCTGCGCGAACTCATCGGCTGAACCTCCGACGCGACGAACACCGACGACGCCTTCGCGCCGTCGGTGTTCGTCGTCTCTCCCTGAAAGGACCCTGCCCCGTGCTCAAGCTCTCGATGAACGTCGCGACGACGTTCCACGGCAACATCGTGAACGACATCCGCATCGCGAAGGAGGCCGGGTTCTCCGGCATCGAACTGCAGACTCCGAAGCCCTCTCGTTACCTCGACGCCGGGTTCACGCCCGAGTCGCTGCTGCCGCACCTCGAGGGACTCACGGTCACCGGTGTCGGCGCGGTGCTCGACGCCGAGCGCGACGGATCGGGGCGCGATGACTTCCTGGCCGAGATCGAGCGGCTCTCACACGTCGCCGCCGTGCTCGGCGCCCCGATCGTGCAGGTGTGCACCGGCCCGGTGAGCTGGGACGTCGTAAAGGACTTCCGCGCCGGCCGTCTCGCCGACGACGACCCGCGCTATCGCGGCACTCTCGGCAGCACGGATGCCGAAGCCCTCTCCGCCGTCGCTCGCAACGTGCGCGCCGCGGCCGACATCGCTGCCGACCACGGTGTCGGGCTCTTCCTCGAGCCCCTGGCGTGGTCGAACGTCAACCGGCTGTCGCAGGGTCTGCGGATCATCGAAGAGGCCGGCCGCGACAACGTCACGATGTGCGTCGACTTCTGGCACTTCTGGACGACGGGCGACACCCTCGAGGAGGTCGCCGCGCTGCCGCGGGAGGTCATCGGCATGGTGCACGTGTGTGACGGGCTGGACCTGGCGACGGCGCCCGCGGTGTCGCGAGGCGCCGTCGTCGTGGAGCGGGTCAGGCGCCGAGTCGCTCGCGCCGGGGGACGGTGCGGATCGCCTGGGTGCGGAAGTCCTCCTCGAGGCGCTCGAGCGAACGGCCCTTGGTCTCGGGGACGGCGCGCCACACGAAGAAGAACGAGAGGGCGTTGATCGCGGCGAAGACCAGGAAGGTCGGGGTGGAGCCGATCGCCTCGACGATCTGCGGGAAGACGAACGAGATGAAGGCGTTCACGGTCCACAGCACGAACACGGCCAGGCCCATCGCGAGGCCGCGGATCGCGAGTGGGAAGATCTCGCTGAGCATCAGCCACACGCCGGTGCCGATGAACGCCTGCACGAAGGCGACGAAGAGCATCATTCCCGCGAGGATCGTGTAGCTCGTGGCATCCGACTCGGGAAGCGTGAAAAGGAACGCGAGGAGCAGTTGCGAACCGACCACGCCGCCGAAGCCGATCATCAGCATGACGCGGCGGGGAACGAACCCGAGGAGCCAGATGCCGACGATCGTCATGACGACGCTCGTGACGCCCACGCCGATCGTCGCGATGAGCGCGGCCTGCTCGCCGAGACCGGAGGCGGTCAGGATGCTGGGCGCGTAGTAGTTGACCGTGTTGATGCCGGTGGCCTGCTGAACGGCCGCGAGGCCGAAGCCGATGTAGAGGAGGCGGCGCATCCAGCGGTTGTCGCGCAGCGCGTGCCACGCGTGCTTGCGGCTGTCGCCCTCGGCCTTGGCCGTCGCGACGATGTCGGCGACCTCGACCTCGACCTGTTCGGGGCTGCGGCTGAGGGTCAGCACCTGACGCGCCTCGTCGACGCGGCCGCGGGCACCGAACCATCGCGGTGACTCGGGCAGCAGGAACATGCCGATGAGCAGGACGACGGCCGGGATCGCCGCGACGCCGAGCATGATGCGCCAGACGTGCGCGTCCTCGATCGTGACGGCCAGCAGGGCGTTGATCGCGAAGGCCAGCATCTGGCCGGTCACGATCATGAGCTCGTTGATGGTGACCATGCGGCCGCGCCGCTCAGCGGGCGCCATCTCGGCGAGGTAGAGCGGGCACGCGACGGCCGCCGCCCCCACCCCGAAGCCGAGGATGATGCGCGCGGCGACCATCAGTGCGACGTTGGGCGCCAGGGCGCAGCCCAGAGCGCCGACGAGGAAGATGACGGCGCAGACGATGAGGCTGTTCTTGCGGCCGAGCCAGTCTGCGATCCGGCCGCCGAGCAGTGCACCGAACGCGGCGCCCGGGAACAGCAGCGAGCTGACGACCCAGGCCTCCTGCGCCGTCGTCATGGCGAGGTCGTCGCGCATGTAGAGCAATGCGCCGGAGATGACGCCGGTGTCGTAGCCGAAGAGCAGGCCGCCGAGGGTCGAGATGACCGTCAGCCGGATGAGGAAGCCCTTGCCGGCGGTACCGCCGACTCGGGCGGTGCGGGAGGGGGAGCTGGTATGCGACACGGGGACGCTCCTTTGCGTGAGTCGATCGTAGGCGGACACTGCCTGGCTGACTATTTGTCAGGACATACTGTCATAAGGATGAGGGATGTACAAGGCCGTGATCGAGATTGACGAGCGGGTCAAGAATATTGTAAGAATGTCAGGACAAAGTTATTCCTTTCAAGGAGACCTCATGCCTCTCGTTCGCATCGACCACAGCGACGCCCGCACCAACTCGGCCGAGATCGCCGGCGCCATCCACGACGCGATCGTCGCGGTCTACGGCATCCCGGTCCGCGACCGCTTCCAGGTGATCACCGCCCGCCCGGGCGCCACGATCGTCGCCGAGGACGCCGGCCTCGGCTTCGACCGGACCGACCCCGTGATCATCCAGATCTTCACGCAGCGCGGTCGCACCGACGAGACGAAGCAGGAACTGTACGCCGAGATCGCCACGCGCTTGGCCGCGGTGGGTGTCGACGGTGAGGACGTCTTCATCGGCTACGTCGAGAACGGCCCGCAGGACTGGTCGTTCGGCTTCGGCCGTGCCCAGTACATGACGGGCGAACTCGCCGTGCCGGCAGCCAAGCCCGCGGCCGTCCGGGTCTGAGGAGCGCGACGATGACTCTGGTGACGGATGCCCCGGCCCGCCCCTTCGCGCAGGCTGCCGAGCGGTTCCCGACCGTGCTGTGGAACGACTCGGCCGACCCCGAGGAGCTCCGCCGCTCGATCGCGCTCGGCGCGGTCGGAGCCACATGCAACCCGGTGATCGCGCTGACGGCGATCCGCAATCACCCCGACGTCTGGACGCCGCGCCTCCAGGAGCTCGCGGCCGAGCACCCGACCTGGGGCGAGTCCGAGCTCGGCTGGCAAGCCGTCAGGGAGCTCTCGATCGAGGCCGCACGCCAGCTCGAGCCGGCGTTCGCCGCGAGCGGCGGTCGTGACGGCCGCCTGTCGATCCAGACCGATCCCCGCCTGCACCGCGACGTCGACGCGCTCGTCGCGCAGGCCGTCGAGTTCTCGCAGCTGGCCGAGAACATCATCGTCAAGATCCCGGCGACCGCGACAGGCATCGCTGCGATGGAGGAGGCCGCATTCCGGGGCGTCAGCATCAACGCGACGCTGAGCTTCACCGTGCCGCAGGCTGTCGCCGTCGGCGAGGCGCTCGAGCGTGCACTGGACCGCCGCGGGGAGGCCGGGCTGCCCGAGCGGGAGTTCGGCCACGTCGTGACGATCATGGGCGGGCGCCTCGACGACTGGCTCAAGGCGTGGACGGCGAAGAACCGCATCCTCACGACGCCGGGCTCGCTCGACTGGGCCGGCGTCGCTGCGCTCAAGAAGGCGCACGCGGTGTTCCGGGAGCGCGGCTTCCGCAGCCGCATCCTGTCGGCGGCGTTCCGCAACCATCTGCAGTGGTCGGAGCTCGTCGGGGGAGACCTCGTGGTCTCGCCCCCCTTCGACTGGCAGCATCGCATCGACGCGAACGGCATCCCCGCCGAGGATCGCATCTCCGAACCCGTGCCGGCGGAGATCCTCGACGAGCTCACCTCTCTCAGCGAGTTCCGCCGCGCCCACGACGTCGACGGCATGCGTCCCGACGAGTTCGCCGACTTCGGCGCCGCCCGCAACACGCTGCGCCAGTTCCTCGACGCCGATGCGCAGCTCGACGCGCTGGTGCGCGACATCCTCGTCCCCGCGGCCTGAGATCCGTCCGGCCGGCGCCCGACAGTCCGTCCGGCCGGGCGCACTTAATACGACTGTCCGAGCCTTCCCCCGTGGGTAGCCTGAGGCGACCCACCTCGCACCGAAGGGAGTCCGGGCATGGCAGGCTGGCGCATCCGCGACTATCACGCCGACGACGTCGACGGCATCCTGCGGCTCTGGGAGCAGGTCACCGCGGAGGGTGTCGAGCCGGTCTACAGCCTCTCCGAAGTGCTGGCGTCGTGCGCGAAGGACCACGCGGTGGTCGCCGTCGTCGGCGAGCAGATCGTCGGTGCCGCGATCGGCCGTGCCGCGCACGCGCAGGGCTGGGTCGTCTTCCTCGCCACCGCGTCGCATGTGCGCGGCATGGGCATCGGCTCGTCGCTCCTCGCCGCGCTCGAGGCGCGCATGGCGCCGCAGGGCATCTCCAAGCTCTCCGCACTCATGCCGGCAGCTGAGACCAAGATGGGCGCATTCCTGCACCAGGGGTTCGCGCTCAAGCAGGACCTCCACTACTTCGAGCGGCACATCCCGGTGCAGCGGGAGGAGCTCAAGCGTCTCGCCGAGCTCGGCGGACGCGTACTGCCGCGCGGACTCTGGGACGCCGTGGGCGGGATGAACACCGAGAAGGAGCTGCTCGAGCGGCGAGTCGTCCTTCCGCTGGCGCAGTCCGAGCTCGCCGAGCGCTTCGGGGTCGTGCCACCGCGGGCGATCGTGCTGTTCGGTCCGCCCGGCACCGGCAAGACGACGTTCGCCAAGGCGATCGCCTCGCGCCTGGAGTGGTCGTTCGTCGAGGTGTTCCCGTCCCGCCTGGCCTCGCACCCGGGTGGACTCGCCGGCGCACTGCGCGAGACCTTCGCCACCATCGCCGAACTCGAGCACGCGGTGGTCTTCATCGACGAGGTCGAGGAGATCGCCTCGCACCGCCAGGGTGAGCCGCCGTCGCCCACACAGGGCGTCACGAACGAGCTGCTCAAGATCATCCCCGCCTTCCGCGAGCAGCCCGGACGCCTCCTGATCTGCGCGACGAATTTCATCAGGTCATTGGATGCCGCGTTCCTCCGCCACGGCCGCTTCGACTACGTGATCCCGATCGGCCTTCCCGACGAGCAGGCGCGCGATGCGATCTGGCGCCGGTACATCCCGGAGGCCGCCGTCGGGATCGACGTGCCGGAGCTGGTCGCCATGACCGACGGCTTCTCGCCTGCCGACATCGAGTTCGCCGCTCGCAAGGCATCGCAGTCCGCGCTCGAGAACGCCGTGGACTCGGGCGCCGACGAACCCGCGGGTCCGTTCATGGACGACTACACGGCCGCGATCGCCGGAACGCGTGCCACAGTGTCGGCGCGGGTCGCCGCCGACTTCCTGGAGGACATCGAGACGGTCGGCCGGCTGTAGGCGAATCGATCAATCAGCTGGGAGTGCCGGCGGCGGGATCGCTGACGGCCGGTAAGGCCGCGAGCTGACCTTAGGCTGGTTCGCACAAGGGGAGTACTCCCGCCAGCGGCACGCTCGTCACTACGGATCCAGCGCCGGATCCCGGGCTGCCGGCCTTTCGGGGCGGAGGAGACCTTGGCGTTCTTCATCACGCCACGTCTCCCATCCGGAAGGAAACCCCATGAGCTCGCTCAACCGTCTGTTCGGCCTCGCCGCCAAGGCCCTCGACTCCTCCGGCTCCGCGGGCGCCAAGCCCGGCGCCGGCGCGGACTGGCGCGCGATCGTGCGCGATGTCGCCGGAGCCGTCACCGGTGATCAGCGACCCGTTGCGACACCGCCCGCGAGCGCCGCGTCGCCGGTTCCGGCCGCCTCCGCGCCGACGACGCCGATCGGTCTCACCCCGCCTCCGGCGTCGCCCGCCGCCGGTGCGCCGCACGCGCCCGCGACCGCCGCCGACCGGGCGGCGATCGCCCGCTACGAGTACCTGCTGCAGACATCCGACCCTCACCAGGTCGAGGCCATCCACCGGGAGGCCTTCGCGCGGCTGACGCCCGAGCAGCGGGCGCAGGTGCAGGCCGGGATGCGCGCCGAGCTGCATTCGGCCGAGCAGCCGCGCTCCGCAGAGGCCCCCGACCTCGCGCGCGCCGCGGCGCGCACCGAGGCGGTGCGGCCCGGGGCGATGGCGGGCCTGCTCGCGCGGGTCGGCCGCGGCGGGCGCGGTGCCTCCGCCGCCGGCGGCATGGCGAGCGGCGCGGCACTTGCGGGTGCAGGAGGGGTGCTCGGCGCCGTCGCCGGAGCAGCTGTGGTGAGCACCGTCGCGGCCCCGCTCCTGGCGCAGGCGGCGACGCTGGGCGTCGACTTCGACACGATCGCCGGCGGTGTCGACCTCGACGCGATCGCAAGCGGTGTCGACTTCGGCGGCGCGGGCGACCTCGTCGCCGGAGCGTCCGACCAGCTCGCGGGCGCCGGCGAGGCGGTCACCGGCATCGGCGAGCAGATCTCGAACTTCGAGCTCCCGGGTCTCCGCGACCTGTTCGGCTGACACCCCGGGGATCGCGGATGCCGCGGCCCGCGGCATCCCTCATCCCCTGCACGAGCCCCCTGCCGAGCGGCAGGGGGTCATGTGAAGCGGGGCGCGTCAGAGCGTGGCGGCCAGCGGGTCGAAGTCCGCGGGGAGCGAGCCGACCTCGCCGAGGGTGCTCTCGACGGTCACGAAGCTGTGGGTCGCGGCCGCCTCCTCGATCGACAGCAGGGTGTCGAGCACGTGGTACCCGAACTCGCCGGTGGCGATGTGCGGGCGGCCGTCGCGGATCGAGCGGGCCATGTCGAGCAGGCCCAGACCGCGGCCGGTGAGCACGCCCTCCTGCGGCACCTGGATGATCTCCTGCTCCCTCACCGATACGTCGGTGAGTGGGCGCGTGATCGTGATGCTGCCGCCGAAGTAGTTCGGGTCGGGAATCACGATCGTGCCCTCGGTGCCGTTGACCTCGACGATGCCGTGGCGCTTCAGCGGCGAGTCGGTGCTGTACAGGCTCTGCGCCTGGCCGCCCCGCTCGAACTCCGTCAGCACCGACAGGGTCGACGGGATCTCGACCGGGAACTCCTGACCGGCGAGCTCGCCGACCTGCACCTTGCGGGTGGGAGAGCCCTGCAGGCCGAGGGCCGCGACCGACGCGACGGGGCCGAACACGTGCACGAGCGCCGACACGTAGTACGGGCCCATGTCGAGGAGCGGTCCGCCGCCCTTGGCGTACAGGAACGCGGGATTCGGGTGGAAGATCTCGGGGCCCTGCCACTGGAACGAGGTCGATGCGAACAGCGGACGGCCGATGTCGCCGCGCGCGATCGCACGCTTGGCCGTCTGCACGCCCGGGCCGAGCACGGTGTCGGGTGCGACCCCGACTCGCAGACCGGCAGCATCCGCCGCCGTGAGAAGCCGCTGGGACTCCTCGCGGTCGATGCCGATCGGCTTCTCCGTCCAGACGTGCTTGCCGGCCGCGATGATCGCCAGCGAGACCTCGACGTGCACCGCCGGGATCGTGAGATTCACGATGATGTCGACATCGGGGTCGTTCAGCACGAGCTCGATGCCGCCTGCGTGGGGCACGCCGTACTTCTCGGCCTGCGCCTTCGCGCGGTCCTCGAGGAGGTCGCCGATCGCGATGACGCGCACGTCGGGGAAGCGCGACAGGTGCGTCAGGTACTGGTCGCTGATGTTGCCGGCGCCGATGATGCCGACGCCGACGGCTCCGGAGGAAGACGTGGTCATCGGGAAAAGGTACCACGAAAACCTCCATGTGGAGGTTTTTCTTCGGTAGCATGGTCCGCATGGCCGAAGCGGAGCACCAGCCGACCCCGCGGGGGTCGTACGCGAAGGGCGTCGCACGTCGCCAGGAGATCCTCGACCGCGCGATCGAGGTGTTCGCCAAGCGCGGGTCCGACCGCACCAGCCTCCGCGCGATCGCGGAAGAGGTCGGTGTCACGCACGCCGCGCTCACGCACTACTTCGGGTCGCTCGAAGAGCTCCTGATCGCCGTGTACCGCGAGTCGGAGGCCCGGGACGAAGACTGGGAGCCGACTCCCCTCGATGTGACGCCCACCGAGCTCCTGCGTCGCTGGAGCGACGCGAACCACGAGGTGCAGGGCCTCGTCCAGCTCTACTCGTCGCTCGTCGCCTCCGCGCTGGAGGAGGGACACCCCGCCGCGCGTGAGTTCGCGACCGAGCGCTTCGCGCGCGTCCGCGCCGAGATCGCCGACCGCGTGCGGCACAACCAGGCGACGGGACGCATCCGCGCCGACGTGGACCCGATGGCGGTCGCCGCCCTTGTGATCGCGGCATCCGATGGTCTGCAGACCCAGTGGCTGCTCGACCCCGACGCCCCGCAGGAGGCGGCCCTCGCGCTCCTCGACCAGCTGCTGTCGGAGCCGGCGTCGGCCGGGCGCCCGACGGTCTGAGAGGGGAGGACGGGTGCCGCAGCACAACGCCGGGCGGCGTTTCGCGGCCGACCTGGGCCACGCGGTGGCGAGTCTGTTCCGCCTCGCGCCCGCACCGGCGCCGCGGTGGGCGATCGGTCTGCGCGCGGCGATCGCCATGGCGGTGCCGATCGCGCTGATGACGCTGCTCGGACGCGCCGACCTGGGGTTCCAGGCGGCCACGGGCGCGTTCGTCGCGCTGTACGGCACGCACCTCCAGGTCCGCGAGCGGGCGCGCGTCGTGCCTTTCGTCGCCGGCGGGCTGGGCGTGGCCGCGGTGCTCGGCGCCCTCGCGGGACCGTCGCCGGTCTGGACGCTGATCGGGCTCGCGGTCGTCGCGCTCGTCGCGGCCGTGGCGATGTTCGGCTTCGCCGTCGGTCCGCCCGGCCCGCTGTTCGTCGTGCTCGTCTACGGCCTGTCGGCGCACATCGTAGCGTCGGGAGCGGATGCCGCCACCTACGTCGTGGCGGTGGCCTGCGGCATCCTGTTCGCCTCGATCGTGTCACTCGCTCCGCTGGTCCTGGCGAGCCGCCGCCGCGTCGCCACGCGACCGCTGCGCGAGGTGCTGCCGGGACCGGCATGGCCGCCCGGGGAACGGATGCTCGTGATCCGCGTCGCACTCGTGACGGTGGTCGGGATCGCGGTGGGACTGTTCGTCGACCCCGATCGCGCCTACTGGATCGTCGGCGCAGCCATCGCGGTCGTGGGCGTCGCCGCCGACCGGCGGGCTGCTTTCAGCCGCGGGCTGCACCGCATGATCGGCACGATCCTCGGCGCCGGCGTCTACCTCCTGCTGGCGCCGCTGCCGATTCCGGCGCTGTGGCTCGCGCTGCTGCTCGGCGTGCTCCAGTTCACGATCGAGCTGTTCGTCGTGCGCAACTACGCCCTGGCCCTCGTCTTCATCACACCGCTGGTGCTGCTGCTCACGGGTGCCGCGACGGGGGCCGTCGACACCGTGGCGGTCGCGACCGAGCGCGTGATCGACACCCTCGCCGGCGCGGTGCTGGGCGCGGCGAGCGGCGTGCTGCACGCGCGCGACGAGCCCGCCTGATCGGGCGGCTGGCGAGCGGATGCCGGAGGCTCACGCCGTCGCGAGGGGATAGACCCTGCGCAGCACGAGCCGCTGCGCCAGCGTCCACGCGACGGTCGTCGCGAGGTAGAGCGCGGCGGCGAGCGGCACGAACAGGGCGAAGACCGCGGTCGTGAACTGCAGCGCTCCGGCGAGCCTCGCCATGCCGGCACCGGCCAGGGGCGCGGCATCCGGAGCCGTGTCGACCTGCGGACGGAACGCGCGCCGCGTGATCTCGGCGACCACGACGATGACGGCGAGGACGCCCGCGAACACGCCGACGGTCGCGGCGGAGGCCGTGCCCGCGGCGATCGCGCTCACGAGGCTCGTGCCGAGAGGCACGGTCAACAGCTCGTGGGCGAGCAGCGCGTTCGCGTGTCCGGCGATTGCGGTGTGGAGGAAGAGGGCGTAGACGATCGCCACGACCGGTGCCTGCGCAAGCATCGGCAGACAGCCCGCGAAGGGCGACGCCTTCTCGTCGGAGTACAGCTTCATCGTCTCGCGCTGGAGTCGCTCGGGGTTCTTCTTGTGACGGCGCTGCAGGTCTCGCAGCTTCGGCGCGAGGCGGCTGCGGGTCTGCTCGGCCTTCGCCTGCGCGATCCCCGCGGGCACGAGCGCTGCCCGCACCAGCACCGTGAGCACCACAACGGATGCCGCGGCCGCTGCGGAGCCGGCGAGAGGTTCGAGCAGCGCCGCGAGGCCCATGAGCAGGGAGTAGGCCGCGTCCAGGATCGCGGCGACAGGCGGGAAGGCGTAGAGGTCCATGGAGGTGTCCGTTCGTCGGGTGTCGATTCGTGGCGTGCGGCCACGAAGGCACCGGCGAGCGGTCCTCGGGGGAACGTGCGTCGGGCTACGCGGCCAGGGCCGCGGAACCCGGGGCGCGCGGACGGGAGTGTCCTGGAGCGTCGGGGTGGGACGCGGTGAGCCTGGTCGAATCGGCGATCGCGCGGTGCGGACCGGCCGCGGTCGCGATCATGCGCGCCGGGACGAGGAGGACGGCGATCGCGACGGCGAGGAGGGCCAGCGTCGCGATGACGGCGGCGGCGATCACCAGGGCTCCGGCCTCCGGCTGCGGCGCGGGAGCGAGCTCGAACAGCGAGCGGGCGGCTTCGCCGAGCAGCTCCGTGGCGGGGCGCAGGGTGGTCGCGAGGACCTCGACGACGAGGCGCAGCACGACGGCGATCGTCTCGAGCACGCGCACCTCCTCCGTCGCGGCCACGCTAGCACGGGGCCGGGAGGCCAGGTCGGGACGGTGGCACGGGTGTCAGGACCATGGGGCAGGGTGGGAGGGTGACAGCGACCACGACGACCCGCACCGAAGCCCTCGAGGTGCTGCGCACCCTCGTCGGACGCGACGACGCCGAATTCCACGACGGGCAGTTCGAGGCGATCGAGGCGCTCGTCGATGAACGCCGACGCGCGCTCGTCGTCCAGCGCACGGGGTGGGGGAAGTCGGCCGTGTACTTCGTCGCGACGCTGCTCCTGCGCCGTCGCGGCGCAGGACCCACCGTGCTCGTGTCGCCTCTGCTGGCCCTCATGCGGGATCAGATCGCCGCGGCCGCGCGCGCCGGGGTGCGGGCCGTGAAGATCGACTCGACGAATGCGCACGAGTGGGCCGACGTGCTCGCACGGCTCGACCGCGACGAGGTCGACGTGCTGCTCGTGTCGCCCGAACGCCTCAACAATCCTTCGTTCCGCGACGAGCAGCTGCCGCAGCTCGTCGCCCGCATCGGCCTGCTGGTCGTCGACGAGGCGCACTGCATCAGCGACTGGGGCCACGACTTCCGCCCGGACTACCGGCGCCTCCGGGACCTCATCGCACGCATGCCCGCGGGCGTGCCGGTGCTTGCGACCACCGCGACCGCCAACAGCCGCGTGGTGGCCGACGTCGCGGAGCAGCTCGATGCCGGTATGGCGGAATCGGATGCCTCGGCGCACGGCGTTCTCACGATCCGGGGTCCGCTCGCGCGGGCGTCGCTGCGGCTCGGCGTGCTGCGGCTGCCCAACTCGCCGAGCCGGCTCGCCTGGCTGATCAGCCACCTCGGCGACCTGCCAGGATCCGGCATCATCTACACCCTCACGGTGGCGGCGGCGAACGACACGGCACGGCTGCTGCGCGAGCACGGGTACGACGTGCGCGCCTACACCGGGCAGACCGACACCGACGAGCGCGAGGAGTCCGAGGCACTCCTGAAAGACAACCGGGTCAAGGCGCTCATGGCGACGAGTGCGCTCGGCATGGGGTTCGACAAGCCCGACCTCGGCTTCGTCGTGCACCTGGGGGCGCCGTCGTCGCCGGTGTCGTACTACCAGCAGGTCGGCCGTGCCGGCCGGGCCACCGACTCCGCGGACGTGCTGCTGCTGCCTGGAGTCGAGGACCGCGAGATCTGGCACTACTTCGCGACGGCATCCATGCCCGATCGCGAGCGCGCCGAACGCGTGCTCGCCGCGCTCGCCGGCGCGACGGGGCCGATGTCGACGCCCGCGCTCGAGGCCGTCGTCGATATCCGCCGCACGCCGCTCGAACTGCTGCTGAAGGTGCTCGACGTCGATGGCGCGGTCGGCCGCGTGCGCGGGGGCTGGATCGCGACCGGTCAACCCTGGACGTACGACGAGGAACGCTACCGCCGCATCGCGGCCGAGCGCGTGGCCGAGCAGCAGCACATGATCGAGTACGAAGAGACCTCCGGCTGTCGCATGGAGTTCCTGCAGCGCTCCCTCGACGACGACTCCGCGGCGCCCTGCGGGCGCTGCGACAACTGCGCCGGTGCGTGGTTCCCGACGGCGATCGCCTCTGCTGCGACGGATGCCGCCGCCACCGCCCTCGACCGCGTCGGCGTGCCGATCGAGCCGAGGCGGCAATGGCCGACGGGCGCCGACCGGCTCGGCGTGCCGGTGAAGGGTCGCATCGCCGCGGACGAGCAGGCCACGGAAGGGCGCGCGCTCGCGCGACTCACCGACCTCGGCTGGGGCGGCGCGCTGCGCGACCTGTTCGCGGCCGGAGCCGCGGATGCGCCCGTGCCCCAGAACGTGCTCGGCGCGTGCGTGCGCGTGCTCGCGGAATGGGGGTGGGAGACCCGCCCTGTCGCGGTGGTCGCGATGCCGTCCCGCACGAAGCCGCAGCTCGTCGACTCGCTCGCGCGCGGGATCGCCGAGATCGGCAGGCTGCCGTTCCTCGGGGCGCTCGACCTCGTCGACGGCGGGCCGACCGGACAGTCCGGCGGCAACAGCGCCTTCCGCGTCGCAGGGGTCTGGGGCCGGTTCTCCGCAGCCGGGCTCGGCGTCCCGCCCGGACCGGTGCTCCTCGTCGACGACCGCGTCGACAGCGGATGGACCCTCACCGTCGCGGCGCGCGAGCTCCGCCGCGCCGGCGCGACCGGCGTGCTTCCCCTCGCCCTCGCCCTGCGCGGCTGAGCCGGGGCCTACGTCCCGGTCGGCGGCTTCGGACGCGGTCGCCGCACGATGAGGTAGATCACAGCCGCCGCGACGAGCAGCACCACCAGCACGACCCACGGCACCCAGTTGATCGGCGCGGCGGCGTCGTCGCCCGCCTCGGCAGTGGGCGAAGGCGTCGCGGACGGGGTCGCCGTCGGGGTCGGGGTCGGCGTCGGAGTTGCCGTCGGCGTCGGCTCGGGGGTCGGCGTCGCCGTCGGCTCCGGCACCACGGTGGGCACCGGCACGGGCGTCGTGGGTTCGGCCGTGGGCCCCGGCACCACGGTGGGTTCGAGGGTGGGCTCGGGCGTCGGCTCCGGGGTGGGTGCGGGGGAACGCGTCGGGAGGACGCGCGTCGGCTCGGGTGTCGGCTCGACCGTCGGCTCCGGCGATGCCGTCCGGGTCGGCAGGTTCGTCGGCAGCCCGGTCGGCAGCGCGGTCGGAACGGGGATCCCGCCGTTGCCGCACCCGGCGAGGAGCGTGAGCCCCGCCGCGATGGCGAGTCCGGCCAGCAGCCGGGCCGCGCGCGACCGCCGCGGAGCCCGGGATCCACGTGTCGCGCGAGGGTGCGGCATCCGTTCCTCCATCGGTTCTGGCGGAATCGTACGGCCGCACGCGCGAGCCGACCCGGATTCGGCGCGAGACACACCGCGCCGCCGGCGCGATCGGCCCCGACACATGACTGCGTGTGACGCCCCGTGTCGTCGTGTCGCGGCGTGTGTCGTCACAACATCCCGCGCGGTCTGCGGCCGGGCGAGCATGACCTCATGCCTTCCCCGATCATCTCGCCGACAGAGCTCGCTGATCTCATCCGCAACGGAACCCCGCCGCGGATCCTCGACGTGCGCTGGCGGCTCGACCAGCCCGAGGGTCGGCCGGCGTACCTCGACGGGCACCTGCCCGGTGCGGTCTACGTCGACCTCGACCACGAACTGGCTCGCCGCGGCGATCCGCGCGAGGGACGCCACCCGCTGCCGCCGCGCGCGCAGCTCGAGGCCGCTGCTCGGCGGTGGGGCATCCGGGGCGGCGACACCGTCGTCGCGTACGACGACGTGCACTCGGTCGCCGCGGCACGCGCGTGGTGGGTGCTGACGCGATCCGGGCTCGCCGACGTGCGCGTGCTCGACGGCGGCCTGCGCGGCTGGCTCGCCGAGCGGCTTCCGCTCGAGACGGGCGACGTGCTGCCTCGACCGCCCGGGGACGTCGTGCTCGACGAGATCACCGAGGGCGTCGCCGACATCGACGGCGTGGAGGAATGGCCCGACCACGGCCTGCTCCTCGACGTGCGCGCACCCGAGCGGTACCGCGGCGACGCCGAGCCCCTCGATCCGGTCGGCGGGCACATCCCGGGCGCGGTCAACCTTCCGACGACGGTGCACCTCACCGCGGGCAAGTTCCGTTCGCCCGACGAGATCCGTGCCGAGTTCGCGGCCGCGGGCGTCGTCGACGGCGTCTCGGTCGCGGCGTACTGCGGCTCCGGCATCGCGGCGACCCACACGGCCCTCGCCGGCGCCCTCGCCGGCATCGACGTCGTGGTCTACCCCGGCTCGTGGAGCCAGTGGTCGCGTTCGCGCGGCAGGCTCGCGGCCGTCGGCCCCGCGCCGTCGCTGGACGTGGTGCCGGTATGACCGAGGTGCTGCGGGAAGCACCCGCCATCCAGACCATCGCCGACCGCCCGCTGCGGGTGGTCGGGGTGTCGGGCTCGCTCCACGAGCCGAGCCGCACCACCGCGCTCGTGCGCACGATCCTCGCGTCGGTCGCGCAGCGCATCCCGGCGCAGACGGAGCTCGTCGAGGTCGCCGCGCTGGGCGCGGGCTTCGCCGGTGCGCTGAAGCGCGAGGACGTCGCCCCCGAGGTCGAGACCGCGCTGCGGGCGATCGAGTCCGCCGACCTGCTCGTCGTGGCGAGCCCCGTGTACCGGGCCTCCTTCACGGGGCTGTTCAAGCACCTGTTCGACTTCGTCGGCCAATACGACCTCGTCGGGACGCCGGTGCTTCTGGCAGCCACCGGAGGCGGCGAGCGGCACGCGCTCATCATCGAGCATCAGCTGCGGCCGCTGTTCGGCTTCTTCCAGGCGCTGACCCTGCCGATCGGCGTCTACGCGTCGAACAGCGACTTCGTCGACTATGAGCTGACATCGCCCGAGGTGGCGCGCCGCGTCGTGCAGGCCGTCGACCGTTCCCTGCCTCTCGTCGAGCAGGCCGCGCTCGTGCGGCGATCGGAGTATGTCGCGACCTGGTGATCTGCTTGTTCTCGACGTGATGCCGCCCAGCGCATAGACTGGCGCCCGTGTTGACCTGTCGGTGTTGTCGCCCCTGCTGTTGAAGCTCCCGCTTCACGCAGACCTCAGCGACCCCGACAACTCTCCGTGCACCCGCGCGGCAACACTCCAGGACACAACGTGCGTTACGCCCAGAGCGTGGCCGACCTCGTCGGCGACACCCCCCTCGTCCAGCTGACCCGTGTCACCGACGGCATCGCCGCGACGGTGCTCGCGAAGGTCGAGTACTTCAACCCCGGCGGCTCCGCCAAGGACCGCATCGCCCGCCGCATCATCGACGCCGCCGAGCGTGACGGCCTGCTGGGGCCCGGCGGCACGATCGTCGAGCCCACGAGCGGCAACACCGGTGTCGGTCTCGCACTGGTCGCCGTGCAGCGCGGCTATCGGATGGTCTTCGTTGTCCCCGACAAGTTCGCCGGCGCCAAGGTCGACGTGCTCAAGGCCTATGGCGCCGAGGTCGTCGTGACCGAGACGAGCGTGCCGCCGGAGGACCCGCGCTCGTACTACAGCGTGGCCGACCGTCTCGTGCGCGAGATCCCCGGGGCGTTCAAGCCGAACCAGTTCGCGAATTCGAACGGGCCGCTCAGCCACTACGAGACCACCGGGCCCGAGATCTGGCGCGACACCGACGGACGCGTGACCCACTTCGTCGCGGGCATCGGCACCGGCGGCACGATCACGGGTACCGGCCGCTTTCTGCACGAGGTGTCGAACTCGGCGGTGCGGGTCGTCGGCGCCGACCCCGAGGGTTCGATCTACTCCGGGGGGCCGCTGCACGGCTATCTCGTCGAGGGCGTCGGCGAGGACTTCTGGCCCGAGAGCTACGACCCGTCGGTGCCCGACGAGATCCACCGCATCCCCGACGCCGAGTCCTTCGAGATGACGCGCCGGCTCGCCCGCGAGGAAGGCCTCCTCGTCGGGGGATCGAGCGGCATGGCGGTCGTCGCCGCCCTGCGCACCGCCCGGGATCTGCCGGCGGACGCCGTCGTCGTGGTGCTGCTGCCCGACCACGGCCGCGGCTATCTCAACCGGTTCTACGACGACGACTGGATGCGCGACCACGGCTTCGACGTCGGCCCGGGCCCCGCAGCATCCGTCACCCCCACCGAAGGAGCACCCGAATGACCGAGCCCACGAGCGACCGCGGCTTCGAGACCCGGGCGGTGCACGCCGGGCAGGCCTTCGACCCGACGACGGGTGCGGTGATCCCGCCGGTGCACTTCTCGACGACGTACGCGCAGGACGGCATCGGCGGCCTCCGCGAGGGGTACGAGTACGGACGCAGCGGCAACCCGACGCGCACGGCGCTCGAGACGCAACTCGCGGCCCTCGAAGGCGGTGCGCACGCGCTGTCGTTCGCCTCGGGCCTCGCCGCGGAGGACGCGCTGCTGCGCGCCGCGCTGAAGCCCGGCGACGAGGTGCTGCTCGGCAGCGACGTGTACGGCGGCACCTACCGCCTCATCGCGCGTGTGCTGGGCGGGTGGGGGATCGGGATCCGGGTCGTCGACATGAGCGACCTCGACGCCGTGCGGGCGGCGCTCGAGGAGCGGCCTGCCCGCATCGTGTGGGTCGAGACCCCCAGCAACCCGCTGCTGCGCATCACCGACATCGCAGGGCTCGCGAAGCTCGGGCACGACGCCGGTGCGCTCGTCGTCGTCGACAACACGTTCGCGTCGCCTGCGCTGCAGCAGCCGCTCGCGCTCGGCGCCGACGTCGTCGTGCACTCGACGACCAAGTACCTCGGCGGGCACTCCGACGTCGTCGGCGGCGCCCTCGTGCTGGGCGACGACGCGCTGTACGGCGAGGTGAAGTTCCTGCAGTTCGCGGTCGGCGCGGTCTCGGGCCCGCTCGATGCGTGGCTCACGACCCGCGGGATCAAGACGCTGGCCCTGCGCATGCAGCGGCACAGCGAGAACGCGCAGGAGATCGCCGAGTTCCTGTCCGGCCACGGAGCGATCGCGCGCGTCTACTACCCCGGTCTCGCGTCGCACCCGGGGCACGAGCTCGCCGCACGGCAGATGAGCCGGTTCGGCGGCATCGTCTCGGTGGCGCTCGCGGATGCCGCGGCCGCACGCCGCTTCGCCGAGTCGACCCGCCTCTTCCAGCTGGCCGAGTCGCTGGGCGGTGTCGAGTCGCTCATGAACTACCCCGACGAGATGACGCACGCGTCGGTGCGCGGCACCGAGCTCGCCGTCCCGCCGGAGGTCGTGCGCCTGTCGGTCGGCATCGAATCGGCACCGGATCTCCTCGCCGACCTCGACCAGGCCCTCTCGGCGCTCTGACGAAGGCGCACGTAGGCTCGGGGACATGACCGCGAGCCCCGGCATCCGTTCGTCCGTCCTCGGGGAACCGCTGCGGATCGGCAGTGTCACGGCGGCGAACCGGATCATGCAGACGGCGCATTCGAAGCAGTACTCCGACCGCGTCGAGTCCGACCGCGAGACCGCCTACTACGTGCGCCGCGCGCGGGGCGGGTGCGGGCTGTTCGTCGCCGGCAACCACTTCGTGCACCCCACCGGATCGATTCGCGGGTTCGAGGACGCGTACCGGCCCGAGGGCGTCGCGGCGTCGAGGAGCATGACGGATGCCGTGCACGAAGCCGGCGCGAAGATCTTCGTGCAGCTGAACCACCATGGGGCGCAGGCGCAGCCCGACGGGCCCGACGGCCCGCGGACCGTCTATGCGCCGTCGCGGCTCATCTCTCCGTCGACGGGCCACGCGACCCGGGCGATGGACCACGCCGACATCGCCTCGTTCGTCGAGAGCTGGGCACTGTCGGCCGAGCACGCGCGCGACGGCGGGTTCGACGGCGTCGAGATCCACATGGCCCACGGCTACCTGCTGCACCAGTTCCTCTCGCCGCTGTACAACGCCAGGCAGGACGAATACGGCGGCGACCTCGACGGCCGGACTCGATTCCCGCGCGAGGTGCTGCGAGCCGTGCGCGCGCGGGTGGGCGACGACTTCACCGTGGGCATCCGCATCGTCGCGAACGAGTTCCACGCTGACGGGATCGACGGGGCAGGCATGCGCGAAGTCATCGCGCGCCTCCGGCAGGAGGCCCGCATCGACTTCCTCGACCTCGCCGCCGGCGGCTACCACAACGTGCACTACGTCTTCCCGTCCTCACCCATGCCGTACGCCTGGCTGCGCGACGACGTCGCCGCCGTCAAGGCCGCGAACCCCGACGTGCCCGTCTTCGGCGTCGGCGCCGCCCGCTCGGTCGAGGAGGCCGAAGACGTCGTCGCCTCCGGCATCGCCGACATGGTCGCCCTCACGCGCGCGCAGATCGCCGACCCCGATCTCGGTCGCAAGCTCCTCGGACTCGCACCCGTCGACACGGGGGAGCGCGGCATCCGTCATTGCATCCGTCTGAATCAGGGCTGCCTCGGCCGCGGCAGCCGCGGACTCGCCATGTCGTGCACCGTGAATCCGCTCGCCGGTCGCGAACTCGAGCGCGGCGAACGGCCGCGCACGGCGTCGCCGCAGCGGTGGGTCGTCGTGGGCGGGGGCCCTTCGGGCATGCGCGCCGCCGTCGAGCTCGCGACCGATGGGCACGCGGTCACTCTGCTGGAGCGGACGCATCAGCTCGGCGGACAGCTGCGCCTCGCCCGGCGGGTTCCGGGGCGGGAGAGCGTGGGTCTGCTGGTCGACGATCTCGAGCGCGACCTCGGGGCCGCCGGCGTCGACGTGCGGCTCGGCGTCGAGGCGACGACCCAGACGCTGCGCGGACTCGGGGCCGCCGACGGCATCGTCGTCGCCACGGGCGCTGTCGCCCCGGCCACGACCTCGCTCTCGCTCGGCGGGGCGTACACCGGCGGATTCCCCGCCGAGGGCACGATCGACGCATTCGCCGCCGTGTCGGGGGCGCGCCTCGGCCGGCGGATCGCGGTGGTGGATGCCGACGGCACGGCGTACGCCGCCGGCATCGTGCTGACCCTGCTCGAACGGGTCGACGAGCTCGAGCTGATCACACCCTTCGAGACCGTGTTCCCGCACATCGGCGCCGGGTACGACCGGCCGCTGCTGCTCGAGCGCCTCGGCGCGCACGGCGGGTTCCGCCGGGTCGTCGCGCACCGCGTCGAGCGCCTCGAGCCGGGCGCCGTGACCGTGCGCGACACGCTCACCGGGGTCGCGGACGTGATCTCCGGCGTCGACGCCGTCGTCGCGGTCGAGCCGCGCGCGTCGGTCGGGGTCACCGGCCTCGCGACGGACACCGCGGCCGCAGCATCCGGATCCACTCGTGTCGTGGTGATCGGTGACGCGTTCGCGCCCCGCAGCATCGACGCCGGGATCTTCGAGGCCGTCGAGCTCGCCTACGACGTCGCCGGGCTCGCAACCCTCCGCGGCTGAGGTCCGCGCGCCCGGGGAGCAGCATCCGTCCCTTCCCGTTCGACAGGTCAACCGGGGTTCCGCAGGAGCCCTCCCTCGCAGACGCCCCTGTCGAGGCCCGGTTGACCTGTCGAAGCCGCCTTGGACACGGGCCCAGAGGCCCAACCCCAAACCGCCGGAGAAGCGGTGGCTACGCTGGGCGGGTGGACCCCGTCACCGCAACGCTCGTCATCCTCGTGCTCGCGGTGATCGCGTTCGTGAGCAACCGCGTGCCGATCGGCATCGTCGCGATCGGCGTCGCGCTGGCGCTCTTCTTCACCGGCGTGCTGACGCTCCCGCAGGCGCTCGCGGGCTTCGGCGACCCGACGGTGCTCTTCATCGCGGCGCTCTTCGTCGTGAGCGAGGCGCTCGACGCGACGGGCGTCACCGCGTGGGCGGGCCAGAAGGTCATCGGCCGCGCCGGCACGAAGCGGACGACCCTGCTGGTCGTGATCGCGCTGCTCGTGGCCGGACTCACCGCCCTCATCAGCATCAACGGGGCGGTCGCCGCACTGCTGCCGCTCGTGGTGGTCGTCGCCGCCCGCTCGGGCATCGCCTCGTCGAAGCTCCTCATGCCGCTCGCGTTCGCGGCATCCGCCGGGTCGCTGCTGCTGCTCACCGGCACGCCGGTCAACATCATCGTGTCGGAGTTCGCCGCGTCGGCGGGCGGACGCGAGTTCGGGTACTTCGAGTTCGCGCTGGTCGGCATCCCGGTCCTCCTCGGAACCGTCGCGATCCTCCTCGTCGGCGGCGGTCTCGTGCCAGATCGCAAGGGCGCCCTCATGCCGCTCGATCTCGTGCGGCATGCGCGTCTGCTCCGTCAGCAGTACTCGCTCACCCTCGACACCGGTATGCTGCTCGGCCCTGAAACCGGCATCACGGAGGTGGTCGTGGCCCCGCGGTCGCCGCTCATCGGCAAGCGCGTGTGCGCGGGCATGACCACTCCCGACGGCGACCTGGTGGTGCTCGCGGCGCGTCGCGGCGACGAGCACCTCAAGGGCACCGAGTTCGTCGTGCAGGCCGGGGATTCGCTGCTGCTGCAGGGTGCGTGGGACGATCTGTCGCGAAAGACGAGCCAGCCGGGCGTGCTCGCCGTTGACGACCCCGCGCAGCTGCGCCGGTCGGTCCCGCTCGGCAAGGGCGCGAAGCGCGCGATCGGCATCCTGCTGGCGATGATCCTGCTGCTCGCGACGGGCCTGGTCCCGCCCGCGGTGGCGGCGCTGCTGGCCGCGTGCGCTCTGGTCCTCACCCGCACGGTCACCGTGAAGCAGGCGTACCACTCGATCTCGTGGACCACCGTCGTGCTCATCGCCGGCATGATCCCGCTGTCGACGGCGTTCATCAGCACCGGCACGGCGGACCTCGTGGCGGACTGGATGCTGTCGTTCCTCGGCGACGCCGGGCCACACGTCGCCCTGCTCGCCCTGTGCGGGCTGACGGTGGTGCTGGGCCAGCTCATCAGCAACACCGCGACGGTGCTCATCGTCGCCCCCATCGCGATCTCGGTCGCGCAGTCGCTCGACCTCTCGGTTCAGCCGTTCATGATGGCGCTCACCGTCGCCGGTGCGGCCGCGTTCCTGACCCCGATCGCGACGCCCGCGAACCTCATGGTGATGGAGCCGGCCGGCTACCGCTTCGGCGACTACTGGAGGCTCGGCCTGCCGCTGGCGCTGTTCTTCCTCGTGGTGGCGGTCTGGTACGTGCCACTCGTCTGGCCGTTCCAGCCGTAGCGCCGCCCGCTCTGGCGCTTCGCTGCGGATCGTGGCGTCGGTGGCACCGCTCCGGCGACTCGCCAGAGAACACGGGCCGTCGGGTACGGGTGTCGGCGACTCGAAGGAGTGCCTGGGGCGACGCAGCGACGCCCTGGCGGACCGGAGGGTCGTGTCCGCCAGGGCGTCGCGGGTCGGGTCAGGCGGCCGACCAGCCGCCGTCGCTCGCGAGGTTCTGGCCGTTGACGTTGACGCCGTCATCGCTCAGCAGGAACGTGATCGATGCGGCGAGGCGGTCGGCGGCGACGGGCGGCGTCATGACCGCCATGCCGGCGCGCACGCGGTCGGCGCCGAGCGGCGAGTTGAACTTCGCCTCGATGTTGGTGATCACCGCACCGGGCGCGACCGCGTTCACGCGGATGCCGCTCGGGCCGTACATGAATGCGCTCGACTTGGTGAGGCCCACGACCGCGTGCTTCGACGCGGTGTAGGCGGCACCGGCGGAGGAACCGCGAAGGGATGCCTCGGACGAGGTGTTCACGATCGAGCCGCCGCCCTGCGCGAGCATGGCCGGGATGACTGCGCGCATCAGCTTCATCGTGCCCGTGACGTTCACGCGGAAGACGCGATCCCAGACCGCGTCGGTGACGTCGCCGACCGGGGTCATGTCGTCCATGATGCCGGCGATGTTCGCGAGGGCGTCGATCCGGTCGCCGGCCGCCTCGATGATGCGGGCCACGCCCTCGTCGTCGGTGATGTCGGCCGTGAGGGCCACGACGTCGGCACCGGTGTGCGCCGCGACGAACTCGTCGAGACGATCCTGGCTGACGTCGACGGCGATCACGCGACCGCCCTCGCGCGCGACGCGCGATGCGGTGGCGCGGCCGATGCCGGAGCCGGCGCCGGTGACGATGACCGTCTGGCCGGTGAAGCGGCCGGCGGTGACCTTCTCGGCCCACTCGGACTTCGGGGTCTCGGCGGCGGCGTCGGATTCCGCGGGGACGCCGTCGGGGTTGACCTGCGCGACGAGCGCGTCGAGGGCGGCCTGCGGGAAGGCACCGCCGCTCATCGCGACGAGGTTGCTGATCGGGAGGCCGGCGATGGGTGCGAGAGCCTCCGCGGTCTGGCCGCCCTGGGCGAGCAGGCCCCGCAGTGCGGCGCCGCCGGCGGGGTCGTCGAGCCAGGTCTGGATGGTGGATGCTCCGGTCAGGGGAGCGGTGATGGTGCTCATGTTCTGTCCCTTCTTCATGCAGTTCAGCGGGGCTGCGGGTCCGGGGATGAGGATCCTTCGGGGCGGCTCCTACCGGACAACTGTGTCCGGTACTAGGCTACACCCGTGCCGAGCACCGCATCCCCCCGTGCGCTCCCTCGCCAGAACCGAGGCCCCGCCGCAGCCGCCGACAACCGCAAGGCGTTGATCGCTGCTGCCCGCGAGGTCTACGCCGAAGGAGGGCTTCAAGCCCCCTTCAGTGCCGTCGCCAAGCGCGCCGGAGTCGGGCAAGGAAGCCTGTACCGTCATTTCCCCGACCGCACCGCCCTCGCCGTCGCCGTCTTCGAGGACAACGTGCGCGACCTCGAGGAGTACACCGCGCCGCCCGATCGAACGATCGACGATCTGCTCGATCGCGTGGTCGATCAGGCGGTCGTGTCGACGGCGTTCATCGAGCTGATCACCGCAGATCTCTCCGACCGCCGGGTCGCGTCGCTGGGTGCGCGATTCCAGGCGCTCGTGGAGCGTCTCGTCGCGCGTGACCGGGCCACCGGGCGCATCGGATCGCATATCGAGACCGAGGACGTGACCCTTGCGACCGGGATGCTGGCGACCGAGCTCGCCCGCGCCGATCCCGCGCTGCGGCCGGCTGTCGCGCGCCGGGCGCGAGGGCTGTTCGCGGCGGCATTCGCGCCGCGCTGATCGGGCATCGCGCCGCGGTGATCCGGCACTAGGCTCCTGGCATGGGCCGGTTCATCTACGACACCAACGCCAACTCGGTCGACATCGACGACCGAACGCTGGCGCATCTTCGCATCGTGATGATGAACAAGCTGCGCCGCTCCGAGCCGTTCATGTTCGACGTCGAGATCGGTGACGGCAGCGGCCGGAGAAGCTTCTGGATCCACCCTTCGGTGCCGATCCAGTTCCACTTCTTCGGCAGCCGTCAGCCGCGCATCAACCGCACCTGGATCGAGCAGCTGATGCTTGCGGCGAGTGGGCCGTCAGGCCTCACGATCCTGCCAGAGCCCGCGGAGGACGAGACACCGCCGGCGGAGGGCTGAGCCCTACCCGTCCCCGTCTGGGTCGTCGGCGTCGTCGGGGGTCACTTCCGTGCCGCCGACGGTGAGGCGCTCGACGTCGAGGTGATCGACGTCCACGTTGCCGAGCGTCACGTCGGGGGCGCCTTCCGCACCCTGCAGCACGTCGACCGGGCCGGTGTCGAAGTGCTCGGCGACGAGCATGATGCCACCGGTCGAGCTGGCCGAGTTCGCGAGCTCCTCGATCCAGGCTCGACTGAGCTCGGTGGGCTCGGGGTCGTCGAAGACGAATCGCAGCGGGATCGACGGGTGGATCCAGATCGTGCTGCGACCGCGCGGCTGGTCGTCGGGATGCCTCCACGACACCGTGAAGCTCTCATCGCGCCGGAGCTTTGTCGCGATCACGACCTTCAGGTGCGCGAGTGCGCGGTCCTCGATGTGGATCGGCATCGCGCCGCCGCCGTAGTAGATCGTGCCCACGCGCCTACCATAGCCCCCGTCGTCAGAGTCGCGTCCACGCCTCTGTGAGGACGCTGCGGAGGATCTGCTCGATCTCGTCGAACTCCTTCGGCCCGATCGTCAGGGGCGGGGCGAGCTGGATGACCGGGTCGCCGCGGTCGTCGGCGCGGCAGTAGAGCCCGGCGTCGAACAGCGCCTTCGACAGGAACCCGCGCAGCAGCCGCTCGGACTCGTCGTCGTCGAAGGTCTCCTTCGTCGCCTTGTCCTTCACCAGCTCGATGCCGAAGAAGTACCCGTCGCCGCGCACATCGCCGACGATCGGCAGATCGGTGAGCTTCTCGAGGGTCGAGCGGAACAGCGGCGAGTTCTCGCGCACGTGCTCGTTGAGGCCCTCCTCCTCGAAGATGTCGAGGTTCTCGAGCGCGACGGCGGCCGAGACCGGGTGACCTCCGAAGGTGTAGCCGTGGTAGAACGCGCGGTCGCCGTGGGCGAACGGCTCGTAGATCCTGTCGCTCACGATGGTGGCGCCGATCGGCGAGTAGCCGCTGGTCATGGCCTTGGCGCACGTGATCATGTCGGGGACGTAGCCGTAGGCGTCGCACGCGAACATGTGGCCGATGCGGCCGAAGGCGCAGATCACCTCGTCCGACACGAGCAGCACGTCGTACTTGTCGCAGATCTGGCGCACCCGCTGGAAGTATCCGGGAGGCGGCGGGAAGCAGCCGCCGGAGTTCTGCACGGGCTCGAGGAAGACGGCGGCGACGGTGTCGGGCCCTTCGAAGAGGATCATCTCCTCGATGCGGTCGGCGGCCCAGACGCCGAACTCCTCGAGGCTGCCGGACGGCGCACCCATGTCGTCGGCTCGGTAGAAGTTGGTGTTGGGCACGCGGAAGCCGCCCGGGGTCACCGGCTCGAACATCGACTTCATGGCCGGGATGCCGGTGATCGCGAGCGCACCCTGGGGCGTGCCGTGATAGGCCACCGAGCGCGAGATCACCTTGTGCTTGGTCGGCTGACCCTGGATCTTCCAGTAGTACTTGGCGAGCTTGAACGCGGTCTCGACGGCCTCGCCGCCGCCGGTGGAGAAGAACACCTTGTTGAGGTCGCCGGGCGCGTAGTCGGCGAGGCGGTCGGCGAGCTCGATCGCGGCGGGGTGCGCGTACGACCAGATCGGGAAGAAGGCGAGCTGCTCGGCCTGCTTCGCTGCGACCTCGGCGAGGCGCTTGCGGCCGTGGCCCGCGGCGACGACGAACAGGCCGGCGAGGCCGTCGATGTACTGCTTGCCCCGCGAGTCCCAGATGTGGTGGCCTTCGCCCTTGACGATGATCGGGACCCCCGGTCCGTCGGTCATCACCGACTGGCGGGCGAAGTGCATCCACAGGTGGTCCTTGGCCATCTGCTGCAGCTCCGCTTCACTCCTCGCGGGGCGGTTGGTGCGGGCCTGGGATTCGGTCGTGATCGACATGTGGAGCCTTCCGTCAGACTGGTCCCACGCTACTCGCGTGCCCCGTGCGCCGACATGCGACGTTTCGTCCGGTTCGGATGCCGCGGCCACCGGTCCGTCCGGATCGTCAGGTCGAGCCGCGCTCGATGAGCTGCGTGGGCAGGACGATCGGCGACGGCGGCAGGGGAGCGCCGGCCGCAGCCTGGGCGAGGGCGGTCACGGCGGCCGCGGCCATCTCGCGGATCGGCTGACGCACCGTCGTGAGGGGCGGTGTCAGCCACCGCGCCCCGCGCAGGTCGTCGAAACCCACGACGAGGACGTCGTCGGGGATGCGGCGCCCGGTCGCCGCGGCCGCGGCGTACACGCCGGCCGCCATTTCGTCGGTGCAGGCGAAGACGCCCAGCCGTTCGCCGGCATGCAGGCCGTGCAACAGGGGGAGTGCCGCCTCGCGCGCCGCCGCGCCGCCCCAGTCCGCCTGCACCGCGACGAGGTCGGCGTCGGGGGCGGCCAGGCGCAGCCCCTCGCGGAAGCCCGCGTTCCGCGCGCGGCCGTACCGGTACGGCGGCGAGCCGAGCACGATCGCGAACCTCGTCGCGCCGCGCTCGGCGAGGTGGGTCGCCGCCGCGAACGCGCCGTCGCGGTCCGTCGTGCGCACGCTGGTGAGCCCGCGGGAGGTCTCGGCCTGCGGATCCATCAGCACGACCGGGATCTCCGCATCGGTGATCGCGGCCAGTTGCGATGCCGTCGGCGAGATGAGCCCGAGCACGACACCCGCCGAGCCGCGTCGGCGGATGCGCATCGGCCAGTCATCGTCGGGGGTGTCGCGTTCCTCGGTGAGCACGAGGTCATAGCCCGCGGCGGCGGCGGCGCTGCGCGCGCCGGCGGTCACCTCGTCGGAGTAGGCGTTGTGATACGAGCCCAGCACGAGGTCGAGGAGGCGCGCGGCGCCGGCGGGGCGCCCACCGGCCGCGGGATCGCGGGTGTACCCCAGCACACGCGCCGCGGCCAGCACACGGCGCCGCGTGGCGGGCGCGAGGTCGCCGCGGCCCGACAACGCCCTCGACGCCGTGCCGACGCTCACCCCGGCCTCGGCCGCGACATCGTCGAGAGTCACTCGGGCAGGCACCCGACCAGTTTTGCGCAAGATCCTCGACCGATGCCAGCGCCGATGGCATCGTCGGTTCCGGAAAGGGCCACAACGATGACGACGACGACATCTCCGCTGCGGATCGCGCTGATCGGCACCGGCTTCATGGGCCGGATGCACACGCAGGCCTGGCGCACCGCGCCGCACTTCTTCGACCTTCCGCTCGCGCCGCGGCCGGCGCTGCTCGTCGGCCATCGCGCCGACGCCACGGCCGAGGCCGCCGCGCGCTGGGAGTGGCCCGAACACGGCGTCGACTGGCGCGAAGCCGTCGAGAGCGACGACATCGACGCGATCGACATCTGCACCCCCGGCGACACCCACGCCGAGATCGCGCTCGCCGCCCTCGCCGCCGGCAAGCACGTCCTGTGCGAGAAGCCCCTCGCGAACTCGGTCGCCGAAGCGCAGGAGATGACGGATGCCGCGGCCGCGGCATCTGCTCAGTCCGGCACGGTCGCGATGTGCGGCTTCAGCTACCGCCGCACACCGGCGCTCGCGCTCGCCCGCCGGCTCATCGAGGAGGGGCGCATCGGCGAGATCCGGCACGTGCGCGCGCAGTATCTGCAGGACTGGCTGAGCGACCCCGACTCGCCCCACACCTGGCGGCTCGACCGGGATCGCGCGGGCTCCGGCGCCCTCGGCGACATCGGCGCGCACAGCATCGACACCGCGCAATGGCTCGCCGGTCAGCACATCGAGGCGGTGTCGGCCACGATGCGCACGTTCGTCACGTCTCGGCCCCGGCGCTCGGCGGTCGAGGGGCTCGGCGGTGTCGCGGCCGACACGTCCGACCGGCTGCCGGTGACCGTCGACGACGCCGCGGCGTTCACCGCGCGCTTCGACGGCGGTGCGCTCGGCGTCTTCGAGGCCACGAGGATGGCGACCGGCCGCCGCAACGCCAACCGCGTCGAGATCAACGGCGACCGCGGCGCGATCGCGTTCGACTTCGAGCGCATGAACGAGCTCGAGGTGTACGACGCCGCTGCCGATGCCGCGCAGGGCTTCCGGCGCGTGCAGGTGACCGAGGCGCAGCATCCGTATGCCGGAGCGTGGTGGCCCGCCGGGCACGGACTCGGCTACGAGCACCTGTTCGCGCACCAGGTCGTCGACTTCGTGCGCGCGGTCGCCGGCGAGATCCCCGTGTCGCCGAGCTTCGCCGACGCCACCCAGGTCCAGCGGGTGCTCGCCGCCGTCGAGCAGAGCGCCGCGCGCGACAGCATCCTCACGCCGGTGGCATCCGCCGGCGTCGACCCCGAAGGGACTACCGCATGACCCGCACCGCCCTCGTCGTCCGCGGCGGATGGGAAGGCCACCATCCGATCGAGGCGACCGACCTCTTCCTGCCGTTCCTCCGCTCCAGCGGCTTCGACGTGACCGTCGAAGACGACCCCCAGGTCTACGCCGACGCCGACCGCATGGCCGCCACCGACCTCGTGCTGCAGTCCATGACGATGTCGCAGGCGTCGCACGAGGCGATCCGGGGCCTCCGCGACGCCGTCGCCGCGGGCACCGGCCTCGCCGGCTGGCACGGCGGCATCGCCGACTCGTTCCGTGCGAGCTCCGACTACCTGCAGCTCGTGGGCGGCCAGTTCGCGACGCACCCGTCGAAGCGCCCCGACGAGGTGCACGGCGACCAGACCGACAACTACCTCGACCACACCGTCGAGATCACCGACCTCGGCCGCACGCATGACATCACGGCCGGCATCGACGACTTCGCGCTCACCACCGAGCAGTACTGGGTGCTGCACGACGACCTCATCGATGTGCTGGCGACGACGACGCACCCGGTGCAGCCGTACCACCCGTGGCACCGCCCGATCACCTCGCCCGCGGTGTGGACGCGGGACTGGGGGCAGGGCCGGGTCTTCGTCTCGACGCCGGGGCACAGCCTCGACGTGCTGCAGGACGCGAACGTCCGCACCATCATCGAACGGGGGATGCTGTGGGCCGCGCGGTGACCGACATCGGGGTCGTCGGGCTCGGCGTCATCTCCCGCCAGTACCTCGACACCCTGCTTCCGGCATCGAGCGTGCGCATCGCTGCCGTGGCCGACCTCGACACGGCACGGGCCGCGGCCGTGGCGGAGGGGATCCCCGGCTGCCGCGCGCTCACGACCGCCGAGCTGCTCGAGGATCGCAGCATCCGTGCCGTCCTCAACCTCACGATCCCCGCCGCGCACGCCGAGGTCGCGCTCGCCGCCATCGCGCACGGCAAGGACGTGTACGGCGAGAAGCCGCTCGCGGCGACCTTCGCGGACGCTGCGCGGATCACGGATGCCGCGGCCGCCGCGGGCGTCCGCGTCGGAGGCGCGCCCGACACGGTGCTCGGCACCGGCGTGCAGACCGCGCGGGCCGCGATCGACGGCGGGCGCATCGGCCGGCCCGTGTCGGCGTCGGCGATGTGGGTCTCGGCGGGCCACGAGTCGTGGCATCCGCAGCCCGACTTCTACTATCGCGAAGGCGGCGGGCCGCTGCTGGACATGGGGCCGTACTACGTGACGTCGCTCGTGCAGCTGCTCGGACCGGTGACCGCGGTGTCGGGTGCCGCCTCGCGCTCGCGGGACGAGCGCGTGATCGGCTCGGGCCCGCGTGCGGGGGAGAGCATTCCGGTCGAGGTCGACACGCATCTCACCGGCATCCTCCATCACGCCTCGGGTGCGATCTCGACCGTCACGATGAGCTTCGACGGCGTCCGCTCGACGGCGGCGCCCATCGAGGTGCACGGCGTCGACGGGTCGCTCCTCGTGCCCGACCCGAACAACTTCGCCGGCGACGTGCAGCTGCACCCGCGCGGCGGTTCGTGGGAGACGCTCGAGCCGTCCGCCGGGTACGCCGACTCCGGGCGCGGCATCGGGCTGCTGGACCTGGTCGCGGGCGAGGGCCGTGCGAGCGGGGCGATGGCCCTTCACGTGCTCGAGATCATGACGGCGCTCGCCGCGTCCGCGGCCTCGGGTGTGCGCGAGTCCCTGCGCTCCACGGTCGAGCGTCCTGCGCTCGTGCCGTTGACACCCGCCGAGGCATGGCGGAGCCTCTGAGGCCGAACCTGCGCGGCGGGTCGCGGCATCCGTCCTCCTCCCTGCGTGCTTCAACAGGTCAACCGGGGTTCTGCAGGAGCGAAGTGCGAGGTTTCGTCCTGTGGAGGGCCGGTTGACCTGTCGAGCGGGGGCGGATTGCGGACGTCAACCCAGACGAAGTGCCCCGAGTGCTGCACGCACTCGGGGCACTTCTTTCAACGGGGGTCGGGGACCAGGGCCGCGACCGCAGCCGTCGCCATTCGAGGCGCATCGGCCGTCATCGCGTGCACGGGTCCGACGAGCTCGATCCGGGTCTCGGTGTCGCGTTCGGCGCACGATCCTCCGACCCACAGGTCGACGGCACCGGGCTCGACGATCCGGCGGCCGTCCCGTCCGGTGAACGCCAGCCGCGAGGTCGGCACCGAGAACGTGACGGTCGCCGACTCGCCGGGGGCCAGGGAGACCCGCTGGTAGGCCAGCAGCTGTGCGACGGGGCGGGTGACCGAGCCGACGATGTCCCGGGCGTAGAGCTGCACGACATCGGTGCCTGCGCGATCGCCCACGTTCGACAGCCGCACCTGCGCGGTGATCGTGCCGTCGGTGGCGGCATCCGAAGCCGTGAGGTCCTCTCGGGTGAACGAGGTGTATGTCAGCCCGAAGCCGAACGGCCTCGCCGGGGTGTTGTCGGCGCTCGTGATGTCGGTCGGACCCCCCAGCCTGGGGTGCAGATACGTGTACGGCTGCGCTCCTGCGGACCGGGGCAGCGAGACAGGCAGCCGGCCGGACGGCTCGGCGGCGCCGGAGACGATCCGCGCGATCGCGGGACCGCCCTCCTCTCCGGGGAAGAACGCCTGCAGCACCGCTGCGGCAGCGGTGCGGCCGTCGAGCATCCATCCGATCGCGTACGGGCGTCCCGAGACGATCACCACGACGGTCGGGGTGCCCGTGGCGACCACGGCCTCGACGAGCCGGCGCTGCACACCGGGAAGCTCCAGATCGTCCACGTCGTTGCCCTCGCCGACCGTGCCCCGTCCGAACAGACCGGCGCGATCGCCCACGACCACGACCGCGACCTCGGCGTCAGCCGCCGCGCGGGCGGCGGCCTCGATGCCGCGCTCATCATCGCCTTCGACGTCGCAGCCCCGCTCGAGCACGATGTCCGCGTCACGGAACTCCGCGCGCAGCGACTCCGCGACCGTCGGGATCTCGAAGCCCAAGGGCGTGCCGGGGTGGTGCGCCAGCACATGGTTGGCGAACGAGTAGCAGCCCATGAGCGACTCCGCGGCGTCGGCGTTGGGGCCGATCAGTGCGATGCGGCGCGGCGCCGCCAGCGGAAGCACGCCGTCGTTGCCGAGGAGGACGACCGACTCCTCGGCCGTCCTGCGCGCGAGGTCGCGAAGCTCCAGGCCGTCGAGCTCCACCTGCGTCGGCGGCGACGAGAAGTCCTCGTCGAGCAGGCCCAGCTCCTCCTTCTGCGAGAGCACGCGGAGCACCGCGCGGTCCACATCGGCCCGTCCCTGAGCGCTCGAGTCGAGCAGCGACCGCAGGGGCTCGACGAACGCGTCGCCCGTCGGCAGCTCGATGTCGATCCCCGCCCGCAGCGCCAGCAGCGCCGCCTCGCCGAGATCGGCCGCGACTCCGTGCAGCGCGTGGAGGAAAGCGACCGAGAAGTAGTCGGCCACGACGGTGCCGTCGAATCCCCACTCGTCGCGCAGGAGCGCGGTGAGAAGCTCGGGGCTCGAGGCGACGGGAACGCCGTCGATCTCGGCGTACGAGTTCATGACAGACCGCACCCCGCCGTCGCGGACCGCCATCTCGAACGGCGGGAGCATGACGTCCTGCAGCCGGCGGCGCCCCATGTGCACGGGGGCGTGGTTGCGGCCGGCCTGCGACGCGGAGTAGCCGGCGAAATGCTTCAGCGTGGCGTGGACACCGGCCGATTGCAGTCCCTTGACGTACGCGGTGCCGATCGTGCCGACGACGTACGGGTCCTCCGAGATGCATTCGTCGACACGACCCCATCGCGGGTCCATGATCACGTCGAGCACCGGCGCGAGGCCCTGATGGATTCCGAGCTCGGCCATCGAGCGGCCGATCGCCGCCCCGAGCTGCTCGGTGAGCTCGGGGTCGAAGGCGGCGCCCCAGGCGAGCGGCGTCGGGAAGGTGGCCGCCTTCCACGCGGCGAGCCCCGTGAGGCACTCCTCGTGCACGATCGCGGGGATCCCGAGGCGGGTCTGCTCGCGCAGTCGACGCTGCTCCCCCCAGAGCCACTCGGCGCGGGCGACCGGGTCCACCGGCCGCGTGCCGTAGACGCGGGTGAGGTGCCCGATGCCGTTCGCGGTGGCATCCTCGTACCGCGTCGATGTGATCATCTCGCCGGCCATCGGCGCGACGACCTCGTCCCCCTGGTCGACCCAGTACCCGACGAGCTGTGCGAGCTTCTCGTCGAGGGTCATCTGCGCGTGCAGCGCGAGCACGCGCTCCGAGACGGCGCGAAGTCCGTTGTCGCTCATCCCTTGACCGCTCCTGTCAGGCCGCCGACGATCCGCCGCTCGAAGAGGCTGAAGAACGCCAGCGCGGGGATCATCGACAGCGAGGTGAACGCCAGCACCTTGGCGGTGTCGACGGAGTACTGCGAAGAGAACGCCTGCACGCCGAGAGGGAGCGTGAAGTTCGCGTTGTCATTGAGAAGGAAGAGCGGCAGGAGATAGCTGTTCCAGCTGCCGATGAACGCGAGGATGCCCACCGTGATGACTCCCGGGACGGCCAGTGGAAGCACCATCCGCCAGAAGAAGCCCAGACGACTGCAGCCGTCGATGAATGCTGCCTCCTCGATCTCATCGGGGATCGCACGCAGGAACGGCACGAGGATGATGATCGTCGTCGGCAGTGCGAACGCGATCTGGGGCAGGATGACGCCGCCGAGGGAATTGATGAGCCCCATGTCGCGCACGACGATGTAGAGGGGCGTGATGGCGACGGTGATCGGGAACATGAGTCCCGCCGCGAACAGTGCGTACATCGCACCCCGGCCCCGGAACCGGTATCGTGCGAGCACGTAGCTCGCCATGAGGCCCAGCGCGATGACGCCCGCCGTCGTGGCGATGGCGACGACAGCGGAGTTGAGCACCTGCTGCCAGAACACGCCGCCGGTCAGCACGTCGATGTAGTTCTTCCACACCCACGGGTCGGGGAGGCCGCCGGGGTCCGTCGTGATCTGGGAGTTCGTGCGGAATCCGCCGAGGATGATGTAAACGACGGGCCCGAGCATCAAAGCGATGACCACGAGCGCGACGAACCACACGGCCGGCGTCGCACGTCGCATGCGCTGGCGCCGTGGCGGAGGCAACTCCAGGGTCGCCAGTGCGGCGGCGGAGGTCATTCGGGGTTCCTTTCGGTGAGCGCGCCGGCGGTGTCGCGGCGCAGCACGAAGCGCTGGTAGACGAGGGCGACGACGAGGGAGATGAGGAACATGACGACCGCGACCGCATTGCCGTAGCCGAAGTTCCCGGCGTTGCGGCCGTTGGCCACCATGTATGTCGCCATCGTGGAGGTGCCCGCGACGGGAGCGACGTACTGGCCCCAGATGATGTAGACCAGGTCGAAGAGCTGCAGTGCGCCGATGATCGACAGGAACGCCCAGATGCGCAGGGTCGGCCCGAGCAGCGGGATCGTGATGCGCCGCTGGATCTGCCAGTAGGTCGCGCCGTCGATGGCGGCCGCCTCGTACAGCTCGTCGGGGATGCCCTGGAGCCCCGCGAGGAACAGGATGACGGCGAAGCCGACGTACTTCCAGGTGAGGATCGCGACGAGGGTCCAGATCGCGATGTTCGGATCGGAGAGCCAGTCGTGGGCCAAGCCCGAGAGCCCCCACTTCTCCAGCACACCGTTCAGGCCGCCGTTGGTCGCCAGCAGCAGGCTGAAGCCGGTGCCCACGACGACCTCCGCGATCACGTAGGGCACGAAGATGAGCACGCGTATGACGGACTGCCCGCGCATCTTTCGGTTCAGCAGGAGCGCCAGGAGCAGGGCGATCGGTCCTTGGATGAGGATCGACGTGACGACGATGAACGCGTTGTGACCGAGTGCTTCCTGGAAGTCCGGGTCGGTGAGGATCGTGACGTAGTTCTTCAGTCCGATGAAGTCGGTCGCCGGCCCGTAGCCGTGCCAGTTGAAGAAGCCGTAGTAGGCCGCCATGATCACGGGGAAGATGACGAACCCGATGAAGACGAGCATCGCCGGCCCGGCCAGAATTGCGACCTCCAGACGGCCCGACCAGCCGAGTCCTCGGGATCGGCGGCGCTGCGACGCCGAGGGCGGCGGTGTGACGCCGCCGCCCCCGGAACGCTGCGCGAGATCCGTCTCCGGGCGATCGTCCGTCTTCGGGGTCTCGCTTGTCTGCATGGGAGTTCTTCCTAGCCCTTCGCCCCGGCCTTGTTGGCCTCGTCGATCATCTGCTGCGGGGTGCTCTGTCCGGCGAGCATCGAGACGACGGCGACGTTGAGCGCGTTGCCGACGTTCTGCCCGAGCACCGTGTCGAGCCACTGCGAGACGAACGGGGCCGCGTTGTAGGCCTCGAGGATCTGCTTCAGGTAGGGCTCGGTGACCTCGGCCTGTGCGGCCTGGTTCACGGGGGGCGAGTTGAACGCCTTGTAGTACGCGGTCTGCTGGTCGTTCGACGCGACGAAGTTGAGGAAGTCGACGCACTCCTTGGGTGCCTTCGCGGAGCACGAGTAGCCGTCGACGCCGCCCATCATCGATCCGGGCTCGCCCTTGCCGCCGGAAACCTCCGGGAAGGGGTACCACGCCAGATCTGCAAGCGGCTTCTCGTCCGGCGTCAGCGAGGCGATCACGCCCGGGTCCCACGCGCCCATCAGCTCGCCGCCCGCCTGGTGGTTGGCGACGAGGCCGGCCGAGCTCCCGGCGCCCTGCTGTGCGGACGTGGTGAGGAAGCCGTCGTTGAACGGCTCCGTGGCAGCGAAGTCGGCGAGGTCCTCCGCGGCCTTCAGCCAGCACGGGTCGCTGAAGTCCTTCGAGTCGCCGGTCTCCTCGACCGTCTTCGGGGCGCACTCCCGGAGCGCGAACCAGTAGAACCAGTGCGCAGCCGGCCAGGCATCCTTGGCGCCGAGGGCGAGCGGCGCCACCCCGGTCGCCTTCAGCTTGTCGTTGGCCGCGACGAGCTCGTCGATCGTGGTCGGGTTCTCGGTGACGCCCGCTGCGGTGTACAGGTCCTGGCTGTAGAAGATGCCGCCCGGCAGCACCGACAGGGGCATCGCCCACACCTTGTCCTGGTAGGTCTCGGCCTTGAACGAGCCCTCCGAGATGTTCTCCTTCGCCTCGCCCTCGATCTTCCCGGTCAGGTCCATCAGCTGGCCTGCCTGGACCATCGCGGCCATCTTGCCGCCGCCACGCTGCAGGAAGATGTCCGGCGGGTCGCCCGCATTGAGCGAGGTCTGCAGCTTGCCGTCCATGTCCTCGTTCTGGATCGACTGCATCTTGATCGTGACGCCGGGGTTCTCCTTCTCGAACGCGGCGATGGCGTCCTTCCAGAACTGCTGGCCCGGGCCTGTCGTCGAGTTCTGCCACAGCGTCATCTCGACGCTGCCATCGCTGCTGTCGCCGCCGCCGGCACTGCAGCCGGCGAGCGCGAGTGCGCCGATGATGAGTGCTGCGGAACCCGCGAGGATTCTCTTGCGCATCATGTGATTCCCGTCTCTTCTTCGAGGGGCACCTCTGCTGCGAGGTGCTGGTGGTCGACGCGATCGGGTCGCGTACCGCCCGGCGTGCAGACCGGGCGAGAAAAGTGTGCGTTGGCAACAAATATCTTGTCAAACGTTTTCAATAACGGTTTCGAGGCCGTTATGATTTCGAGACATGACCCGTCGTCCCACGATCACCGACGTCGCCGCCGCCGCCGGCGTCTCGGTCGCAACCGTCTCGAAGGCGGTGAACGGGCGCTACGGAGTGGCAAGCGAGACGGTGGACAAGGTTCTCGCCGTCGTGGCCGAGCTCGGGTACGAGTCGAGCCTCATCGCCAGCAGCATGCGATCGCGCAAGACGGGTGTGATCGGCGTGCTCGTCGCGGACTTCGAGCCCTTCAGCGCCGAGATCCTCAAGGGCGTCGGCGAGGCGCTGCGTGACTCGCGGTACGACCTGCTCGCCTACTCGGGCTCGCACGGCGCCGCGGAGGGGTGGGAGCGACGGTCGCTCTCACGACTGAGCGGGACCCTCATCGACGGTGCGATCATGGTCACCCCGACCGTGGTGAACGTCGGCGCGGAAGTGCCGGTCGTCGCCATCGACCCTCACACGGGTCCCGCCGACCTGCCGACCGTCGAATGCGACAGCTTCGGTGGTGCGCTCCTGGCCACGCGATACCTCATCGAACTCGGACACACGCGCATCGGCTTCATCGCGGGTCGCCGCGACCTGCGCTCGTCGATCGCCCGCGATGCCGGCTATCGACGCGCATTGGCCGACGCCGGCATCCCGCTGGATCCGGCCCTCGTGGGCTCCGGAAGCTACCAGCAGGACGCCGTGCGCCTCGCCGCGCTGGAGATGCTCCGCCGCCCTGATCGGCCGACCGCGGTCTTCGCCGCGAACGACATCTCGGGCCTAGAGATCGTCAGGGTCGCCTCGGAGCTCGGCCTCGACGTCCCGCGCGACCTCTCGGTGATCGGATTCGACGACGTCCCCGAGGCGTCCAAGGCGACGCCCGCCCTGTCGACGGTGCGCCAGCCCATGCAGGTGCTCGGTGCCGAGGCGGCCCGAATGCTCCTCGAACTCATGGATGGGAAGACGCCGCCCGTCACGCACGTGAAACTGCCGACTCGTCTGGTGCCGCGAGACACGACCGCGCCGCCCGCGTGAGGCCTCAGTCCCGCGCGACACCGCCGGGGTCCCGGAGCAGGTCGCCGAAGGCGGCCTCGGCGGCGCCGATCAGCAGCCGATCCTCGGCGAGGGATGCCACGCGGATGCTGAGGTCCTCGGCGTTCGCCGACATGGTCTGCTCCCGCACGAGCGCCCCCAGCCCGGGCACGTCGACGGCGGCGATCGTCGCGAGGAAGCCGCCGAGCACCACCACCGCGGGATTGAGCGCGTTGACGGCGTTGGCCAGCGCCGTCGAGAGGATGCGGCGCTGCCGCGCGACCTCCTCGGCTGCGCCGGCACCCGCGGCGGTCAGCGCCGCCGCGAGCGACGGTTCATCCGCCGCGTGAAGGCCGACAGCTGCGAGAAGCCGCGCTCTGCTGACCTCGTCCTCGAGCACGCCGTCGTCGGCGCGACGGTCGGCGGCCGAGGCGATGCCGGGGCGGTTCTGCCCGAACTCGCCGGTGTAGCCGCCGGCGCCGAGCAGCGGCATCCCGTGCACGATGAGTCCGCCACCGATGCCGCTGGCGCCGCCGTTGAGGTACACGACGTCATCGAAGCCGGCCGCGGCGCCGAAGAGGTGCTCGGCGATCGCGCCGAGTGCCGCGTCGTTGCCGACCACCGTCGGCAGGCCGGTGGCGTCGGCGACGAGATCGCGAAGGGGCGCATCCGTCCAGCGCAGGTGCGGCGCGTTGCGGACGAGTCCGTCGGCTGCCCGTACCAGCCCTGGCACGGCGAGTCCGACGCCGACGATGTGCGCGTCGGCGAGCTCGCCCGCCCGCCACGCCTCGACACGTTCGGCGATGAGCCGTGCCGTCTCGTCCGGAGACAGCAAGTGGTCGAGCTCGATGCGTTCACGGACCGGGATGCCGCGGTCCAGTCCCACGGCGGCGATCGTGAGGGCGTCGACCTCCGGGTTCGCTGTGATCGCCATCACGCGTGCATCGGCGGCGACGACCGGCGATGGGCGGCCGACGCGCCGGGACGGGTCGGGCGCCCGCTCGACGACGAGTCCCTCGCGCACGAGCTCGGCGACGAGGTCGGCGATCGTCGACCGGTTGAGGCCCGTGGACTCGGTGAGTCGGGCCCGGGAGAGCGGGCCCTCGAGGTGCACCAGGCGCAGCAGCCGTGCCAGATTGCGCTGGCGCACGCCCTCGGCGGCCGTTGGATCGCTCACCGTCTCACTGTAGGGGGCGTCGAAGCGGCGCTTCGAGATTTGTTGCGTGCGGCTTCAAACCGGTGGTACGGCGGGGCCGAAGGATCAGTCGGACGGGCGTTCGGCGCCGGCCGGGGAGATCGCGTCGACCGCCAGGGCGAAGTCGAGCGTCTGGAGCACTTCTACGGCCCGGTCGTAGCGAGCGCCGGCGAGGACGACGAAAACGGCCCCGACGACGTCGATGAAGCCGACGGTCGCCGCGGTGGTGCTGACCTCGTAGCGATCGATGTCGATGCGCTCCCACCGGACGGCGGAGTCGTCGGGTGCCGGCGACTCCGGTCGTCGCGTCGGCAGTTCGTTCCGCGACGGCATCGCGCGCGACCGCAGCGCGCCGCGTCTCACCGGTGAGGACGGCCTCTCGAGCACCATGGGGAGGCTCCTCTCGTCGTGCCCCGATCCTCTGCCTCGCCTGCGCTTTTCGCGCAGGGGGTTGACGCGTTGGGATGGGCCGACCAGGGCTGACGCCGGCGTCCGCGCGACCGGATCGCGCTCCCGAGATCATTCTCCGCGCTTCGACGGGGACCGCGTGTTAAGGCCTGATGAACTTCCGGTCACAACCGGACACGCTGTGACCCGCGCAGTCGTCTGATCATCGCCTCGCGACCCTTGAGGCGCGGTTCGTGCGGGAAGCGCCGTTCGTGGTGGACTCGGCATCCGTTCTGGTATAGGTTGTCGGCAGCAACATTTACCGCGAAGGAGCGTCATGCCCACCCCCACCCGCGCCGACAAGTTCTCTTTCGGTCTCTGGACCATCGGCTACAACGGCACCGACCCCTTCGGCGGGCCGACCCGCAACCACCTCGACGTCGTGCACGCCGTCGAGAAGCTCGCCGAGCTCGGCGCGTACGGCCTCACCTTCCACGACGACGACCTGTTCGCCTTCGGCTCGACGGATGCCGAGCGCCAGACCCAGATCGACCGCCTCAAGGGCGCACTGGCCGACACCGGCCTGATCGTCCCGATGGTCACCACCAACCTCTTCTCGGCGCCGGTCTTCAAGGACGGCGGCTTCACGTCGAACGACCGCGACGTGCGTCGCTTCGCCCTTCGCAAGGTGTTCCGCCAGCTCGACCTCGGCGCCGAGCTCGGCGCCAAGACGTTCGTCATGTGGGGTGGCCGCGAGGGCGCCGAGTACGACTCCGCCAAGGACATCCGCGCCGCGCTCGAGCGCTACCGCGAGGCCGTCAACCTCCTCGGCGACTACGTCACCGACAAGGGCTACGACATCCGCTTCGCCATCGAGCCCAAGCCCAACGAGCCCCGCGGCGACATCCTGCTGCCGACGCTCGGGCACGCGATCGCGTTCATCGACTCGCTCGAGCGCCCCGAGCTCGTCGGCCTCAACCCCGAGGTCGGCCACGAGCAGATGGCGGGCCTCAACTTCGCCGCGGGCATCGCGCAGGCGCTGTTCCACGGCAAGCTCTTCCACATCGACCTCAACGGGCAACGCGGCATCAAGTACGACCAGGACCTGGTCTTCGGACACGGCGATCTGCACAACGCATTCGCGCTCGTCGACCTGCTCGAGAACGGCGGCCCCGGCGGCGTGCCCGCTTACGACGGCCCGCGCCACTTCGACTACAAGCCCTCGCGCACCGAGGACGAGACCGGCGTCTGGGACTCGGCCGCCGCGAACATGCGCACCTACCTGCTGCTCAAGGAGCGCGCCGCGGCCTTCCGCGCCGACCCCGAGGTGCAGGAGGCGCTGGCCGCGGCGAAGGTCGACGAGCTGTCGGTGCCGACGCTCAACCCGGGCGAATCGTACGAGGACTTCCTCGCCGACCGCTCCGCCTACGAGGACTTCGACCCGTCGGTGTACCTGGGCGGCAAGGGCTTCGGCTTCGTCCGCCTGCAGCAGCTCGCGACCGAGCACCTGCTCGGCGCCCGCGGCTGACGCACCGGGTCCGCAGAACCGACTCGCCAAGACACGCCGGGAAGCGCTCGCGCCTTCCGGCGTGTCTTGGCAACTCGTGGGGAGTTCCCCGCGACGACAGCACTCGAAGTGGAGGAGGGCGCATGGCGCTCGTGATGGGGGTCGATTCGTCGACGCAATCGTGCAAGGTCGTGATCACGGATGCCGCGACCCAGACGGTCGTCAGGCAGGGGCGTGCGTCGCACCCCGACGGCACCTCGGTCGATCCCGGGGCCTGGTGGCGCGCGCTGCAGGAGGCGATCGCCGACGCCGGAGGGATCGACGATGTCGAGGCCTGGGCGATCGGCGGGCAGCAGCACGGCATGGTGGCGCTCGACGCCGAGGGGCGCGTCGTCCGCGACGCGCTGCTGTGGAACGACACCCGGTCGGCGCAGGCCGCGTCCGACCTCACGGCCGAGTTCGGCGCCGAGGAGCTCGCCCGGCGCACGGGCCTCGTGCCCGTGGCATCATTCACGATCACGAAGCTCCGCTGGCTGCGCGACCACGAGCCCGAGAACGCGGCGCGGGTCGCCGCCGTCGCCCTGCCGCACGACTGGCTGACCTGGCGGCTGCGCGGGTTCGGCCCCGACATCGAGTCGCCACGCGGCCCCGTGCTCGACGAACTCGTCACCGATCGCTCCGACGCGTCGGGCACCGGCTACTGGGACCCCGCCACCGGCGGCTACGACCGCGAGCTGCTCATCGCCGCGCTCGGTCACGACGCGGTGATCCCGCGCGTGCTCGGACCGGACGAATGGGTGACGGATGCCGCGGGCCGGCGCGTCGGCGGCGGTGCCGGCGACAACGCGGGCGCGGCCCTCGGCCTCGGCGCCGGTCCCGGGGACGTGGTCGTGTCGATCGGCACCAGTGGAACCGTGTTCGCGGTGAGCGAGGAGCGCACGATCGATCCCACCGGCACGGTCGCGGGTTTCGCGGACTGCACGGGCCGGTTCCTGCCGCTGGTCGCGACGCTCAACGCCGCGCGCGTGCTCGACGCGATCGGGCGCGTGCTCGGCGTCGACCACGCCGAGCTGTCGCGCTTGGCGCTGGGCGCCGAACCCGGTGCCGCGGGCCTGACTCTGGTGCCTTACTTCGAGGGCGAGCGCACGCCGAACCTCCCCGACGCCACCGCCTCGCTCACGGGCATGACGCTCGCCTCGACGACGCGGGAGAACCTCGCGCGCGCCGCGGTCGAGGGCATGCTCTCGGGGCTCGCGGCCGGGCTCGAAGCTCTCCGCCTCCTCGGCGTGTCGCTCGAGCGCGCACTGCTCGTCGGCGGCGGCGCGCAGTCCGAGGCGGTGCGCGATATCGCGCCCCTCGTGCTCGGGCTGCCGGTCGAGGTGCCCGAGCCGGGGGAGTACGTGGCTCTCGGCGCCGCGCGGCAGGCAGCATCCGTCCTCTCTTCCTGAGCTCTCTCGCTCTCGTGGGCGCGTCCGTGCTCTCACGCCCCGGCCACGTCCGGACTTCGCAGGTTCGGCGGCCCGCAGCAAGGGGAATCCCGGACTCCGGCTCGCGGAGAGTCTTTGCGGATCGGGCCAGATTCTCCACGAAGTCCGGACTTCGCAGATTCGCGGGCCTGAGACTCTGCGATTCCCGGACCTCGCGGCCACTGGAGCAGCGGGCGGAGAAGACGTCCCGGCGGGACCGGACCCGTGCGGGCTGAATCGTGCAGTTCGCCCCGGCGGAAATGGGTAGAACTGCCGATGTATCGCCGGGGGCGGAATCCGTATCTTCCCTATATGGATGCTGCGACGCTCGCCGGTACGGTCTCGACCGTGCTGTTCGCCGCGGCCAATCTACCGATGGTGGTGAAGGCCGTGCGGTCCGGCGATCTGCGCTCGTACAGCCTCAGCGCGCTCGTGATGGGAAACGTCGGCAACGCCGTCTACACGGTCTACGTGCTGAGCCTGCCGTTCGGGCCGATCTGGATCCTCCACGGCTTCTACCTCACGACCATGGCGATCATGCTCGCGCTCTACGCGGTCTCGGCGGACGCGCATCGGGGTCGCAGAGCGACCACCGGACACGGCGCGATGACGGCGGTAGCATTCGGGCATGGCGGACACGGTCGCCGTGCTCGAACAGGCTCGGGCGGCATACCGGTCCGGTGACTGGGAGACGGCGCGGGAGGCGTTCGAGGGGGCTCGCCGCGACGCCGCGGCCACCGGTGCCGACCTGCGCGCGCTCGCGTCGTGCGAGTGGTGGCTCGGGCGGCAGGACGCCTGCCTCGGGGGCCTGGAGTCGGCCTTCCGTGTGCTCTCCGAGGAGGGCGACGCGATGGGCGCGGCCGAAGCGGCGCTCGTCGTCGCGCTCGTACGCCTGATCCGCGCCGATATCACCGTCGGAACCGCGTGGGTGCGGCGCGCGCGGCGGATCCTCGCCGATCTTCCCGACGGTCGCGGGCACGCCTACGAGGTGTACCTCACGGCGAGCATGGACCTCGACGGAACCGGCGCGCTGTGGCCGGCCGAGAGCGTGTCGCGCATGCGCGAGCTGGCCGACGCGCTGCGCCAGCCCGCGGTGTCCGCCCTGAGCGCGGTCGCGGCCGGGATGCACGCGATCCGGGCGGGGCGCACGGCCGAGGGATTCGCGCAGCTCGACGAGGCGATGCTCTGCGTCGTGTCGGACGAACTCGAGCCGGAGTGGGCGGGCGACGTGCTGTGCACCACCATCCACGTGTGCCATGAGCTCGCCGATTTCCGCCGCATGGCCGACTGGACCCGCGCGACCGAGGCCTGGTGCGCCGCTCGCGGCGCGCACGTCCTCTACGCCGGCGTGTGCCGCGTGCACCGACTTGAGCTCCAGTCCGCGAGCGGGGAATGGGATGCTGCGGAAGCGGCGCTCGAGCGCGCGTGCGAGGATCTCGGATCCGATCACCCCTGGATCGCCGGTGAGGGATGGAACCAGCTCGGCGAGATCCGGCGGCTCCGGGGGGACGCCGCCGGAGCACGCGAGGCTTACCGCCGTGCGAGCGAGGCGGGCATCGACCCGGTCCCGGGAGAGGCGCTGCTGGTGCTCGCGGACGGCGACACCGAACGGGCCGCGGCGATGATCGCCGCCGCGCTCGAGCAGCGGGACCGCATGGGTCGCGCGCGGCTGCTGCGTCCGGGGATCGAGATCGCTCTCGCGGACAGGCGGCCTCGGGAGGCCGAGCACCTGCTCGACGAGCTCGAGGACGACGCGCGAGCCTTCGGCAGCGACGGGTTCCACGCGTGGGCGGCCCACGGGCGCGGGATGATCCTGATCCAGGCGGGCGATGCTGCGGGCGCGGTCGGCCGGCTGCACGCCGCCCTCGACCTCTTCCGGCGCTTGGGGCAGCCCTGGGAGCAGGCGAACGTGCTCTGCTGGCTCGCCACCGCGCAGGAGCTCCGCGGAGAGCCGGCGCTGGCCGCGCAGCTGCGGGAGCAGGCGGGCGCGATCTTCGAGCGCCTCGGCGCGCCACCGGTTGTCGTGCGATCCGCGGCGGCCGACGACGGCGGGCCGCTGACCGCCAGGGAGCGCGAGATCGTCGAGCTCGTCGCGCAGGGCAGGGCCAACAGGCAGATCGCCGACGAGCTCTTCATCAGCGAGAAGACCGTGAGCCGGCACCTCGCGAACATCTACGTGAAGCTCGACGTCGGCTCGCGCACAGCCGCCGCCGCATGGTGGCGCGAGCATGCGGGCAAGCGCGTTCGGTGATGGGCCCTGCATCGAATGGTGCAGACGCGCCGGGCGGATCTGCGAGATTCTGCCGACGTGGCGGCTCCCTCACGCTCCGTAGCGTCGGGGCCAGACATCAGACGGAGCACTCGTGAAGGAGGACAAGATGTCAACGACCACCGAGTCCGAGGTGAAGACCGAGACCGGGGCCACGGCGGCCTTCGCCGACCGGATCATGGAAGCCACGCTCGGCTGGATGGACCTCATGGCCGTCCACCTCGGCTCGCAGCTCGGCTGGTACGCCGAGCTGTCGCGGGCCGACGGGCTCACCGCCGACGAACTCGCCGGGCGCACGCACACCGACCCGCGGTACGCGCGCGAGTGGCTCGAGCAGCAGTCCGCGACCGGCATCCTGCGCGCGGATGAGAGCACTGATCCCACCGCCCGGCGGTTCCGCCTCGGGCCGGGTGTCGCCGAGGTGCTGCTCGACCGGCGGAGTCTGTCCTACCTCGAACCGCTCGCTCGGATGGCGGCGGCCTCGGGGACCCAGATCGACGCCCTCCTCGACGCCTACTGCACCGGCGGCGGCGTCAGCTGGGAGCAGCTCGGCCGGCACGCCCGCGAGGCGCAGGCCGACATGAACCGGCCGTGGTTCGATGATCTGCCCGACCTCTTCGCGGGGATCGGCCGGCTCGATGCCGTGCTCCGGCGCCCTGATGCCCGCATCGCGGACCTGGGCTTCGGCGGCGGCTGGTCCTCGATCGCCCTGGCGAGGGCGTACCCGCAGCTGCGCGTGGTCGGTCTCGACATCGACGAGGCCTCCGTCGAGGCGGCCCGGCAGAACGCCGCTGAAGCCGGGGTCGCCGACCGCGTCGAGTTCCTGTTGTGCGACGCGGCGCTCGTCGCCGAGTACGGCCCGTTCGACGCCGTCTTCGCGTTCGAGTGCCTGCATGACATGCCGCATCCTGTGGAGGTGCTTTCGGCGGCGCGCGCCGCGGTGAGCGACGACGGCATGGTCGTCATCATGGATGAGGCCACCGAGGAACGCTTCGCCGCGAACGCGAGCGAGCTCGAACGACTGCTCTACGGATTCAGCCTCTTCGTCTGCCTGCCCGACGGTCGCTCGCACGCACCGAGCGCCGCCACCGGGACGGTGATGCGCCCCTCGACCCTCCGCGGCTACGCGCGTTCGGCGGGGTGGTCCGACGTCCAGGTGCTGGTCCCCGAGTTCGGCCTCTGGCGCTTCTACGAGATCGTCTGACCCGTGGCGGCCCTGCCGCGAGTTCATCGCGGCCGGGCTTGCGGGATCGCGATCCTGCCGCATTCGCCACCGTTTGCAGGACTGTTCCGGATGCCGCGCGACGGCCATCGCGGTACAACGGCGTTGGTCGCGCTCGCCGCGATCGGTCCTGAGGACGGTCGGGGCCATGGGACACAATGGGCGCATGGCCGACGCCGACGAACAGCTCGACGCGATCGCCGCCGAGCTCTACGCCCTCCCGCCGGCGGAGTTCACGGCCGCCCGCAACGCGCGTGCCGGGCTCGCGGGGCCGGCGCTCGCCAAGCGGCTCAAGGCGCTGCGCAAGCCCACCGTCTCGGCGTGGGCGGTCAACCTGCTCGCCCGCGACGGACAGCTCGCCGATGCGGTGGAACTGTCGGCCGCCCTCCGCGAAGCGCAGGACGACCTCGACGCCGCCGAGCTGTCACGCCTCGGCCGCCAACGACGTCAGCTGGTGGCCGCCCTCGCGAAGCAGGCGGTCGGGCTCGCCGAAGAGGCGGGCGGCACCCTCAGCACGGCGGCGCGCGACGACGTCGAGAAGACGATCAACGCGGCAGTGATGGATGCCTCGGCCGCGGCCGCCGTCCTGACCGGCCGGCTCGTCAAGCCGCTGGAGGCGGGCGACATCGAGCCGGCGGCGCTCGCCGACGCCGTGGGCGGGTCGCTCCCCGGAGCGGTGGCCGCGTCCCCGCGCGACGACCTCGCCGAGCGCCGGGCGCGCAAGGCGGCGGAGAAGGCCGCGCGCGAGGCGGAGCGCCTCGCGAACGAGGCGGAGCGTGAGCTCGCCCGCGTCGACGCGCGTCGCGCGAAGGCGCAGGAGCGGGTCGACCACGTGCGGGAGCGCATCGACGACCTCCGCCGCGACCTCGCCGCCCTCGAAGCCGACGAGCGGGCGGCCGTGGAGAAGCTCGACGCGGTCGAGGTCGAACGGTCCGCGGCGGCAGTGAAGGCCCGCGACGCCGCCGAGGCGTCGGAGCGCGCGCAACGGGTCCTCGACGACGCGTGAACCGCCGCGCTCGCTGGGCCGCCGCGTCCGCCTCTCACAGGACTCTCGTAGAACCGCCGCCTAGCCTGAACGGCATGGCGACTCCCGCACCTCTGGTGCCCGCGACGGCGTCCGACGAGGGTGAGATCACGGTCTCACCGAGCGAGCTCCGGGAGCTCCGGGACGAGCTGCAGCGCTTCATGATGGAGTACCGGTTCGGCCTGCAGGAGGTCGAGACGAAGATCGGCATCCTGCGCGACGAGTTCCTGCTGACGCACGACTACAACCCGATCGAGCACGTCTCGAGCCGTGTGAAGTCGCCCGACAGCCTGGTCGAGAAGGTGCAGCGCAAGGGCATCGACGGGGACTTCGCATCGATCCGCCGGAGCATCACCGACATCGCCGGCATCCGCATCACGTGCAGCTTCACCGCCGACGTGTACCGCCTCTTCGACCTGCTGACCGCACAGGACGATGTGCGCGTCCTCCAGGTCAAGGACTACATCGCGTCGCCGAAGTCCAACGGGTACAAGAGCCTGCACGCGATCCTCGAGGTGCCGGTGTTCCTGTCGACCGGGCGCATCGAGGTGCCCGTCGAGGTGCAGTTCCGCACTATCGCGATGGACTTCTGGGCGAGCCTCGAGCACAAGATCTACTACAAGTACGCGACGCGCGTGCCCGACGAGCTGCTCGAGAGCCTCAAGGACGCGGCCGAGACCGCCGCCGAACTCGACGCCCGCATGGAGCGTCTGCACCGGCAGATCCGAGGGGGCGGCGCGGGCCAGGTCGCTCCCGTCGCCGTCCGCGAGATCGCCGCCGTGCCGGCTTCCGCCGAGACGGATCCGGATGCTGCGGCCCCGCGCCGCGACGACTCCGACATCCGCCCGGTCTGAGGTCCACGTCCCGGACGGACGAACCAGGAGGCTGCGTTCTGCGGCGCGGTGGTCAGCTCGCCAGGACGGCAGCGGTGCTCTCGAGGTAGTCGTCGACCGTGCGCGGCCCGAAGACCGCGCTGTTGGCGATATAGCCCTGCGCGAGGGCGGCGATCGAACGTGCGGTCGCTGCGGCGAGGGCCGCGGCATCCGTCTCGTCGGTCGTCCGTGAGCGCGCCCACGGTCCGATGGCAAGGGCGAGCGAGGCGCGCAGGCGTCCGGCGGTGCGCAGCATCTCGTCGTGGACGCCGGGCTCGACCATCGCCTCCCCCCAGAACTGCAGGATGAGCGAGGGCGACAGCCCCACTTCCGCGAACATCGAGAGCATGCCCTGAAGCGCCTGCCGCGGCGTCACCATCTGGCCGCGCTGCCCGGCGTCCTCGAGGGCGTCGATGCGGGGGAGCAGGTAGCGACCCACGACGTAGCGGGCGAGTTCGGCCTTGTTCGTGAAGTGCGAGTAGATCGCGCCGGTCGACAGGCCCGACTCGGCGACGATGTCGGCGATGGACGTGTCGCGCACTCCGTTGCGCTCCAGCACGCGCAGCGCGGCCCGCGCGATCTCCTCGCGGCGGGCCTCACGGTATTCCTCCGACACCTTGGGCATGGAAACAGAATACCGATTCTGTTATTCTCGCAAAAAGAACCGTCATTCTTTTTAGGAGGCCGCGATGAACGCTCATCGTGACGCAGCATCGGTGGATGCCGCACCCGCACGCCCCACGAAGTGGGGTGTCGCCGCGTTGTTCGGACTGCTCGGCTCCGTGATCGTCGCCGTCATCGTGATGGCGTTCGTCTGGCCCGCGGCGACCTCGCAACCGCAGAACCTGCCCGTCGGCATCTCGGGACCCGCCGGGGCCGTGACCGCCGTCGAGGACAAGCTCGCTGAACAGGACCCCGCGCCGTTCGACCTCCACGAGGTCGATACGCGCGACGACGCGGTGTCGCAGATCGAGTCCCGCGAGCTGTATGGCGCGATCCTGCTGGGCGACGAGCCCGAGGTGCTCATCGCGACGGCGGCGAGCCCCGTCGCGGCGCAGGCGCTGCGCGGAGTCGCCACCCAGCTGCAGTCGCAGATCGACACGGCCGCCAAGACCGCGCTGACCGACCGGCTCAGCGCGATCGTCGGAGCGCTGAAGTCGGGGCAGATGCCGCAGCTGCCCGACGGCGCCTCGGGTGCCGCGCCGGTGATCCCCACGGTCACCGTCACCGACGTCGTGCCGCTGGCAGACGGCGACAGCGCGGGCGCCGGACTCGCGGCATCCGTCTTCCCGATGGTGCTGGGCGGCATGCTCGGCGGCATCCTGCTGACGCTGCTCGTGCAGGGGGTCGTGCGCCGACTGGTGGGGCTGGTCGTCTTCGGCATCGCCGCGGGCGCCCTGATCGCGCTGGTGATGCAGACCTGGTTCGGCATCCTCGCCGGGGACTGGCTGCTCAACGCCGCCGTGCTGGGCCTGGGCGTGACGGCGACCTCGGCGCTCATCGTCGGGCTCGCCGCGCTGATGGGTCCTCCCGGTATCGCCGTCGGCGCGGTCATCACGATGTTCATCGCCAACCCGATCGCCGGCGCCGCACTGCCGCCGCAGTTCCTTCCCGAGCCATGGGGCGCCGTGGGCCAGTTCTTCGTCCCGGGTGCATCGGCGAACCTGCTGCGATCGGTGATGTACTTCCCGGATGCCTCGACCTGGGCGCAATGGACGATCCTGGTCGCCTGGCTCGTCGGCGGCGTGATCCTCGCGCTCATCGGCCACCAGCGGAACCGGGCCGAGTTCACGCCGCCCGAGCGGCAGCTGGAGCACTGAGCCCTCTGCGATCCCACGAAGACCGAGCCGTGGGCGTGCCCGCTCGAGGCGAACTCGGCGGGGGCGACCGCCTTCTACGCCCCGCTGCTCCTGGCGCAGGGACCTCGAGGACGAGCTCGTCGTGGCGTCCGACAGGACGGAGTTCGCACAGCACGAGGCCGACCTCGGTAGGGACGTGACGCACCACGAGATCCGGTGCGCGAACCATGGGACCGTGGCCCATCCGGCATGCCGGCGATGCTCCGCTGACTCGACAGGGTCTCGGCGGGGCGACCCCGCGTGGCTAGTCTGTTCGCGTGGACGGTCTCACACCCTCGACGCTCCTGCTGATTCCGCTGCTGGGGTTGCTCGCCCCGATCCTGGCCCGAGGCCTCGGGCGCTGGGTGCGCGTGCCGGTGGTGGTGTTCGAGCTCGTGCTCGGCATCCTGATCGGGCCGGCGGTCCTCGGATGGGCGGGGCCGAGCGCCTTCGTCGACACGCTGGCCAACTTCGGACTCGCGATGCTGTTCTTCGTCGCCGGCACCGAGATCGAGTTCGGATCCTTCCGCGGGCGCCTCGGGCGTCGCGCCTCGCTCGGATGGATCATCAGCCTCGCCGCGGGCATCGCCGCCGGCTGGCTGCTCGCGCCCGGGGAGGCGGCGATCGTGATCGGCGTCGCGCTGTGCTCGACGGCGCTGGGCACCCTCCTGCCGATCCTGCGGGACGCCGGCGAGCTGCGGACCCCGTTCGGCCGCGCCGTCGGCGCGATCGGCGCCGTCGGCGAGTTCGGGCCGCTCATCGCGATCTCGATCTTCCTCGGCGGCCGCGAGCCGGGTCTGTCCACCATCGTCCTCGCGCTCTTCGCCGCGTTCGCCGGGCTCGCGATCTGGCTCGCGTTCCGGGTGCCGCGCGGCGCGATGCACTCGTTCGTGAATTCGACGCTGCACACGTCCGGGCAGTTCGCGATCCGCGTCGTGTTCGTGATCCTCGCCGCCCTCGTCGCGCTCAGCGTCGTGCTCGACCTGGACATGCTGCTCGGGGCCTTCACCGCCGGCATCATCTGGCGTCTGCTCATGCGCGATGCCTCCGAGCACGACCGTCACGCCGTCGAGAGCAAGATCGAGGGCGTCGCGTTCGGCTTCCTCGTGCCGATCTTCTTCATCTACACCGGCATCACGTTCGACCTGCAGGGCCTGCTCGAGGACCCGGTGCTGTTCTGGCTGGTGCCCGTGGTTCTCGTCGGGCTGTTCGTCGTCCGCGGGCTGCCGTCGACCCTTGCCGCGCCCGAGGGGTCTTCCCGCCGCGAGCGCCTCTCGATCGCGCTCCTCGGGGCGACCGGACTGCCGATCATCGTCGCGGTGACCCAGATCGGCGTGGACGAGAAGATCCTCGACACGACGCAGCAGACCGTGCTCGTCGCCGGCGGCATGCTGTCGGTGCTGCTGTTCCCGCTCGTCGGCATGGCGCTGCGCGGCGAGAAGCTGAAGGCCACGCCATCCTTGATGGACGACATGGCGTGAGCACCCTCGAGCTCCTCGATGCCGCACGCTCGCGGCTCGCCGACGCGCCGCGCGAGGCCCTCGGCGAGATCGTCGTGCCCAGGCGCTTCCTGGGGGTGGCGCGTGCGCCCCGCATCGAGCGCCGCGGCGCGGCATGGCACCTCGGCGTGCTGCTGCTCACCGACGACGCCGTCTTCGCCACCGGCGACGTCCTCCGCGCCCGCCAGGAGGCCCGACGCGGCTACACCGCGGAGTCGCAGCGGCAGCGCGCCGAGCTCGCCGCCGCCGCACGCCGGGGCGGCTTCGCGGAGGGCGAGACCGTGCACATCGGATGGCGGATGCTGCAGCCGGGCGCCGTGGACAGGGGCGAGGCATCCGCCCCGCTGTTCTGCTCCGATGGCGTGCCCAGCGTGAGATGGAGCGCCGCCGGCGGACTCATGCCGCTCGAGGCGTACCTCTTGGAGCGGGTCGCGCTGCTGCTCGACCCGTCGCGCGGCGCGTGAGGCAGACCGATATCGGCCGCTGGTCCCGATGTCAATACCACTCGCCGAGGTGTGGCACCCGTCCTACCGTGTGAGCATGACCGCCAAGGACCTCGCCCGGCAGATCATCGTCATCAGCGCGTTCTGCTTCATGATCGTGGCCGCGATGGTCGGCACCGGCCTGTTCGGCGGAACGCCGGTCCAGGCGTTGCAGGACGGCGCGCTCGACCAGGACGGCTCGTACCTCGCGCCGGCGCGGCCGGCGTTCTCGATCTGGACCGTGATCTACGTCGGGCTGCTCGCCTACACGGTGTGGCAGGCGCTGCCGCGTCAGCGTGGCAGCGAGCGGCAGCGGGCGCTCGGGTACCTCATCGCGGGAACGATGGTACTGAACGGGCTGTGGCTCGTGACGGCCCAGTTCGGGTCGCTCGCCCTCACGGTGCTCGCGATCATCGTGCTGCTCGCGCTCCTGGGCGTCACGTTCAGCCGCACCGTCATCGAGCCCGCCGACGGCTGGGCCGACCGGCTGCTCGTCGACGGAGTCACGGGCCTGCACCTCGGCTGGGTGACGCTCGCCACCGTCGCGAACGTCACGGCCTGGCTGACCTCGATCGGCCCGCCCGAGTGGGAGGCGTCGGCGGATCTGTGGGGTGTCGTCGTGCTCATCGCCGTCGCCGTCATCGGACTCGGGATCGAGATCGCGAGCCGCTGGCGGCTCGGGCCGGCGCTCGCGCTCGCGTGGGGGCTGGTCTGGCTCGCGGTCGGCCGGCTGGAGGGTGAGCCGCACAGCACCGCGATCGGGGTGACGGCGATCGTCGTCGCCGCCGTGATCCTCGGTACGGCGCTGATAGGCACCGCGGCGCGGGAGCTGACCTCGGTCCGAAACGCCGAGGTGTGATCAGGCGGCCGCGAAGCGGTCGGCGAACGCCCGCAGCAGACGCGTGGGCTCCGTCACGGATGCCGAGAGCACGCGTCCGGCGATCGTGTCGTAGTCCGCGGAGTCGAAGTAGCCGTCGTCGCGGTACACCGCCATGCGCTCGGTGAACGCCTTCGTGGTCGGCTCGGGGTGGAACTGGGTCGCGTAGAGGCGGTCGCCCACACGGTACGCCTGGACGGGGCATCCGTCGTTGCTCGCGAGCAGGACCGCTCCCGGCGGCAGGCTCTCGGTCCCCTCCTTGTGGGCGGTGAGTGCGGTGAATCGATTCGCGAGGGCGCCGAACAGCGGGTCGGCCGATGCCTGCCCCGTGAGCTCGACCGCCACAGGGCCGGTGTCCTCGGGGAACGCACGGCTCACGGTGCCGCCGAGAGTGCGGGTGGCGATGCCGATGCCGTAGCAGGTGAAGAGGGCGGCCGGACCGTCGCCGGTCGCGGTGCGCTCGGCGATGCGCGCGAGGGCCGCCTCGAGGCGCCTTTGCGCGTCGGTCTTGGTCGCCTCGGGGTCGGTGACGTTGAACGGACTGCCGCCCACGAGGAAGCCGGCGTAGCGCTCGAAGACGTCGTCGGGAAGCGGTTCGCGCACCAGGTCGTGGCGGGCGAGGCGGCTCTCATCGAGGTGCATCGCGGTGCGGAAGGACTCGTATTCGGCGGCCGCCGCACCCAGCTGCGGCCGCACGCAGACATAGAGCAACGGCGCGGTCGTCATGCACGAAGTCTAGGTCTCCGCTCACGGACGCTGCGAGACGGCTGAAATCCTCTGTCTTCACCGGGTATTCGTGTATCAAATCGCCACTATCGCGCTCGGGCATGGTGTGGACAGAATGGGCGCTATGACGCAGGCTGGCGCCGAACCATCCGTCGACTCCGTGGAGCCGGCCCGATGGGAGCGCGCCGCCGCACTCTTCGTGCGGTGGCGAGAAGGCGACAGTCGTGCGATGGACGAACTCGTCCGCCTGATGACGCCGCCGCTATGGCACGTCGTGAGGGCGTACGGGCTCGACCATTCGTTGGCGCAGGACGTCGTGCAGACGACCTGGCTGACGCTCGTGCGCCGTCACGAGACCATCAACGACCCGCTCGCGGTGTCGGGGTGGCTCACGATGTGCGCGCGCCGCGAGGCGTGGCGGGTCGGCAAACAGCATCGGCGTGCCGATGCGACCGAGGCCGAGTCGCTCGAACCGCACCTTCCGGTCCACGAATCCGCCGAGCAGACCGCCGCGCAGGACGACGAGACCCGTCGCCTCTGGACAGCGGTCGGAACGCTCAACGAACGATGCCAGCGTCTGCTGCGGATCGTCGCGTTCGAAGACCGCCCCGACTATGCCCGCATCGCCGAAGACCTCGCGATGCCCATCGGATCGATCGGACCGACCCGCCAGCGCTGCCTCGCAAAGCTACGCGCCGTACTTGAGGGCGACGGATGGAGAGGTGACGACGATGGAAATTGAGGACTTCGCGGCCGACGCCGCGCTCTTCGCACGAATGCGGCGCATGTGGGAGGACGTCGACCCCGTGCCGGCGGACCTGGTCGACCAGATGGTGGCCGCGGTCGCCGTCGAGGACCTGTCACGGGAGTACGCCCTCCTGACACTTGTCGAAGGCACGTTCGCGGCCGTGCGCGGCGAGAGCGACACAGCGACGCTCCAGTTCAGCGACGGCACGACCAGCGTGCTGCTGCATGTGACCGCCACCGAGGGCGGCGACCGGCGCGTGGACGGATGGGTGGACGCCACCGCCCTCGCCATTCGTCTCATCCAGGGCGACCGGGAATGGTCGGCCGAACCGGGCGAGCACGGACGCTTCGCCTTCGACGAGGTCACGCCCGGGGTGGCGCGGCTTCGCCTGGTGGTGCGCGACGCCGACGGTGCGATGCGCGACTTCCAGACCCCGCAGTTCGAAGTCTGACAAGCAGTTCGAGATACGGAGAACGGATGCCGCGGCCTGGGGGCCGCGGCTCCCATGTGTGTGAGGAGAACGATATGGCCAGCGCAAGCGGATCCTGGCGGGACCGGGTCAAAGCCGGAGCGCCTCGCGGAGTGGTCCTCGACCCGACGCGGAACGTGGTGCCGGGCTACGAGGCGTTCCCGAGCGCCTACGCGCCGGGGCATCTGCTGATCTTCGGCGACAGGACGGACTCCGAGAGCACGCTGCTCGCCGCAGCGCAGGAGCTCGGCTGGGACTTGGAGGTGGACCGCATCCGCCCCGAGGATTCGTCGCAGGACGACATCTGGAAGGCGACGATCATCCAGCTGCCGAGTCCGACGCGCGACGACGAGCCGGTGCCGCCCGTCGACGCCTGGCGCCTCCTCCAGCACGCGCGGCGACTCGAGATCGAGCAGGCGGAGATCGCTCAGCGGTCCGCGGGGACCACCCGTGAGCGGGCGCTCACCGACGCGGCGGAAGAGAGCCGCGTCCGGGCGGAGGTGCGGCGAAAGGTCGCGGTGGAGGCGGCGAACCAGCGTGAGGAATTCACCTCCCGGCGTTCTCCGGTCCAATCGCGCGGTCCGGGGGAGCGCACGGCGCGCGAGACGCGGCTGCGCAACGTCAGCCTGGACCACGTCCTGACCGTCGATCCGATCGGACTGAATCCCCACTCGATCACGAACCCGCACTCGATCACGAACCCGCACAGCATCACCAACCCGCACTCGATCACGAACCCCTCGGGCACGGACGGCTACGCGTACCCCGGAAACGGCGGCCTCGAGATCGTGTCGTACATCGGCCCCGACCCGGTGCGCTCGACCGCGAAGTTCTCCGGCAGGAGGCCGGTCGTCGCGGTCGTCGACACGGGGTGCGGCAAGCATCCGTGGCTCCCGCCCTACGAGAAGGGGGATCTGGGCGAAGGCGTGGCGGCGGACCCGACAGTCATCGTCCGGCGCGGCGCGCTGCCAGACGGACAGCTCATCGGCATGCAGGGTGCCTCGACCGACCCCGAGGTGAACGGCGACCAGTCCGGCCCCCTGGACGGGTACCTGGACGCGGCCGCAGGACACGGCACCTTCGTCTGCGGCATCGTCCGTCAGGTGGCCCCCGAGGCGGAGATCATCGCGATCCGGGTGGCCGACAGCAACGGAACCGCGCTCGAGAACGAGCTGATCATCGCGCTGGAGGAACTGGCTGCGTGGGTCGAGGCCGACCCGAAGAACAAGGTCGATGTCGTGAACCTCTCGCTGGGCTACTACCACGAGACCCCCGAAGACGGGCAGTACAGCGATCGGCTGTACAAGGCGCTCGTCCGGCTGCGGGCGAAGGGCTGTGCGATCGTCTGCTCGGCGGGCAACGACGCGACGGCGCGACCGGCGTTCCCCGCGGCGCTCTGGGAAGGGGGCGACCCCGACCTCGGCCTCGACGACGCCGAGGGCCTCGCGCGCCACCTCGCTGTCGGCGCGCTCAACCCGCAGGGCACCTCCGCGGCGCTGTTCAGCAACGTCGGGCCGTGGGTCACGCACTTCGCGCCCGGCACCTCGATCGTCAGCACCTTCCCGAGGTTCCAGGGCGGCGTGCAGGCGGGCTCCCGTGCCGACTCCATAGACCGCTTCCGCGAGAGCCTGGACCCGGACGACCACTCGGGCGGGTTCGCCATCTGGAGCGGGACCTCGTTCGCCGCGCCGTATGTCTCCGGCGTCATCGCCCGGGCACTGAGCTCTTCGCTGATGAACCCGAGCGCCGTGCCCGAGTCGGCAGATGCGGTGATCGAGCGGGCGCTGAAGAAGGTCGTCGACGCGGACCGCTCCAAGAAGACCAACTAACGCTCCGGCGGACCCGCCTGCCGCTCGCCATCCGGCGGCGGGCGGGTCCATCATTGCTCTGTGGGGGAGAGCGCAGACCAGCTGTACCAACGGGGACGCCATCTGGCGACCCGTGGCAGCTACCTCGATGCGAAGCGCTCCCTCGCAGCGGCCGCCGAAGCGGCGGATGCCGACGGTGACACCGAGCTCAGCGCGCGCATCGCCGGCACCACGGCCTACGTCCTGGCGCGGCTGGGCGACGTCGACGCGGGCGAGCGCATCTGCCTCGAGGCCCTCGACCGGCCGGGCCTCTCGGCCGGGGCCGTCGCGCAGCTGCAAGGGCAGCTCGGGATGCTCGCGACCGAGCGCGGCCGGATCGACGAGGCGATCGGGTGGTTCGGCAAGAGCATCCACGGCCTGTCCGACGAGCCTGTGCGCCAGGCCAACACGCGCGTGAACCGCAGCATCGCCCTGATGCAGACGGGGAAGCTCGCCGCAGCGATCGAGGATCTCGAAGCGGCGGAGGAGGTCTACCGGACAGCCGGCCTCGAGCAGGAGGCGAATCTCGCGGTCCACAACCGCGGCTATGCGCTCATGCTCGGCGGCGATCTCGTCGCCGCCCTGCGGACGATGCAGTCGGTGAGGGAACCCCTCGACAGCGAGTCCGCACTGTGGGCGGCGATCAACGAGCTCGACCGTGCCGAGGTGCTGCGCGATGCTGGGCTGACCACGGAAGCCGAACGCAGCCTCGTCGCGGTCGCCGCGTCGCTCGGTCGTCACCATGCTCCGAGCGAACGGGCTGCCGCCGAGTATCAGCTCGCGCGTTCGCTCCTGAACCACGACCCCGAGCGCGCCGCCACCGTCGCCGGCAACGCCGCCCGCCGATTCCGGCGCGTGGGAAGCCCGGGCGGGGCCGCGCGCGCTGAGGCCGTGCGCCTGCGCGCGAGGTTGTCGACGAGGAACCATGACCGCTCCGGCGATCCGCTCTCGCCCCCGGGGCGACTGCCGTCGAAGGGCGCCGTGGACGGCGTCGCCGGGCGGCTCGCAGACCTGGGCTTCTCCGCCGACGCGGAGGTTCTCGTGATCGCCGATGCACTGGCGCGGGTGAGGCGCGGGAGCGCCACGGCGGCACCCGCCTTCCGCGTCGCGAAGAACACCCGGCTCGAATCGGCCCTGCTGGTGCAGGAGCTGCGCGCTGCCGATGCCATGCGGCGGCACAGGAATGGGGAGGCCCGACGTCACGCACAACGGGGCCTCGATCTGCTCGACGCGTCGTTCACCGACGGCGCCAGCCTCGACCTTCACGGCTCCGTGATGATGCGTGGGCTCGGCCTGCTCACCGTCGGCCTCGGGGCGGCGCTGCGCTCGGGGCGGCCCGACACGGTGTTCGACTGGTCGGAGCGAGCCCGACTGGGCAGCGAGCGGGTCGTTCCGGTGCGCCCTTCACCTGATCCCGGGCTCGCGGCCGATCTGGCGGAGCTCCGGGTCCTCCGCATGAACCACCCCGACGGCGGGTGGCTGGCGGATCCCCGGGCGCGCGCCCTGCAGGATCGAGCGCGCGAGCACCAGTGGTCCGGAACCGGCGCAGCGGGGCTTCAACGCCGAGTGACCCTCACCGAGGTCCAGACCGGGATCGCGCCGGGCGAGGCTCTCGCGAACTTCGTCTTCGATGGCGAGCGGCTGGTGGTGCTCGTCGTCGACTGCGACGACGCGGTGATGACCGAGCTCGATTGGGCGGCGTGCCGCCGTGCGATGCGTGGTCTTCGCGCCGATCTCGACGTGCATGCCGCGGTCTCCACGGGCCCGATGGCCGAGATCGTGCGGACGTCGCTGACCGATCGTCTTGCTGCCCTGTCGGCGGCCCTGCTCGAGCCGTGGCTGGCCCGCGTCGGTGCGTCTCGCGTCGCCCTCACGATCCCGGGCGTACTGGCGGGGGTGCCCTGGGCGATGCTGCCGGCATTCCGCGGCGTCGCCATCTCGGTGGCGGGTTCCGCGAGCGGCTGGCTCCGGCGGCGCGAGCAGCCGTATCGGACCCCGGCGAGCGCAGGGTTCGCGGTGGGTCCGCGGGTTCCGCGCGGCGAAGAGGAGGTCCTCTTGGCAGCCGACTCGTGGCGCGATCCCGCCGTGCTCACCGGCGGTGCGGCCGAGGTGCGGGCCGTCACTGCTCTGGCGGGCGACGTCGATGTGCTGCACGTCGCCGCGCACGGCAGGCACGCACTGGACAACCCCATGTTCTCGGGGTTCGAGCTCGCGGACGGGACGCTGTTCGGCTACGACATCGACCTCATTCCCGAGGTGCCCGACACCGTCATCCTCTCGGCGTGCGAGGTGGGACGTTCGTCCGTGCGCTGGGGCGAGGAAGCGGTCGGGATGACGCGCATCTGGCTGCACGCAGGTGCGCGGGCGGTCATCGCCGCTCCCGTCGTGGTCGCCGACGACGACGCGTGCGAGCTGCTGGGCGCGGTTCACGAGGGCCTCGCGGCGGGTATCGCGCCGTCTGAAGCGCTGGCCGCGGCATCCGTCCGCACCGGCATCGTCGCCCCGTTCCAGGTGCACGGCGCCGGCTTCTGAGATTTCTTCGCGTTCTGGGTATCAGGACGGATGCCGCGTGCTCCTGGTCATCGGAACGGCTTTCGCTTCGCCGACGGGGGGGGTTGGGGAGCGGCTGACAGAAGACCCTCCTGGGGACGCAGAATCGGCTGTGGGTCTTCGCCGCCGATCCTCGAGGGGTGCTGCATGGGACTGGGGCGGCACCCCTCATCCTCACGCTTGCGTGGCGCGGCGCGGTGCTCAGCCTCGCGAGGAGTTCGCGGTGCGGCCGCGCACGATCCCGACGAACGCGTCGACGGCCGGGGTGGTCCTCTCGGCGGACCACGCGAGCGCCACCGTCGAGATCGGGCCTCCGCGCAGCGCGCGGTAGTCGACGTCCTTGCGATGATGCAGTCGTGCGATCGACATCGGCACCACCACGATCCCGACACCGGCCGCGACGGTGGCGATCGCCTCGCCGGTGTCGGCCGGCGGCGCGAACCGCGGCGCGATGGTGCCGGGAAGCCGGATGGCGAGCACGTCGTCCTGCGGCACGATGAGCACCTCGCCCACGAGGTCCGCCGCGTCGAGCTCGTCGTCGGCGGCGGTCAGATGGGAGTCCTTCGCGCACACGACCACCGTGACCTCGTCGTACAGCGGGATGACGTGGAGGCCGTCCTTGTCGAGCGGCAGCCGCACGAGCGCCGCGTCGACCTCGCCGCCGAGGAGCGCATGCCGCTGATCGGCGACCTCCAGGGGCACGAGCTCGAGGCTGGTCTGCGGCATCCGTTCCTTCCAGGTGTCGATCCACCTGCCGGGGGTCGCGCCCGGGATCGCACCCAGTGTGAAGGTCGCGGGCATTGCGGCTTCGATGGGCGGTGCCGGCGACGGCCCGGGCGACGGCTGCGGCCGCCGTGCCTTGGCGGGCTTCGCCTTCGAGGACGACGCGGATGCCGCGCCCGGACGCTTGCCCGATCCGCCGCGTCCTCGTCCGCCTGTGCGCGACCCGCCCTTCGCCATGCTGTTCAGCGTAGCCGGGGCGATATGGTTCGCTCATGGTGGCGATTCTGGCAACGGTCTTCGCGGCGCTCGCGGCGCTCCTGCACGTCTACATCTTCGTGATGGAGAGCGTCCAGTGGACGCAGCCCAAGATCTGGAAACGATTCGGTGTGGCCGACCAGGCGGCTGCAGAGACGACGAAGTCGATGGCGTACAACCAGGGCTTCTACAACCTGTTCCTCGCCATCGGCGTCGTGGTCGGGCTCGTGCTTCTCTTCGCGGGAAGCGACACCGCGCCGGTCCACGCGGCGGGGCTCGCGCTGGTGCTGTTCGCGCTGGGGTCGATGGTGGCCGCGGCGCTGGTGCTGCTCACGACCGGGCTGCGGTACCTGCGGGCGGCTCTCATCCAGGGCACGCTGCCCCTCATCGGGTTCGTGCTGTTCCTCTTCGCCTGACCGCTCAACCCGCGTGACCCCTCAGCCGCACGCGCCCCACTGCCCGGCAGCCGCGGCGACCGCTGCGGACTCGAGTGAGCGCAGCAGGGTCTCCTGGCTGCGATTGGGTGAATAGACCTCGACCCGCGCATCGCCCTGCGCGACGAGTTCGCCGTTCACGAAGCGGCCGTCGGGCGTCCAGACGTAGAGCAGGGTTCTGCCGTACTTGTCGTGCACCTCGACGTCGGCGGCGACCCAGATCGTCGATCCCACGGGGACGAGCGATGTCAGCTTCGTCGTCGCCTCCGCACCCCAGCAGTCGAGTCGGGGCGAGATCTCGGGAGTGTCGATACCCAGGAGTCGCACCCGAGTCGACTCGAGATCGCTGACGACCGCATTCGGGGCTGCGACACGAGCGCGCAGCGTGTCGCCGTCGTGGACGCTCTCGACGGTCATCTCGAACGCGTCCGCCGGGATCGCCGGCATCGTGGCGGACGTGCCCGTCGCCGGCTGTGCGAGGTCGGCGCCCGCGTCGCGCCCGATGAACCACCAGTAAGCCGTGCCCGCGATCACGAGCAACAGGATTCCGATGAGGACGCGTCTGAACACGACGCGAGCCTATGCGGTGGCGCCGACGCGCCACCGCGACGATCAGGCTGCCAGGCGCAGTCCGCGCTTGTCGGTGGCGACGCGCTCGCCGTCGGCGATCGTCTCGTCGTCGCCGATGAGCGAGCCTCCGGCGACACGGGCGTCGTGCCCGACCTGGGTGCGCACGCCGATCTTCACACGCGGGCCGATGGCTGCGCGCGGCCCGATGTGGGCGTGCGGTGCGATCTCGGCGTCGGGTCCGATGACGGCATCCGTCTCGACCCACACGCCACGGCCGACGTGCGCGCCTGCGGCGATCTGCACGCCCGGTTCGACATACGCCCCCGCTTCGACGATGGCGCTCGGGTGCACCTTCGCTCCATGCGCGATCAGGCCCCGACCGTTGACGTGCTTGCGGTAGCGCAGCATCTCGCCCTGGTCGTTCTCGATGTCGATGTAGTTCTTGCCCACGTTCCCCTCCTGGAGCAGCACATGGTGCTGAGTACAGGAATAACGGTGGGCGGGGGTGATTCATTCCCGCGCATCGGAACGATTCGCCTGGCGGGCGCGAAGCGGCCCCGCGTCCTGCGTTGACGCGGGCCGGAAGGGTCGGTGATCAGGGGTTCACGTACTCGTCGGCGGTCGAGAGGGCCCGGTCGATGACGTCGAGGCCGCGCACCAGCTCGTCCTCGGTGATCACCAGCGGAGGCGCCACGTGCACGCGGTTGAAGTGCGTGAAGGGCCATACCCCTTCCCGCCTGCACGCCGCGGCGACCGCGGCGATGGGTGCAGCATCCGTCCCGCTCGCGTTGAAGGGCACGAGCTGCTCGCGGGTCTCGCGATCCTTGACGAGCTCGATCGCCCAGAAGAGGCCCATTCCCCGCACATCGCCGACGGACGGATGCCGCGACGCGAGGTCGCGCAGGCGTGGCTCCACCACACGCGATCCGAGGTCGCGCACGCGCTCGAGGATGCCGTCGCGCTCGAACACCTCGAACGTGGCGACGCCCGCCGCGCACGCCAGCGGGTGGCCCGAGTAGGTGAGCCCGCCGGGGAAGGACACGGTGTCGAAGTGCGAGGCGATCCGGTCGGAGATCACGACGCCGCCGAGAGGCACATAGCCTGAGTTCACGCCCTTCGCGAACGTGATGAGGTCGGGCTTCACGTCGAACGCCTGGAAGGCGAACCATTCGCCCACGCGGCCGAAGCCCACCATGACCTCGTCGGCGATGTAGACGATGCCGTAGCGGTCGCACAGCTCGCGCACGCCGGCGAGATAGCCCGGCGGCGGCACGAGCACGCCGTTCGTGCCGACGACCGTCTCGATGATGATCGCGGCGATCGTCGTGGCGCCCTCGAGCACGATGGTCTGCTCGAGGTGCTCGAGCGCACGCTGCGCCTCCTCCTCGGCGCTCGACGAGTGGAACGCCGAGCGGTACGGGTACGGGCCGAAGAACTTCGCGGTCGAGCCGTCGGCCGGCTCGTTCGGCCACCGGCGGGGGTCGCCGGTCAGCGAGATCGCGGTGGTGGTGTTGCCGTGATAGCTGCGGTACATCGACAGCACCTTGCGGCGGCCGGTCACGAGGCGCGCCATGCGCACGGCGTTCTCGTTCGCATCCGCGCCGCCGTTCGTGAAGAAGACCTTCTCGAAGCCGTCGCCCGCCACCTCTGCGATGCGCCGGGCGAGCTCGCCTCGCACGTCGTTGGCCATCGACGGCTGGATCGTCGCGAGACGGCCCGCCTGACTCTGGATCGCCTGGACGAGATCCGGATGCTGGTGCCCGAGGTTCAGGTTCACCAGCTGGGAGCTGAAGTCGAGGTAGGCGTTGCCGTTGTAGTCCCAGAAGGTCGACCCCTCACCCGCGGCGATGGGGAGCGGGTCGATGAGCGCCTGCGCACTCCACGAGTGGAACACGTGGCCGCGATCGTCGGCGCGGACGCGGGCGTCGGCCTCGGGGTCGGGCAGCGGGCGGGAGACGCCGGTCGGGTCCGTGTAGACGGCGGCGTCTGCGAGCGTGTCGGTCATGGGAGTCCTTGGGATCCGAGTCTGGGGGTCAGTTGTTCTGGGGGAAGCCGAGGTTGATGCCGCCGTGGCTGGCGGGGTCGAGCCAGCGGCTGGTGATGGCCTTTTCGCGGGTGAAGAAGTCGAACCCGTGGACGCCGTAGGCTTTCGCGTCGCCGAACAGGGATTGCTTCCAGCCGCCGAAGGAGTGGTAGGCGACGGGGACGGGGATGGGCACGTTGATGCCGATCATGCCGACTTCGACTTCGTTCTGGAAGCGTCGGGCGGCGCCGCCGTCGTTGGTGAAGATCGCGGTGCCGTTGCCGAACTCGCCGGAGTTGATGAGCTCCAGCCCCTCGTCGTAGGACTGCACGCGGACGATGGAGAGGACGGGTCCGAAGATCTCCTCCTGGTACGCGCGGCTGGTGGTGGGGATGTCGTCGATGAGGGTGGGGCCGAAGAAGAACCCGTCCTCGTGCCCGGCCACCTGGAAGCGACGGCCGTCGACGACGATCTTCGCGCCGTCCGCCTCGGCGATGTCGACATAGGAGGAGACCTTGTCGCGGTGGATGCCGGTGATGAGGGGGCCCATGTCGGGCTCGACACCGTCCACCCCGGCACCGTTGCCGATGCGGAGCTTGGCGATGCGGTCTTGGATCTTCGCGATGAGGTCGTCGGCGACGGGTTCGACGGCGAGGACCACGGAGATGGCCATGCAGCGTTCGCCGGCGGCACCGTAGCCGGCGTTGACGGCCTGGTCGGCGACGAGGTCCAGGTCCGCGTCCGGGAGCACGAGCATGTGGTTCTTCGCGCCACCGAGCGCCTGCACCCGCTTGCCGTGGCGCGAGGCGGTCTCGTAGATGTACTGCGCGATCGGGGTGGACCCGACGAACGAGATCGAGGCGACCTCCGGGGAGGTGAGCAGGCCGTCCACGGCCAGCTTGTCGCCCTGCAGCACCGTGAACACCCCGTCCGGCAGCCCCGCCTCCTTCCACAGCTCGGCCAGCCAGAGCGCGGCGGACGGGTCCTTCTCACTGGGCTTGAGGACCACGGCGTTGCCCGCGGCGATCGCGATCGGGAAGAACCACATCGGCACCATCGCCGGGAAGTTGAACGGCGAGATGATGCCGACCACGCCCAGCGGCTGCTTGAGCGAGTACACGTCGATGCCGGTCGACGCGTTCTCACTGAACGCGCCCTTGATCAGGTGGGGGAACCCGGTCGCGAGCTCGACGACCTCCTGGCCGCGCAGGATCTCCCCCATCGCGTCGGAGAGCACCTTGCCGTGCTCTGCCGTGATGATCTCCGCCAACTCCCGCTTACGCGCGTTCAGCAGCTCCCGGAACGCGAACAGCACGCTCTGCCGCCTGGCGATCGAATAGCCCTTCCAGACCTGGAACCCGGCTACCGCCGACGCGATCGCCGCGTCGATCTCGGCCTGATCCGCCAACGCCACCCGCGCCGACACACGGCCGGTCGCCGGATTGAACACCGGCGCCGTCCGACCCGACGACGACGCCCGCTCCGCCCCGTCGATCCAATGCGAGATCACCCGGACGTCGGCGTCGGTGGTCGCGGGCGCGACGGCGCTCTCAGCAATGCTCATGGGAGGCTCCTTCTCGGTGTCGGACAGATCGTGTGGTGATCCCCTAGGCTTGACGGGTCCCAGCCTGTCATAGAAGAAGAGGCGGCCACGGTGCCCGACCGTCGCGAAGATCGGACGATCCACACGGATCGTCCGGCAGATCGATCCGCAGATGAGATCCTCCCGACCGTGCGCGAAGTGATCGCGCTCGAAGCGGTCGCGCAGGGCGTTCCCGAAGTGCTCGTCGGCGACGACGCGCTCGATGCGCGCGTGCGATGGCTGCACGTCTCCGACAGTGCAGGCGTAGCGCGCCTGCTGGACGGCGGAGAGATGCTGCTGTCGACCGGTTCATCGTGGCCGTCGGAGCCGGGAGATCTCCGCCGGTTCATCGGCGAGCTCGCCGACGCAGGGCTCTCCGGCCTCGTGCTCGAGCTCGGCACGCACTACCGGTACGTCCCCGCGGTGGTCGTCGAGGCCGCCCGCGAACGCGGCCTCGCCCTGGTCGTGCTCCACCGGGAGCTGAAGTTCGTCACGGTCACCGAGGCCGTCCACAGTCGCATCATCACCGGACAGACCGACGCGCTGCGTGCGCGCGACGAGGTGCGAGAGCGCTTCACCGCTCTGGTGCTGCGCGGATCGCCCGCAGACTTCATCGTCCACCAGCTGGCCCAGACGCTCGGCGCGCCCATCGTGCTCGAGAACCTCGGCTACGAGGTGGTCGCGGCGGAGGTGCCGCTCGCGATGGAGGAGGAGCTCTTCACCGAGTGGGAGCTGCGATCGCGCTCCGCGCACCGGCGCTCCGAGCAACGCCGAGAGCGCGGCATCTCGGCCGGAGCAGACGATTGGCTGATCGTCCCGGTCGAGGCACGAGGCATCCGCTGGGGGAATCTCATCGCGCTGCCCGGACCCGAGCACGCGGCCGGGCGCACGGCGGTGCTCGAGCAGGGCGCGATCGCCCTCGCCGTCGGCCGTCTCGCCGACGGCGACGCCGACGAATGGGCGCGCATCGGCCGGCGTCGCCTGGTCGACGGGCTGCTCGCCGGACGCTTCGCCGGTGTCGGCGGTGCCGCCGCGCGCCTCGAGGCGGCCGGTCTGCCCCTGCGGGGCGCCAAGCTCTACGGTCTGGTCGTGTCGGGCGCGCCGATCGCGGTGGAGCGGGCGGATGCTGCGGCGCGCGCCCTGCGCGGGCGCGCGCTGGCAGGTTCCGCGCCGGCGGGCGTGGTGGCGCCGGCGACCACGCTGCTGATGTCGCTGCCGTCGGACGCCGTTTTCGACGATGCGGCCGTGGTCGCGTTCGTGCGCGCGCTCGTCGATGCCGCCGACGTCGAGCGCGTCACCGTCTCGGTCGGGCGCGGTGCCGAGGGCATCGACGCCGCGCTCGCCTCGGTGCACGAGGCGGTCGACCTCGCGGGCGGCCGGCGACGGCGCTCCGGGCGAGGTCCGCACCTGCGGCGCGCCGAGAATCGTCCGCTCGTGCAGCTGGTCACCGCGCTGCGTGATGACCATCGCGTGCTCGAGCACGGCGAGCGGATGCTGGCCCCGCTCATCGCCTACGACCTCTCGCGGTCGGGCGACCTGCTCGACGTCCTCGAGGCGATGCTCGCTCACCCGGGCAACCGCACCGCGGCGGCAGGGGCATCCCATCTGTCCCGGTCGGTGTTCTATCAGCGCATTGCGCTCATCGAGGAGCTGCTGGGGGCGGATCTCGACGATGGCGAGACCCAGACCGCGCTGCATTTGGCGCTGCTCGTGCGGCGGTCGGCAGGGCGCTGACGCGTCTACGCGTCCCTGGGCTCCCAGGGGTCGACGAGGTCGATGCCGAGATCCTCGAAGTCCTTCGTGTTGCGCGTCGCAAGAGTCGCGCCGTGCACGGCCGCGGTCGCGGCGATCATCCCGTCCTCCACGCACAGCGGACGTCCGATGAGCCGGCGAGCCTCCTGCAGGCGTGCGTAGCTCCGGGCGGCTCGCTCGTCGAATGGCAGCACGCGACTCCCCGAGAGGATCGAGTCGATGGCCGCGATCAGTCGCTCGCGGCGCGCACCCTCCGGAAGCCGCCTGGCTCCGACAAGGAGCTCCGCGACGGAGATCGCGGTGATCGCGGCATCGGTCCGCGACTTCATCCAGGCCACGACAGCGGTGTCAGGCGTCGAGCGCAGCGGTTCGGACAGCACATTCGTGTCGAGGATGATCACGACAGATCGAGCTCGCGGGGGAGGCTGCGCGCGGGTGGTTCGAGGTCGATGGCGAGACTGCTCGCCGCGTCGATCCAATCGACGATCATGCTGCTGGGCGACACCGCGCTCGTCAGGATCGCTCGCGCTTCCGCCTCCATCGACCGGCCGTGCGCGGCGGCTCGCTCCTTCAGGCGCTGCTGAACCTCGTCATCGAGGTTGCGGACGGTGATGGCACCCACGGCTGCTCCCTTCGACTGCTGGCAATGCTAGCACTTCGATGTCGGAGGCCGGAGCCATGCTCGCGCCATGGAATCAGCCATCGACATCCAAGCCGAATCGTTCGTCCGTGAGCTCGCCGCCGCTATCATCGCTGCGCGGGACGGCGAATGCCTGGCGTGCTATCTCGACCGCGTCCTGCGCGACGCCGCCTGCGACGGCTCGCTGCGCCTGGCGCGCACCTACCGCGACGCACTGGCGCCGCGTGCCGTTGCGCTCGAGGGGCGCCTCGAGAGCGGCGGCGGCTTCTGCGATTGCGAGGTGCTGATGAACGTCTACTGGTCGAAGACCGACGAGGTGAGACCATGCCGCGGCGCGAGGCGCGGGTCCACGAAGCCGTGCGACCTCTGGCTGCGCCGCAGACGCGGGGATCGGTGGTGAGCCCGGAGTCAGCCCGCGATGTAGACCTTGCGGAGCGTCTCGCGCACCGTCCACACCGTGCGCATGCCTGCTGTCAGACGCGCGATCGACCCCGGTCGGAGCTCGATCGGCTCGAGGGTCGGGTCGTCGAACGCCACGGTGGCCGAGCCGGACAGCACGACGAAGACCTCGTCGGCCTCGACGTCGGTCGACGCGCCCGGCGTGTGCTCCCACACGCCGAGCTCGGTCCCCCCGAACCCGCCGAGTTCGGCGAACCCCGTGGCAGGGGAGCCCTGCACCACCTGGTCGGCGGGCAGGGGCGCGAGGTCGAGCTCGAGGGAGGCGGCATCCGTCACGACCGCGGGGTTCATGAGTCGAACCCCAGGCCGAGCGCGTCGAGCGTCTTCAGCAGCAGGTTGCGCTTGCCCTTGTTGTGGTCGGCACGATCCAGTGACCAGCGGGTGGCGTTGATGCCCATCGACGCGGCGGGCTCGGGCGGGAACGGGAGCGGGCGCTTTCGCACCATCTCGAGCTGGGTGCGTTCGTTCTTCACGCCGTCGAGCAGGTCGAGCATGACGTCGCCGGCGAAGCGGGTCGATCCGACGCCGAGCCCCGTGAAGCCGGCGGCATACGCCACGCGGCGGTCGCGGGCGGTGCCGAAGAACGCCGTGAACTGGGTCGAGGTGTCGATCGCGCCGGCCCACTGGTGCGTGAAGCGCAGCCCCTCGAGCTGCGGGAACGTGGTGAAGAAGTGGCTTGCGAGCTTGGCCCAGGTCTCGGGCCGGTTCTCGTGCTCGGGATTCATCTTGCGGCCGTACCGGTAGATCGCGTCGTAGCCGCCGAACAGGATCCGGTTGTCCTTGGTGATCCGGTAGTAGTGGAACTGGTTCGCCATGTCGCCGATGCCCTGGCGGTCCTGCCAGCCGATCGATGTGAGCTGGGCGTCGGTCAGGGGCTCCGTCATGAGCACGTAGTCGTACACGGGGACCGTCATGAGCCGGTTGCGCTTGATGAGCGACGGGAACACATTGGTGCCGAGCGCGGCACGGGATGCCTCGACCCGGCCCTCGGGGGTCGTCACGACCACGCCCGGTCCGGTGGTGTCGAGGCCGCTGACGTGGGAGCGCTCGAAGATCACGACGCCGCGTTCTTCGCAGACCCGAGCGAGCTCGGCGGCCATGCGTGCGGGATGGACCATGCCGCACGCGTTCTTCTCCCAGACCGCGGCAAGGTACGTGGGGGAGTGGACCGATGCCTGGGCCTCGGCCCGGTCGAGATAGACCACGCCCTCTTCGCCCTCGGCGGCCCACTCCTTCAGCCACTCCACCTGGTGCGGCTCGATCGCCGGGGCGAGCTGCCCGGTGCGCTCGAACTGGAAGTCCATGCCGAAGCGGGCCTCGGACGCCTCGATCGCATCGAGGTTCTCGTGCCCGAGCCGGTCGAGCGTCGGCATCTCCTTCGGCCAGCGGGCCATGCCGTTCTCGTGGCCGTGGGTGAGGCTGGCCTCGCAGAAGCCGCCGTTGCGGCCCGACGCCGCCCAGCCGACACGCTGCGCCTCGACGATCACGACCTTCGCGTCGGGGTCGCGCTCGGTGGCGAGGAGCGCTGTCCACAGGCCCGTGTATCCGCCGCCCACGACGACGAGGTCGGCGCGGTGCGTGCCGACGAGCGCCGGCCGGTCGGGAAGGAGGCTCGCCGGAAGGTCGTCGCGCCAGAACACCGAGTGCTTCGTGTCGGCGAGGGAGTGCTGGACGACGGATGCTGCCGGCCGCTGTCGTTCGAAGACGGTCGTGCCCACGGTTATCAACTCCGATGCGGTGTGTGGTGCTCCCATCCTCGCCCGTCGGCCGGGTCGATGCGGGCCTGGCGTGTCGGAAGTTGTCGGGAGGCTCGGACAGGTTGTCGCGGCCTCAGCCGGCGACGAGCTCCCCGACGAGCGCGTCGACGTCGGCGACCCGGGCGTACGTGCCGTCGAGCGCCGCCATGAAGGCGAGGTGCACCTGGGCCCCTGGCACCGTGCGGCCGTCGTAGGCGAGGTCGGGCGCGGCGCACGCGTCCTGTGCGACGGCGACGTTGAAACCGAAGTCGGACGCCGCGCGCACGGTGGCGTCCACGCACATGCTCGACATCATGCCCGCGACGACGATCTCGTCGGCGTCCGCTGCGCGCAGCAGCGACTCGAGCCCCGTGCCGAGGAACGCGTTCGGCTGGTGCTTGACGATGACGTGCTCCTCGCCGTCGGGTGCGACCCGCGGATCGAACTCCACGCCGGGGGTCGCGGGGGCGAAGAACGCGGCATCCGGTGCGTCCCACACGTGCTGCACGTGCACGACCCGCTCACCCGACGTGCGGAATCCGGCGAGGAGTCGCGCGGCGGCATCGGCGGCGGAGTCCGGGTCGACGAGCGGGTGCCGCCCGCCGGGGAAGTAGTCGCGCTGGATGTCGATGAGGAGCAGGAGTCGGGTCACCGCAACAGCATAGGGTCGCACATCCGCATCAGCCGCCCGTCATCGTTCGCGCGATCTGCGTCGCGGAGTCGCCCGCGCGCTTGAGCACGAGCGCCACCAGGCCCAGCGCGACGAGGGTCAGCAGCAGCATGATCGTCGACACTGCCGCGATCTCGGGACGCAGGCCGGTCCGCAGTGCGCTGAGCACGTACACGGGCCACGGCGTCGTGCCCGACACCTGCACGAACGCCGCCACGATCGTGTTGTCGAGACTCAGCGTGAAAGCCAGCAGGAACCCGGCGAGCACCGCGGGCATCGCCAGCGCGAGGGTGATCCGGCGGAACGTCGTGAAGGGCGTGGCGTAGAGATCGGCGGATGCCTCCTCCAGCTGCGCGTCCTGCCCTACCAGCCGGGCGCGCACGATGTACGACACGACCGCGGTCGCGAACAGCGACGAACCGACCGACAGGCGCACGATCCCGTCGTTGAACATCGAGAGGCCGAGGTCCTGGCCGAGGAAGACCATGAAGGGCAGCAGCGCCACGGCGTCGACGATCTCCGGCGTGACCGACACCAGCAGGAGGAGCCCCAGGAACCACCACACCCACCTGCCCGGGTGCCGCGCCATCGCGATCCCGGCCAGGGTGCCCAGGACGGTCGCGATGATCGCCGCGATCAGCGCCGTGACGAGCGATACGCGCACGGCGCTCTGGATCGCCGGCTTCACCAGGATCGACGTGAAGGCGTCGAAGCCGAACCCGTCCCACACCGCCAGCAGGCGGCCGGTGTTGAACGAGTGGACGACGATCACGATGATCGGCAGGAACAGGAACAGCATCACGAGAAGGCCCCAGACGCCGAAGGCGGCGTCCGACCACGACCTGCGGCGGCGCCGGCGCGGCGCGGCGCCGCCGCGCGCCGCCCGGGCCTCCGCCTGGAGGATCGTCTCGGTCTCGGTCTGCGTGGTCACGTCGTGGCCTCCAGGATCGCGGCGGGGGCAGCATCCGTCCTCGCGGTCTCGGGAACCGGCCCGAGAACCAGCCGGCTGCGGGAGCGGAACGGCAATGCGACGAGCCAGATGATCACGGCGCACACCCCGATCGCCACCAGGACCAGAAGCATGAGCAGCACCGCCATCGCCGATCCCAGAGCCCAGTTCTGAGCGGTCTGGAACTGTCCGGCGACGAGCTGACCCACCATGTTGCCCTTCGCGCCGCCCAGCACCGTGGCGGTGATGTAATCGCCCATCAGCGGGATGAAGACGAGCAGCACGCCCGCGATGATGCCCGGCTGCGACAGCGGCAGGGTGACGCGGAAGAACGTCACGATCTTGCCGGCGCCGAGGTCCTTCGAGGCCTCGCGCAGCGCCGGCCCCACGCGGTCGAACGCCACGAACAGCGGCAGGATCATCAGCGGCAGGTAGTTGTAGACCACGCCGATGATCACGGCCGCGCGCGTGTAGAGGATCTCGAGCGGTCCGTCGAGCACGCCGATGGCCTGAAGGGCAGTCGACAGCCACCCCTCCGGAGCGAGGATCACCTGCCAGCCGATCGTCCGGACGAGGAAGTTCGTCCAGAACGGGACGAGGACGAGGGCGATCAGGATGCCGCGACGCTGCGGCTTGACCTTGAAAGCCATCCAGTACGCCACCGGCGCCCCGATCGCGAAGCAGAGCACCGTGCCGATGATCCCCACCCACAGCGTGTTCTGGAAGGTCGCGAAGAACGTCGGCGAGATGGCCTCGACGTACCGGTCGAACGACAGGACGTCATTGGCGTGGGTGCCGAAGACGCCGGGCTTGTAGCCGAAGCTGAACCACACGACCATGGCGACCGGCGCCACGAAGAAGAGGAGCAGCCACGCCCAGGCGGGGACCGCGAGGGCGGGCCCCACCGCACCGGTCGCGCGATTACGCACCGGCGGCAGCCTTCACCTCGTTGTAGATCTCCACGCGAGTGCTCAGCGAGTCGTTGAGCACCTGCTCGTGCATGCTCTCGAGCTGCTCGGGGGTGAAGAAGATCATGTCGAGACGCTCGACCTCGGCCTCCTCGGCCGCCCCCTGCATGTCCTTGCCGCCGACGTTGTAGCCGACCCACTCGAGGTTCAGCATCTGGTTCTCGGGGGCCATCGCGAAGTTGATGAAGGCGTGGGCCGCCTCGGGGTGGGCTGCTCCGGTCGCGATCGCCCAGTTGTCCATCCACAGCTCCGTCTGCGGGCCGGGCAGCACCCACTGCCAGCGGTCGGGCTCGGACGACTCCTGGATGCCGAGCCGCGCGTCGCCGTTCCACGCCATGAGCAGGGCGTGAGTGCCCTGGGGGATCGTGTTGGCGCCGGCCGAGGAGTCGAACGCCGCGACGTGGGGGGCGATCTTGTCGACCAGGAAGGCGCGCGCCGCCTCGAGCTCGTCGGGGTCCTCGGTGTTCCAGTCCACGTCGTTGGCCCAGAAGTAGGATCCGACGACGCCGGCAGGATCGTCCGACATCGCGGTCTTCCCGCTGGCCTCGTTCTGCGCGGCGTCGAAGTAGTCGGCCCACGTCGTCAGTTCGCGGGTGATCACGGTCTTGTCGTAGACGTAGCCCGTCGTTCCCCACGCCTTGCAGATCGAGTAGTCGTTGCCCGGATCCCACGCGCGGCCGAGGAAGGCGGGGTCCATGTTCGAGATGTTGGGAAGCAGGTCCTTGTTGAGCTTCTGCAGCAGTCCCTGCTCGATCATCTGCGGGATGAAGACGCCCGTGGGCACCACGATGTCGTACCCCGATGTGCCCTTCGCCGCGACGAGCTTGGCGATCAGCTCCTCATTGGATCCGTACGAGTCGAGCGTGACCTTCGGCCCGAGCTCGGCGCTGAACGCCTCGACGACCTCGGGTGCGTCGTACTCGGCCCAGGTGTACACCGACAGGCTGTCCTCGAGTGCTCCGCCGGTCGCCTGGGGGGCCGGCGCTCCGCTGCCGCCGGGGGAGCAGGCCGCCAGCACCGTGGCACCGCCGGCGAGTGCGGCGAGGCTCAGGAAGCGCCGGCGCGACAGCTCGCGCGCGATGAGAGGCGCCGCGCCCTCGGGGGCGAGGATGCGCAGCGGCGTACGAGGCTGGGTCATCGGGTACTCCTGGATTCGGGTCGGGAGCCGAGACGGATGCTGCGGCTACAGGCGTGCGACGGGCGTGCAGGTCGAGCGGTGGTGTGTCGGGAACGGTCGAGTCGTGCGGGTCAGGCGGTCGGCGGTGCGATGTAGCCGCCCTGCTGCGCCGCGTCGTCGTCGGCGGCGGGGAACAGCAGCACGTGATGCGCCGCCCACGTGCAGACGACGGGGTCGCCGATCGCGAGGGCCGGGGCATCCGGGGTCGGCCGCCGGACGATGAGGCTCTGATCGGCGCCGAGCTGCACCAGGTACTGCATCGTGTCGCCGAGGTGCGACAGGCCGATCAGCTCGCCTCGCGCGGTGTTGGCGTCCGCAGAGCCCGGGCCTGCGGTCGCCGAGCCCGCCGAGGGCGCCTTCTCGATGCGGATGAACTCGGGCCGCACCGCGGCCTCGCCGAGGTTCGTGGTCGTGAGCACCGGTGACGCGGCGCGCACGAGCGCGTGCGGCGAGGCGATCGCCGCCCCTGCCTCCGCGGCCGGTCCGCGGAAGAAGTTCTGCTGCCCGACGAACGCGGCGACGTACGCCGAGGCCGGTCGCGCGTACACGGTGTCGGCGTCGGCGAGCTGCTCGATGCGGCCGGCGCGCATGATCGCGATGCGGTCGCTCATCGAAAGGGCCTCGCCCTGGTCATGCGTGACGAAGACGAAGGTGATCCCCAGGCGGGACTGCAGCAGCTTCAGCTCGAGCTGCATCTCCTCACGCAGCTGACGGTCCAGCGCTCCGAGCGGCTCGTCGAGCAGAAGCACCGCGGGCCGGTTCACCAGTGCACGGGCCAGCGCGATCCGCTGCTGCTGCCCGCCCGACAGCTGCGTCGGCTTGCGGTCGCCGAACCGCCGCATCTGCACCATGTCGAGCGCCTGGGTGACGCGCTCGCGCACCTCGCTCTTCGGAGTGCGTCGCTGCTGCAGCCCGTACGCGACGTTCTCCGCGACCGACAGGTGCGGGAAAAGGGCGTAGGCCTGGAAGACCGTGTTGACGTCGCGCTTGTACGGGGGCGCGGCGAGCACCGAGCGCCCGGAGACGCGGATGTCACCGGCATCGGGGTGTTCGAATCCCGCGATCATCCGCAGCGTGGTCGTCTTGCCGCAGCCCGACGGCCCGAGCAGTGAGATGAACTCGCCCGGTTGGATCTCGAGCGACAGGTCGTCGACCGCGAGCTGCTCGCCGTAGTACTTGGTGATCCCCGCCAGAGTGACGGCCCCGCGTGCGCCGTCGCCGTCGGGGGGAACCTGCTCCGCCGAAGCCTGTGCTGCGGTCGCCGTGCCTGTGGACATCGTCACCTCGTGAGGGTCCTTCTGGTGCGGGCCACGCGACGATGCACGGCCTATCGGGTGTGGGGGTATTCAATATGGCGACGTAGACGCCCGCAACGGAACCGCGGCCGAACCGGACGATCCGGGCCGGTGCTGAGGTCCGGTGGGACAGATCGTCCGGGCTTGTGTAACGGTCAGGAAACCGCGGCGTTTCCGAGGTCGTACGACGCCGAGGGGCGCGTGCCTCGCTCCCGCGCGACACTTCGTCCGCCGGGCATCGTGATCAAAGCGTGCTGGAACCGCGGTTCAGCAGGGCCGGCACCCAGGCTCAGCGCTGGCAGGTCGGACACCAGAACACGATGCGCTCGCGCGTCGGATCGGCGCCCAGGCTGCCACCCCGGATCAGCGTGCCGCAGCGGCGACATGGTCGGCCCTCGCGGCGGTAGACCCAGGTCGTCCGGCCGGGGCGTGCGTCGCCGGTGAATGTGCGATCGCTGCGGTCGCGGTTGGCGCGTATCATGCGGGATCCGAGGTCCACGAGGGACGCGGCATCCGTCTCGCTCGCCGGCGTCGTCGGGAGGACGCCGCGGACGAACAGGATCTCGTTGACGTACTCGTTCCCGAAGCCGGCGACGTTGCGCTGGTCCTGCAGCGCGACGTGCACGGCACGGCTGTCGGCGGCGAGGTTCTGCGCCGCCGCCGCCGGGTCCCACGCGTCGGAGAGGGGATCCGGGCCCAGATAGCCGACGAGCTCGTCCTCGGCGGTCGTCGGCACGACCCTGATGTCGGCGAGGTCGAACCCCACAGTCTCCCACTCGGTGCCGTCAGGGGCGTGGGCGCCGATGACCGCCCGAGCCCGGAACCCCGGCGCCCGCCAGCGCTCGCCGCGGCGGTACACGTGCCACTCGCCCTCCATCTTGAGGTGCGTGTGGAGCGTCCACGGCCCGATGCGGTGCAGGAGGTGCTTGCCGCGCGCGACGACGTCATGGACGACATCGCCGGTGAGGTCGACCGTCGCCGCCTGCGGGACACGGAGCTCGAACCGCGTCACGGTCGCGCCGGCCAGCGCGGTGTTCAGTCGGCGGGCTGCCCGGAAGACGCTGTCGCCCTCAGGCACGGGCGCCTGCCCTGCCATCCGGCCCCTGAGCGCCTCCTGGTCCCTGAGCCTGTCGCAGGGCGTCGCCCGCAGTGAGACGGCGCAGCGTCAGTCCGCGCGGCGACTCGACGAATCCGGCATCGCGAAGCGTCTTGCCCACATACGTGCCGTACACGAACGCGCCGTTCACCTGCTCGATCGTGAGGGTGTCGAGGCGCCGCGCACGAGCCGTCGCCGCGAGGTCGCGGGTGGCGGCGGCCAGGGCCGCTTCGTCGCCCGTGAAGGCGAGGGCGGATTTCCCCCCACGCTCGAGGTACAGCGTGAGCGCGCCGTCGACTAACACGACGAGGGCACCCGCCTTGCGACCGGGGCGATGCGAGACGCCCTCCAGCGCCGGCCACGCGAGGGCGGCGCCGTAGGGGTTCGCGGGGTCTGTGGCCGCCAGCGTGACCCCCCGCAGCGGCGGCGGGTCGGAGAGCCCTGCGAACTCGCGGAGCCGGTCGACGGTGGCCGAGGCCGCGAACTGCGCGGCGCCCAGTTTCTCGATCACGTAGCCGCGACGGCAGTGGCCCGCTTCCTCGAACCCCGCGAGCACGCGATAGGTCTGGGCGAACCCGCCTGGCACGCCCTCCGACTGCACCGCGCCGCGCGTCACGACGCCGTACCGGTCGAGCAGCAGGCTCGCCGTCGCGGTAGCTCGCAGCGCGGCGTCGGGCTCGGCGGCGGGCAGTACCGACCATCGTCCGCCGATCGCCGGAGGACGCGCGGGGACGGATGCTGCCACCGCCCGCACCGCGGCACCCCGATAGAGCCGTGCCCGGGGTGTGCGGCGGCTCACGCGATGGGCCTGCGAACCGCCCGATACGAGTGCCCTGACCGGCGCGAAGGTGTCGTTGGTCACAAGACCCGCCCACGTCAGTCGCCACAGCGCGTCGACGACGGACTGCTCGTTCTCGGCGCCGGTGGCCTGCCGCAGCTGCGCGGCGAAGTACGCCCCGCCGCCGCCGAGCGCCGCGAGCAGCTGCGCGTCGAGCGAGCCGGGTGCGGTCTCGACGAGCGCGTCGGCAGCGCCGAGCGTCAGCGGGGCAGAATCAGCGAGGTGCAGGGCGATCCAGCCGTCGCGGCCGGGGAGACTGCCGTGCCCGGACCACACCACCTCGCCGGTGGCGGTGAGCTCGTCGAGCATGCCCGGCGTGTAGTCCGCGACGCGGGCGGGTAGGACGAGCGACTCCCACGCGCTCGCGGGGATCGGCACGCCCGCGAGCTGCTCGACGACCGCGGCGACGCCGTCGATCCCCTCGAGCGGTCGCGTCACGTGCTGCCACACCGGGAGGAACCGCGCGTACGCCTGCTGCGGCACGGGCTCTACGCTGCCGCGGATCGCCGCGAGCGAGCGCATGCGAAGGCGGCGGAGCACCTCGGTGTCGCACCACTCGGCCTCGTCTGCGCGCGCGGTCGTCGACGACTCCGGAAGGAAGAATCCGCTCGTCACGCGTCCCTGTGACTCGAGTCGCTGAAGCGTGAGTCGCGCGACCGCCACACCGATGCCCAGGCGGTCGGCCGCGGCATCCGCCGTGAAAGGTCCGTGCGTGCGTGCGTAGCGGGCCAGGAGGTCGCCGAGCGGGTCGGCCACCGGCTCGAGGAACGCGGTGGGGATGCCGACCGGCAGGGGGGCGCCGAGGGCATCGCGCAACCGGCCCGCGTCTTCGATCGCGGCGACGCGCGTGATGCCCGCGATGGTCACCGGGATCGCACGCCGCGCCGAGATGAGGGCGTCGAGGAGATCGGACGCCTCGACCTCAGGGCTCGGGTCGAGGCGGGCGGCGACGTCGGCCGCGTCGAGCGGACCGAGCAGACGCAGGAGGTCGGCGACGCCCTCGAGCCCCCGGGCGCGGCGCTCGGGGTCGAGGCGCTGGGCCTCGCGCTCGAACTGTGCGATCACGTCGGGGTCGAGCAGCTCCCGCATCTCGACCTTGCCGAGCAGCTCGGACAGGAGGGCGGGGTCGACGGAGAGCGCCGCCGCGCGGCGCTCGGCGAGCGGCGAGTCGCCCTCGTACATGAACGCGCCGACGTAGCCGAAGAGGAGGTCGCGCGCGAACGGCGAGGGCTGGGCGGGCTCGGTCTCGATGAGCCGGATGCGCCGCTCGCCGATCCCGCGCATGAGGCGCAGGAGGGACGGCACGTCGTAGACGTCCTGCAGAACCTCGCGGAGGGTCTCGAGGATGATCGGGAAAGTCGGGTAGCGGCGCGCGACCTCGAGCAGCTGCGCCGATCGCTGCCGTTGCTGCCACAGCGGCGTGCGCTTGCCGGGGTTGCGGCGCGGCATCAGCAGCGCGCGGGCTGCGCACTCGCGGAACCGGGAGGCGAACAGCGCCGAGCCGCCGACCTCCTCGGTCACGATGTGGTCGAGTTCGTCGGGATCGAAGACGAAGAGATCCGCGCCCGGTGGCTCGGCGGTGGCATCCGGAATCCGCGCGATGATCCCGTCGTCGCTCGCGACCGCCGATCCGTCGACGCCCAGCCGCTCACGGATGCGGGCATTGACCGCGAGCGCCCACGGCGCGTGCACCTGCATGCCATACGGCGAGTGCAGGATCACGCGCCAGTCGCCGACCTCGTCCCGCCCCCGTTCGACGGTGAGCTGACGATCGGTAGGGAGCGTGCCCGTGGCTTCGCGCTGCTCGGCCAGATACGCCAGCAGGTTGTCTTGTGCGAACTCGTCGAGGCCGGCCTCGCGCAGCCGCGACTCGGCCTTGTCGGGCTTCGCCGCCGACACCTCCCGCGAGAACTTGCCGAGCGCCTCGCCGAGCTCGGCCGGACGGCCGATTCCGTCGCCGTGCCAGAAGGGCACCTTGCCGGGCTGTCCGAACGCGGGCAGCACGTTGACGCGGTCATGGGTGATCTCGACGATGCGCCAGCTCGTGGTGCCCAGGGTGAAGACGTCGTTGACGCGCGACTCGTAGACCATCTCCTCATCGAGCTCGCCCACCCGCGCGTTCTGGGATTCGCCCGCGATGAAGACGCCGAAGAGGCCGCGGTCGGGGATCGTCCCGCCGCTCGTCACGGCGATGTGCTGGGCGCCCGGACGCCCTGTGAGCACTCCGAGGTCGCGATCCCAGATGACGCGGGGGCGCAGCTCGGCGAACTCGTCGGACGGGAACCTGCCGGCGATGAGATCGAGCGTCGCCTCGTAGGCCGACCTGGGAAGCGAGCGGAACGGCGCGCTGCGCTTGAGCGTCTCGTACCAGCCCTCGACGTCGACGGGGCCGATCGCGGCGGCGGCGACCGTCTGCTGGGCGAGGATGTCGAGCGGGTTCTGCGGGATCGCGATCGCCTCGATCTGACCCGCGAGCATGCGCTCGGTCACGATCGCGGTGTGCAGCACGTCGCCGCGGTGCTTCGGGAAGAGGGCGGCCCGGCTCACCTCGCCGACCTGGTGGCCGGCGCGGCCGATGCGCTGGAGGCCCGAAGCCGCGCTCGGCGGGGCCTCGACCTGGATCACGAGGTCGACCGCCCCCATGTCGATGCCGAGCTCGAGGCTCGATGTCGCGACCACGCAGCGCAGGACGCCGGACTTCAGCTCCTCTTCGACCTGCGCCCGCTGCTCCTTCGACACGGAGCCGTGGTGCGCCTTCGCCAGCACCGGTTCTGCGCCTGCGGTCGCGCCGGCCTGCGCCATCATCGCGGCGGGAACGGTCTGATCGGGGAGGTCGAGGCCGAGGCGCTCGGAGTAGATCTCGTTCAGCCGGCCGGTGAGCCGCTCGGCGAGACGCCGCGAATTGCAGAACACGATCGTCGAGCGGTGCAGCAGGATGCGATCGACGATCGCCTCTTCGACGTGGGGCCAGACCGACCCCGTCATCTCCGTCTCGCCGGCCCCGGAGGCCTGCGGTCTCGATCCCGAGGACTGTCCGTCGGCGAACCAGTCCTCGTCGATCTGCTCTTCGGCCGTGGCGCCCGGCTCTTCCCATGCGCCGTCGCCGTCGGAGCCGAACGGGCTCGGCGGCGGAGGCGGGTTCAGCATGTCTCCGATGGGCACGACGACCTTCATGTCGAAGGCCTTGCTGGCGCGCGGTGCCACGATCTCGACGGGCTCTGCACCGCCGAGGAACCGCGCCACTTCATCGATCGGGCGCACGGTCGCCGACAGGCCGATGCGCTGCGCGGGTGGAGCATCGGGTGCGAACGAGCGTCGCAGCGCGTCGAGACGCTCCATGCTCACAGCCAGGTGAGCTCCGCGCTTGGTGGCCGCGACGGCGTGCACCTCGTCGACGATCACGGTGTGGACGTCGCGCAGCGTCTCGCCCGCGCGGCTCGTGAGCATGAGGTACAGCGACTCGGGGGTCGTGATGAGGATGTCGGGCGGCGTCTGCACGAGCTTGCGCCGGTCGCCCGCGGGGGTGTCGCCCGACCGCACGCCGACGGTGACGTCGGGAACGCTGAGGCCGAGGCGCCGCGCGGACTGCCCGATCCCGACGAGCGGCGACCGGAGGTTGCGCTCCACGTCGACGCCGAGGGCCTTGAGAGGGGAGATGTAGAGGATCCGGGTGGCGGGGGCCGTAGCATCCCGTCGCTTCTTCTTGCCCTCGGGTGCCGGCGACGCCGGGCCCTTGTCGTGGAAGACGCGGTCGATCGCCCAGAGGAATGCCGACAGCGTCTTGCCCGAACCGGTCGGCGCGACGACGAGCGCATGCTTGCCGGCGGAGATCGCCTCCCACGCGCCCTTCTGCGCGTCGGTCGGGGCATGGAAGGCGCCGCGGAACCAGTCCTGCGTGGCAGGACCGAACCGCTCGAGGACGTCGCCCATCCCTCCATCTTCGTCGTGATCGCCGACATCGGGCCAGGTTCCGTCCAGGACCGTCGCGTAGGCTCCCTGCGTGCGTGCACCCCCGGCACGCGCTCACCGCCGAGGACCGTGATGGAATCGATGCCCTCGAGCGAGCCCACGGCCCCGGCTCCGCTCACCCGCCGCACCAGCCCGGCGCTCGCCGACCGGTCGTGGATGCGTTCTCGACGCGTGCAGACCTTCGGGCTCGGCGCCCTCTGCGGCGCCTTGGGGCTCTCGCTCGTGGTCGTCGTCACCACCATCCTCGGAGCGTCGCAGAATCAGGCACCCCTGCTGCCGGCCGGCCCTGCGCCCGTCTCGGAGCCCGGACCCCCGGCATCCGTCCCCGCCACGCCGTCGCCGTCCTCGACACCGACGGACGAGCCGGTCCAGGACGCGGATGCCGAGCCCGAGGCCCCTGTCGAGCAGCCGGTTGTCGCGGTCCCTGCGCCTGCGCCTGCGCCCGAGCCCACCCCGACCCAGCCTCCGGCCGAAGAGTCCACGGGCAATCCTGGCAACAGCGCGAATGCGCCGGGTCAGCTCAAGAAGAAGCCCTGAGCGTCTGAGTCAGCGCTCGTCAGGCAGAAGGATCCAGAGCAGCAGGTACATCAGGATCGAGACGCCGAAGAACACGGTCGAGCCGATCCAGAGGACACGCACCGGCACCACGCTGCAGCCGAAGCGGTCGGCGATGCCCTGGCAGACTCCGGCGATCATGCGCCCTTTCAGCGGGCGGACCAGGCGATGCATGCGTTCATCATGGCCTGGCGCTCCCGACCGCACCAGGGGTCAGCGCTCGGAGGGCACCAGGATCCAGAGCAGGATGTAGATCCACAGCGACAGGCCGAAGAAGACGACCGCGATCAGGGTCAGGATGCGCACGAGGGTGACGTTCCACCCGAAGCGGCTGGCGATGGCGGCGCAGACGCCGGCGATCCATCGGCCTTGCTGAGGTCTCACGAGTGAATTCATGCGTCCATCCTGCTCGCCTCGACGCGCGACCGCACGGGTGCGAGCCCCCCGCTTCGCGCGGGGGCCAGGCCGCGCTCACCGTCCGCCGTGCCGGAGATGACGGTCCCCACGCCCTCTCCAGGCGCCGCCGGCGCGGCGCCTGGAGCCTCGGGGCGCGTGGGCCCGGCCGCGACCGGGTGTCAGCGCTCGGTGAGCGTGCCGTCTCTGTCGAGCTCGAGGACGAGGTTCACTCCGATGCGCTCGAGGAACGCGTCGTCATGGCTCACCACCAGCACCGCACCGCGGTAGGCCGCGATCGCGTCGACGAGCTGGTCGACCGTGTCGAGGTCGAGGTTGTTCGTCGGCTCGTCGAACACGAGCAGCTGCGGCGGCGGATCGGCGAGCATGAGCCGCGCGAGCGCGACCCGGAAGCGCTCGCCGCCCGACAGCGTCCCGACCGGGCGCTCGACCGCGGCCCCTCGGATGAGGAACCGTGCGAGCCGGTTGCGCAGCTCGACGATCGTCACACTCGGCGCCGACGGCGCGACGTTCTCGAGCACGGACGCCGCATCGTCGAGTCCGTCCACGCGCTGCGGCAGGTACCCGACCCGGTCGGTGTGCAGCTCACCACGTACCGAATTCAGGATCGGTTCGTCCGGCGCCTGCGGCCCCCGCGCAATTCCGGGGGTGTCCGCACCGGAGGCGTCCACCGATCCTGAATCGGGTACGACAGCAGCGACGGGAGCGACCAGCTTCTCGAGCAGCGTCGTCTTGCCCGCGCCGTTCGGCCCGATCAGCGCGACCCGCTCGGGGCCCTGGACGATCCACGAGCGCTCGCCGTCGCCGAGGGTGGCGATGCGGCGGCCCGCGGGCACGCCGGGGTCCGGCAGGTCGATCTTCACGATGTCGTCGTCGCGCACGCGGCGTTCCGCGGCATCGAGAGCTTCCCGGGCGGATGCCTCGCGGTCGGCCTTCTCGCCGCGCAGCTTGCCCGCCGACACCTGGGCGGCCATGCGGCGCCCGTTCGCGACGATCTTCGGCACGCGCTTCTCGTCGAACGCCTTCTGCCCCATCGCGGCGCGGCGCGAGATGGTCGTCTCGGCCTCGATGCGCTGGCGCTTCTCGCGCTTGACCGCCTGGCGCGCGGCGCGCTCGGCATCGCGGGCGGCGCCCTGCTCGGCATCCAGCCACGCCCGCCACTCGGAATACGGGCCGCCGAAGACCGACAGCGTGTTCGCGTAGAGCTCGGCGGTGTCGTCCATCAACTCCAGGAGCGACGTGTCGTGGCTGACCACGATCAGCGCACCACGCCACGAGCGCACCATGTCGTGCAGCCGCGCCCGGGCTTCCCGGTCGAGGTTGTTGGTGGGCTCGTCCAGCAGCGCGATGGACGCACCACGCAGCCGGATGCCGGCGATCGCGGTCAGAACCGCCTCGCCGCCCGACAGCTGCCCGACGCTGCGGTCGAGCATGTCGGGGGCGAGGCCGGCTTCGGCGAGCGCCGCGTGTGCGCGCGCCTCGATATCCCAGTCGGAGCCGACCGCGTCGAAGTGGCGCGGGTCGGCGTCGCCGGACTCGATGGCGCGCAGCGCCCGGAGCGTGTCGCCGACGCCGAGCAGGTCGGCGACGGGCCGGTCGACGTCGAGCGTCAGGCGCTGCGGAAGGTACGCAGCATCCGTCGCTCCTGCGATGTGACCGCCGGAGAGCGTGAGCTCGCCGGCGATGAGCCGCAGGAGCGTGGACTTGCCTGAGCCGTTCCGGCCGACGAGACCGGTGCGGCCCGTGCCGAACGATCCGGAGACATCTGAGAGCGCGGCGGTGCCGTCGGGCCACGCGAACGAGACGCGGTCGAGGACGATGGCAGGGGTGAGGGTGTGAGCGGGCATGAGGCCTCCTGTGTCAGACGTGCGCTGACACCGAGGGCCGCAGAGCGCCGCCCGGACGTGCCGGGGCGGGGCGAAGAAGCGGCGGATCGACGGCAGCGCGAAATGTTCCAGCGCTGGCGCGTCGAGAGTCGACGGAGCAGCGCGATTACAGCGCGGTCGCGTCGATCAGCTTCAAGGGAGTTCCTCACGGAGGGGACAAGGCCGTCAGCCACCATAGCCGACATCCCTGGGCAGGGCCAGGGTTGCGACTCGCAGGCCCGCTCAGCGACCGGGGGCGTCCGTGCGTTGTTCGAGCTGCTTGTCGAGGAAGATGCGCACGTCGTCGAGCTCCTGCTCCGAGACGCTGTGCGTGAGACCGGGGTAGACGCGGCCGCTGAGGTCGACGCGTTCGGGCAGCCATTGTGTCGTGTGCTCCACGAGGAAGCCCGGGATGACGTCGTCGTTCGTGCCCCTGCCCCAGAACACGGGCGGTCGCCGCTCGGCGAGCTCAGCGTCCTTCGGCAGGTCGCCGGGAGTCACGTAGCCCGACAGGTTCACGGCGAACGAGAACCGTTGGGGCGCGAGCCGCATCGCCTGCAGCGACACCGCTGCGCCTTGCGAGAAACCGAGAAGACCGACGGATGCTGCGTCCCCTGCGTGTGCATCGACCCAGGCGATCACGGCCTCGGCCGCGCGCGTGACGTGGGAGGGGTCGCGGCCGTCCAGGCCGTCGATCGGGTACCAGGAGCGACCGGGCGCCGGCCACGGCGGAACGAGCGGAGCGGCAAGGCTCGCGACCGCGAAGGCGTCGGGAAGATAGCCGCGCAGGGGATAGAGGTCGTGTTCGTCGGCCCCGTAGCCGTGCAGGAGAAGGAGGAGGTGGCGTCCTGCGAGCGCCGACCGCTCGGTCGACCACAGCACGGCGTCGGCGTCGAGGACGAGCGCTTCCGGCATGTCCTCATCCTGGCACGCGGGGCCGACACGGCCGAGGTGGGAACAGCGGTCCTCGTCGCGGGTGGGTCGCGCGGGGTATACAGGAGGCATGTCCGTGCGCACTCCCGACCCCGAGCCTGCGGGCGACGAGCCGTTCGGCCCGCCTGCCGGCAACATCTCGAACCCTGCGTGGCTGAGCGACATCGAGCTCGAGGAGGCTCGCCGCCGCCTGCCCATGCTCTACGTCGAGGGCGTTCCGGTGCGCACCGACGGCATGGGACAGGTCACGCAGGTCGGCATCCTGCTGCGGGCGACCCCCATCGGCGAGATCTCGCGCACCATCGTGTCGGGTCGTGTGCGGTACGGCGAGACCGTCCGCGACGCGCTGTTCCGGCACCTCGAGAACGACCTGGGGCCGATGGCGTTCCCGATGCTGCCGCCGCAGCCGACGCCCTTCACGGTCGCCGAGTACTTCCCGCTCCCGGGCGTGAGCGCCTACCACGACGACCGCCAGCACGCCGTGTCGCTCGCCTTCGTCGTCCCCGTCACCGGCACGTGCGAGCCGCGTCAGGACGCGCTCGAGGTGACCTGGCTGACGCCGGAGGAGGCGGCATCCGATGCCCTCTCCGCGGAGATGGAGGGCGGACGCGGAACCCTCGTGCGCATGGCGCTCGCAAGCGTCGGCGCGCTGCGCTGACTCTCCCGCATCCGCCGGGATCCCGCCCTCGCGCGGTGTCCCCGCCCGCGCATAGGCTCGCAGGGTGACTCTCGCACCCCTGCCGTTCCCGTCCGACTCCGCCGGCTGGGCGGCCTTCGCGAGCGAGCGCCCCGCCGATCGCATCGCCCGCGTGCACGAGATCGACGCACGCCTGACCTCTGAGGCAGAGCTGTCCACCGCGGCTCGCCTCGAGCTCTGGAACGACGCCGACATCGCGCTGGCAGAGGCCCTCAGCGAGGCCTACGTCGTGAGCGAGGCGCACCCTGACTCCGAGGTGCGCGAGATCGCGGAGTCGCAGGTGCAGGCGGTCGAGTCGCTGTCGGCGGCGCGCCTTCTGAATCGCGAGCTGTGGAGTTCGTTCGCGGATGCCTCGACCGACGGCCTCGACGAAGACCAGGCGCGTCTGCTCTCGCACCTGCTGCGCGACTTCCGCCGGGGAGGCGTCGAGCTCGACGAGGCTGACCGTGAGCGCGCCCGGCATCTGGCCGACCGCGACACCGCGCTGTCGCTGGCGTTCTCGCGCAACATCCGCGACGGGCGCCGCGAGATCAGCGTCCCGGCGGAGGGCCTCGCCGGGATGCCGCAGGACTTCATCGACGCCCACCCCGCCGATGCGCACGGACTCGTCACCCTGTCGACCGACTACCCCGACCTCATGCCGGTCCGCGACTACGCGCACGACCGTGCGACCCGAGTCGCGCTCGTGAGCGCCTACAACGACCTCGCGTGGCCCGAGAACGACGCGATCCTCGCCGAGCTGCTCGAGGTGCGCGCCGAGCGCGCCCGTCTGCTCGGCTACGCCGACTGGGCCGACTACGAGACCGAGACCCGCATGATCGGGTCCGGGGCCGAGATCCCGGCATTCCTCTCGCGGCTCGACGACGCATCCCGGCCGGCGACCGATGCCGAGTACCCGATCCTGCTCGAACGCCTGCGCCGTGACATCCCCGATGCCGACGTCGTGTCGATCGCCGACTTCTGGTACCTGCTCGGGGCGGTCAAGCGCGAGCAGTACGACGTGGACGCGCAGCTCGTCCGCTCGTACTTCCCGTTCGAGCGCGTCGTCGAGGGCGTGCTGGACGTCACCGGGCGCCTGCTCGATGTCGAGTACGTACCTGTCGACGTGCCCGCGTGGCACAGCGACGTGCAGTCCTTCGATGTCGTGCGGGGCGCCGATCGCCTCGGGCGCATCCACCTCGACCTGCACCCGCGCGAGGGCAAGTTCAGCCACGCGGCGTGCTTCCCGCTCGCTCCCGGGGTCGCCGGACGCGTGCTCCCGGAAGCGGCGCTGCTGTGCAACTTTTCGCGCGGACTGCTCGAGCACGACGAGGTCGTGACCTTCTTCCACGAGTTCGGGCACCTCGTGCACGACATCCTCGGGGGCCGACAGCGCTTCGCCCGCTTCAGCGGGGTCGCGACCGAGTGGGATTTCGTCGAGGCGCCCAGCCAACTCCTGGAGGAGTGGGCGTGGGACGCCGATGTCCTGGCGTCGTTCAGTGCGAACGCCGACGGCGAGCCGATCCCGGCCGACCTCGTGGCACGCATGCGCACCGCCGACGCATTCGGCCGCGCGCTCGAGGTGCGCCGCCAGCTGGGCCACGCCAGCGTGTCGTACCACCTGCACGTCGACCGGCCCGCAGACCTGCAGGCCGAGACGGAGCGGCTGTACGCGGCATCCAGCCCTGTCCAGCCGCTGGGCGGACTGCACTCGTATGCCGGATTCGGACACCTCACGGGCTACGGCGCCTGCTACTACACGTACCAGTGGAGCCTCGTGATCGCGCGCGATCTGCTGAGCGGTTTCGAGGCCGGATTGATGGACCCCGAGACCGCACGTCGCTACCGCACGGAGGTGCTGGAACGGGGCGGATCGCGGGACGCGCGAGACCTCGTCGAAGCGTTCCTGGGGCGTCCGTCGTCGTTCGACGCGTACCGCGAGTGGCTTGCGGGCGAATGACCGGCGGTTCCGCGTTTCGCGGGCATCCTTTCAGAGAGTAGGGTTCTGCTACCCGATCTGCAGATTCGGTGCGCCATGTCCCCCCCAAGGTGTCGTGTCTGTCAGGGTGCGTTCGCTTCTCTTCGTCGGTCTGGGGCCGAGCCGGAAAGGCGCGTGCACAGCCGCTCCTGCCCGACGACACCGCGCGATCTTGAACCGGAGCTTCGATGTCCGACCACCAGCCCGTCCCTGCCGTCAGCAACGGTCCGGAGGAATCCTCCTTCGAGAGCCTCCTCGGGGCGACCTCGTCACCGACCGTGGTCGCCGGCTTCACGACGTCCTTCCGCGGGTACGACCGTGATGAGGTCGACGCCGCCATCGCGCGACTGGACACCATGGCGCGCGCGGCCAAAGACGAGGCCGCGCAGCTCAAGCAGCACCAGCGTCGAGCCGGCGCCGCCGTGGCGCAGAGTCGCGCGAAGGCGGAGCGGCTCGAAGCGGAGCTGCAGGCGGTTGCCGAGGCGCGAGAGGCCGAGGTCGATGCCGCCATCGCTGCGCGTCTCTCGGAGATCGACGCCACTCTCGCCGCCCGCGACGCGGAGATCGAGCGCCTCGAGGCGGCTCTCGCCGAGGCTGAGCAGTCGCGCCGGGCCGACCTCGAGCGCGTCGTGGCCGAGGCATCCGCCGCCCGCGAAGAAGGGGGCGACGCCGTCCAGCGACTGCAGGGTGAGCTCGAGCTCGCGAACGCCAAGATCGCCGACGCCGAGCAGCGGGTGCAGACTCTCAGCGACGAGCTCGTCGGCGCGACCACGGAGTCGCCCAACCGTCAGCAGTTCGAAGAGGTGCTGCGCGTCGCCGAGGACCAGGCGAGCCTGCTCATCCGCAACGCGACGATCCAGGGCGACCGTCTGCTCGAGGCCGCTCGCGAAGAGATCGCGACCCGCCGCGCCTCCGCGCAGGCCGAGGCCGACGGCATCGTCTCGCAGGCCCAGCACGACGCCCAGCAGATCCGGCTGAAGATCGACACCGAGCTCACGGCGCACGAGGCGCGCCTCGAGCGCGAGGCGGCGCATGCGGCCGAGAAGGTGTCGCAGGCGGAGCGCGAGGCCGCCGCCATCCGCTCCGAGGCCGAGAAGGGCGCGGCAGTGCTGCGCTCGACGGTCGCCCGCGAGACCGCCCGCGACCGCGCCGAGGCCGAGGAGACGGTGCGCGAGCTGCGTCTGCGCGCCCTCGAGTTCGAGGCATCCCTCACCCGCCGCCAGGATGACGCGCACCAGGAGTTCCTCGTGCTGCACAATCAGGCCGTCGCCCATGCCGAGCGCATCACGCAGGACGCCAACGAGCAGGTGTCGGCGTCGCTCGAGCACGCGCAGCGAGTCTCGGTGAAGGCCGAGGACTTCGAGCGCCTCATGCGGGCCCAGTCGCAGCAGATCGAGGCCGACGCGCAGCTGCGCGCCCGCGAGCACCTCGACCGCGCCCACGTGAAGGCCGAGCGCATCATCGACCTCGTCACCACGCACTCGCAGTCCGTGCTGCGCGATGCCGAGGACCGCACCCGCCAGCTGCGCTGGCAGCAGCACCAGCTGATGAGCTTCATGGCCGAGGTCAAGGAGCTCATCCGCCCCGAGACCCCCCTCGCATCGGCCGAAGACTCTGCCCCGCGCGACGAGGCCGAGACGGACGGCACGGATGCTGCGGCCGTCGCGGACGTCGAGGCTGCGGTCGCCGAGACCGAGGTTGCGGACGGCGAGCGCGCTGAACCCGAGAGCGAGCACGGGGACGGTGAGCAGACCGAGAGCGAGCACGCCGAGGGCGAGCACGGGGACGATGAGCCAGCCGAGGGCGACCACCACGAAGGCGAGCACCACGACGGCTGACCCCGGTCCGTGAGCGCAATGCGCTCCGCGCCCGAATACGAACGCGCCTGACCTTGCGCAAGGTCAGGCGCGTTTCGTCTCTGCGTCTCGATGCGCAAGCTCGCTCGACCGCGTTCCTCGCTCGCTGAGGCGACCGAGGATGCTCGGGTGTGCGGCATCCATCCCACGGCTGCAACAGGTCAACCGGGGTTCTGCAGGAGCGGCTGCGGCGCATGCACCTGCAGAAGCCCGGTTGACCTGTTGAGCGGCGACGGCGCCCGGGGTCAGGCGGCCGAGGTCTCGCGGGCGATGGCCGCGAGGAAGGCGTCGATGTCGTTCTCGGAGGTGTCGAAGCTGCACATCCAGCGCACCTCGTTCTTCGCCGCATCCCAGTCGTAGAACTTGAAGGATGTGCGCAGGCGGTCGGCCACGCCGTCGGGCAGGGTGGCGAAGACGCCGTTCGCCTGCGTCGGCTGGGTGAAGGCGACGCCCGAGATCGACCCGTCGGCCAGGCCCGCCTCGATGCCGGCACGCAGGCGCTGCGCCATCGCGTTGGAGTGCGAGGCGTTGCGCAGCCACAGGTCGCCCTCGAGCAGGGCGAGCAGCTGCGCCGACACGAAGCGCATCTTCGACGCGAGCTGCATGTCGAGCTTGCGGAGGAACTTGAGCCCCGTCGACGCCTCGGGGTTGAGCACCACGACTGCTTCGCCGAGCATCGCACCGTTCTTGGTGCCGCCGAAGCTCAGCACGTCGACGCCGGCGTCCCGCGTGAACGCGCGGAACGGCACGTCGAGGGACGCCGCCGCGTTCGAGATGCGCGAGCCGTCCATGTGCAGGTGCATGCCGAGGCTGTGGGCATGGTCAGCGATCGCGGTGATCTCGTCGACCGTGTACAGCGTGCCGAGCTCGGTCGACTGGGTGATCGACACGGCGAGCGGCTGCGCACGGTGCTCGTCGCCCCAGCCCCACGCTTCGCGGTCGATGAGCTCCGGGGTGAGCTTGCCGTCGTCCGTCGGGACGGTCAGCAGTTTGATGCCGGCGACGCGCTCGGGCGCGCCGCCCTCGTCCACGTTGATGTGCGCCGTGCCGGCCGAGACCACCGCGCCCCAGCGGGGGAGCATCGACTGCAAGCCGACGACGTTCGCGCCGGTGCCGTTGAACACCGGGTACGCCTCGACGCCCTCGCCGAAGTGGCGGGCCATCACTTCCTGCAGACGCTCGGTGTAGACGTCGTCGCCGTACGCGACCTGGTGGCCGTCGTTGGCGGCGGCGATCGCCGCGAGCACTTCGGGGTGGATGCCGGAGTAGTTGTCGCTGGCGAAGCCGCGCAGGTTCGGGTCGTGGATCGTGGTCACGGGTGTCCAATCTAGTTCGCCGGCGGCGGGCAGGCCGCCGTCACCGCGAGGGGTCGCTGAGCTCGACGATGGTGTCGTTGATGTCGGCGGCATCGGCGAGCCAGAGGTCGGCGAACCGCTGCGCGAGCGCTCCTTCGAGTCCGTCGAGGCTCTTCACACGGAAGATCACGGATGCCGCGGCCGGCTGCTTCCCGGAGTCCCGGGCGTCCTTCGCGAAGCCCTGCGCGACGGCGCGGGCCCATGCCTCGGTCGCCGCCTTCACCGCGGCGTAGTTGGCGCCTCCGGCGAGCGGACGCGCCACGGCCGTGGACGACACCACGGCGAGCCTGCCCGCCTCGGAGGCCCGCAGATCGGCGTCGAACGCGCGGCTCACGTGGCGCAGCGCCGTGAGGGAGCCCTCGAGGAAGCGGAAGTCGGAGTCGGTCTGCCCCGCCAGGCCGCCTCCGCCGCGCCAGCCCCCCACCAGATGCAGCACCCCGTCGGCAGGTCCGTCCGTCGCGTGGACGCGCTCAGCCAGCGCCTCCACCTCGGTCTCGTCACCTAGCTCGCACACCTCGGTGCGCACCGTCCCCGGTGCGCCGCCGGCGAGGGACGCGCGATCCGTCTCCAGGGAATCGACCAGATCGCGCAGCTTGCCCGCGTCGCGCCCGACGGCCACCACGCGCGCGCCGGCGTCGCGAAGGACGCGTGCGGCGGTGAGGCCCGACGCGCTGGTCGCGCCGGCGATGATCACGAGTCTGTTCGAGACGCTCATGTCTCCACCCTTCCACGTCGCGAATGAGCGTTCTCGGCGAGCAGCGAAGCCCCGCCGAGAACGCTCCGTCGGTGTCAGGAATCCTGCCCGGTGATCCCGGCGGTCGACTCGATGACCGGCTTCATCTTCTTGTCGAGCGCCTCGAAGAACATCGACAGCGGGAACTCGTCGTCCATCACCGCGTCGGTATACCCCTTCGGGGCGCCGGCGAGGATCTCGTCGGAGAGACCCCGGGCCCACTGCGAGGCGGGGTTCGGCGTCAGGGTGCCGCGCACCAGATCGTAGGCGGCGAGCCAGTGCGCGGTCTTCGGCCGGTCGATGGAGCGCCAGTAGAGATCGTCGATCGCCTCGCCGAGCGCGATCACCGCGGCGGGCACGTCGTCCCAGTCGAAGGCGAGCGCGGTGTCGGTCCAGTGGAGCACGTCTCGCTGGTGCAACCACGCGAAGAGGAGCTGTCCGCCGAGTCCGTCGTAGTTGCGCACGCGCGAGCCCGTGATCGAGAACCGGAAGATGCGGTCGAAGATCACCGCGTACTGCACGAGCTTCGCGTGCTCGAGCATCTCGGCCTCGGCGGCATCGAGCGTGTCGCCCGCCTCGACCCGGGCCGCGAGGCGCTTCTCGATCGCGACGCATTCGCGGAACGCGGTGAGGTCGCAGCGCAGCTCTTCCAGCGAGTACAGGAAGTACGGCATCCGCTGCTTGATCATGAACGGGTCGAACGGCAGGTCGCCGCGCATGTGGGTGCGGTCGTGGATGATGTCCCACATCACGAACGTCTTCTCGGTGAGCTCCTGGTCGTCGAGCATGCGCGCGGCGTCGGCGGGGAGATCGAGCTTGGTGATGTCGGCGGCGGCACGCACGACGCGGCGGTAGCGTGCGGCCTCGCGGTCCTGGAAGATCGCGCCCCACGTGAAGGTCGGGATCTCGCGCATCGCGACGGTCTCGGGGAACAGCACCGCGGAGTTCGTGTCGTACCCGGGGGTGAAGTCGACGAACCGCAGCGACACGAACAGCTTGTTGCCGTAGTCGCCGGCCTCGAGCTGCGCGATGAACTCGGGCCAGATCACCTCGACGAGCACGGCCTCGACGTGGCGGTCGCGCGAGCCGTTCTGCGTGTACATCGGGAACACGACGAGATGACGGATGCCGTCGGCCCGCTGCTGCTGAGGCTGGAAGGCTGCGAGCGAATCGAGGAAATCCGGGACGCCGAAGCCCTGGTCCATCCAGCGTTCGAAGTCGCGCACCGACGCGGAGAGGTAGTCGGCATCGTGCGGGAAGGCGGGCGCGAGCGCGCGGATGCCGCCGGTGATCTCGGTCACCAGAGCGCGTGCCTCGGCGTGGGCGGCAGCATCCGGAATCGATCCGTCCTGCACCTGGAGGCTCTGGATCGCGGTCGCCGCGGCCTTGAGGCGCAACCAGGCGTCGCTGGTCTCTGCCGTGCGGGCGTCCTCGACGACCTCGGGTTCGCCGACGATCGCCTTCGACGTGTGAAGGGTGCTGCTGGACATGGTGAACCTCCGATCTTCGAGTGCGGTTTCCCTCCCGATTCTAGAGAAGTTCCCTTGGCTGCGTGATCAGGCAGGAAATTTTCCTGTCCACGCGGCTAGAGTCGAGCCATGCCCGCCCTGGATGACGCGATCGATGCCGCCATCGTGCGCGAGGTGTCGCAGGACGCCCGCGCCACTCTCGCCGACCTGTCAGCAGCCGTCGGACTGTCGGTGTCGGCCGTGCAGGCGCGGCTGCGCCGGCTCGAGAGCCGCGGCGTCATCACCGGCTACCGGACCCTCGTCGACGCCGAGGCCGTCGGAAAGCCGCTCGCGGCGTTCGTCGAGATCACGCCGCTCGACCCCGCCCAGCCCGACAATGCGCCCGAGCTCCTCGAGCACCTCAGCGAGATCGAGGCGTGCCACTCGATCGCGGGCGACGCGAGTTACATCCTGCTCGTGCGGGTCGCGACCCCGCGCCATCTGGAGTCGCTGATCCGCGACATCCGCGCCGCCGCGTCGGTCAACACCCGTACGACCGTCGTGCTCCAGACCTTCTACGAGAACCGCCCGATCCTCCCCGCCTGAGACCGGGCGACAGATCGCGGGCCTCGGCGCAAGCCCCGGTTCGGCCGATCCCGCTTCGGTACTCTCGCGACATGAACCTCAGGACACGCTCCGACGGCCGTGGTCTGCTCATCGTGCGGAACGCGCTGTCCGGCTCAGCGGTCATCCGGTCGGATCCCGCGGCGACCTTCGCCGAACGACTTCCGGCCGCAGAAATGCACGAGCTCGGCGAGGGCGAGGACCTCGCCGACGTCGTCGCGGCGGCGACGCGATCGGATCCCGCCCCCGACGTGCTCGGCGTCTACGGCGGCGACGGCTCGGTGTCGCGCATGGCGCACCTCGCACGGCAGCACGATCGCCCGCTGCTGGCGATGCCCGGCGGAACGTTCAACCATTTCGTCCGGGCGCTCGGTGTCGACAGCGTGGATATCGCGATCGATGCCTACGAGGCGGGTTCGACCGTCGACGTCGGCGTGGCCGAGGCGACCGCCGACTCCGATGACCCCATGACGGTTCTCAACGTGGTGTCGGTGGGCGCCTACCCGGAGCTCATCGAGGAGCGCGAGCGCCGCAGCAGCCTGGGCAAGTGGATCGGCGGCGCGGTCGCCACAGCGGTCGCGCTGCGGCGGGCCGAGCCGCTCACCATCGTGCGGGATGGCAGGCGAGCCCGGGTCTGGTCGGTCTTCGTGAGCGTCGGCCGCAACGATCCCGACCGTGTCGCCACGATGCAGCGGCAGGAGGCGGACGCCGGCGCGCTGGATGTGCGCATCCACCACGCGCGCGGATCCAAGGTCCGCGCCTTCGCGTCGCTCGCGTTCGGCAAGCGCTCCGCGGCCGTGATGCGCGCGGTGGGGCTGTACCCGCGCGACGCCGACATCGAGCGGTTCGTGGTGCGAGAGCTCGAGCTTCACGTGCGGCCCGAGCCGGGGCATCCGTCCGTCTTCGTCCATGACGGCGAGCTCGAGGAGCGCGCTCCCGGAGGCTTCACCCTGCGGTGCATCGCCGTGCCGCGCGCCGTGACGGTGTTCGCCCCCGTCCCTCCTCCCGGTCGTTGAGCGGAGGGCGCTCTGGCGCCTCCAGACGAAACGTCCTCGCACCCGGCGCAGTGCGCGGGTGCGAGGACGTTTCGGCTCGCAAGCTCGCTCAAACGAGCGAGGCTCGGCGTCAGTCGTGCTGGGGGAAGCCCAGGTTGATGCCGCCGTGCGAGGGGTCGAGCCACCGCGAGGTGATCGCCTTCTCGGCCGTGAAGAACTCGAATCCGTGCGGGCCGTACGCCTTCGCATCGCCGAACAGCGATGCCTTCCAGCCGCCGAACGAGTGGTACGCCACCGGGACGGGGATCGGCACGTTGATGCCGATCATCCCGACGGTCGCCTCGCGCTGGAAGCGGCGGGCAGCACCGCCGTCGTTCGTGAAGATCGCGGTGCCGTTGCCGTAGCGGCTCGAGTTGATGATGCCGAGGCCCTCCTCGTAGCCCTCGACACGCACGACCGACAGCACCGGTCCGAAGATCTCGTCGGAGTAGACCGTCGACGTCGTCGGCACGTTGTCGATCAGGGTCGGACCGAGCCAGAAGCCGTTCTCGTCGCCGTCGATCTCGACATCGCGTCCGTCGACCACGACCGAGGCGCCGTCGGCGTCCGCGACGTCGAGGTACGACGTCACCTTGTCGCGGTGCTGACCCGTGATGAGTGGGCCCATGTCGCAGCCGCGGGTGCCGTCGCCCACCTTGAGGCCTGCCATGCGCTCGGCGACCTTCGCCACGAACGCGTCGGCGACGGTGTCGACCGCCAGGACGACCGAGATCGCCATGCAGCGCTCGCCGGCCGAGCCGAAGCCGGCGTTCACGGCGGCGTCGGCGGCGAGGTCGAGGTCGGCGTCCGGGAGGACGAGCATGTGGTTCTTCGCGCCGCCGAGCGCCTGCACGCGCTTGCCGTGCGAGGTCGCGGTCTCGTAGACGTACTTGGCGATCGGGGTCGAGCCGACGAACGAGATCGCCCGCACGTCGGGGTGCTCGAGGAGCGCATCGACCGCCTCCTTGTCGCCGTGCACGACGTTGAAGACGCCGTCGGGGAGTCCTGCCTCGGTGAGCAGGCCCGCGAGCCAGTTCGCGGCGGTCGGGTCCTTCTCGGAGGGCTTGAGCACGACGGCGTTGCCGGCGGCGAGCGCGATCGAGAAGAACCACAGCGGCACCATGGCCGGGAAGTTGAACGGGCTGATGATGCCGACCACGCCCAGCGGCTGGCGCAGCGTGTACACGTCGATGCCGGTCGACACGTTCTCGGAGTACGCGCCCTTGGTCAGGTGCCCGAGACCGCACGCGAACTCGACGACCTCCATGCCGCGGGCGATCTCGCCGCGCGCGTCGGAGAGCACCTTGCCGTGTTCCGCGGTGAGGATCTCGGCGAGCTCCTCCTTGCGGGCATTGAGCAGCTCGCGGAACGCGAAGAGCACGCCCTGGCGCTTGGCGATCGAGGCGTCGCGCCACTGCAGCCACGCCGCGGACGCAGCATCCACCGCCTCTCCGACGTCTTCGCGCGACGCGAACCGCACCTCCTTCTGGACCGTCCCGAGTGCGGGGTTGAACACCTGGCCGGTGCGCTCGGATGCCCCGGCCCAGGGCGCGCCGTTGATCCAGTGGTCGAGAACCGCCGTCTCGGTGCGCGGCAGGGTGTCAGTCATCGTGTTCCTCCTTCGGAAGCCCTCCTCGTGAGAGGGCGTGCACGTGTCACGCGAGGTCGCCTTCGACTCTCGTCAAGGCTTCATCGTAGATCGACATCGCCTCCTGCACCTCCCCGTCGGTCACCACGCAGGGCGGCACGACGTGGATGCGGTTCTCCGCGGCGAAGGGCAGCAGGCCCCGCGAGGTGAGCTCCTTCTTGAGGCGTCCGATCACGTCGGCACCGACCGGCTCGCGGCTCTCGCGGTCGGTCACGAGGTCGAGGGCCCAGAACACGCCCTCGCCCCGCACCTCGCCGATGAGCGGATGCTTCTCCGCCAGCGCCGCGAGCCCGGGCCCGATCGCGTCCTCGCCGACGCGGCGCGCGTTGTCGACGATGCCCTCCGACTCCATCGCGTCGATGGCGGCGATGATGGATGCCGCGGCCAGGGGATGACCGGAGTACGTGAGTCCGCCGGGGAAGACGCGGTCGTCGAACGTCGCCGAGATCTCGGGTGAGATGATCACGCCGCCGACCGGCACGTACCCCGAGTTCACGCCCTTCGCGAAGGTGATGAGGTCGGGCACGACGTCGTAGCCCTGGAACGCGAACCAGCGGCCGGTGCGACCGAACCCCGCCATGACCTCGTCGAGGATCAGGACGATCCCGTACTTGTCGGCCAGCGCCCGCACGCCCGCGAGGTAGCCCGGCGGCGGCAGCATGATGCCGGCCGTGCCGGGGATCGACTCGAGCAGCAGTGCCGCGATCGTGGACGGCCCCTCGGACTGGATGACGCGTTCGAGGTGCTGCAGCGCCCGCTCGGACTCCTCCTCGGGGGTCGTCGCCCAGAACTCGGTGCGATAGAGGAACGGCCCGAAGAAGTGCACGTGTCCGCGGGCGAACTGGTTCGGCATCCGGCGCCAGTCGCCCGTCGCGACGATCGCCGCACCGGTGTTGCCGTGGTACGAGCGATACGTCGACAGCACCGTGTCGCGACCGGTGTGAAGCCGGGCCATCCGGATGGCGTTCTCGATCGCGTCGGCGCCGCCGTTGGTGAAGAACACCTTCGCGAACCCGTCGGGAGCCTTGTCGAGGATGCGCTGCGCTGCGCGTCCGCGGGCGAGATTCGCGGTGGCGGGGCCGATCGTGGCGAGCTCGTCGGCCTGCTCGCGGATGGCGGCGACGACAGCAGGATGCTGATGCCCGATGTTCACGTTGACCAGTTGGCTCGAGAAGTCGAGCATGCGATTGCCGGCATGGTCCCACACGACGGCGCCCGAGCCGCCGGCGATCACAGGGAGGTCAAGGCCCGCCTGCGCGGACCACGAGTGGAACACATACTCGCGATCCAGGTCTTTCGCGAGGGCGTCGAGGTCTTCGGTCATGCGGCCACGCTTCCCTTTCTCCGTCGGCGGGTCAAGGGCGTTTCGTCTCGCTTCGCCCGCTCAACGCCCGAGAACACCGGTCGTTGAGCGGGCGAGGAACGAGCGAGACGAAACGCGCTCTGACCTACTGGCCGCCCTCGGTGAGGGTGACCTCGATCGGCGTGTATTCGCCGGCGACCTCGACGCCCTCGTCCTTCAGCGCGGCCAGCGCCTTCTCGATGTACTCGTTCGAGTAGGCCGAGGCGGCGGGTTCGGTCGTGATGAGCTCGAGGTCGTCCTGGTTCTTCGCCGACAGCGCGCCCGCGACCGTCTTGTCCCACGCGGCCTTGTCGACCAGGCCGAAGTCGGCGCCCGTCCAGATGAGCTTGTTGACCTCGTTCATCTGCCACTGCTGGTGCACCGGGCCGACGGGGAACGCCGCCTCGGCGTTGGAGGCGATGTCGTAGACGATCGACGCGGCCTCCTCGGGATTGTCGCGCGCGAAGATCCAGCCCTTGGTGACGGCCTTGAGGAACCGCACGGCGGCGTCGGCGTACGCCGGGTCGTCCTCGAGGCGCTGCGTGTCGGCCCAGATGGCGTCCTGCAGCATGGCCCCGTCGGTCTCCTCGTACGAGATGACATCGAAGTCCTCGGGCTGGTAGAGCTCCCCGGTGGCGGGGTTCACGACCTCGAGGATCTGCGCCCACTCGTTGTACGTCATCGCCTGGGCGGCGTCCACGTCCCTGTCCAGGAGGGCGTTCATGGAGAAGTCCTGCGTGGTGATCGACACCGTGGTCGAGTCGAGGTCCTCCGCGGCCATCGCCGCGAAGATCTCCCACTCGTTGCCGAACCCCCACGAGCCGATCCGCTTGCCCTCGAAGTCCGCGACCGATTCGATGCCGTCGCCCTTCCACGACACCTGCAGCGTGCCGGACTTCTGGAACACCTGTGCGATGTCGGTGAGCTCGACGCCGGTGGCCTCGAGTGTGCCGAGCACCTTGGGAACCCACGCGATGGCGAAGTCGACGTCGCCGGCGACGAGCGCGTCCTGTGGCACGATGTCGCCGCCCGACGGGACGATCTCGACCTCGTCGAAGCCCTCCTCCTCGAAGTAGCCCTTCTCCTGGGCGACGTAGTACCCCGCGAACTGCGCCTGCGGCAGCCACTGCAGCTGCAGCTTGATCGACGTGAGCGGCTCGAAGTCCTCGCTCCCGCCGCCCCCGTCGTCGGCGGAGTCACCGGAACCGGCGCACGCCGCGAGCGCGAGTGCCGCGACGGTGAACACGGATGCTGCGGCCAGGCCGCGTCTGATGCTGTGTCTCATTGCGTTCCTTTCGTGTGGTGCGTTGTCTTCCCTCGGTTTCGGGACTCTTCAGGCCGACGACCGCCTCGTCGCGAGCCGCTCCAGGAGCGAGGTGACGAGGAAGAACACGAGGCCGATGATGATGCCGCCCAGCACGTACGCCCACGCCAGTGCGGCGCGGCCGGATTTCGCGTAGGTGGCGATCGCCGTGCCGATGCCGTCGGCGGGGCCGCCGAAGTACTCGGCCACGAGCGCGGCGATCACGGCGAGCGAGCTCGCGATGCGCAGGCCCGTCATGAGGTACGGCAGCGCCGTCGGAAGCGTCAGCACGCGGAAGGTCTGCCAGCTTGAGGCCGCCGAGGCGCGGAGGAGGTCGCGGTGCACCGGGCGGGTCTGCCTGAGCCCTCGCAGCACGTTGACGAACACCGGGATGAAGGCCGCGATCGTCGCCACTGCCTGGCGCCCGAACTGGCTGGAAGCGCCGAACATCGTGTTGAGGATCGGCGTAACCGCGACGATCGGGATCACGGCCAGTGCCGACACGAGGGGTGCGAGCATGCCGTCGACGGGCTTGGCGGCCGCGGCGAGACCGGCGAAGAGCAGCGCGAGGAGCGAGCCGACGACGAGGCCGATCAGCGCATTCGTGGCCGTGATCTTCATGTCGTCGAGGATGATCGGGAAGCGCCTCACGAACTCCTCGGCGATCGCGATGGGGCTCGGCAGCATGCGTGGCGCGGTGCCGAGAACGTCGACCCAGAAGATCCAGATCGCGAGGATCAGGATGCCGACCACGATGGGCGCCACCCACTTCAGCCAGCCCGGAAGCTCGCGTTCTGCCGGCATCGGCCGCGGCGCGTTGCCGGACGGCTCCGGTGGAGCCGGGAGCATCGTGGTCGCAGCATCCGCATCGGTCATGATTCGCTCGCCCTCGTGACCGGAGTGCCGTGCAGCGCCTCTCGGACCGCGGTGACGCGGTCGAAGAACCCGGTGGATTCGCGTAAGGCCTCGTCGCGTACATCGCCGAGGCCCGTCTCGATGACGTCGGTGATGCGGCCAGGTCGAGGGCTCATCACGACGACGCGGTCGGACAGGAACACCGCCTCGGGGATGGAGTGGGTCACGAACACCACGGCGGCGGAGGTCTCGGCGGCGATGCGCGTGAGTTCGGACTGCAGGCGCTCGCGCGTCATCTCGTCGAGCGCGCCGAACGGCTCGTCCATGAGGAGCAGCTTCGGCCGTGCGGCAAGCGCCCGCGCGATCGCGACGCGCTGCTGCATGCCGCCGGAGAGCTGATCGGGGTAGCGGTCGACGAAGTCCGAGAGGCCGACGAGCTCCGCGAGCTCCGCGATGCGTGCGGCCCGGTCCGCCTTGCCGGTGCCGTGGAGTTCGAGGGGGAGCCCGATGTTCGCTCCGACGGTACGCCAGGGGAGGAGTCCGGCCTGCTGGAACGCGATGCCGTAGTCCTGGTCGATGCGGGCGCGCTTGGCGGGCTTGCCGAAGATCTCGAGGGTGCCGCTCGTCGCCTGGTCGAGGTCGGCGATGAGTCGCAGCAGGGTCGACTTGCCGCAGCCCGACGGACCGATGAGCGACACGAATTCTCCGGCCGAGACCTCGAGCTCGACGTCGGTCAGTGCGACGACCTCCCCGGTCTTCGTCGGGAAGACCTTCCCGACGCCGGCGGCATGGACTGCGAGCTCCGTCATGCGGTCGCTTCTCCTCTGCGGTAGTTGGCGAGTCCGAGGCCGATGAGGGCGACGGAGCCGGCGGCGATGAGGCCGAGTGCGATCGAGCCGAAGGTGGGACCCCACGGCGCCGCGGGGTCCGACGAGGCCTGGCCCGCGAGCTGGATGAGCATGCGGCCGATGCCTCCGCGCATGCCGATCGACACCTCGGCGACGACGGCGCCGAGCACCGCGTTCGCGGCCGCGAGCCGGAGCGCCGGCAGCAGGTGGGGAACCGCGGCGGGAAGGCGCAGCCGGAGCAGGGTCGCCCAGTAGCCGGCGGCGTAGCTGTTCATGAGGTCGAGGTGGATGCGGTCCGGCGACGCGAGTCCGCGCAGCACGCCGACCGCGACCGGGAAGAAAGCGAGGTACGACGCGATGACCGCGACCGACAGCCACTGCGGCCAGGTGCCGCCGCCGCGGTCGATCTGGTTGCCGATCGCGTTGACGACGGGCGCGAAGGCGATGAGCGGCACGATCTGGCTCACCACGATCCAAGGGAGAAGCCCCCACTCCAGCAACCGCCAGCGCTGCATCACAAGACCCAGCACCGCGCCCACGGCGACGCCGATCAGCCACCCGACGGCGGCGATCCCGAGCGTCACGAGCGCCGCACCCGCCACCGAGACCCACAGCGGTGGGGTGTCGCCGCCGCTGGTCGGGGCGAACAGGCGCGCGGCCATGTCCCACACGTGCGGCATCGCGCGGTCGTGCGTGCGGGGTAGGAGCATGACACCCGAGCCGGATTCTCCCGGCACCGCGCCGACGATGAAGCCTTCGCTCGGCCCGGCGAACTTGTACAGCTCCCACAGCACGAGGACGGCGAGCACCCCGAGGGCGCCCCATCCCGCCGCGATCCATCCCCGCAGCTCGCCCTGTCGTCGGGCCGACCAGCCGACGGGCCTCATGCGGCCGTCACTTCTTCGCCGTCACGTGCGTCTGCAGTGCGGGGATGACGGTCTCGCCGTAGACGCGGAGGGTCTCCTCCTTGTTGTCGTGCTGAAGGTACCCGGCGAACTGGGTCACACCCAGCTCGCGCAGCTGCTCGAGCTTCGCGATGTGCTCGGACGCCGTCCCGAGGATGCAGAACCGGTCCACGATGTCGTCCGGAACGAAGTCGACGTGGTCGTTGTCCGCTTTGCCGTGGGTGTTGTAGTCGTAACCCTGGCGTCGTTCGATGTAGTCGGTGAGCGCCTCGGGCACCCCCTCGCCATGATGGCCGTACTTCGCCACGATGTCGGCGACATGGTTGCCGACCATTCCGCCGAACCAGCGGCACTGCTCGCGCATGTGGTCCCAGTCGTCGCCGATGTACATCGGCGCCGCCACGCAGAATGCCAGCGAGTCGGGGTCTCGGCCGGCGGCGGCCGCGGCATCCTTCACCGTCTTGATCATCCAGGCGGCGATGTCGACGTCCGCGAGCTGCAGGATGAAGCCGTCCCCCACCTCTCCGGTGAGCTTGAGCGCCATCGGCCCGTACGCCGCGACCCACACGTCCAGCTCGGAGCCGCGGCTCCACGGGAACTGCAGCGTCGCCCCCTTGTACTCGACCTGCCGGGAGTTCGCGAGCTCGCGGATCACGTGGATCGACTCGCGCAGCTCGGCCATCGTCGTGGGTGCGCCGTTCGTCACCCGCACCGCCGAGTCGCCGCGGCCGATGCCGCAGATCGTGCGGTTGCCGTACATCTCGTTGAGCGTGGCGAAGACGGATGCCGTCACCGTCCAGTCCCTCGTCGCCGGGTTGGTCACGAACGGCCCCACGGTGACCCGCTTGGTCTCGGCGAGGATCGCGGAGTGGATGACGTACGGCTCCTGCCACAGCAGGTGCGAGTCGAAGGTCCACACATGACTGAAGCCGTGCGCTTCGGCGAGCTTCGCGAGCTGCACCGTCCGCGCCGCAGGCGGATTGGTCTGGAGGACGACACCGAAATCCATCTGGGACCCCTTAGATCAGGTACTGGCTGAGGCCGCGCTTGAGGAACCGGCCGTCGCCCTTGGCGCCGAGGTACTGGCCGTCGTCGACCACGACCTTGCCGCGCGAGATGACGGTGTCGACGTGCCCGTCGATCTCGTAGCCCTCCCACGCGGAGTGGTCCATGTTCATGTGGTGCGTGCGGCCCTCGCCGAAGCCGATGGACGTGTGTCCGTTCGGGTCGTAGACCACGACGTCGCCGTCGGCGCCGGGCTGGATGACGCCCTTGCGGCCGTACAGGCCGAACATGCGCGCCGGCGTGGTCGAGGTGAGCTCGACCCAGCGCTCCAGCGTGATCTTTCCGGTCACCACGCCCTGGTACATGAGGTCCATGCGGTGCTCGACCGAGCCGATGCCGTTCGGGATCGCGCGGAAGTCGTCGAGGCCGAGGTCCTTCTGGCCCTTCATGCAGAACGGGCAGTGGTCGGTCGACACCATCTGGATGTCGTTGGTGCGCAGCGCCTGCCACATGTGGTGCTGGTGCCCCTCCTGCCGCGAACGCAACGGCGTCGAGCACACCCACTTGGCGCCCTCGAACTGCCCCCACTCCTCGCTGAACGCACCCAGCTGCTCCTCGAGCGACAGGTACAGGTACTGCGGACACGTCTCGCCGAACACGTTCCAGCCCTGATCGCGTGCCCAGGCGAGCTGCTCCACGGCCTGCTTCGCGCTCACGTGCACGACGTACAGCGGGGCGCCGGTGAGGTTCGCGAGCATGATCGCGCGGTGCGTCGCCTCCTCCTCCATCTGCCACGCGCGGGCGATGCCGTGGTAGTACGGCGCCTTCTTGCCGGCCTCGGCGAGCTGCGCCGCCAGCACGTCGATCGCCGGGCCGTTCTCGGCGTGCATCATCGTGAGAAGTCCGGTCTCCTGCGAGACCTGCATCGCCTTCAGCACCTGGGCGTCGTCGGAGTAGAAGACGCCCGGATAGGCCATGAAGAGCTTGAAGCTGGACACCCCCTCGTCGACGAGACCGCGCATCGCGGCGAGCGAGTCGTCGTCGACGCCGCCGACGATCTGGTGGAAGCCGTAGTCGATCGCGCAGTTGCCCGCCGCCTTCTCGTGCCAGGCGGCCAGGCCGTCCTGCACGCGCTCGCCGTAGCGCTGCACGGCGAAGTCGATGATCGACGTCGTGCCGCCCCATGCGGCGGCCCGCGTGCCGGTCTCGAACGTATCGGACGCGTTGGTGCCGCCGAACGGAAGCTCCATGTGGGTGTGCGCGTCGATGCCGCCCGGGATCACGTACTTGCCGGTCGCGTCGATGACGGTGTCGACGGACGCTGCGACATCCGTTCCGAGAAGCTGCGAGCCGGGCGCGAGCACCGCGGCGATCGTCTCGCCGTCGATGAGCACGTCGGCCTCGCCGCGGCCGGTCGCCGAGACGACGGTGCCGCCCTTGATGAGTGTGGTGGTCATGTCTGTCCTCCCGCCTCAGGGCTTCGCGATCCGGGTGTACGAGTCGGGTCGGCGGTCGCGGTAGAACTGCCAGTCGTCGCGCATCTCGCGCACCATCTCCATGTCGAGGTCGCGTACGAGCAGCTCCTCGTGCTCGCCCGAGCCGCGCTCGCCGACGAAGTTGCCGCGCGGGTCGATCACCTGGCTCGTGCCGTAGAAGTCGACGGCCAGGTCGCCGTACTCGTTGTCCTCCCGACCCACGCGGTTGGGCTGCAGCACGAAGTAGCCGTTGGCGACAGCCGCGGCGGGCCCCTCGACCTCCCACAGCCGATTCGAGAGCCCGGGCTTGGTCGCGTTCGGGTTGAACACGATGTGCGCGTCGCCGAGGCCGAGCTCGCGCCACCCCTCGGGGAAGTGGCGGTCGTAGCAGATGTACATGCCGACCCGTCCGACGGCGGTGTCGAACACCGGGTAGCCGAGGTTGCCGGGGCGGAAGTAGAACTTCTCCCAGAACCGATCGAGGTGGGGGAGGTGGTGCTTGCGGTACTTGCCGAGGATCGTCCCGTCGGCGTCCACCAGCACCGACGTGTTGTAGTAGACGCCGGTCTCCGCCTCCTCGTAGATCGGCAGCACGGTCACGATCCCGAGCTCCTTGGCCAGGGCGGCGAAGCGCTGCACGATCGGCCCCTCCGACGACTCCGCGAAGCGGTAGTACTTCTTGTCCTGCGTGATCCCGAAGTACGGGCCGTAGAACAGCTCCTGGAAGCACACCACCTGGGCACCCTGGCTCGCGGCATCCCGCGCGAAGCCTTCGTGCTTGTCGAGCATCGACTCCTTGTCGCCCGTCCAGGTGGTCTGCGAAATCGCCGCGCGTACCGTCGTCATCGTCTCTCCGTTCGTGAACCGGCTGGTGCCGTGCTCGTCCGTCCCTCGGGCGGGTCGGGCGGGGTCCGATCGATGGAGCAGCCCCGCTTCCCGATCCTGGCGATCCGACGTTTCCCGTCGGTTTCGGCCTGTGACGCGACAGTAAAGCCTCGCCCGGTGCGGCGCAATGGTCGGTCCAGCCGACCTTATGGATCCGGTGGGCCGAATCCCCGGCAAGCGGTGCGTACATCGCTCGGCGGATGCCGCGCGGCCGCGCTACAGCGCACGACGGATGCCGCGGCCCTGCGTGCTCGCGTAGCGTGAGACGGTGTTGCGCCGCATGAGGACCTTCCAGATCGTCGTGGACGTCTCGGTCGGCGTCGTCTTCTTCGTGATCGCGTGGCCCATCGAGACGGTGCTCGCAACCGGCGGGGCGGGCCTCGGATACACCTTCGGCGCGATCGGCCAGGCCTGGTTCTCGCTGCTGGTCGCCGCCCTCTTCAGCGGTGCGCTGGCCCTGCGGCGCCTGTCGCCACCGCTCGCTCTCGGCATCGCCTGGGTGGGCGCGCTCGTGCAGATGAGCCTGGGTCGGCCGCCGAGCTTCTCCGACCTGGCGATCTTCGGGGTGCTCTACGCCACGGCCGCGTACGGCTCGCGGATCGTCTACTGGGCGGGCTTCGCATCGGCGCTCGTGGGCGCGCTCGTCATCACCGTGTACCTGTTCGCGGGCCCCGTCTTCGCCGGCGGCGGGCTGTCGTGGCAGACACTGCCGCTCGCGCTCGTCCTGCTCGTGGCGGCGGCGTTCGCTCTCGGGCTCTCGTGGACGATCGGCGCACTCGTGCGCACGGCGGTCCGCGCGCGGGAGAACCGCGACGCGCAGCAGCGCGCCGAGGCCGAGACGATCGCCGAGCAGGAACGCGTGCGCATCGCCCGCGACATGCACGACGTCGTCGCCCACTCCCTCGCGGTGGTCATCGCCCAGGCCGACGGGGCGCGCTACGCGGCGGCATCCGATCCGGCGATCGCCACCGACGCGCTCGCGACGATCTCGACCACCGCCCGCTCGGCCCTCGCCGACGTGCGGCTGCTGCTCGGGCAGCTGCGGCACCGGCAGGGCGACGGGCCGCAGCCCACCATCGCCGATCTCGAGGAACTGTACGCGCAGGTGCGCACCGCCGGGGTGCAGCTGCGGGTCGACGTCGACCCGGCGCCCCCGGGGGAGCCGCCGGCTGCGGTGCAGCTCGCGGTGTACCGCATCCTGCAGGAGGCGCTCACCAACGCGCTCCGGCACGGCGCTCCCGCGGGCTCGGTCGACGTGCGGCTGTCCTGGCTCCCCGACCGCGTCGAGCTCGACGTCCGCAACCCCGTCACGCCGGGTTCGCAGCCCGGACGGTCCGGCCACGGCATCATCGGCATGCGCGAGCGCGCCCAACTCGCCGGCGGCCGGCTCGACGCGGCCGACGAAGGCGGCGCCTTCATCGTCCGTGCCACCATTCCCCTCGGAGGACCCGCATGATCCGCGTCGCGCTCGTCGACGACCAGTCGCTGTTCCGCGCCGGCATCCGCATGCTCGTCGACTCGCAGCCCGACCTCGAGGTCGTCGCCGAGGCATCCGACGGCCGTGAGGCGATCGGAGCGGTGCGTCAGTCACGCCCCGACGTCGTGCTCATGGACATCCGCATGCCCGTCATGGACGGCCTCGCGGCCACGGCCGAGCTGCTCGCCGACCCCGAGCCCCCGCGCATCGTGATGCTGACGACGTTCGACCTCGACGAGGCCGCCGCCCGGGCGATCCGCCAGGGGGCGAGCGGGTTCCTCCTCAAGGACGCCGACCCCGAGTTCCTCCTCGCGGCGATCCGCACCGTGCACGCGGGGTCGGCCGTGATCGCAGCATCCGCCACCCGAGAGCTGTTCGAGAGGTTCACGGATGCTGCGCCGCGGCCGGTCCCGGCCGCCTACGCGGAGCTCACCGAGCGCGAGCGCGAGATCTTCGCGCTCGCCGCGCGCGGCCTCTCCAATGCCGAGATCGCTGCGCGCGAATATCTGTCGGAGGCGACGGTGAAGACGCACATCAGCCGCATCCTCACGAAGCTCGGCCTGCGCGACCGCGTGCAGCTCGTCGTCTTCGCCTTCGAGCACGGCCTCGTGTAGCGCTCAGCGACCCTCGAGGGCTCTGCGATGCTTGGCGTAGGCGCGTCGCCCGATCAGCCGCCACGCCAGGCGTCCGGGCGCGGGCATGTGTTTGTGGAGCCACTCGTCGCCGCCGTCGGGCTGCGCCGCGAGGATCTCGCCGAGCTGCTGCCACGTCTGGCCCTTCGGGATCGCCTTGCGCCCGTGCTCCGCGAACCACTCGATCTCGGGCTCGGTGATGGTGTACTCCATCACCGGCACGATGTTGGTCTCCTCGTCGGGGAGGTGCACGGCCATGGCCTCGTTCACGCCGGCGAGGGCGGAGAGCACGGGTTCCGCATCCGTCGCCTTCGCCGAAGCCCGCCACGCGGGCAGCGCTCGGTCGAGCGCCGTCAGGTGCACGAGCAGTTCGGCGTGCTGGGCCTTCATGCGCTCGACGTGCGCAGCGCACGACGGTGCGCGCTCGTCGAGCGCGGGCCACAGGCGCTCGTCCTCGCCCTCATGGTGGGCGTGCAGACCCAGCGACAGCGTCTCGAGCTGGGTCGCCACGACCTCCGCGTGCCCGGTATCGCCCTCACTCACGCGGCGGACGAGGTCAGGACCCTCGCCGAAGCCCCGCCGGAACAGCCGGTGGATCTCGGCCATGCCGCTCGCGTCGCACGTCTTCGGGCCGCTGGGCAGGTCGCCGCTCGGCGGCAGGGGCGTGGCGGGCATCGTTGCTCCTCGCGTCGGTGGTCCGGCTCCCCGTGAGGCTAGTCCTGAGCACTGACGCGCGGAAGGTCATCCTCGAGATGTAGACGGATGCCTCTCCCGGGCGACGCGGGCGACACCGGGTCGTTCCTACCGTCGAAGCATGGAACTCTCATCGACCGACCTGGGCCTTGCCGCCCGGGTGCAGCAGCTCACCAAGACCTACGGCGCCGGCGAGAGCACGGTGCACGCGCTCGACGGAGTGAGCGTCGGCATCCGCCGCGGCGAGTTCACCGCGATCATGGGCCCGTCGGGCTCGGGCAAGTCGACGCTCATGCACATCATGGCGGGGCTCGATGCGCCGTCGTCGGGGCGCGCGTGGATCGGCGACACCGACATCACCGGCCTCTCGGACCTCGAGCTCACGATCCTGCGGCGCCGCCGTGTGGGGTTCGTGTTCCAGGCGTTCAACCTCGTGCCCACCCTCGACGCGCTCGGCAACATCCTGCTGCCGTTCGACCTCGACGGCCGCCGCCCCACGACGCTCGAGCGGGCGCGCATCGACGGCCTCGTCGAGCGCCTGGGACTCGCGTCACGCCTGAACCACCGCCCCCATCAGCTCTCGGGCGGCCAGCAGCAGCGCGTCGCGATCGCCCGTGCGCTCGCGACCTCGCCCGACCTGGTGTTCGCCGACGAGCCCACCGGAAACCTCGACTCGCGCTCGGGCCGTGAGGTGCTCACGCTCCTCGCCGCCGCCACGCGCGAGCACGGCCAGTCCATCGCCATGGTCACGCACGACCCGGTCGCGGCCTCGCACGCGGACCGCGTGCTGTTCCTCGGCGACGGGCGCATCGTCGCCGACAAGCCCCGCCAGAGCGCCGAGGAGATCTCGGCCTACATGCTCGCGTCCGAACTCGGCGCGGGTGCCGCGGCGGTGGCATCGTGACCGCGGTCGCCGAGACGCAGCGCTCCCCGCGGCCCGCGGCATCCGTTCCGCGAAGCGCCACGTCGCCGCTCGCGTGGCTGCGGGAGCGCGGCATGGGGGCGAGCGTCCTGGTCGCCGCGATCTCGAGCGCGTTCGGCGCCATCCTGCTGAGCGCGACCGGGTTCATCGCCGCCGTGCTGAAGGCCGATCCGTTCATCGGCGACAGCGGCACGCTTGCCGCGGTGCTCGCGATCATGAGCTTCCTGCTCATCGGCGTGGCGGTGTACGTCGCGGCCATCGTCACCGCGAACACGTTCGCGACGGTCATCGCGGGGCGCACGCGTCGCATCGCGCTGCTGCGGCTGATCGGCGCCTCGGCGCGCTCCCAGCGATCCGAGGTCGCCCGCCAGGGGCTTGTCATCGGCGTCATCGGCGCCGTGCTCGGGCTCGTCGGCGGCACGCTCGCATCGTGGGCAGGTGTCATGCTCGCGGGTGTCGCGTTCGGCATCGAGGATGTGGAGTACACCGTCGTCCAGCCGGTGCTCGTGGTCCCGGCGGCGGTTGTCGCGCTCACGACGTGGGCCGCGGCGTGGGCGGGGTCCCGGCGCGTGCTGACCGTCACGCCGCTGCAGGCCCTGGGCGGCTCGGTCGAGGCATCCCATGACGCGTTCACCCGCAAGGGAGCCCGCAACGGCGCCGCGATCACGCTGTTCGCGATCGGCGGGGCACTGCTGGCGGCAGGCATCGCGATCGGGCTCGTCTCTCCGCTCGGCGTGGTCGTCGCCTTCTTCGGCGGGATCTTCTCGTTCACCGGCCTGGCGCTCGGTGCGACGCTCGTCATGCCCCCGATGCTGCGGCTCGTGGGCAAGCTCTTCGGGTCGTCGGCGACCGCGCGCCTGGCGTCGGAGAACGCGCTGCGCTACCCCGAGCGCTCCAGCCGCATGGCGATCGGCGTTGTGATGGGCGTGACGCTCGTGACGATGTTCGCCGTCGCGCTCGAGACCGTGAAGGCCGTGCTGACGACGTCGGCCGGCGGCGAGGCACCGCAGGAGATGACCACCCTCCTCGACACGTTCGCCGGGATCATGATGGGACTCGTCGCGGTATCCGCCGTCATCGCTGCGGTCGGGCTCGTGAACCTCCTGACGATCGGCGTGGTGCAGCGTCGCCGTGAGCTCGGGCTCCTGCGGGCGCTCGGCGTCTCGACGGGGCAGGTGCGACGCACGGTGCTGCTGGAGGCGGCGCACATCACGATCACCGCGACCGTCACGGGACTCATGCTCGGCATCGCCTACGGCTGGGCCGGGGCGCAGTCGCTGCTGGGGGCCGTGCCGATGCCGCCGTCCTTCTCGGCGCCGACCCTGGTCGCTCCCGCCGTGCCGTGGCTGCCGGTGGCGATCATCGTGGTGGCCACGGCGGTGCTCACCCTCGTTGCGGCGGTCGTGCCGACGCGGCTCGCCACGCGGGTCGCGCCGGTCGAGGCGCTCGCGGACTGAGGAGACTGCCGCTCACCTGTCACGAAGCGCCGGACCGGTCAGCACTTCGTGACAGGTGAGCAGCCAAGACGTCGGGTGGACGGACGGATGCTGCGCGTTCGACTCGCAAGCTCGCTCAACGACCGGGGGCTGCAGCATCCGTTCACGCGTCTTTGACGAACGGGACGAGGCGGAAGGGGCCGTGGGCTGCGTCGGCCTCGAGCTCGATCCATTCCTCCCCGCCGACGAGGTCGTCGGTCGAGTACAGATCGGCGACCTCGCGGAGCGCGGTGACGAGCTGCGGCTGCGGCACGGCGCCGTCGCCCTCGCCGTGGACGTCCTGGCGGGTCGACATGACAGCGGCGAGCCGTGGCTGTTCGGGCCCCCGGTCCTTCCACAGCGCGTGCAGCGAGCGGGGTGTGGCGTTGCGGCTGCCGTGGTGACCGACCTTGTACAGGTCGATGCCGGCGAGCCGCTCGCGAAGCTGCGGCTCGTCCTTGAGCCGCTCGAGTGTGAGCCGCCAGTTCTCGATCTGCGCATCGCCCGGGAACAGCATCGACAGGCCCCCGACCTTCAGCAGCAGGATGATGCTGGTGTTGTTGAGGGCGTCGTCGAGGTCACGCACGAGGCGCGCCGCCGACTGCGACCGCTGGCTCGCGAGGCGGTCGATGAGCCAGCTCACCGGGCCGGGACCGTGTGCGATCGGGGCGGGGGCGCCGGCGTCGGCGGCCGAGCCGACGACGCGCAGTGAGGCGCCGAGCGCACGGAGCCAGTACTCCGGATCGTCCTCGCGCTGCTTCGCGACGCGCGGGTCCTGGTCCACGGTCGGCGGGCCGAGCACGGTCGACTGCATCCCCGGGACCAGGTCGTCGATGCCCGACTCCATCCCGGCGTGCAGGTAGCGGCCCCGCTCGCCGAGCGAGAGCTCGTCCAGCAGCGCCACCGCCTCGGCGTTCTTGAGCTGGTCCTCGGCGGCGGCCCTGACCTCGTCGTCGAGCCCCACGAGCTGGGTCAGCTTCGCGACGTGCTCCTGCGCCTGCGCCAGCAGCGCGGCGTACCGCACGGACGCGCTGCTGAGGCCGTTCGGCGGCTCGGCCGCACCGAGGCCCGGGTCGCCCGGGCCGTTCGCCGTCGCCGAGAGCACCGGATCCTCGGTCCACGACCGCAGCACGAGCTTGGGGGCGAGCTTCTTCATGATCGCGGCACCCGCGTCGACCTCGAACCCGCGCAGGTGGTCGCGGTGCCGATGTGTCACGACGAGCACGTCGAGCTCGCCCTCGGTGTGCTTCTGGATGAGTGCGGCGATGTCGCCCATGCGGCCGCGGGCCATGCCTTCGCGGGGCGAGTGGCTCGTGCCGTAGTCGATGAGGATGTGCCGCTCGGAGCGGCCGTCGGCGAGGGGCTCGTCGTACTCCACCGACACCAGGAAGCAATCCCCGAAGCCGACCTGGTACATGCGGACGCGAACGCGGATCGGAGTGCTCACCATGACTCCCCGGAGCTCTGTTCGGTGCGGTGCAGCTCGGCGAAGGTCTGCCCGCGGGCGGCCCCGTCCGAGAAGCCGAGGCGGCGCCGCGAGTCCATGCGGCCGGTGCGGGCGAGGTGGTCGAGCCGCAGCTGCTGGCGACGCCAGTCGTCCAGCCGCTTGTGGATGTGCAGCTTGAGCCGGCCGAACTGGTCGAAGATCAGCGTCCCGCCGCCGAACAGCTGCACGGGCGTGAGCGGATCGATCACCGGGGAGAGCTGGAGCCCCGACTCGTCGGTGAACTCGCGTGCGGTCATGTCGGCCATCTGCACGTAGGTGGCCACCGACTCCGGCACGATGAGCCCGTCGGGACCGATCCGCTGCGTCGGCAGCACCGACTCGATCACCGTGTAGTAGTCGGTCGACACGTCGAGGCGGCGGGCGTTCTGCCAGAGGAAGCGCGACACCTCGTCGCGGTCGCTGCGGAGCCCGGCGAAGTTGATCCCGAGGTAGCGCGGGGGCAGCTCCGATTCGAGCACGTCGGTCACGCGACCCGACGGGAGCTTGATGCCGGCCTTGGCGAACCCGTCGACCAGGAGCTTGCGGTAGCCGAGGTCGTCGTCGGGTACGACCTCGTTGTCGGCCAGCAGCACCGCGTTGAGGAGGTCGCCGAAATCGAACTCGACCGGCGGCAGGTAGTCGAGGCCCCGGATCAGCATCGTGAGCAGCTGGGACGCCGCCTTCGCGCCCTCCTCGGCGGCCCGGGCGCGGTCGACGGTGACACCCTTGCCGGTCGCCGCCTCGCCGTTGGGTCGCGAGAACAGCGCCTGCAGCCGCATGTACCAGATGTCGATGAGCAGATCGAAGGCGATCGCCACCAGCACCTCGCCGCGGCGATGCGGCTCGAGGAAGTCGGTCCGCTTCGCCCAGTCGGCGGGCGGCGGGTTCAGCGCCGACTCCCGCAGCGCGCCGCGGCCCTGGGTCAGCACGCTGCCGATCTGCTCCGCGACGCGGGCGAGCATGTTCCTGCGGAGAGCTTCGGGCTCCACGTGGCCTCGCGGGATGCGTCCGCTCTTGTCGGGCTTGCCGAGCGCCTGCTCGATGACGGGGCGCATCGAGAACACAGAGAGCAGCGCCACGATGTCGGCGAAGCCCTCGTGGAACGCAGCCTGGTCGGGCAGGCTCGGCTCGAGGAACCGGCCCCGCAGTCCGTCGAGCACCGCGTGCGTGGTCTCATGCACCACCACGTCGTGGCTCAAGCACGTGTAGATCGTGTCCCCGGTCGGGTCTGCGGGCGGCACGTAGCCGAACAGCAGCGCGCGATCCTCGAACGAGTAGTAGGCGTTCGCCTCGGCGAACGCGTGCGGCACGAGGAACAGCTGGTGGCTGCGGAATCCCCAGGGGAGCCGCCGGCCCAGCGCCGTCTCGAACGTCGCGAGCGTGCGTGCGGCGGTGGCGTACACGTGCTGCGCATGGAAGGCCCAGTCGGTGCGCAGCACGTCGTCGGTCGCCTCCGCGAAGAGGTCGTCCTTGCCGAGCGCCTCGTGCTTGACGTAGCGGCCGGTCGCGGTGTCGTAGTCGACCACGTGCAGGCGGGCTCCGCGGGGTCCGTCCTCCATCCGAGACCACGGCACCTTCACGTTGGCGGTGAGGATGCTCGCATCGTCCCCGCTCACCGACGGATCCTGCGCGATGAGCCGCAGCGTCACGTGCGTGCGCGGTTCGTCGGCCGGTTGCGCGAATTCGACACCGTCCGCCATGTCACACCCCCAGGGTCTACGGCTCCAACAATGCAGCGAGTTCCCCCGCTCTGGAAGAGGGTCGCCGCGCAGTCCTGATACCCGGGGGGTCTGGAGCGCAAGGGGGTGCGTGAGCGGGCGCACGGGTGCAGGCTGGCCGCATGCAGATCGATATCGTTGAGCACGAACCGCCCTATCGCGTCGGCGTGATCGTCGGCAGCCTCTCGCGCGAATCCGTCAACCGGCGCCTGGCACTCGCCGTGCAGCGGCTCGCGCCGCCCGAACTCGAGTTCTTCGAGATCTCCTACGCCGACCTTCCGCTGTACAACCGCGACCTCGACGCCGACTATCCGCAGGCGGCGCTCGACTTCAAGGAGGCGGTGCGCTCATCCGACGCGCTGCTCTTCGTGACGCCCGAGTACAACCGCTCGATCCCCGGCGCCCTCAAGAACGCGATCGACTGGGGCAGCCGGCCGTGGGGTCGGAACGCGTGGAGCGACAAGCCGGTCGCCGTCATCGGCGCCTCGCCCGGGCAGATCGGCACCGCCGTCGGCCAGCAGTCGCTGCGCAGCACCCTGAGCTTCCTCAACGCCCGCCAGATGACCACCCCCGAGGCGTACATCCACTTCACCCCGGGCCTCATCGAGGCCGACGGCGAGGTGACGGTCGCCTCGACGGAGGAGTTCCTCCGCACCTTCATGGTGAAGTTCCTCGAGTACACCGCCCGCGTGCTGACGGTGATCCCGCAGGCGTGATGACGACGGATGCCGCGACCCGCGGCTGGGCCCGCGCACCCAGAGGCTCCGCGCGTCAGCGGCGCGTGGGGAGAGCGTGGGGACCGGACCGGTTCACTCGTCTTCGACGAGTTCGGGGTCGTGAGCCCACGAGGGCGCGAGAGCGCGCACTCGTGCCGCGCGCCACTGCCACGTTCCCCACAGCACCGGCCACAGGAGGGGTGCTGTGGGGCCGCCGATGACGAGCCGGTCGCGCCACAGCGTCTTGCCGGGCTGACCGGGCGCCGGCGACACCGCCATCTGGTGGTCCCACACGTCGAGGCTGGCGAGGGGGCCGGTGAGCGGGATGCCGCTGTCGCGGAAGATCCGGACACGGCCGCCGGACTCGTCGACCGAGCGCTCGCTGACGTGGATGAGCTGGCGCCCCATCGGCACCGCACCGAACGCCGACAGCTGCACCGGCACGTCATCGCCGGGGCTCCATGCCGTCGGCAGCCCGCTCGGCACGAGCGGGGCGAGGTCCATCAGCGGACCGTAGAGCTCGGCGACGGCGCGAGGCGAATGCACCGCCCGCCACGCGGCATCGGCGTCGCAGTCGATCACGAACTTCAGCAGGATCCGCATGCGCCCAGTGTCGCATCCGCCCCGCGGCGGGGCTCGGGCTTGCGCGCGCGTCCACATCGTGCGATCTCGCCGAGATCACACGTTGTGCGCGTGCACGACGTGTCGTCTCGGTGAGAGCACACGATCCGTGCGCGGGCGCGGGAGACGGATGCTGCCGCCTACGCTGGACGGATGCCTGACAGCCCGTTCGACCAGCACCGCTACCAGGTCCGCCACGACTGGGGGATCGAGGGGCTCCGGCGCCTCGCCCATGCGGACGTCGTGGTGGTCGTGGACGTCCTTCGGTTCTCGACGACGGTGACCGATGCCATCTCCCGGGGAGAGATCGTCCGGCTCGACGCCGATGCTCACGCGGTCTCGATCAACGGCGCGGCGGTGGCCGAAGCGGCCGCGCAGTCCGGCGCCGTGGTGCTGCTCGGATGCCTCCGCAACGCCGCCGCGGTCGCCCGTGCCGTCCTCGACATCCAGCACGAGCGTGCGGCGCGCACGAGCGTCGCGGTGATCGCGTCGGGCGAGCTCGCCGGGCGAGAGCCCGACGCGCGGCTGCGGTTCGCGGTCGAGGATCAGCTCGGCGCGGGCGCGATCGTCGACGCGCTCGGCGACCTCGGCGTCGACCACACCTCGCCCGAGGCGGCGGCGGCGTGCGAGGCGTTCCGCGGTCTGCGCGGCGCCGTCCGGCACCTGCTCACGGCCGGAGGCTCGGGACAGGAGCTGCTCGACCGCGGCGCCCGCGACGAGGTGCTGAACGCGGCCGCTGTGGATGCGGCATCCGTCGTCCCGGTGCTGCGCGGCGGGACGTTCGTCGCGTACTGACGCCGCTCAGTCGCGCGGGGTCAGCGCGGCCAGGCGGGTCGCCCGCGTGATCTCGCGGCGCGTCCACGTGAAGGCGTGGCGCTCGTCGAAATGCGGTGCGCACTTCGCGCACGAGGTCGGTCGGGTCGCCTTGCGGTGGCGGTAGGCGACATGCCCCGCGGGGCACACGCCGATCCACGGCGCGAGCTCGGTCGCCGTCTCGCCGTTGTGCGTGGTGCCGCCGACGTAGCCGAGGTCGCGCGCGACGGCCTTCCATCGCGGGCCGTGCCCGGCGCGCGGCCCCGCGAGGGCATGGGCCACCTCGTGCAGCAGCGTCTGGTGGTTGGTGTCGTCGTCGTACCGCGCCGCGAGGTAGCGCGACACGCTGATCCGCTTGTGCGTGTAGTCGCACAGGCCGGCTCGACGCTTCGCGTTGTCGAACGCGAAGCTCCACGAGTCGTCGAGGTGGAGGGCGATCAGGGCCTCGGCCCAGTGCCGCACGCGATGCAGTTCCGACATGTGCGCGAGACTAGAACGTATCTCCGACACTCCGGCCGACGGTACCCACCTCAGCTGGCGACGGATGCTGCGGCCCGGCGCCGATCGGCGGCGTCGATGGCGAGGAGCGTCGACTCGAGCTGATCCTCGGTGGCGCCGGACTCCTGACGCAGGAACAGTGCGCGCTTGAAGTCCTTGCGGGCGGACTCGAAGTCGCCGGCGTCGTAGTTGACCTTGCCGCGGTGCTGGTATGCGAAGGCGCCGATGCCGGCCCAGCCCTGCCCGTCGGCCTCCTCGGCGCACGTGGTGAGCTCCTGCTCGGCGGCACCGTACGCACCGCGGGCCTGCAGCACGGTGGCGTGGAGGATGCGCGCCCGCAACAGGTCCTTGCGCGTGCCGGCCATGCGCGCGACGCGCACCGACTGCTCGGAGATCACGAGGGCCTCGTCGGCCCGATCCAGGACCTTCAGCAGCCACACCCGCTCGAGCAGCGCGGGAAGGCTGCGCTGGTCGCCGATCTCTTCGAGCCGCTCCCTGCACTGGCTCGGGTTCACCTTCTCGCGGAGAGTGTCGGGATCGTACCCGCTGATGTAGCTCACGTCTGACTCCCTTCGCCGCGCCGGTGGCCTATCCAGTGTGCCTTGCCGCTCCCCGGGACGCGGTCGTGCCACGCCGGGTCGCGGCATCCGTGAACCGTCAGCGGGTGAAGACGGATGCCGAGGGCTTGGGTGACGGCGTCGCGTCGGCGTCGGTGGCCACCCGCGCGCCGCGCGCGAACTCGTCGAGCTCGCGTCCTTCGGCGACCTTCGCGGGGTGAGGTCCCGCGGCCATGAGGCGCGGGAGCCACTCGGTCGGAAGGGGCGCGCGCGAGGCGGCGATCACGAGGTTGCCGAAGCGACGGCCCTTGAGGGTCTGCACCTCGGCGAGCACGATGACGTGCTCGAGCACGGCCTGCACTGTCGCGACCTCGCGGCGGGCGAAGGCCAGGCCCGCGCCGTCGGCGACGTTCACGAGCAGCACTCCGTCGGGGGCGAGGAACCGTCCGGCCTCGGTGAAGAACTCCACGGTCGTGAGGTGCGCCGGCGTCTGCGCGCCGGAGTACACGTCCGAGACCACGAGGTCGGCGGCGCCCACGAGTCCTGCCGGGAGGCGCCCGAGCGTCTCGCGCGCGTCGCCGATGCGCACCCGGATCGAGGCGCCGCGCGGGAGCGGCAGGTTCTCGCGCACCAGGTCCCACAGCGCCGGTTCGAGCTCGACGACCTGCTGCCGCGAGCCCGGCCGTGTCTGCTCGATGTAACGCGGGATCGTGAGCGCGCCGGCGCCCAGGTGGATGGCGGTGAGCGGTTGCCCGGGCATCCGCAGCCTGTCGATCACGGCGCCCATGCGGGCGACGTACTCGAAGTGCAGGTGCGTCGGATCGTCGAGGTCCACGTGGGACTGCGGCGTGCCGTCGACGTCGAGCTCCCAGCCGCCGCCGAACGGCGAGCGCACCACGCGGGCGAGGGTGCCGTCCGAGAGCCGGACGGAGGGGACGGAGGATTCCTCCCGCGCGCGTGCCATGCGGTCCACGTTAGCCGTCCGGTTCTCCGGTTCCGAGCCGTGCCGCAACTCCTCCCGGTCTGTGCTGGGGCGTCTGAGACTGCTTCATGGGGCCAGACTCCTGCGTAGTGGGGGAGGTACGGCACCGAACCGAGCACACGTCTCCGCAGTAGCGTTGAGGAGTGGCGGCGATCGACCTCAACGCGGACCTCGGCGAGACCCTCGACGGGGTTCCCACTGCCGACGACGAGGCGATGTTCGCGGTGATCTCGAGCGCGAACGTGGCCTGCGGCGCTCACGCGGGCGATGCCGCGTCGATGCGCGAGGCCGTGGTCCGCGCCCAGCGCTTCGGCGTCGCCGTCGGGGCCCACCCGTCGTATCCCGATCGCGCGAACTTCGGCCGCGCCGCCGTCGTGATCGATCCCGCCGAGCTCACCGTGACGGTCGCGGAGCAGCTCGCCGCACTCGCCGACGCCGGCGCCGACCTCCGGTACGTCAAGCCCCACGGCGCGCTGTACCACGCGGTCGCGGTCGACCGCGAGCAGGCCGACGCCGTCGCCCGGGCGATCGCCGACTGCTCCGCACTGCTCGGCCGGCCCTTGCCCGTGCTGGGCCAGGGCGGCGAGATCGCGCGGGCCGCAGCATCCGTCGGTCTGCCGTTCGTCCACGAGGCGTTCCTCGATCGCGGCTATCTGCCGGACGGCTCGCTCGTGCCGCGCATGCAGCCCGGCGCGCTGCTCGACGACCCCGCATTCGTGGCGGCGAGGGCCGTTCGCCTCGCGGACGAGGGTGTGGTCGAGGCCGTGGACGGTTCCCTTGTGCGCGCGGATGCCGCGTCGCTGTGCGTGCACGGCGACTCACCGTCGGCGGTCGACATGGCCCGCGCCGTGCGCGCGGCGCTCGACGCCGCCGGCGTGGAGGTGCGGGCGCCGTGGTGACCCCCCGCGTGCGGCCGGTGGGGGAGCGGGCGTTCCTGCTCGAAGTCGGCACGCTCGACGAGGTGCTCCCGCTGCACGCCTCCCTGACCGCCTCGCGTCCGGACGGCGTCATCGATCTCGTCCCCGCCGCGCGCACGGTGCTCGTGCGGGTCGACCCGCGGGTGCTGCCGGCGGCGGCAGCGCGCTCGTGGGCGCTCGGCGCGGCGACCGAGACCCGGCAGGCGACGGATGCGGCGACCCCGCCCGTCGAACTCGACATCGCGTACGACGGGGCCGATCTCGCCGACACCGCGCGCCTGCTGGGTGTCGACGCCCACGAACTCGCGCGGCGCCACGCCCAGGCGCACTGGCGGGTCGCCTTCACGGGCTTCGCGCCCGGCTTCGGGTACCTCGTGAGCGACGACTGGACCTTCGACGTGCCCCGGCTCGAATCGCCCCGCACCCGCGTGCCGGCCGGATCCGTCGGACTCGCGGGGGTGTTCAGCGGCGCCTACCCGCGCGAGACCCCGGGGGGCTGGCGGCTCATCGGCACGACCGCCGCGCGTCTGTTCGACCCGGATGCCCCGTCCCCGGCGCTCCTCGAACCCGGGGCGCGCGTCCGGTTCCGCCCGGTGCCCGCACGGGTGTCGGCGGAATCAGGAGATCTGGCGAGAACAGGACGGTTCGCGCCGGATGCTCCTGCGTTCGCCGGATCTCCTGATCTCGCGGAGGGAGCGCGTCGCGCAGCGGCGGGCCGCAGCATCCGTGTCGTCGAAGCCGGCTTGCTGACGACGGTGCAGGATCTCGGGCGCGCAGGCGCGGCCTCCGTCGGCGTCGCGGTGTCGGGGGCGCTCGACCGCGGGGCGCTGCGCACCGCGAACCGTCTGGTGGGCAACTCCGAGGGAGCCGCCGGGCTCGAGGTCACGATGGGCGGGCTGCGCGCCGTGGCCGAGGCCGACCTCTGGGTCGCGGTGACCGGCGCGTGGGGAACGGTGCGTCTCGACGGGCGCGAGGTGGATCCGTACGAAGCTCACGAATGGCGGGCGGGCTCCGAGCTGCACCTCGACTGGTTCGCGCACGGCGCGCGCGGTTACGTCGCCGTCCGCGGCGGGCTCGACGCCCGCGTCGCGCTCGGCTCCCGGGCGACGGACCTGCTCGCGGGGCTCGGGCCCGCGGCGCTGCGCGCCGGTGACGTGGTGGGCGTGCGCGACGACGTGGCGGGGCCGATCCCGGTGGCGCCTGCCGCCGGCTGGGGTGCGCCGCAGGACGGTGAGCTCGCGCTCGAGCTCGCGCCGGGTCCCCGGGCAGACTGGTTCGCCCCGGCGGCGCTCGCCACCCTGTACGAAACGGTGTGGACGGTCTCGAACCATGCCGACCGCGTCGGCGCCCGCCTCGACGGGCCCGAGCTGGCGCGGGTGCGCAGCAGCGAGCTCCCGAGCGAGGGGATGGTGCCGGGCGCGCTGCAGGTGCCGCCCAGCGGCCGTCCCACGATCCTGCTCGCCGACGGCCCCGTGACCGGCGGCTATCCCGTCATCGCGGTCGTCACCGACGCGGGCCTCGACCTCGTTGCCCAGGCACGCCCGGGCACGCGCATCCGCTTCCGCCACGCCCGCCCGGCGGGCTGAGCCGCTCCCGCCCGCAGGGGCGCTGCGTCCGATCGGTCAGTCGCCGCCCGCCTCCAGCAGATCCGCGGTCGCGCGGAGGATCGCGACGATGGCGGCGGTGCGCACGTCGGCGGGTGCTCGGTGGCCGTTCGACTCGACGGAGTCGGGCGCCGCGGTCGCGAAGGCTTCGTGCACCGACGACAGCAGCCCGCGCGCGCCCAGGTCTCCCGCGGCCGACAGCATCGGTCGCTGCTCGTAGGTGTCGTCGAGGACGTCGAAGACGGCGGCCACGAAGGCCGCGTTGGTCAGCTTCGGGGTCTTCGCCAGGACTCCGAGCGCGGCAGTGGTGAACACCCCGTGGCCGTTGGTCTCGAGCGCGACCTGATCGGGCTGGCACGCGCTGATGAGCACCTCCCTGCCGTCGGCGCGTGGCGTCGGCGGCACCGCCGCACGGTCGGTCTCGACCTCGACCACCCGCTTCCACGCGGCCGTGCGGAAGGGATCGTCCGGCGACGCCGCCCGCTCCTCGCGGAACGCCGCTTCCTCGCCGGCGTCCAGCACCGTCATGCGCGGCGTCGCACCGGCCGGGATCTTGCGCGACACGAACTCGGTCGGCGTGATCTCGCGGTTCACCGAGCCGGAATGGCATGAGTCGAAGAACAGCGTCACCGCGACACCCTCGGGGATCGCGTCCCAGATGGCGCCGAGGTCGTCGTCGACGATCAGCTGTCCGTCGCGGAAATCGACCGGGCAGAGGGCCTCGTCCTTCGGGCCGAACTCGTCGGTCTCGTCGCCGTCGAGATCGGGCACGAACGTGCCGTGGCCGGCGAACTGGATCGCGACGACATCGCCGTCGCGGGCCGACGAGACCTTGTCGAGCATGGCGCGCAGGATCGCGTCGCGGGTCGCGTCCCCGTTGTGGATCGACTCCACCTGGAAACCGGCGTCGCCGAGGGCCTTCGCCCAGGACTCCGCATCGGCGACGCACCCGCTGAGCGGGTCCCTCGGGTATGCGTCGATGCCGATGCAGAGGGCGAGCTTGCGTGATGCCGCGCCGCGCGCGCCGGTCGGCTCGGGGCGAGGCGCAGGGACGAACTCGCCGACCTCGCGCGCCCGTGCCGGGAACACCGCGACGTGATCAGCCTCGTTGCTGTCGGGTACGCCGACCACGCGCCGGGCGAGACTCATCATCGTCTGCTCGTCGTTGTCGAAATCGCCGTGCGAGGTGGCCTGCGTGCTGCTGCGGGGCCCGCGGGTGACGGGGCCGAGCACCAGGCGCTCGCTCCGGTCGCCCAGGTACGCCATGGTGCGGCCGGAACCGCGCAGATGCTCCTCGACACCGAGGATCTCGGCATCCTTCTCCGCTTCGAAGGCCCGTGAGACGAGATACAGGAGCGACTTGCGGTAGACCCCCGCGGTGTTGTCGCGCTTCTCGTGGTTCTCATCCATCGTGAAGATCGAGAGGCTCTCGATCTTCCCGGCCTCGGCGAGCGGCAGCAGCGTCGCCTCGAAGGTGTCGATGCGCACCGCCGGCGCGAGGAACGTCACGGTCTTCACGCTGTCCACGCGGTCGTCGCCCTCGAACAGGCGCGGGACGAAGTGCGAGTGATAGATCGAGCCCGCGCTGTGCCCGCCGATGTGCAGCTCGATGGCGCCGGGGTTGGCCGCCATGAACTCGCGCAGCGCACCCGCCAGCACGAACGCCCCGCCCGGGTCGCCGCCTCCGACACTGGGAAGGCACGCGCCGGCCGAGTCGAGCTTCATGTCGTCCCAGAACTTGCGACCGCCGAGCACGCGCGCCGCCGCCTCGACCGCGAGGTCCGTGAGGTCGGTGAAGCCGCGCTTGCCCGCCTTGCCGCGGACGACGTCTTCGAGGGTGGTCTTGAACCCGCTCTCCCACACGAGGTGGATCGGGTAGACGCCGTTCTTCTTCCACCAGCCGGTCTGCCGCTGCGCCGTCAGCAGGCCCGCGTCCTTGTCGGTGAGCCCGCCGTGCGCCCAGATGAAGACCGGGACCGGTGCGGGGGTCTCTCCGGCGGGCGTCTTCTTCGTCTGCTGATCGATGAACGCGGCGAGATCGACCTCGATCATGCGACGCACGTCGGCCGCCGTCGTGGCGAAGTCCGCGACCGTGCGCGGCTTGGCGACCGAGGTCTTCGCCAGGCGGCCGTCCGCGGTGTGGACGACGTGCTTGCGGAGGGCGGCGAGCTCGGCCGCCGTGAGGCTCGCGCCCCGCGCGGTCGTGGTGGTCTCGGGCATGGTGTCACGTCCTGTCTGCTGGGGATGGGTGGCTGAGGGTCAAGAATGGTCGCCGCCGTCTGCGGCGGCGCGGGGCACGAGCCTGGCGCGCGGATCGGCGAACACGGTGAAGGCCAGGGACGTGAGGTCGCCCGCCTCCCGCGCCGCTCGCCGCGCGGCGAGCACCGCCTCGCCGACCGTGGCGTTCTCGCCGAGGGTGCGCTGGTAGAACGTGCGGACGAACAGCGCCGTGACGTCGTCGCGGACCGCCCACGAGCAACCGATGAACACGCCTACGCCGCCGCGGAGGAACACCTCTGCGAAGCCGCCGAGCCCGGTGGCACCGGAGCGCAGCCGGCCGACGTCGCACGCGCTGAGGAAGACGAACGGAGTGGAGGTCGGCGCGGCGGTGTCGAGCTCGGGGAGATCGCGTCGCGCGTCGGAGTCGGTGTACGACGCCGATCCGTCGTCGTGGTCCGCCGAGAACGCCGCGAAGGCGATCTCCTGGCCGAGAGGAGCGATGTCGCGCCACCGGCCGTGCCCTGCGAAGTGGAGCAGGTCGAAGCCGTCCTGGATCGCCTGACGGAACTCGATCGGGTCGGCGGCGGATCGCGGGGGACCCGCGAGCAGGTCGCCGATCGTCTCGATCTCCTCACGGGCGCGCGGCAGGTCGAGGCTGTGGTCGACGTAGTCGGGTGCGATCGCGACGACGCGCGTGGGGTCCACCGGGATCACGGTGGGTCGCGGCGTGCCGTACATCCATCGGGTGAGTCCGAGGTCGCCGAGGAAGTAGCGCTCCGGATCGGGTCGTTGCCTGCCCACCGGGACGAGATGCACGATCTCCCACGGGATGTCGAGCTCACCGGAGGTCTGCAGCACCAGCTGCGAGGTCCGGCGGCGTCGACTCCACAGCAGCGCATTGACCTCGTCGCCGAGGAGCTCCGTGGCGACCCGGGCGCCGAGCGTCCGCACGCCACGCCGGGCGGTGTCGGCGGCCTCGTCGGGGTCGTCCTCGACGGATTCGAGGAACGTCTTGCGGACCGCGGACAGCTCCGAGTAGATCCCTTCGACGTATGCGCTCTTGTCGGGCAGCCGCACGGAGTGCTTGACGACGGTGCGCCCGATCTTCGCGGTGACGAGCAGCTCCGATGCGCCGCGTGACATCGATTCGTCGATGACCAGCGTCGGAAGGTCGGCGATGCTGCGCGGCGGTGCCGCGACCGAGGCGACCGCGGTGCGCGGGTCATCGGCGACGATCCCCTCGACGTCGTCGTCGGCCGCGACGATCGGCGTGCTCAGCGCCAGCACCGCGAGCGGGGTCACGATGGGCGGCTGCGTGAACGTGACGGTGATGTGTCCGCGTCCTGGGCCGTCGGGGATCAGCGCGAAGACGAGTCGACGCGGCTCCGAGCCCTTCGTCGGGAGCATGGTCGAGATGATCGACGGCGTGCCGTCGGCGAACGCGAGGCCGCGCAGCTGCATGGCCACCTCGATCTCGCGCGAGGGGTCGAACAGCGCTGTGGCCTTCTTGCGCGCCGCACCGGCCGTCGGGGCGAGGTCCGCGAGCGACAGCCGCACGATCGCGTCGAACTCGACGCCCTCCACGACGCGCGATGGCACTTCGGCGTCGACGAATGCGGGGACGGGGGCCGCGCCGTCGAGCCCGCCGGATGGCGTGACCGCCTCGGGGGGCGGCACGGGCCCGGCGGCGACCGGAGGCGGCGCAGGCCCGGGCATCGGCGGTGGGGCGGGCGCAGGTGGCGGGGCGACGGGGGCGAGGCCGGGTGACCGTCCGCCGAATCCGCCGCCGAGCACGACGTCGGGGATGAGGGGCGGCGGGGGCGGCTCCGCGGCCGCCTCGGGTTCGCCGCCCATCCCCATGCCGCCCTGGGCGACCTGGTGCTCGAGCCACGCGATGCCCGTCTCGAAGTCGCTCGCGACGACGGTGAGGTGAAGCGTCTCCCCGCGGCCGACAGCGATCCGTGCGCCATAGCGGTCTGCGCCGAGCGCCTCGAAGTGGACGAGCTCGGCGATCCCGCCGCGCACGACGATCGCCGCGTAGTGGAAGTCGTCGCTTCCCCGCACGCGCAGACGCGCGACGGTGTCGGAGCGGCCGTGCAGCACGACGTCGGCGAGCAGCGTGACGCCGAATTCGTTCGGCTCGACGTCCGATGGCGCCGGGTCGACGCGCACGTCCAGAGCGTCGGCGTCTGCGTCGACGTCGACTGCATCGTGCGGCACGTCTGGAACACGAGCCATCTCGACCCCCTCGCACCGGTGCCCAGTCACCTGAAGATCCGAGAGCGCTGTTCGGTCCACAGCATACGAGCGCGCTCCTCACCGCACCAGAGCGCGGCGCGCCGGGTCCTGATACCTCTGATACACGGATGCTGAGGCTCGCGGCATCCGTGATCACCCCGGCTACCAGGCGCGCAGCGCGTCGGCCACCATCGAGAACTCGTGCTCCGGGAGTGCCAGCTGCACCGCTTCGGCGACGGTGAGCTCGGCCCCGGCGATCTCGCCGGCCTCGACGCTCTGCGCATCGCGGCCACGGAGGATCTCGAGGTACGGCGTATGCACCGTGAAGGCCTCCACATCGAAGATGCCGATGCGCCGGCGGATCTCGCCGGCCGCGACGGCGAGCGCCGACGCCCGCCAGGCCTCGCCATGGGCCGCAGCGACCGCGCACACCCCCTCGAGGCCGTACGCGACGCCCTCTTCGTAGTGCAGCCCGACCGACAGCAGCAGGGTGTGCACGAACTCCCGCTCCGCCTCCTCGATGCGGCCGAGCTGGAAGTTCAGGCGAGAGCGCAGGTTGCCGGCGACCGAGGTCGTGAACAGATCGCCGCGCGACTCGGCGACCGAGGTGGCGCGGTCGAAGTGCGCGAGGGCGTCGTCGGTGGCTCCGCGCACCCAGGCGAGCCGGCCGAGCGAGACTTCGGTGATCGCCTCCGCCCACGTGTTCCCGCGCTCGCGCAGCGTGACCACCGCCTCGCGAAGCTCGGCTTCTGCCTTGTCGGTGTCGAGATGCGAGAACTGCACGCGTGCCGTCGCGCGCGCGGCGAGCGCCATCGCCGCGGCATCCTCGTCGCCGCTCTCCCGGAACAGGCGCACGCACTCGCCGAGGCCCGCCACCACCTGCTCGCTCGGCCGCTGCCACATCTCGCCCCACAGGGCGAAGAACCACGCGATTGCGCGGGTGTGCGGCGTGATGGGCTGCTCGTGCTGCTTCTCGAGCAGTTCGAGCATCCACACGCGCACCTCGGCGAAGAAGCCGGAGATCCACCAGTAGATGAGCAGGCACCACGCGAAGTCGCCGGCGTCGTCGAGCCGGTTCGTATAGACGAGGTGGCGCACCGCCGCGCGCAGGTTCGGCAGCTCGAGCCCGAGCCGCGCCACGGCGTCGGCCTGCCCGCGTCCGCCGAGGTCGGGGGCGATCTGCTGGACGAGCCCCCGGTAGTAGTCGGCGTGGGCGCGCCGCACGCGCTGCGCGTCGCCCCGCTCCTTGAGGTGGTCCAGCGCGTACTCCCGCACGATCGCGAGCAGCGAGAACACTCGGCGCCCGCCGAGCTCGCTCTGCTTGACGAGAGAGCCGTCCGCGAGGGCAGCGAGGGCGTCGATCGCGTGACCGCCCCACGGACGGTCCTCTCCCAGGGCTTCGACCGCATCGAGGGTGAACCTCGTCGCGAACACGCCGAGATCCTCGAGCAGGTCCCGCTGCTCCGGCGGCAGGAGACTCACGCTCCAGTCGATCGTCGCCCGCATCGTGCGGTGCCGTTCGGGCAGATCGCGCACCGCGGCCGTCAGCAGCGGCAGGCTCTTCTCGAGGCGCCCCGCGATCTGCGCCGGGTTGAGGATGCGCACCTTCGCCGCCGCGAGCTCGATCGCCAGCGGCAGCCCCTCGAGCCTGCGGCAGATGTCGGCGAGATCCCTCGCGTTGTCGGGTGTCACGTCGAACTGCGAATCGATCGCCCGCGCCCGGTCGACGAACAGCGACACCGCGGCCGAGCGCGCGGTGCGGTCCAGGCTCGCCGGGCCTTCGCCGGCGGGCGTCGTGAGCGGCGGCACGTCGTAGACGCGCTCGCCGCGGATCCGCAGGACGATGCGGCTCGTCACGAGGAACGTCGCGGTCGGCGCGACCGTGTACAGCCGCACGAGCACGGGTGCGGCATCCACGATCTGCTCGAAGTTGTCGAGCACGATCAGCACGCGGCGATCCGCGAGGGCGTGGGCGATGCGCTCCTCGAGGGCGGCCTCGCCGTTGTCGCGGATGCCGAGATAGTACGCGATCGTCGGCAGCAGCAGTCCCGGCTCGAGCACGCCCTCCAGGAGGACGAAGTAGACCCCGTCCGGGAACAGGTCGCCGGAGGCCATGGCCGACTCGATCGCGAGACGGCTCTTGCCGATGCCGCCGGGGCCGATCAGGCTCACCACCCGGTCCGTGCCCCGCGCCAGCAGGGTGCGCACCGCATCGATGTCCACCTCCCGCCCGATGGTGGTCGTGTAGGGCACCGGGACGCGGCCCACCAGGCTGACCTGCGCAGCGCCGGTGTCGGGCGCCTCCGGCGCCCGCGATTCGTCGAAGCGTTCGGCGAGGAGCATGGCGAGGTCGCCGGCGACGTGGTCTTCGAGGTCTCGGGCGTCGTGGAAGTGGAGGTAGGCGGCGGTGTCGTCGGCTTGGATGCGGGCGATGAGGTCTTTGAGTCGTTCGTCTCGGGTGTCGGTGTCTTTGACGTAGATGAGTTTGGGCATGCCGGCGGGGGCGAGGTTGTATTCGTCTTCGAGGCCGGAGACGTCTTCGTCGGGGGCGATCCAGCCGTAGCTGGCGCCGTAGATGCCGATGAAGACGTCGGATTGGGCGAGGTAGGAGCGGTAGAGGTCGCGGGGCGGGTGGGGCCGTGCGCCGAGTTCGAACATCACGGGGGCGAGCCGGAGTCGCTCGACGGCCGACCGCACTGCTTCGCGTTCGTCCGCGAGCTCGCGCAGGGTCGAGCTCACGAACACCCGGATCCGCTGGTCGGGCGTACGGATCACGGGCGCCCGCTCCGGCCCCGTCACCACGAAGGGACCTTCTCACGGACGTCCGCGTCGGCGTCGGGGAGCGCGATCGCGATGGCCTCCGCAAGGCCCATCTCCCTGCCAGCGCGCTCACCGGCCTCGACGCTCTCGGCGTCGACGGCCCGCAGGGCCTCCAACGGTGCGAGGTGCACGGCGAACCCTTCGATGTCGTAGACGCCGGTCGTCTCGCGGATGGTCGCCGCCACCGCGGCCAGAGCTCCGGCGCGCCACGCGTCGCCGTGCGAGGCGGCGATCGCGGACATTCCCTCCAGCCCGTAGGTGGCGCCGTCGACGAAGTGCAGCCGGATGGACAGCGTCAGGGTCAGCAGGAACTCCGCCTCCGCCTCGTCGCGCTCACCCAGCACGAAGCGCAGTCGCGCGCGGTTGTTGCCCGCCACGACGCGGGTGAACGCATCGTCGGCGGCGTCGGCGATGTCCACCGCCCGGCCGAGGTGCTCGAGCGCCGCCGGGATGTCACGACGCAGCATGCCGAACTGTCCGAGCACCACCTCGGCGAGGGACTCCGCCCAGCGGTCGCCGAGCTCGTGGAGGGTCGCGATCGCCTCGCCGATCTCGGCCCGGAACACCTCTTCGTCGAGGTCGGCGAACTGCAGCCGCGTCGACGCCTTCGCGGCGAGCGCCATCGCGGCGGCCTGCTCGTCGCCGCTCTCGGTGAACAGCCGCACGACCTCGCCGAGACCCTCCACCACCTGGTCGCTCGGGCGCTGCCAGAGCTCTGCCCACAGCGGGAAGAACGTCGCGATCGCGCGCGTGCGCGGGGTCAGCAGCATCCGTTTCTCGAGAAGTTCCAGCATCCACAGCCGCACGTCGGCGAAGTACCCGCAGATCCACCAGTAAGCGAGCAGGGTCCACGCGAAGTCGCCGGCGTCGTCGAGCCGGTCCATGGAGACCAGGTGGCGTGCCGCGGCGCGCAGGTTCGGCACTTCGAGCCCCAGTTCGGCGACGGCATCGATCTGCTCGGCGCCGCGCAGTCGTGGGGCCACCCGGTGCACCAGGTCGAGGTAGTAGTCGGCGTGCGCGATCCGCATCGCATCCGCCGCCAGACGTGACTCGAGCGCTTCGAGGGCGTACTCGCGGACGATCGCGAGGAGCGAGAACACCGAGCGGCCGCCCGAGTCGATGCGCTGCACCAGCGACGCATCGATGAGCGCGGCCAGGGTCTCGATCGTGTGGGGGCCCCACGAGCGGGTCTCGCCCACCGCCTCGACCGAGTCGAGGCTGAATCGCGCGGCGAACACACCGAGGTCCTCCAGCATCGCGCGCTGATCATCGGCCAGCAGGCCCACGCTCCAGTCGATCGTCGCCCGCATGGTGCGGTGGCGGTCGGGGAGATCGCGCACAGACGTCGACAGCAGCGGGAGGGTGTGGCCGAGGCGGTCGGCGACATCGTGCGGCGAGAGCAGCCTGACCTTCGCCGCGGCCAGTTCGATGGCGAGCGGCAGCCCGTCGAGCCGGCGGCAGATGCCGATGACGTCTGCCGCGTTCTCGGCGGTCAGCCGGAACCCGGGGAGTGCGGACGCGGCACGCTCCGCGAACAGCACGCACGCCGAGGACGCCTGTGCCTGCGCGAGCGTGGCGGGGACGTCCGGTGCGGGCGTCTCGAGCGTCTCGACCTCGAACACGCGCTCGCCGCGGATGCGCAGGACGATCCGGCTCGTCACCAGGAAGCATGCGCGCGGAGCGAGGGAGTACAGGCGCACCAGGACGGGGGCCTCGTCGATGATCTGCTCGAAGTTGTCGAGCACGATGAGCACGTGGCGGTCGCCGATCGCCTGCGCGATGCGCTCCTCGAGCGTGGCCGCCCCGGTGTCGCGCACGCCGAGGATGTAGGCGATCGTCGGCAGCAGGAGTCCTGGTTCGAGCACGCCCTCCAGCGGCACGAAGTAGACCCCGTCCGGGAACAGGTCGGTGTTCGCGTGGGCCGCCTCGATCGCCAGCCGGCTCTTGCCGATGCCGCCCGGCCCGATGAGGCTCACGACGCGGTGGAGGCCTCCGGCCAGCAGGGCGCGGATCTCGGCGAGCTCGCCTTCGCGCCCGATCGTCTCGGTGTACGGCTCGGGCACGCGCGCGGCGAGCGAGATCTCGGCCGCGGTGGCCGGCTCGGTGCGCCGCGACTGGTCGAAGCGTTCGGCGAGGAGCATGGCGAGGTCGCCGGCGACGTGGTCTTCGAGGTCTCGGGCGTCGTGGAAGTGGAGGTAGGCGGCGGTGTCGTCGGCTTGGATGCGGGCGATGAGGTCTTTGAGTCGTTCGTCTCGGGTGTCGGTGTCTTTGACGTAGATGAGTTTGGGCATGCCGGCGGGGGCGAGGTTGTATTCGTCTTCGAGGCCGGAGACGTCTTCGTCGGGGGCGATCCAGCCGTAGCTGGCGCCGTAGATGCCGATGAAGATGTCGGATTGGGCGAGGTAGGAGCGGTAGAGGTCGCGGGGCGGGTGGGGCCGTGCGCCGAGTTCGAACATCACGGGGGCAAGCCGGAGTCGCTCGACGGCCGACCGCACTGCTTCGCGTTCGTCCGCGAGCTCGCGCAGGGTCGAGCTCACGAACACCCGGATCCGCTGGTCGGGCGTACGGATCACGGGGTGTCCCACCCCAGTCATGTGCATATATTGGCGCGATCTGGGCAGTTTCGCCATGGTTTCGGTGCATCGATGCATCGGATGGGGGTCCAGCCTCACTTCAGATGCGTGCCGCTGCGCATCCCAGAGCCTCCCTTCCCACCGTCCGTGCGCAGGAGTATGTTGCGGCGGTGACGGCGTCGAAGAGGACACCGTCGTCCGGATCGGGGCTTCGGACGCCATCACAGGGGAGGGAATTCGATGAAGAAGGCTTTGGCGTGCGCGGTCGTCGCGATCGGGCTGGTGCTCGGCAGTGGCGGCGCGGCAATGGCGGGCGAGGTCAACGGGAACGGCGGTGCCGCGAACGGCGCGGCGAACTCGGCATCCGAGTGCGCGTTCTCGGGTCAGGACACCGCGGACAGCATCGAGGGGACGGGCCCGGAAGGAATGGGCGACGACGCCCTCGCGATGCGGGGCAATCAGAAGCACGGATACAAGGGCATCCAGAGCTACGGGATGTTCGTGAGCGCGGGCATCGACCTGGGGATCAACCCGGGAGATGCCTGCCGGGGCAACCTCGGCAAGAAGCACTGATCTGATCTCAGCGCCTCGCCGCACCCGTGCGCTTCGGCCCTGTGCCGAGCGCGCGGGTGCTGCCGTCTTCGGGCTTATACCGCAGCATCCGGAACTTTTCAAGAATCCAACTGGACACGGCGCGTCGTCCGACGTATAGTGGGTCTTTGCGCTCTTGGATTCCCCCTGCCCTCATATGGTGGTCGGCTGTGCCTGCGCCCCCTCACGTTCACGTGAGGAGTGCCGCGCGGGTTTCGGGGATGAGGAGCACTCCACCTGACGACAAGGAAACGAGCCCTACGGGCCCACGGAGGTAATCCCCTTGGCTGCTGCGAGCAACGCATCCAACCCCACCACCACCCCGAAGAACGGACGCGGAGCTTCCCGCCTCTCGTTCGCCAAGATCTCCGACACGCTGACGGTCCCCGACCTTCTCGCGCTGCAGACCGAGTCGTTCGACTGGCTCGTCGGCAATGAGGCCTGGAAGGCCCGCGTCGCCGACGCGAAGGCCGCCGGTCGCACCGACGTGCCCGAGGTCAGCGGCCTCGAGGAGATCTTCGAGGAGATCTCCCCGATCGAGGACCTGAGCGAGACCATGCAGCTCTCGTTCACGAACCCGTACCTCGAGCCCGAGAAGTACTCCATCGAGGAGTGCAAGGAGCGCGGCAAGACGTACGCGGCCCCGCTCTACGTCGAGGCCGAGTTCATGAACCACCAGACCGGTGAGATCAAGACCCAGACGGTCTTCATGGGCGACTTCCCGCTCCAGACCGACAAGGGCACGTTCATCATCAACGGCACCGAGCGCGTCGTCGTGTCGCAGCTCGTCCGTTCGCCCGGCGTCTACTTCGACAAGACCCCCGACAAGACCTCCGACAAGGACATCGTGTCGGCGCGCGTCATCCCGTCGCGGGGCGCCTGGCTCGAGTTCGAGATCGACAAGCGCGACCAGGTCGGCGTCCGCATCGACCGCAAGCGCAAGCAGTCCGTCACCGTCTTCCTGAAGGCCCTCGGCCTCACCAGCGAGGACATCCTCGCCGAGTTCGCCGGCTTCGACTCGATCGAGGAGACGCTCTCGAAGGACACGATCCTCTCCAAGGAGGACGCGCTCCGCGACATCTACCGCAAGCTCCGTCCGGGCGAGCAGGTCGCCGCCGAGGCCGCCCGCGCGCTCCTGGACAACTTCTACTTCAACCCGAAGCGCTACGACCTCGCCAAGGTCGGCCGGTACAAGATCAACCACAAGCTCGGTCTCGACAAGCCGCTCACCGACTCGGTGCTGACGGTCGACGACATCGTCGCGACGATCAAGTACCTCGTCCGCCTGCACCGCGGCGACGTCACCTTCGACGGCGTGCGCGGCGGCAAGCCGGCCGAGATCCGCCTCGACGTCGACGACATCGACAACTTCGGCAACCGTCGCATCCGCGCGGTCGGCGAGCTCATCCAGAACCAGGTCCGCACCGGTCTGTCCCGCATGGAGCGCGTCGTCCGCGAGCGCATGACCACGCAGGACATCGAGGCGATCACGCCGCAGACCCTGATCAACGTCCGCCCCGTCGTGGCCGCGATCAAGGAGTTCTTCGGGACGTCGCAGCTGTCGCAGTTCATGGACCAGAACAACCCGCTCGCGGGTCTGACCCACAAGCGCCGCCTCTCGGCCCTCGGCCCCGGCGGTCTGTCGCGTGAGCGCGCAGGCGTCGAGGTCCGCGACGTCCACCCGTCGCACTACGGCCGTATGTGCCCCATCGAGACGCCGGAAGGCCCGAACATCGGTCTGATCGGCTCGCTCGCCTCGTTCGCGCGCATCAACGCGTTCGGCTTCATCGAGACGCCGTACCGCCGCGTCGTCGAGGGCAAGGTCACCGACCAGATCGACTACCTGACCGCCTCGGAGGAGAGCGACTACATCGTCGCCCAGGCCGGTGTCGAGCTGAAGGCCGACGGCAGCTTCGCTCAGGACCGCGTCCTCGCCCGTCGCGGCAACGGCGGCGAGGTCGACCTCTTCCACTCGGAGGAGATCGGCTACATGGACGTCTCGCCGCGCCAGATGGTGTCGGTGGCGACCTCGCTCATCCCCTTCCTCGAGCACGACGACGCCAACCGCGCCCTCATGGGTGCGAACATGCAGCGCCAGGCCGTTCCGCTTCTGCGTTCGGAGTCGCCGGTGGTCGGCACGGGCATGGAGGGCTTCGCCGCGATCGACGCCGGTGACGTCGTCACCGCCGACAAGGCCGGTGTCGTCGTCGAGGTCTCGGCCGACGTCGTGACGGTGCAGCTCGACGAGGGCGGCACCCAGGACTACTTCCTGCGCAAGTTCGACCGCTCGAACCAGGGCACGTCGTACAACCAGCGTGTGGTGGTCTCGGCCGGTGAGCGCGTCGAGGCCGGCGAGGTCATCGCCGACGGTCCCGCGACCGAGAACGGCGAGCTCGCCCTCGGCAAGAACCTCCTCGTCGCGTTCATGACGTGGGAGGGCCACAACTTCGAGGACGCGATCATCCTCAGCCAGGACCTGGTGAAGGACGACACGCTCTCCTCGATCCACATCGAGGAGTACGAGGTCGACGCCCGCGACACGAAGCTCGGCAAGGAGGAGATCACGCGTGATCTCCCCAACGTGAGCCCCGACCTGCTCAAGGACCTCGACGAGCGCGGCATCATCCGCATCGGCGCCGAGGTGCGCCCCGGCGACATCCTCGTCGGCAAGGTCACGCCGAAGGGCGAGACGGAGCTCTCGGCCGAGGAGCGCCTGCTCCGCGCGATCTTCAACGAGAAGAGCCGCGAGGTCCGCGACACGTCGCTGAAGGTGCCCCACGGTGAGCAGGGCACCATCATCGCCGTCAAGGAGTTCAACGCCGAGGACGGCGACGACGAGCTCGGCTCGGGCGTCAACCGCCGCGTCGTGGTCTACATCGCCCAGAAGCGCAAGATCACGGAGGGCGACAAGCTCGCCGGCCGTCACGGCAACAAGGGCGTCATCGCGAAGATCCTCCCCGTCGAGGACATGCCGTTCCTCGCGGACGGCACGCCGGTCCAGGTCATCCTGAACCCGCTCGGCATCCCCGGTCGAATGAACTTCGGCCAGGTCCTCGAGCTGCACCTCGGCTGGATCGCCAAGCAGGGCTGGAAGGTCGAGGGCACCCCGGAGTGGGCCGCCCAGCTGCCCGAGCAGGCCTTCGAGGCTCCGGCCGGCACCAAGGTCGCCACGCCGGTGTTCGACGGCGCGTTCGAGGCCGAGATCGCGGGTCTGCTCGACTCGACGAACCCGACCCGCGACGGCGAGCGCCTGATCGACTCGTCGGGCAAGACGCAGCTGTTCGACGGTCGCTCCGGCGAGCCGTTCCCGGCTCCGATCTCGGTCGGCTACATGTACATCCTGAAGCTGCACCACCTCGTGGACGACAAGATCCACGCGCGCTCGACGGGTCCGTACTCGATGATCACCCAGCAGCCGCTCGGTGGTAAGGCGCAGTTCGGCGGCCAGCGCTTCGGTGAGATGGAGGTGTGGGCCCTCGAGGCCTACGGCGCCGCGTACGCGCTCCAGGAGCTCCTCACGATCAAGTCCGACGACATCCTCGGCCGCGTCAAGGTGTACGAGGCGATCGTCAAGGGCGAGAACATCCAGGAGCCCGGCATCCCCGAGTCGTTCAAGGTGCTCATGAAGGAGATGCAGTCGCTCTGCCTGAACGTCGAGGTCCTCTCGGCGGACGGCACGGCGGTCAACCTCCGCGACACCGACGACGACGCCTTCCGCGCCGCTGAAGAGCTCGGCATCAACATCTCCAGCCGCTTCGAGTCCTCGTCGATCGACGAGATCTAAGCGCGCCAGGTAACGAACGAATTTCCGACACAGGAGAACCAGTGCTCGAATCAACCACTTTCGATCAGCTTCGCATCGGCCTGGCCACCGCTGACGACATCCGTCGTTGGTCCTACGGCGAGGTCAAGAAGCCCGAGACCATCAACTACCGCACCCTGAAGCCCGAGAAGGACGGTCTGTTCGGCGAGCAGATCTTCGGACCCTCGCGCGACTGGGAGTGCGCGTGCGGCAAGTACAAGCGCGTCCGCTTCAAGGGCATCGTCTGCGAGCGCTGCGGCGTCGAGGTCACCAAGTCCTCGGTCCGCCGTGAGCGCATGGGCCACATCGAGCTCGCCGCGCCCGTCACGCACATCTGGTACTTCAAGGGCGTGCCCTCGCGCCTCGGGTACCTGCTCGACATGGCGCCGAAGGACCTCGAGAAGGTCATCTACTTCGCCGCGTACATGGTGATCTCGGTCGACGACGAGGCTCGCCACCGCGACCTCTCGACGCAGGAGAACAACATCCGCCTCGAGCTCAAGACGCTCGCCGACCGCCGCGACGCGCGTGTGGCCGCTCGCCTCCAGAAGCTGGAGGAGGAGCTCGCCGCGCTCGAGGAGGAGGGTGCCAAGGCCGACCAGAAGAAGAAGGTCAAGGACGCCGCCGAGAAGGAGATGGCCGCTATCCGCAAGGGTACGGACGACCAGATCACGCGTCTCGAGAAGGTGTGGGAGGACTTCCGCACGCTCGAGGTCGGCCAGCTCAAGGGCGAGGACGAGATCTTCCACGAGCTCCAGGACCGCTTCGGTCAGTACTTCGAGGCCCACATGGGCGCGGAGTCGATCAAGCGCCGTCTCGAGGCGTTCGACCTGGCCGCCGAGGCCGACAGCCTGCACCTGCAGATCTCCGAGGGCAAGGGCCAGCGCAAGATCCGTGCGATCAAGCGCCTGAAGGTCGTCAACTCGTTCCTGCAGACCGGCATGTCGCCGGCCTCGATGGTGCTCGACGTCGTCCCGGTCATCCCGCCGGAGCTGCGCCCGATGGTGCAGCTGGACGGTGGCCGCTTCGCGACCTCCGATCTGAACGACCTCTACCGCCGCGTGATCAACCGCAACAACCGCCTCCGTCGCCTGATCGACCTCGGTGCCCCCGAGATCATCGTCAACAACGAGAAGCGCATGCTGCAGGAGGCCGTCGACGCGCTGTTCGACAACGGCCGCCGCGGCCGCCCCGTCACCGGTACCGGCAACCGCGCCCTCAAGTCCCTGAGCGACATGCTCAAGGGAAAGCAGGGTCGCTTCCGCCAGAACCTGCTCGGCAAGCGCGTGGACTACTCGGGCCGTTCGGTCATCATCGTGGGTCCCCAGCTCAAGCTCCACCAGTGTGGCCTCCCCAAGCAGATGGCGCTCGAGCTGTTCAAGCCGTTCGTGATCAAGCGCCTGATCGACCTCGGTCACTCGCAGAACATCAAGGCGGCCAAGCGCGCCGTCGAGCGCACGCGTCCCGAGGTGTGGGACGTGCTCGAGGAGATCATCCGCGAGCGCCCCGTGCTGCTCAACCGTGCGCCTACGCTGCACCGCCTCGGCATCCAGGCCTTCGAGCCTCAGCTCGTCGAGGGCAAGGCCATCCAGCTGCACCCGCTCGTGTGTGCTGCGTTCAACGCAGACTTCGACGGTGACCAGATGGCCGTGCACCTGCCGCTGTCGGTGGAGGCCCAGGCCGAGGCCCGCATCCTGATGCTCGCCTCGAACAACATCCTCAAGCCGTCGGACGGCCGTCCGGTGACCCTGCCCTCGCAGGACATGATCATCGGCCTCCACCACCTGACCACGGTCATCGAGGGTGCTGCCGGCGAGGGCCGCGTGTTCGGCTCGGTCGGCGAGGCGATCCTGGCGAAGGACGAGGGCACCCTCGACCTGCAGGCCAAGGTCCGCATCCGCATCCCCGGCCTCGCGTTCCTCGAGGGCGAAGCCCCCGAGGGCTACGAGCGCCACGGCCTCGTGGACGCGTCGCTCGGCCAGGCGATCTTCAACGACACGCTCCCCAAGGGCTACCCGTTCGTTCGCGAGCAGGCCGACAAGGGCAAGCTGTCGCAGATCGTGAACAAGCTCGCCGAGGAGTACCCGAAGGTGGAGGTCGCGGCATCCCTCGACCGCATCAAGGACGCCGGCTTCTACTGGGCCACGCGTTCCGGTGTCACGGTGGCGCTGAGCGACATCCTCACGCCGCCGAACAAGGGCGAGATCGTCGCGGGCTACGAGAAGCAGGCCGCGAAGGTCCAGGCGCAGTTCGAGAAGGGTCTCACCACCGACGCCGAGCGTCGTCAGGAGCTCATCAAGATCTGGACCGAGGCGACCGACGAGGTCCAGAAGGCGATGCGCGACCACTTCCCGGCCGACAACACCATCAACCGCATGGTCTCGTCGGGCGCCCGTGGTAACTGGCTGCAGATCCGCAACATCGCGGGTATGCGAGGCCTGGTGAACAACCCCAAGGGTGAGATCATCCCGCGTCCGATCATCTCCTCGTACCGCGAGGGCCTGTCGGTGGCGGAGTACTTCATCGCGACGCACGGTGCCCGCAAGGGTCTGGCCGACACGGCCCTCCGTACGGCCGACTCGGGCTACCTGACCCGTCGCCTGGTGGACGTCTCGCAGGATGTCATCATCCGCGAGGAGGACTGCGGCACGAGCAAGGGCCTCGAGTTCACCATCGCCGCTCCCGGTGCCGACGGCACGCTGGTGCGCGACGCCAACGTCGAGAACTCGGTGTTCGCCCGCACGCTCGCTGCCGACGCGGTCGACCCGAAGGGCGAGGTCGTCGCCTCGGCCGGTGAGGACGTCGGCGACGTGCTCATCGACAAGCTGGTCGCGGCGGGTGTCGAGTCCATCAAGGTGCGCTCGGTCCTCACGTGCGACTCGGCCGTCGGCGTCTGCGCGAAGTGCTACGGCCGTTCGCTCGCGACCGGCAAGATCGTCGACATCGGCGAGGCCGTCGGCATCATCGCGGCCCAGTCGATCGGTGAGCCCGGCACGCAGCTGACGATGCGTACCTTCCACACCGGTGGTTCGGCGTCGGCAGACGACATCACGCAGGGTCTTCCCCGCGTGCAGGAGCTGTTCGAGGCCCGCACCCCGAAGGGTGCGTCGCCGATCGCCGAGGCCGACGGCCGCATCACGATCGACGAGACCGACAAGGCCAAGAAGGTCATCCTCACGCCCGACAACGGCGACGAGCCGCACGTCTACCCGGTCCTGAAGCGCGCGACGCTCCTGGTCGAGGACGGACAGCACGTCCCCGTCGGTCAGCCGATCCTGGTCGGCACGCTCGACCCCAAGGAGGTCATGCGTGTCATGGGTGCCCGCGAGGTGCAGAAGTACCTCGTGAACGGCGTCCAGGGCGTGTACCGCTCGCAGGGTGTGCCGATCCACGACAAGCACATCGAGGTCATCGTCCGTCAGATGCTGCGGAAGGTCACCGTGGTCGACCACGGCGACACCACGCTGCTCCCGGGCGAGCTGGTCGACTTCAAGAAGTACCAGACCATCAACCGCGAGGCGGTCGGCGAGGGCAAGCGCCCCGCGTCGGGTCGTCCCGAGCTGATGGGTATCACGAAGGCGTCGCTCGCGACCGAGTCGTGGCTGTCGGCAGCATCGTTCCAGGAGACCACCCGCGTCCTGACGCAGGCGGCCATGGAGGGCAAGAGCGACCCGCTCATGGGCCTCAAGGAGAACGTCATCATCGGAAAGCTCATCCCCGCCGGAACCGGACTCGCGAAGTACCGCGATGTCACGGTCGAGGCGACGGAGGAGGCCAAGAGCGAGCGGTACCCCAACCGCATCTTCGCCTCGGACGGCGCGTACACCGACGCCGACCTGAGCTACGTCGACTTCGACAGCTTCTCCACCGACGGTTTCACCACCGACTACAACTGAGTCCGCCCCCTCCGGTCGCTGAGCGGGCGGAGTGAGACGAAACGCTCGAACGAGAGGCCCCGGCATCGCCGGGGCCTCTCGCCGTTGACGGGACGGATGCCTCACCCCAGCCTGGGCGATCCCTCCGCGTCGTCCGGCCGCGACGCGGCGCGGTCGTCCGGCGACAGGTTGTCGGCGACGTTCTCCTTGACGCGCTCGGCGGTGTCCTGCGCCTCCTGCTTGACAGTCTCGGCGGAGTCGACGGCGGACTCCTTCACCTGTTCGACGGCGTCCTGCGCAGGACCCTTGAGGTTCTCGGCGACCTCCTGCGCGGCATCCTTCGCCTCGCCCACCGCCTTGTCGACGAGCGGCTGCGCGCGGTCCCGCAGCGACGTGGCGAACCGCGTCTCGGACTCGGTCGTCGGAATCAGGCTGGCCACGAGGAACCCGACGCCGGCGGCGAGGAGTCCCACGACGATCGGCGCACCCTGTGCCTTCTGCTTCGCCTTGTGCGGCAGCTCCTTGACGGCGTCGCCGGCGGCGTCCATCGCGTCACCGACCGAGTGGCCGGCGGACGAGGCGGTGTCGCCGACGTCGTCGGCCACGCCCATCACGTGGCCCTTCATGTCGCCGAAGGCGCGACGGACCCGAGTGGTCTGGCGCTCCATGATCTTCGGAGGCGACACCTTGTCGGCGAGCGCATCGACATCGCGTCCGAGTTCGTCGCGGGTGACCTCGATGTCTGCGCGGATCTGGTCTGGGTTGCTCATTATCGGTTCTCCTCGTTCCTCTTGAGTGCTTCGGGGATCTCCTTGACGGTCTCCACCGTCTGCGGCGCCCCTTGCACGGTCTTCAGTCGGTTCCGCCCGACGGCGTACAGGACGCCGGCGATGACGGCCCAGATGACGGCGACGATCACAGCCGACCAGCCGAGGCTGTCGATGAGATCGCCGAGCGCCCACCACAGGGCGACGCTCAGGAAGAACACGGCCATCACGGCCGCGTAGCCGGCGCCTCCCAGCAGTCCCGCTCCCATGCCCGCCCGCTTGGCCGACTCCGAGAGCTCGGCTTTCGCGAGTTCGAGCTCCTTGCGCATCAGGTTCGACAGGTCGCGGGACACCTCGCCCACGAGGTCGCCCAGCGACGTGTCCGCCGCCTTCTGCTGCGACGGCGTGGGCATGTCGGTCATCGTCGTGCCTCTCCGCTCGGCGACCACTCGCCCTGCGCCGTCCTGGCGCCGGTGACGGGGTTCTGCCCGTTCGCCGCAGTGGCCCCGGCCGCGCTCGACAGCGGATCGCCCGGTGCCTGATCGGCGAGGGCGTCGGCGATGGGCGTGCTCTCGCCGGAGGCGCCGGAGCCGGCGCCGAAGCCGTCGGCTCCTGTGGCAGAGCCGGTCCGTTCGTCCGCCGTGACACCCGTCACACCCGGCGCGCCCGGCGCGCCCGCGGCGAGAGCCGGTCGCTGCGCGCGCGAAGCGCCCCCGAGCCCGGCGCTTGCGTTGTGTGCGTCGGCCATGAGCGCGCGGGTCATCCGACCGGCGACGATGCCTGCGCCGAGGGCGATCAGCAGGAAGGCGCCCGTGTGCCGACGAGCGTACCCGCGCACCTCCCGCACGACGTCGGCGGGTTCACGCTGCTCCAGCCAATCAGCGGCGCGGCGGGTCTGCTGACCGAGCGCGCGCACGGCGCTGGTGGCCATGCCGCGCGAACTCGTGCCGGTGCCCGATGCCATCCCCTCCAGCTCCTCGCCGGTGCCGCGCAGGGCGTCGGCCGCCCGGCGCTGCTGGGTGGACGCCTGGTCGGACAGCTGCACGCGCGTCTCGTCGAAGAATCCGCGGGCGGCGTCCTTCACGTCGTGCGCGACGCTGTGGATCTCGTCGCCCGCGACGCCGGCGACGTACATCGCTCCGGCGTCCACTTCGGCGACGGAGTCGACGGCGCGCTCCTTGATGTCCGGCGTGTCCGGGCTCTGCCCCTCGGGTGATCCGTTGGCACTGCGATCCGCGGCGGATCCGGTCTCGTAGGTCGACATGCTCCTCCTCCATCTCACCGGCGGAATCGGGCCGGCGATGTGCCGGCCGGGAGAGTCCGCCGTGGCGAACACCCTCCGCGAGGAATGACGAAAGCAAGGAGGGGGTCGAGTTCTGCGCCGCCGCGGAGTATGCTCCCGGCCCGCCCGGCAGCTACCCGCGGTGTCCTCGTAGCCCCGCGCGCGCCGCGGCGCAGCATCCGTGTCTCCGGCTTACCGTGGAAGCGGAGGTGGGGGCCCCATGGCGAGGACCGGCGGACGCAACTCGTGGATCGCCGTGCCCGCGGGGATCCTGTGCGCCGCCGTGGTGGCCTCGCTCGTGTGGCTGGCGCTGCCGATGGTCCCGGTGGCCGTCGCGTGGGTCGGCGACACGCTGCGCAGTGCCACCGCGCCGCGGCCCGAGGCGACGCCCGCACAGACGCCCGCCCAGACCGCGGCGGACGGTGGCGCGATCGACTGCCGCACGCTGTACGCCGACGACCTCTGGAACGAGCTGACCTGGCGGGAGGGGTCGCTGCTCGACCAGTCGATGGCGGCTCCCGCCACCGCCGCGACGGCGTTCGCCGACGCCGCCGCACCCGACGTGCTGGTGACCTGCACGTGGCGGTTCGACTCGGGCGGGATCGTCACCACGCTGTCGAAGGTCGATGCGGACGCCGCGACGATCGCCGAGGCCGCGCTGGCGGGCGACGGGTTCTCCTGCCGGACGGCGGACGGCGCCACGGTCTGCGATCGCACGCGGGGCGCGGTGCTCGAGGAGCACACCCTCCGCGACGGGCTCTGGCTCGTGAGCGTCGAGACGGCCTGGCACCCCGACGACTACGGCCGTCGGCTCGACCACACGGTCTGGGGCTGATTCAGCCGAAGATGCTCGCGACGACGGCGGCGGTGTAGCCGGCGGGCGCGAGGTTCGAGTACTGGGTGTCGACGAGGATGTCGTCGCGCCAGAACAGCGTGCGCCCGTCGGTGACCGGGTACGTCTCGTTCTGCCACGTCTTCTCGCAGCGCGTGCCGCCATCGGGGGTGTAGCAGGTGTAGCCCTCTTCGGTGACGAGCTTGTTGAGCATGTCGAGCGCCGGCCCGCGTGACATGGAGGAGATCTTCGTGACCAGGCCTGTCGTGTCGGCGGCGGGGTCGCGCCACACGCACACCAGGCTTCCGTCGGGCTGCGGTCCCGATGCGCCGAAGGCGGGGTCGTTGAGCGGCACACCCTCGAGCTGTGCCAGCACGTCGGCGGTCAGGATCGCACGGCAGTCGTCGGGGATCTCGGCGCGGGCGGTGGGCGACGGCGTCGCAGTGGGCGTCGCCGATCCTGACGCCGAGGTGGACGGGGTGGGGGTGAAGGTGAGGCTGCCCCCCGAAGGCGCGTCCGGTGCGCACGCCGTCAGCGCGGCGAGTGCGAGGAGGGTGGATGCCGCGGCCGCGGCGAGCTGGAACGCCCGTGGTGCCATGGGCTCAGGGTAATGAGCCGAGGCGCATTCCCCCGGCACGCCTCCGTCGTGTGCGCGGAACCGCGGGTTACTCTGCCTCTGCGGGGACGAGCCCTGCGTGAGGAGTGCCTGCGATGAGTGACCCCAAGTCGTCCTACGGCGAGCCCGTCGACGAGCCCAACGGCGTCGACGACGTCGTCGGCCGTGCGAACGAAGGTCTCGCCGACGCAGAGGCCGCCAAGCGCGATGCGGTCGGCAGCGAGACTCCGGCCGCAGAGACCCCCTCCGACGTCACCGAGGCGCCCGGCACCACCGACACGGACGCGTCTGCCGATGCCCCGGCGACCACCGCCGAGGCCGCTGCCGCCGCCGAGGCGCCTGCCGCCGCCGAGCCCGACCCCTGGGACTCGCCGGAGGCGGCCGCGCTGGACTACGCGCCCACCGCGACGCCCGCGCCGGCCGCCGATGACTCGCCCACCGTGGTGGTCCCGCCGGCCGTGACCCCGAGCGAGCCCGTCGTCGCGGAGCCCGCAGTCGTCGCCGCAGCCGCCGCCCCGCAGCCCATCTTCGTGCAGGCGCCCGAGGCGCCGCGTCCGCGCGGCAACCGCGCCGCCGCCGGCGCCATCGGCCTGCTCGCCGCCGTCGCGTTCGCCGTGCTCTACCTCGCGGTGTGGCTCGGCGTCGGCGCGATCAAGGGCGACGTCACCGGCGCGAACGTCGGCACGACCGCCCTCGAGGCCCTCGCGACCTGGTCGCTCTGGGTGCCCGTGGTCGTGTTCTTCATCGGCTTCTGGCTGCTCGGCGCCATCATCAACCGCGGCCGCTGGGGCGCCTGGGTGATCTTCGGCATCCTCGTGGGTGTCGCCGCGTACGGTGGTCACATCCTCGGCGCGCTGTTCCAGGCGCCGTTCTGGAACCTCACCGCCAGCGAGGGGGCCAAGCTCGTCGAGGCCGAGCTGCTGACGCCGCTCGCGATCGCCGCGTTCATCATCGGCCGCGAGCTCACGATCTGGTTCGGCGCGTGGGCCGCTGCGCGTGCGAAGCGCGTCACCGAGCTCAACGTCGAGGCTCAGCGAGAGTACGAGCGCACGCTCGAGGCAGGTCCGCAGCTCGTCCGCGCGTAGGCCCCGTTCGCATCCCCGCCGGCCGACGTAGGCTGGCGGCATGGCCGCTGACGGTTCGGATGGGCCGTCGCAGGGACCCGTGCGACCGCCCGTCGCCCTGGCCTTCGCGACGATGGGCTTCATCGCGCTCCTGATCTTCGGGCTCGGCATGACGAGTCTGGCGATGGGGGAGGACGTCATCGCGAGCCCCGGGCTCGGGCAGGCTCCCGGGATCGCCGGCGTCGTGTGCGCGACGCTCGCGTTCGCCGGCGGGCTGTGGGCCGCGATCGCGCGCGCCGGAAGCCGAACGGATGCTGCCGCCCCGGCGCGCGACGCCGCACCGGCTTCGGCGGGGGCCGGGTCGATCGCCCGCGCCGGAGCGCGGCATCCCTCGTACTGGGGCGCCTTGTGGACGACCGCCGCGACCTTCCTCGCCTACCTCGGGGGAGTGTGGTTCGGCGCCGTGTTCACCGGCGCCGATCTCGGCGTCGCGACGGCCGTCGTCGGCCGCCTCGCGACCACGTGGTTCGGGGTCGTCGTCGCCGCGGCGGCGTTCGTGTCGTCGTGGGCGGGCATCGCGCTCGTGCGCACCCGCGCCCGCCGACCGAGATGGCCGTGGGAGGACGAGTTCGACGAGTGATCCGGCAGCCCACGGTGCCGGGAACCGCGGAAATCCGCGCGGGTGCGGAGACCGGGCACTAGCGTGGAACGCGTGGAGCGGTCGCTCGAGACCCAGGTCAGCCAGGCGGTGGACGCCTGGCTCGCGTGGGTGCCCCGCTGGGAGCCCGCGACCCACCATGGCCGGACCGCACCCTGCCGCCGCTGCTTCGGGTCGCCCGTGCTCTCGGCCGCAGGCCTCGGCGCCGACGTGCCGCACGGTGTGCAGCACGGTCTGTCGACTCGCATCAAGACGATCGTCGACCGCTCGGTCGCCGAGTACACGGCGCTGAACCTTCCGATGCTGCAGGCCGAGCTCGACCAGCAGGCTGCTCGCAACCGCGCGCGCACCTACCGCCCGGGCGAAGGGCTCGATCCCGAGTTCGAGGGTCTTCCGATGGACCCCGATCCGGTGCCCGGCGCCCCGTTCCTGTTCACGATCGCGGGGCTCGCCGAGGAGGCCGATGCGCACGTGCCGGCGCTTCCTCCCCTGAGCGAGGAGGCCAAGGCGGCGCTGCGCCAGGAGGTGGGGCTCGCCGACGACTACGCGAACATGGTCGGCCGCGAAGTGTGCACGATCCTGCTGCACCATCGCCTGCGCATCCAGGCCGCGGTGACCGAGTACGTAGAGCCCCAGATCGAGGCGATGCTCGCCGATCTCACCAAGTCGCTCGACGCACCGTTCGACCCCCACGACCCCGGCGACCCTCCGCGGCTAGACTGACGCCGGCCCGTCACTGCGGCACGGTCCGGTGCCGGCCCGCCGCACGCGCTCCCACTCTCCACATCCCTGCTCGCCATGCGGGTTCCCGGGAGGTGGGTTTTGTTAGCATGACCGGGTTTGTCGTCGCCCTGGCGACATGAGTGTGACGGTAGCGGACTGCGGGGGAGGTGTGCTGGTGGCTGCACGGCTCCCTTCGGCGCCTCCGATCCTTCCCGGGCTCGCCTACATCCGTCCGCTCGGCTCCGGTGGTTTCGCCGACGTCTTCCTCTACGAGCAGGACATGCCACGCCGCAACGTCGCGGTGAAGGTCATGCCCAGCGACGTGCGCGACCCGGAGCTGCGGCGCATGTTCAACGCCGAGGCCGACGTGCTCGCGCATCTGTCGGCCCACCCCTCGATCGTGACGGTCTACCAGGCGAGCATCTCGGCGGACGGCCGCCCGTACATCGTCATGGAGTACTGCCCGGGCTCGCTCGCGCAGCGGTACCGGGTCGAGCGCCTCCCGGTCGAGGAGGTGCTCACCATCGGCGTGCGCATGGCCAGCGCGCTCGAGTCCGCGCACCGCGCGGGCCTCATCCACCGGGACGTCAAGCCGAGCAACATCCTCATCACCACATTCGGCACGCCGGTGCTCGCCGACTTCGGCATCTCGGCCTCGCTGCAGCGCAAGAGCGGCGGTGAGGTGCTGGCCATGTCGATCCCGTGGAGCGCTCCCGAGGTCGTCGCCGAGCAGACGAGCGGCACCGTGACGAGCGAGGTGTGGAGCCTGGGCGCCACCGTCTACTCGCTCCTCGCGGGCCACAGCCCGTTCGAGCGCCGCGAGCGCGGGCAGAACACCAAGGAGCTGCTGCGCAAGCGCATCGCGCGGGCCACTTACGTCGAGATCCCGCGGGCCGACGTCCCGGCGTCGCTGCAGGCCGTTCTGGCGGCCGCGATGAGCCGCGATCCCGGGCGTCGGTACGACTCGGCCCGGGCGTTCGGGGAGGCGCTGCGCGAAGTGCAGTCGGGGCTCGGCCTCTCGCCGACACCGCTCGAGATCCCCGACGCGGAATGGTCCCCGGCATCCGCCCCCGTCGATTTCGGGGATTCGGCGCTGCGAGGACCCGCGCGCTCGCACGTGGAGCGCGACCTCACCCGCAAGACGCGCGCCGGCACCGGCGTCGCGCAGCTCGCCCGCGATGAGGACACCGAGATCTCGGCGCCCGCCCGCCGTCGGGGGCACGCCGCGCTGCCCTGGGCCATCGGCATCGGAGCGGGGGTCGTCGCGGGCGCGGGCGCGGTCGTCGTGGCGCTGATGGCCGCGGGGGTGCTCTGATGCGACGCGGCGCCATCGCGGGCCTCGTCGCCGCCGGTGCCGTGGTGGCCACCGTCATCGGCATCAGCATCGTGTGGCCGGGGCTGGACGCGCAGGAGACCCCCGACGTCGACACCGCGGTCTGGGCGCTGCAGACCGGCGACGGCCGCCGCTACGCACGCGTGAACACGTCGGTCGGCGAGCTCGACACCGTGCGCAGCATCAGCAATCCCGACCAGGTGGTGCAGACGGGGGATGCCGCGTACCTCTTCAGCGACAGCTACTCGACGCTCACCCGCATCGACGCCGCGATGCCCGCGGATCTCGACGAGCAGGCGCTGCAGTCCTCGCAGAAGACCCCGTCGGGTACGACCGAGGTCGTGACCGCCGGAGACTGGGTCGCCTACCTCACCGACTCGGGCGCCGTGTACGCGGGACGCCTGTCGAGCGGCACGTCGTCGCAGCTCGACCCGTTCGGCGCGGACGACGACGCCCCGCAGTACACCGCCGAGGCGATCGCCGTCGACGACCGCGGCATGCTGTTCGCGTACTCGGGGGCGGACGGTTCGGTGCTGCGCTTCGACATCAGCGAGGGTCAGGTGCGCGGTCGCGACGCATTCGACCCCGACGGCCTCGAGACACCGGCGATCACGGCGGCGGGCGACACTTGGGCGGTGGTCGACACCGAGGACGGCGACGTGTGGCTTCGGGGGCAGGATGCCGCGGCCCAGGCGCCGACCACGGGCGCGGTGGTCGTCGGCGCACCGGACGCGCAGGGCACCGCCGTCTACCTCGCCGACGAGACCGGGCTCGTGCGGGTGCCGGCCGACGGGTCGGCCATCGAGACCCCGGTGGGAGACGGTGCGGGGACGGTGCTCGGCACACCCGCGCAGCCGGTCGTGCACGACGGTGAGACCTACGCCGCGTGGCTGGGCCAGGGTGATGCGGGCGGTCTGCTGTGGCGCTCGAGCGGCGCCACCGCGCCCCTCGACTACGGCGACGAGTCGATGGGCGACCAGCAGCGCCCCGTGTTCGTCGCGAGCGACTCCGCGGTCATCCTCAACGACACCCGCTCCGGGTGGGCCTGGTCGGTGCCCGACGGTGCGCTGATCCCGTCGAGCCAGGACTGGAGCCTCGACGACCGCACCGACCCCGACGCCGTTCCCAGCGAAGAGCAGCTGCAGGTGGTGCTGGATCCCAAGCCGCCGATCGCCGAGCCCGACGCGTTCGGCGTGCGTGCGGGCTCACTCGCCTCGCTGCCCGTGCTCATGAACGACCACGACCCGAACGAGGATGTGCTCACGATCGACCCGGCGTCGGTCACCGGGCTCGACCCCGCGTTCGGCACGGTGTCGGTGACCGACGACGACCAGCGCCTCGCCCTCCGGGTGCAGCCGGGCACGACCGGATCGGCGACCTTCTCGTACGCGGTCACCGACGGCACCACCGAGAACGGCCTGGCGTCCGAGCCGACGACGGTCACGGTGACGGTCGCGGATGCCGCCGCCGACTCGGCACCGGAGTGGTGCGGCGTCCAGCGATGCCTCGTCGAATGGCCTGAGCCGGAGGTCGCCCGGGGCGGCACGGTGACCGTGCCGGTGCTGCCGGGCTGGGTCGACCCGGAGGGCGACCCCCTGCTGCTGCTGTCGGTCCAGAACAGGAGCGGTGTCGGCAGCGTCGCGGCGACGCCCGGCGGCGACGTCGTCTACCAGCACGACGACGCCGGCGACGGCGGGGAGCAGCTCGTCGAGCTCGAAGTGACGGTCGCCGACACCCGGGGCGGGACGACGATGAAGCCGCTCATGATCACGGTGTCGCCGCAGCCTCAGCTCACGGCGCAGTCCTTCGCCGTGACAGACACCGTCGCCTCCGGCATCACCATCGACGTCGCCGACCATGTCACGGGCACCGCCGGCACGCTCTCGCTGGAATCGGTGCGGGTGCTCGACGATGCGGCGGCCACCGCGACCGCCGTCAGCGGCTCGACCTCGTTCGACTTCGCGGCGAAGAGCCCGGGGACGTTCCGCGTCGACTTCACGGTGACCGACGGCGTGAGCGAGGCGACGGGCACGGCCCGCATCACGCTGCTGCCCGCCGATGCACCTGCCCGGCTGGCCACGTCGCCGGTGGTCGCGTTCGTGCACCCCCAGCAGGACGCGACACTCGAGATCTTCGACGCCGTCTCGAACCCGACGCGCCGCGTGCTGCTGCTGAGCGACGTCGTCGCGAGAGCGGACGACGGCGCCACGCTGTCGGTCGACGCCGTCGGCCAGAACCACCTCCGGGTGTCGGGGACGACCGCGGACGGCGCCGCCGGACGACTCGGCACCGTCTCGTACGTCGTGAGCGACGGCACCGAGGACGCGGGGGCCAGCGTCGAGGGCGAGGCGACGGTGTATCTGCTCCCGCCCGCACCGGAGCTCGCGCCGATCGCCGTCGACGATGCCGTGGTGGTGCGCGCCGGCGCCCAGATCGACATCCCGGTGCTCGACAACGACATCTCGCCGGCGGGCGGCAGGCCGACCCTGAACCCGGCATCGGTTCGCTCGTCGTCGGAGGGAGCGCTCGCGTTCGCGTCGGGCGACCTGCTCCGCTATCTCGCTCCGGACGAGCCGGGGCAGTACGCGATCGAGTACTCCGTGTTCACGACCGGTGCTCCGGCGCTCGCCGACACCGCGACGGTGCGCGTGACGGTGATCGACGCCGAGGCGAACCGCGCCCCCACGGCCGATACGCTCGAGGGCCGCGTGCTCACCGGCCAGTCGGCCCTCATCGAGTTCGACGACTTCGGCACCGATCCCGACGGCGATGTCGTGACGCTCGACCGCATCGTCGAGCAGCCCGCGCGGGGCGCGGCCACCATCACCGCCGACGGCGGATCGATCATGTACACGAGCGTGCCCGGCGACAGCGGCCAGGTGTCGTTCCGCTACCGCGTCGTCGACGCGTTCGGCGCGACCGCCGATGGGACCGTGCGCATCGGAGTGCTCGACAGCCAGGCCAACCCGAGCCCGGTCACGTTCACGGACTACGTGCAGGTGCAGGCCGGTGCGGGCAACACGATCCGCGTCAGCCCGCTGTCCAACGACGTCGACCCGACCATGGGCGAGCTGCGTGTCACCGACATCCGCCCCGACGTGCCGGCGACGCTCGTCGACGGCAGTGACAACCCCGAGTTCGCACGGCTGAACGAGCAGATCGTGGGCGCCGACGACACCACGGTCCGGATCGCGGCGGGCGACGAGCCCGCGACGATGTCGTTCCTCTACGATGTCGAGTCCTCCTCGGGCAACACCGGACGAGGCCTCATCGTGGTGCGGGTCGTGCGCGAGAGCGTGCCCGACTTCCCGGTCGTCGCCGACACCAACCTCACGGTCGAGACCCGCGAGGACTTCCCTCGCGGCGTCGACGTGCTGGGTGGCAAGGTCGCCTGGTCGGGCGGCGACGTCGAAGACCTCGAGCTGTCGTTGTGGGGCGACCCCGACGGCGTCTCGGTGCGGGGATCGAAGCTGCGGGGCGAGCTCCCAGAGACCACGCGGCTGATCCCGTTCGCGGTCACCGGCGAGGGCACCGCCGGCGAGGTCACGTCCTACGGCTTCCTCCGCGTGCCCGGCGAGAACGACCTGGCGCTGACCCTGCGCGCCAACGCCGCATCCCCCGAGGTCACGGAGCTCGAATCCACCACCTTCGACATGGCGGGCCTCGTCGCGCGCCCCCGCGGCGCGGTGGTCGAGCTCGGCGACGACGTGCGGGCATCGGGCGCACGTCCCGAGGGCTCCTGCACGGTCGATTCGGGCACAGTGGTGCGCTACCACGCGGGCTCGGGCGCGCCCTGGGTCGACGCCTGCCAGGTGCCGGTGCGCCTGGCCGGCCAGGAGGACTGGACCTACCTGTCGGTGCCGATCGTGGTACACCCGCGCGACCCTCAGCCCGAGCTCCGGCCGGGGTCCATCACGGTCGGGCCCGGCGAGACCGCGACCTTCGACCTGCGGAACATGACCACGTGGCAGCTGCGCCCGGACTGGGACGGCATCGTCTACGCGACCGAGCACAGCGGTACCGCGTTCGAGGTCACGCAGGAGGGCTCCATCGTGACCGTGACCGGCGCGGACCGCGCCGTCCCTGGCGCCGAGGAGGCCGTGCTCGTCTCCGTCACGAGTCACACCTCGGTGACTCCCGCGCGGCTCATCCTCCGCGTCGGCGCCGCGCCGTCGACGCTCCCGCAGGGCGGCTCGGTCGTGCAGCAGTGCTCGCAGGCCGGAGGGTCCTCGTGCACGATCCCCGTGATCGGCGCGGGCGGCGAGGTCAACCCGCTGCCGCGCACGCCGCTCGAGGTCGTCGACGTGCGCCCGACGGGCGCGTGCGCCGGGGTGGGCTTCCAGGTGGCGTCGGCGACGTCGATCACGGCGACGTGGACGACGGATGCCCCGGGTGCGACGTGCACCGCGACCTTCTCGGTGCGCGACGCCCAGGGCCGCATCACGAACGCGGAGCGTGACGGCCGCGTGCTGCTCGACCTGCTCGGATTCCCGAAGTCGCCGGCGAGTATCACCCAGACGGCATATGCCGACGGCACGGTGACGCTGAGGATCGATCCGGGCGAGGCGCGCCTGGCTTACCCGGCGCTCACCGGCTTCGTCGTCCGCTCCGGCGGGCAGGAGGTCGCGCGGTGCACCGCGGACGGCGTGTGCCCGCTGATCGCTGCGCCGAACGGCGAGCAGCGCACCTACGACGCCTGGGCCGTCAATTCCGTGGGCGAGTCGAGGGCCGGCGTGCGCACGGTGGCCTGGGCGTACGACGCGCCGCTCGCGCCGACGAGCGTGATCGCCGCTCCCGTCGTCACCGGCGACGGCGCAGGTGGCATCGTGTCGCTCGTGATCGACGGGATCGAAGCCGGCGAGACCGGCAGCCTCGAGATCGCGAGTCCCGCCGGCGAGACCGTCCGCGTTCCGGTCGGCCGCGACCAGACCCGCGTCGACGTGCCCTGGTTCCGCGTGGGCAGCAACACCGGCACGATCGTCACGATCACCCCGTACTCGCGCTTCGACCTGCCGCCCGGGCTCGGCGGCAGCGCGTCGGGCGCGGCCGCGACGGTGCAGACCAACGGCATCGGGAGCCCGCTGTCGCCGCAGCTCACGCTCAGCTCGGTGTCGAACGGCGATGGCACCGCGACGGTGACCGCGCGCGCCTCCGCGCAGCGCAACGGCGACGGCTCGGCACTGCGCTACGGCATCGTGCAGGACGGCCAGCGCTGCACGGTGACCGAGGACGGAGCGACGGCCACCTTCCCGGGCCTTGCGGACGGCGAGGAGTACACGTTCCGCACGTGCGTCGAGTCCTGGTGGGACGGCGCGACGTTCGGCCGCGCGGAGGCGACCTCGAGCGTGCGCGCCCACCAGTCCGGCAAGTCCCCGCAGGGGTGGACGTTCGTCGTCGACGGCGTCCCCGACGTGCAGTCCCAGCGCGCCGACTGGGTGATCCGCCAGAACCCGACCACGACCGAGCGGCTGCCGAACCGCAACCACGCCGAGTTCCAGGGCTGGGGTCCGACCAGCTCGGTGTTCGGCCAGGACCCGGGCATCCAGGTGCGCTATGTGCACGACTTCTGGGGCACGGCCACCGCCTGGTCGACGGTGACGCCGCGCGCCGGCAGCGCCCCGTACCAGGTGCAGGCGAACTGGACGGTCACCTCGTGCGTGGGTGGCAGCCCGCTCGCGTACCGCGGCCAGTCGTCGAACGCCCCGAACGGCTCCTCGGCCGCGTTCACCTTCGGCAACGCCGGCCTGCGCTACTACGACAACCAGAACCGCCTGCTCACGCACAACGCGGGCACGTGGGACGTGCCGGTCGGCGCCGAGCGCGTGGAGGGCATCTCGGTGTCCGTGAACTGGGACGCCCAGGGCTGGGGGCTGGCCCCCGCGAGCACCGAGTTCTCGGCGATCTGCCAGCCCGGCAACGGCACCCCGGAACCGCCGCCCACGCCCTGAGCGGCAGCATCCGCTCGCCCCACGATCTCCCCACACGAAGGACGACACCACATGACGATCACGCAGGAGCAGGCCGACTGGTTCGCGCAGACGTTCGGGCAGATCGCCGACAACGTCGAGCGCGCCGTCCTCGGCAAGCGCCATGTCGTCGAGCTCGTGCTCACTGCGATGCTCAGCGACGGCCACGTGCTCCTCGAGGACGTGCCGGGAACGGGCAAGACCTCGCTGGCGCGGGCCATGGCGCAGTCGGTGCAGGGCAGCAACACGCGCATCCAGTTCACGCCCGACCTGCTGCCGAGCGACATCACGGGGCTCAGCGTCTACGACCAGAAGGAAGGCGTGTTCGAGTTCCACGCCGGCCCGATCTTCGCGAACATCGTGCTCGCCGACGAGATCAACCGCGCCAGCCCGAAGACGCAGTCGGCTCTCCTGGAGGTCATGGAGGAAGGACGGGTCACCATCGACGGCGTCTCGCGCGAAGCGGGCGTGCCGTTCCTCGTGCTGGCGACGCAGAATCCGGTCGAGCAGGCCGGCACGTACCGCCTCCCGGAGGCGCAGCTCGACCGCTTCATGATGCGCACGTCGCTCGGCTACCCCGACCACGCGGCGACCGTCCGCATCCTGGACGGCGCCGCTGTCGCGACCGCCGAGCTGACGCCGATCATCACGCCTCAGGCGCTCGTCGGCATGGCCGATCTCGCCGCCGCCGTCTACGTCGACGCGCTCGTGCTCGACTACATCGCCCGCCTCGTCGACAGCACGCGCACGGCCGACGAGGTGCGCCTGGGTGTCAGCATCCGTGGCGCCCTCGCCCTCACGCGCGCCGCCCGGACGCGCGCCGCGTCGCAGGGCCGCACCTACGCGACCCCTGACGACGTCAAGACGCTCGCGGTGCCCGTGCTGTCGCACCGGCTGATCCTGCACCCCGAGGCCGAGTTCGACGGCGTCACGCCCGAGACCGTGGTCGGCCAGGTGCTGCTCGACGTGGCACCGCCCTCGAGGCGCGAAGCGGTATGAGCAGCCCCGAGCGCCGCGGCGGCGTCACCGCAACGGTGGAGCCGCGCATCACGCGCACCGTCCAGTCCACCGGCACGGCCGGCCGTACGCACGTGACCGCCACGGCCACGAGCGTCGGTGCGTCGCGCCGCGGACGCGCCTTCGTGCGCGCCGCCGTGTGGTGGACAGGTGCGTGGCGGGCGGCGGGCTCGGGTATCACGACGGCCGCCGAATGGGCGGCGCAGACGATCCGGCCGGCGGGAGCCCTCGTGGCCGTCGCCGCGACCGTGGGGCTCGTGCTCGGGATCGTCTTCGGCTGGGTGGAGTTCATGGTCGCGGGCGCGGCATCCGTCGTCCTCATCGTCGCCGCCGTGCCGTTCCTGTTCGGCGCCCGCGCGTACGACGTCGACCTGTCGCTGACGCACGAGCGGATCGTGTCGGGCGAGGGCGTCACCGGGCGCATCGACGTGCGCAACGACGGGCACCGCACGGCGCTGCCGGGCCGCATCGACATCCCGGTCGGGGCCGGCCTCGTCGAGTTCGGCGTGCCGCTGCTGCGACCGGGCCACGCCGTCGCGCAGCCGCTCGAGATCCCCGGCCTCCCGCGCGGCATCGTGAGGGTCGGTCCGGCGACGACGGTGCGCAGCGACCCGGTCGGGATGCTGCGCCGCGAGCACTCCTTCCACGATGTGCACGACCTCTACGTCCACCCGCGCACGGTCTCGCTCCCGTCCACGAGCGCGGGGCTCATCCGCGATCTCGAGGGCGCGCCGACGCGCCGCCTGGTCGACGCCGACATGTCGTTCCACGCCATCCGCGAGTACGCTCCCGGCGATTCGCGCCGCCAGATCCACTGGCGGTCGACGGCCAAGACCGGGCGGCTGATGGTGCGCCAGTACGAGGAATCGCGGCGCTCGCGCATGGCGGTGGTCCTCGCGGTCGCCGAGCCCGAGTACGCGGACGCCGACGAGTTCGAGCTGGCCGTGTCGTGCGCGGCGTCGTTGGGCCTGCGCGCCGTCCACGATGCACGCGACGTGCAGATCGTGACCGGATCCGAGATTCCGCGGGTGGTGCGAGGGCGCCTGCGCGCGATCCGGCACATCCCCGCTGCGGCGCCGCGTCCCATGCTGGACGGCTTCAGCGGCGTCGATCTGCTCGAGAGCACGATGCCGGTCGGCGAGGTGTGCCGCCTGGCCGCGGAATCCGGCGAGCGGCTGTCGATCGCCTTCGTCGTGGTCGGCTCGCGCGTGCCGCTCACGAGACTGCAGCAGGCGGCGCTCGCATTCCCGGCGGACACCGCGGTCGTCGGCCTCATCTGCGACGAGCGCGCGCACCCGCGCATGCAGCCGCTGTCGGGCATGACGGTGCTCACCGTCGGCACCCTCGAAGACCTCTCGGGCCTGCTGCTGCGGGGGGCGACCTCGTGAGCGGGCCGATCCCGGTGATGGAGCGGATGGATGCCGCGCCGCGCGGCGCTGCTGACACCATCACCATGCGCACGCCCCGGTTGGGCGCTCGCGTGTGGGTCGGAGCGGCGTTCGCCGCGGTGATCGCCGTCGTCGCGGCCGCCGCCGCGTGGCCGATCTACCGCTCGGGCACCTTCGCGCTCCTCGTGGTGGTCGGCACTGTGGCCGGTGGCGGGATCGCCGCCGTCGCGTGGTGGCGCCGCTGGAGCGGCTGGACCGCGGCCGGCGCGCTGGCGCTCGCGCTGCTGATCCTCGGGGTGCCGCTCGCTGTGCCCTCGCGCCTCGGCACGCCCGAAGACGTCGTGCGCGGGCTGGGGGAGCTGGCGAGCGGACTGGTGCTCGCCTGGAAGGACCTCGTCACCGTCGAGCTCCCGGTGGGCTCGTACCGCAACCTGCTCGTGCCCGCGCTGGTCGTGTTCCTCGTCGGCACATGTACGGTGCTGCTGCTCGCCTGGCGGGAGGATCGCGCGGCCTACGCCGCGGTTCCGGTGGCGCTCGGCATGGTGACGTTCGGGCTGTTCTTCGGCCGCACGACCGTGAGCTCCCCGCTCGACGTCGGTCCGGTGTTCCTGTACGCGCCCGTCGAGACCGCGGTCGGGGTCACCGCCCTCGTCGCGTGCCTGCTGTGGCTGGCCTGGCGCACCCATGACGAGCGGGTCCGCGCGCTGCAGCGGGCCGCGGCATCCAGCGGCGTCCGCATCTCGCGCCGCCCCTCCGCGGCCGATCGTCGTCGCACGGCGCTCGGTGCGGGCATGGTCGCGGTGGCGCTCGTGCTCGCGGTGGCGGTCGTTCCGTTCGTCGCGCGCGGCGCGGAGCGCGAGGTGCTGCGCTCGGCCGTCGGTCCCGACATCGACCTCTCGGCAGAGGTGAGTCCGCTCTCGCAGTACCGCGCGCTGTTCGCCGACGCCCGCGCCGACGACGTGCTGTTCACGGTCGAGCCGGTGGTGACCGACGGCGTCGTCGGTGCGCTCCCCGAACGCGTGCGCCTGGCGACCCTCGACGCCTACGATGGCGAGATCTTCCGATCGGGCGGCGAGGGCGCCGTCGACGCCGGCCGGTTCGTCCGGGTGCCGTCGGCCCTCGACGCCGGCGAGGGCACAGAGGTCGCGGCCCGGATCGAGATCGACGCGTGGGACGGCATCTGGATGCCGACCGCCGGCCGACTCGAGGCGGTGGCATTCGACGGCGACCGCTCCGCTTCGCTGGCGGACCGGTTCTACTACAACTCCTCGGCCTCGGCCGGGGTTCAGACCGCCGGGGGAGGATTCGAGTCCGGCGACGCATTCGTCGTGCGCGGCGTCGAGCCCCCGGCTCCGGAACTCGCCGAGCTCGACGCGCCGGGAAGCCCGGGCGGCGTCGCCGCGCCCGACAGCCTCCGGACGTGGATGGACGAGCACGCGGTGGGGTCGGCCGGCTCGGCCCTCGCCGCCCTGGTCGCACTGCTGCGCGAGCGCGGCTACCTCAGCCACGGCCTCGACGAGGGTGAACAGGTGCCGGCCTGGGCGGCGGCGCTGCCCGACTACGCGTTCCAGCCCAGCGCCTCGGGCCACTCGCTCGCCCGCGTCGACACCATGTTCGCGCGCCTGCTCGAACGGGAGACGGACCCCAGGGCCGTGGCGTCCGGCAACTACGTCGCTGCGATCGGCGATGACGAGCAGTTCGCCGTCGCGGTGGCCCTCATGGCCCGCGAGCTCGGATTCCCGTCGAGGGTCGTGCTGGGAGCGCGGCTCTCGGCCGCCGACCCCGGCCTCGCGACGTGCGACGAGGGCGCCTGCCACGCGCAGGACCTCACCGCGTGGACCGAGGTGCAGTCGGCCGCGGGCGACTGGGTCGCGGTCGACGTGACGCCGCAGCATGCGCAGTCCCCGAGCCTCGACACGACCGAGCAGCGCGACCCCGAGAACGTCACCGAGGTGCGCCCCGACTCCGTCGAGGAGGTCGTGCCGCCGGACCCCACGCAGGAGGACTCGGCGGCGGACCGCCCGGCCGACGAGGACACCGGCGCCGACCTGGCGTGGCTCTGGCCGATGCTGCGGATCGGGGGCATCGCGCTCCTCGTGCTCGTGCTCGCGCTCGGCCCCTTCCTCATCGTGATCGGCACCAAGGCCGCACGCCGCCGGTCGCGCCGTCGCACCGGCACACCGGCGGCCCGCATCGCGGGCGGCTGGGACGAGTACGTCGACGCGGCTCTGGACAGCGGCCGCGCGGCATCCCGGGCCGCCACGCGCAGCGAGCTCGCCGCCGCCTTCGCGACGCCCGCGGGCGCCGCGCTCGCGCGGGACGCCGACCGTGCCGTGTTCTCGCACACGGAGCAGCCCGCCGACGCCGCGCGGCGGTACTGGGAGGCCGTCGATGCGGAGCGACGCGCCCTGCGCCGTGAACACGGGTTCTGGCGCGGAGCGCTCGCGACCGTATCGTTGAGATCGTTGTTCCGTCCGATGGCGCCCGAACCGGGCGGCCGCACGCGATTCGCCGAGAGGGGGAGACGACGGGCCGAGCCCGTGCGTCCCACGCCATGAACGCCACAGATGCCACTGCAGCCGTCGTCGGCACCCTGATCAGCCTGCTGCTGTTCGCGGGTCTCTACGTCTGGACCGCGCTCGCACTGTCTGCCGTGTTCCGCAAGTCGGGCGTCGAGGCCTGGAAGGCGTGGGTGCCGGTCCTCAACACCATCGTGCTCCTGCAGCTCGCGGGCCTCTCACCGGGGCTCGTCGTGCTCGCGTTCATCCCGTTCGTGGGCATCGCGTTCCTGGCGGTCTGGGCGATCGCGCTGTTCCGCGTCAACGTCGCCTTCGGCTTCGGCGCCGGCATGACCGTCCTCGGCTTCCTGCTGCTCCCGGTCTGGGCGTCGATCGTCGGCTGGGGGAGTGCGCGCTGGGTCGGCCGGGAGACGGATGCTGCCACCCGTGCCCCCTTCGGCGCCGGCGTGCGGCGCACTTCGGGCGAGACGGCGACGCTTCCCCCGCTGCCGCCGTTCCCGACTGCCGGTGCACGGACCGAGGAGGCTGCGTATCCGCCGGCGCCGACGGCCGTCCCGCCTGCGCCGACGAGTGCCGGCGCAGGCTTCGCGCCGCCGCCCGCCTACGCTCCGCCCGCACCTGCGGCTCCTGCTCCTGCTCCTGCGGCAGCATCGCCTGCGCCTGCGCCTGCGCCTGCGCCTGCGCCTGCGCCTGCGCCTGCGCCTGCGCCTGCAGCCGCGCCTGCGCCTGCGCCTGCGCCTGCGCCTGCAGCCGCGCCTGCGCCTGCGGCCGCCGCCGCGCCGGTGGCGCCTCAGGAGTCCGCCGCCGCGGCTGACGTCGCGCCGCCCGCCGCGGGCTGGACGCCCCCGGCGCTCCCGGGGCGCCCCGTCTCCGCGGCGCCCGCCGAGGCGGGCGGCAACGGCTCCGGCGACGCGGACCCGTGGCAGGGCTTCGCGCTCGACGGGATCGACCTGAGCGCCGAGGTCACCGGGGCGGTGCCCGGTGCTCCGGCGCCGATCTCCGCCGTGCCCGCCACGCCGCTCGCATCCCTCCCGTCTGCCGCGGCGCCGCTCGCGCCTGCCGGGCCCGCCCGCACCGCCGCGGAGCCGTTCACGGCGCCCGACGCCGCGACGACCGGGGAGGAGGGCATCACCCGGCCGCCGGTCACGCGCGTGCCCGCGGCTCCCTCGACGGGCGACCAGCGTGAGCCATGGGCTCCCGCACGCTCTCCGATGAGCGAGGCCGACGCCTTCCCCGAGACCTCCGGTCCGGTGTCGGCGATCTACGGCGCGCCCGACGCCGGCTCCCCGCGATCGGCGCGGTCGTCGGTGTCGGCGTTCCACGGCAAGCCCGAGATCCCGGACGAGCAGGACATCCTCGAAGAGACGATCATCGCCCGCCGCAAGCGGACCGACTGGGCGCTCGTGCCGCCGGCCGGCGAGCCCGTCGCGCTCTCGTCGGAGGTCGTCATCCTCGGCCGCCGGCCCGCCGCCGACCCGGATCACCCGAGCGCGCAGCTCGTCTCGATCCAGGACGGCACGGTGTCGAAGACGCACGCGCGCCTTCAGCTGCGCGACGACAAGTGGTACGTGACGGACCTCCACTCCACCAACGGCGTGCTGTTCGCGACGGTGATGGGCACCGAGGTCGAGGCCCCTCCGGGTGAGGAGGTCGAGGCCGGCGACCGGTTCCTGCTGGGCGACGCCGAGGTCCGGCTGCGCCGGAGCGACGGGTGATCGATCCCGACGACGAGCGCACCGCGTTCTCCCGACGCAAGGCCGCGGCGCCCGCGCCGGACGACCATGACGCGGTGGACGAGCGGACCCACCCGTCGCAGCGCTTCTCGGTCGGAGCCGACGCGGTCGACGACACCGTCGTCTCGGCGAGATCTGCTGTCGCCTCCGACTCCGAGGTTCCCACGCAGGCCGCGACCGAGTCGGCGCCGGCCGGCCCGCGACGGACCGGCCAACCGCCGACACCCGAACCCGCGGATGCCTCCGTGGGCGTACGGCGCGCTGCATCCGGGTCGCGGCTGGACCCGGAGCCCGCCGGCGAGACAGCGGCGGTGCGCGGCCGGGTCGCCGCTGCGCCCGCACCGGCGGCGGACGCCTACCGCGCCCGCGCCGTCCCTCCGGCGACCGCGGTGCGTGCCGAGCCGGCTCGCCGCACCCCGCAGGAGCACGTCGACACGGCTGCCGTCGAGGCGATCCGCGGGCGTCGCCGACGGCGGCGGATGATCGCGGTCGCGGCTGCGGCATCCGTCCTCGTCATCGTCGTCGCGCTCGCGCTCGTCGTCCTGCTGACGACCGGCTGACGCGGACGCCCGAGGGCGATCTGGGCCGTATCGCGGCGTGTCGTCGTCCGGTTGGGGCTGCGACGTGCTTCCGCGTTTGCCCGACCCCCGAAACCCACGTATCATGGATCGGGTGTGCGCTCACGCGCGCCGTCGACCGTGCCTCGGTGCGGGAATCGGTGCGAGCGCCGCATCTCAGGGAACGGCCTGCGAACAGGCCACCCCCACGGCATACCCACCAACAAAGGCGCGACAGTCATTCTGGCGCGTCGATGGGTCAGCGTGAGCCCGCAGCGTCACGAATCGCAAGATCCGGATGCCGCGGGGGAGACCACGACGCTGTCACCGTGCAGCACAACAAGGAGAGAACGTGCCAACCATTCAGCAGTTGGTTCGCAAGGGTCGCTCGCCCAAGGTCTCGAAGACCAAGGCGCCGGCGCTCAAGGCGAACCCGCAGCAGGCGGGTGTCTGCACCCGCGTGTACACGACCACCCCGAAGAAGCCGAACTCGGCGATGCGCAAGGTCGCCCGTGTCAAGCTCCGCAACGGCACCGAGGTCACCGCGTACATCCCCGGCGAGGGCCACAACCTGCAGGAGCACTCGCTCGTGCTGGTCCGCGGCGGTCGTGTGAAGGACCTCCCCGGTGTCCGCTACAAGATCGTCCGCGGTGCGCTCGACACCCAGGCAGTCAAGAACCGTAAGCAGGCTCGCAGCCGCTACGGCGCGAAGAAGGGCTGAGAAAGATGCCTCGTAAGGGACCCGCCCCGAAGCGCCCCGTCGTCAACGACCCGGTCTACGGCGCACCGATCGTCAGCCAGCTCGTGAACAAGATCCTCGTCGACGGCAAGAAGTCGCTCGCCGAGTCGATCGTGTACAACGCCCTCAAGGGCGTCGAGGCGAAGAACGGCCAGGACGCCGTCGCCACGCTCAAGAAGGCGCTCGACAACGTGCGCCCGACCCTCGAGGTCAAGTCGCGCCGCGTCGGCGGCTCGACCTACCAGGTGCCGGTCGAGGTCAAGCCTCACCGCGCCAACACGCTCGCCCTCCGCTGGCTCGTGAGCTACGCGAAGGGTCGTCGTGAGAAGACGATGACCGAGCGCCTCCAGAACGAGATCCTGGACGCCTCGAACGGCCTCGGTGCCGCGGTCAAGCGCCGCGAAGACACCCACAAGATGGCCGAGTCGAACCGCGCCTTCGCGCACTACCGCTGGTAAGCCGCTTCGACGGGCTCAGCGACCGGCGGCCCGGTCGCTGAGCCCGTCGAAGGGCCACCCGCCCAGAACCACCTTCAACAGCTAAGGACACCCCGTGGCACAAGAAGTGCTCACCGACCTCAACAAGGTCCGCAACATCGGCATCATGGCGCACATCGATGCCGGCAAGACGACGACGACCGAGCGCATCCTGTTCTACACGGGCGTCAACCACAAGATCGGCGAGACGCACGACGGCGCTGCCACCACCGACTGGATGGAGCAGGAGCAGGAGCGCGGCATCACGATCACGTCGGCCGCCGTCACGTGCTTCTGGAACAAGAACCAGATCAACATCATCGACACTCCCGGCCACGTCGACTTCACGGTCGAGGTCGAGCGGTCGCTCCGCGTCCTCGACGGCGCTGTCGCCGTCTTCGACGGCAAGGAGGGCGTCGAGCCCCAGTCCGAGACCGTGTGGCGTCAGGCCGACAAGTACGACGTGCCCCGCATCTGCTTCGTCAACAAGATGGACAAGCTGGGCGCCGACTTCTACTTCACGGTCGACACCATCGTCAACCGTCTGAAGGCCAAGCCGCTCGTGCTCCAGCTGCCCATCGGCTCGGAGAGCGACTTCGTGGGCGTCATCGACCTCGTCGAGATGCGCGCACTGGTGTGGCCCGGCGACGCCAAGGGCGACGTGACCATGGGCGCCAAGTACGAGATCCAGGAGATCCCGGCCGACCTCGCCGACAAGGCCGCGGAGTACCGCGAGATCCTCCTCGAGACGGTCGCCGAGTCCGACGAGGAGCTTCTCGAGAAGCACTTCGGCGGCGAGGAGCTCACGGTCGCCGAGATCAAGGCCGCGATCCGCAAGCTCACCATCGCCTCGGAGCTCTACCCCGTGCTCTGCGGCTCGGCGTTCAAGAACCGCGGCGTGCAGCCGATGCTCGACGCCGTCGTGGACTACCTCCCGTCCCCCCTCGACGTCCCCGCCATCGAGGCGAAGGACCCGAAGGACGAAGAGGTCATCATCGAGCGTCACGCCGACCGCGACGAGCCGTTCGCGGCGCTCGCGTTCAAGATCGTCACGCACCCCTTCTTCGGTCGCCTGACCTACATCCGCGTCTACTCGGGTCACCTCGACTCGGGCGCCCAGGTCGTCAACGCGACCAAGGGCAAGAAGGAGCGCATCGGGAAGATCTTCCAGATGCACGCCAACAAGGAGATGCCGGTCGACTCGGTCACCGCCGGTCACATCTACGCGGTCATCGGCCTCAAGGACACCACCACCGGTGACACCCTTGCCGACAGCGCCAACCAGGTCGTCCTCGAGTCGATGACGTTCCCGGAGCCGGTCATCGAGGTCGCCATCGAGCCCAAGACCAAGGCCGACCAGGAGAAGCTGGGTCTCGCGATCCAGAAGCTCGCCGAAGAGGACCCGACGTTCCGCGTCGAGCAGAACGCCGAGACCGGCCAGACGGTCATCAAGGGCATGGGCGAGCTGCACCTCGACATCCTCGTTGACCGCATGAAGCGCGAGTTCAAGGTCGAGGCCAACGTCGGAAAGCCCCAGGTGGCGTACCGCGAGACGATCAAGAAGACCGTCGAGCGTCACGACTACACCCACAAGAAGCAGACCGGTGGTTCGGGTCAGTTCGCGAAGATCCAGTTCGCGCTCGAGCCGCTCGAGGTCACGGCCGACAAGACGTACGAGTTCGAGAACAAGGTCACCGGTGGCCGCATCCCGCGCGAGTACATCGAGCCGACCAACCAGGGCTTCCAGGACGCCATGAACGTCGGCGTGCTCGCCGGCTACCCCATGGTGGGCGTGAAGGCCATCCTCATGGACGGTGCGTCGCACGACGTCGACTCGTCCGAGATGGCGTTCAAGATCGCCGGCTCCATGGGCTTCAAGGAGGCCGTCCGCAAGGCGAACCCCGTCATCCTCGAGCCGCTCATGGCGGTCGAGGTGCGTACTCCCGAGGAGTACATGGGCGACGTCATCGGCGACCTGAACTCGCGTCGTGGCCAGATCCAGTCGATGGAGGACGCCCAGGGCGTCAAGGTCGTCCGCGCGCTGGTCCCGCTGTCCGAGATGTTCGGCTACATCGGCGACCTGCGCTCGAAGACCTCGGGCCGTGCCGTGTACTCGATGGAATTCGACAGCTACGCCGAGGTTCCTCGCAACGTGGCCGACGAGATCGTCCAGAAGGTCAAGGGCGAGTAACCCTTTTCCGTCGGGATGCCTCGGTGACGCGGCATCCCGACGGCACAACTTCACACAGAATCACCAGAACCGTCTCTACTAAGGTGGAGATATCCCCGTAGACGACCGGCGCACACCAGCGCCCGGAACCTCTACACGAACGTCCTGAGGAGGACCCAGTGGCTAAGGCCAAGTTCGAGCGCACCAAGCCGCACGTGAACATCGGAACGATCGGTCACGTCGACCACGGCAAGACCACGCTCACCGCCGCCATCTCGAAGGTGCTCGCCGACACGTACCCGTCGGCCACCAACGTGCAGCGCGACTTCGCGTCGATCGACTCGGCTCCCGAGGAGCGTCAGCGCGGCATCACGATCAACATCTCGCACGTCGAGTACGAGACCCCGAAGCGTCACTACGCGCACGTCGACGCCCCGGGTCACGCCGACTACATCAAGAACATGATCACCGGTGCCGCTCAGATGGACGGCGCGATCCTCGTGGTCGCCGCCACCGACGGCCCGATGGCTCAGACGCGCGAGCACGTGCTGCTCGCCAAGCAGGTCGGCGTCCCCTACCTGCTCGTCGCGCTGAACAAGTCGGACATGGTCGACGACGAGGAGATCCTGGAGCTCGTCGAGCTCGAGGTCCGCGAGCTCCTCTCGTCGCAGGACTTCGACGGTGACAACGCTCCCGTCGTCCGCGTCTCGGGCCTCAAGGCTCTCGAGGGCGACGCCGAGTGGACCGCGAAGATCCTCGAGCTCATGGAGGCGGTCGACGCGTCGATCCCCGACCCGGTGCGTGACAAGGACAAGCCGTTCCTCATGCCCATCGAGGACGTCTTCACCATCACCGGCCGTGGCACGGTCGTCACGGGTCGCGCCGAGCGTGGCACGCTGGCGATCAACTCCGAGGTCGAGATCGTGGGTCTGCGTCCGACGCAGAAGACGATCGTCACCGGTATCGAGATGTTCCACAAGCAGCTCGACGAGGCCTGGGCCGGCGAGAACTGTGGTCTGCTCCTGCGCGGCACCAAGCGTGACGACGTCGAGCGCGGCCAGGTCGTCGTGAAGCCCGGTTCGGTCACCCCGCACACCAACTTCGAGGGCACGGCGTACATCCTGTCCAAGGAGGAGGGCGGCCGTCACAACCCGTTCTTCACGAACTACCGTCCGCAGTTCTACTTCCGCACCACCGACGTCACCGGCGTCATCACGCTGCCCGAGGGCACCGAGATGGTCATGCCCGGCGACACCACCGACATGACGGTCGAGCTGATCCAGCCGATCGCCATGGAGGAGGGCCTCGGCTACGCCATCCGTGAGGGTGGCCGCACCGTCGGCGCCGGCACGGTCACGAAGATCATCAAGTAAGTTCTTCGCACTGCGCAGTGAGAAGCCCCCGGGAGTGATCCCGGGGGCTTCTCCGCGTTCGCGGGCGTCTGAGAGTGCGTTCGGGCGCCGGCCGATCCGCAGGGGTACCGTCGCAGCATCCGTCCCGACAATATGGGTCGTGACGCCTCGCCGGGGGGCGATCGAAGGAGTGAGCATGGGCGGTTTCGACGACCTCGTCAACCAGGGCAAGGACCTGTACGACCAGAACAAGGACAAGATCGGCGAGTTCCTGAAGTCCGAACAGGCCGAGGACATCAGCGACAAGGTGCTCGACGGCGCCTCAGGTCTCGCCAAGAAGGTCGTGCCGGAGGAGCACCACGACACGGTGGACGACATCCGCGGGAATGTCGACGGAGCAGTCGGCAACCAGTAACGGGATCATCGAGAAGCGGCCCGGGGGAGACCCGGGCCGCTTTCGCGTTCGGCTCCTGAGAAACGCCCGAGCATACCCGCGTCGCGACACGCCCGAGTTTGCGACACGCCCGGGCTGCACGTAGACTAGTGAGGTTCCACATTCCGACGCCCCTCTTGGCGTGCGTCGGATCACTGCCAGGGCAGTGCATAGGCAGCGCAACGCGCAGGGTCCTAGGCCGCGGGCAGCAGAACCACCACATCACGATTCCACCTCGGGCGGAGCTCTGCTTCGCGCGCGGGGGAGGACTGGTGCCGGGACGCGGCGCTTCGGCGCGGCACCCGGATTGACAGCAGAACAGCGGTGCAGCACGCACTGCGTAAGCGGTGCAGAAGTGCCATGGCGCTTTGCGCCACGTGCGTCCAATGCCACAGGGGTATGACGCGAGAAAGAGAGTGAGCAGACAATGGCGGGACAGAAGATCCGCATTCGCCTGAAGTCGTACGACCACGAGGTCATCGACTCGTCGGCGCGCAAGATCGTCGACACCGTGACCCGTGCGGGCGCGACGGTCGTGGGCCCCGTGCCCCTTCCGACGGAGAAGAACGTGATCGCAGTGATCCGTTCTCCCCACAAGTACAAGGACAGCCGCGAGCACTTCGAGATGCGCACCCACAAGCGTCTGATCGACATCATCGATCCGACGCCCAAGGCTGTCGACTCGCTCATGCGTCTCGACCTCCCGGCCGATGTCAACATCGAGATCAAGCTCTGAGGTTCGACATGGCTGACATCAACAACAAGGTTTCCAAGGGCCTGCTGGGCACGAAGCTCGGCATGACCCAGGTCTGGGATGAGAACGGCAAGCTCGTTCCCGTCACCGTCATCGAGATCGCCCCGAACGTGGTCACCCAGGTTCGCACCCCCGAGAAGGACGGCTACAAGGCCGTGCAGATCGGGTACGGGCAGATCGACCCCCGCAAGGTGAACCAGCCCCTCACGGCCCACTTCGAGGCCGCGGGTGTCACCCCGCGCCGTCACCTCACCGAGATCCGCACCGCGGACGCCGCTGACTACTCACTCGGTCAGGAGCTCACGGTGGACGGCACGTTCGAGGCCGGCCAGCTGGTCGACGTCGTCGGCACCAGCAAGGGCAAGGGCACCGCGGGTGTCATGAAGCGTCACAACTTCAAGGGCGTCTCCGCTTCGCACGGTGCGCACCGCAACCACCGCAAGCCCGGCTCGATCGGCGCCTCGTCGACCCCGAGCCGCGTCTTCAAGGGCATGCGCATGGCCGGCCGTATGGGTGGCGAGCGTGTGACCGTCCTCAACCTCAAGGTGCACGCCATCGACGCCGAGAAGGGTCTGCTGCTCGTCAAGGGCGCCGTCCCCGGTGCTCGCGGCCGCATCGTCTACGTCCGCAACGCAGTGAAGGGTGCCTGATCTCATGGCTGACTCGACTCTCGCGCTCGACGTCGTGAAGGCAGACGGCAAGAAGGCTGGTTCCGTCCAGCTGCCCGCCGATCTCTTCGACGTCAAGACGAACATCCCGCTCATCCACCAGGTCGTCGTCGCGCAGCTCGCGGCGGCTCGCCAGGGCACCCACTCGACCAAGCGTCGCGGTGAGGTCTCGGGCGCCGGCCGCAAGCCCTTCAAGCAGAAGGGCACGGGTAACGCCCGCCAGGGCTCGATCCGCGCGCCGCACATGACCGGTGGTGGCATCGTCCACGGTCCGAAGCCGCGTGACTACGCGCAGCGCACCCCCAAGAAGATGATCGCGGCCGCCCTGCTCGGCGCGCTCAGCGACCGCGCTCGCGGTGAGCGCCTCCACGTCGTGGAGTCGTTCGGCATCGAGGGTGCTCCCTCGACCAAGGCCGCTGCTGCGGTCCTGACCGGTCTCGGCGCCACCAAGAACGTGCTCGTTGTCGTGGACCGCTCGGACGACATCAGCGTCCTCAGCGTCCGCAACATCGCGTTCGCCCACGTGCTGCCGGCTGACCAGCTCAACGCCTACGACGTGCTCGTCTCGGACGACATCGTCTTCACCAAGGCCGCTTACGACGCGTTCGTCGCGTCGAAGAGCGCCGTCACCGAGGAGGCCTCGGCATGACCGCCGTCAACAAGGACCCGCGCGACATCATCCTGAAGCCGGTCGTTTCGGAGAAGAGCTACGGGCTCATCGACGAGGGCAAGTACACCTTCCTCGTCGACCCCCGCGCCTCGAAGACCGAGATCAAGCTCGCCATCGAGAAGATCTTCGGCGTCAAGGTCGCAGCGGTCAACACGCTCAACCGCACGGGCAAGGCCCGTCGCACCCGCTTCGGCACGGGCAAGCGCAAGGACACCAAGCGCGCCATCGTGACCCTGAAGTCGGGCACCATCGACATCTTCACGGCAGTCGGCTGACGGTCGGGATAGAGGACTAGAGATATGGCTATTCGCAAGTACAAGCCCACGACCCCGGGTCGCCGCGGCTCGTCGGTGGCCGACTTCGCCGAGATCACCCGATCGACGCCCGAGAAGTCGCTCCTCCGCCCGCTCAGCAAGACCGGTGGCCGCAACAACCAGGGCCGCATCACCACGCGTCACATCGGTGGTGGCCACAAGCGTCAGTACCGCGTCATCGACTTCCGTCGTAACGACAAGGACGGCATCAACGCCAAGGTCGCTCACATCGAGTACGACCCCAACCGCACCGCGCGCATCGCGCTCCTGCACTACTTCGACGGCGAGAAGCGCTACATCATCGCGCCGAACAAGCTGTCGCAGGGCGACATCGTCGAGTCGGGTCCCTCGGCCGACATCAAGCCGGGCAACAACCTGCCGCTGAAGAACATCCCCACCGGTACCGTGATCCACGCGATCGAGCTCCGCCCCGGCGGCGGCGCGAAGCTGGCCCGCTCGGCCGGTGCGTCGGTTCGCCTCGTGGCGAAGGACGGCCCCTACGCCCAGCTGCGTCTGCCCTCGGGCGAGATCCGCAACGTCGATGCGCGCTGCCGCGCGACCGTCGGCGAGGTGGGCAACGCCGAGCAGTCGAACATCAACTGGGGCAAGGCCGGCCGCAACCGCTGGAAGGGCATCCGCCCGACCGTCCGCGGTGTCGCCATGAACCCGGTCGACCACCCGCACGGTGGTGGTGAGGGTAAGACCTCCGGTGGTCGTCACCCGGTTTCGCCGTGGGGTCAGGCCGAGGGCCGCACCCGTCACGCGAACAAGGAAAGCGACAAGTACATCGTCCGTCGTCGCAACGCCGGCAAGAAGCGGAAGTAGGAGTAGAGGAAGATGCCTCGCAGCCTTAAGAAGGGCCCCTTCGTCGACGAGCACCTGCTTCGCAAGGTCGTCGTCCAGAACGAAGCCGGCACCAAGAACGTCATCAAGACCTGGTCGCGCCGTTCGATGATCATCCCGGCCATGCTGGGTCACACCATCGCCGTGCACGACGGACGCAAGCACATCCCCGTGTTCGTGTCCGAGACCATGGTCGGCCACAAGCTGGGCGAGTTCGCGCCCACCCGCACCTTCCGCGGCCACGTGAAGGACGACAAGAAGGGCCGCCGCCGCTGACGCGGGGGCAGAGGAGAGAGAAATGGTGGAGTCCATCGCACGCGTGCGACACATCCGCGTGACCCCTCAGAAGGCTCGTCGTGTCGTTGCGCTCATCAAGGGCAAGCAGGCTGAGGAGGCCCTGGCCATCCTCAAGTTCGCACCGCAGGGTGCGAGCGAGCCGATCTACAAGCTCGTCGCCGCCGCGATCGCGAACGCTCGCGTCAAGGCGGACAAGGACGGCGAGTACCTGGACGAGCAGGACCTGTACGTGAAGAACGCGTACGTCGACGAGGGCACGACGCTCAAGCGTTTCCAGCCCCGCGCGCAGGGTCGTGCCTTCCAGATCAAGAAGCGCACCAGCCACATCACCGTCGTGCTCTCGACCCCCGAGGTCGCGGAGACGGCGCCGGCTGCCAAGAGCAAGAAGGCGAGCAAGTAATGGGACAGAAGGTCCACCCCTACGGCTTCCGCCTCGGCATCACGACCGACCACGTGTCGCGTTGGTTCTCGGACTCGACGAAGCCCGGCCAGCGTTACGCCGACTACGTCGCCGAGGACATCCGCATCCGCAAGCTCCTGCAGACCCAGCTCGACCGGGCCGGCGTGAGCAACATCGAGATCGAGCGCACCCGTGACCGCGTTCGCGTCGACATCCACACCGCCCGTCCGGGCATCGTGATCGGTCGCCGCGGCGCCGAGGCCGAGCGCATCCGCGCCGACCTCGAGAAGCTCACCGGCAAGCAGATCCAGCTGAACATCCTCGAGGTCAAGAACCCCGAGGCCGACGCCCAGCTCGTCGCGCAGGGCATCGCCGAGCAGCTCACCGCTCGCGTGGCGTTCCGCCGCGCGATGCGCAAGGGTCTGCAGGGTGCTCAGCGCGCCGGCGCCAAGGGCGTCCGCATCCAGGTCTCCGGCCGCCTCGGCGGCGCCGAGATGAGCCGCTCGGAGTTCTACCGCGAGGGTCGTGTGCCGCTGCACACGCTGCGCGCGAACATCGACTACGGCTTCTACGAGGCGAAGACCACCTTCGGCCGCATCGGCGTGAAGGTCTGGATCTACAAGGGCGACCTCACCAACAAGGAGCTCGCTCGCGAGCAGGCCAACGCGCCGAAGTCGGACCGTCGTCGTGACGACCGTCGTGGCGGCCCGCGTGGCGACCGCGGCGAGCGTGGCGGCGACCGCCGCAACGAGGCCCCCGTGGCAGAAGGAGCGTCGGCGTAATGCTCATCCCCCGCAAGGTCAAGTACCGCAAGCAGCACCACCCCGGCCGTTCGGGCCAGGCCACCGGTGGCACGAAGGTGTCGTTCGGTGAGTTCGGCATCCAGGCCCTCACGCCCGCTTACGTGACGAACCGTCAGATCGAGTCCGCTCGTATCGCGATGACCCGTCACATCAAGCGTGGCGGCAAGGTGTGGATCAACATCTACCCCGACCGTCCGCTCACGAAGAAGCCGGCCGAGACCCGCATGGGTTCCGGTAAGGGTTCGCCCGAGTGGTGGGTCGCAAACGTCAAGCCGGGTCGCGTCCTCTTCGAGGTCGCCGGCGTCAACGAGGAACTCGCTCGTGAGGCCCTGACCCGTGCCATCCACAAGCTGCCTCTCAAGGCACGCATCATCAAGCGCGAGGAGGGCGACGCGTAATGGCGATCGGCACCAAGACGCTCGCCCCGAGCGAGCTCGACACGTTCGAAGACCAGCGCCTCGTCGAGGAGCTGCGCAAGGCCAAGGAAGAGCTGTTCAACCTGCGCTTCCAGTCGGCGACCGGCCAGCTCGAGAGCCACGGCCGCATCCGTGCGGTCAAGCGCGACATCGCGCGGCTCTACACCGTGATCCGTGAGCGCGAGCTCGGCATCCGTGCCACGCCCGCGCCGCTGGAGACCGCGACGAAGGCGAAGAAGACGAAGGCCAAGAAGGCGGATGCCGCTGACGAGGCCGCGAAGGAAGAGGCCGAGTGATGGCTGACACGAAGAAGGCCGCTGACGCGGTCGAGACCAAGGGCCACGAGTCGAGCGAGCACGATGTGCGCGACGTCGACGCCCGCGGTTACCGCAAGGCCCGCCGTGGCTACGTCGTCAGCGACAAGATGGACAAGACCATCGTCGTCGAGGTCGAGGACCGCGTGAAGCACCCGCTCTACGGCAAGGTCATCCGCCGCACCTCCAAGGTGAAGGCGCACGACGAGACCAACTCCGCCGGCATCGGCGACCTCGTCCTCATCAACGAGACCCGCCCGCTGAGCGCCACCAAGCGCTGGCGTCTGGTCGAGATCCTGGAGAAGGCCAAGTGATTCAGAACGAGTCCCGCCTCAAGGTCGCCGACAACACGGGCGCCAAGGAGCTGCTCACCATCCGCGTTCTCGGTGGCTCGAACCGCCGTTACGCGGGTCTCGGTGACATCATCGTGGCCACCGTCAAGGACGCGATCCCGGGCGGCAACGTCAAGAAGGGCGACGTGGTCAAGGCCGTCGTCGTCCGCACCGTCAAGCAGACCCGTCGTGCCGACGGTTCGTACATCAAGTTCGACGAGAACGCCGCCGTCATCCTGAAGAACGACGGGGAGCCCCGCGGCACCCGCATCTTCGGACCGGTCGGTCGTGAGCTTCGTGACAAGAAGTTCATGAAGATCGTCTCGCTCGCACCGGAGGTGATCTGACCCCATGGCCAAGATCAAGAAGGGTGACCTGGTTCAGGTCATCACGGGCAAGAAGCAGGACAAGGGCGGCGACCGCGGCAAGCAGGGCAAGGTCCTCGAGGTCCTGTCCGAGCAGAACCGCGTCATCGTCGAGGGCGTGAACTACGTCACGAAGCACAACCGTGTCGGTCAGTCGCAGCGCGGCACCAAGACGGGCGGCATCGAGACGATGGAAGCCCCCATCCACATCTCCAACGTCCAGGTCGTCGACCCCTCGACCAAGAAGCCGACCCGCGTCGGCCACCGTGTCGAGGAGCAGACCAAGGACGGCGTGAAGCGCACCGTCCGCGTGCGTTACGCGAAGAAGTCAGGCAAGGACCTCTGAACATGAGCACCACCACTGCCGTGGAGGCTGGCAAGATCCAGCCCCGCCTGAAGCAGAAGTACAACGCCGAGATCAAGAAGGCGCTGCAGGACGAGTTCGGCTACGAGAACGTCATGCAGATCCCGGGCCTGGTCAAGGTCGTCGTGAACACCGGTGTCGGCGAGGCCGCTCGCGACAGCAAGGTGATCGATGGTGCGGTCGACGACCTCACCAAGATCACCGGTCAGAAGCCGGTCGTGACCAAGGCCCGCAAGTCCATCGCGCAGTTCAAGCTGCGTGAGGGCCAGGCCATCGGCGCGCACGTCACCCTCCGTGGCGACCGCGCGTGGGAGTTCATCGACCGTCTCGTCAACCTGGCGCTGCCCCGCATCCGCGACTTCCGCGGCCTCTCGGGCGCCCAGTTCGACGGTCACGGCAACTACACCTTCGGTCTCCAGGAGCAGTCCGTGTTCCACGAGATCAACCAGGACAAGATCGACCGCGTCCGCGGCTTCGACATCACCATCGTGACGACGGCGAAGACGGACGCCGAGGGCCGCGCACTCCTGCGCGCCCTGGGCTTCCCGTTCAAGTCGGACGACGCGCAGGCGTAATTCCTGAATCGGATGCCTCGACCCGGGCGCATGCGCGCGGGTCGAGGCATCCCCAGAACCAGCAATTGAAAACTGGCACAACTGAACATGGCAATCATGGAAGGTCGTCTGCCGTGTAACGGCAGCCGATACCTCGTGAACAAAGGAATCAAGAAATGACAATGACAGACCCGGTCGCAGACATGCTGACCCGTCTGCGCAACGCGAACTCGGCGCACCACGACTCCGTGTCGCTGCCGAGCTCCAAGCTCAAGACCCACATCGCCGAGATCCTCAAGCAGGAGGGCTACATCTCCGCGTGGGAGGTCAGCGACGCCCGCGTCGGCTCGACCCTCACCCTGACGCTCAAGTACGGCCCGAACCGCGAGCGGTCGATCGCCGGCATCAAGCGCGTCTCGAAGCCCGGCCTCCGCGTGTACGCGAAGTCCACCGAGATCCCCCGCGTCCTCGGCGGCCTCGGCGTCGCGATCCTGTCCACCTCCTCCGGTCTCCTCACGGACCGTCAGGCAGAGCAGAAGGGCGTGGGTGGGGAAGTCCTCGCCTACGTGTGGTGATCTGACATGTCGAGAATCGGTCGTCTTCCGATCGACATCCCCGCCGGCGTGACCGTTTCGGTCGATGGCCAGGATGTCGCCGTCAAGGGCCCGAAGGGCGAGCTCCTGCTCACCGTGGCCCGTCCCATCGAAGTCAAGGTCGAGGACAGCCAGGTCGTCGTGACCCGTCCCGACGACGAGCGCGCCTCGCGTTCGCTGCACGGCCTGACCCGCACGCTCATCAACAACAACATCATCGGTGTCACCCAGGGCTACACCAAGGGTCTCGAGGTCGTCGGCACGGGTTACCGCGTCGCGCAGAAGGGCACGGCGGTCGAGTTCGCTCTCGGCTTCTCGCACCCCGTCCTCGTCGAGGCGCCCGAGGGCATCACCCTGACCGTCGAGGGCAACAACAAGCTCACGGTCGCGGGCATCGACAAGCAGGCCGTCGGCGAGGCCGCGGCCAACATCCGCAAGATCCGCAAGCCCGAGCCGTACAAGGGCAAGGGTGTGCGCTACGCCGGCGAGGTCGTTCGGCGCAAGGCCGGAAAGGCTGGTAAGTAACCATGGCTGTGAAGTCGAAGTCCGACGCGCGCGCGCGTCGTCACGCCCGCCTTCGCAAGAAGGTCGTCGGCACCACCGAGCGTCCCCGCCTGGTCGTCACGCGTTCGTCGCGTCACGTGTTCGTGCAGCTCGTCGACGACAGCAAGGGCCACACCGTGGCCTCTGCCTCGACCCTCGAGACCGACCTGCGTGCGTCCGACGCTGACAAGACCGCCAAGGCCCGCAAGGTCGGCGAGCTTCTCGCCGAGCGTGCGAAGGCCGCCGGCGTCTCGGACGTCGTGTTCGACCGTGGCGGCAACCGCTACGCCGGCCGTGTCGCGGCGATCGCCGACGGCGCCCGTGAGGGAGGTCTGAACCTGTGAGTGACAACAAGGAGAACATCGTGACCGAGCAGGCTGCTGCCGAGGCCCAGGCCCCGGCTGCTGATGCGCCCGCCGAGCGCGAGCGCGAGCCGCGCCGCGGTGGTCGCGAGCGCAACCAGACCCGCGGTGACCGCGGTGGTCGCGACCGCAACGAGAGCCAGTTCCTCGAGCGCGTCGTCACCATCAACCGCGTGTCGAAGGTCGTCAAGGGTGGTCGTCGCTTCAGCTTCACCGCGCTCGTCGTCGTCGGCGACGGCAACGGTGTGGTGGGCGTCGGCTACGGCAAGGCCCGCGAGGTGCCCCTGGCGATCTCGAAGGGTGTCGAAGAGGCCAAGCGCAACTTCTTCCGCGTGCCGCGCGTCGGCTCGACCATCCCGCACCCGGTGCAGGGTGAGGCCGCGGCCGGTGTGGTGCTGCTGCGCCCCGCCGCCGCCGGTACCGGTGTTATCGCCGGTGGCCCGGTGCGTGCCGTCCTCGAGTGCGCCGGTATCCACGACGTGCTGTCGAAGTCGCTCGGCTCGTCGAACACGATCAACATCGTCCACGCGACGGTGGAGGCCCTGAAGCAGCTCGAGGAGCCCCGTGCGGTCGCCGCGCGTCGCGGTCTCGACTTCGACCAGGTCGCCCCCGCCCGTCTCGTCCGTGCCGAGGCTGAGGCCGCGGCCGCTGCGAAGGCAGGTGTCTGATGGCTGCGCGCCTGAAGGTTACGCAGGTCAAGTCCAAGGTGAGCGAGAAGCAGAACCAGCGTGACACGCTGCGTTCGCTCGGTCTGAAGCGGATCGGCGACTCGGTCGTCCGCCCCGACGACGCGCAGACGCGCGGCTACGTCCGGACCGTCGCGCACCTCGTGAAGGTTGAGGAGATCGACTGATGGCTGAGAAGAACGACGCCGTCGAGGCCGAGAAGGCCCCGAAGAAGGCTGCTGCTCCCAAGGCTGCCGCCGAGAAGAAGGCCCCCGCGAAGGCTGCCGCCGCCAAGGCCGACAAGGCTGAGAAGGCGCCCGCCAAGAAGGCCGCCGCCAAGAAGGACGTCCCGGCCTCGCGCCCGGGCGTGCTGAAGGTGCACCACCTGCGTCCGGTCCCGGGCTCGAACACCGCCAAGACCCGCGTGGGTCGCGGTGAGGGCTCCAAGGGCAAGACGGCGGGTCGCGGTACCAAGGGTACGAAGGCCCGCTACCAGGTCAAGGTCGGCTTCGAGGGTGGGCAGATGCCGCTGCACATGCGCACCCCGAAGCTCCGCGGCTTCAAGAACCCGTTCCGCGTCGAGTACCAGGTCGTGAACCTGGACAAGCTCGCGGAGCTGTACCCGGCTGGTGGCGACGTCACCATCGGCGACCTGGTCGCCAAGGGTGCAGTGCGCAAGAACGAGAAGGTCAAGGTGCTCGGCACCGGCGACATCTCGGTGAAGCTCAACGTGTCGGTCGACAAGGTCTCGGCTTCCGCCGAGCAGAAGATCGTCGCCGCGGGCGGCGCCGTCAAGTAATACGCACACAGTGGGGGTCGGAGCTTGCTCCGGCCCCCACTGGGTTACCCTGGACGTCGGTACGTCTGCCGTGCCGATGCCCCCTCTGGAGGAATCCTCTTGTTCAGCGCCATCGCGCGGATCTTCCGCACCCCCGACCTTCGGCGGAAGATCGCATTCACCCTGGCGATCATCGCCCTGTACCGCTTCGGCGCGCACGTTCCTGCGCCCTTCGTCGACTTCCCGAACGTGCAGTCGTGTCTGCGGCAGTCCGCCGGCACCGAGGGCCTCCTCTCGCTGGTGAACCTCTTCTCCGGCGGCGCCCTCCTGCAGCTGTCGATCTTCGCCCTCGGCGTCATGCCGTACATCACGGCGACGATCATCGTGCAGCTGCTGCGCGTCGTCATCCCGCACTTCGAAACCCTCTACAAGGAGGGCCAGGCGGGCCAGGCCAAGCTCACGCAGTACACGCGCTACCTCACGATCGCGCTCGCGCTCCTGCAGTCGACGACGCTCGTCACCGTCGCGCGCAGCGGCCAGCTCTTCGGGACCACCGGTGTTCCCGAGTGCGAGAACCTCCTCACGAACGACGTGTGGTGGGCTCAGCTGCTCATGATCATCACGATGACCGCCGGCACCGGCCTCATCATGTGGTTCGCCGAGCTCGTCACCGAGCGCGGCATCGGCAACGGCATGTCGCTGCTGATCTTCACCTCGATCGCCGCCGCTTTCCCCGCCTCGATGTGGGCGATCTGGCAGTCCAAGGGCTTCGAGGTCTTCCTGCTCGTCCTGGCCGTCGGCATCGTCGTCGTCGCGCTCGTCGTCTTCGTCGAGCAGTCCCAGCGCCGCATCCCCGTGCAGTACGCCAAGCGCATGGTCGGCCGGCGCACCTACGGCGGCACGAACACGTACATCCCGATCAAGGTCAACATGGCCGGCGTCGTGCCCGTGATCTTCGCCTCGTCGCTCCTGTACATCCCGGCGCTCATCGCGCAGTTCAACCAGCCGCAGGCGGGCGAAGAGGTTCCGGCCTGGGTCGCATGGATCCAGCTGTACCTCGTGCGCGGCGACCACCCGCTGTACATGGCGCTGTACTTCCTCCTCATCGTCGGCTTCACGTACTTCTACGTCGCGATCACGTTCAACCCGGTCGAGGTCGCCGACAACATGAAGAAGTACGGCGGCTTCATCCCCGGCATCCGTGCCGGTCGCCCCACGGCGGAGTACCTGGACTACGTGCTCACGCGCATCACGCTCCCGGGCTCGATCTACCTCGGTCTGATCGCGCTCCTGCCGCTCATCGCCCTCGCGACGGTCGGCGCCAACCAGAACTTCCCGTTCGGCGGCGCCTCGATCCTCATCATCGTCGGTGTGGGTCTCGAGACGGTGAAGCAGATCGACGCACAGCTGCAGCAGCGCCACTACGAAGGGCTCCTCCGATGACGCGACTTCTTATCGTCGGCCCGCAGGGGTCGGGCAAGGGCACGCAGGGCATCCGCATCGCCGAGGCCTTCGGCGTCCCGGCCATCTCGACGGGCGACGTGTTCCGCGCCGCCGTCGCGGACGGCTCGGACCTCGGCAGCCAGGTCAAGGCCATCATCGAAGCGGGAGACCTGGTCCCCGACGAGCTGACCAGCGCCGTGGTGCGTGAGCGCCTGTCGCAAGCGGACGCCGAGGGCGGGTTCCTGCTCGACGGCTACCCCCGCAACGTCGCACAGGTCATGCACCTCGACGAATTCCTCGAAGGACGCGACGAGGAGCTCGACGCCGTGATCCTGCTCGACGTCCCGCGCGACGAGAGCATCTCGCGCATCGCGCTGCGCGCACAGGAGCAGGGCCGCACAGACGACACCGAAGAGGTGATCGCGAACCGCCTGTCGATCTACGAGCGTGAGACCGCTCCGATCCTCGGCGTGTACGAGGCGCGAGACCTCGTGGTGCACATCGATGGCATGGGCACTCTCGACGAGATCACCGAGCGGATCGTGTCCGCCCTCGAGGCGCGCGGGCTCGTCCGCGTCCCCGTCGCCTGATCCCGTGTCGCTTCGCCGTTCGATCTACAAGTCGCCCGCCCAGCTGCGGGCGATGGTGGAGCCCGGGCTCATCACGGCCGCGGCGCTCGACGCGGCCCGCAGCGTGATCGCTCCGGGCGTGACGACGGCGGAGCTGGATGCCGCGGCATCCGCTCTCATCACCGGCCGAGGCGCGAAGTCCAACTTCCAGATGGTGCGCGGGTACCGCCACACCATCTGCGCCTCAGTCAACGAAGAGGTCGTTCACGGCATCCCCGGCGACCGGGTGCTCGCGCCCGGCGACATCCTCTCGATCGACGCCGGCGCCGAGTACAAGGGCTGGAACGGGGACTCCGCGTTCACGTTCGTCCTCCCGGACGACAGCCGACCCGAGGTGGTCGCTGCGCGGCAGCGCCTCTCGGACGTGACCGAGGGGTCGCTGTGGGCGGGAATCGCCGCGCTCGCGACCGCGAAGCACATCGGCGAGGTCGGCACGGCGATCCAGGAGCACATCGAGGCGAACTCACCGGACTCCGGCACGTACGGCATCCTGCGCGAGTACGTCGGGCACGGCATCGGCCGCAAGATGCACGAGTCGCCCTCGGTGTTCAACTACCGCGTCGCCGATCCGGGCCCCGAGGTGCGGCCGGGACTGGTGCTCGCCATCGAGCCCATGGTCGTGATCGGCGACCAGGCCACGTTCGTCGAGGACGACGGATGGACGGTCTCCACGATCGACGGCACCGCCGGCTCCCACTGGGAGCACAGCGTCGCCGTTCACGAAGACGGAATCTGGGTGCTCACCGCACCCGACGGCGGCGCCGCGGGCCTTGCGCCCTTCGGCGTGACCCCGCGCGAGATCGCCTAGGAGGCCCCACATGGCGCAGACGGCACGCAAGACCAACTGGTTCGCGATCTGGGTGACCCTGGGCGTCGTGGTGGCGCTCGTCCTCGTCACCGTGCTCGTGGTCACCTTGAACAACGCGGCCACGCCCAAGCCGCTGCCGACCGAGGTGACCACGCCGTCCGCGTCGAACATCGACAGCGAGACCGGCGCGATCACCGTCGGCACCGGCGAGGACACCCTCGGCACCTACGTCGACTTCATGTGCCCCGTCTGCAACCAGTTCGAGCAGGTGTACGGCGCCGAGATCCAGAGCATGGTCGACGACGGCAGCATCACGCTCGAGATCCACCCGATCTCGATCCTCGACGGGCAGTCGAGCGGCACCCAGTACTCGACGCGCGCCGCGAATGCCGCCTACTGCGTCGCCGTCGCCGACGCCGACGCGTCGCTGCCCTTCCTGCAGGCGATGTTCGAGAACCAGCCCTCCGAGGGCTCGAAGGGCCTCACGAACAGCGAGATCCTCGACATCGCGTCGGGCGTCGGCGTCACGGGGATCGACGCCTGCGTCAACGACGGCACCTACGCCGGCTACGTCACGGCCATGACCGCCGAGACCCCGATCCAGCCGGGCTCTTCGGGCATCGGCACCCCGACCATCACCGTCAACGGACAGGTCATCGCGAACTCGTCGCTTCCGCCCGCGGGTTCGCTCGCGACGCTGTTCGAATAGGCGACGGGGCAGCGGATGCCGCGGCCGGCGGCATCCGGTGCTCCGCTGTCGTCTCTGCCGACGCTTCCGGCGCGCCACCCCCGCCACTACGCTTCGGCTAGGGAGGCGGGTGAGATGAGCGGAACCAGGCGGAGGTCGTTGTTGCGCACCGCTCTGATCGCGGCGCTCGGTGTGGCGGTGGCGGCCACACTCACGGGCTGGAGCGTGCTGGGTGTCGCGGATCCTGCGACGGCGGAGTTGGGGGAGTGTCCGCCCGGCACCATTCCGGGCCCGGGCAACTCCAACCCGATCTGGACAGACGACAACGTCGCCGTCTACGCCGGACAGGACTTCCGCGCGGAAGCGGGCGCGGCGGAGGTCGAAGGCCTCGTGATCGTCCAGGGGGACGCCGACTTCACCAAGTCACCGGGTGGCACCTTCAACGTCGGCTGGGTGGGCGTCGGGTCGGGTGTGGTTCCGACGCCGGGCGAAGTGATGCTCGCGGTCGGAGGCGATCTGTCGGTCGGAGCCGGCACCGTGCTCGATGTCGGCGCCAACGCCAGGGACGCCTCGGACGAGCTCCTCGGCGGCAACGTCGACGTCGGCGGGATCACCACGCCCGACTACGAGACGGACGGCTCTCGCTACAGGCTCAACAACGGTGCGCTGCAGCAGGAACTGGGCGCCGCGGCCACGGCTCCGTGGTCGACGTGGGGCGCCGACATCACGGCCGCATCGACGACGTACGCCGCCCTGCCCTCGACCGGAACGGTGACCGCAGCGTTCACGCGGATCGACTTCGTCGGTGACGGTGCGGCGACCCAGCAGGTCTTCACGGTCGCGTCGGGCGATCTCGCCGCCAACCCCGAGATCCACTTCACCGGCATCCCCGACGGCGCGACCGTCGTGATCAACGTGACCGGTTCGGGCCCCGTGACCTGGGCGCCCTACTACTTCGGCGACGGTGCCGACCGCGTCGACGACCCCGCCTCGCCCGACTTCGGCACGGTGGCGCAGCGCACCCTGTGGAACTTCGTCGCAGCGTCATCGGTGCACGTCGCGGGATCGTCCCAGGTGCTCGGCTCGATCCTGGTGCCGGCCGCCGATCCGGCGGCGGACCAGCCCGCGCTCCGCGTCACCGCGAGCACCAACGGGCGTCTGTACACGAACGGCACGATCGTGATGGACGGTGCGGGCAACGAGCACCACAACTATCCATGGATCGACCCGCCGTTCGACTGCATCCCCGAGCCCATCATTCCGCCGGCGACGGGATCCGTCACGATCGCCAAGGACATCTCGCCGGAGGATGCCGCCGTCCTTCCCGAAGGCGTGCTGTTCCACGGCACTGTCGTGTGCGAGCTTCCTGAGGACGGCGGCGAGGTCGTCGCGGAGTGGTACGTCGCACCCGGCGAGTCCGTGGTGGTGGACGGGCTGCCGGTCGGCGCGTCCTGTGTCATCCAGGAGTCGATCGGCGTGGGCTCGCGCGCGGTCGCGCCGTTGGTGCTCGTCGGCGCAGTGCTCGCTCCGACCTACTTCCTGTGGCAGACCCCGGCGTGGGATCCCTCGCCCCCGCAGTTCGTCGTGCCGGCGTCGGACGATCCCGTCCAGTTCACCTTCACCGTGACCAACGCGCTCGTGCGCGGGGCGTTCACGATCGAGAAGTCGGTGGAGGGCGAGGGCGCGCCGGATGCGGCCTTCACCGGCACCTGGTTGTGCACCCTCGCCGGCGCGACGGTCGGCGACGGCGAATGGTCGCTGCAGGCGGGGCAGGCGACGGAGCCGATCGAAGCGCTCGTCGGCGCGGTCTGCGCGGTCACCGAGACGACGCCGGCCGAGCCCGACGGCGGCAGCTGGTCGGCCCCGGTCATCGATCCGCCATCCGTGACCATCACCGCAGCGTCCGCCCTGGAGCCGCTGACGTTCGTGGTCACCAACACGTTCGTCCCCGAGCCGGTACTCGGTGGGTTCGACATCGTCAAAGCCGTCGACGATCCGGACGGCGTCGGCTTCGCCGATTCGTTCGGCGGCACCTGGTCGTGCACGGCGGAGGGCAGTGAGGTCGCCGGCGGCTCGTGGACCGCTACGACGACGGAGCCCTTCGCGGTCGACGACATCGCCGTGGGGGCGACCTGCAGCGTGACGGAGGACGCGCCCGCGGACCCGGCGGACGGCACATGGGGCGACGTCGAGATCGAACCGGCGAGCTTCGTCGTCGAAGACGCCGAGACCCGGGTCACCGTGACCGTGACCAACACGCTCGCTGCCGACGCTCCCGCGGCCGGGGGCGGCGAGCTCCCGGCCACGGGTACCACCGTGCCGTGGTGGGCGATCGCGGTGGGCGGGGGGCTGCTCATCGGAGGAGCCGTGGTCGTGCTCATCACCGTGGTGCGTCGCCGGCGTTCCTGAGTGCGAGCCGTGACCGCACCGCGGCCATTTGCCGCGGCATCCACTATCACGTATGCTTGATCTTTGGTGCGTTGCGCCTTTATTGGCGTGTCGTTGCACCGATCCCATCCACCGCAGATCGACCGGTCTGCACAAGTGTTAGCGAGCGTATGGCGAAGAAAGACGGTGTCATCGAGATCGAGGGCGTCGTGTCCGAGGCGCTGCCCAACGCGATGTTCCGCGTTGAGCTCAGCAACGGCCACAAGGTCCTCGCGACGATCTCCGGCAAGATGCGGCAGAACTACATCCGCATCATCCCCGAGGACCGTGTCGTCGTGGAGCTGTCGCCCTACGACCTCACCCGCGGGCGAATCGTCTACCGCTACCGCTAGACCGGTCGAGAAGTAACACCCCAGGCTCCGGCCTGCCCGGTGAAGACAGCGAAGAGAAGAAATCATGAAGGTCAACCCCTCCGTCAAGCCCATCTGCGACCACTGCAAGGTCATCCGTCGCCACGGTCGCGTCATGGTGATCTGCAAGAGCAACCCGCGTCACAAGCAGCGCCAGGGCTGACATCAGGTCTGGACGGATGCTGCGGCTCGCGGCATCCGTCATCCCACAACTGAATACGACTACAGGCAGCGTCAGAACCTCTCCGGAGGGGACACCTCGGGCTGGGGGCCCGGGCACCGACACTGCTCCACACCTCCACCAACTCTCAGGAGAACCGCATGGCACGTCTTGCCGGCGTTGACATCCCGCGCGACAAGCGCGTGGTGATCGCCCTCACGTACATCTACGGCGTCGGCCGTACCCGCTCGAACGAGATCCTCGCTGCGACGGAGATCGACGAGAACATCCGCGTCAAGGACCTCAGCGACGACCAGCTGATCGCGCTCCGCGACTACATCGAAGGCAACTACAAGGTCGAAGGTGATCTGCGCCGCGAGGTCGCCGCCGACATCCGCCGCAAGGTCGAGATCGGCTCCTACGAGGGTCTGCGCCACCGTCGCGGCCTTCCGGTGCGCGGTCAGCGCACGAAGACGAACGCCCGTACCCGCAAGGGCCCGAAGCGCACCGTCGCCGGCAAGAAGAAGGCGCGCTAAGGCGCGGCCCCCAGGGTTTAGGAGAGCAAAGCAATGGCACAGGCCAAGTCCGCAGCGCGCAAGCCGCGCCGCAAGGAGAAGAAGAACATCGCGCTGGGCCAGGCCCACATCAAGTCGACGTTCAACAACACGATCGTCTCGATCACCGACCCGTCGGGCGCCGTCATCAGCTGGGCGTCGTCGGGTGGCGTGGGCTTCAAGGGCTCGCGCAAGTCGACGCCGTACGCCGCCGGCATGGCCGCGGAGTCCGCTGCCCGCCAGGCGCAGGAGCACGGCGTCAAGAAGGTCGACGTCTTCGTGAAGGGCCCGGGCTCGGGTCGCGAGACCGCGATCCGTTCGCTCACGGCCGCCGGCCTCGAGGTCGGCTCGATCCAGGACGTGACGCCGCAGGCCCACAACGGCTGCCGTCCGCCCAAGCGCCGCCGCGTCTGACATCCCGTAAGCCGGGGCACCGTTCGTCGGTGCCCCGGCTCCGGCACGTTTCCCACGGATGCCGCGACCGCTCGCCCGCGCGTCGGCCGCAGCATCCCGAGTAAAACTCAACACCTCACCCACCGCACGTGTCATATAGCGGGCACGTGATCGAAAGGAACACATAGTGCTCATCGCACAGCGTCCCACTCTGACCGAGGAGAAGATCGGGGAGTTCCGCAGCCGTTTCGTCATCGAGCCGCTGGAGCCCGGCTTCGGTTACACGATCGGCAACGCGCTGCGTCGCAGCCTCCTGTCGTCCATCCCCGGCGCAGCCGTGACGTCGATCCGCATCGACGGCGTCCTCCACGAGTTCAGCACCATTCCCGGTGTCAAGGAGGATGTCACCGAGATCATCCTCAACATCAAGCAGCTGGTCGTCTCCAGCGAGCGCGACGAGCCCATCACCGCGTACCTGCGCAAGACCGGCGCCGGTGAGGTCACCGCCGCCGACATCTCGGCGCCGGCCGGTGTCGAGGTGCACAACCCCGAGCTCGTCATCGCGACGCTCAACGACACCGCCAAGTTCGAGCTCGAGCTCACCATCGAGCGCGGCCGCGGCTACGTCTCGGCGACGCAGAACCGCAACGAGTACGCCGAGGCCGGCCAGATCCCGGTCGACTCGATCTATTCGCCGGTCCTGAAGGTCTCGTACCGCGTCGACGCGACGCGTGCCGGTGAGCGCACCGACTTCGACAAGCTCGTGCTGGACGTCGAGTCGAAGTCCTCGATCGCCCCGCGCGACGCCGTCGCTTCCGCCGGTCGCACGCTGACGGAGCTGTTCGGCCTGGCCCGCGAGCTCAACGTCGAGGCCGAAGGCATCGAGATCGGCCCGGCGCCGGTCGAGACCGTCCTCTCGAACGAGCTGTCGATGCCCATCGAGGACCTCGACCTCTCCGTGCGTTCGTACAACTGCCTCAAGCGTGAGGGCATCAACACCGTGTCGGAGCTCGTCGCCCTCTCGGAGACGCAGCTCATGAACATCCGCAACTTCGGTCAGAAGTCGGTCGACGAGGTGCGCGACAAGCTCGTCTCGCTCGGCCTGTCGCTGAAGGACTCGGTCCCCGGGTTCGACGGTGCGCACTTCTACGGCGGCTACGACGACGAGACCGTGTGATCGGATGCCGGGGCTCCCGGCATCCCGTATCCCCTGACCGAATTTCATCCTGGAGTAACTGAGAATGCCCAAGCCCACCAAGGGTCCCCGCCTCGGAGGCGGCCCCGCCCACGAGCGCCTGCTGCTTGCGAACCTGGCCGCCGCGCTGTTCACCCACAAGTCGATCAAGACGACCGAGACCAAGGCCAAGCGCCTGCGTCCGCTCGCCGAGCGTCTCATCACGTTCGCGAAGCGCGGCGACCTGCACGCGCGTCGTCGCGTGCTGTCGGTCATCGGTGACAAGGAAGTCGTGCACGTCCTCTTCACCGAGATCGCTCCGCTGGTCGCGGACCGTGACGGCGGCTACACCCGCATCACCAAGGTCGGCAACCGCAAGGGCGACAACGCTCCCATGGCCGTCATCGAGCTCGTTCTCGAGCCCGTGACGAAGAAGCCGTCGGCCAAGAAGGCTGCCGCCGCGAAGGCTGCTCCGGCCGAAGAGGCTCCCGCCGAGGAGGCCCCTGCCGCCGACGAGGCCGCCGAGGCCGGCGCCGAATCGCAGGAGGAGGGCGCCGCCGCCGAGGCTGCTGCCGAGGAGGCCGTCGAGGCTCCCGCCGAGGAGAAGTCCGAGTAAATCGGATCCCGCCGGGCGCAGCAGCCCGGCACCCCTTGCACCGCGAGGCCCGTCACCCACTGGGTGACGGGCCTTGCTGCGTCTGCCGTCTCGTTCGTCCGTCACCTGCGCACGCCAGATCCGCCGGTCCGCGCGCACAGGTGACGAACGAACAGCGGAGGAAGGGGACGGATGCTGCGGCCCGCGCCCCGACCGGAAGCTCAGGGGGTGAGATCGGCGCTGAGGATCTCGGCGAGGCGGTCGGCGCGGGCGGCGGCGTACTCGCGGCGCTCGTCGGCGATCTCGTCCACGGCGGCCGCGACGGTGTCGGCGAAGATGCGCCCGCCGGCGGCGCCGGGGTGGATCCTGTCGGCGGCCAGGAGGTCCTCGTGGGGCGCGATGGCGCCCGACCAGTCGGCGACGATGACGTTGCGGTGGTCCTCGGCGAACGCGGCGAGCTCGGCGTTGACGCCGGGGATCCAGTCGCGCGGCGCGTACGCGTTCACGAGAACGAGGTTGCGCTTCGGTCCGACGGTGTCGGCGAGCTGCTCCAGCGTCGACGGGTCGACCGCGCCGTTCGTGCCCAGGGCGACGACGACGTACGGCCGCAGCCGGCCGGTGGCGTCGAGGTCGCCGACGATCTCGGGCGCGGCCCACATCGAGCGCGAGACCTCGGCGTCGACGTCGATGCCCGGCAGGCGCTCCACGAGCCCGCCGGCGGACGCCAGCATGACGGAGTCGCCCACGGCGCTGATCTGGTCGCCGGTGATGTCGGTCGCAGCGGGGGTGGCCGTGTCCGTCGCCGAAGGGGTCGGGGCGATCGGCGCGGGAGCCTCGCGCAGCGCCTTCTCGAGGGCTGCCCGTCCCGCCTCGACGGCGGCCTCGGCGCTGGTCTCGTCGGGCGAGACCGCGATCGCGGCGCCCGCCCCGGCGAGCACGAGCGCGCCGCTCAGCGCGACGCCGACGGTGCGCAGCCGTGCGCCGGGCCCGCCCTGCAGGCGTGTGGCGAGCATGCGCATCGAGGCGCGGAAACCATGCCGGCGCACGGGTGTCTCGACGTAGCGCAACGACAGGGCGGATGCTGCGGCCGTCGCCGCGAGGACTCCCAGGCCGATCCAGACCGGCGCCGTGGCGACGGTCGCGTCGGGCGCGAACGCCGCGACCGCCAGCACGAGCAGCGGCCAATGCCACAGGTAGATGCCGTAGGAGCGGTCGCCGATCCAGCGCATCGGCCGCACATCGATCGCGCGTCCGAACCACGAGCCCGGCCAGACGCCCGCCACGATCGCGATGGCGCTGAGCAGGCTGGCGGCCAGGAGCGCGCCGGGGAACGTCGCGGTCGAGGCGGTCTGCGGCACCATGGCGAGCGCGACCAGGCCTGCGAGCGCGAGCACCCCGGCTGCCCCGGTCACGCGTCGCGCGACCCGCGAATCGACCCAGCGAGGCCGCGCCGCGAGCGGCGCACCGCCAGGCACCGTGCGCCAGTGCGGCCCGCGCGCCCCGTCGCTGGTGGTCGCCACGAGCGCAGCGGGCGCAGCATCCGTCACCCGGAGCAGGGGAGCCAGCAGGAATGCGAGGCCGACGCCGAGCAGCAGGCCGAACGCGTGCGTGTCGGTGCCGAAGTAGGCGCGCGTGACGTCGCCCCCGCCCGCGACCACGACGCCCATCCACACGGCCGACGCGGCCGCCAGGGCGATCGCCGCTGCCGTGCGCGCCCGCGCCCGCGGCAGCAGCAGGAACAGCGGGAAGATCAGCGGCCAGAGCACATAGAACTGCTCCTCGACCGCGAGCGACCAGAAGTTGCGGAAAAGCTCGGGCGTGGCCGCGGCGAAGTACCCGCCGCCGCCCGCGACCGAGACCCAGTTGTAGCTGAAGGTCGCGGCACCCAGCACCTGGTCGTCGAGGTCGACGAGGACGTCGCCGCCGACGATCCAGGCCAGTGCCGAGCAGACCGCGACCACCACCGCGAGCGCGGGCACGAGCCGCCGTGCGCGCCTCTGCCAGAAGTGGCCGAGCGCGACGCGTCCGGTCGAGATGTGCTCCCGCAGCAGCAGGCTCGTGATGAGGAACCCGCTGATCACGAAGAACACGTCGACCCCGACGAAGCCGCCCGGCAGCACCGCCGGGGGGAACAGGTGGTAGACGACCACGAGCAGCACGGCGATCGCCCGCATGCCGTCCAGCCCGGCCAAGCGGGCGGGAGGGCGTGGGGAGGGCGCAGTCGACGTCATGGGTTCTCGCGAACGAAGGAGGGGGAACCGCAATCATACGTGGCCTCCCTGGGCATATCACGGCGCGCGGCCCGGCTCCGCCTGGCCGATGCGGCGCTCGCCGCGATCGGCGAGACGCTGCCTCGCGGCGGCTTCGTCGTCGGGTGAGGGTGCCTCGGTAGGCTGGAGCCCGTGCGGATCCGCCTCGACATCGCCTACGACGGCACGCATTTCCGCGGGTGGGCGCGTCAGCCCGGGCTGCGCACCGTGCAGGAGACTCTCGAATCCTCCCTCGCGCGGGTCCTCGGCGGCGATCCGCGGCTCGTGGTCGCCGGACGCACCGATGCCGGCGTGCACGCCACCGGCCAGGCCGCCCACGTCGACCTCGACGAGGCGCAGCAGCAGCGCATGCTCGCACGGCACGCGCGTCCGGCCGCAGGCGTCCCCACTGCCGAAGACCGCGCCGCAGCGCTCGCTGCGCGCATGACCGGCGTGGTCGGCGCGTACTCCGACGTCGCGGTCACGGGCTCGCGCATCGCGCCCGAGGGCTTCGATGCGCGGTTCTCGGCGGTGTGGCGCCGGTACGAGTACCGCATCGGCGACACGGTGACCGGCTACGACCCTCTCGAGCGTCATCGCACCACCTCGGTGCGGGCATCCCTCGACGTGGAGGCGATGGATGCCGCCGCTCGCGCTCTCATCGGACTCCACGACTTCGCCGCGTACTGCAAGCCGCGTGAAGAGGCCACGACGATCCGCACGCTGCTCGAGTTCGACTGGCACCGCGACGCCGCCGGCGTGCTGGTCGCGAACGTCAAGGCCGACGCGTTCTGCCACAGCATGGTGCGCGCGCTCGTCGGCGCGTGCGTCGCCGTCGGTGAGGGGCGCCTCGACGTCGGCGACGTCGTCGACATCCGCGACGCGCAGGAGCGTGTGCCCGAGGTCAAGGTGCTCGCGGCACGCGGGCTCACGCTCACCGAGGTGGGCTATCCGGCCGACGATCTGCTCGCCCAGCGTGCCGAGCAGACCCGCGCGCGGCGCGACCGCGAGTGACACGGCCCCGCTAGACTGACCGGACGTTTTCCGGCGCGACTCGGGGGTTCTATGCGCAGGTGGGACCGGTTCGCCGGCGTCGTGATGATCTCGCTCGTCGGCATGGCGGCGCTCGCCGGTTGCGGGCCCGCACCGTGGGAGGAGGGCGCCGGCGGGAGCACGCCGACGCCCACGTCGACCGCGGTTCCGACCCCGGTGCCCAACGACCTCTCCGGCGGGGCCACGCAGCGCCAGCTCGCTGCGGGCGCAGTCACCGCAACGATCGACTACTGGTCGACGCTGTCGATGGACGAATGGACCGCCGAGGCGATCAAACCTGTGAGCATCTCGCTGATCACGACGGTCACCCCTGACGACAGGCAGAAGGTCTACCTGCAGCGCGCGACGATGACCGCCGTGCCGTCGTCCCCGACGGGTGCGCTGGATGCGCTCGCTCCGCAGGTCGACTCGTCGACGGTGAGCCCCGGCTACCTCGTGCTGGATCCGTACAGCTACTCGCAGACGTTCAACGTCGGCCCGGTGCCGGCCGAGGCGACGTACGTGACGCTGCAGTTCAGCTACGACTTCCTGGTGCAGACGACGCCGACCTCGAGCGAGTACGCCAAGCAGACGGCGACCGACACGCTCACGGTAGCTCTGACTGACTGATCAGGCGGTTGACGATGGTGGCGCCGACGCGCTCCCATCGGTCGCCGCCCTTGCCGCTCGCGACCCGCGCGGCCTCGCGGCCGGTGTACACGAGAGTGTCGAGGTCGTACCCGAGCACCGAGACCGGCGCCCAGCCGGCGCTCGCCGTGGGTCGGATGGGGAGCGCGCCATGCACGTCGAGCACGGTCACGCGCTCGAGCGTCGCGCGCAGCAGATCGCGCACCACCGCATCCGGTCGGGGCACGAGCACCACGACGGCGCCCGCCGAGGGCGATCCGACGTCGGATTCGGCCGGGAAGGCGGCGCGCACCTCGTCCTCGAGACGTTCCGACAGGGTCGCGAACGCGGCTGCCCCCGCGGTCTGGCGGATGTCGGCGGCGTCATCGAGCCCGAGATAGACGACGGACCACGGCTCCGAGGTCTTCTGCGCCCGCGCGAGGCGGTCGCCGGCGGTCCGCTCGAACTGCTGCCACGCCGTCGAGACGGCCGCGGTGCGGCCGAGCCCGCTGTCGCGAGCCGTCGTGCCGACCACCGCGACCAGAGCGCAGGCCACGTACACCAGCATCCCCACCGATGCGATCAGCCGCACCAGCTCGAAATCGTCGCCGCCCGATGGCGGGTACACGAAGCCCGCGATCAAGGTGCCGACCCCGGTGACGAAGAACGCGATCGAAACGATCACGAGCGGCAGCAGCAGCCGATCGTGACGCCGCGACGAGGCGCGCGCCCAGTCGAGCACGAACAGGCCCGCGAACACGGATGCTGCGAAGAACACCGTGCGGTACGCCACGGTGAACCACGCGAGGTCGTCGACGATCGCGAGCGAGAACGCGGACACCGCGGCCATGGCCGCTCCCGCCCACACGTGCGGGCGCAGCCCCCATGCCGCGCGGAAGCCCGACCACAGGAACGCCGGCGCGCCCATGAGTGCGCCCAGCGACGCGCGACGGAGCTGCTCGATGCCGGCGATGTCCCCCGCGACGACGCCGTAGGTGGCGAGCATCGCGAGGGCGAAGGCGATGCTCCAGGAGAGCGTCGGGAGACCGGGCCGCACGAGGAACGCGATGCCGATGGTGAGCATCGTCGCCAGGGTGGTGATCACCGCCTGGGCGATGCCGAGGTCCACGCCGGCTCCGGCGATGAGATCGGTCATGCTCGTCCTTCTTTGTCGCGCCGGTCCTCCGGCCGCGCGGCCGGACGACCGGCCCGCTCGCCCGCCAGCTCGCCCGCCAGCGGCAGGCGGATCGTGATGGTCGTGCCCGTGCCCGGCTCGCTGTCGATCGACAGCGTGCCCCCGTGGGCGAGCACGATGTCGTTGCTGATGCCGAGTCCGAGCCCGGTGCCGCCGGACTTCTTCTTGGCCTCCTCGGTGCGGAAGTACGGGGTCAAGATGTTCGGGAGGTCGTCTGCGGCGATGCCGATGCCGGTGTCGGCGACCGACAGCACGACCTGGTGGTCCTCGACGGCACCGGTGATGCGGACGCGGCCGTCGCGCGGGGTGTACTTGATCGCGTTGCTCACGACGTTGTCGACGACCTGCCGCAGCCGGAACCCGTCCGCGGTGATCGGAAGGGCCTCGTCGGCGCGCACGTCGATCGAGATGTCGCCGGAGACCGCGGTCGGGCGGAACGAGGCGACCGACTCGACCAGGATCTGACGCAGGTCGATGTCGTCGACCTCGTCGCGGGCCGAGAAGCCGCGCTTCGAGGTCGTGCCCAGGCTCTGGATCATCGTCAGCATGCGGTCGCTCGCTGCGACGATCGACTCGAACCGCTCGCGCGTGCGCGGGGTGAGGTCGTCGAGTTCGAGAGCGAGTTCCGCATTGCCGATCATCACGGTGAGCGGGTGCTTCAGCTCGTGCGACGCCATCGCCGTGAACCGCTCCCGCTCGCGCTGCGCGTACGTGAGGGCGGTCACGTCGTGGACGAGGAGAAGGATGCTGGATCCCTCGTCGCCGCCGGCCGCGAGGCGCTTGGCGGTCACCGAGAGCGCGCGCCACTCTCCTTCCGCGGTGAACAGCCAGACCGAGGCATCCGTGAAGGTCTCTCCGCGTGCGGCACGCGCGAAGGGTCGCTCGGAGAACGGCACCGGCATGCCGCGGCGCCCGGTGTACTCGACGGAGCGGGCGGGCAGCGTCGGGTCGAGGGGGTCGAGGCCGTACAGGCGCGAGTAGGCGTCGTTCACGGCGAGCACGGAGCCGTCGTCGGAGATGCGCGCGATGCCGGTGTCGACGCCGTTGAGGATCTCGCTGGTGCGGCGCTCCTGGTCGGCGCGGCGCATGTACGTCGCGGTGAGGCGGCTTGCCTGACGGCGCAGCAGGCGGCGCAGCGCGCGGGTCCGGCGGAGGGCGATATGCGCCGTGATGCCGATGAAGGTCAGCGACAGCAGGACGACGAACACCCGGAGCGCCGCGAGGTTGCTCGAGGTGATCGCCGAATCGACGAGGAGGATCAGCCCGATCAACGCGAGCATCGCGGCGAGGGCGGTTGCCCGGAAATGCATCGCGACCCACATCACCGGGAACGCCCAAAGGTAGCCCAGGCGCAGCTCGGTCCCGCTGGACATCAGGCCGATGGCGATCGCGTCCGCGAACGGCACCGCCAGCACCGCCCACGCGGGCAATCGCGACCACGGCAGACACAGGGTGGCCAGCGTGAGGATGACCACCAGCAGCGTGCCGACCAGGAAGTTCCAGCGGCCGAACATCGCCGGCTGCAGAACCATCACGAGGATCGCCGTGATGAGCACGCTGGCGGCGAGCACCAGCTGCGTGAGCCAGATCGACCGGGTGCGGCCGTCGGGCGTGCCCACGACGAGTGTCGATCGTGCAGCCCCGGTAGCCATAGCCCGATTCTATTGACCCGGCCACCTGGCATTTCGACGCCGGGCCGACAGCGGGCAAACGCTCTCTCTTGCGGATGTCTTGCGGAAACCTTGCGGTTGTGTTCGCGGTGTCTCGGAGGGGCCTTGCGGTCGGTGGGAGAAGCTCTTGTTGTGCCGGAGACACCGGCCGAGAATCCGAAAGGCGACGAACGTGAGCGAGATCGTCCCCCTCACCCGCAGCCAGCGCACGCACCGCGCGGAGCCGGCCGCTGCACTTGAGGACGTCACGACCGTCCACGGATTCGCCGAGGACTTCGAGGCCGTGCTCGACGACACCTCTGTGCACCGCTCGACGATCGGCTGCGTCATCCCGGCCTACAACGAGGAGGAATCGATCGCCCAGGTGATCGAGTCGCTGCTCGGCCAGACCCGCGTGCCGGATGTCATCCACGTCGTCGTCAACAACACGTCCGACGCCACCGTCAAGCTCGCGTCGCAGTACGCCGGCCCGCACGAGGTCGTCACCGAGCTCGGCGAGCAGTTCACCGAGGTCTTCGTCCACGACATCGGCAAGAACCCCGACAAGAAGGTCGGCGCGCTCAACTACGGCTACACGCTGGTCGAGGGCTACGACTACCTGCTCGGCGTCGACGGCGACACCGTCGCCGACGCGAAGGCCGTCGAGTACCTCGAGGCCGAGGCCACCAGCGACACCCGCATCGGCGGCATCTCGGCGATCTACTCGATCGACGACAAGCCGATCAAGGGCTCGCTGGCGAAGTTCCTCACGACCGGCCAGCGCTCGCAGTTCGCGGCTTTCAACCTGCACAACCTGCTCCGCGGCCGCAACATGGCGGTTCTCGGCGGCCAGTTCTCGATCTTCTCGACGCACGCCCTGCGCGACGTCATGAAGGAGAACCACCAGTCGACGCCGTGGGTCAAGGACTCCGAGGTCGAGGACTCGCTCCTCTCCCTCCAGATCAAGAGCGCCGGCTACCTCACCAAGATCAGCCCGTTCGCCCGCGCCGACGTCGGCGGCATGACGACGCTCCGGGCGCTGGACGCGCAGCAGGTCAAGTGGACCTACGGCGCCATCGAGCTCATGTGGCCGGGTCAGCGCGGCGACACCAAGGGGCAGCCGTTCCACCCGAACCTGCGCGTCCGCTGGCTCGAGCACTTCGACATGCTCATGAACATGTTCGTGCGGATCGCGTTCGTCACGCTGCTCGCGGCGTCGCTGTCGATCGGGGCCTTCGTCTTCTCGTACTGGTGGCTCATCCCGCCGGTGGTCGCGATCGCGCTCAACACGCGTATGGCGCTCACGATGCACAACCGCAACACACGCGATGTTCTCTTCGGGCTGACGCTGCTGCCGGCCGAGATCTACATGTGGATCCGCTGCAGCCACTTCGTTCGCTCGTGGACGCGGTTCCTGTCGCGCAAGAAGGTCGACAACTGGGCGATGCAGGCCAAGGCCGAGCGCGGCGGCGGCTTCGGCCACTGGACACCGCTCATCCTCGCCGTCGCCGTCATCGTGGCGATGGTCGCGATCTGGATGATGCTGCCCGTGATGGTGCAGTCCACCGTCCTGTGGATCGGCTGGCCGATCGTCGGCGTCGTCACCGTGCTGCAGACGCTGTCCATGTTCTTCAAGCTCATCCGTCGCCATCACGGATACAAGGTCTGACCCGAACCCGAATCGGGTCAGAACTGGGGAAGCGCCGCGGCTGGGGAGCGCGGCGCGGGGGAGGAGGTGAGGGGTCCGCCTTTGGGGGAAGGCGGGCCCCCTCACCGACACAAGCACGGCGGAGAGATCCGCTCGTCCGACACGTACCCGAAGCGTGTCACCGCTGGGGAGAGCGCCGCGGCTGGGGAGCACGGTGCGGGGGAGGAGGTGAGGGGCCCGCCTTGGGGAGAGGCGGAGACACCCTCGCCGAAAGTGAAGGAGGCATCCGCTCACGTGGGGCGAGCGGATGCCTCCTTCGCTGTTCCGGGAAGGTCAGCCCTCCGAGGTCAGCCGGTACCCGACGCCGCGCACGGTCTCGATGTAGCGCGGGTTCGCGGCGCTCTCGCCGAGCTTTCGTCGCAGGTTCGTCATGTGCGCCTCGACCGCACGCTTGTCGGCCTCGCCGACGAAGTAGCTCGTCACATACGACTCCCCGCGCAGCACCAGCGTCAGGTCGGCCTTGCTGCGCACGCGCCGCTTCGACTCGAGCAGGGTCGCGAGCAGGTCGAACTCGGTGCGCGTGAGATCGAGCTCCTCGCCGCCGATGAGCACGATGCGGTTCTCGGGGTGCAGCCGCAGGTCGCGGTGCGTCAGCCACTCGCCGTTCGTGTCGACGGTGGCGGGGACGGATGCCGCACCCGCCGGCACGATCACGGTCGCGGGTGTCGCGAGGTCGCGCTCCTCGATCGCGGGGGCGGTGGGCACGGCGGTGGTCGTCGGCCGCATGCCGGGGAACGACGGACCGACGCTCCCCTGCGAGGGGGCTGCGGGAGCCGGCGGCACGGCCCGCTCGGCGTCGGCGCTGCGGCGCCGCATCAGCGCTTCGACACGCGCGCGCAGTTCGCGCGGCCGGAAGGGCTTGAGGAGGTAGTCGTCGGCGCCGGCGCCGAGCCCGGCGATCACGTCGGCCTCGTCGTTCATGCCGGTGAGCATGATGATGTACGTGTCGGACTGCGCGCGGATCCGCTTGGCAGCCTCGATGCCGTCGATGCCGGGCATGTTGACGTCGATGGTCGTGAGCACCGGCTTGTAGGTGAGCACCGCCCGCACGCCGTCGATGCCGTTGCCGACCGAGACCGTCGAGAACCCCGACGATTCGAGGACCTCGGCCAGGACGTGGCGGATCTCTTTGTCGTCCTCGATGATGACCGCTGTCTTCAGCTCGTCAGAAGGGGTGCTCATTCGTGCGATCTTTCTCGGACGGTGGAACCGGTAGATGCGCCGGTTACCGACCCCAGCCGCGGCCCCCGACGCATGCGCAAAGTACTCCCGATGCTACACAACACCGGGAATGCCTGGTCGGAGATCAATCCGCGACGACGTCCCGGGTGAGCTCCACGGCGGCCTCCGGCCACCACTGCCCGGCCGCAGGCCCGCCGTTGCAGTCGCCGTCGCTCTCGCCGGGCGGCTTGATCCAGAGGTTCGTGTCGACGACGTCGTCGCCGATCGTGCCGCCAGGTTCTCCGACGAGACGCCCGGGCGGATTGCACCACTCGCCGTTCGAGCCCGCGCCGCTGCGGCCGGTGTCGATGATCGCGTGCAGTCCGTCGAGGCGTCCGGCGACGTCGTGGGCGTACGCCACCTCGTCGTCGGTCGCCTGGAAGTTCGACACGTTCGTGACGAAGCCGCGGATGCCTCGCTCCCCGTCGCCGCGGGACGCACGGTCGACGCTGTCGATGAGGTCGGCCATCTCAGCCGGGGCCAGCCAGTTCGAGTGGCCGCCGTCGATATAGATCCAGGTGCTGTCGCCGGCGAGAGTCTCGATCGCCGCGCTCAACTGCTCGACGCGCTCGTCGACGTTTCCGCACTCGGGCGCGAGGGCGAGGCTGTCGGGCTCGAGGATCACGAGGGGGGACGTGCCGGCGGCCTCGTGCAGCGCATCGCCGATCGCGCGCGTCCACTCGAGATACGCATCCCCGTCGAGACCGCCCGCGGAGTGCCCGCCGCAATCGCGTTCCGGCAGGCCGTACACGACCACCGCCATGCGCGCGGACTGGTCGCGCGCCTCCGCGGCGAGCCCGGCGATGCGCTCGCCCACGACGTCGGTGGGATCGCCCTCCGGCGTGAGCCAGACGGCCGTGGGCTGTGCGCTCAGATACTTCGCCGCGGCCTGCTCGGGGCTGCCGTCGGCGGCACGGGTCGCAGCATCCGCCGCCTTCGAGAGGTCGGAGGCGACGATCTTCGTGCCGCGACCGGGCGGCTCGGGAGCCTGCCCGACCAGGAGCACGACGGCGGCGACCACTGCGATGACGGCGACGGCGCCCGTGATCGCGAGGATCGTGATGGTCCGTCGCGAGGTGGGCACGAAGGCGAGCCTACGAGAAGTGAGCCCGAGGGCGGGCGCTCCGGCGTGTCGCGTCAGGCCGTGCGGGGCCGCGGACTGCGCACGCGTGCGGCGGGCGCGGTGCGTCCGGACGCGAGCGCGCCGTGCCGGGCCGTGCCGCCGCGCTTCGAGCCGACGAGCTGTAGCAGGGCGGCCGCGAGCGGGCTCGCGGAGGTCGCCTCGGCCTCGAAGGCGCGGGCGACGACGGATGCTGCGCGCTCGAACTCCTGCCGCTTCTCGAAGACCGCGCGGCGCTCGGCGACCACATGGTCGGCGGCGGCGTACTCGGCGCGCAAGCGGGCGCGCTCGGACTCGTCGAGTCCGGGTCGACGCGCGGTGCGCTCGAGGGCCTCGGCGGCCCGGGAGCGCAGGGCGATGCTGCGGTGCAGCTCGCGCTCGGCGGTCTCACGGGCGACGCGGCTCGCGTCGAGCGCGTCGGCGAGCTCGGCGCGGACGGTCTTCGGGGATGCGGCGGTCATGGGGTCCTCCAGGATCGGGGTGCGGGTTCACGCTCGGATGCCGTGAACCGGCACACCACTCAAGAGCCGCAGCATCCGGTTTTCGTACATACGAGCTTCCTGTCAAGGCCATCCGCTCGCCACGTCGGCGGCATAGGCTGTGGTCGTCATGAAGGTCATCTCGTACAACCTGCGCAAGCACCGGGCGGCGGGGGAGCTCGCCCACCTGGTAGAGCGCCATGGCGCGGACGTGCTGTGCCTCCAGGAAGCGGACACGTCCGACATCCCCGAAGAGATCTCGGGGCTGCGGCTCGCGGACTCCACGCAGCGCAACCGTCTCGGGCTCGCGGTGTACTACCGCGAGAACACCTACCGCGCGGTCGAGGTGCGGGCGCTCGCGCTGAAGAAGTCGTTGCATGACCGCGTGCTCAAGCCCGCGGAGGAGCGGCTGCTGGGAGTCCGGCTGCACGACATCGACGAGAACACCGATCTCATCGTGGCCTCGTTCCACGCCGCGCCGCTGACGGCGCTGAACTCGCTGCGCCGCCACCAGATCCGCACGGCGCTCGGCGAGCTGCAGCAGCTCGGCGAGGGGCTGCCGGCGCTCATGGTCGGCGACTACAACTACCCGGTGTTCAAGGAGCGGCTGGGCCAGCACATCCGCGAGCAGGGGTACGAGCTGAACCTGTCGGACTCGCGCACGTACACGCGCTACCGCTTCTTCCGCGGTCACTACGACTTCGCGACCTCGATCGGCTTCGAGATCGACCGCGTGCGGACGCTGCCGCAGGGCCTGAGCGATCATCTGCCGATCCTCGTGACCGCCCACCCCGCCGCGGGTGTGCGCCGCGTGGTCGAGATCGGCGACCCCGAGACGGCGGCGGCAGGCAGCGGCGCTGCCTAGAGGAGCGACGGGTCGGGGTCGCTCCATTTCTCGATCCCCTGCACCACCCAGAACACGAAGAACAGCGTGAGCGCGATCGCCTCGACGATGAGGACGATGGGGACACCGGAGCCGCCCGCCTGCGGGAGCAGCACGACATACGCCACGAGCACCAGCACGAGCCCCACCGCGATCGCGGTGTACAGCACACGGAACACCGGGGCAGGGGGCGGACCCTGCCGAGGAAACGCGCCTCGCACGGCGACCGCCGCGAACAGTGCGAAGAAGGCCGTCGTCGCGATGAAGTGCGCGTTCTGCAGGAACGCGTCTCGCGCGAATGCCCACGTGAGCCCCGTCACGGCGATCACGACGGCCGCGATCAGCAGCGACGGCCACACCGCTGCGAGCGAGACCTGGCCGAGCGCGCCGAGCACCAGCGCGACGAGGAGCAGCAGAATCCCGAGCACGAGGTAGACGACGACGCCGTTCGCGACGTCCGCCTCATACGCGGGCGGGAAGCAGCGTCCCGTGCACGGGACGCTGACGCCGGGCACGGCGCCGGGCGCGAGAGTCGTCGGCACCAGGGCGATCAGCGGCGCGAACAGTGCGGCGGCATCGAGGAGAGCCCGCTCCGCTCCGCGTCCGGACAGGGCGAACAGCGCGAGGGAGACTGCGATCAGCGCCCCGACGAACACATCGCGGGCGGGCGTGTAGAAGTAGTCGCTGACGGAGGTCAGCCAGCCGTACGTCGTCGCCGCCTGGGCGATCGCGACGAAGATCGCGATGACGGTGCCGGCCAGCCCGATCCGCAGGTAGCGGTAGGTGCGCTCGAGCGACGTCGACCCAGCGGATGCCATGGCGATCACGATAGCGGCCTGCCCCGACGACCGTGCCCCGCCTGGGTCAGGCGGCTGCGAAGTCGTAGCGGGCGCGTCCGCCCAGGCGTGGAGTGCGCGCGGGGTCGACGTAGACGGGTGGGATGAGCCACACCCTGGCTTTTCGACCGGTGCCTTCGACCTGTATGTCCCACCCGTTGTCATGTATCCGGTGGTGGCACGATTCGCAGAGCAGCACGCCATTGTCGAGGTCGGTGGGGCCGGCGTCTCGCCTCCACCAGAGGATGTGATGCACCTTCGTGAATTGGGGCGGAAGCCCGCACCCGGTGCACCCACCGTCGCGCTCGCCGAGGGCGAGTTTCTGGGACCTGGAGTAGAGCCGCCGCTCGCGACCCCAGTCGAGAATCTCGCTGTCGCCGCCGAGCACGCAGGGGATCACCGAGGCGCTGGACGCGAGCTTGCGGGCCGCCGAGGCCGAGATGGGAGCGTCTATGCCGTCGATCTCGGCCGTGCCGGTGCCCTGGCGAAGGGTCTCGAGGTCCATGCGCACGACCACCGTCACCCCGTTCAGGGGGAGGTCCTTCTCGTCACAGCCGAGGGCGTGCTCGCAGATGCTCACGAGCGCGTCGGCCTGCATCTGCGGGATCGTGCGGCGCTCAGCATCCGTCGTCTCATCGAGCAGGGGCGTCGTGCGCGCATCGGGCGCGGGCGTGGCGCGGGCGTTCTCGACGTCGCGCTGGGCGCGGAGCTTCGCAGTGACCATGCCTTCGAGCGCGGTCACGACCGGCGCGCCGCTCACCGGGTCGAACTTGCCGTTGATGATGATCATGCCGGAGCGATCGCGGCGGATGGTCAGCCCCGTCTCGGCCGCCAGGTCCGCTTCGCGGGGCTCGACACCGTCGGGGTCGAGCCAGGCCTCGGCGCGGAGAATGAGCTTCGACAGGGCGTCGAGGGGGAGCCCGGCAGCCTGCGACACGAGGAGCTTCTCGGCTTCGTCGACCTTCTCAGCTCCGGCGCGGATCGCGACGCGGTCGAGCATCGCGATGATCGCCGACGCCGCCTGCGCTCCGATGCGGCCGTCGCTCAGACCCTGCCCGACGTGCGGATGCCGGGCAGGTGCCTTGTCGCCGGAGAGCAGCATGCGCGGAGTCGTGGCCTCGCCGACCTTCACGAGCCGGGCGGCGTCGCCGGTGGTCGTGCCCATCGTCGCCGCGATGAACTGCGTGGGGTTGCGGAAGCCCTGGATCTTCGCGAGGCTGTCGGGCCCGAGCTCGGGCCGTGACTGCCGCTGGATCTCGGATGCCACCAGCGCTTGAACGCTCTCGGCAAGACGTTTGCCGCGCCCGATCTGCTCGTTGAGAGCGATCAGCTCGGCCGGCGAGAGCGACGCGATGTCGCGCTCGTCGGGCAGGATTCCCCGCGCAACGTCGATCGCCTCGGCGAGGGACGACAGTGCGCTGGTCATGCATTCAGCGTAGCGGAGGCGAGCACGAGTGTCAAAGATTTGTTCGAATGATCCAGGCTAAATGCTCGCGAACTCGATCCTGTTTCTCGGCCATGAACGATCTTAAGGTTGAATCACGTATCGTGACCATCGAACATCTGTTCCCTCCGCCGATGCGTACTCTCGCTCGAACGCGGTGCCGAGTAGAATCGCCGCACTGCGCGGCAGCGTCGCGGCGCCCGACCGAGGGGAGCCCGCCATCACCGACGCACCCGCTGTCGCGCCCGCGCAGCCCTCCACCGCGGCCGTCGCCACCTTCCACCTGCGTCGCACGCAGGGGCGAGGCATCCGTCTGCTCGTCGTCTATGGCGTGATGCTCGCGCTCATCGCGTTCTGGCCGACCCCCGTGGATCGCGGAGCGTCAGCCCCTCTCCACGCGATCACGCGCGCCGTTCCCTGGCTGACCTACGAACTCATCGAGACGACGGCGAACGTCGCGCTGTTCGTGCCGTTCGGGGTGCTGCTGGCGCTCGTCCTTCCGCTGCACCGCGGACTCGTCGTGCCGATCGCCCTCGCGACGACGCTCGTGATCGAGTCGGGGCAGGGGCTGCTCCTCTCCGAGCGCACGCCGAGCCTGCGCGACATCGTCGCCAACGTGCTGGGCGCCACCATCGGCCTCGCGATCGTGCACCTGATGGAGCGGCGCAGGATTCCGGATTGACGGATGCTGCGCCGCGCCCCGCGTCCGGTCGGACGGCGCCGTTGCGGCCCCTTGTGCGGCGGCATCCGCAGCGCTAGCATCCGGGCATCGGTTGCCGGGGGGAACGCGCAATCGGTTCGGGTCCAGCGCGAAGGCGCGGCTGTTTCGCCGTGCCAGTTCGACCGGGGGGCGAGACCATGAACGACGCTCAGAACAACGAGCCTGCAGCAAACGGCGCCGATGCGGATGCTGCGGCTGCAGATGCCCCAGCGCCGGTGGCGAATGCGCCCGAAGGGGAGAAGCCGCCCGTGCCGCCCGGAGAAGATGGCGAACCGGTGGCGCCCGCGCCACCCGACCAGGCTCCGGCGCCGGCCCCAGCGCCCGCGCCGGCCCCAGCGCCCGCGCCGGCCCCAGCGCCCGCGCCCGGAAAGCCGGTGCTGACCCTCGCCGCAGTCGTGGCTCCGAAGCAGCCGGTGACCGCGCCCGCGCCGCTCGCGGCAGTGCCGCCGGGGGCGCCCGTGAGATTCACCGTGACGTCGACGGTGGCGATCCCCGCTCCGTCCCTGAAGTCGGGCACAGTGCCGATCGCAGCGACGTTCGCCAACGCGGCCCGCTCCGCCACGGCCACCGAATGGAACGCGAACGTTGTGTTCACCGCGCAGCCGGCCGGCGAGGTGCATGCCTCGGTCGGCGCAGGAGCCGACGAGGTCGTGTCGGCGCCGATGCGGATCACCCTCACCACGGGCCCCGTCACGGGGCAGCCTCCCGGCAACGGAGGCGGCGGGGACATCGTCGGCCCTGCCGAGGTCGCAGTCGGCGAGTACGACGCCGACTTCGCCCGCCGCACGGGCAAGGTGTTCCGGGGGCTCGCCTTCGTGTTCGCGGGTCTCGCCGCCTGGATGCTCCTGTGGATCCTGCCGATGGGCGGCCTCGACGACACCGAATCCGACCTCACCGAGCGGGTCATCGCTGCGGCGAGCACTGTCGCCCTCGCCGCCGGAGTCATCGCGATCCTTGCGGGAGTCTGGATGGCGCTGCTCGAGGCGAGAGGCCGACAGCGCGCGCGGGTGGCCATCGCCGCAGGCGGCTCGAGGGGCGCCGGGGGCCTGGGCATGAGCATCGCCGACGTCGAGAAGCTCGCGGCGGCGCTGAGCAAGGTCCGCGGAACCATTGCCGCATTCGTCATCGGCGTGCTGCTGATCGTGCTCTCGCTGACGGCGCTGACGGTCGGACAGGCCATCCCCGATCCGCCCGCGACCACTCAGACCGACGACGGGCAGTCAACGACTGGTGACGAATGAGCGAGGTGCACGCGGTGCTGATCGGTGTGGCCGCGCCGGCGCCGGTGCGGTGGTCCGACAACGACGGAAGGTTCGTCACCGCCACCGAGCCCTACCAAGACGGTGACTTCCGATTCGCTGCGCTGGAAGGCGTGAGCACCGATCTCACGTCGTACACGAACATGGTCATCGACGCCGCGCCCGACGCGGTCATCTCTCGACTGGAGAGCCCCGAAGACACGACGCTCGCGGCGGTGACCGCCGAACTGGAAAGGCACGTGCGTCGGGAGATTCCGTGCAGCTGCACGTCGCTGGTGATCGTTCTCGTAGGGCACGGCTTCCAGGTGCAGACGTGGGATCCCGAAGAGCCTGACCGCATGGACGAGCTGTTCGCCCTCTCCGATCTGCCCCTCATCGACGACTGGTGGGTGCCGTTCTGGCGCGAGGCGCGGCGCGACCTCACAGCGACGATCGTGGTCGACTCCTGTCACTCCGAGACGATCGTGCGCGGCCTCTTCGTGCCCGATCCCGTCATTGTGCGCGAGCGCGTGAACGATGGGCCGCGGCGCCTGATCATCTCCGCGTCGATGGACGCCCAGCTCGCCTATGAGCATTCGATGGGGGGCCAGACACAGGGTGTCCTCACGCACGGGCTCGAGCTGGCGTGGGCGTTGCCCGACAACCGGACGAGCTACGAGGCCTGGTTCACTTCCGCGTCCTCGATCGTGAACCGGACGATCCTGCAGACCGCCGTCATGCGCATCATCGATCCCGAGCAGACCGTCCAGCTCGTTCCCCCGTTCACGGCCGGATCGCCGGCGGGGTAGGTCCGACTTCCCTCGCGGCGGTGCGCGTCGCTAACCTCGGGACGTCGAAGGGAGAGCCAGGGTGGCTGACGCGATCGTGGCAGGTGTGACAGGCAGACCGGTGCGGCAGCGGGTCGCCGACTGGGCGGCGGGTCGCGCGGCGGCCACCGGGCGCGATCTGGTGCTCGTGTCGGTGGTGGGCGGGGCGGTCGGCGCCGTGGGCGAGGACGAGGTGCTGCAGCGCGCGCTGGACGACGCCCAGGCGCTGGCCGACGGCGAGATCGCGCGCCTGCAGAGCGCCGACCTGGACGTGCGCACCGTCGTGTCGCACGGCAACCCGACCGAGGTGCTGATCGAGCAGTCGGCGGATGCCGCGCTGCTCGTGATCGGCAGCGACCTCGGCGGAGAGGGACACGTGCGGCGGGGGCCGCATGGCCGTCGCATCGTCGCGGGTGCGCACTGCACGGTGATCGTCGTCCCGGATCTCGACCTCTCGGATCGCCGCGGAGTCGTGGTGGGCGTCGACGGGTCGGACGTGTCGCAGCGGGCACTGGAGTTCGCCGCGGCGGAGGCCGCAGCATCCGGCGACGCACTCACGGCCGTGTCGGCATGGATCCCTGTGAGTGCCGGGGCCGACTACGCGATGGGCGGAAGCGTCTCGTTCTACCCCGACCTCTACCTGACAGACCTCCAGGCTCAGACCGAGCGATCCCTCGACGAGCTGTTGGCCGACGTGCGCCGGACCCACCCCGACCTGCGCATCGAGACCCACGTCGCCGAGGGCGATCCGGGTTCGGTCATCAACGAGGTGGCGGCCACCGCGCGGCTGGCGGTCGTCGGCACCCATAGCCGCACCGGACTCGCGCGGCTGCTGCTGGGCTCCGTGAGCGAGCACGTCCTGGCGGAGCTGGTGACGATCACCGCCGTGGTTCGCTGAAACGAGAAGGACCCTCCGGCCCGAGAGTCGGAGGGTCCTTCTTTTCGTTCAATCAGGCCGTGACGCGTGCGCGGCTGTTGCGGCGGACCGCCGCGACGACGGCGAGTGCACCACCGGCGAGGACGAGTGCGCCACCGCCGATCCAGACACCGAGCAGCGAGGCGCTGTCGGAGCCGGTCGCGGGCAGGACGCCGCCCGCGCCGCTACCGGCCGCAACCGCCGTCACGGTGGCCGACACGCCGCCGCCCGCCGAGGGCGAGATCGCGGTGATCGTGTACGGACCGCTCGCGTCGGCCGGGAAGCGGATCGAGATCGGGTCGAGACCGCCCTGGGCGTTGGCCTCGAGCACGCCGAGCGTCTTGGTCTGCACGGCGAACTTGACGAACGCGAGCGACGCGCCGCTCGCGTTCTCACCGGTCAGCGTGACGGTGACGGGCTCGCCCGGCTCGAAGATGCCGTTCGCCACCGAGAAGGTGACGGTACCGCCAGGAACGACGGTGGAGCTGGAGACGGTGCCCGAGCCGGCGGGCGGGTACGTGCTCGCGTTGGCAGCGAGCGGAAGTGTGGTCAGCGCTGCCGCCAGAAGTGCGACGGCAGCTGCGCGGAAGATGTGACGTTTCATGGAATTCACCCGGTTCTATTCGTTCGGTCGTCGCAACCATTGGCGCGATGTCTCCCCAGAACACCGATGTGCATTTTTCCCAGAAGAAAGGCGCCCACCGAGGTTCTTCGATGAACGCCTTCTCATCTGATTATTGGGCAGATTCGCAGGGAGATGCAACCGCGCCTGTTTCTGCAGCGTTAATGGTGGGTGACAACTCGGTGCCGAGCGCGGGAGTCCGAGGAGTGCGCACTACGAATGTCGCCGTGGACTGCTCGCCCGGAGCCAGTTCGCTGGTCCACATCTGCACGAGACGGCCCGCGTGCATGCCGCCGCCGAAACCCCCGAAATCCGCGTCATCGCCTACACCCGAGGCGACGAGCTCGGCTCCTTCGGGGAGGTAGATGTAGGCGACGGTGCGGGCGCTGCCGCGCGGAACGCCGTAGTTCTCCGCGCCGGTGATGTAGGCGGGAAGGGAAGCCGCATCGGCAGGCGCGTTGTTACGCAGCGTGACGGTGAGTTCGGCCAGCGAGTCCGAGTCCGGGCCCGTGCACCAGCCGACGCCGGCCGTGAGCTCTGTGTAGTAGTCCATCTTCGATCCGGTGCCGTCGTTGACGTACACCCCGAATCGCGTGGTCGTGGCGTCGGTCACCGGCAGTCGACCCTGCAGTGTCGTGCCGTCGAGCAGCGCCTGTTCGTCTTCGTGCGCGTTCCAGATCAGCAGGCGACGCTCGCCGCCCGCCCGGGCGAGCGCGCCGATGAGGGCCGTCGGGTCGGACTCCCCGTCCACGAGCGCCGTGAACACCGCGGCGGATGCTGCGGCGAAGAAGGCGTCCTGATCCGCCGGCCGTGCGTACCGGAGGTAGACCTCGTTCAGCAGCAGGTCGACGGCGTTGTCGGCCGTGAGCACGTCGCCGGTGGGAAGGTTCACCGGGCCGGTGGCGGTGAGCAGGTACGACAGCGTCACCGGGTCGATGGTGAGGACGCCGTCCACCGACGTGCCGAACTCGCGCGCCCACATCTCGCGTGCGATCGGGGCGCTGACCGTGAAGTCCGGGATCTGCGTCGCGTTCTGGATGTAACGCGCGGGGCGCTCTCCGAAGAGCGCCAGGGTCTCCGCATCCATCGGCACGACCGCATCGTCGAATCGGGTGAAGTCGGCCGTCGAGCCTGTCGCGGTCAGCGTGAGGCGGCCGTCGTCGGCGTGCAGCACGACCATCGCGCCGACGATGCCGCCGAGCGAGCGCCACTCCGCGTTGTTCTGGACGAGCACGAGGTAGTCGCGCGGGCTCTCGGCGCCGAGCATAGCCGGTAGGAGCGCGGTCGCGCGGGCGAGCGCGTCGGCGGCGGGGGCGGTGTCGCCGAGCATGCGGCTCATGTCGTCGACCGCCGAGCGCAGTGGCGCGACGAGAGCCGTCGAGTCGATCGATGAGACGGATGCCTCGGCCCGGGCGATCCCCGCGGCTCCCTCCGCGGCAGCGGGGTGCAGTGCGGCGATGGTCTCGAGGTCGAATCGGCCGTCCACCGGGCGGAGGGCGTCGAGTGAGAGTCCTCCGGCGGCGTCGGCGAGCGGCTGCAGTGACGTGGCCGCGAGGTCGTCGACCGCGGCGGCTACGGTCGAGACCGCCGCGAGCTGGGGTCCGACCCAGGGGAGGGACTCCGACGCCTTCCACACCGGGTCGCTGGTGAGGTCGTGCGCGGCGGCGGTGTCGGCCTGCAGATCGCCGAGCCGTTCCGTCACGGCCGCGGGATCGTCGAGACCGTCGCGGATCGTGGCGACCTGAGAGCGCGCCGCTTCGAGGTGCTGGTAGGCGAGAAGGCCTCGGACGCCGAGCCAGCATGCCGCGGCGAGCATGAGCAGCAGAATGCCGCCGAGGACCCACGCGATCACGGCACCCGCACGGCGGGCGGAGGAGGGGAGCACGGGTCGGGTCACGCGCTCCACCCTAAACGCGGCTCGAGAATGGAGTGCGCCGGCCGATTTGCGGCGCTCTCAGCGATGCGGCCAGAATGTGGGAGCGGCCGGGGGGCGCGTCGTCGACGTGCGTTCGATCCGATCGGGACCGCGGAGGGGACGGCGAAGTGAACAGCGCCGCCTCGTCGCGCGCGCAGCGTCGTGCGCAGGCCGCGTTCCGCGAAGCGTACCGGCGCGACGTGCTGGGAAGCGCGACCGCACGGCGGCGCGTGATCGCGAAATACCGCGGTGACGACGGGTGGCAGCCGGTCAAGGGTGTGCGTCTGGATGACGAATCGGCCCAGGCGTTCATAGCCGACGGCGTCACGCTCGTGCGCGTGCGTCGTCGTGGGCGAGAGATCGAAGTGGGCCTTCGCCGCTACCTCGGCTGAGCTCGCGTCGGGCGAGCACGCGCCCGCCCGACGTCGTCGGTGCGTCATGAGGTGTCAGGGGCGTCCCATGCCGAAGTACTCCCAGCCCGCAGAGCGCCAGGCGGCGGCATCGAGGCAGTTGCGTCCGTCGACGATGACACGGCCGGCCACCAGGGAGGCGGCGTGCTCGGGCGGCAGCTGGCGGCGGTACTCGTCCCATTCCGTGACGACGATCACACCGTCGGCGCCGGTGAGGGCCTCGTCGCGGTCGGCGACGTAGTTGAGCTGCGGATGCCGCGCCCGCGCGTTGTCGATCGCTTCAGGGTCGGTCACGGTCACGATGGCGCCGAGCCCGTGGAGCGCGACCGCCACGTCGAGCGCGGGGGAGTCGCGGATGTCGTCGCTGTGCGGCTTGAAAGCGGCCCCCAGCACCGTGATCTTCTTCTCGAACACCGAGCCGCCCAGGGCGTTGACGGTGAGCTGCACGGCGCGCTCGCGGCGCCGCAGGTTGATCGCGTCGACCTCGCGGAGGAAGCTGACCGACTCGCCGCGGCCGAGCTCCTCGGCGCGTGCCGAGAACGCGCGGATGTCCTTCGGGAGGCAGCCACCGCCGAACCCGATGCCGGCACCGAGGAAGCGGCGGCCGATGCGCGCGTCGTGGCCGATGGCATCGGCGAGCTGGGTGACGTCGGCACCGGTGACCTCCGCGATCTCGGCCATCGCGTTGATGAACGAGATCTTCGTCGCGAGGAAAGCGTTGGCCGCGACCTTGACGAGTTCTGCGGTGGCGAGATCGGTGACGATGAACGGCGTGTTCTTCGCGACGGCCGTGTGGTAGACCTCGCGGAGCACGTCGGCGGCACGCTCGCCGGCGTCACCCGCGGGCACACCGGCGACGAGGCGGTCCGGATCGATCGTGTCCTGCACAGCGAAGCCTTCACGCAGGAACTCGGGGTTCCACACCAGGGTGGCGCCGGTCGGCGTCACCCGCTCGGCCAGCTCGGCCGCGGTGCCCACCGGCACGGTCGACTTTCCGGCGACGACGTCGCCCTCGCGGAGGTAGGGGATCAGGCCGTCGACCGCGGCGTTCACGTACGTGAGATCGGCGGCGTAGCCGTCCTTCTGCTGCGGGGTGCCGACACCGATGAAGTGCACGTCGGAACCGTGCGCCTCGGCCATTTCGGTGGTGAATCGCAGGCGACCCGACGCGATGCCGTCCGACAGGATCTGCTGCAGACCGGGCTCGAAGAACGGCGCCTGGCCCTGCGATAGCGACGCGATCTTCCGCTCGTCGACATCGATGCCGATCACCTCGTGACCGATCGAGGCCATGGCGGCGGCGTGGACGGCACCGAGGTAGCCGCAACCGATGACTGACAGACGCATGGGGACTCCTTGTGGTTGGAAGCTCGTTGCTCGTGCGTCATTGCCAAGCGTCGCTCGTGCGGCGGGTTCGACTATTTCCTACCAGATCGAACGGGAAACGCGTGCCGTGCGGCGCCATCGGGGTGTCTGGGTTCGGGCGACTTTGTGTGACAAAGCCTGTAACAGGAGGGTGCTATCGTGTCCCCGGCAGCTGGGGATCTGCATACAGGAACGGAGTGCGGAGTCCAGCTTGAGCCCAGAGATTGACTTTCCCGATGAGTCGTCAACGAAGTCAGACTCTCTGAGCGCAGTACCCGACCCGCTGTTTGGCGTTTCAGCGCCATACGCCACCTCGGCACAGGCGTGTGTTCGTCCCGCGAAAGAACGGGCGCGCGCCGGCCTATGGCGATGGGATCGTGGCCGTGAATCTACGCGCATCCGCAACGCCCACGTGCGTGACCCGGGGCGAAAGTGCTACTTCGCCGATGCACCTCTCGCGACTTCGGCCGTAGGCGGCCAGATCGCGGTGGGTCATGGCCCTGACTTTTCGGCGAACGCGTCGGAGGAGACACAATGACGACTGCGACGAACCCGAGGGCCGCCCAGGGTTCATCCACGAGACCCCGAGCGCTTGTTGTGATCTGTCCGACTGAGTACGGCGGGCAGATTGAACACGCAGCGGAGATCGCGGCTGCGGCGGTCCGCGTCGCCGGCTTTGCGCGCTGTGTGGTGGTCACTCGCCCAGGGGGCGCCGCCGCCGTTGCGGGCTGGCAGGAGTTTCTCAGCGTGGAGGAGACACTGCAGAGCCGTCGTCCCGTGTCATCAAGGGGTCGTGCACTCCGCCAAGTCATCGACAGTCAGAAGGACCGACGGGCGATCCGTGCGATGCTCGAGCGGCTTCAACGCACGCACGATGTGACGGTCTTCTATGAGTCGAGCAAGTACGGCATCATCCGCACCCGCAGACGGCTGCGAAGCGTCGCCTTCGTTCACAACGCGATGCCTCACGCATCCGCGCACATGACGGTCCGAGATCGAGTTCTGTTCTCGCTCGAACGAAGAATGTCTCGGCACGCAGACAGAGTGGCTGTACACGGTCACCGCCAAGCTGAGCGCGTCGCGCGGTGGTCGGCCACGCCGATCATCAACGTGCCGCTACCCGGCGACTCCCGCCCCGTCCCGTCCGCAGCCGAGACGGAAGCTCCGTATGCACTTTGCATCGGCGAGGTCCGACCAAACAAGGGAATAGAGCAAGCCATCGCTGCCGCGCGGAAGTACGACATCCGCCTTCGCGTGATGGGTACCCCAGAGCCCGCAGGGTACGGCGAGATACTCGGGGGGCTCGAGAGGGGAGCGGCGACGTCGATCGAGCTGGGCTATCTCGAGGCTGCCGAATTCAACTCGACTCTCGCGCGCGCCGCCGTCGTGGTCCTCCCCTATACAAGCTTCGCGGCGCAGAGCGGCGTTCTCGCCAAAGCCGTTCAGTACGCGCGACAGATCGTCGCATCCGACCTTCCTTCACTGCGGGAACAGGCTGGCAGCTATCCCCACATCGAGTTCGTCGCAGTCGGTGATCCCGATCGACTCGGCGCCGAGATGGTCTCCGCGATGGAGCGGTCCAGCTTTTCAGCGATCGACACCGAACTCGAGGGGAGAGCTTGGGATGACGTCGCTCGCAGCCTCTTCGCGTAGTGCGACCGCGCCGCGGCGTGCGCTGGAAACGCGGCGACCGTCCGGGCTCGCAACGGCCAGCGCTGCCGCGGCAGTCACACTCAGCTTCCTGCCCTACCTCGCCGTCCCCCTCGGGGGCAGTACGAGCGTCTCGGTCTCCGCGTTGCTCGGCTTGTTCGCTTGGGTGATCGGGCCCCGTGTTCCGCGAGTCGATCTCGCTGTCGTACTAGTAGGTGCGCTGCCACTTCTCGCGATGGCGATCACCACGCTCTTCTTCGATACACCTCTGCCACCGACAGCGGCGGTGACGTGGCTCGGGGCGGCCGGGGCGTTCGCTGCCGGTGCGGTCGGGGTGCTCTGCATGCGGGACAAGCTCGCGAGTCTTCTGGCGTGGTTGGTGCTCCTCACATCCCTCTTCGGGTTCTTCCAGTACTTTGCGCTTCGCGCTGGGTTCATCCCGTTCGTTGAGCTGTATCGCGCACCTGGCTATGCGAGTGTCGAGGCGAACGCGCCCGCGATCCTTCTGTACATTCGGCGGCCGTTCGCACAGTTTCCGGAGCCCTCGTTCATGGCGGGGTCGCTCACCCTGGCCGTCTTGGCCATGCTCCTGATCGCGCGATACTTCGGCCGTACTCGCCTGCGACGGGTGGAAAAGGCTGCTGTCCTCGCCGGTGCGATCGTGATTGTGTTGAGTGAATCGGGCAGCGCCGTCGCCGGGCTCGGAGCGATCGCCGTCGCCCTGCTCGCGTCGTCCGCGCGCAGCATCGGCGCTCAGATAAGGGCAGCACTATTGATCGTTCTCGCGGCTGCGGGTGCGATTTGGGTGATAGAACAACGCAGTTCGATCCTGAATTTCTCGTGGGGCGATCGAATGATGTCGATCATCGCATCCGCGCAGTTTTGGGCTAGCGACATTCAGACGTTCCTGTTCGGCCTAGGCCGAGGCGGGTTGACTGCGGCCTACTCGAGCGGCCGTGTTGATGTGAGCGGCTTCCAGTTCACTCAACAACCGCCCGACGTGTTCAGCGCGATCGGCCGAGTCCTTTTCGAGTCCGGCCTGTTCGCAGGCGGGGCGGTCCTGCTCATTCTCGTTCTGTTGATCGTGCGCGGGGGAGCCCTGGTCGCGCCCTTGTTCTCGGTAGCCATGATCACCGCTTGGCTCGTGGTCGGCGGCATCACGATCAGCTACGAGAGCGCCGCGTTCATCTGGCTCCTGCCTGGTGTCTGCATGGGTGTAATCGCTGTGAGACGAGGGAGTGGCAACGAATGAGAGTCGTGCACGTCATCAACAGCCTCGAGACCGGAGGCGCACAGACGCTCGTCGAGGCTTTGTGTCTGGTCGCGGAGTCGAACCATGACGTGCACGTGGTTGTTCTGCTCGGCCGCGACACGCTCAGCGCTCGAGTGGAAGCAGCAGCCGCGTCAGTCACATACCTGAATCTTCGCAAGGACCCGATCTCCGCTGGTGTGGGTGTCGTGCGTCTGCGCCGAATCCTCCGGCAGCTTCGTCCGGACGTCATCCACTCGCACTTGCTGCAGGCGGATCTGATCGCCTCTCTTGCAAAGGGCAGGACTGCACTGGTTTCTACCGTGCACACCAGCGGTGGGCATGAGAGCGGGCTGGGATCGGCGCTGGTCACGAGGGTCATGCGACTCGTCGCACATCGCTACTCCGCACTGGTTGCGTGTTCTCCGTCAGCGGGGCGCTTCGCCAAGACTCGTTTGAACCGCGCGCCGGATGCGACGATTCTCAACGGGACGCGGCTTCCAGAGTTCGATATGCCATACGTCCCCGAAGAGAGCTCAGTAGTTCTCTCGCTCGCGCGTTGGCACCCGATGAAGGATCACGCGAATCTCTTCGCTGCGGTGAGTCACATGGGAGCCTCCGGGCCGCGCCTCGTCTGCGCTGGTGCGGGCATGTCTGCCGACAACCCAGAGGTCGTTGCTTTGACCGCGCAGTTCCCCGGCATCGACATCGAACTCCGTGGCCCAGTTGAGGATGTCGCCAGCCTCATTCAGGGTGCGCGGGCTCTTGTCGTGGCGAGTTCGCACGGGGAAGCACTTCCGATGGCGGGAATCGAATCGCTCGCTCACGGCGTACCAGTCGTCACAACGGACGTCGGCGACTGCTCGCTGCTTGCTATCGATGAGGCGCAGTTGGTGCCGCCCCGCGATCCCATTGCCCTGGCGAGCGCACTCACCGAGATCTTCTCGGAGCAAGCGCACGCACAACTTGAGTTGCGCGCGCGCGCGCGTCGTCGTGCCGAGGATCTGTTCGATGTGACGAGCGCGGCCCGCACGTACTATGCCATCTACGAAGGGATCGCTCGGTGACAGAACGGCCCCTCCATCTACTCCATGTCACCGAGACCTTGGCAACGGGAGTACTCGACGTTGTCGCGCGCATGGCGGCTCACCAGGTCGAGCTGGGCCACCGAGTAACAGTCCTGCATAGTCCGAGGCCGGAGACGCCGCCCAGAGCAGTGCTCCAGACGCGCCTGGGGGGAGCTGAGCTGGTAACGGTCGGCGACTCAACGCAAAAGCGATTCACGCGACTCCGGGCGCTGCGCTCGGCGCTCGTCGACTTGCGCCGCAGAGGAGACATCGACCTCATTCATCTGCACTCCTCCTTCGCGGGCGTGGTCGGCAGGTTGGGCGCAACAAAGACGCCCGTCATCTACTCCCCGCACGGCTTCGCGTTTCTGCGCCGCGATGTCTCACGGACGAAGGCTCAGGCCTTTCAACTGGCCGAAGCGGTCTTGGCGCGTCGGAGCGACGCAGTGCTGTGCGTTTCTGCGAGCGAGGAGCATGTGGCTAGGACTGCGCTGCGGGCGCCCACCCTGCTGGTACCCAACCGGCTCTCGATGGAGGAGCTCCAACTGGGCGCGCCCGGTTCTGCCGGCGCCAAGCCTTTGATTGTCAACGTCGGCAGATGGTCACCGCAGAAGGCCCCCGAGCGGTTCGCGCGGGCCGCCACCGAGTTTCAGGCCGATGCCGACTTCCTATGGATCGGTGACGGCCCGAGCCCTGAACCTCTATCTGGCTATTCGGTCTCAGGATGGATCGAACCGACTGACGTCGTTCGACGGCTCGCCGCAGCATCGATCATCTACTTCACTTCGCGATGGGAGGGCATGCCAGTCGGTCTCATGCAGGCGCAGGCGCTTGGCATACCGGCTGTCGCGTTGAGCTGCGTGGGCGTCAGCGACGTGGTGGTCGACGGGGTGACAGGCCTCATCGTCGACGATGAGGCGACCGCACACCGTGAGTTGCGGCGCCTTCTGGACGATCCGGCGAGACTCGCCAGCATGCGAGCGGCGGCGGTGTCGCTCCGCGATCGGTTCTCCGATGTCAACTACGGCCACGACCTGATGGCCGCCTATCGGGAAGTCGTGGGTCCCCGTGTCAGATAAGCGCATCGTGTTCGTTTCACTCGCTCCGGGCATATGGGGAGCCGAGCGGAGCATGTTGACGCTCGCCAGCGCGCTCGTGGAAGACGACGTGGAGGTCGCTCTCCTATGCACTGAGGAAAGTGTGGCGACCGCGTGGGAGGAGGCGACCGGAACTCCGGCCCACCTGCTGGCCACGGACGGCGGCGCCCGATGGAAGCAAGTGACGGGGGTGTGGAGGCAGATCAGCCGGTTTGCTTCACGTGCCGACACCATTGTTCTGTTCTCGTATGTGCTCGCACCAGGAGCCATCACGCCGAGGCGTTGGCCGAACGGCCGTCCCTCGATTGTCCTGGATTTGCACGACACGCTTACCCCGGGCTTTGGACGCCTGGCGCTTTCGGCTTCTGCGCGGGGAATGCGCCGCGTGATCTCGGTGAGCCGGTTCACTGGTGGCCAAGTGATCGGGTCCCAGTCGCGCGTCTCGGTGCTGACACGCCCCATTGCGCCGCTGCCATTCCGTGGGCGCCGAGAGAGCGCTCCTATGGTGGTTGCAGTGCTGGGTCGAGTGACACCGGAGAAGCGGCCCGAGCTGCTCATCGATGCTGTCAGGGATGTGCAGGGACTGGACGTTCTCATTCGCGGTGAGTACCTCGCCGGTGAGGAGTACACCCGTGAGCTGCAAGCGCGGGGTGAGCGAGCGCTTGGCTCCCGATTTCGGCTCGAGGGGCCCCGCCCTTGGGAACGCGCTCTCGACGGAATCGACCTTCTGGTAGTCGCGAACGCGAATGAGCCGATGGGGCGCACGGTACTTGAAGCGCAGCTCAGTGGTGTGATCGCCATCGTCCCGGACCGTGGAGGATCATCCGAACTCGTTCGACCCGGGGAAACGGGGTTCCGTTACGAGGCCGGTTCTTCAGACTCCTTGGCAAATGTCCTGCGGGAGGCACTCCGCTCCGACCTCACGTCGATCGCGGAGGGTGCTCGAGCCGATGCCCTTCTGGTGACCGATGCGAGCCGCTACGCCCGCGCCTATCGAACGGCGATAAATGCCTAGACCGCTGCAGGTCATGATGTCATTCACTCGGCCGACCGAGACCTCGAGCCCTTACGTTCAACTGCTGATCCGAGCGTTGGAGGAAGAGGGGGTGGAAGTACATTATCTGTCGTGGCCCGCATTGGTCACCGGCCGGGTGAGGTTGCTGCACATCCATTGGCCCGAGACGATGTTGAAGCGCAGAACTGCGATCGGCCGGGTTGCCAACCGTGCGTTCATGGCGACGCTGCTGATGTGGGCGAGGAGCGGACGAACACAGGTCGTCCGCACTGTGCACAACTCGGTGCCTCATGAGTCGCCGGGGCGCGCAGACCGGTGGTTGCTCGGGCGACTGGACGCCGCTACCCATGCGCGGATCTATCTCACCGCTCCGGCGACGGAAGCAGTGGGAGACTCGGTTGTACTTCCTCATGCGGAGCTAGGGTCCTGGTACGTTGCGCAGGCGGCGGAACCAGTGCCGACACCCTCGGCAAAGGGCCCGGACGTCTTGTTCTTCGGCCTTGTTCGGCCCTACAAGGGCATTGAACATCTTGTTCGTCTCGCCGATGATGCACCCGACCTGACAGTTCGCATCATCGGCGCCCCCGCCGACTCGGCGCTAGCCGAGCTCGTCGACGGCGCCGTCTCGTCCCACACGAACCTTTCCAGCGAACTGCGGCATGTTCCCGACCCGCAGCTCGTGGCGGAGATCATCCGCGCCCGCCTCGTCGTACTCCCGTACGAGAAGTTCGAAAACTCCGGCGCGGCGGCGCTAGCAATGGACCTCGGGGTGCCCGTCCTGGTGCCGGCGTGCGGCCCGACGCGCGAACTCCAGGCCCTGTTCGGGCCAGAGTGGGTGCACCTTTACGAGCCACCCCTCCGGGCGGACGAGGTGCGGCGTACGATCCGCGGTCTTGTGGAGGCGGGGAGTGCCCAGCGTCCTATCGTGGAGGTGCGAGAGTGGCCGCACCAAGCAAAGGTCCACATCGAGCTCTACGAATCGGTTCTCGGATAGTCGCGCGCCGCCTAACTCGAGCGGCGTCGCGCGCGTGCGGTCACCACAGAAACGATGGAGCGGATGACGAGTCTGTTCTCGGTTCCTGCCACCGCCCAGAGCAAACCTGCGTAGATGATTCCCGCAGCTGCCGCGAGCGGTAGCGCGAACGCGAAGAATGCACGCTCGGTGTCGGCCCACGGCGTGAGTTGCAGCAACGCCACGGCGCCGAACGGAACCACGCTGGCCGCGACGCACCTGATGATCTGAAGCAGGTACCTCCAGACTCGCAATCCGATCGCCCGCCGGAGAACGATGAGCCGCACTGGCCAGACGACAAACCTCGCGAGTCTCGAGAATGCGATCCCAATCACACCAAAGGGCGCGAATACGAACACCATGATGATGCTGACGACATTTTGGAGGAGTGCCAGCCAAAGGGCGGATCGGGCATTGCCCGTGGCAAGGAGCGCATTCCTGTCGAAATACATCACGGCGCCGATGGCCCACCCAGGAGCAAGAACCCAGATAATCGGCACGGCCGCATCCCAGCCGGATCCGAACAATGTGGGTATCAGCTGTGGTGCGAGAACTGCGACCAGGCCGAACACTCCTACGCTTACCGCGGACGCGGCGAAGGTCAATTGCCGGAAGATCCGATTCAGCCGTGGGCGGTCATCTTGCACGCGGGAGAAGGTGGTCAGCGACACGCGAGAGACCACGGATGTCACGAGCTCGATCAGGATCGTGCCCAGCCGCTGGGCGAGGAAGTAGTAGCCCAGCTCCGTCGGGGAGAAGAGCACGCCGATCACAATCTTGTCGATGTTTGCTTGGACCGCATCCATGAGATCAACGCCCAGGATTGCGCCACCAACCGCCCAGAGGTTCCGGAACGATTGCCAGGAGAACTCCCAACGCGGCCGCCAAGAGGTCGATGTCCAAAGTGCGATGACCGCCGCGGCCGAGGCCACGAGAGTCTGCGCGACGAGCGCCCACACGCCCCACCCGATTAAGGCAAGAGGCACGGATACGAGCGCCCCGCAGAGTGCGCCGATGAACTGTCGGAACGACAGTGGCTTGAAGTCGAGGTCGCGTTCGAGGAGGGCCGCGGGCACTTGCGATAAGGCAGATAGCGGGAGTCCGATACTGAGGATCTGCAGAATCGGCGTGAGCCCTGGCGAAGATAGTGCCAACGCGATGAGGGGAGCTGTCAGCACCAGCACCGCAGCCAGAACGATGGCAAGAACCATTGACGCCCAGAAGGCCGTTGAGGCGTCCGCAGGGTCAAGACGCCGACGTTGGATCAGCGCGCGGCTGAATCCTGAGTCGCTCACCACCTGCAGCAGCGCGGTCGCCGAAGTCGCAAGGGCGACCAGACCAAAATCAGCCGGGCTCAGCACCCGCGAAAGGATGACAAGCACCAGTAGCGACAGAAGCCTGACAGACCAGCGTTCGAGAACGACCCACCCGATCGAACTGACGGTGCGGCGGCGGAGATCGTCGGTCAAAGCCCGTCCGTCCCGCTGCTGGGGGTCGAGCTTCCTTGACGGGTCAAGCGACCGCGGGTGAGCCGTCCAAGACGGAGGCTGACGCGACGTGAAGCATCGGCGATCGCATCGGGGCCGAACGCCACCCGCAGTCGTGAAAGCGGGGTTCCGGCTGGCCGGATCCCGAACTCGCGTTGAAACCGGTAGCTAGCGGGTCGGACGAAGCCGCTGAGCGATTTCCCCGAGTGGTTCTCTCCCGTGTCCACGTTGTACACCGCTCCGCGGAACGGAAGCGGTTCCAGTTCCCATCCCGCATCTGCGAGCCACGTGCGAGCGTCGCGGTGAGCACCGAGGATTCGTCGCAATCGGTCTCCGAAGGCCGCCGCGATCTCGTCCTGACTGGCATCGAGGTCGAGATGCTCCGGCACATCGTATGCGGTGAAGTTGACAACATGGCAGGTCCCACATGCGCGGTTGAAGTCACCCTGCGGACGGTAGACGCCTGTTGCGTGGGAGTAGATCCATCCGCGGTCGATCACCCAGCCGGGCTTGCCCGGATTCTCCTGTGCGTGGCCGGCAATGCGGTTGCTCACATAGTCGTCTGCGTCGAAGATCATCACATACTCGGGTCGATAGGAGCGAGCCGCCAGCAATCCCAGGCCGATCTTCGTGCCCTTATCCCACAGAAACGAATCTCGGTCGGTCTGAGGCCCTGACGGAGGCGCCGGTGCGGGGAAGTCCGCCGACACGAACTGGACCCGGTTGGGAAGTTTGAATGAGGGAGGTCGGTTGCCTACCACGATCACGATGTAGTCGTCGTTGCGCTGAGCGCAGATCGACCCCAGCGTCTCAGCGAGCAGGGACTCCACCTTCGAGTAGTCCGCGGAGTTCTGCGGATGCCGCAGCGACGTGACGAAGGCGATCATGCGACGGCCGCGGCTACCTGTGTGCGCGCCTCATCGAGTCCGGACACGAGGCTTGCGGTCGAGAACGCGCCCGAGTAATCGTGCATGATCTGGCTGACCTTCTTGTAGTTGTTGTCGAGCACGACGTTCGGAATACCCATCAGGGAGGCGAGGACGTGGGCGTGCAAGCGGTCGGTAACCACGACCGACGCGGTCTCGTACAGCTTTACCGCAGCAGCGATGTTCACCGAGTTGATCGATGAGATCACCGTTCGAGCAAGCCGATTCGGGAGAACGACTGGGAGAAGCGGAAGTCGGCGCTGGCCGCGGGTGTACAGGTGGTTGAGCTTCGAAGCCGAACGATAGAAGCTCCAGGCACGAGAACCGCCCATCAGTTCGACCCAGTCGGTGACTTCCACCCGCGCACCTGGCAACCATCCCTCAGCAACGGAGACGAGATTCGAGGTTGCCTCCTTGTCTGCACGGGCGATCACGACGACGCGGTCGCCCGTAGCGCGAGTGGTGGCGGGCGCATCCCAGCCGAGCGCCATGTCAGGGCAGAAGGACACTGCGACGTCCGGCAGTTGCGCCGCGGCGCGCTGCATCGACAACGAGTCACGCACGAGAACGTGAAAGTCCGGGTGCCCGCCGATCGCAGCATTGGCCTCTTCCGCCCGGCTCTCTGCTCCGAAGTAGATCGACTGAGGCAGTTGGATCACCTTGTAGTCGGTCAGTTCGCGGGCGACCCGCTCACGCAGTATCTGGTGCCCAGGCCACAGGTCGCCGAAGTTACCGCCACCGTGCATGAGCACGACACCGTTCGGCATCGCGCGCCGAAGGGCTTCGGCGTCGTAGGACCACAGGTCGCTGATGTAGCGAATAGTGAGTCCGAGTCGCTCGAAATACGCAATCTCGCCCGCCCAAATGAGTGAGTCGCCGATGTTCCGCTGGTTCGGTGCGTCGATGAGAGCAATGTCGGTTACTGCGCCCAGGTGCGTCCGGAGCGCATCAAGCGTTGACTGTCGCACACGGCTGAGGTGCGCGAGATCCTCGGAGACAATCAATGTCGGCCCTTTCTGGGTTCACGAAACAATGAAGCCGTGCCCGGTGGGCATGGAGTGTTGGGGGGCAACGTCGATGCGCAGGTCGCGCGGGCCGCGATGGAGGCCCGTCCCGGCCCCCACGCGACGGTCAGGACTCATCGACGGGACTCCAAAGGTCGAGCGGGAAAGCGGCGACCAATTCCTGGGGGTCCCAATCCAGGCCCGGCGCCCGCGCATCTGCCGCACTTTCCATAGAGGTGCTGAATCGTGGAAGTCGACGTCCCGTGCCCTCGTAGTAATCCTCATACTTGAACATCGCCTCGGCCGTGGGCCGTACTGGTGCGACCGGTACGCCGAGCGCATCGGCGATGACGATGCCATGAAGCGAAGAGGTCACCACGAGTCGTGAAGCCGCGATCTGCTTGATCACCGATATGAAGTTTCGGCGCGGGTTGAGCAGCCCCGGAGCTCCCCGCCATGAGCGGAAATCATGCAGGTTGGGCAGACTTGTCACTGGAATCGAGGGTCTATCTGCCCGCGCAATGCCCAGGACGGATGGGGCGAGAAGCCCCGGATCCCCGAAGATCTCCGGCGTGCGGACACCACGCCTGCGAAGGATTTCGGCCGTCAGCGGGCCTCGCACGGCGCGCACGTCCAGCCGATCCGACCCCACGAGGTCACCATCGACCTTTCCGTTGACTCCCGAGCCCCAGACGACATCACCGTCCCGCGCGAAATGGAGGATGCTGCCGATGGACAGCAGGCGACCAGTGCGGGCCGCGCGCGCGCCGGTCGGAGCGAGCGATGCGGACACCGCAGGGCCGAGCATGTCGCCGAAGTTGTTCACGGAGCGGTACACGGGCAGACGGCGCCCGAGCCGCCCCGGCATCGCCGGCCGACGCGGGTTCCAGTGGAACAGTTCGATGCCACCCAAGTCCGTGACGGAGTTCACTTTCATCAGTGCGCCGTCTCCCCGGGGGACAGGACCGCTTTGACGGTCTTGAAGAGGATGCCCAGGTCGCCGACGAGCGACCAGTTCTCCACGTAGTAGAGGTCCAGGCGCACAGTCTGCTCCCAGTCGAGGGTGCTGCGGCCGCTCACCTGCCAGAGCCCCGTGATGCCGGGGCGGGCGAGCAGGCGCCGGCGGGCGGCATCCGTATAGAGCGCCACCTCCGCGGCGATCTGCGGGCGCGGGCCAACGAGGCTCATCGAACCGCCGAGCACGTTGAACAGCTGGGGGAGCTCGTCGAGCGAGTACTTGCGGATGAACTTGCCGACCGGCGTGATGCGCGGGTCGTCCTTCACCTTGAACAGCGGCTGCTCGCTCGTGCCCTGCGCCTCGAGGAGCGCCTTGAGCTCGGCGTCGGCCCCGACGCGCATCGAACGGAACTTGTTCATCTTGAACGGTTCGCCCCGCAGCCCGATGCGCTCCTGGCGGTACAGCAGCGGGCCCGGGCTGGTCGCCTTGACGCCGATGGCGACGGCGAGCAGCACCGGCGAGGCGAGCAGAATCAGCAGGCTCGACGACACGATGTCGAACGTGCGCTTCACGACACGCTGGCCGCGCGTGAACCGCGGCGTCTCGACGTGGATCAGCGGCAGACCCGACACCGGCCGGGTGTGCACGCGCGGCCCCGCGATGTCGATGATGCTCGGCGCCAGCACCAGGTGCTGACGGCCGGCCTCCAGACCCCACGAGATCTCTTTCACCTTGTCGATCGGCAGTTCGTCGGTGCTTGTCACCACCACGGTGTCGGCATCCGTCGACGCGAGCGCCCGGTCGATCGCCGACACGCTTCCCATGATCGGGATGTCGGTGCCCTCGATCGTCGCCGCGATCCGGCCGCTGGGAACACACGCGCCGACCACGTGGTAGCCCGCCCACGGGGTGCGCCGCAGCTCGTTCGCGATCTGCACCACCGACTGCTCGGAGCCGACGAGAAGGACGCGGGCCGAGTACGCGCCGCTGAGGCGCTGCGAGACGAGCCACTTGCGCCACAGCCAGCGCACGAACAGCAGCACGGCGATTCCGGCCGGAAGGCTGATGAGCAGGTAGCCGCGCGCGAGGTCGATCTGGAACAGGAACGCGAGGATCGCGATCGAGCCGAACACGAGGTAGCTCGCCCGCACTACCCGCACGTACTCTGTCGGCCCCGTGCCGATGACGCGGTCGCTGCGCGAGTCGATGAGGCTCAGCGCCCACATCCAGACGATGACGAGAACAGCGGAGAACATCCAGTACGACACGTCGCTGAGCCGCGCATCAGCCCGGATCGACACTTCGGCGTTGCCGAAGCCGAACCAGGCGATCTGGGTGCCGTAGACCACCCAGATCAGCACGAGCAGATCGGTGAACCAGACGTTGCGCGCGTAGCGGCGACGCCAGTCCGCGCGCCCCTGCCGGCGTGTGGCCGCTGGCGGCGGAGATGCGGGCGCGCCGGAGGAAGCGGGCACGGACGAGTCCGCTTCGTTCTGCGACGCCATCGTCGCGTCGAGTTCGATGTTCGACGTCACAGGTTGCCCCCCGGCAGCTGTTCATTTGTGTGTAGGGACGGATCGCACCGGGGCTCACACCCCGCCGCGTTCCTTTCGGCACCGTCGCCGGAACCGGTTGCCGACCGCGAATTCCCGAGGCGGACGGCTACCGGTCGTTCGTGTCAGACCGACGTGCGCCGACGCGCCCCGCGCGGCTCGTCGTTCTTCGCAGCCTTCTTCGCCTTCGTCTTCGCCTGGTTCGGCGCCTTGCCGCGCTCGACGGCGTGCCCGTAGCCGTAGCCGTACCCATAGCCGTACCCGTAGCCGTACGAATCGGGTCCGCGCGTGGGGACCATCGACAGCACGACGCCGGCGACCTTCGCTCCGACCGTGGAGAGCGCGTCGAGAGCGCCGTTCAACTGATGGCGGTTGGTCCGCCCGGCGGCCACCACCACGAGCGCGCCGCTGGTGGCCTTGGCGAGGATCGCCGCATCGGTGACGGGCAGCAGGGGAGGAGCGTCGCACAGGACCACGTCGAACTCCTTCTCGAGCGACTGGAGAAGATCGTGCATGCGCTGCGAACCGAGCAGCTCGCTCGGGTTCGGGGGGATGCGCCCGGCCGGCAGCACGAACATGCTGCGCTGACCCCACGGGAGCATCACATCGCCGACCTGCGCGCGGCCGATCAGCACATCGGTGAGCCCCGCGCCCCCCTCGATGCCGAGATACTCGGCCACCTTCGGCTTGCGCAGGTCGGTGTCGATGAGCGCCACGCGCTTGCCGGCGTCGGCGAGCGCGATGGCGAGGTTGATGGTCGACGTCGACTTGCCCTCGCTGGGAAGGCTCGACGTGATGACGAAGCTCGCGCGGCCGCCCATGTCGAGGAACTGCAGGTTGGTTCGCAGCGCCCGGAAGGTCTCGGCGCGCGGGCTGGCGGGGTCGTCGTGGACGATGAGCGGGCGGTCCTTGGCCTTCGGATCGAACGCGATCGCACCGATGATCGGGGTGTCGGTGACCAGCTCGATATCGCGCGGGGTGCGGATGCGCGTGTCGAGCACCGAGCGCAGCACGGCGATGCCGATGCCGAGGGCGAGGCCGACCAGCCCGCCCAGCGCAAGGTTCAGCGGGATGTTGGGGCTGGCGGGAGTCTGCGGCGGCAGTGCATCGCGCACACGTGAGAGGCGAACCGGGCTCGTGGTCGAGTCGGCGGGGGTCTCGAGCTTCTCGACGGTCTCGGTGAGGCTTGCGCCGAGGGCGTTCGCGACGTCGGCGGCGAGCACGGGATCAGGATCGGTCACCGTGATCGTGATCAGCTGCGTGTTGAGCGTGTTCGTTCCGCTCACCACACTCGCCAAGCCGCTGGCCGACGTGTCGAGCCCGAGCTCTGCGATCACCGGGTTCATCACCACCGGCGTCGTCACGAGGTTCGCGTACGTCGTCATGCGCGACTGCGTGAAGGACGAGCCCTGCTGCAGCTCCTGCACGGTGCCGCTCGTCTGTGTCGACACGAAGACCGTGCTCGATGCTTCGTACATCGGGGTGCGAGTGTAGGAATACGCCGCGGCCACGCCGATACCGAGAATCGTCGCAAGGAGTATTACGAGCCAGTTCTTGCGCAGAATTCGGATGTAGTCGCTGAGTTCCATGGGGCCTTTTCGTCGCTGCTGTGGTGCAGGTTCTCGAACTCCCCAGCTTCCGAACCGCACTCATCCTTACACAAAGGAATTACGCGTACGTCCGCTTTGCGTGACGAGCATGTGAACTGCGTCACTTTGTGACGAGTGCGGCCGCGAGTACGCGCACCGTCTCGTCGATCGCAGGGGTCAGCTGGGCTGCCGACAGCTCGTATGTCTCCCACGAGCGTCCGTACGGATCGATGACGTCGTCCTCAGCAGGGTCGGGCGGCGCAGGGTCGACACCGCGGCGCGCCGCGATCAGCGCGACCGTCGCGCGAACGCGGGTCGCGGCATCCGCTCCCGTCGCAGCCGCGGCGCGGATCTCGTCGTCGGTGAGGCCCGCCGACAGGCGCGCGAACTCGCGGACCGTGAAGGTGGAACGCACTCGGCCGGGCGCGAGTTCGACGACCTTCCGGCGATGATCGCGCGTCATGGCCAGCGTCAGCACCAGATCGGAAGAGCCGAGGTCGGCCTCTGTGAGGAAGCGGGAGCGGTGTGCGGCCGAGTCGTCCGCCGGCACGCCGAGCCGCGTGGCGAGCGTCACCGACTCCGCGGTCATCGGAGCGGCGTTCAGGCCCCGGGTACCCGCACTGCGCACCCTGGCACCGAGCGGCGTGAGCCGTAGACGCAGCAACTGCTCGGCGAGCGGCGAGCGGCAGATGTTGCCGGTGCACACGGTCAGGATCTCGAACAAGGGGTGGCCTCCGGGTCGGGTAGCTTGGGCTCGTGACGGGTCACTCTATCGATGCCACGCGGCCGGCTGACACCGGCGCGGAGCATCGTTCGCGCCGGCCTCGACGCACCGATTGGAGGCTCGGCGGCAGCACGGTGCGCCGCTGGCGCGAGTCGCTGCTGGCGGTCGCCATGATCGGTCTGGGACTCGGGATTCTCGTCGGGCTGGCAGCGGCGACGTGGCTGGGCGCGGCGGGAAGCGTGGTGTCGACGATCGCGCTGTGGGCCGGTATGGCCGTGCCGGTGGTCCTCGCTCTCAGCCGTTCGAGGCCGATGGGCCTGCTGAGATTCCGGGCCATCGACCTGCTCTGGGGCGTCGGGCTCGGGCTGATGCTGCGACTCGTCCAGGGGTGGATCGAAGGAGCCGACCGGCTGCCGGCGATTGCGACCCTCGACGGTCGCCTGCCGGACGGCTGGTGGTGGTCCGAACTCATCGCGCCGGTAGTGATCGCGCCGCTGACCGAGGAGTTCTTCTTCCACGGGGTCGTCCTGGTGACGGTGTACTCGATGTTCCGGCGTTCGGTCGGGCGACTTACGGCCGGCGGTGCGGCGATCGTCGGCAGCGCCGCGCTGTTCGTGCTGGCGCACAGCATCGTCGGCACGCTCGCGCCCGGCGAAGTGGTCGCGCTCGCGCTCGTCGGCCTCGTCGGCGGCCTTCTGGTCATGCTCACGGGGCGCATCTGGCCGGCAGTGCTCCTGCATGTCGTCTACAACGCGGTCGGTGTGATGCTGCTGATCGCGGGCACGATCCTCGCCTGAACGGACGGATGCCTCGGGTCGCAGCATCCGTCCCGCTTTCACTGTGTGGTCAGGGGAGGGTCGGGGCGAGTTCCTTGATCCACGCGGCCAGCTCGGGGCCGAGGTCGTCGCGGTCGAGGGCGAGCTGGATGCTGGACTTGAGGTAGTCGAGCCGGTCGCCGGTGTCGTAGCGGCGACCGCCGAACACCACGCCGAGCACGGGTCCCGCAATCTGCTCGTCGTCGGCGAGCACCTCGAGCGCATCGGTCAGCTGGATCTCACCGCCCTTGCCGGGTTCGGTGCGCTCGAGCACGTCGAAGATCTCGGGCTTCAGGACGTAGCGGCCGATGATGGCCAGGTTGCTCGGGGCCTCTTCTGCGGACGGCTTCTCCACCAGGGCCTTGATCTTCACGAGGTCGGACTCGTCGGTCGTCTCGACATCGGCGCACCCGTAGAGGTGGATCTGGCTCGGGTCGACCTCCATGAGGGCGACCACGGTGGCCGCTTCGCGCTGGGAGACCTCGATCATGCGCGAGAGCAGCGGGTCGCGTGCGTCGATGAGGTCGTCGCCGAGCAGCACGGCGAACGTCTCGTTGCCCACGTGCTTGCGAGCTCGCAGCACGGCGTGACCGAGACCGCGCGGGTCGCCCTGGCGGACGAAATGGACGTCCGCGAGCGAGCTCGGGTGCATCACGCGCTCGAGCTTGCTCAGGTCGCCCTTGCGGTGGAGCGTGTCTTCGAGCTCGGTGACCCGGTCGAAGTGATTCGCCAGGGCGTTCTTGTTGCGGCCGATGATGACGAGGACGTCGTCGATGCCTGCGGCCACCGCCTCCTCGACGACGTACTGGATGGCGGGCTTGTCCACGACAGGCAGCATCTCCTTCGGCATCGCCTTGGTGGCGGGAAGGAAGCGGGTGCCGAGCCCGGCGGCGGGAATGACTGCTTTGATCGACGGTGCGTTCATGAGGAGAAGATTAGAGAGCCTGTGTGAACCCCGTGCTACAGATGTCACAAAGTTGTGACATCTGAGACGAGGATCTCGACGGGATCGGCGTGGCGGTGCCCGCGCCGTGACGCCGCGGGGTAAGGGGGCTGGTTTGGTCGAGGCATCCGCGTCGCGTACTATTGATCTTTGGTGTCCGGCTCAGCTGACCCGGCACCGCGAACGTGAGCCCTCCACTGGCGTGTTCAGCCTCTCATCGAGAGGGGAACCACCCCGGAGTGGGATTCACGAACCTCTCCGTTCGAATCAAGAAAGCAGCACTACTGTGACGCGCACTTACACCCCCAAGGCTGGCGAAGCCCAGCGCGAGTGGCTGGTCATCGACGCGACTGACGTCGTCCTCGGCCGTCTCGCCTCGCACGCTGCCGCGCTCCTGCGTGGCAAGCACAAGGCGACCTTCGCCCCCCACGTCGACATGGGCGACTTCGTCATCATCATCAACGCCGAGAAGGTCGCCCTCACCGGCCAGAAGCTCGAGCAGAAGAAGGCCTACCGTCACTCGGGCTACCCGGGCGGCCTCAAGTCGGTCACCTACTCGGAGCTCCTCGAGAAGAACCCGGTCCGCGCCGTGGAGAAGGCCGTCCGCGGCATGCTCCCGAAGAACACCCTCGGCGCCAACCAGCTGTCGAAGCTCAAGGTGTACCGCGGTGCCGAGCACCCGCACGCCGCGCAGAAGCCCACCGCGTACGTTTTCGACCAGGTCGCCCAGTAAGCGCCGCACAGAACAGGACACACTGATGGCGAACATCGAAGAAACCCCCACGAGCTACTCCACTGAGACCGCGATCGACGAGACCGTCGTCGCCGCCGAGCGCCCCGTGCTCTCGGTCTCGGGCGCCGCAGTCGGTCGCCGCAAGCAGGCCATCGCCCGCGTGCGCGTCATCCCCGGCTCGGGCACCATCACGGTCAACGGCCGTGCGTTCGAGGACTACTTCCCGAACAAGCTCCACCAGCAGCTCATCACCGACCCGTTCACGGTCCTCAACCTCACGGGTGCGTACGACGTCATCGTCCGCATCTCGGGTGGTGGCCCCTCGGGCCAGGCCGGTGCGCTCCGCCTCGGCATCGCCCGTGCGCTGAACGAGATCGACGTCGAGAACAACCGTCCGACCCTCAAGAAGGCCGGCTTCCTCTCGCGCGACGCGCGCGTCATCGAGCGCAAGAAGGCCGGTCTCAAGAAGGCCCGCAAGGCGCCGCAGTACTCGAAGCGCTGATCGGCTTCCACTCCGTATGCCGATCTTTGGCACGGACGGGGTGAGGGGGCTGGCCAACGGCCCCCTCACCGCCGATCTCGCACTGTCCCTGGCCCAGGCGACCGCCGTCGTCCTGGGCCAGGGCCGTTCCGCCGAGGCGCGCCGCGCTGCGGGCAAACGGCTCACCGCCGTCGTCGCCCGCGACCCGCGCGTGTCCGGCGAGTTCCTCTCCGCCGCGGTCGAGGCCGGCCTCGCCTCGTCCGGCGTCGACGTCCTCGACGCCGGTGTGCTGCCGACCCCCGCGGCGGCGTTCCTGATCGCCGACATGGATGCCGACTTCGGCGTCATGGTCTCGGCATCCCACAATCCCGCTCCCGACAACGGCATCAAGATCTTCGCCCGCGGCGGCGTGAAACTGCCCGACATCGTCGAAGCGCGCATCGAGGCCGCCATGTCGGGTCCGAAGCTGCTGCCCACCGGCGCTGACGTCGGCCGCATCCGCCGGTTCGCCGACGCCGAGGACCGCTATGTCGTGCACCTGCTGGGCTCGCTGCCGCACAGCCTCGACGGACTGCACGTGGTGCTCGACTGCGCGCACGGCGCGGCATCCGGAGTCTCGCCCGAGACGTTCCGCGACGCCGGCGCACGCGTCACCGTCATCGGCGCAGACCCCGACGGCTGGAACATCAACGACGGCGTCGGCTCGACCCACCTCGACCAGCTCGCCGAGCACGTGGTGCGCGTCGGTGCCGACGTGGGCATCGCTCACGACGGCGACGCCGATCGCTGCCTCGCGGTCGACGCGACCGGCAAGGTCGTCGACGGCGACCAGATCATGGCGATCCTCGCGGTGTCGATGAAGAACCGCGGGCAGCTCAAGGACGACACGCTCGTCGCCACCGTCATGAGCAACCTCGGACTCCACCGCGCGATGTCGGCGCACGGCATCCACGTCGAGACCACCGCGGTCGGCGACCGCTACGTGCTCGAGCGCATGAACGAGCAGAGCTTCTCGCTCGGTGGCGAGCAGTCGGGCCACGTCATCATGAGCGACTACGCGACGACCGGCGACGGCCTGCTCACGGGCCTGCACCTGGTCGCCGAGATGGCGCGCACCGGCAAGACCCTCGAAGAGCTCGCGTCGATCATGACCGTGTACCCGCAGGTGCTCGTCAACGTGAAGGACGTCGACCGCACCCGCGCCGCGACCGACGAGGGAGTTCAGGATGCCGTCGCCCGCGCATCCGCCGAGCTCGGCCTCTCGGGGCGCGTGCTGCTGCGCCCGTCGGGCACCGAGCAGCTCGTGCGCGTGATGGTCGAGGCCTCCTCCGAGGATGAGGCCCGCCGCCACGCCGACGAGCTCGCCGGCGTCGTGCGCGAGCGCCTCTCGCTGTAGCTCCGGGCGCGGCGACACCTTCGATCGGACGCGGCGGGCCTTCGGGCCCGCCGCGTTCGTCGTTCCGCCGGCCGGGGTATGTCACGGCCGCCGTCTGTTCGCCGTCGTGCGCTGACTCCGATTTCCGGATCGGCCACGCCGCGCGCCATAGGCTGGGCGTATGTCTGGCAAGACCGGCCCTCGCGCGCGCGTCAGCGACGTGGCCGCAGCCGCGGGTGTCTCGGCGACGACGGTCTCGCACGCGCTGAGCGGCGCGCGGGCGGTGAACGCCGAGACCCGCGAGCGGATCCTCGCCGTCGCCCGTGAGCTCGGATACGTCCCCGACCGGGTGGCCAGCGGTCTGCGCCGCCGACGCACCGGCGTCGTGGGCCTCATCGGCGACGACCTCGCGGCGACCCCTTTCGCGGGCCGCATCATCGAGGGTGCCCGCCGAGCCGGGCTCGAGCGCGACGTGCTGCTGATGGTCGCCGAGAGCGGCGGCGACGCCGAGGCGGAGCGCGACCTCGTCGCGCGCTTCCTCGCCCAGCGGGTCGACGGCATCCTGATCGCTCGCATGTACCACCAGCGCGTCGAGCAGCCCGACGTCCCCGAGGGCGTGCCCGTCGTGCTCGTGGATGCGGCGCCGCAACCCGGCTGGGAGGTCGACGCCGTCGTGCCCGACGAGGCGCAGATCGCGGCCCTCGCCTGCGAGCGGCTCACGCGCGAGGGGCACCGCGACATCGCCTATGTCGGAACCACCGACGAGTCCCGCGCCGCCCGAGGCCGCCTCATCGGCGTGCGCTCCGCCTTGGGCGACTCGGGCATAGCCCTCGCTGACGGTCGCCTCGATCTCTGCACGTCCGATGCGGCAGGCGGTCGGGAAGCGGGAGGGCGACTCCTCGACCAGCCCGTCCCGCCCACGGCGGTGATCTGCTTCAACGACCAGATCGCCATGGGCGTGATGCAGGCCGCCGCGCGGCGGGGCATCCCCGTCCCGGAGGGCCTGTCCGTCGTGGGGATCGACGATCTGCATCCCGTCGCCGACGCACTCGACCCCGGGCTCACCACGATCGCGCTGCCGCACGACGAGATGGGGCGGTGGGGGATGACCCGCCTGCTCGACCGGATCGACGGGACGGCACCGCCGATCGGTGACGGCATCCATCTGCTGCGGGGGTGGCTCGTCGAACGGCAGTCTGTCGCGGTGCCCCCTTCTCGCCGGCCGAGTGAGCTCGGGGCCCTCAGTGCTCCCGCTCGACCGGCGCCACCCGCAAGGGAGTGAGACTGGCGCCCGTGACGGCGACCTGCTCCCGCGCGCCCTCGAGACGCAGGCCGCGCTCGCCGGCCGTCCCGAACGCGGCCATCGTGAGCGCGGCACGCCCGCCGCCTGCGAAGACCTCGATCGAAGCGGCGTCCACCACGATGTCGAGCTCGATGCGCCCATCCGCCGGCTCCACGGCCGCTGTGCGCACTTCGCGGTACGCCTCGGGCATCGTGTCGGAGACCGCGTCGGCGTCCCGTGCCACGAACACCGACCGCGCCTCGAAGTCGTAGCCGACCGTCGCGAAGCTGCCGTCGCCGGTGAGCACCTTGACCCTCAGCTCGCCGGCCCGGCTCGCGGCATCCAACCGCAGTCGATACGCGCCAGATGCCGGCACCGTGACGTCCACGGCTTCGCCGTCGCCCAGCCGTGCATCGTCGAGGTTCTCGGCCTCGCCTCCCAGCGAATCGAGCTCGGGTGCCGGCACCGAGTGCAGCGTCGCGCGCCCTTCGTCGTCGCTCAGCGTGATCTTCCGCACGAGGGAGTCCGACCCGCCGTGCCAGTCGTCGGTCGGGAATCGGCCCGCGTAGGCCCAGTTGTTCATCCAGCCGATGCCGTACCGCGAGGAGAGGCGGTCGTGCTCTTCCAGCCGGGGGTCGTCCCAGGTGACCGCCGCGTAGTAATCGGAGCCGTGGTCCAGCCACTGGTGGCCGGGGCCGTCGGCGGTGAAACGCTCGCCGTCCCATTCGCCCACCCAGTACGCGGTGCCCGTGGTCATCCCCTCTGCGGCGCCGTTCGCGCCCGCGACGAGCACCCACCGCACATCGTCGGGATCGCCGTCGACCGCCATGGGGAACAGGTCGGGGCATTCCAGCACGCCGAGGTCGGTGGCCACGAAGTCCGAGGAGTAGGTCCAGTGGCGAAGATCCGGCGAGGTGTAGAACCCGACCCGGTCGTGCTCGGCGAGGGCCATCACCCAGCGCCCGGCCGCGTCATCCCAGAACACGCGCGGGTCGCGCCAGTCCGCGACGCCGGGGTTCTCCATGACGGGATTGCCGTCGAACGACTCGAAGCGGAAGCCGCCGTCTCGCGATACGAAGAGGGACTGGCGCTGCACACCGTCCACCTGCTGCGTGACGAGCGCGATCACCGCGCCCTCACCGAACCCGGCGGTGCCCTTCTCATCGACGACCGCCGTGCCGGTCCAGATGTCGCCGAGGCCGTTGGTGTACTTGTCGATCGCGACGCCCTCGTCCTTCCAGTGCACGAGGTCGGTCGAGGTCGCGTGGTACCACGCGGTGCCGTTCCCGTCCGGGTAGTCGGCGTTGTAGAGGTAGTAGTAGTGCCACACGCCGTCGAGGAGGAACGGCTTCTGCGGATCGTTCATCCAGTCCTTCTCCGGTGTGAGGTGCACGCTCGGCCGGTGCGGAGACCAGTCGGCGGGGCGTTCGAACCCATCGGTCGTCGCGGACGGCGAGGGCGCGGCATCCGTCCCGCCGCGCTCGGACAGGGCGACGGCGATCGCCGCCACGAGCACGATCGCGGCCGCCGCTGCGGCCGCGACGACGAAAAGGCGGCGCCGCCGGGGCGACGCGGATGGGGTGTTCTGCGTGTGCATTCGGTCTCCTTCTCGGCTCGGGACGGGATGAACGGATGCCTCGGCACGGGGCCGTGCCGAGGCATCCGCTCGACTGTCGATCAGGTCAGGGCAGCGGCGTGACCTTGCCGCCCGGGTTGACGTTGATGTTCGCCGGGATGTCGGCGTAGCCGCCGAGCCCGCCGTCCCCGTACGCGTAGTCGACCGCCGACGAGGCGCCGTCGATGTCGATCTTGACGGTCGGCGCGAGCGTGCCGCCGCGACGGAAGTCGCCCTCCGTGCCTACCGTGTCGATGAACGACTGCACCAGTCCGCCGGGCATCACGTAGTGCGAGTACGCCTGGAAGTGCCCGATCGGCTGGTTGAAGTCCGGCGCGAACGGCTGCCCGCCCGCGAAGTTCAGGTTCGTCGGGTTGCCCAGTGCCAGGCCCGAACCGGAGTTCATCGGCTGGTAGTCGCTGCGGATGCCGTCGCCGACGAACCCGTAGACGCCCTCGGGGCCATCGATGCCGTTGGCGAACGTGCCACGGTGGCTGATGGTGAAGAGGTAGTACTTGCCGTCCTTCATGTAGATCTGCGGACGCTCGGTCTGGTCGGTGACGCAGTTCGCCGACAGGATGGGCGGCAGGAACTCCCACTCGGTGAGGTCCTTGTTCTTCGCCTTGGCGAGGCCGACGTTGCCGATCTGGTACGTGGCGCCCGAGGCATTCACCTGCTCGACCGATTCTGCGAAGGGATCCCCCTCGCGGTAGCCGAGGTCCTCTTCGTTGCATGTCGCCGTCTCGCGCGGCATGGCGGAGTTGCCCTCGAAGACCATGTAGGTCTCACCGGGGTGGGCCGGGTCCTCGAACGTGAACGGGTCGCGGAAGTTGAAGAACTCGTTCTGCGCGCCGGTCTGGTAGTACGTGCCATCGGCCTGCAGCAGGTCGGTGACCTTGTCGAATCCGGTCAGCTTCACGCCGTTCTTGTTGGCGTGCACCTTGCCGACGCTCAGTGCGATGCGCGGGTCGTAGGGCTTGCGGTTGCTGCCGTCCTCGTTGCGGTAGAACGCGACGTCCGTGAAGAACAGCTTGATCTGGCCGCCCTTCGAGATGCGCGCCGAACCCGACCACTGGGTCTGGTGGCTGTACGACTGGTCGGGGAAGATCTTGCCGGTCACTCCTTCGTCGAAGACGAGGCCGCCATACGTCCAGCCGCCGTTCTCCGGACGCTCATCGGCGGGGACGCCGGCGGGGCGATAGAAGTAGCCGATCTTCGCGAACACGTGGCGCTCGTCGAACACGAGGTTGCGGTCGGCCACGAGCGAGAAGATGATCTCCTGGCCGTTGACGCTGTACTGGTTGGCGTTCTCATCGGTCAGCGGCCAAGAGTCCCAGACCCACACCTGCTCGTTGCTCATGTCCGGGAAGTCCTGCGCAACCGCGGGCATGGTGAGCTCGGTGGGCATCGAGTTCTGCTTCGAGCCCGCGGTCGGATCCGACAGCCGCTTGAGCTGCCGGGCGTCCGCGCGGGTCCACTTCGCGGTGAAGTCGTCTTCGGGGGCGTACGCCTGCTGGGTGTGCGCGGTCGGCTGGGGGCCGTCCTGCAGTTCGGGCGCGGCCGGTGCGACGGGTGCCGCGACGGCTGCCGCGGGCAGGCCGATGAGCACGGAAGCCGCGACCGCCGCGGCGGTGAGACTGCCGGTCAGGACGCGCCTGACCTTCTTCGGGGGAGTGTGCATTTCTGATTCGCTCCTTGGATTCTCAGTGATGCAAATCGATTTGCATCGGGAACTCATAGTTGCAGGTGCGAGCGGATCCCGCACATGCGGATGCAGGCGCATGGAGTTCTCCGAACGCAGCACTTGACGGTTCACCATCGATCGGTCCATAATCGGATCCGCTCGATAAATCGATTTAACACGAGGGAGTGTCACTGATGGCGAGGGCCCGGATCTCAGACGTGGCGGCAGTGGCCGGCGTCTCGGTGACCACGGTCTCGCTCGTCATGAACGACGTCGAATCGCGCATCTCGCAGGAGACTCGCCAGCGCGTCCGCGAGGCGGCCCGTGCCGTCGGCTACGCGCCCAGCTCGGTGGCACGAGGGCTCCGCACTCAGCGCACGCGCACGGTCGGACTCATCTCCGACCAGATCGCGACGACGCCGTTCGCCGGTCGCATGCTCGCCGGCGCGCAGGACGCGGCGCGCGACGCCGGGCACCTCGTCTACCTCCTCGACACCGGCGGCGACGCCGCGATCGAGCGCGAAGCGATCGACGCGCTCACCGCACAGCAGGTCGACGCGATGATCTACGCGTGCATGTGGCACCGGGTGGTGGATGTCCCGCAGGGCGTCCTGCCGAAGACGGTGCTGCTCGACTGCCGGCCCGTGAACGGCGGCTACCGCAGCGTCGTGCCCGACGACCGCGCCGGGGGAGCCGCCGCCGTGCGCGAGCTCGTCGCCGCCGGCCACCGGCGCATCGCCTACCTCGACACGGATGACCCCGGCCCGCTCGCGTCGCGACTGCGCCACGAGGGGTACCTCGAGGCGCTCGCCGAGGCCGGGATCACGGCCGACCCGGCGCTGCACGTCAGGGGCGAGACCTCCGCCCACGGCGGTCGCGCCGCGGCCGAGGCGCTGCTCGACCTCCCCGACGACAAGCGCCCCACCGGCATCTTCTGCTTCAACGACCGCATGGCGGCCGGCGTGTACATCGCCGCGCACCGCCGCGGCCTCGACATCCCGCGCGATCTGTCCGTCGTCGGCTACGACGACCAGCAGCTGATCGCCGCGGAACAGGATCCCCCACTCACCACCGTCGCGCTGCCCCACTACGCCATGGGCCGCTGGGCGATGGAGGTCGCGCTCGGCGTCCGCGCGGAAGGGGATGAGGACGCCACGCACCTCATGGAGTGTCCCGTCATCCGACGAGACTCCGTAGGCCCGCCGCCGGCGCAAGTCGCCAAACCGAACCGGCGACGGGCTTCACACACCGAGCGGCCGCCAGAGGCGGCCTCCGATCGGTGACCCACGCGGGCGTGAGTCACCAAGAAAAGGAAACCACAACAATGCGCACAAGGACCCCGATCCTCGTGTCCGCGGGCCTGGTCACGGCGATCGCCCTGACCGGGTGCGGGCAAGCCGGCCAAGGTGACACCACCACCGCGGACGGCCGCACCCAGTTGACGATGTGGACCCACTCGGCGGGCAACCCGGCCGAGCTCGAGGTCTACGAGCAGATCATCTCCGACTTCAACGCGTCGCAGGACGACTACGAGGTCGTGCACGAGTCGTTCCCGCAGGGCGCCTACAACGACGCGATCGTCGCGGCCGCGGCATCCGGTGATCTTCCCTGCCTTCTCGACCTCGACGGCCCGATCATGCCGAACTGGGCATGGGCGGGCTATCTGCAGCCGCTCGATCTGCCCACCGAGATCACCGACGCGCTGCTGCCCACGGCCGTCGGCGTCTGGGACGACGAGATCTACTCGGCCGGCTACTGGGACGCCGCGCTCGGCATCTTCGCCCGCAAGTCGGTGCTCGACGCCAACGGCATCCGCATCCCGACCGTCGAAGAGCCGTGGACCGCCGACGAGTTCGGCGCGGCTCTCGCCACACTGAAGGGCGCCGGCTACGAGACGCCGATCGACATCGGGGCCGAAGACACCGGCGAGTGGTGGCCGTACGCCTACTCGCCGTTCCTGCAGGGCTTCGGCGGCGACCTCATCGACCGCGACTCCATGCTCTCGGCTGACGGTGCGCTGAACGGACCCGAAGCGGTCGCGTGGGGCGACTGGTTCGCGGGCCTCTTCGCCGACGGGTACGCCGGCAACAGCGGCACCGTCGGCAACCAGGAGTTCATCGACGACGAGGTGGCGCTCAGCTACACCGGCGTCTGGAACGCCGTCGCCGCGCTCGACGCTGTCGGCGACGACCTGCTGATCCTGCCCCCGCCGGACCTCGGCAACGGCCCGAAGATCGGCGGCGGCTCGTGGCAGTGGGCGATCTCGTCCAAGTGCAACGACGCCGACGGCGCCCGCGCGTACCTCGAGTTCAGCTTCCAGGACGAGTACATCACCGAGTTCGCCGACAAGCAGGTGGTCATCCCGGCGACGGATGCCGCCGCCCAGGCGTCGGAGTACTTCGGCGACGGCGGTGCCCTGCGCCCGTTCGTCGAGTTCTCGCAGAAGTACGCCGTGCTGCGCCCCGAGACGCCGGCGTACGCGGTCATCTCGACGACGTTCGAGACGGCGGCGAAGGACATCATGAACGGCGCCGACGTCCAGGAGACGCTCGACCGCGCGGTCTCCGAGATCGACGCCAACATCGAGTCGAACGACGGCTACGGCTTCCAGTGATCCACCGCGCCGGCGGGGGCCACCGGCCCCCGCCGGCGCACTCCCCGAGAGATCTGTCATGACTGTCACCCCTCCGACGGTCGCCGCCGAAGAACCTCGGCGCGCCTACCGTCGCTTCCGCTCCATCAAAGGTCGCGAGACCTGGGCAGGGCTCGGGATGATCGCCCCCGCGGGCGTCCTCCTGGTGCTGTTCCTCGTGATCCCCGTGATCCTCGCCTTCGCGCTCTCGTTCACGAACGCGCGTCTCATCTCGCCGAACCCGCCGCGGTTCGTCGGCTTCGACAACTTCATCCGCGCCTTCACCGCAGATCCGGTGTTCGTGCAGTCGGTCGGCAACACCGCGGTGTTCGCGCTGGTCGTCGTCCCGGTGCAGGCCGCGCTGGGGCTGCTCCTCGCGGTGCTCGTCAACCGGCGCATGCGCGGCGTCACGGCGTTCCGCGTGATCTTCTTCATCCCCGTCGTGACGTCGATCGTCGTCGTCTCGATCCTGTGGAAGTTCATGTACCAGAAGGACGGCCTGATCAACGCCATGTTCGATGCGCTCACCTTCGGAGCCTGGTCGAACGTCGACTGGCTGAACGACCCGAAGACGGCGCTCGGGGCGATCATCGTGCTGTCCATCTGGCAGGCCGTCGGCTTCCACATGATCATCTGGCTCGCGGGCCTGCAGACGATCCCCGAGGAGCTCTACGAGGCCGCCAAGATGGACGGCGCGAGCCCGTGGCGGCAGTTCACGAACGTGACGTGGCCGGGGCTGCGCCCCACCATGGTGTTCGTCCTCGTCACGATCACCATCGCCGCCCTCGGCCTGTTCGTGCAGGTCGACGTCATGACCCAGGGCGGGCCGGTGAACTCGACCTCGACCATCGTCTTCCACGCCGTGCGCAAGGGCTACGAGCAGCAGGAGATCGGCTACGCCGCCGCGATCTCGCTGATCTTCTTCGTCGCCGTCCTCGCCATCGCGCTCATTCAGCGCCGGCTCACGCGAGAGAAGGACTGACGTGACCGCTACCCAGACTCTGACCACGGCACCCGCCGACCCGCGCCGTGCCGCGCGCCCTGCGCCGGCTCGCAGCGAGAAGTCGCAGCGAATCAGGGGCAAGATCTTCCTCTACATCGCCCTGTCGCTGTTCGGGATCATCTTCCTGTTCCCGCTGGTCTTCATGTTCGTGTCGAGCCTCAAGCCCGACAGTCAGATCCTGCAGGACATCGACTCGCCCGCGGCCTTCCTCCCGGTCGGCGACATCAGCCTCGACAACTACTTCGGGGTGTTCGACCGCGTGCCCGTCGCACAGTTCCTGTTCAACTCGATCTTGGTGACGGTGCTCACCGTCGGACTCGGGCTCATCGTGAACTCGATGGCGGGCTTCGCGCTCTCCCGGCTGGCATGGAAGGGGCGGATCGTCGTGCTCGCGCTGATCATCGCGACGCTGATCGTCCCGTTCGAGACGATCGCGGTGCCGATGGTCTATTGGGTCGCGCAGCTTCCCACCCTCGTGATCGAGGGCGGCGTGCTGAAGTACGACTTCGGCTGGCTCAACACCTACGAGGTGCAGATCGTGCCGTTCATCGCGAACGCGTTCTCGATCTTCCTGTTCACGCAGTACTTCTCCACGATCCCGAAGTCCCTCGACGAGGCGGCGCGCATCGATGGCGCGAGCTGGTTCACGATCTATCGGCGCATCCTCGTGCCGCTGTCGGGTCCGGCCTTCGCGACCGTGGCGATCCTGACGTTCCTGCCGGCGTGGAACCAGTACCTCTGGCCGCTCATGGTGGTGCAGAAGGAGGAGCTGCGGCCGGTCATGGTCGGCATGCAGTACTTCTTCCAGCTGAACACCGCGTGGGGCGAGGTGATGGCCTACACCTCGCTCATCACGATCCCGGTGCTGATCGTCTTCCTGGTGTTCCAGCGGGCGTTCGTCAGCAGCATCGCGGCGAGCGGGGTGAAGGGATGACCGAACGGATGCCGCGCATCGTGGTCGTCGGCGAGGCCCTGGTCGACATCGTCCATCGTGCCGACGGCGCGGTCGAGGAGGCGCCCGGCGGCAGCCCCGCGAACACCGCGTTGACGCTCGGAAGGCTGGGACGGCGTCCGACGCTGATCACCAGCCTGGCGGGGGATGACCGGGGCGGACGTGTGCGGCAGTGGCTCGAGGAGTCCGAGGTCGAGGTGGTGGCCGTCGCGTCGGCGCGCACATCGACGGCCGTGGCCCACCTGGACGCGGGCGGTGCCGCCACGTACGCCTTCGATCTCGCGTGGGATCTCGGGGCGGACGCCGCTCGTCTCGAGGAACTCGCGGGCGCCGCCGACGTCGTTCACGTCGGCTCCGTGGCCGCGGTGCTCGAACCCGGCGCCGGCCACGTCGCGGCACTCGTGCGATCGGTGCGCGGGCGGGCGATCGTGACCTACGACCCCAACATCCGGCCGTCGCTGGTCGACGACCCGGACCGCGTCCGAGAGCGCGTCGCCGGACTGATCGAGCTCGCCGACGTCGTGAAGGCGAGCGACGAGGACATCCGGTGGCTCCACCCGGGGCGGGACGTCCGGCACGTCGCGCGCGAATGGGTCGACCGCGGCCCGCGACTCGTCGTGGTCACCCTCGGGTCGGACGGTGCGATCGGCGTCACCGCCGACGGCGAGGTCACCGTGCCCGCCGTCCAGACCAGGGTGGTCGACACGGTCGGGGCCGGCGACACGTTCATGGGCGTGCTCATCGACAGCATCGTCGGCAGCGACGAACTGCGCGAGTCGCTCGCGACCGCGGGCGGCAGCTGGGCCCACGCGGCCGGAGGCTCCGCGCGACGCGCCAGCGGCGCGGGGAGAGGCCGTGGGGACCGCTCCTCCGTCGTCGAATCCTTGCTCGAGCGCTCAGCGCACGCGGCGGCGATCACCGTATCGCGTCCGGGCGCCGATCCTCCCCGTCGTGCCGAACTCCCAACCCCGGCGACGGCACGGTAAGCCGCATCCGACACTCGCGCTCCCCGCCCGCCGGGCGGAGGGCCACTCCATCGCGCGATCCACCGCGCACGACTCTTGAAGGAACTCTCGTGTTCGACCTCCCCGATTCCTGGGTATGGGACTACTGGTTCGCCGACGACGGCGAGCGTTACCACCTCTTCTTCCTGTACGCCTCGCGGGCGCTCCACGACCCCGAAGCCCGCCACTACCGCGCCTCGATCGGGCACGCGGTCTCGACGGACCTCGTCGAGTGGACGCAGGTGGCCGATGCCCTCGTGAGAAGCGACGCCCCCGCTTTCGACGAACTCGCCACCTGGACCGGTTCGGTGGTGCGCCACCCGGACGGGACGTGGTTCATGTTCTACACCGGAGCGACCCTCGCCCCCGACGGGCAGAACGTGCAGCGGATCGGCTACGCCACGTCGCCCGACCTCTTCACGTGGACGAAGGCCGGCGGGCCGGTGCTCGAAGCGAAGGAGCCCTGGTACGAGAAGCTCTCGAGCGGCGCGTGGCACGACGAGGCCTTCCGTGACCCGTGGGTGTTCGCCGACCCCGATGGGAACGGCTGGCACATGCTCATCACCGCTCGAGCGCCCGAGGGGCCGGTCGACGGGCGGGGCGTCATCGGGCACGCGTGGTCGGCGGACCTGCGCACGTGGGAGCTGCGCGAACCGCTCAGCGCGCCCAGCGTCGAGGGCTTCGGGCAGCTCGAGGTGCTGCAGGCGGAGATCGTCGACGGGCGTCCGGTGGTGATCTTCTCCTGCCTGAAGGAGCAGAGCACCGACTCCCGACGCGCCGCCGCCGCCGGCACGTGGGCGGTGCCGGCGGAGAGCCTCGTCGGGCCGTTCGACATCGACGCCGCGTATCCGCTGACCGATGAGCGCCTGTACGTCGGGCGCCTGCTCCAGCGCCGTTCGGACGGCGAATGGCTGCTGTTCGCCTTCCGGAACATCGGCGAGGACGGACAGTTCGTGGGCGGGGTCACCGACCCCATGCCCGTGCGGTGGGATGGAGGGCGGCTCGTCCGTCATGAGGCGGTGGCTGTCTCCGCCTGAGGTTCGAGGCCGGGGCTTCGCGGACGAGCCCCGGCCGGCCCGCCCTCCGGCGGGCGGTGTCCGCGCCAAGAGAAGGATGACGATGAAGTCAGTTTTCAAGGGACGCTCCGTGCGTCTGACGGCGGGTGTGCTGGCCGTGATCGCGGTAGGGGCCGGGTCAGCAATGGCGGGAGGCATCGGCGATGACGCCGCGGCAGCCGATTCCGCCGACGACTACCGCGCGCAGTACCACTTCACGGTGCCCGACCACTGGAAGAACGACCCCCAACGGCCGGTCTTCGTGGACGGCAAGTTCCACTACTACTACCTCTACAACCGGGACTACGACGCGGACCCCGCCGCCAACTTCGGAACGGAGTGGCGGCTCGCGACCTCGTACGACGGCGTCGTGTTCGCCGATCAGGGGGTCGCCGCGCCCAAGAAGACCAACGCGAACTACGACCTCTGGTCGGGGTCGACCGTGGTCGACGAAGCGAACACCGCCGGGTTCGGCGCCGGCGCCGTCGTGATGCTCGTGACGCAGATGGACCATCCCACGCCGGCTCAGCAGGCGAACGCCTCGGGGCCGCAGGCGCAGTTCCTCTGGTACTCGACGGACGGCGGCCGAAACTTCCGACCTCATGGCGATGAACCGGTCATCGCGAACGGCGGGCGCGCGGATTTCCGCGACCCGAAGGTCGTGTGGGATGCCGAGCGCAGCCGGTGGGTGGCGTTGATCGCCGAGCGTGACAGGGTGAGCTTCTACACGTCGCCGGACCTGAAGACGTGGGCGCGCACGTGGGAGTACGTGAATCCCGGCATCGGCACGATCGAGTGCCCGGACCTGTTCCGGATCCGCGCCGACGACGGCACCGTGAAGTGGGTGTTCGGCGTCAGCGCGAACGGGTACGCCACCGCAGAGCCGGCGACCTTCGCGTACTGGACGGGATCGTTCGACGGCACGTCGTTCACCTTCGACCAGAGCGCCCCGCAATGGCTCGATCACGGGTTCGACTGGTACGGCGCGGTCACGTGGGAGGATCCCGCCGCCCCGCTGGACCGCCGCTACGCCGTGGGCTGGATGAACAACTGGGATTACGCGCACTCCACCCCGACCTGGACGGCCGGCGGCTTCAACGGCACGGACTCGATCACCCGCCAGATCCGCCTCAAGAGGTACGGCTCGGCGTTCAGCCTGGTGTCGCAGCCGGTGGCAGCCCTCGCCGACATCGCGACGGCTCGCACGGAGCTCGGCGACGTGACCGTGGACAGGTTCCTGCCGCTCGCCTTCGAGGGTGACGCGTACCAGGTCGAGGCGGACGTGACGTGGGAGATCGCGACCAACCTCGGCCTGCAGCTGCGTCGCTCCGCCGACGGGACGCGCCATGCCGATGTCGGCGTGACCGGCACCTACGCCTATCTGAACCGCGGCCAGACCGGCTATCCCGCCGGCACCTGGAAGACCGAGAGCCGCACGCCCTTCGACGGCGGCGCCGGCAGGGTGCATCTGCGCATCCTGGTCGACCGCACCACGATCGAGGTCTTCGTCGACGAGGGGAGATACGTGCAGTCGAGCCAGGTGTTCGCACCGTCGGGTGACGAGGGCATCGCTCTCTACTCCTCGGGGGGCCCGGCTGTGTTCCACGATCTGACGATCACCGAGTTCGGCAGCGTCGTGCAGCGGCCGGCTCGGGCGATCGGCGATTTCGAGGGCGACACGTGGGGGCAGGCCTGGACGGCGACGGGCAGCTTCATCGGCGCAGGACCGAGCGCGGCGGACCTGCGCGGACGGGTCGGCGCGCGGGTCGCCGACACGTTCGTGGGCGGGGGAGATCCGGCCACCGGCACGATCACCTCGCCGGAGTTCACGATCGACAGGAACTTCCTGCACTTCCTCATCGGCGGCGGCGATCACCCGCTCGGCGTGGAACCCGCCACGTCGGTGCAGCTGCTCGTCGACGGACGGCCGGTCCGCACCGCGACCGGCGCGGACTCGGCGGACCTGCGGCACGTGCAGTGGGACCTCCGCGACCTCGCCGGGCGCACGGCACAGTTCCAGATCCTGGACGACGCGACCGGACAGTGGGGTCATCTCATGGTCGACCAGGTCGTGCTCTCGGATTGAAGAGGAGCGTGCGGGCCGCGCACTTCCGGGTCGACTTGAGATATGAGACTTCCAGTCTCTAGTCTGGAACGCGTGCACGAGTCGGGGGGCTCATGCACGCCGATCTTGCCGGCGGCCCCATGCCGTCCTGTTCGATCTAGTCGGTGCCGGGTTCTGGGGACCCGGCACCGCGAGTTTCTGCGGAGGCGAAGGGGCCTACCGGACAGCGCGCCGAGGACGATAATCGAGTGGTGGAGCAACCCGAATCCCGCTCGCGGCGGCCCGCCGGCGAAACGCGAGCCCTCATGCTCGCCGTCGCCGTCGACCGCGTCAAAGAAGAAGGTCTGCTGCTCGATTACGCCAACATCGAGCTCGAGGACCTGATCCGAACGGCCGGCGTGCCGCGCTCGACCGTCTTCCGCATCTGGCCCGACCGCGTCGCCTTCGTCGCCGATCTCGTCCGCGCGCTGTTCGAAGCGGACCCGGGCTTCGATACCGGATTCGACGGCGAGACCCTCCAGCACCTCGAGCAGGCGGTGGCCGGCGACCCACAGGCGATGAGCACTCCCGAGGGGCGGCAGATCGCGCTCCGCGAGGCGCTGCGGGTCACCGTGTCGCACAACATGACCGCCGTCGAGCACACCGTGGCGTTCCGGGCGTACCGGGCGATGTCGGCTGCGCTCTCGAGCGGCGACGCCGTGCCCGGCGGGGCGGAGGTCCGTGCGCTGCTGTCGGAGCTCGAGGACCGCTACCTCACACGCATGGCCGAGACGTACCGGGGGCTCAACGCCGCGTTCGGGCTCCGCATGCGCGAGGGCCTCGACGAGCGCGACCTGGCAGTGGCCATCATGGCGATGGTCGACGGCATGAGCGACCACCGCCGCATCAACCCGATGGTCGACGCGCCTCGTGTCACCGCCCTCGGTCCCGAGGGCCCGCGCGACTGGCATCTCGCCGGCATCGCGGTCTACGGCATCTACACCACGTACACCGAGGCGATCGAGGCGTAGCCGCGGGTTCAGGCGCTCGGCGCGCTCCAGCTGAGCGACTCGATGTAGCGCAGCAGCACGCCCTCGCGGAGAGCCCACGGCGAGACCTCGAGCTCGTCCACGTCCATCGCGCGCATCGCCTCGTGCAGCACGACGGCACCGGCGACGATCTGGAACGTCCGGTCCGGCGTGATGCCGGGCAATTCCTGACGCGCCGACGCGGGGATGCGCGCCAGGCGCGGGATCCACGAGCCGAGGGCGGCGCGGGGCAGCAGCATCCGTTCGATTCCCGACCAGCCCGGAACCGGATACCCGACGAGCTTCGCGAGGGACCGGATCGCCTTCGACGAGCCCACGACGTGGTCAGGCCTCGCGAGGGAGCCGAACGACGCGGCGACCGGGGCGAGGGTGGCGCGCGCGTGGTCGCGCAGGTGCTCGACGGCCGCTTCGCCCGGCGGGTCGTCGGGAAGGAACTGCACCGTCATGCGCCCCGCGCCGAGGGGGACGGATGCTGCCTGTTCGGGCAGTTCGTCGGCTCCGGCCGCGATCTCGAGCGAGCCGCCGCCGATGTCGAACAGCAGGATCTGCCCGGCCGCCCACCCGAACCAGCGGCGCACCGCGAGGAACGTGTACCGCGCCTCGGTCTCGCCCCCCAGCACCTGCAGCGGCTGGCCCAGCGCCTCTTCGATGAGGGCGATGACCTCGGGTCCGTTCTTCGCCTCGCGGACGGCGCTCGTCGCGGTGGCCAGGAGCTCGTCGACCGACTCGGCCGATGCGATCTTGCGCGCCTCGGTCACCGCGGCGACGAGCGCAGTGACACCCTCCTCTGTGATGGAGCCGTCGGGTGAGAGGTAGCGCATGAGGCGCAGCACCGTGCGCTGACTCGTCGTGGCGAGCGGCCGGCCGCCGGGGCGGACGTCGGCGACCAGCAGGTGGACGGTGTTCGAGCCGATGTCGAGAACTCCGAGGCGCACGAAAGAAGAGTAGCGGCACGGATGCTGTGCACCGGCGCCCGCGCGGAGCGCCTGTGGACGCAGCATCCGCCATCTCCCGTGCCAGCGGTTACGATGGGCGCGATGTCCGCCGACGAAGCGACCACTGTCGCCCCCGCACTCTCGCTGTACCGCGAGATCGACCGTGCCGACTGGGCGCGACTGGCGTCAGGGATGACGCAGCCGCTCTCCGAGACCGAGATCGTCCAGATCCGCGGGCTCGGCGACCGCCTCGACATGGCCGAGGTCGCGCAGGTGTACGTGCCGCTGTCGCGCCTGCTGTCGCTGTACGCCGAGTCGACCAAGCGCCTCGGGGCGGAGGAGTCGGGGTTCCTCGGCGAGGCGGACTCCACCACTCCCTTCATCGTCGGCGTTGCGGGCTCGGTGGCCGTGGGCAAGTCGACGATCGCGCGCCTGCTGCGCGAGCTCACCTCGCGCTGGCCGGGGACGCCCCGGGTGGAGCTGGTCACGACCGACGGCTTCCTCTACCCGAACGCCGAGCTCGAGCGCCGAGGCCTCATGGATCGCAAGGGCTTCCCCGAGTCGTACGACCGCCGCGCGCTGGTGTCGTTCCTCACCGAGGTGAAGAGCGGCGCCCCCGAGGTGAAGGCGCCGTTCTACTCGCACATGCGGTACGACATCGTGCCCGACGCGGTCATCACCGTGCGCCGGCCCGACATCGTCATCGTCGAGGGCCTCAACGTGCTGCAGCCGCCGCCCACCCCGAACGACGTCGCCGTCAGCGACCTGTTCGACTTCTCCATCTATGTCGATGCGGATGCCTCCCACATCGCGCAGTGGTACGTCGACCGCTTCCTCGCCCTGCGCCGGGCCGCGTTCAGCAACCCGAAGTCGTTCTTCAACGTCTTCGCTCAGCTGTCGGACGAGGAGGCCGTGGAGCGCGCGCTCGGCTTCTGGAACTCGATCAACCTCCCGAACCTCGAGGAGAACGTGCTCCCGACGCGCCACCGCGCGAACCTCGTGCTGCAGAAGGCGGCCGACCACACCGTGGAGACGGTGCTCCTGCGCAAGCTCTGACGCGCGTGGGCGCAGGATCCGTTCTCCGCCGTGAACGGGGAGTTCGGATTCGTAAGGATTCCTAGCGAAACTCGCCGCCTACCATTGAGCGCATGTGTGGAATCGTCGGATACGTGGGCCCGCGGCAGAGCCAGGCCGTCCTGATCTCGGGACTTTCGCGCCTCGAGTACCGCGGCTATGACTCTGCGGGCATCGCCGTGATCGACGGTGGCGGCGCACTGGGCATGCGCAAGCGCGCCGGCAAGCTGAAGGTGCTGCGCGACGACCTCGCCGCCCACCCGCTCGCCGACGGCACGACCGGCATCGGCCACACCCGCTGGGCGACGCACGGCGGGCCGACCGACGGCAACGCGCACCCGCACCTCGCCGACGACGACAAGCTCGCCGTGATCCACAACGGGATCATCGAGAACTTCTCCGAGCTGAAGGATGAGCTCGTCGCCGACGGGTTCACCTTCCGCAGCGAGACCGACACCGAGGTGGCCGCTGTGCTCCTCGGCCGCGAGTACCGCCGCGCCGGCGACCTGGAAGAGGCCTTCCGTGCCGTCGTCTCGCGCCTCGAGGGCGCCTTCACGCTGCTCGCGATGCACGAGGACCAGCCGGGACTCGTCGTCGGCGCCCGCCGCAACTCACCGCTCGTGATCGGCCTCGGCGAGGGGGAGAACTTCCTCGGGTCGGATGTCGCCGCGTTCGTCGAGCACACCCGCAACGCGCTCGCGATCGGCCAGGACCAGATCGTCGCGATCACCCCCGGGGCCGTCACCGTCACCGACTTCTCCGGCAACCCGGTCGAGGTCGAGCCGTTCGAGGTGACGTGGGATGCGTCCGCCGCCGAGAAGGGCGGCTGGTCGTCGTTCATGGCGAAGGAGATCTCGGAGGAGCCCGAGGCGGTCGCCAACACGCTGCGCGGGCGCGTCCGCGACGGTGAGGTCGTGATCCCCGAGCTCGACGGACTCGACGAGCTCTTCGCCGGCGTCTCGCGCATCATCGTCATCGCCTGCGGCACCGCGGCGTACGCGGGACAGGTCGGCAAGTACGCCATCGAGCAGTGGACCCGCATCCCCGTCGACGTGGAGCTCGCCCACGAGTTCCGCTACCGCGACCCGGTGATCGGCCCCGACACCCTCGTCGTCTCGATCAGCCAGTCGGGCGAGACGATGGACACGCTCATGGCCGTCAAGTACGCCCGTGAGCACGGCGCGAAGACGCTGTCGGTGTGCAACACCCAGGGCGCCACGATCCCGCGCGAGTCCGACGCGATCGTCTACACGCACGCCGGCCCCGAGGTCGCGGTCGCCTCGACCAAGGCGTTCGTCGCGCAGATCACGGCGCTGTACCTCATGGCCCTGCACATCGGTCGCGTCCGCGGCGCGATCAGCGCCGCCGACGCCGCCGACCACGTGCGCGAGCTCGAGGCGGTCCCCGGCAAGATCGCGCAGATCCTCGAGCGGGAGCAGGCGCACATCGAGCAGTTCGCCGGCTGGATGGCCGACACCCGCTCCGTGCTGTTCCTGGGTCGCCACGTCGGCTTCCCGATCGCCCTGGAGGGTGCGCTCAAGCTCAAGGAGCTCGCCTACATCCACGCCGAGGGGTTCGCCGCCGGCGAGCTCAAGCACGGCCCGATCGCGCTCATCGAGCCCGGCCAACCCGTGTTCGTCGTGGTCCCGTCGCCCCGCAAGTCGTCGGAGATGCACAAGAAGGTCATCTCGAGCATCGAGGAGATCCGCGCCCGCGGCGCCCGCGTCATCGCGATCGCCGAAGAGGGCGACGCGGCGGTGCTGCCGAAGGCCGACGAGGTGCTCCGCATCCCGCTGGCCGGCCCCTTCTTCGAGCCCCTCCTCGCCGTGGTGCCGCTGCACATCTTCGCCATGGGCCTCGCGACGGCCAAGGGCCTCGACGTCGACCAGCCCCGCAACCTCGCGAAGTCCGTCACGGTCGAGTAGACGCTCGGGCCGAGGCATCCGTCCGTCTCTCGCGGCCATCTCGCGGATCCGGCGATCGGACTTTGCGACGGTATCCGGGGGCGCGCAGGTCTGCCGATCCGGAAACGCGACGAGAATCCGAATTCCGGATCGCGGGAAGAGGCGCCACGCCCGGGGGGCGATCGGGACCGCGCGATAGGGTGGCGGATGCTGCGGCTGCAGCACGCAGGAGGACCACATGATCGTCGGTATCGGCGTCGACCTCGTCGACATCCCTCGGTTCGAGCGGACGATCGAACGTACCCCGCAACTGCTGCCGCGCCTCTTCTCGGAGGCGGAGCAGCAGCTGAAGCCGCACTCGCAGGCCGCGCGGTACGCCGCGAAAGAGGCCCTCATCAAGGCGCTCGGCGGCTCGGACGGGGTGCACTGGACCGAGATCGAGATCGCGTCGGAGCCGTCCGGTCGTCCGGTGTTCTCGCTGTGCGGGTCGACAGCCGCGGTCGTCGCGGAGCGGGGCATCACTGCGCTGCACCTGTCGCTCTCGCACGACGCGGGCCTCGCGACCGCGTACGTCATCGCCGAGGCCGTGGCCGGCGCGCCGAACCGGGGGTTTCTTCGCGAGACCGAGGACGACACCCTCGATCTCGGCCAGAATCCCCGGTCTCGCGAAGGCAGCGCGGCCGAAGGAGCCGACGCGTGAGCCGCCTGCCCGCCGGAGCCCTGCGCGAGGCGCTGGTCGACGTCGGCGCGATCGAGGACAACGTGCGGCACCTCCGCCGGCTCACGGGCTCGGAGATCATCGCGGTGGTCAAGGCCGACGGATACGGGCACGGCGCGGTGCGCTCGGCGCTCGCGGCGCTCGCCGGCGGCGCGTCGCGGCTCGGCGTCTCCGACATCACCGAAGCGCTCGCCCTGCGCCGCGCCGGCATCGACGCGCCGATCGTCGCGTGGCTGCACGCGCCGGGCGCCGACTTCGCCGAGGCCGCTGCGCTGGGGATCGAACTCGGCATCTCGAGCCTCGAGCAGCTGCAGAAGGCGGCGGCCGCGGCATCCGCCGATCGTCCCGTCGGGGTGCACCTGAAGCTCGAGACCGGACTGTCGCGCAACGGCATCGCGCCCGAGCACTACCGTGTGGTCTTCGCCGAGGCCGCGCGCCTCGAGCGGATCGGGCGCATCCGCGTCGTCGCGCTGTTCAGCCACCTCTCGAACGCGTCGGCCGACGACGATCGCGCGGCGCTGCGCGCCTTCGAGGAGGGCGTGGCCGCCGCTGCCTCGCTCGGCCTCGCGCCACCGCTGCGGCACATCGCCGCGACGCACGCCGCGATCGACCTGCCCGAGTCGCGCCTCGGCTGCGTGCGCATCGGCATCGGCATCTACGGACTCTCGCCGTTCGACGACCGGACCTCGGCGGATCTCGGCCTGCGTCCCGCGATGACCCTGCGCGGCGCGGTCGCCGCCGTGCGCCGCGTGCCCGCGGGCAAGGGCGTGTCGTACGGCTACGACTACCGCGCCGAGCGCGACACGATGCTCGCGCTCGTGCCCCTCGGCTACGCCGACGGGGTGCCGCGCCAGGCGTCGGGCGCCGGGCCCGTCGTGATCGGGGGACGCCGGTTCACCGTCGCGGGCCGCATCGCGATGGACCAGTTCGTCGTCGACGTGGGCGACGCGCCCGTGACAGTGGGCGACACGGCGGTGCTGTTCGGGGACCCGACCCTCGGCGCGCCGTCGGCGACCGAATGGGCGGAGGCCGCGGGCACCATCAACTACGAGGTGGTCACGCGCATCGGAGCCCGCGTGCCCCGCCGGCAGGTGTCGGAGTGAGCGGGAACGAAGGCGACACCCCGGTTGTTGCACCGGGCGTGGACACGCAGACCCAGGGACTGGACGCACTCGTCGGCACGCGCGAGATCACCTCGCCCGACGCGATGGAGGCACTCGGCGAAGAGATGGGACGGATGCTGCGCCCCGGCGACATGGTGGTGCTCACCGGTCCGCTCGGCGCGGGCAAGACCACGCTCACGCGCGGCATCGGCCGTGGGCTCGACGTGCGCGGACCCATCCAGAGCCCCACGTTCGTGCTCGCCCGGACGCACCCATCGCTGTCCGACGGAGCGCCGCTCGTGCACGTGGACGCGTACCGCCTCGGCTCCGCCGCCGAGCTGGACGACCTCGACATCGACTTCGACGGCTCCGTGGTGATCGTGGAGTGGGGCCGCGGTCTCGTCGACGGACTCCGCGAGCAGTGGTGGGAGGTCGAGCTCGAGCGGGAGTGGCACGGCCGCGGCGTCGACAACGCCTGCGGCACCATCGCCCACGAGGCCGACCTCGACGCCGACACCCCGCGCCTGGTGAAGATCACGCGCCACGGGGCGCCGACTACCCTGGAAGGGTGATCCTCGGCATCGACACGTCCCTCGGCTCCGCGGTGGCGGTGGTCGAGCCGGACGGCGTGGTCCGCTCCCAGGTCGAGAGTGCAGACCCCCGGGGCCACGCCGAGGTGATCGGCACACTGATCGAGCGGGCGCTGGCGGAGGCATCCGTCTCCCCGTCCGACGTCACGCATGTCGCCGCGGGCATGGGACCCGGACCCTTCACCGGGCTGCGCGTCGGCATCGCTGCCGCGCGCACGTTCGCCCTCGGGCGCGGTGTGCCGGTCGTGCCGGTCGCGAGCCACGACGCTGTCGCCCTCGAGCTGCTCATCCACGATGCGCTGACGGGCGGATACGAGGATGCCGGCGACGAGACGTTCGCGGTCGTCACCGACGCGCGCCGCCGCGAGTTCGCCTACACGCTCTACCGCGGGCTCGACGAGGACGGCCTGCCCGTGCGCGTCACGGGGCCCGCGCTCGCGCCCCGCGACGACCTCGATGGTGTGCTCGCCAACGCCGGGGCCGCGCGCCGCGACGCCGACCGCATCCCCGCGGGCATGCTCGCGCTCGCCGCGGCCCGCGCGCTCGCCGCCGGACGCACGATCGGCCCCGCCGACGCGCTCTATCTGCGCTCGCCCGACGTGACGCTCCCGCACGCGCCGAAGCGGGTGGGTTCGTGACCCTCCGCGCTGCGACCGGCGAGGACCTGGCCGCCATCATGACACTCGAGCGGGCGTCGTTCCCGACCGACGCATGGTCCGAGGCCATGATGCGCGAAGAGCTCGCGTCGCCGCACGGCTGGTACGTCGTCGACGACGAGGCGGGTCGCCTCGTCGGGTACGCCGGACTCCGCGCGGTCGCCGGAGCGCGGGATGCCGACGTCCAGACGATCGCGATCGCCGAGGTGTCGCGGGGCCGCGGCCGCGGTCGCGCGATGCTGCGCGCGCTGTTGGAGGAGGCCGCACGCCGCGGCGTGACGGACGTGTTCCTCGAAGTGCGGGCCGACAACCCCGTCGCCCAGGCGCTGTACGTGTCGGAGGGCTTCGCCGAGATCGGCCGCAAGCCCCGGTACTACCAGCCCGACGACGTCGACGCCGTGGTGATGAAGCTCGACCTGCGCGGGTGGGCTCGCGCGTCGACTGGCTCAGCGACCGGATTCGACGGAGGAGTGTGCACGTGAACCGCGCTGAGCCGCTGGTGCTGGGCATCGAGACGAGCTGCGACGAGACCGGGATCGGGATCGTGCGCGGCCGCACCCTGCTGTCGAACACGATCGCGAGCTCGATGGACGAGCACGCCCGTTACGGCGGTGTCGTGCCCGAGGTCGCCGCGCGGGCGCACCTCGAGGCGCTGCAGCCGTCGATCGAAGCGGCGCTCGCCGAGTCGGGTGTCGCGCTCGCCGATCTCGACGCCGTGGCCGTCACGTCGGGGCCGGGGCTCGCCGGCGCGCTGATGGTCGGCGTGGGCGCCGCGAAAGCGCTGTCGGTCTCGCTCGAGAAGCCGCTCTACGCCGTCAACCACCTCGTCGGGCACATCGCCGCCGACATCCTCGACGCCGACGCGCCGCCGCTCGAGTACCCGACTGTCGCGCTGCTCGTCTCCGGCGGGCACACCTCGCTGCTTCTCGTCCGCGACCTCACGACCGACGTCGAGCTGCTCGGCGAGACGATGGACGACGCCGCCGGCGAGGCCTTCGACAAGGTCGCGCGCCTGCTCGGTCTGCCGTATCCCGGTGGTCCCGAGATCGACCGGGCCGCAGCATCCGGTGATCCGAAGGCGATCCCGTTCCCCCGCGGGCTGTCGCGCGCGTCGGACATGGCGAAGCACCGCTACGACTTCTCGTTCTCGGGACTCAAGACCGCAGTCGCCCGCTGGGTCGAGCAGCGCGAGGCGGCGGGGGAGTCGATCCCCGTGGCCGATGTCGCCGCGAGCTTCCGCGAGGCCGTCGTCGATGTGCTCGTGACGAAGGCGCTCGCCGCGTGCCGCGACCACGGCGTGCCGCGCCTGCTGCTGGGCGGCGGCGTCATCGCCAACCGCCGGCTGCGCGACGTCGCTCTCGAGCGCGCCGCCGCCGAGGGCGTCACCGTGCGCATCCCGCCGCTGTCGCTGTGCACCGACAACGGCGCGATGATCGCGGCGCTGACGTCCGAGCTCATCATGTCGGGCCGCGCGCCCTCGACCCTCGAGTTCGGCGCCGACTCGACGCTGCCGGTCACGGAGATTCAGGTCGCGGAGTCGGCATGACGGATGAACGGATGCCGCAGCCCGGCGATCCCGAGATGCCCGACGCCGATCCGGCCGAGGTCGATCCGACGCCTGCGGAGGCCGCGGCATCCGTCCCTTCCGATGCCGCGGCGTCGCCCCCTGCGGGCCCGACGGTGACGTCGGTGTCACCCGACGTCGACCTCGCGCAGGACGCATCGCCGCTGCCGGGGACTCATCGCGGAGGGTTCCACCGGCTGCCGACGGCGCCGGTCGACGTCACGGTGGAGACCGCACCGGCAGAGCCGGGAGGCGAGTTCACGCCCGATGCCACGTCGTGGACGGCCTCGGATTCGGCGTTCCACCGCGGGCTCGCGGGGTGGGCGCTCGGATTCGCGATCCTCGGCCTCCTCGTGTCGATGTTCGTCGGCTGGGGCTTTCCGATCGGCCTGGTCGCGGTCGTGTCGGCGATCATCGCCCTGCGCCGCCCGCTGGAGAGTCGTGCGGTGGCCGTCTGGGCGATCGTGCTCGGCACGCTGTCGATCCTCTACAGCGCCGGCTGGCTCCTCTACGCCGCCGCGCGCGCCGACATCATCGGCTGATCCAGCCCGCACTCGACGCGGCCGGTGCGTCGTGCCGGCCGGAGATACCGCTGGGCGGCGGGGATGCGGGAGCACGGGCCGACTGCGCAACAGGCCCGAGTGGGGGGTTCAGACCCGGTCGGCGAGGATCGCGGTGCGACGGGCGCCGATGCGCGTGAGGAGGAGGGTCGCCGACGCCGAGCCCCGAAGCTTGAGCCGGGTCCGCAGGGCGGCGGGGTCGACATCCACGCCGCGTTTCTTGATCTCGAGGCGGCCGATGTCGCGCTCGCGCAGCGCCTTGCCGAGCGCCTTCTCGTCGGCGGGCAGGACCTCCCTCACACGGAACGTCGACACGAACGGCGAGGTGAGGGCGGCGTCCGAGGTGAGGTAGGCGATGTGCTCGTCGAGCATCCCCGCCTCGAGCGTGCGCGCGACGTCGCCGATGAGGCGCGCGCGGATGACGGCGCCGTCGGGCTCGTGCAGGAAGGCGCCGAGTTCGCGCGCGGGTTCGTCCGCAGCATCCGTCTCCGCCGTCACCTCGTGAGCCTGGTCACCGCGGATGACGAGCGCGGCGCGGCGGACGCCTGGTCGTGCGACGGCCCGCGACCAGAGCACGAGCTCGATCGTGGACCCGTCGGCGCTCACCCACTGCGCCTCGACATCGTCGGGGATGAGGGCGCGGTCGAGTCCGGGGCCGAGCTTCACACCGACGGGCAGGCGTCGGGCCAGATCGAACACCCAGTCCAGCGACGGCGACCAGTCGCCGGGGCGGGTGCGGGAGGTCTCGGAGTGCCCGGGCGTGCGCCGTGCGGGGTCCAGCCACACGGCGTCGACCCCGGTGAGGTCGGCGTCCTCCGCGGTGCCGAGGCGCACCTCGGCATCCGCGCCGAAGGGGGCGAGGTTGTACGCGGCGATGCCGGCGGTCACCTCGTCGGCGTCGACGGCGGTCACTCGCAGCCCGAGCCCCGCCAGGCCCAGCGCGTCGCCGCCGATCCCGCAGCCGAGGTCGGCCACGCGGTCGAATCCCGCCTCGCGGAACCGCGCCGCGTGGCGTGCCGCGACGGGCAGGCGCGTCGCCTGCTCGAGCCCGGCCCTCGTGAACAGCATCCGCTCGGCCAGATCACCGAACTTCGCCCGGCCGCGCGTGCGAAGCCGCGCCTGGCCGACGACAGCGGAGACGAGATCGGGGGAGTGCCCGTCTCGGCGCAGCCTCGTCACGGCTCGCGCGACGTCGTCGGCGGAGTCCACGGGCGGCATCGTGTCGAGCAGACGCAGCCCCTCGGCAGTCAGGAGCGCTTGGAGTTCGGGCAGTTCCACCCGCCGAGCCTACGTCCATCGCCCCTCCGCGCCCCCGATAACCCCTATCGGATCCCCCTCCCGGCATCGGGGAAGTGCGGGATCCTCCCCGATGCCCGGGTGCGCGTGCAGCAGCACACTCGGATCAAGAGCCGACCGGCACCTGTCAAGTGAGGAAGATCATCATGGCCGACGACAACAACAACCTGCTGGGTCTTCAGACGAACGTCGATCTGGCGGACTCGCTGAACGACAACTCCGACAACTCCGACAACTCGGACAACTCGGATAACTCGGACAACTCGGACAACTCGACCGACAGCTCGTCCAACAACGCGGCGGTCGGCATCGGGAACCAGTCGGACAACTCCGACAACTCTGACAACTCCGACAACTCGGACAACTCGGACAACTCGGACAACTCCGACAACTCGGTCGACACCGACACCGACACCGAGGACTCGTACAACGACAACTCCGACAACTCGACCGAGACCGAGGACTCGTACAACGACAACTCCGACAACTCCGTCGACAACTCGATGGAGACCGAGGACTCGTACAACGACAACTCGGACAACTCGGACAACTCGGACAACTCCGACCACTCGACGAACGTCTCCATCACAGACTCGTTCAACACCCAGACGCTCAACGACCACTCGATCTCGACCGGTGTTCGCCAGTACCAGACGGGCTTCCGTGACCTCAACCTCGGCGGCGGCGCCGGCGGCGCGGGCCTCGCAGCGGGTGCCGGCGGGTTGACGATCGACAGCCGTACGTCGATGTTCGACCAGTCCGTGAACCAGAACATCTGGGCCGACGGCTCGGTGTCGCAGGTCTTCGGGCAGACGGGCGGTCTGGCCTCGGGCGACGGCTCCGCGGCGGCAGGAGACGACGTCGACATCGACAACTCCACGAACTGGGACGTCGACATCGAGGACTCGTTCAACCCGATCGACGTCTCCATCTCCGATGCGTTCAACGACAACTCCGACAACTCGGACAACTCCGACAACTCGGACAACTCCGACAACTCGGACAACTCCGACAACTCGGACAACTCCGACAACTCGGACAACTCGGACAACTCGATGAACTGGGACCTCGACACGGACATCTCCGACGCGTTCAACGACAACTCGGACAACTCCGACAACAGCGACAACTCCATCGACACGGATGTCGACATCGACGACTCGTTCCAGGACAACTCGATGTCGGCGGACCTGGACGACTCGTTCAACGAGTACGACACGGACGTGGACGTCGACCTCGAGAACGACGGCATCGTGAACAGCCCCGATGCCACGCAGGCCGACTTCGACATGTAGGAGTGCTGCTCGGTTCGGTCGGCCGCCCACGCGCGGCCGGCCGCACCGCATCCGCTGACGGTGTCGCGGGACTGGGGGAGCGCGCCCGGCCGTTCACACGGCCGGGCGCACGCCGGTATCCGCGGCAGGAAGGCTATCGGCGACGGCGCCGCAGAGGGATACTGAGAGGGAGGGGAGCGCAATGGCGGATCGCGCTGACTGGGACGACGCCGACGGCATCACCGTCGACGCCGGGCCCGCCTTCGCCCCGGGGCCCGAGGACGCCGTCGCCGACTGGGCGCCGACGGACGTGATGGTCGATGACGATCCGTTCGCGAACGCGTTCACCGACGAGATCGCGAACGTCACCGCATCGGACTGGGATGTCGATGCCGACGTGCTGTGGGGCGACGATGCCTCACCCGACCTGGGCATCGACCCGGGCGCGTCGGCGTTCGACTTCCCGGCCTGATCCGACGCAGAGGCGAGACGAGAGGCAACAGAGTCGTTGACTGACGAGAACAGCGGAATGGTCCCGCGCGCGGACATCCAGCCGGGCGATCCCGCACCCGCCGGTCGAGACGTCGCCCTCTTCGAACTGGTCGACAAGGTCGGAAGGGTCGCCGCCCAGGCAGGGCGCCGCGATCTCGTGCGCCGGCTCGTCGACACCCGCGATCGCCTGCGCGACCCGCACGTCCGGGTGATCGTCGTCGGCGAGTTCAAGCAGGGCAAGAGCAAGCTCGTCAACGCGCTCGTCAACGCGCCTGCCTGTCCGGTCGACGACGACGTGGCGACGACCGTGCCCACGATGGTGGGCTACGCGCCCGAGCCGTCGGCGACCGTCCTCGTGCAGCCCGAGGGCGAGTCCCGCGGAGAGCTGCGCCGGCAGGAGATCCCGCTCGGGGAGCTGGCCGACTACGTGTCGGCGAAAGGAAACCCCGACAACGTGCGTCGCATCGTGTCGGCCGAAGTGCTGCTGCCGCGGGAGATCCTGCGCGGAGGACTGCGGCTCGTCGATTCCCCGGGCGTCGGAGGCCTGGACTCGCGCAGCGCGCTGCTGACGCTGTCGGCGCTGTCCAGCGCCCACGCGGTGATCCTGGTGTCTGACGCGTCGCAGGAGTACACCGAGCCCGAGATGCAGTTCCTGCGGCACGCGATGCGCGTATCGCCCAATGTCGCCGCGGTGCTGGCCAAGACCGACCTCTACCCGCAGTGGCGGGACATCGAGGCCATCGACCGCGGTCACTTGACCAAGATCGGGGACATCCCGATCTTCTCCGTCTCGAGCGACCTCCGGCTGATGGCCGCGGAGCAGCGCGACGCGGAGCTCAACGACGAGTCGGGCTTTCCCGCGCTGGTGACCCACCTGCGCCAAGACATCCTCGAGCGCGCCGAGCTGATCCACGAGCGCAGCGCCGTCCACGACCTCGCCTCGGTCGTGGACCAGCTGACGATGGCCCTCCGCGCGGAGCTGACGGCCCTGGTCGAGCCCGAGGTCACGCCGCAGCTGCTCGTGCAGCTGGAGGAGGCGAAGACCCGTGCTGACGAGTTCCGGAGCCGGTCGTCGCGGTGGCAGGTGACCCTCACCGACGGCGTGGCCGACCTCATCTCCGACATGGAGCACGACCTGCGCGATCGCCTGCGCAAAGTGCAGCGTGAGGCGGAGGCATCCATCGAGGAGGGTGATCCCGGTCCCATCTGGAACCAGATCACCGAGTGGCTCGACGAGCGGGTCTCGGCAGCCGTCTCGGAGACGTTCGTGTGGACCGACGAACGCGCCCGCTGGCTGTCGGAGCAGGTCGCCGAGCTCTTCCTCGAGGGGGAGGAGAGCATCCCCTCGATCGACGTCGCGGACGCCGCCGGCGTGCTGGATCCTGTCGATGCGATCGCCGACCTCGACGAGGGACGCATGAGCGCCGCCGAGAAGATCTTCATCGGCGTGCGCGGGTCCTACGGCGGCGTCCTCATGGTGGGTCTCATGACCGGACTCATCGGACTGCCGCTGATCAACCCGCTGTCGCTGCTGGCCGGGGTGATCGTCGGTCGCCGCGCCTTCCGCGAGGACATGGGCAATCGTCTCGCCCGCCGTCAGGCGGAGGCCAAGAACATCGTGCGCCGGTATATCGACGAAGTCGTCTTCCAGGCCGGCAAGCAGCTCAAGGACCGCCTCCGACTGGTCCAGCGGGCGGCGCGCGACCACTTCGGCGCCATGGCCGACGAGTTGCACCGCTCCTTCACCGAGGCCGTGAACGCCGCCAAGCAGGCCGCGACGGTGGAGAGCGGCAAGCGGGAGGAGCGCGTCAAGCAGCTGCGGATGCAGCTGCGGCAGATCGACGCATTGCGCGCGGAGATCGCACCTGCCCGGCCGGCACCGCAGGCCGTCTCGGCGATGCCTGCTCAGCTGGGGACCGGAACGTGAGCGGAAGCAGCAGCGGATGAGGGAGCCGGCTCTGGCGGATGCGCGTCGCGTCGCGCGCGAGGCATTGGAGCTGTACGCGGACGACCCGGCGACCACGCAGGCGATCCGCGCTTTCGACCTCCGGCTGCAAGGGCCGTTGCGCATCGCCCTCGCCGGCATGGTGAAGGCCGGCAAGTCGACGCTGCTCAACGCCCTGCTCGGGGAGGAGCTCGCCGCCACCGACGCCGGCGAGTGCACCCGCGTCGTCACCTGGTATCGCCGCGCCGACACCCCGAGCATCACGCTGCACCCGCTCGAAGGGGAGCCGCGGCGCCTCCGCTTCCACCGGGAGGACGGTCGGACCGTCCTCGACCTCGGCGGTGCGAACGCCGACGAGGTGGCATGGATCGACGTCGGCTGGCCCTCGGAGGCCCTTCGATCGGTGGTCCTCATCGACACGCCGGGCATCGCCTCGCTGTCCACCGACGTGTCGGCCCGCGCCCACGGGTTCCTGACCCAGCGCGGCAGCGCGTCGGCGCCCGACGCCGTCATCTACCTCATGCGTCACCTGCACGCCTCGGACCGCGGGTTCCTGGAGTCGTTCCGTGACGTGGCGGTGGGCGACGCGCTCACCGTCAATGCGATCGCCGTGCTGTCGCGCGCGGACGAGGTGGGCTCGGCGCGCATCGACTCGCTGGTCTCGGCGGGGCAGGTCGCACGGCGCTACGCCGAGGACGCCGACCTGCGCGCGCTGGTGCTCGATGTCGTCCCTGTCGCGGGTCTGCTCGCCGAGACGGCCCGCACGCTCCGCGAAGACGAGTACCGCGCGCTGGCCGAGGTCGCCCAGCTCGAGCGCAGCGCACGCGAGCGCCTCCTCGTCTCGGCGGACCGGTTCGCCACCCTCACGGGTGTGATCTCGCTGGCCGATTCGCGCCGACGGGCACTTCTCTCGCGCTTCGGGCTCTACGGCATCCGTCTCTCGGCCGCTCTCATCCGCGGTGGCGCGTCCTCGTCGACCGCTCTGGCGGAAGGGCTGGTCCAGCAGAGCGGGCTGACCACGCTGCAGGCGCTCGTGCGCGACCACTTCCGCGCGCGGGCCGACACCCTGAAGGTGTACGGCGTGCTGCCGGGGCTCGAGCAGCTGCTGCGGGAACGGCCGCGGCTGGGCTCCGATGCGCTGCTCGCCGAGATCGAGCGCATCTTCGCCACCACCCACTCCCTGCGCGAGCTCGACGCGCTGTCGCGCACGCGGGCGGGCGGCTATCCGCTGCCGCCCGAGCGGATAGCGGAGGCCGAGCGCATCGTCGGCGGGGGCGGCAGTTCGGCAGCGGCTCGCGTCGGACTCGACGACACCGCGGACGCCGCCGCCGTCGGCGCCCGCACCGAGCGGCTCCTCGCGCGCTGGCGTGCGCTCGCCGAGTCGCCCCTCACCGAGCGTGCCGCGGTCGGGCTGTGCCACGTCGTCATCCGCAGCCTCGAGCAGATCGCCATCCGGCCCGGGTCGGCGTCCTCACCGAGCGGCGCGGGCGTCGACCTGCTGGCGGACGACGTCGTGCTGCCTCGCTGACCAGGCCAGCGCCTTGGGCATCACGCTCGCCAGCAGTGCCAGCAGCACCAGGCCGCACTGCGCGGCGAGGATGAGGCGCAGGGGTGCGGCACGTTCGCCCGTCAGGGCGATGTCCAGTGACACCGCCAGGGTCGCGACCTGGACCACCCAGGTGAGCAGCTGCCACCACCTCATCTGCGGCCGCCTCGCCATGAACGAGACCAGGAGGGTGATCTGCAGCAGCAGCATCGCCACCATGACGCCGAACACCGACCAGAAGATGATGTCAGAGGCTGTCGAGTACGTCTGGTCGCTGCGCGTCGCGTCGACCGTGCGGACCGCGTCGGAGATGAGCGGCAGCTGCTCCTTGCGGATGACGAAGAAGTAGACCACCGCGAAGCCGCCGGCGAAGAAGCTGAGGATCCAGCACAGCTCGCTCACGCGCACCGAGAAGGGCGGCGTCAGCTTGGTGAGCACAGGGGCCGTGTTGGGGTTGTGCAGCGGGGGCCGCTGTGGAGGCGCCTTCGCCGACCCGGCCGCGGCGCGCGCGGTCGGTTCGGGGGCGGACTGTTCGGCCCGCGAAACGGGGTCTGTCACCGTCGGCTACTGCTCCTCGCCGAGTTCATCCGGGTAGGCGACATCCTCGACGTCGACGGTGTCGACCGGCTCGCTCCACACGGCGTCGTCGACCTCGGCCGGTGGTGCCTCGTACGCTGCGGGAGCGGTCGACGCCTGCTCGGGAATCGTCGTCGCATCGTCCACGACCGCCGCCGTCTGCTGCGGGATGCCGGCATCCTGGGCAGCGGCCGCCACCTCGTCGCCGGGCTGATCGGCGACCGGCGCCGCCGCGTCGTCGGCGGTGGATCCGGCGTCGTCGGCGAGCGCCGATCCGGCGTCGGATGCCACGGTGCCCAGGCCCGCCGTGATCTCGTCGAGGCCGGCTGCGGCCTCGTCGGGGAGGCCGGGAACGTCCGGCAGGGTCGGCGTCTCGTCGGCGTCGTCCTCGGGTGTGCTCCCGATGTCGTCGCCGGCGGCCACCGAGCCGTCGCCCGAGGCGACGCCCGCCGTCTGGTCGAAGACCTGGGTCACGTCGCCGCCCTCGGTCCAGATGTTCTGATTGACCGACTGGTCGACGATGGTCGATCGGCTGTCGATCGTCGTCCAGTTGTTGGTGATGCGCGTGATCTCGTTGAGGACGTCGTTGTGAGTGCTGTGCGTGGAAGGCGTGGGTGTGCTGCGCGGCACCACGTCGTGCCGGTCGTAGATGATGGGGGCCACCGCCCGCACGTCGTCGGCGCAGATCCCGGCCACCTTGCTCTTGGCGAGGGTGGCTTCGGGGTCGTTCTCCAGTTCGGCCAGTGCTGCGGGATCTCGCAGCAGGCTCAGGATGAACTCGATGATGGAATTGGCGACTTGCACCAAGGGCGTGGTCATGTGACGACACCTCCGCACTGAAGGTCGATGGCATTTTCAGGGTAGGCCGCGGTGTGAGCGGTGGCATCGGGGTTTCGTCCGATGAAGTGGGGGTCGGGGTGCGGGGTCATCCCCTCCGCCCCCCTCGTTCCGTGTCGGGCGTGACCTGCGTGCCGCCCTCGAGTGCGATGCGGAGCTTCGAGAGCAGGTCCGATCGCGAGGTCGCGTTCAGCCGGCGCCGGATGTGGGCGATGTGGTGCTCGGCCGTGCGCGGCGAGATGAAGATGGCGGCACCGATCTCCGCATAGGTCTTGCCCTGCAGCACCAGCTCCGCGACCTCCCGCTCGCGTTCGCTCAGCGGACCCTCGGCCGTGAGGTCGCCCGTCGCCGCATCCTGACCTTCGTCCGACGGCCGCGCGGTCTCGCGCGGATGCAGCTCCCGGGCGCACGCGAGCAAGTGGGCGATCACCTTTCGGTCGTCGGACCGGCTCGCGCCGTGCCCGGCGAGACGGGCGCCGTCCCATGCCAGCCCCACCGCCGCGAGCCCTCGTGCGGCGCCCTCGACCGCGTCGGGGTCGACGGTGCCTGCGAGCACCGCGGTCCACACCTTGCCGGCGTGGGCCATGCGCGCGGCGAGCCGGTTGTGCGCCGCGGCGGCCACGAGGGCGCGGGCGTGCGGGGCGAGGGCGTCGGGATGATTGAGCAGGATGCCGCGCTGGATGCCCGCCCAATGCAGCGGCGCCGACCAGATCGGCGGGTCTCCCAGGGTTCCGACGAGCTCCAGCGCGCGCTCGAAGGCGGGCTGCATCGACACCGCGTCGCCGAGCCGTGCGGCGGCGATCACCAGCTCCGACAGTGCGAGGAGGGAGAACAGGTCGGGCTCGGCGCGCGAGATGCGCGGCCGCGACGTGCGCCACTCTGCCGCGAGTCCCGCGGCATCGTCGTAGCGCCGTGCCAGGCCGATGGAGATGGTGGCCGCGAGCGCGTCGTCTCGCGGGGTCAGCGCCCGTGCCGAGGTCGCGCGGGTGAGGGCGGCGCGCGCGGCGTCGGGCCGCTCGCGCTGCAGCGCGATCCACGACGACCAAAGTTCGAGCCGCGCGCGCCGGTTGACTCCGCCCTGCCCGCCGTGCAGAGCGGTGTCGACGATCGCCTGTGCGGTGGCAGGGTCTCCCACGCCGATGGCCGCCGCCGCCGCGATCACGGCCGGCAGCTCGACCGAGGGAGATCGGTCGGCGGAGGCGGTGTACAGCTCCGATGCGCGCTGAAGGTCGCTCACGGCGGCGTCGGGGGCGTTGTCGAGTGTCGCGGTCAGTCCCCGATCGAGCAGCGTGTGCGCGGTGCCGAGCGTCGAGGGCGGGGAGGTGACCGCGCCGCGGGCATCGGGTGAGATCTCGGCCGACGCAACGGACGGATCCCCGGCGGCCAGCGCTGCGATCCGCTCGTGGATGTCCGGACCGGTGTGCGCGGGCCGGTTCAAGCGGTAGGTGTCGTGCGCGAGGGGCATCATGCCGCGCTCGGCCCAGACCGCCGCTGCGAGGTCGACGACCCGCCCGCGCGCGCCGTCGCGGTGGGCGAGCAAGCCGTCCAGCAGCACACCGGCCTCGTCGAGCCGCCCGGCGGCCCAGGCGGCCCACGCGCGCTCTTCGGCCAGTGCGGATGCCTCGGCACCGCACGCGACGGCGAGGTCGAACAGCCGGGCGGCGAGGTCGGCGTCGCGGGGCGCCTCTTGCCGTGCGCGCGTGACGAGCGCGTCCGCGGCGTGCGGGTCGGGGATGCCGGCGAGCCACGCGGTCAGGTGCCCGTCGCGCAGGGTGTGCGGCGATGCCGCGCGGATGACGTCGGGGAGCCGGGTGACCGGCGTCATGGCACGCGCGGTCTCGGCGATCGCCGGTGCTGGGCGGCCCTCGCCCGTGAGCAGGCCTTCGGCGTATCCCTCGGCGAGCAGCGCGCCCGGCTCGTCCGTGGGCGCGGCATCCTCCGTCGGGAACAGCCCGAGGGAGAGGTCCTCGACGAGGCGCCGCAGCCGCGGTGATGCGGACTCGAGGCGATGGCGGACGCGGGGGCGGATCGCACGTTGAAGGGCGAAGTGGCCGGGGTCGCAGCAGTCCGCGGCGTCGTGGGCGGCGGCGCACTCGTGGACCAGCCAGGCGATGCCTCCGGTCAGCCGGAGGATGTCATCGTCGCACGCGCCGAAACCCACGCCGGGCTCCTCGCGGAGGCGCGACGCGCTCACTTCGCCCAGCAGCAGGGCGGGACGAGTGCGCTCCAGCAGACGGCCGAGTGTCGTGAGATCGGGGCGGGCCGGCCAGCTGCGCAAGGCCACGACCAGGCCCGCGTCGGGGTCCTCGGCACGTGCGATCAGGGCCGCCACCTGCGCCTGGCTCAGCAGGTGGGCGTCGTCCACGAGCAGAACGCTCTCGCGCGGGACCGAGGGGACGTCGGTGCCTGCGCGCAGCCCGATGGTCGCGGTCCCCTCTGCGGCGAGAAGGCCGGCCAGGTGATGCAGCAGCACGGTCTTGCCCGATCCTGCGCTTCCCGACACGACCAGGCGCAGGCTCCGGCCGGCGAAGCGGAAGGCATCCAGCTCCACCGAGCGCGCGGCGGCGACCAGGACGGGCGTCACCTGGGAAGCCGGGCCCGCGGGCGTCGGCACGGAGTGATCGATGCGCACGACGTTGGTGATCGCCGACATCACCCGGGCTCCGGGGTCGACGAGGGCTGGGGCTCGGGTGCCGGCGGCTCCGGTGTCGGCTCAGGGGCCGGCGGTTCGGGCTCGGGCGCCGGGGGCACGGGAGTGGGCTCCGGTGCGGGCGGCTGCGGGTCGGGTGTGGGGTCCGGGGTCGGGTCGGGTGTGGGGTCCGGGGTCGGGTCGGGTGTGGGGTCCGGGGTCGGCTCGGGTGTGGGGTCCGGGGTCGGGTCGGGCGTGGGATCCGGTATCGGGTCCGGTGGGGGATCCGTGGTGGGATCCGCCGCCGGATCGGTCTGCGGGTCCGTCGCCGCGTCGCTCCCCGTCTGTGTCGAGGGCTTGGACGGCGTGCCGGTCGAATCCGTCTTCGGCGATGCCGACTCCGGTGCCGCGGTCTCCGCCTGGCGAGCCTCGGTCGCCCGCTCCGCCACGCGAAGCCGCGGGTTGGGTGTCACGCTGGGCGGCGGCGCAGCCTTCTTGTCGGGCGGGACGGGAGTCGCCGTCGGGGGAGCGGGCCCCGATTCGGCCGCCGCGGCCGGCGCTTCGCCGAGGGCCACGCCCAGCCACTCGCCGAACGACGCCGTCTGCGCCTCGTCGGCCGGGAGCGTGCCGTTGCCGAGCCCGGTGGCGCTGGCCAGCACGATGCCGCTCGCGAGCACGATCGACCCGCCGGCCAGAGCCGCCGCGGTAGGCACACGCCGGATCCAACGCCGGCGGCCGGCGCGGGTGCGCTCGTCCGGGAACCCGGATGCCGCGACTTCCGCGTCGGTGGCCGGTGAGAGGTCGAGGGCATCGGCCGGCGCGGTGACCGCGGCAGCAGCCACTCCCGCGCCGAACACCGCCGCAGTCCCGGCGGGCGCACGGTGAGCGTGCCCGCCGGCGACGATGCGGGCGGCGCCGAGCGCCACGATGGCTTTGGGATCGGCATCCACCGCGATCGGGGCATCGAGGCGGTCCGACAGCAGCTGCGCGACGCGCGGGATGCGTGAGGAGCCGCCGGTGAGCAGGATCGCGTCCAGGCGCGCGCCGATGTCGTTGGTCTCGAGCAGCGAATGCAGCACGTCGATGGTGCGCTCGATCCCCGGTTCGATGAGAGCCTCGAACTCGGCTCGCGTGATGCGCACGGTCGTTCCCGCGCCACCCAGGAAGACCGGGATGGCGGCCTCGGAGTCGAACGAGAGCGCCTCCTTTGCTTCGACGCACTCGCGTCGCAGCGCCGCGAGCGCGACGCGCGCCTCGGGATCGGCAGCGAGGTCCGCCGTCGAGAGGCCGGCGGCGGCGATCGTATGGCGCACCACGAGATCGTCGAAGTCCGCGCCCCCGAAGTCGGGGATGCCCGCCGGCGATCCGATGATCTGCAGCGTGCCGTCCGGCGCGGCGCCCACCAGCGCCGCATCGAAGGTGCCGCCGCCCAGGTCGTACACCGCCAGCACGCGGTCGCCGTCGAGCGCGGACGTGGCGTGGTAGTGCCACGCCGCCGCGACGGGCTCGGCGACGAGCGTCACCGGGCACGACACCTCGGCAGCCAGGGCGGCCACGACGAGGCTGCGGCGGTAGTCGCCCCACGTCACCGGGACGGTGGCGACGATCGCGTCGGGGTGGCGCCCTTCGCGTTCGGCGACGGCCTCGACCACCCACGCCACCATGCCTGCGAACAGCTCTTCGGTCGCGAGCCGGCGGCCGGCGACCACCACCGGCACGTCGTCGCCGATCCGGCGCTTGAACTCGCGCACCAGCCGTTCGGGCTGTGCGAGCCCGCGTCTCTCAGCAGCCTCGCCGTACAGCAGGGTGTCGTCGGCGACGAACACCGCCGTCGGCGCGCTGTCCGCTTGTCGCCCCAGCGCGAACCGCGCCGTCTCGACGTTTCCTTCTGCATCTGTCATCGCTGTGGATGCGGCAGTCCTACTGGTGCCGATGTCCACAGCGAGCGTGAAACTCTTCGTCATCGCCCGAAAATCCCCAGGTTCAGGACACAACCCCCGATGACGTCAGGTCTACCACCAAGGCTCACGTATTGCGAGAGGGGGTTGCGTTCCGTGGCCATGTCTCCAGGAGCCGCCGGGTGGGCGGGCTGATACATCGGGGCCGGATCTGTCCGGTCGCGCTCGGGCTCAGGCGGAGCGTGCATGACATGCATTGGCACTCACGTTGCATGAGTGCCAGCCGGTTGCCTAGACTGACGTAAGCACTCTCAACGTCAGAGTGCTAACGAGTCTTAGTCTCAAGAAAGAAGAGGTAGACCGTGTCGGTTTCCATCAAGCCGCTCGAGGACCGCATCGTCATCAAGCAGGTCGAGGCCGAGCAGACCACGTCCAGCGGTCTGGTCATCCCCGACACCGCCAAGGAGAAGCCCCAGGAGGGCGAGGTCGTGGCGGTGGGCCCGGGTCGTATCGACGACAACGGCAACCGCATCCCGCTCGACGTCGCCGTCGGCGACCGCGTGATCTACAGCAAGTACGGCGGCACCGAGGTCAAGTTCGGCGGCGACGAGTTCCTCGTCCTGTCGGCTCGCGACGTCCTCGCGGTCGTCGTTCGCTGAGTTCTCGCGCACCACGCGCACCCCGAAAGGGTCGGATGCTTCGGCATTCGGCCCTTTCGTCGTCTGCGTGCACGACACGATGTGCTCCGCGGTCACAAAGGGTGGGAGCCGATGGCCCGCAACGCACCAGAAGTGACTGCGGAGCAGCGAGGCGATGCGAGGGGAGGGGAGGAGCGGGTCGTCCGACGGTGGCAGGAATGACACCACGGATGACGGAGAACGGATGCTGGGACCCTTCGGCTGCGGAGCGCGCCCCGGTGGGCCGGGCGTAGGCTGACGCAGTGAGTCACGAGCAGTCTTCGCTTCCCGGTCGCGACGTGGTGGACGGGCTCGACGATTCGACGGCGCTCGACCTGGGCGTCACCACCGGCACCCGCAGGGTCGTGTCCGACACCGTCGAAGCCCGGGAACGCCGGCTCGGCGGGGTCTTCACGTTCTCCGCGTACCTGCTGTGGGGCTTCCTCCCGCTGTACTTCCTGCTCCTGGCGCCCACCGGTCCGTGGGAGATCGTGGCGTGGCGCATCCTGCTGTCGCTCGTCTTCTGCGCGCTGCTGCTCACGGTGACCCGCACGTGGCCGCGGCTTGCGGCGATCTTCCGGCAGCCGAGGGTGCTCGGCCTCACCGTGATCGCGGGCTTGCTGATCTACGTCAACTGGCAGGTGTTCATCTACGGGGCCTTGAACGGCCACGTGATCGAGACCAGCCTGGGCTACTTCATCAACCCGATCGCGACGGTGCTGCTCGCCGTGCTCGTGCTGCGCGAGCGCCTGCGGCCGACGCAGTGGGTCGCCATCGGCATCGCGGCGGCGGCGGTCGCCGTGATCGTGATCGGGTATGGCGCCTTCCCGTGGATCGCGCTCACGCTCGCGGCATCCTTCGGCGTCTACGGCCTCGTGAAGAAGAAGGTCGGGCCGTCGGTCGACGCCGTGAGCGGCCTGACTCTCGAGACGCTGTGGCTCACCCCGATCGCGGTGGTGGTGCTCGTGATCGTCGGCGCGACCGAGGGGCTCACGATGGGGGCGGACGGCTGGCAGCACACCGTGCTGCTCAGCCTGACGGGTGTCATCACCGCGGTGCCGCTGCTGCTCTTCGCCGCGGGCGCGCGCCGCGTCTCGCTCACGACCATCGGGCTGCTGCAGTTCGTCGCGCCGGTCCTGCAGTTCCTCGTGGGCTGGCTCCTGCTCGGCGAGCCGATGCCCCTCGAGCGCTGGATCGGCTTCGGTCTCGTGTGGGTGGCGCTCGTCGTCCTCACGGTCGATTCGCTGATCCACGCCCGCCGCAGCCGCGTCGCGGCCTAGCGCTCAGCGCACCAGGCGGGCGATGGCCTGCGTGGCCTCGGTGATCTTCGCGTCGGCCTCGGCGCCGCCCAGGCGCGCGGCATCCACCACGCAGTGGCGCAGGTGGTCATCCAGCAGACCCACGGCGACGGCTTCCAGCGCGGAGGTCAGCGCGCTGATCTGCGTGAGGATGTCGATGCAGTACTTCTCGTCCTCGACCATCTTGTGGATGCCGCGCGCCTGCCCCTCGATGCGCTTGAGGCGATTGAGGTACTTGTCCTTGTCGGTGATGTAGCCGTGGTGGGAGTGCTCGGAGGAGTCGGAGTGCGCGTGCTCGAGGGTGGTGTCGGTCATGTCGGGCTCCTTCAACGGTGAGCGGTCGAGAGGCTGCGGAAGCGGCGCAGGCGCAGGCTGTTGCCCACCACGAAGACGCTCGAGAACGCCATCGCCGCTCCGGCGATCATAGGGTTCAACAGGCCCAGCGCCGCCAACGGGATCGCGGCCACGTTGTACGCGAAGGCCCAGAACAGGTTGACCTTGATCGTGCCGAGGGTGGCCCGCGAGAGGCGGATCGCGTCGGAAGCGCTGCGCAGATCGCCGCGGACCAGGGTGATGTCGGAGGCCTCGATCGCAGCATCCGTCCCGGTTCCCATCGCGAGGCCGAGGTCGGCCTGCGCGAGGGCGGCGGCGTCGTTCACGCCGTCGCCGACCATCGCGACGGCGCGGCCCTCGCCCTGGAGCTCGGCGACGACGGCGACCTTGTCCTGCGGGAGCACTTCGGCGATCACGCGCTCGATGCCGACCTCGTCGGCGACGGCCTGTGCCACGGCGGCGTTGTCGCCGGTGAGGAGCACCGGCACGAGGCCGAGGGCCTTGAGCTGCCTCACCGCCTCGCGGCTGGTGGGCTTGACCTGGTCGGCGACGACGAGGAGGCCGTGCACCGCGCCGTCCCACGCGGCGAGCACCGGGGTTCGGCCGAGCGCCTCGGCCGCGGCTTTCGCGACGGCGAGGTCGTCGGGGAGGGTCAGCGCCCAGTCGGCGAGCAGGGCGTCGCGGCCGACGAGCACCGCGTGCCCCTCGACGATGCCCGTGACGCCCTTGCCGGGAACGTTCTGGAACGACTCGACGTGGGGGAGGTCTCCGGCCTCGGCGGTCGCGGCACGGGCGATCGCCTGCGCGATGGGGTGCTCGGAGGCGTGCTCCAGGGCACCCGCGAGACGCAGCAGCTCGGCGCGGGCCGCGGACGCCTGGTTCGTGTGCGGGTCGGCGGATCCGGTGATCACGACGTCGATGAGCGACATGCGTCCGGTGGTGACGGTGCCTGTCTTGTCGAGCACGACCGTGTCGACCGTGCGCGTGGACTCGAGCACCTCGGGACCCTTGATGAGGATGCCGAGCTGCGCGCCGCGGCCGGTGCCGACGAGGAGGGCGGTGGGGGTCGCGAGCCCCAGGGCGCACGGGCAGGCGATGATGAGCACGGCGACGGCCGCGGTGAAGGCCATGGAAGCCGGGGCGCCGATGAGGAGCCAGGCCACCAGCGTGCCGAGGGAGATCAGCAGCACGATCGGGACGAACACGCCGGAGATGCGATCGGCCAGGCGCTGCACCTGGGCCTTGCCCGACTGGGCGTCCTCGACGAGCCGCGCCATCTGCGCGAGCTGAGTGTCCTCGCCCACGCGCGTCGCGCGCACCACGAGACGGCCGCCCGCGTTGACGGTGGCGCCGACGACCGCATCGCCGGGGGAGACCTCCACGGGGACCGATTCGCCCGTCACCATCGAGGCGTCGACGGCGGAGGTCCCGGAGGTCACGACGCCGTCGGTGGCGATCTTCTCGCCGGGCCGCACGACGAACTCCTCGCCGACGCGGAGGTCGGCGACCGGCACGCGCACCTCGGCGGCGCCGTCGCCCGAGGGGCGCAGGACGGCGACGTCCTTCGCGCCGATCTCGAGCAGGGCCCTCAGCGCAGCTCCCGCGCGGCGCTTCGACCGCTGCTCGAAGTACCGGCCCGCGAGCACGAACGTCGTGACGCCGGCGGCGACTTCGAGGTAGATGTCGCCCGCGCCGCCCGGCGGGGTGGCCGACCACTCGAAGGTGTGCGTCATCCCCGGCATGCCCGCGTGCCCGAAGAACAGCGCGTACAGCGACCACAGGAACGCCGCAGAGACGCCGAGCGAGATCAGCGTGTCCATCGTGGCCGCACCGTGGCGCAGGTTGATCCAGGCGGCGCGGTGGAACGGCCACGCGCCCCACACGACCACCGGCGCCGCGAGCGCCAGCGACGCCCACTGCCAGTAGGTGAACTGCAGCGCCGGGATCATCGCCAGGAGGATCACCGGCGCCGACAGCACGATCGATCCGATGAGCCGTTGCCGCAGGCTGGTGAGCTCGGGGTCTGCGGCCTCTTCAGCGGAGGGCTCGGTCGCCGGCGGTGCGGGCAGCGCAGCCGTGTACCCGGTCTTCTCGACCTCCTGGATGAGCGCCTGCGGGTCGAGTTCTGCGGGAGCGGTGACGAACGCCTTCTCGGTGGCGTAGTTGACGGATGCCTCGACCCCGTCGATCCGGTTCAGCCGCTTCTCGATCCGCGCGGCGCACGACGCGCACGTCATCCCGCCGATCTCGAGTTCGAACCGGGCGGCAGGGATCGAGGGCTCGCTCATGCGCGGACGGCGCTGTAGCCGGCCTCGTCGACGGCCGCGATGACGGCGTCGTCAGCGAGCTCGGCGGCGGAGACGATCTTCAGCGTGCCGGCGGCCGCGCTCACCTGGACGTCCTGGACGCCCTCGAGCTTGGACACCTCGCCGCGCACGGACGCCTCGCAGTGCCCGCAGCTCATTCCCGTCACCGTGTACTCGGCCTCAGCCATGATTTCTCCTCTGGGTCATGGGGGGATACCCCTCAGGGGTACCCGCTCGGTCCAGTGTATACCCGCAAGGGGTATGGGAGGCCGGCGCCGGCAGCGGAATCGGTTCCGGCGGTGCGCGCGAACGGGCCTGCGAGTTATCCACAGCGGAGGGACCCGGAGAGCGTCTGGAATTACGGTCCGATCACGGTTTTCAAGCTGTTACAGATCGTTAACGAAAGGCAACATTGGCGACGCTTGACGACGATTAGGTTTAGTGCACTGGGTCGGCGCCCGAGCCGTTCCCGTTGTAATCGCACAGCAAGGAGCAACATGAGCGTCTTCACCCGCTCGCGCACGACCACCGTCCTCGGTGGCATCGCGCTCATCGGCGCCAGCGCCCTCGTCCTCGCCGGTTGTTCCGGCGGCGGCGGTGGGAGCAGCGAGACCACTCCGCCCACGGAGGAGCGCGACCTCACCCTGAAGATCGGCACGATCCTGCCCCAGACGGGAACGCTCGCATTCCTCGGCCCGCCCGAGGAGGCCGGCGTCGGCCTGGCGGCCGCCGACATCAATGACGCCGCCAAGGGCGTCACGATCCCCGACATCGTCTGGGGCGACTCCGGCGACACCGACAACAAGGCGTATGCCACCACCATCCAGAAGCTGATCTCCGAGAAGGTCTCGGCTGCGATCGGCGCCGCGTCCTCGGGTGTGACGAAGCTCTTCCTCGACGACGCGGTCGCGGCCGGAATCATCACGTTCTCCCCGGCGAACACGTCGCTGGACTTCACCACGTGGGACGACAACAACCTCTACTGGCGCACGGCTCCGGCCGACACGCTCCAGGGCGAGGTCCTCGGCAACCTCGTCGCCGAGGACGGTCACGAGAACGTCGCAGTCCTGTACCAGAACGACTCGTACGGCACGGGCCTCAACAAGGTGTTCCAGGACACCTTCACGAGTTCGGGCGGCGAGATCGTCGCCGAGCAGTCCTACAACACCGGTGACACGAACTTCGACGCGCAGATCTCCGCGATCCTCGCCTCCAACCCCGACGCCATCGCGCTGATCACGTTCGACGAGATCTACACGATCGGCCCGGCGCTCATCGCCGCGGGCTACCCCGCCGAGGACCTGTACCTCGTCGACGGCAACCTGAAGAACTTCGGTTCGGACGAGAAGTGGCCGGCCGGAGTGAGCATGGAGGGGGCGAAGGGCACGACCCCCGCGGGTCCCGCTCCCGACACCGACTTCCAGGGACGCCTCAACGAGTGGTGGACCGGCGAGGGCAACCCCGAGCTGACCGACTTCTCGTACGCCAACGAGGCGTACGACGCCGTCGTGCTGCTCGCGCTCGCGTCGCTGGCCGCGAACTCCACCGATCCGGCCGACATCGCCGGCAAGCTGCAGGAAGTCTCGGGCGGCTCGGGTGACGGAGAGAAGTGCGACACCTTCGCCGACTGCGCCGACATCATCCTCGGCGGCGGCGTAGCAGACTACGACGGCTTCTCCGGTCCGATCACGTTCGATGAGAACGGCGACCCGACCGAGGCCACCATCGGTGTCTTCCAGTACGGTGCCGACAACCTCTACACCCGCATCGACCTGTAAACCAGACCGACGCAACAGGGCCCCGGAGCGATCCGGGGCCCTGTTGCTTGCTCGGCCCGTGCTCTGCCTTCGCGGCGCCGGCCAGGCGTGCTCCGAACGCGGTGTCACAAGCAGGACGCCCGCACACGTATGGAGGACGGCCGCAGCGATGAAGCAGTTATGAGGAGAACGCGCGCTCGGACAGCGCGCGCACAGATAAGAGGAGGGGACCGGATGCCGCAGCATCCGGTCCCCTCCTTCTCTATGTGGTGTGTCGGGTCAGACTCCGTCGGCGCCGAGGCTGCCCAGGTACAGGCCGATGACCTTCGGGTCGCTGAGCAGCTCGCGGCCGGTGCCCTCGTACGCGTCGCGGCCCTGGTCGAGGACGTAGCCGCGGTCGCAGATCTGCAGACAGCGGCGGGCGTTCTGCTCGACCATGATCGTGGTCACGCCGGCCTTGTTGATGTCGGAGACGCGGATGAAGGCGTCGTCCTGACGGACGGGCGATAGACCGGCCGAGGGCTCGTCGAGGAGCAGGACGGACGGGTTCATCATGAGCGCGCGCGACATCGCGACCATCTGGCGCTCTCCGCCCGACAGCGAACCGGCGCGCTGCTTGAGTCGCTTGCCGAGCTCGGCGAAGATCCCCGTGACGAAGTCGAGCCGCTCGGCGTAGGCCTTGGGGCGCTGGTAGAGCCCCATCTGCAGGTTCTCCTCGATCGTGAGCGAGGGGAACACGTTGTTCGTCTGCGGCACGAATCCGACCCCGCGCTGCACGAGCTTGTCGGACTTGAGCCCGACGACGTTCGTGCCGTCGACCGTGATCTCGCCGCCACGGACCTTGACCATGCCGAAGATCGACTTCAGCAGCGTCGACTTTCCGGCGCCGTTGGGTCCGATGATGCCGATCAGCTCGCCCTTGCGGGCGACGAGGTTGGCGCCGTTGATGATGTTGATTCCGGGCAGGTACCCCGCGGTGAGGTCCTTGACCTCCACGACGACCGTCCCGGTCTTCATGCCCTCCACGCGAGCCGCTCCGGGATCGGGGATGGCAGATCCCGGAGTGCGCGGGTTCGTCGAGGCGTCGCTCACTTCTTCTCCTCCTCAGCCTCGGCGATCGAGGCCTCTTCGGCCTCTTTGATCTCCTCGAGCAGCTCCTCCGCGGACGCGTCGAGTTCGCCGGCCACGCGCCCGGTCACGACGCCGAGGTCGACGTCCTGGTGGCTGCCGAGGTAGGCGTCGATCACCGCCGGGTCCTGCATGACGGTGTCGGGTGGGCCTTCGGCCACGACCTTGCCCTCGGCCATGACGACGACCCAGTCGGCGATGTGCCGGACCATGTGCATGTCGTGCTCGACGAAGAGCACGGTCATGCCGAGGTCCTTGAGGTCGAGGATGTGGTCGAGCAGCGACTCGGTGAGCGCCGGGTTGACGCCGGCCATGGGCTCGTCGAGCATCACCAGCGTCGGGTCGCTCATGAGGGCGCGAGCCATCTCGAGGAGCTTGCGCTGGCCGCCCGAGAGGGAGGCCGCATAGTCATCGGACTTGGCGTCGAGCTTGAACCGCGTGAGCAGGTCCATCGCCTTGTCTTCGATGTCGTTGTCCTGTTTGCGCCACATGGCCGGGACGATGCTCGCCCACAGGCTCTCGCCGCGCTGGCCGGTGGCCCCGAGCTTCATGTTCTCGAGCACGGTGAGCAGCGACAGCGCCTTGGTCAGCTGGAAGGTGCGGACCTGACCCATGCGGGCGACCTTGAACGACGGGATGCCCGAGAGATTCTGCCCGTCGAAGCTCCACGTTCCGCTGTTGGGCTTGTCGAAGCCGCACAGCAGGTTGAAGAGCGTCGTCTTGCCGGCACCGTTCGGGCCGATGAGGGCTGTGATCGCGTTCCGGGGGACCTCGAGGTGCTCGACGTCCACGGCGGTCAGACCGCCGAAGCGGCGGGTGACGTTGTCGATCACGAGGATCGGGTCGTTCTTGGCGACGCCGGGGACGCCTTCGCCCTTCGCGAGACCGGTGGTCTTCGGGCGACGGATGCTGCCGGTCGCGGTCGTGACGGGGACCACCGGCTCGTCAGTGGGCGGGTTGCTGGGCGGGTTACTTGACAAAGGTCAGCTCCCTCTTGTTTCCGAAGATGCCCTGCGGGCGGAAGATGACGATCAGCATGAGCGCGACGCCCACGAGGATGAACCGGAGGGTCGCGGCCTGCTGCGCGGTCAGCAGCGACAGGATCGGGATGTCGGACTGCGCAAGCACGGGGAGCACGTTGTCGAGGAAGCCCATGATCACCCAGAAGATGACCGAGCCGACGACCGGACCGAACACGGTGGCCGCGCCGCCGAGCAGCAGGATCGTCCAGATGAAGAACGTGAGGCTCGTCGTGTACGTCGCCGGGACGACCGCTGAGGGCAGTGCGAAAACCACGCCGCCGAGCGCTCCGAAGACGCCACCGATCATGAGCGCCTGCATCTTGTAGGAGAAGACGTTCTTGCCCAGGGAGCGGACGGCGTCCTCGTCCTCGCGGATGCCCTTGAGCACGCGACCCCACGGGCTGCGCATGATCGCCCACACGAGGTACACGGCGATCGCGAGCAGGATGATGCCGAACACGCGCACCCAGAGCTGGTCGGCGGTCCACTGCCACGGTCCGAAGCCATAGATGATGGGCTCGCCGTCCGCGCCGGTCTTCGGGAACGGATTCGCCCCGCGGAAACCGGCATGGTAGCCGCCGAGCCCGTCGGCGGAGTTCGTCCACTCGTCGAACAGCTGGGTCGTGAGCAGCAGGCGCACGATCTCAGCAGCGGCGATCGTCACGATGGCGAGGTAGTCGGCTCGAAGGCGCAGCGTCGGGATACCCAGGATGAGCGCGAAGATCACAGCGGCGACGCAGCCGACGAGGATGCCCGCCCACCAGGGCCAACCGAAGCTCAGGATCGAGATCGCATACCCGTAGGCGCCGAGGGCCATGAAGCCGGCCATACCGAAGTTCAGCAGGCCACCGAATCCGAACTGGACGGCGAGGCCGGTTGCCGCGAGTGCATAGGCGATGGTCTCCGGGCTGAAGACCCAGTAGGCGGTGTTGTTGAAGATCTGTCCCCAGTCCATGACTAACCGAGCCTCTCTTTCCGGCCCAAGATGCCCTGGGGTCTCACCAGCAGGATGATGATCAGCACGGCGAGCGCGCCGACGTACTTCATGTCCGGCGGAATCCACAGTGTCGAGATCTCGACCAGGATGCCGACGATGAGCGAGCCGATGAGGGCGCCGAACGCGGTGCCGAGTCCGCCGAGCGTCACCGCGGCGAAGATCAGCAGCAGCACCTGCACTCCCATGTCCCACTTGACGCCGGGGCGGAAGTAGGCCCACAACACGCCGGCGATCGCGGCGAGCGCCGCGGCCAGGATCCACACGATCCGGATCACCCGGTCGACGTTGATGCCGGAGGCGGCGGCGAGACCCGGGTTGTCGCTGATCGCACGTGTCGCCTTGCCGATGCGGGTGCGCAGCAGCCAGTACGCCACGGCGACGAGGAGCACGATGCTGATCGCCATCGACGTGACGTCGATCCACGACAGCTTGATCGGCCCGATGACGATGTCGCGCGGCGCTCCCGCGCCGGGCAGCTGGTAGGTGCCTCCGCCGATGAAGAACTGGAAGACGTATCTGCCGGCCAGCGAGAGGCCGATGCTCACGATCATGAGCTGCACGAGCCCGAGGCCCCGGCGCCGCAGTGGCCGCCAGAGTCCGGTGTCGAGGGCCCAGCCGAGGACCGCGCCCAGCACGATGACGATCGGGATCGTGATGTACATCGGCACCTTGAGCCACACGCCGAAGATCAGCGCCATGACGGCGCCGTACGTCAGCATCTCGCCGTGGGCGAAGTTGCTGAGGCCCGTCGTGCCGAAGATGAGCGAGACGCCGACGGCCGCGAGCGCGAGCAGCAGGCCGAAGTTGATGCCGTTCATGAGTCGCTCGATGAGCTGGTCCCAGAACGACGTGGTGACGCGTTCGCCCTCGCCGAGGAAGAGGTTGACGATCTTCGACCCGGTGAGGCCGAAGCTCACGTCGAACGACGCCGTCGTCCCCTGCTTGGGCTGGATGCCCTCCGGCAGCTGCGCCGGGTCGACGATCACGCCCTCGGGCAGCGTGTCCTCGTCGACGGTGAGGACGTACTCCTCCTTCTCCGGCACGTACAGACGCCATTTGCCCTCGGCATCCGTCACGGTCTCGGCCTTGAAGCCGTTGCCTTCGATCGACATCGTGACGCCCTCGACGGGCTGGTCGTCGTACTTGATCACGCCGCCGAAGTAGAAGTCGGTCTGCTCCTGGTCGCCGCCGGGGGTGTCGGGGGCGTCTGCGCGCGCACCGGTGGGTGCGGACAGGAACACCATTCCCGCGGCCAAGAGCAGGCCGAAGATCACGAGGATCCAGCGGCGGCTGCTGATCGTGGTCACAGTCGTAGGACCCACAGAACCTCCAGTTCGGCACACCACGCGGACACCGAAGCTCGGGTCGCATCGGCCGTGATGACGACGCTACGACTGTAATGTGTCGTCGCTGTTTCGCCCAAGGTTCCTTGTGGATAAGTGATCCGATCGCAACCGGACAGCGTTCACCGGCTCGCGCGCGCTCGCGCGTGCCGTTATCCCGGGAACAAACGGGGCCTGTGCGCGCTTAGAATCGAGTACGGAGCGTCACGAGCGCACCGGCCGCCGCTGTCCACCCCCAGAGCACGCGCGCGCCCGCGCGAGGAGACCCCCATGGAGCACAACGACCCCTTCGGCTTCGTCGGACTGACCTACGACGATGTGCTGCTGCTGCCCGGCCACACCGACGTGATCCCCAGCGAAGCCGACACCTCGTCCCGGGTGACGCGACGCATCACCGTCGCCACCCCGCTCATCTCGAGCGCGATGGACACGGTGACGGAGTCGCGCATGGCGATCGCGATCGCCCGCGAAGGCGGTCTCGGGATCATCCACCGCAACCTTGCGATCGAGGACCAGGCCTCGATGGTCGACCGCGTCAAGCGGAGCGAGTCGGGCATGATCACCGACCCGATCACGACCACGCCCGATGCCACGATCGAAGAGGTCGACTCGCTCTGCTCGCAGTACCGCATCTCGGGCCTCCCGGTCGTCGACGATGAGAACCACCTCGTGGGCATCGTCACGAACCGCGACATGCGCTTCGTCTCGGGCTTCGAGCGTCAGACCACCAAGGTGCGCGACGTCATGACGACCGACGGCCTGGTCACCGGTCGCGTGGGCATCAGCGCCGGCGAGGTCATCGCGCTCTTCGCGCAGCACCGCGTCGAGAAGCTCCCGCTCATCGACGAGCACGGCAAGCTCGCGGGTCTCATCACCATCAAGGACTTCGACAAGAGCGAGAAGTACCCCCTCGCCACCAAGGACGAGCAGGGCCGCCTCCGCGTCGGTGCCGCCATCGGCTTCTTCGGCGACGCCTGGCAGCGCGCCGAAGCCCTGCGCGACGCGGGGGTGGACGTCATCGTCGTCGACACCGCCAACGGGCAGTCGCAGGGTGTCATCGACATCGTCCGCCGCCTCAAGGCCGACGCGAGCTTCGACCACATCGACGTGATCGGCGGCAACGTCGCCACGCGCGAGGGCGCGCAGGCGCTCATCGACGCCGGCGTCGACGCCGTCAAGGTCGGCGTCGGTCCAGGCTCGATCTGCACCACCCGCGTCGTCGCAGGCGTCGGCGTGCCGCAGGTGACCGCGGTGTATGAGGCCTACCTGGCCGCGCGCGAAGCGGACATCCCCGTGATCGCCGACGGCGGACTCCAGTACTCGGGAGACATCGCCAAGGCGCTGGTCGCCGGCGCCGACACCGTCATGCTCGGCTCGCTCCTCGCCGGCACCGACGAGTCGCCGGGCGAGATCGTCTTCCAGGGCGGCAAGCAGTTCAAGCAGTATCGCGGCATGGGGTCGCTCGGTGCGATGCAGACCCGCGGCAAGAAGACGTCGTACTCGAAGGACCGCTACTTCCAGGCCGACGTCCCCACCGACGACAAGCTGATCCCCGAGGGCATCGAGGGCCAGGTCGCGTACCGCGGTCCGGTCTCGGCCGTCGCCTACCAGCTCGTCGGCGGCCTGCGTCAGTCGATGTTCTACGTCGGCGCCCGCACGATCGACGAGCTCAAGGCCAAGGGCAAGTTCGTCCGCATCACCGCGGCCGGCCTCAAGGAGTCCCACCCTCACGACGTCCAGATCGTCGTCGAGGCCCCCAACTACAAGAAGTAGCCCGCTTCACAGACGGATGCCTCGACCCGCGCACCGCGCAGGGTCGAGGCATCCGTCGTTTCCGGCGGGCCGGCTCAGGGGAGGCGGAAGGGCTCGGCGGCGCGGAAGCCGTCGTCGGTCGCGAGGTGGGCGAGCACAGCACCGACGGCCGGCGTGAACTTGAAGCCGTGGCCGGAGAATCCGGCGCCGACGACGATACGGCCGCGGCGGTCGAGGAGGAAGTCCTGCGAGTCCGTGGACGTGTAGGTGCAGCTGATGGGCTCGGCCGAGTCGGCGTCGAGACCCGGGAACCACTCGGCGACGTATTCCCGCAGCTGCGCGGCCTGCGCGGGCACCGGACGGAAGGAGCGGGCGTCGGGGTCGACCACGGGGCCGACGAGGTGGAAACCCACCTTCACGCCCTCGCCCGGCGTCGGCATGCCGTAGACGTTCGCGGGGTACCGCTGCGGCGACAGGAGATGGTTGAACGAGGGCCACCGCGCATCCGGCGCGGTCGGGGCGAAGTGCGCCGGGCTCTCCTCGGTCACGGTCAGCCGCGGGAGCGGGAAGGACGCCGGAAGGATGCCGGGAGTCCAGGCTCCCGAGGTCACCACCACGGTTTCGGCCACGAGATCGTGGCGCTCGCCGGCGACGTCGACCGTCAGCGCGACGCCGTCGGCGCGCTCGTCGAGCGAGACCACGCGGTGCCCGAAGCGGACGTCGGCTCCGTGGCTGCGCGCGCCGTGCTCGAGCGCGTCGAGGGCGGCGGACGCGCGGACCACCCCGGCGTCGGGAGTGAACAGCACGTCGTCGGTGAAGCGCATGCCGCTCCAGCGCCGTGCCGCCTCGTGCGCGGCGAGCACCTCGGCGCGCTCGCCGCGGGCGACGAGCGCGCGATGCACGTCGGCGACGACGGCGTCGTCGCCGTGGGTCACGAGGCCGTGCAGGCGCAGCAGCGGTTCGCCGGTCGCGCGCGAGAGCTCGTCCCACTCGGCGCGCGCAAGCGTGAGCAGGTCGAGGTAGTGGGCGGCGCCGTAGGCGTTGTTGAAGTTGCGGGTCGCGCCGTGCGAGGCTCCGCGCGTGTGACCCCGTTCGAACCGTTCGAGGGCGACCACGCGGCGGCCGCGGCGCGCGAGCTGCCACGTCGTCGCGAGCCCCATGGCACCCGCGCCGACCACGACGTACGGAACATGCTCGGTCACGCTGGCCTCCCAGGTCTCGGATGCAGAGGGGCGCGGCATCCGTCTCCTCCTCCATCCAACCCCAGCGCACGCTGCCGCGGAGATGCGGTGACCCCGTGTGACGGCGGGCGCTGCGCACCGCCCGTCGCGAGTGTCGCTACCCTGGCGCCATGATCAGGCAGCGGCGGCATCCGGCGGCGACGCAGCGCACGACGCGTCTCGAGGCGTTCACCGACGGGGTGTTCGCGATCGCGGCGACGCTGCTCGTGCTCGACCTGACGCAGTACTCACCCGGCAAGGTCGACTCCGACGCCGACATGTGGGCCGCCCTCGGCGGCATGGGCGAGCTCTTCCTGAACTTCGTGCTGAGCTTCGGGCTGCTGTGCCTGATGTGGATGGTGCACGTCCAGCAGTTCGAGCACATCGCGCGCGTCGACGCCACGATGGTGTGGCTCAACAACGCCCGCCTGCTGTTCATCGTGCTGGTGCCGTTCGCGACGAACCTCACCACCGAGTACTCGGACTTCCTCGCCGGCCGTCTCGCGATGCCTCTGGCGTTCTTCCTGGCGATCCTGTTCAGCTGGCTGCAGTGGGGCTGGGCCGTGCGCCGACGTGACGTCATGCTCCCCGACATGACTCGAGCGGATGCTGTGGCCTACGGCCGCGGCTCGCTCAGCGCCCTCTTCATCTCCGCGGCGGTCGTTGCGCTGGCCCCCTGGATCGGCTCCGCCGCGTTCCTGCTGTTCTTCGTGGACGGCCCGCTCACGCGCGCCTTGCGCGGCAAGGGCGACTGAGCCGCCTCGTCGGCGGCCTATCGAGCGGGGGTGAGTTCCGCCTCGGCGGGCACGGCGGGCACGGCGGGCACGGCGGGCACGGCATCCGTCGTCCCCTTGCCGGAGGGGAGCCATAGCGCCACGATCGTCGCGGCGAACAGGACGGCCGCACCGGTGAAGACCGCGGGGCGGGCGGCGTCGACGTACATGTCGGGCAGGAGCTCGCCGCCGGCGCTCACGAAGATCGCGGTCATCACGGCGGTGCCCAGGGCGACGCCCAGCTCACGGACGGTGGAGTTCACGCCGGACGCCTTGGCGTGGTCGATGAGTCCGAGTGTCGCGAGCAGCGCGGTCGCAGAAGGGGCGAACACGAGCGCCATGCCGACGCCCGCCATGATGAACGGCGCGATCAGCGTCGGGTAGTCGAGGTCGGTCGACATGACGGCGGCGATCCACGTGAGCGCGACGCCCTGCAGGGCGAGGCCGAGCACGAGCAGGATGCGCGTGCCGACACGCGGAGCCAGGATGCCGGCGATGGGGGCGACGATCATGGGCGCGAGCGTCCACGGGGTGGTCTGCACGGCGGCCTCGAGGGGCGTGGATCCCTGGACGACCTGCAGGTACTGGATCAGGATGAACACCGCCCCGAACGTGCCGAAGCTGAAGGCGAATCCGACGATGTTGGTGATCGAGAACGAGCGGTCGCGGAAGAGGCGCAGCGGCATGAGGGGCGCCTGCGCGCGGGTCTGCCACCAGAGGAACGCGGCGATGAGCAGCGTGCCGAGCACGATCTCCGCGATGACCCCGATCGAGTCCCAGCCGTCGTCGTTGCCGCGCACGATCGCGTGGACGAGGGCGAGCACACCGGCCGCCGCGAGCAGCGCCCCCGGAACGTCGATGCGGGCGCGGGCGCCGAAGTCGTTGTTCAGCACGACGAGCGCGAGGGGGATCGCGATGATCGCGACGGGCACGTTGATCCAGAAGATCGCCTGCCAGTCCCAGCCCTCCATGATGGCCCCGCCGACGAGCGGGCCGACCGCGACGCCGAGCCCCGAGACGCCGCCCCAGATGCCGATCGCGAGTGCGCGTCGCGCCGGCGGCACCGCCCCGCTCAGCAGCGCGAGGGAGAGGGGCATGACGCCTGCGGCGCCCAGACCCTGCACCGCACGGGCGGCGATGAGCTGACCTGGGTCGGTGCTGAGCGCGGCGAGCACCGAGCCCACGCCGAACACGGCGATGCCGATCGCGAACAGGGTGCGGCGGCCGAACCGGTCGCCGAGCGCCGAGGCGATGAGGATCGCACCGGCGAACGCCAGCGTGTACGCGTTGACGAACCACTGCAGCTCTTCGACGCTCGCGCCCATCTCGCGGTGCAGCACCGGGAGCGCGTTCGTCATGACGAGGTTGTCGAGCGTGGCCATGAACATCGGAAGGGATGCCGCGGCCACCACGAGCGCGAACGGCCGAGCGCGGCGAGGGGTCGCGGTGAGGGGTGATTCGGTCATGGGAGACTCCGGTTGTAATCGAATGATTACCACAATGTAGTAATCGACTGATTACAAAGTCAAGTCATTCGCTGATAACCTTTCGGCATGACACCTCCAGCCCCGAGCGGCGCCGTCACCGTCGACGAGCCGGCCGGCACGGGCAAGCGCCTGTCGTCCGCGGAGCGGCGCCGCCAGATCCTGGTGGCCGCGCTCGCCGTGTTCGGCGCCCGCGGCTACGAGGGGGCGACCACCGACGAGGTGGCCCGCGCCGCCGGCGTCAGCCAGCCGTACGTGGTGCGGCTGTTCGGCTCGAAGGAGAACCTCTTCCTCGCCGCGATCGAAGACGCCCTGGCGCGTATGCTCGCGGGCTTCCGTGCGGCCCTCGCCGACGATTCCCCGCACGACCCCGACATCACGCCCGAGAAGGCGGCGGCCAAGCGCATCGGACAGGCCTACGTCGACCTCATCGCGGTGCGCGGCCTCCACCAGACGCTCGCGCACGCCTACCTGCTCGGGAGTCACCCCGTGATCGGCGCGGCCGCGCGCCAGGGCTTCGCGAAGGTCTGGCGGTTCTTCCGCGACGAGATGGGTCTCGACGCCGACGAGTCGCGCGCGTTCATGGCCGAGGGCATGCTCATCTCGACGATGATCGGCCTGCGCATCGTGGACGACTACGGCTCCGACCCGCAGATCACCGAGCTCTTCCGCTCCTGCTTCCCGACCGAGCTGCCCCACGTGCTCGAGGTCCTCCCGCGCGGCACCGACCGCTGGTAGCGGGGGCTGGTGCGGATGCTGCGCCTGGCCCGCGTCTGGGGTGCGGCGTAGGGTCGGGGGCATGTGCCGGAACATCCACACGCTCCACAACTTCGAGCCCGCAGCATCGTCTGCCGAGGTCCACGCGGCCGCGCTCCAGTACGTGCGCAAGATCGCGGGCACGACCAAGCCCTCGAAGGCGAATCAGGAGGCCTTCGACCACGCCGTGCACGAGATCGCGCACATCACGCAGCACCTGCTCGACGACCTCGTCGCGGTGACGCCGCCGAAGAACCGCGAGGTCGAGGCCGCCAAGGCGCGCGAGCGCGCGATCCGCTCGGGCAGGTACGCCGCACCGGCCGCCTGAGCTCTGGGGTAGTCTGGTCGGCTCCCCATCGGACGAACCCGTCCCGCGGAGCAGACAGGGAACACCGTGGGGTACATCGACATCGCCGCCGTCTCGTACGCGCTGCCGGACGGCCGTCCGCTGCTCGACGAGGTCTCGTTCCGCGTGGGCGAAGGGTCGACGACGGCGCTCATCGGTCAGAACGGCGCCGGCAAGACGACGCTGCTGCGCATCATCCGGGGTGAGACGCCGGCACTTTCGGGCGTGGTCTCCATCGACGGCGGCCTCGGGGTGATGGACCAGTTCGTCGGCCACGGCGAGGCCGGGCAGACCGTCCACGATCTCCTGATCGCCGTCGCCCCCGACCGTGTGCGTCGCGCTGCGCGCGAGCTCGAGGACTCCGAGGCTGCGATCATCGAGCACGACGACCTCGACACGCAGATGCGGTACGCCGGGGCGCTCGCCGACTACGCCGAGGCCGGCGGCTATGAGTACGAGACCGTCTGGGACACGTGCACGACGACGGCGCTCGGCATCCCTTTCGCGCGCGCGCGATTCCGTGAGCTCACCACGCTCTCGGGCGGCGAGCAGAAGCGGCTCGCGCTCGAGGCGCTGCTGCGAGGCCCCGACCAGGTGCTGCTGCTCGACGAGCCCGACAACTACCTCGACGTGCCCGGCAAGCGCTGGCTCGAAGAGCGCCTGCGCGAGACGCAGAAGACGGTGCTGCTGGTGTCGCACGACCGCGAGCTGCTGGCTCGCGCCGCCGACCGCATCGTGACTCTCGAGGCGGGCGGCGCAGGCAGCACCGCGTGGGTGCACGGCGGCGGCTTCGGCACCTATCACCGGGCACGGGAAGACCGGATGCTGCGCCTCGACGAGCTGCGCCGCCGCTGGGACGAGCAGCACGCCAAGCTCAAAGAGCTCGTCGCCACGCTCAAGGTGAAGGCCACGGCCAACGACACATTCACCTCCCGGTACCGCGCCGCCCAGACGCGGCTGCGCAAGTTCGAGGAGGCGGGTCCGCCGCAGGAGCGCCCGAAGGAGCAGGATCTCGACGTGCGCCTGCGCGGCGCGCGCACCGGCCGGCGCGCGGTCGTCGCCGAGCAGCTCGAGCTCACCGGGCTCATGAAGCCGTTCGACCTCGAGGTGTGGTTCGGCGACCGGGTCGCGGTGCTCGGCTCGAACGGGTCGGGCAAGTCGCACTTCCTTCGGCTGCTCGCCCGTGGCGGCACCGACCCCGATGGGCGCCTCGGGCACCTGACCACGACCGGCGCGGGGCTCGAGCCCGTGGCGCACACCGGTCGCGGGATCCTCGGCGCCCGAGTCGTGCCCGGGTGGTTCGCGCAGACCCACCGCCACCCGGAGTTCGACGGCAAGACGCTGCTCGACATCCTCCATCGCGGCGAGGACGCCCGCTCCGGACTGCCGCGCGAGGCCGCGTCGAGCGCTCTCGATCGCTACGGACTCGTCGCGCAGGCCGAGCAGACGTTCGACAGCCTGTCCGGTGGTCAGCAGGCGCGGTTCCAGATCCTCCTGCTCGAGCTCTCGGGTGCGACGCTCCTCCTTCTCGATGAGCCGACCGACAACCTCGACCTCGTCTCGGCCGAGGCGCTGCAGGACGCCCTCGCCCGCTTCGAGGGAACGGTGCTCGCCGTCACGCACGACCGCTGGCTCGCGAAGTCCTTCGACCGCTTCATCGTCTTCGGCTCGGACGGCCGCGTCTTCGAGTCGAACGAGCCGGTCTGGGACGAGACACGGGTGGCTCGCACCCGGTGAGGATGACCGGATCGTCGCCTCGACGGTGCGTCACGTCCCGAGGCCGTTCGCACCGGCTCGCGAAGCTGCGCTCGGGGAGTCCTGGGGATAAGGACACCGGTTGGCGTCCTTATCCCCAGGACTGCCGGCGCGGAGGAAGCTCATCGGGCTCGTGACGGCTTGGGGACGGCTGTCGCGTGAACTCCGGGGGTGGCCGGCCGGGCGGAATCCGGCGCCGCGGGGCCCGCCGGGTAGGCTGGTCGCGTGAGTATGGACATCGAACTCGGCCGGGCCAAGCGGGCGCGTCGCGCCTACACGTTCGACGACATCGCGGTGGTGCCGTCGCGGCGCACGCGCAACCCCGAGGACGTCTCGACCACGTGGACGATCGACGCCTTCAGCTTCGACATCCCGGTGCTGGGCGCCCCGATGGATTCGGTCGTGAGCCCCCGCACGGCCATCATGCTGGGCCAGCTCGGCGGGCTCGGCGTCCTCGATCTCGAGGGCCTCTGGACTCGCTACGACGACCCCGAGCCGCTGCTCGCCGAGATCGCCGGCCTCGAGAAGGCCGCCGCGACCCGCCGCATGCAGGAGCTCTACGCCGAGCCCATCAAGCCCGAGCTCGTGCGCGATCGCCTCGCCGAGATCCGCGCCGGCGGCGTGACGGTCGCCGGCTCCCTCACTCCGCAGCGCACCCAGGAGCTGTACGAGACGGTCGTCGCTGCCGGCGTCGACCTCTTCGTGATCCGCGGCACGACGGTCTCGGCCGAGCACGTCTCGAGCGTCGACCAGCCGCTGAACCTCAAGAAGTTCATCTACGACCTCGACGTCCCCGTCATCGTCGGTGGCGCCTCGACGTACACCGCAGCCCTGCACCTCATGCGCACCGGTGCGGCCGGCGTGCTCGTCGGCTTCGGCGGGGGAGCGGCGTCGACGACGCGTGCCACCCTCGGCCTCCACGCCCCGATGGCGACCGCGGTCGCCGACGTCGCCGGCGCGCGCCGCGACTATCTGGACGAGTCGGGCGGCCGCTACGTGCACGTCATCGCGGACGGCGGCGTGGGCACGTCGGGCGACATCGTCAAGGCGATCGCGATGGGCGCCGACGCCGTCATGCTCGGCGTGGCGCTCGCGCGCGCGACGGATGCTCCGGGCCAGGGCTTCCACTGGGGACCCGAGGCGCACCACGCCAAGCTTCCGCGCGGCCGCCGCGTGAAAGTCGACCAGGTCGCGTCGCTCGAGGCGATCCTCTACGGCCCCGCACCGGTCGCCGACGGCACCGCGAACCTCATCGGGGCCCTGCGCAAGTCGATGGCGACCACCGGGTACTCCGACCTCAAGGAGTTCCAGCGGGTCGAGGTCGTCGTCGCGCCGTACGCCGCGGGATGACGGGTGCCATGACCGACCCCGACCCGACGGGAGCGGCTGACCTCGCACCCGAGGCCTTCCCGCCGACCCTGCGCGAGGTGATGCTGCGCCCGCGATGGATCGGGATGCTGCTGCTCTGCCTCGTCGTCGCGGGTGTGTTCGCGTGGCTCGGGCAGTGGCAGCTGGGTCGTGCGGTGCAGACGAACCCGGTGCCCCCGGGGGCGACCGAAGAGGTCCAGCCCCTGGCCGGCGTCGCCCTGCCGGGCGAGTACCTGCCGGAGCCGCTCGTCGGCCAGCGCGTGCAGACGCGCGGAACCTGGGTTCCCGAGGACTTCATCGTCGTCGCGTCGCGCTACAACGACGGCGCTGAGGGCTACTGGGTGACCGGACAGCTACGCATCGACCCCGACGTGAGCGCGACGGTCGGCCCGACCTCGGTCGCGGTGGCGCTCGGATGGGCCGCCACCGAAGAGGACGCACGTGCTGCCATCGAGCAGCTCGAGGAAGAGGCATCCGCCGGCGAAGCGGTCGAGGTGACCGGACGCCTGATCTCGGACGAGGGGCCGCTGCTCCCGCCCCGTGGTGCGGAACCGCAGACGCTGACCCGCATGTCGCCCGCGGCCCTGCTCGGCCAGTGGCACGACACCGACGCCCTCTTCGTGTACCGCCCGTACATCGCCTCCGTGGACCCGGTCGCCGGACTCGATGCCATCTCCTCGCCGGCACCGGTAGAAGGCTCGGGCATCAACTGGCTCAACATCTTCTACGCGGTCGAGTGGGCCGTGTTCGCCGGCTTCGCGTTCTACCTCTGGTACCGCCTCGCGAAGGATGCGTGGGAGAAGGAAGTCGAGGACTTCGAAGACGACCGCCGCGAGCCCGAAGGCGACCCCGAGCCCGCGACATCCTGAACGGGAAACGCCCCGGAATGCCGCGGGTAGACTGGGGTCATGCCCCGCGCCCCCAAGCTCGCTTCGTTTCCGGCGATCCGCGGAGCCCTGAAGTTCTACCAGGTCTGCTCGATCATCACGGGCACGATGCTGCTGCTGCTCGTCGCCGAGATGATCGTCAAGTACGTGGTCGGCTACGAGCTGTTCCTCGGTGGTTCCGGCGGGTTCCTGTGGTTCGCACCGGTCGTCGAGACGGCCTCGGGCCTCGAGTCGACCGGTGACGGGTTCAACCTGTCGCTCGGCATCCTCGTCGCCCACGGCTGGTTCTACGTCGTCTACCTGATCTCGTGCTTCCGCGTGTGGAGCCTCATGCGCTGGAACCTCCTGCGCCTGGGCATGCTCGCCGCCGGCGGTATCGTGCCCCTCCTGTCGTTCTTCATGGAGGCGCGCGTCGCCCGCGACGTGAAGACCTACCTGGCCGAGCGTGAGGCAGCCGAGCTGCACTCCCAGGCCGAGCACTCGTCCCTCACCCACGCGATCCCGACGGAGAACAAGCGTTGACCGCACAGACCGAGACCTCCCAGCGTCCCGTCCTCGTCGTCGACTTCGGCGCCCAGTACGCCCAGCTGATCGCGCGCCGCGTCCGCGAGGCCGGCGTGTACAGCGAGATCGTCCCGCACACGGCGACCGCCGCCGATATCGCGGCGAAGAACCCGGTCGGCATCATCCTGTCGGGCGGCCCGTCGTCGGTCTATGAAGAGGGCGCCCCTGCACTCGACACCGGTGTCTTCGACCTCGGCGTGCCGACGCTCGGCATCTGCTACGGCTTCCAGGTCATGGCGCAGGCGCTCGGCGGCGAGGTGGCCAACACCGGACTCCGTGAGTACGGAGCGACGGATGCCGCGGTCACAGGCGACGGCGGCGTGCTGCTGGGCGGTCAGCCGGCCGAGCAGAACGTGTGGATGAGCCACGGCGACCAGGTCTCGCGTGCTCCCGAGGGCTTCGACGTCCTCGCTTCCACGGGCGCGACCCCGGTCGCCGCGTTCGGCAGCGACGAGCGCCGCTTCTACGGCGTGCAGTGGCACCCCGAGGTCAAGCACTCCGACCACGGCCAGCAGGTCATCGAGAACTTCCTCCACAAGGCGGCGGGTCTTCCCGCCGACTGGAACAGCGGCAACGTCATCGCCGAGCAGGTCGCGAAGATCCAGGCGCAGGTCGGGTCCGGCCGCGTCATCTGCGGTCTGTCGGGCGGCGTCGACTCCGCCGTGGCCGCAGCCCTCGTGCACAGGGCCGTCGGCGACCAGCTCGTGTGCATCTTCGTCGACCACGGACTCCTCCGCAAGGACGAGCGCGAGCAGGTCGAGCAGGACTACGTCGCCTCGACCGGCGTGCGCCTGGTCACGGTCGACGCACGCGAGCAGTTCCTGAACGCACTCGCGGGCGTGAGCGACCCCGAGCAGAAGCGCAAGATCATCGGCCGCGAGTTCATCCGCACCTTCGAGCAGGCCGAGGCCGCGCTCGTCGCGGAAGCCGAGGCCGACGGCGAGCCCATCCGCTTCCTCGTGCAGGGCACGCTCTACCCCGACGTCGTCGAGTCGGGCGGCGGCACGGGCACCGCGAACATCAAGTCGCACCACAACGTGGGAGGCCTCCCCGAAGACCTGCAGTTCGAGCTCGTGGAGCCGCTGCGCACCCTGTTCAAGGACGAGGTGCGCGCGATCGGCCGCGAGCTCGGGCTCCCGGAGGTCATCGTCGGCCGCCAGCCGTTTCCGGGCCCCGGCCTCGGCATCCGGATCGTGGGTGAGGTCACCGCTGACCGCCTCCAGATTCTGCGCGATGCCGACGCGATCGCCCGCGAAGAGCTGACGAAGGCCGGCCTCGACGGCGAGATCTGGCAGTGCCCGGTCGTGCTGCTGGCCGACGTGCGCTCGGTGGGCGTGCAGGGCGACGGCCGCACCTACGGCCACCCCATCGTGCTGCGCCCCGTCTCGAGCGAAGACGCGATGACCGCCGACTGGACGCGCCTGCCCTACGACGTGCTCTCGAAGATCTCCAACCGCATCACCAACGAGGTGCGCGAGGTCAACCGGGTCGTGCTCGACGTCACGTCGAAGCCCCCGGGGACCATCGAGTGGGAGTGAGTTTGTGACGGGTGCCTCGGCGATGCCGGGGCATCCGTCGTCTTCCGGCGCCTCGGCGGGCCGGGGCAGTGCACGGATGGGTGAGGATGGACGGGTGACGACGGACCCCGCACCTTCGCTGCCCGACGCCGACTACGTGCTGCTGGGCAGCCGCGTGGCTCTCGGACTCGACGGCGGGTTCGCGGTGGCGGTGCCGACGCGCCTGCGCCTGCTCGCCTCGGCGGGAGCTGTCGACCCGCTGCAGCTGAGCGTCGACGGCGGGTCGCTCCAAGACCACGCCGCGCAGCGGCAGGCATTCGTCGACGCCGGTCTGCTCGACAGCACCGCCTCGGCACGCAACCTCTTCGACGACATCGTCGCGGATCCGTCGTGGCTCTTCTCGGCCGGCGAGCCGCACACGGAGGGCTCGTTCGAGGGCGAGCAGCGCGTGATCACCGTCCCCACGACCCCTCCACTCGCCGCCGGCGCGGCGGGCGGACCCTCCGGCGACGTCGGCTCGGATGCGGGCCGGCCGATCGTGTCGCTTCCGGTGTTCCGCGACGACCCGACATGGCACCTCACCGACGCCCCCATCGTCGTGCACGCCCCCAGTGGTGACCGTGTGCTCCGCGGCTTCCGCAGTCTGTACGCGGCGTGGCTCACGCACCTCGCGGATGAGCGCCGCGCCACGACCGGAGACCCCGATCGCGTGCTCGTGGTGATCTTCGAGTCGCGCCAGATCGGCGAGACGCTCGTCGCCTGGGACGACCCCCGTGTGCGGCTCGTCCACACTGTGCACAACTCGCACCTCCCGGAGCCCTACGACGACCCCGCCGCCCCGGTGGCCGGCATGTGGCAGCGGTGGCTGTCGTCCGTCGATCGGTACGACGCGGTGCTCTGGCCGACCGCGGCGCAGCGCGACGAGGTCGCGGAGCGCTTCGGCGACCCGGGAACGTTCCACGTGGTGCCGAACACGATCGACCTCGGCACCGCGCCGCCGGATGCGGCGTCCCGCGATCCGCACAGCGTCGTCATGCTGAACCGCCTCGCCCCGCAGAAGCGCATCGACCTCGCGATCCGCGCGTGGGAGCGCGTGGTCCGGGAGGTGCCCGAGGCGCGGCTCGACGTATACGGCGACGGCCCGCTTCGGCACGAGCTGCAGGAGCTGATCGACCAGCTCGGGGTGGCAGCATCCGTCACTCTCCACGGTGCCACCGCCGATCGCGACGCGATCTTCGACCGTGCCGCGCTCTTCGTCACGTCCACGGCCTTCGAGGGCCAGGGGCTGTCCATCGCCGAGGCGCTTGCGCGCGGACTGCCGGTGGTCTCGTTCGACGCCCGGTATGGCCCGCGCGAGGCCATCGCGGACGCGGGCATCGTCGTGCCGCCGGGCGACGTCGACGCCTTCGCCGAGGCGATCATCGAGCTGCTGCGCGACGACCATCGCCGCGCCGAGCTGTCATCGCGTGCACGGTCGGCCGCAGCGGCCTTCACATCCGACGCGGTGCGCCCCGCCCTCGTCGCTGCGCTCCGCGCCGTCGTCGAGAGCCCCTCCCGCCGGTCGCGCTGATTGACGTTGCCTGGCGAGGCGCCAGAATCGGGGCGGACTGACCTGCTCGTTCCGCCGTGGGCAGAGCCGCCGGAAGCGGAAACGGATGCTGCGCCCTCGGCGGGCGCGCAGGCTGGGGGCATGGCTGAAGACATCCGGATTCCCCACTTCGGGACCGAGGCGCGACGCGAGCTGTTCCACCAGCGCGTGCTCGTGCTCGACGGCCCGCTCGACGACGACAACGGCACCCTGATCGCGACGCAGCTGCTGGCGCTCGCGACTGAGGACGAGGCATCCGACATCTCCCTCTGGATCCACTCACCCGGCGGATCGGTGCCCTCGATGCTCGCGATCCGCGACGTCATGAACCTCATCCCCAACGACGTCGCGACCCTCGCGCTCGGCCTCGCGTGCAGCGCGGGGCAGTTCCTGCTATCGGCGGGAGCGCGGGGCAAGCGCCGCGCGCTGCCGCACGCGCGCATCCTCATGCACCAGGGCTCAGCGGGTATCGGCGGGTCGGCGGTCGAGGTCGAGGTGCAGGCCGACGACCTGCGCCACATGCGCGACACCGTGCTCGGCCTCATCGCGGCAGACACCGGACAGAGCGTCGAGCGCATCTTCGAGGACTCGCTGCACGACCGCTGGTACACCGCCGCCGAGGCGCGGGACTACGGCTTCATCGACGGGATCGTCGATTCGTTCGCACAGGTGGTGCCCCGGCGGCGACGGCCCGCAGGACTCGGACTCGGGCCGGCGGAGGTGGCGGCATGAGCTCGTACACGATCCCCAACGTGGTGGCGCAGCATCCGCGCGGCGATCGCATCATGGACGTGTACTCGCACCTGCTCGCCGAGCGCGTCGTGTACCTCGGCACCGGCATCGACGCGGGCGTGGCGAACGCGCTCATCGCGCAGCTGCTGCACCTCGACGCCGACAGTCCTGACCGCGACATCCAGCTCTACATCAACTGCGAGGGCGGCGATCCCTCGGCGATGCTCGCGGTGTACGACACGATGCAGCACGTCCGACCCGACGTCGCCACGACCGTCGTGGGACAGGCGATCGGCGTCGGCGCCGTGATGCTCGCCGCCGGCGCGACGGGGAAGCGCTCGGTGCTGCCGCACGCGCGCATCGTGCTGCATCAGCCGGCGGGCCAGGGGAGGGGCGCGATCCCCGACCTGATCCTGCAGGCCGACGAGCTCGTGCGCGTCCGCGGCGAGGTGGAGGAGATCCTCGCGAGGCATACGGGACAGGATGCTGCGAAGCTGCGTGCCGACACCGACCGCGACCGCGTCTTCACCGCCGCCGACGCGGTCGCCTACGGCCTCGCCGACGCCGTCCTTGCACGGGCATCGGCCCCCGTTCGCTGAGCGGAAGTCGCTCTGGCGCCCGGGATCAGCGGTCGAGGAGCGGGCCGGGCCAGGTCTTGCCCTCCCACGGGTCGTAGTCGGCGAGAAGCTCTTCCTGGGGCGGCCGGTCGGCCTCGGGCACGTGCTGGAGGTTGACGCGAACGCGGTACCAGAGCGAGCTCGAGCCGCGCATCCCGTCGATGAGCACGTCGGCGGGATGCAGCTGCTCCGCCACGGACGCGTGCGTGCTCCTCCACGCCTCGAGGGCCTGGACCGCCTCGGGCTTGGTCTTCGTCCGCGCGATCTCGATGAGCGGCATCGTCGACTGCCGCCGGCCAGACCCGTCGCCGCCGCGCGGGGGCTTCTCGGCTGGTCCCAGTTCCTCGGCGAGGCGGAGCAGCCCATCGAGGGTGCCGACCGCGTCGTCGATGCCGACGTGGGGGTCGCCGATCTCGGCGTAGCGGCCGGGCACGGTGAGCACCGTGAACTCGGCCGGACGCCGATCGCGCACCTCGCCCCAGTCGAGGGGGGTGGAGACGCGCGCGTCGGGCAGCGGGCGAATCGAGTAGGCAGACGCCACCGTGCGGTCCTTGGCGTTCTGGTTGAAGTCGACGAACACGCTCTCGCCGCGCTCCTCCTTCCACCAGCGGGCGGTCGCGAGCCCGGGTGCGCGGTTCTCGACCTCGCGAGCGAGCGTCTCGGCGGCGAGGCGCACCTGCTTGTAGTCGTGGTGCGCAGCGATGCGCACCAGGATGTGCATGCCGCGTGAGCCGCTGGTCTTGGGCCAGCCGACGAGCCCGACGTCGTCGAGCACCTCGCGGGCGACGAAGGCGACGTCGACGATCTGCGACCAGTCGACACCCGGCATCGGGTCGAGGTCGATGCGCAGCTCGTCGGGGTGGTCGAGGTCTTCGGCACGGACGGGATGCGGGTTCAGGTCGAGACACCCGAGGTTGACGACCCATGCGAGGCCCGCGGCATCCCGGATCACCGCCTCTTCGGCCGACGTGCCGCGCGCGTACTGCAGAGTCGCCGTGTCGATGAACTCGGGGTGGTTCTCGGGGACGCGCTTCTGGAAGAACGGCTCCTGGTCGATGCCCCGCGGGAACCGCTTGAGCACCATGGGGCGGCCGCCCGCGCCGCGCAGCGCGCCGTCGGCGACCGCGAGGTAGTAGCGGACGACGTCGAGCTTGGTGATCCCGGGCTGGGGGAACACGATCTTCGTCGGGCTCGAGATGCGCACCTCGTGCCCGTCGATCTCGAGGATCTCGGCTTCCGACTTCGCGGGCGTCACTCGGCCAGGCTAGCGACGGCCCAGGACATCGACCAGAGGAGAGAAGTCACGCGGCGAGGGAGTAGGTGGCGCGGCATCCGACCGCCGCCCGCTCGGTCGCGCGCGAGCGGAGGTCGTCGACGACGCCCGCGGTCAGCTCGATCAGCGTCACTTCGAGGGCACCGGCGACGGCGGCGATCATCTCGCTCGACGGCTCCTTGAGTCCTCGCTCCATCTCGGACAGGTACTGCGGTGAGACCCCGGCGCGGTCAGCCGTGTCGGCGAGGCGCTCGCCGCGTTCATGGCGCAGAGTGCGCAAGCGCTCGCCCAGCGCCTCGCGCCAGAGCGGCTCGGGCTCGCGGGACGGACGCGGTGCCTTCGTCGGCAGCGGGATGATCTCGGCCATGCGCTCACGATAGAGCGCGAGCGCACCTGAAGCCGAGACGGTTCCGCTCTGAGCAGAATGCGATCGCTCCTCGACGGGGTGCTGTGCACGTTGTGCGCGTCGGGTGGCCGGATGTGCGTGATGCACGAAACGCCGATGGCTGAGGGCGGTGAATTGGGCGGTTTGCTCAACCTGGGAGAGCTCTGTTGATCTTTTGAGCGTTCGCGCATAGCGTGCCGCCGTACCCCTCGCTGTTCCCACACACACGAGAAGGCAGGCCCCCTTGTTGCGACGTTCCCTGGCGGTGGTGAGCGCGCTCGCGCTCGCGATCGCAACCCCCACGGCGGCGATGGCCGCCGCTCCCGACGACGACCCGTCGTCGCGCTTCGAGAAATCCGACACCAAGGGACCGGTCGGCACGACCGCGCGTCCGCTGAGCGTCGGCGCCGATGGACGGGTCACCGTCATCGTCGAGATGGCGGGCGATCCGGTCGCCGTCGCCCAGGCGAAGAAGGGCAGCGATCTCAGCGCCGCCGAGCGAAAGGCCATCAAGAGCTCCCTGAAGAAGAACCAGGACGCCATCACCGGCACGATCAAGGCCAAGGACGGCCGGATCGAGGCGACGATGCAGTCCGCCTACAACGGCATCCAGATGAACATCCCCGCCGACCAGGTCGACGCCGTGGCGGCTCTGCCCAACGTCGTCGCGGTGCACGCGGTGAAGACGTACACGCTGGACAACGCCGTGTCGGTGCCCTTCCTCGGGGTGCCGCAGGTGTGGGCGAACACCGGATTCACGGGTGAGAACATCAAGGTGGCGGTGATCGACACCGGTATCGACTACACCCACGCGAACTTCGGCGGCGTCGGCACGCCAGAGGCGTACGCCGCGGCGAACGCGGCCGAAGCGCAGCCGGCCGACCCGGCGCAGTTCGGTCCGGACGCCCCGCGCATCAAGGGCGGCTGGGACTTCGTCGGCGATGCCTACAACGCCGACCCCGCCTCGGACGACTACGACCCGGTTCCGAAGCCTGACGCCAACCCGCTCGACTGCAACGGGCACGGCAGCCATGTCGCCGGCACCGCCGCGGGCAGCGGCGTCACCGCCGACGGAGAGACCTACGCGGGCCCGTACGACGAGTCCACGGCGTCCGCCGAGTGGACGATCGGCCCGGGAGTCGCACCGCAGGCAGACCTCTACGCGCTCCGCGTCTTCGGCTGCGGCGGCTCGACGGACATCGTCGTTCCGGCCATCGACTGGGCGGTCGACAACGGCATGGATGTCATCAACATGTCGCTCGGCTCGCCCTTCGGCCGCGGCGGCGACCCCGACGAGGTCGCCGCGTCGAACGCGATCGGCGCGGGAGTCGTCGTCGTGAAGTCCGCAGGCAACGAGGGCCCGAGCCCGTATCTCGCCGGCAACGGCAACGGTGTGGTCTCGGTCGCCGCCGTCGACAGCACGGCGACGTTCCCGGGCGCGCTGATCACCGTGGACGGTGTGGCGGTGCCGGCCATCAACGCGAACGGCGCGGTCCTGACCGGCCTTCCCGCCATGACGGTCGTGCGGCTCACCGACAATCCGGCGACACCGGACGAGAATGAGGCGCTCGGCTGTTCGGTGGCGGCGTACAACTACGCCGGAGTCACCGTCGGAGGCAACCAGCTCGCCGTCTCGACGCGCGGGGTGTGCGCACGCGTCGCGAAGGCGATCTTCGCCCAGCAGGCGGGTGCGGCGGCAGCGGTCATGATCAACACCTCGAACGACTACCCGCCGTTCGAGGGCGAGATCACCGAGAACCCCGACACCGGTGACGACTACACGGTCACCATCCCGTTCCTCGGCGTGCGCATGTCTGACGGCGCCAAGCTCGTCGACGATGCGGAGGCGACCGTGGCTCCGGCACCGCTGGAGAACCCCGCCTTCCGCGGGTACGCGTCGTTCAGCTCGAGCGGACCCCGCAGCGGTGACAGCGCCCTCGGCGTGGACGTCGCGGCGCCGGGTGTCTCGATCGTCTCGACCGGCGTCGGCACCGGCAACGGCCCGGCGACCATCTCGGGAACGTCGATGGCCGCTCCGCACGTGGCGGGCGTCGCGGCGCTCGCCGTCGAGGCTCACCCGGCCTGGTCGGCGGCGGAGGTCGCGTCGGTGCTCGTGTCGACCGCCGACCCCGACAAGGTCGTGGGCCAGAACCTCGTGCGCGGCGGCGTCGGCCTGGTCGATACGGCGCAGGCCGTGTCGCAGCAGGTCACCGCGACGGGCGACTCGTTCCGGACGGACGACGGCAAGCTGCGTGAGAGCGCGCTCAGCTTCGGCTTCCAGGAGACCGCGAAGACCTTCCAGGGCAAGAAGACGGTGACGCTGACGAACTACGGCAGCCAGCCCGTGACGTACAGCGTCGGCACGGAGGCAACCGCGCAGTCGGAGGCCGCGACGGTCACGGCGAGCCCGGCTCAGGTCACGGTGAAGCCCGGTCGCTCCGAGAAGGTCACTGTCGATCTCACCGCTCCGGCAACGGCGGTGGGCAGTTCCGGCGCCGGCGGGTTCGCCTTCTACGAGTTCTCCGGCGACGTCGTCCTGACGTCGGCGAGCGACACGCTGCGGGTCCCGTACCTGCTGGTGCCGCGCGCCACGACGGATGTCTCGGCGTCGGGCGACCTCAAGGTGACGAAGAAGAACAAGCCGGTCGACGGCGACGTGTCGCTCACTCTGAAGAACAACCGGGGTGCCTTCGCGGGTGACGCGGACTTCTACACGTGGGGCCTCGAAGACAGGAAGGACGCGCCCAAGTCGTTCACCGACACCGGGTACGACCTCCGCGCCGCCGGTGTGCAGTCGTTCCCCTGGGACGACGCCGGCGATCAGCTGCTCGTCTTCGCCGTGAACACGCACAACCGCTGGTCCAACGCCGCGGCGAACGAGTTCGACGTCGTCATCGACACGAACGGCGACGGAGAGCCCGACTGGATCGTGTTCTCGGCCGACGGCGGCCTCGTGACCGCCGGAGACGCCAACGGCATCTCGCAGGTGTTCGTATACGAGATCGCGACGGGCGAGGTGTCCGCGGCCGGATTCAACGCCTCGGCCCCCACCGACAGCAGCACGATCCTGCTGCCGGTGGTCGCGAGCGACCTCGGCATCACGTCGGGCGCGTTCAGCTACACCGTGGAGAGCTTCTCGTCGGTCAATGACGGCTCGGACGCGATCGACGGCACGGCGACCTACGACCCGTGGGCGCCCGCGCTGACGAACGGGCAGTTCGAGTCGGTCGCGGTCGGCGGCAAGGTTGACGTGCCCGTCAGCGTGAACGGCGCCGCGTTCAGTGCGCAGAAGCCGCTCGGTGTCATGGTCGTCGTGATGGACAATGCGGCGGGCCAGGGCGAAGCGCTCCTGGTGAAGGCCAAGTAAGCACACCGCACGACACGAGGTGGCGTCCCGTCGCATGGCGGGGCGCCACCTCGTGGCGTGAACGGGAAACGGATGCTGCTGCCCCGGGGCCGCAGCTGGGCTCACGTTCCCGGAGGCTCCCGCCGACACGCCATCGTTGCCGGGGTGGGCGGCGGAACCGTCTCCGGTTCAGCGAGTGCAGAGCTTCGGAGTGTCCGTCGTGCCGAACCGGTAGTCGTAGGTCGTGCCGTCGACGGTGACGACGACCCGCATGCCGTCGACGATCGCCTGAGTGTAGGAGACGCCCGGCGACGGGCAGCCGAGGGCGCCGTTGTTCCACGTCACCGCGTGAGCGGACACGAGTTCGGGTGCACCGGTGACGCCGCGCTCGGCGAGGTCGGCGACGATCGCGTCCCAGCGCGCGGGTGGCACCGCGACGGGTTCTCCGGTCGGTGCGATCGGGCCACGCGTGGTCGTCTCGAAGGGCGTGCGCGTCGGTGTCGGCTGGGCGGGGGCCGGCTCGAGCGGCGTGGGCTCGGTCATGGGGGCTCCTCCGCATCCGGTGAGGCAGACGAGCAGCAGCGCCACCGTGCAGAAGGCCGTACGACGTCTGGCCATGCCGCTCCCTCGAATCGGCTTCAGCCTAGGCGCGACGGCGACGGAACAGAACGGCCGCCCGGAGAACCGGGCGGCCGTTCGAAAGCGAAGCGCTGGGCGTCAGTTGTTGCCGCGCGCGATCGCGAGGATGCGCAGGATCTCGAGGTACAGCCAGACGACCGTCACCATGATGCCGAACGCGCCGAGCCAGCCGAACTGACGGGGAGCGCCGTTGCGCACGCCCTGCTGGATGTTGTCGAAGTCGAGCACCAGCGAGTACGCGGCCATGATCACGACGAAAACGCCGATGAGCACGCCCCACGGGATGCCGAACAGGGGGCTCGGGTTGCTGCCGAGGCCGAACGCGCCGCCCGCGATCGGGACGTTGAAGAGCATCAGGAAGATGTTGACGAGCGAGAAGACGAGGTAGCCGACCATCGCGATCATGAAGACCTTGGTGGCGCGCTTCGACGCGCGGATCTTGCCGCTGGCGAACAGGGCGAGGGTCACGCCGACGACGGCGAGCGTCGCGAGCGTCGCCTGCACGACGATGCCCGGCCACAGGAACTCGAAGAACGCCGAGATCGCACCGACGAAGAGACCCTCGAAGGCGGCGTAGGCGAAGATGAGCGCCGGACGGATCTTCTTGCGCGACGTGAAGATCACGACCATCGCCAGCACGAAGCCGCCGAGCGCGCCGATCATCCAGGGAAGGATCGAAGGCTCGGGGTTCGTCGGGGTGACACCCGCCATCGTCCACACCCAGCCGACGGCCGCGGTGACGAGGAGGATGGCGAAGAGGCCGACGGTCTTCCAGATGGTGTCTTCGTACGACATGCGGCCGGTCTCGACGGCACCCGCGGACGGTGCCGCGTACATGCCTTCGAGCTGCGCCTGAGCCGCAGCATCCGTTCCGGCACGCTGCGCCGTCGTGAACTGCGTCTGCCCGCCCAGGCTCGCCGCCTGCGAACCGCCGGGGTAGGTCTGAACGGCCTTCGGGTCCTGGAAGGCCGGGTTGTTGAACGCGGGGTTGTTGAGGGCCACTGCTCTCACACTCCAATGTCAAGGGAATCCCAGCACGATGCTGTTGATCAACACTATCCGACCGGCCGTGACCGGGCACGGGTCGGCGCTGTGAGCTGACTATGAACGGCTGCTGTGGCCCCCGGCACCTCGGGTGCTCGTGGTTACGCTGAAACGGTGCCCCGTCGTCATCCCCTCGTGATCGGACACCGCGGTGCGCCCGGGTATCGGCCCGAGCACTCGCGCTCGTCCTACGCGCTCGCCTTCGAGATGGGCGTCGACGCTGTCGAACCCGACGTCGTGGTGTCCAAGGACGGCGTGCTCGTCGTGCGGCACGAGAACGAGATCTCGGGAACGACCGATGTGGCGACCCGGTCCGAGTTCGCCGACCGTCACGCGACGAAGTACGTGGACGGCGCCGAGCTGACCGGCTGGTTCACCGAGGACTTCACGTGGGACGAGCTGTCGACGCTGCGCTGTCGCGAGCGGATCTCGGACGTGCGGCCCGCGAGCGCGAGCTTCGACGACGAGCAGCCCGTGCTGCGGCTGCGTGACGTGCTCGACGCGGCGCGCGACGCCTCCCTCGAGTTCGGCCGCGAGATCGGCGTCGTGCTCGAGATCAAGCACGCGACGTACTTCGCGTCCATCGGGTGGGACGTCGCCGCGCTCGTCGACGCGGAGCTCCGCGAGGCGGGATGGGCGTCGGGCGAGCTGCCGCTCACCGTCGAGTCGTTCGAGTCGACGGTGCTGTTCGCGCTCCAGGAACGGGGCATCCGTGGGTCCTACGTGTACCTGCTGGAAGACGCGGGGCGTCCGTTCGACCTCTTCAGCGCACACGGCAAGGCGTCGTTGACGTACCGGCAGACCGCCGCACCCGAGGGGCTCGACGGGCTCGTCGGGCGAGTGGACGGGATCAGCGTCGACAAGCGGACCATCCTCCGCCCCGACCGGCTCGGGCGCACCGCGGGACCCTCGCGCGTGGTGGCCGACGCGCACGACCGCGGGTTGCGCGTCTTCACGTGGACGTGCCGTCCCGAGAACAGGTTCCTGATCGGTCAGTTCCGCACTCGCGGCGGCCCGGCGTCGTTCGGCGACTGGGAATCCGAGTGGGCGGTGATCCGCGAGGCCGGCGTCGACGGCGTCTTCGTCGATCACCCTGATCTCGGCGTGGAGTTCTTCCGCGCCTGAGCTCGTCGCCGGTTCCGGTGGCGCGATACGCCGGGGATCGTGGCCGGGAACACGGGTGGCTTGACACTCCCCGTCTCTTCAAGGCCCGAATGCCGGGTGCCGTGTCGCTAGGGTGGGCCCGTGAGCATGCCGAGTCCGGCCCCTCGGGCCCCCGGAATCCCCGCCGAGCCCGGCATCGTCGTCCAGGGCGTGCGGCGCTCGTTCGGCGAGGTGCAGGCCGTCCGCAACGTGACGCTGAGGGCTCACGCGGGCCGGGTGACCGGACTCGTCGGCCCGAACGGCTCGGGCAAGACCACGCTCCTGCTGATGCTCGCCTCCCTCCTGGCACCCGACGCCGGATCGATCCGCATCGACGGCGTCGACCCCGTCACCGACCCGCAGGCGGCCAGGGCGCTGCTCGGCTGGATGCCCGACGCGCTCGGCGCCTGGAACTCGCTGACGTCGCGCGAGACGCTGGCGGTCACGGCGAGGCTGTACGGGATGCCGCGGGCCGAGGCATCCGTCCGCGCCGATGCCCTCCTCGGCGAAGTCGGCCTGGTAGACCTCGCCGATGCCCCCGCGCGCGTGCTGTCGCGGGGTCAGAAGCAGCGACTCGGACTCGCGAGAGCCCTCGTGCACGACCCGCGTGTGCTGCTGCTCGACGAGCCGGCCTCGGGTCTGGACCCGCAGGCCCGCATCGACCTTCGGCTGCTGCTGCGGCGGTTCGCCGCCGAGGGGCGCACCGTGCTGGTGTCGAGCCACATCCTGTCCGAGCTCGAAGAGGTCGTCGACGACGCCGTGTTCCTCATGGCCGGCGCAACCGTGGACCCCGCCCGCGTCGAGGCGGCCTCGCGCCGCGCGCGGCCCTGGCGGGTGCGGCTGGCGGGGGCCGAGGCATCCGTCGCCGTCGAGCAGGTGGCCGGCGCCCTGCGGATCCCCGTCGAGAACCTGGGCGTGGACCGCCGGGACGTCGTGGTGTCGTTCGAATCGGAGGATGCCGCGGCCGTGGCGCTCCGCGACCTGGTCGCCGCCGGACTCGACGTGGTGGAGTTCGCGGCGGCGCAGGGCGCGCTCGAGCGCACGTTCCTGGATCTGGGCGACGGGCGACCGCCCCAGTCGCCACCGCCATCCGAGCTCCCGGCACCGGGTGAGGACGAGAGCGAGGCGACGTCGTGAGCGGTCAGCGGCTCGGCACCATCGTCGGCCTCGAGCTGACGCAGCGCACGCGGAGCGTCGCCTGGTACGTGCTGCTCGGCGTCTTCGCCGTGCTGCTCGCGATCGTGACCGGGCTCTCGTTCCTCGCGTGGGGGTCGGCGGATCGGCCGGGCGGGGCGATCTACTCCACGATCGTCTACATCACGCTCCTGCTGGTGGTGCTCGTCTCGCCCACGCTGAGCGGGAACGCGATCAACGGCGACCGGGATGCCGCGACCCTCGCACCCGTTCAGGTCACGCTGGCGACGACCCTCGAGATCCTGATCGGCAAGTTCCTCGCCGCCTGGGTCACGGGCCTCGCGTTCGTCGCGGTGTCGGTGCCGTTCCTCGTGCTCGCGACGCTCGGGGGCGGGGGAGCGCCGGCGACGATCACGGTGTCGCTGCTGGTGCTCGTCTTCGAGGTCGGCATCATCTCGGCCATCGGCGTGGCCCTCAGCGGCATCCTGTCGCGTCCGCTGTTCTCGGTCGCCACGACGTACCTGGTCGTCGCGGCGCTCGTCGTCGGCACGCTCATCGCGTTCGCCCTCGTCGGCATGACGATGCGGTCCGAGGTGACCAGCCATTACCGCTCGATCGAGTACGAACAGTACTCCGGCGACAGCTTCCCCTGCATGCCCGGGGAGACGCCGAGCGACGAGTACCCCTGCGACGACGACATCGAGGTGCGGTGCGGCCCGTGGCAGACGTCGACCTACGACCAGCCGCGGTTCGACCAGGTGTGGTGGCTGCTCGCGGCGAACCCGTTCGTGATCCTCGCCGACGCGACGCCGACGCAGTACGACGAGTACGGCAACCCGAACGACCTGTTCGGCCAGATCAAGTTCGGCGTGCGCGCGGCTCAGCAGCCGCCGGAGCTCGAGCAGCGCTGGGACGACTGCGCGCCTCCGCTCGAAGACGAACGACCCACACCGGCTGAGGTCATCGAGCAGTCGACGCCGAGCTGGTTCGTCGGCATGACGCTGCAGCTGCTGCTCGCGGCGGGTCTGATGTGGTGGGCGTGGGCGCGGACGCGCACCCCCGCCGGTCGCCTGCCGGCGGGGACGCGCATCGCGTAGGACGGGGCTGCGGGGGCTGACCCCCGCGTCCGGTGGACCGGACTCAGCGCACGAGGGCGAGGCCGCCGGTCCAGCCGATCTGCTCGCCCACGGCGAGGGTCAGCTGAAGGAACCCGATCGACTCCAGCTCGTGCGCGCGGGCGAGCGCGCCCGCGTCGACGGCGGCGAGCCCGCCCGCGGTGATCGCGGCGATGAGGCCGGCCTTGGCATCGGCGTCGTCGCCCGCGACGAGCACCGTGGTGGTGGCGTCGCCCTCGCGGCCGCTCACGAGCGTCGCGGCGAAGTTCGTGTTGAAGGCCTTGACCACCTTCGCCTCGGGGAGCGAGGACTGCAGCTCCGCGGCCGCCGAGCTGCCGGCGGGGACGACGAGCGCGTCGAAGGTCGAGAAGTCGAGCGGGTTCGTGAGGTCGACGACCGTCTTGCCGGCGAGCTGCGGGCCGTAGGCGGCGGCGATCTGCGCGAGCGCCGCGTAGGGCACTGCCAGCACGACGATGTCGCCGTTGACGACGGCGGCGGTGTCCGCGCTGCCGATGTGCTGGATGTCGGCGCCGCCGCGGGCGAGCACACCGCTGATGGCCTGGCCCATGTTGCCGTTTCCGAAGATCGTGATCGTGGTCATGGCTGTTTTCTCCTGTCGGACGAATTGCTTGTAGCTTCAAGCATCTGAGAGAGGACAACTCGCTTGTCGCCACAACTATTCCTAGAATCGGAGAATGAACAGGCCGCGGTTCTACACGGGCGACGAGCAGGACACCTGGGTGCCGTTCGCCGCACTCCTCGAACTGCTCCCACGCGAACTCGACGCACAGCTCCTGCGTGACGAGGACCTCACGCACTTCGACTACTTCGCGCTGTCGATGCTGTCGAACTCCGACGACCACCGCCTCCAGATGAAGGAGCTCGCGTCGATGACGAATGCGACGCTCCCGCGCCTGTCGCATGTGATCTCGCGGCTCGAGGCGCGCGGCCTCGTGCACCGGGAGCGCAACGCCTCCGACGCGCGCGCGACCGACGCCGTCATCACCGCCGACGGCCGCCGCAAGATGCTCCAGGCGACCCCGGGCCATGTCGAGACCGTGCGCTCTCTTCTGCTCGACGTGATCACGCCCGAGCAGGCGGAGCAGCTGCGGGAGATCACCGCCGCCGTGCTCGCCCGGCTCGACCCCGACGGCCGGATGGCGGCGAGCCGCCCGCGCTGAGCCGCCCGCGCCGGGCCGCCGCGCTGCGCCGGGCCGCCGCGCTGCGCCGGCCGCCGCGCCAAGCATTCACATCGCGTGCTCTCACCGAGAGCACGCGTTATTCGCGTTCGGATCTCGTGATCTCGGTGAGAACACGCGATATGGACGAGGGGGAGCGCACGGACGCGCAACTCGAAGACCCCGCCTGTGTCGAGCGTTCACCGGATCCACCCCGGCCGTTCATCGACATCGAACCCCGCGGGCCCCGACGATGGATCGACCGGCACCGGCGCCGACAGTGACCGGCCGGAACAGAGGTTCCGGCGTCCGATCCGTCCGCCGTCCCTCCACCCGAGAGGTGTCACATGACCCTTCGCGTGCTGTCCCTGTACGAAGGCTTCTTCGCCGGCGGGGCGAGGATCCTTCACTCCGATGTCGTCGCCGGGCTCCATGCCGGTGGCGAGCAGTCCCACGCGGTACTCTCGCTGTCGGCGCAGGCGCACCGGGACGCCACCGTCCAGTTCGCCCACGACGACCCGCGCTACCGGCGGCTCGCCGCGGCGGGGGTCGAGATCACGGCGCTCGGCGGCACGGCCGGCGCGGATCCGATGCATCCGTCGTCGTTCCGCGAGCTCGACCTTCACCGCGCCGCCGACGCGGTCGCACAGGCTGACGTCGTGCTCTCGCTCAAGGAGCAGCCGCTCGGTCTGCTGCTGGCGCTGCGTGCCCACGGGATGATGCCGTCGGTGCCGGTCGCGGCATGCCTGCACCGCTCGGATCCGACCCACTCCGGGCCGGCGCTCGGGTGGCTCCGCGAGGCGGCCGAGACCGGACTGCTCACCGCCACGATCTCGTGCGCGCGCTCGACCGACGAGGCATATGCGCAGCACCTCCCGTTCGGCCTCGATCGGCGGGTCGTGCCGAACGGCATCGACATCGACGTGTTCCGTCCGAACGCGGATGACGTCGCGAGTGCGGCTCTGCGCGCGAGCCTCGGTATCCCGCTCGACGCTCCCGTGGTGCTCCTGGCCGCCCGGTTCGATGCGATGAAGGACCCGGGGCTGTTCCTCGACGCGGCCGCACGGCACGCCGCAGCGCGGCCGGATGCGCACTACGTGCTGTGCGGAGCGGGCATGACCCAGGACAACGCGGGCTTCGCTTCGCTGATGGATGCCGCGACCTCGGCCGATCGCGTGCACGCTCTGGGTATCCGCAGCGACATGGCGGCGCTCTACCGGATCGCCGACATCGTCGCTCTCACCAGTGCGTTCGGGGAGGCATCGCCGCTGTGCCTGCTCGAGGGGGCGGCGTCGGGCGCGACGCCGGTCACCACGGACGTCGGCGACGCGGCACGGAGCGTCGAAGGGTTCGGGCTTGTGACGCCGCGCGACCCCGATGCCATTGCAGCAGCCTGGGAGGCCGTGCTGCACGATCGGGCCGGTTACCGCGAAGCGGCGCTCGCTGCCCGCCCGAGCCTGTCGCGCGGCCGGATGGTCGACGAGTATCGACTGGCGATCCAGAGCCTGGCCGAGCGCCGCCGCCTCGCGGCCTGACGGGAAGGTCTGCGGGGCCGAGGCGTCCGCGGCCGAGGCGTGCGGGGCCGAGGCGTGCGGGGCCGAGGCGTGCGGGGCCGAGGCGTCCGCGGCCGAGGCGTGCGGGGCCGAGGCGTGCGGGGCCGAGGCGTGCGGGGCCGAGGCGTGCGGGGCCGAGGCGTGCGGGGCGCTCGGGGCGTCTCGTCTCTGCGTTTCGACTCGGAAGCTCGCTCGACGACCGCGTTCCCCGCTCGCTCAACGAGCGGAACCAGGACCCGCAGCGGCATCTACACGAGGCGCTCGCGCACCACGCGTGCCGTCGCTGCGGGGTCGGGGCGATGCATGACGGACTCCGGCACGACGACGAGTCCGGCGCCGTCGATCTCGTCGGCCAGGCGGTCGGCGGCGGTGATCAGCATCGGAAAGGTCTGGGCTCCGCGCAGCACGGTGACCGGAGCGGCGACCGAGAGCATCTCGGCGCTCGGGCTCGACGCCACGCGCACCAGGTTGGTGTCGTACACCGTGGACTGGGCCAGGGGGACCAGCGTCGCGAACTGGTCGCTCGCGCGGATGCCCTCGACCATCTCGCGCGGAAGGCCGACGCCCTCGAGCTGGAACGTCACGATCGCCTCGTCGGACCGACCTGCGTCGACGAGCGCCTGCAAACGGTCGGCGAGGTCGTCGGCCGGCTCGTCGACGCCGAAGCGCAGCGGCGGCTCCGACAGGAACAGCGCCCGCACCGCGACGCCGCGCGACGCCGCGAACAGCGCCAGCACCGCGCCCGACGAGTGCCCGAGCACGGCCGCATCGCCGCCGACCGCCGCGATCACGGCCGCCAGGTCTTCGACCTCCCGCTCCGGCGTGGAATCTCGCGCGTCTCCGCTCGAGCCGCGCGCGCGACGGTCCCATGTGACGGCTCGGAAGCCGGCATCAGCCAGAGCCCCGGCCAGTCCCGCAGCGTCGGCGGCCGTCGACATGGCGCCATTCACGATGACGACGGTCGGGCCCTCCCCGGTCCCGTCGTAGGCGATGGGGGTTCCGTCTGCGGAGGTCACGGTCTTCATGGGCGTCAGCCAACCACGGGCGTCCGACATGCGACAGGGGCGCAGCATCCGTCTTCCGCAGCTCATGCATGCATCGGCATCGGTGTCAACCACATGGGCGGGAGGGGCGAGCGAAGCGCACCCTCGGTGCATGAAGCACGTGACGTACGCAGACAAGGCGCTCTTCCTCGATGACGAGTCCGCCGACTGGCTCATGGAGTACGCGCGCGCACTGGGCGTGGCCGGGATGACCGATTCGATCTCGCTGCGCGTGATCGGCGTGGACGGGAACGAGGTCGACGCGACGTTCCTGCTGAACCCGAACACCGAGCTGGTCACGCAGACCACCCGGAATTCTCTCGACGCTCCGAAGAACGACGCAGCCGTCGGCTACATGCAGGAGCGCACGCGTCTCATCGTGGCGCCGCCGCCCGCGCGCATGGTCGACGACCCCTTCGACATCGTGTGAGCCCTCGCCGGCTCAGCGCGACCGGATCGCGAGGAACCGGATCGGCACCTCGATGAGTTCGACGGGGCCGTGCGCGGCCTCGCCGTCGAGGAGCAGCGCATCGCCGGGCTCCATCTCGTACTCGTAGCCGCCGTGCCCGTAGGTCATGCGCCCCTCGAGCATGTAGAGGAACTCGGTGCCCGGGTGCTGGAAGAGCGGGAACACGTTCGACGCGTCGGTGAGCGTCACGAGCGTGGGCTCGAGCGCGTTCGGGGTGTCTTTCAGCACTCCGAGCATGCGATACAGGTGACCGTGCTGCGTGCCGCTGCGGACGCTGACGCTGCCCGCGCCGGCCTTGGTGAACGACGCCTCGCGATCGCTCGCAGACCCGCGGAACAGCGCGGTGACCGGGATGCCGAACCCGTCGGCCAGTCGCTGCAGCGTCGTGAGCGAGCACGAGGTCGTCGCCGACTCGATCTTCGAGATCATCGCCTTCGACAGGCCGGTGCGCGCCGCGAGATCGGCAGCCGAGATGCCCTGCTCGGCGCGGTAGCGCCGCACCTGCTGGGCGATGATCGGCTCGAGCACGCCACCCGCGCCGTCTGCTCCGGGGGTCGCGGCACTCACCTCGCCATCATATGGCGGGTGTCTGCGGCGGCGGCCTCGGTGCCCGGCGCAGCGAGGCCCTGCAGCACATCGGCCAGTGCGACGGCGCCGACTTCGGCATCCGCGTCCTCCACCAGCTCCTCGGGGGAGTGCGAGATGCCGGTCGGGTTGCGGACGAACAGCATCGCGGTGGGGACGGATGCCGCGAGGACACCCGCGTCGTGGCCGGCACCGGTGCCGAGCTCGGGGGCGTCGACGAGCGCGGTTCGCAACGCCTCGCGCAGGCCGAGGTCGAAGTCGACGGTCGGGCTCAGGGACTCCTCGCGGACCTCGGCGCGGCAGCCCTCGTCGGCGGCGGCCGCGAGGACGCGGTCGCGAGCCTGGGACACGAGCGCGGCGGTGACGAGATCGTCGGGGTGTCGGATGTCGATCCAGAACCGGACCTGCGACGCGATGACGTTCGTGCCGCCCGGCACCGGCTCGAGCCGGCCGATCGTCGCCCGGGCGTCGGGCGTGCGACGGGCGAGGTCGCGGATCTCGACGATCATGCGGGCGGCGGCGACCATCGGGTCGCGCCGGTCGTCCATGAGGGTCGTGCCGGCGTGGTTGCCCTGGCCGTCGACGGTCACCCGCCATCGGCCGTGCCCGAGGATCGATGAGGCGATCGCGACGGGACGGTCGAGGTCGATGAGGCCTCGCCCCTGCTCGACGTGGAGCTCGACGAAGGACGATATCCGCGCGAGCCGCCCGGGATCGGGGCCGATGTGCGCCGGGTCGAGACCGTCGCGCCGCGCGACCTCGGCGAAGGTGTCGCCCTCGCGGTCGGTGAGCGCCAGCGCGCGCTCGGGGCTGATGGCCCCGGCCATCAGGCGCGAGCCCAGGCATGCGACGCCGAACCGCGACCCCTCCTCCTCGGGGAAGACGGCGATGCCGATGGGGCGGTCGGGAACGACCGAGCGCTCGCGCAGCAGATCGACGGCGGCGAGAGCGGATGCCACGCCCAGCGGTCCGTCGTAACCGCCCCCGCCGGGTACCGAGTCGAGATGGCTGCCCGTGATCACGGCGTCTGCGGTGCTGCCGCCCGGGTTCCACCACGCCCACATCGTGCCGTTGCAGTCGCGCTCGACGTCGAGTCCCCGAGCCTCCGCGTGGCCGGTGAACCACTCGCGGAGCTCGCGGTCGGCATCCGAGTATCCGGCACGACTGAAGCCGCCCCGCGCCGGATCCGCGCCGACGGCCGCGATCTCGCGCAGCATCCCCGCGACGCTCCCGCGCCCGCCCGCGGCGCCATATCGCTGCTCCGCAGTCACCTTTGGCGCTCGGGCCCTCAGGGCACGCGCCGAAAGCGACTGCGGAGCATCGGGGGAGTCCGGGGTGGGGAGCGCGGGCGCGCTCATGCGCCGGCCAGGGCGGCGAGCGGGCGGAACCGCGCGACCCCCGAGTCGGAGCCCGTGACGAGGCGCGCGGCGAGCTCACCGAGCAGCGGCGCGAACTTGGCGCCGTGGCCGGAGCAGGGCGAGAGGATGGTCACGCCGCCTACGCGGTCGATGATGAACTCGTCGGCCGGTGCGTTCGTGAACAGGCACGTCGTCTCGGCGTACGGCTCGGGCACGAGGCCGGGCAGCGCCTCGGCGACGTACGAGACGAGCCTCTCGCGCCGCGCCGGATCGACGATGCGGTCGTGCTCGAGCGCCGAGCCGATGACGCGGCCGCCGTTGTACTCGGCGACCTTCTGCCCGCGGAAGTCGGCGTCGCGTCCGCCCGGCAGCCCGTAGACCTGGATGTCGGCGCGCTTGTTGATGAAGGTCGGCCACGCCGCCTCCGGGTCGCGGTGGGGGAAGTGCAGCGCCTGCTCCTGCCGCACCTCGAGCCTCGGAAACGCGTCGAGCGCCTCCTGCGGCAGGCCCAGACCGCCGAGCAGTGCCGGCAGCCAGCCGCCCGCCGCCACGACGACCTGCGACGCCATGACGACGTCGCCCGCCTCCGACTCGACGAGGTAGCCGTCGCCGTGGGGGAGCACGCGGGCGGCGGCCCAGTCCTGCCGCAGTTCGGCCCCTGCGGCGACCGCGAGACCGACCATCGCTCTCACCGCCTCCTCGGCGTCGATGACGCCCGCGCTCTCGTGCCACAGCACCGGACCGTCGAACGCCAACCCCGTCCAGCGCGCCGAGGCCTCGGCAGCGGTGAGCAGCTCATGCGGGATGTCCGCGTCCGCGAGCACCGCCGCGAGCGCCGCCGGATCACGCGTCGCGCCGTAGTCCAGCGAGCCGGTCGGGGTGATGAGGCGCTCGCCGCGGAGGTCTTCGAGCTCGTCCCAGCCGCGCCGTGCCTCGATCATGAGCCCCGTGTAGAACGGGTCCGGGTACGTGTACCGCAGGATGCGCGCCGAGCCGTGGGAGCTGCCCCATTCGCCGGCGGGAACGCTGCGCTCGAGGATGACGACCTCATGCCCGCGACGGGCGAGCTGCCACGCCGTGGCGGCGCCCGCCAGGCCGGCGCCGATGATCGCGATCGGGTGAGTGGACATTGAAGGCCTTTCAGGTGTGCGGCTCGTCGCCGGACGGGGTGAGATCGAATCGCGCGATGAGCGCGGACTCGCAGCGGATGCGGCGCTCGCGCGGGCTCTGCAGCAGCGCACTGCCGGGCGGGAGCGGAAGGTCGTCGACCGTCGCCGCTCCCGCCAGCAGCACGGTGAGGGTCGCCGCCGGATCGACGAGCACCGTGCCGCGGTGCAGTTCGACGCGGTACGCGGGTGCAGCGAGCCCGCGCTTGACCATGAGGTTCACGACCGAGACGCCGCCGCGATCCGCGGTCGCCACGACGCGGGCTTCACCACGGAAACGGATGCCGCGTTCCCGCGTCACCCGTCGCTCGACGCCGTCGACCACCAGGGTGACCGTCGGCGCACTCAGTGGGATGAGCACGCGGTCGACGCCGGGGAAGGCCGAGAACGGCATCCGTCCCCGCAGCTCCGCGATGCTCAGCCGCCACGCGAGGCGCTTCGCGAGCACCCGCGTGACGCCGAGGCCGTTCGCCCACGACTCCGGCGAGGCGTCGGCGGGGGTGACGACATCCAGGTCGGCCAAGCCGGCAAGACCAGCCAGTGCGCCCAGGTCGGGGGACATGGTGTCAGCTGCGTCCGGGGATCCAGGACGTGCCGGCCAGGGGCACCCCTGCCATCGCTGCCGACTCGACGGTCAGCGCGACCAGGTCCTCGGGCTCGAGGTTGCGCACGTGCGACTTGCCGCAGGCGCGAGCGATCGTCTGCGCCTCGAGCGTGAGCACGCGGAGGTAGTTCGCCAGCCGCCGGCCGGCCGCGACCGGGTCGAGACGCGACGACAGCTCCGGATCCTGCGTGGAGATGCCGGCGGGATCGCGTCCGTCCTGGAAGTCGTCGTAGAAGCCCGCGGCCGAGCCGAGCTTCGCGTACTCGTCGGCGTAGCGGGGGTCGTTGTCGCCGAGGGCGATCAGCGCGGCGGTGCCGATGGCGACGGCATCCGCTCCCAGCGCCAGCGCCTTCGCCACGTCGGCACCCGTGCGGATACCGCCCGACACGATCAGCTGGACGCCGGTGCGGTGCACGCCGAGCTCCTGCAGCGCCTGTACGGCGGGTCCGATCGCCGCGAGCGTCGGGATGCCGACGTGCTCGATGAACACCTGCTGCGTCGCGGCGGTGCCGCCCTGCATGCCGTCGAGCACGACGACGTCGGCGCCCGCCTTCACCGCGAGGGCGGTGTCGTAGTAGGGCCGCGAGGCGCCGATCTTGACGTAGATGGGCTTGCGCCAGTCGGTGATCTCGCGGATCTCGGCGATCTTGATGGTGAGGTCGTCGGGCCCGGTCCAGTCGGGGTGGCGGCTCGCGGAGCGCTGGTCGATCCCGACCGGGAGCGTGCGCATCCCGGCCACGCGCTCGGTGATCTTCTGGCCGAGCAGCATTCCGCCGCCGCCGGGCTTCGCGCCCTGGCCGAGCACGATCTCGATCGCGTCGGCCTTGCGGAGGTCGTCGGGGTTCATGCCGTAGCGCGACGGCAGGTACTGGTAGACGAGCGTCTTGGACTGGCCGCGCTCCTCGGGCGTCATGCCGCCGTCGCCGGTGGTCGTCGAGGTGCCGGCCTCGCTCGCGCCCCGGCCGAGGGCCTCCTTCGCGTTGGCCGAAAGGGCGCCGAAGCTCATGCCGGCGATCGTCACCGGGATGTCGAGGTGGATCGGCTCGAGCGCGTTGCGGGCGCCGAGGGTCACATCGGTCGCGCACTTCTCGCGGTAGCCCTCGAGGGGGTAGCGGGACATGCTCGCCCCGAGGAACAGCAGGTCGTCGAAGTGGGGGAGTGCGCGCTTGGCGCCCCACCCGCGGATGTCGTAGATGCCGGTGTCGGCGGCGCGCTGGATGTCGGCGATGGTGGCACGGTCGAAGGTCGCGGATTCGCGGAGGCCGAGCGCGGCGAGATCTTGGTTCATGGTGGGTGCTCCAGGTGTGGCGATGGGTCAGTACGAGCCGGCGTTGTCGACCTTGAAGTGGTAGAGGTTTCGCGCCGAGCCGTAGCGGCGGAACTCCTCGGGGCGCTCGCTGCGCCCTGCGCGTTCGAGCAGCTCGGCCAGCTCGGCGAGGTGCTCGGGCCGCACCTGCTTCTCGACGCAGTCGGCGCCGAGGGAGGCGACCTCGCCGCGCACGTAGATGCGCGCCTCGTAGATCGAGTCGCCGAGCGCCTCGCCGGCGTCGCCGCACACGACGAGTCGGCCGGCCTGCGCCATGAAGGCGGACGCGTGGCCGATGCTGCCTCCCACGACGATGTCGACGCCCTTCATCGAGATGCCGCAGCGGGCGCCGGTGTTGCCGTCGACGATCACGAGACCGCCGTGCCCGGTCGCAGCGGTCGACTGCGAGGCATCCCCGGTGACGTGCACGACGCCCGACATGATGTTCTCGGCGAGTCCGACGCCGGCGCTGCCGTGCACGGTCGCGGTCCCGGTCTGGTGCATGCCAGCGAAGTAGTAGCCGACGTTGCCCTCGACGGTCACGTCGATGTCGGCGCTGATGCCGACGCCGATGTTGTGGCTGCCGACCGGGGATTCGACGACCCACGAGGTGCCGTCGGCGGCGTCATGCAGCAGCTGGTTCAGCTCGCGCACGCTCGAGTCCGCGAGGTCGATCGTGGTCGTGGCGACGGCGGGGGCGATGAGGGTCATCGGGCTGCTCCTTCCAGGACGGGCGCGAGCGCCCAGGTGTAGACGACGCCGGGCGACGGCTCGAAGATGCGGGCGTCCTCGATGCCCGGCAGGCCCGCGAGGGCGCGGTACTCCGACGCCATCGCGATCCAGTCGTCGGTCTCGGCGATGATCGCCGGCTTGCAGGCGATGGGGTCGCGGACGACCGCCATGCTGTCGGCGGTGGTGACGACCAGCGTGTAGAACCCGTCGAACACGCCCTGCAGTGCCTTGAGAGCGGTCTCGAGGTCGTCGCCCTGGCCCATACGCCAGGCGATGAAGCGGGCCGCGACCTCGGAGTCGTTCTCGCTGTCGAACTCGACGCCCTCGGCGCGCAGCCGGCGGCGGATCGAGGCGTGGTTGCTGAACGAGCCGTTGTGCACGAGGCAGAGGTCCTCGGCGACGGTGAACGGGTGCGCGCCGACGGCGGTGACCGCCGACTCTGTGGCCATGCGGGTGTGCGACAGCGCCTGGGTGCCGCTGATCTCGGTGAGCCGGTACACGTCGGCGAGCTCGACGGGGTGGCCGACGCCCTTCAGCACCGCCACGTTCGAGCCGCGCCCGATGATGCTCTCACCGGGAAGTGCGGCGCGCACGGCTGCCTCCAACACGGATGCCGGGGCCCCGGCATTCACGAGCACGGACTCGGCGTACGCCACCACCGTCGGCTCCGCTCCGTCGGGCAGGCTCGCGCGGAGGTCCGCCGCGAGGGCGGCGGGGTCGGCATCCGTGATCACGGTGATCGCCGACGATCCTTCGGGAGTCAGCCGATCCGAGCCGTACAGGGCGAGGCCCGCCGAGTCGGGCCCCCGCTCGACGATCTCGCACAGCATGCCGTGCATGAGGCCGCCGAGCTCGCCGCGCAGCGCGGGGTTGCGAATCTGCAGTGCAGCGATTCCGCACATGGGTGGTTCCTTTCGTTCGTAACGGATGCCGCGGCGCTCAGTACGCCGTGAGGTAGCGGTCGAGCTCCCACTCGGTGACGGTGTTGTGCCAGCCGAGGAATTCGTCCTCCTTGGCGTCGGCGAAGTAGTCGCCGACCCCGTGGCCGCCCTCGTCGATCGCTTCGCGCAGCACGGCGTCGTCGCGGAGCGACTGCACGGCGTGGAGGAGGGTGCGGGGGAGCACGGCCGAGTTCTCGCGGAACTCGCCCGGTCCGCACGGGTCGCCGGGGTCGGCCGCGCGCTCGATGCCGTCGAGACCGGCGTGCACCACGGCCGCCAGCGCGAGGTACGGGTTGGCCGAGCCGTCAGCAGCGCGCAGTTCGATGCGGTTCGCATCGGGCACGCGGATGAAGTGCGTGCGGTCGTTTCCGCCGTAGGTCGCGTGCTTGGGCGACCAGGTCGCGCCCGACGCGCTCGTCGTCGCACCCCGGCGCTTGTAGGAGTTGACGCTCGGCGCGAGGAACAGCTGCAGCCCCGGTGCGTGGTCGAGCATGCCCGCGACGAAGGAGTACGCCACTTCCGAGAGCCCGAGGCCGCGCTCGTCCGCCGGGGAGGGGAACACCGGTGCGTCGTCGTCGTTCCACAGCGACAGGTGGAAGTGCAGTCCGTTGCCGGCGCGGTCGCTGAACGGCTTCGGCATGAACGTCGCGGTCATGCCGCGCTGCTCGGCGAGCATGCCGATGAGGTAGCGCAGCGTGATGACGCGGTCGGCCGTCACGAGGGCCTCGTCGTATCTGAAGTTCTGCTCGAACTGGCCCGGCGCGTCTTCATGGTCGTTGGCGTAGTTGCCCCAGCCCAGCGCGTTCATCGCGTCGCTGACGGCAGCGAGGTGGTCGTACATGCGGGTGACGCCGCGGGCGTCGTAGCAGGAGCGCAGGCCCTCGTCCTTGGAGTCGGCCGCCGTCAGCGTGCCGTCTTCGGAGCGGTCGACGAGGAAGTACTCGACCTCGGCGCCGACCTTGGCCGACAGGCCCCGCTCGGCCAGTCGTGCGAGCGCACGCTTGAGGATCACCCGCGGCGCGTACGGCCACGGTTCGCCGTCGACGTACGGGTCGCAGTGCACGATCGCGAGCCCCTCGCGCACGAACGGGATCGGCGCGTACGAGTCGAGGTCGGGGACCGCGATGAGGTCGGCGTCGTGCGGGCGCTGGCCGATGAGACCCGCGGCGAACCCCGCGAAGCCGAGCTCGCCGCCCTCGAGCTCGTCGGCGGCGGAGACGGGGACGAGCTTGGCGCAGGGCTTGCCGTTCAGGTCGACGAACACCGCGAGGATGAAGCGGACATCGTCCGCCAGCGCGCGAGCGCGCAGCGACTGCGGTGCGGCGGGGAGGGTGACGACGTCACCCCCGGCGAAGGCGGGAAGGGTCATGGCGGTTCTCCTCGGGTCGAGTTGACTGTTGGTGAAGCTTGTTGATTGAGAGTAACAACTGGCCCGCGCACTGCAGGTGTCACCGATGTTTCCGGCACGTAAAACCGGCCTCGCTCGATGTCACGCAAGGTTCATGAGGTAGAAATCGCCGCTGAGTTGCGCGTGGTGAAAATGGGTTGCACGGCAGTGGTCTGCCGGCAGGCGCAGATCACAGGTGCACCGCAACCCGGCGGTCCCTCCCGCGGCCGCCTGCAGAGAGGCTCGCGTCATGGATCAGGGAAACACCACATTCATCCTGCTGTCGGCAGCACTCGTGCTGCTGATGGCGCCCGGTCTGGCCTTCTTCTACGGAGGTCTCGTCAAAGCGAAGAGCGTCATCAGCATGATGATGATGACGTTCGGCGCGGCCGGGCTCATCGGCGTCTTGTGGGTGATCTACGGCTACGCGATCGCCTTCCCCGGCTCTGACGGACTCGTCGCGCCGTGGGCGATCGACTGGTCGGCAGTCGGGCTCGAGAGCCTCATCGAGGTGCCCGAGGGCGCGGCCTACCCGCCCATGGCGTTCGTCGCCTTCCAGGCGACGTTCGCGATCATCACCGTCGCCCTGATCTCCGGAGCGATCGCCGACCGCGCGAAGTTCGGATCATGGATGCTGTTCGCCGGCGTGTGGGCGACGGTCGTGTACTTCCCGGTCGCCAGCTGGGTGTTCAACTTCGGTCTCGCCGAGGACGGCAGCTTCGCCTACGGCGGCTGGATCACGTATGGACTCCAGGAGGTCTTCGGGGTCGGCGTCATCGACTTCGCCGGTGGCACCGCGGTGCACATCAACGCCGGTGCGGCGGCGCTCGCCCTCGCGCTCGTGCTCGGCAAGCGCGTCGGGTTCAAGAAGGGCGTCCACGTGCCCCACAACCCGCCGTTCGTGCTCCTCGGCGCAGGTCTGCTGTGGTTCGGCTGGTTCGGCTTCAACGGCGGCTCGGAGCTCGCCGCCGACGGCACCGCCGCCCTCGTCTACGTCAACACGATCGCCGCGACGGCCGCAGCACTCCTGGCCTGGCTCGTCGTCGAGAAGCTCAAGGACGGCAAGCCGACGTCGGTCGGCGCCGCGTCGGGCGCCGTCGCGGGTCTCGTCGCGATCACCCCCGCGTGCGCCGCGCTCACGCCGATCTGGGCGATCGTGCTCGGCCTCGTCGCCGGCGCGCTCTGCGCCCTGGCGATCGAGCTCAAGTACAAGTGGGGCTTCGACGACTCGCTCGACGTGGTGGGCATCCACCTCGTCGGTGGCCTCATCGGCACGCTATACCTCGGCTTCTTCGCCACCGGCACAGGTCTCTTCATGGGCGGTGACGGCACGCAGCTCATCGTCCAGGCGATCGCCGCGTTCGCGGTGCTGGGCTACTCGCTGATCCTCACCCTCGTCATCGGCTTCGCGATCGACAAGACCCTCGGGTTCCGCGTCAAGAGCGAGGACGAGGTCGCCGGCCTCGACCTCGCCGAGCACGGCGAGACGGGCTACGTGCTGGACGAGAAGCAGCCGGCCTGACGCCGGCGCCGGGGCGCAGCATCCGTCCCCGGCTCGCCGGTATCGCGAGAGGGCAGGCTCCTGCACGCCACGGCGTGCGGGAACCTGCCCTCTCGCGTGTGCTCGGCGGGGTCGGGCGATCGCGCACGGCGACGTCTGGCCGCCGCTGTCGGGGGTGCACAGGATCGGAGTCTTTCGGCGACACGCCGGCGACGGACGGCCGGGGTCGGCGCGTCGCACCGACGCTCCGATTCTGTGCGGCGCGGGGCGGGAGGTCAGCGGGCCAGGCGGTGGCAACGGTGGATCACGAGGGATGCGCTACGGGCGCAACGCTCCCGCGGAGGCCGGCCTCACGCGGCCGGGGCTGCCGTCGAGCCGCGAACGATCAGCTGCGAGTTGAGAACCACCGCCTCCTCCGGCGGGGTGCCGGCCATCGTCTGCAGGAGGAGGTCGACGGCGAGTGCCCCGCTTCTGCCGATCGGCATCCGCACCGTGGTCAGGCCCGGCGTCACGGCACCTGCCATCTCGATGTCGTCGATGCCGACGATGCTGATGTCGTCGGGGCACGACCGGCCGAGGTCCGACATGCCTGCTTCGACTCCGAGCGCCACGAGGTCGTTGTACGCGATCACCGCGGTGGCGCCGCTCGCGGCCGCAGGTGCCGCCGCAGCGCGTCCGCCCTGGATGGATGCGGCGTGGTGGCTGAGCCGGGTGAGACGGATGCCGAAGCTCTCGCACGCCCGCGCGACCGTGTCCGATCGGCGGCTGTCTGCCCACGAGCCGAGAGGCCCGGCGGCGTAGGCGATGTGCCGGTGGCCGAGTGCGGCCAGATGTTCCACCGCCTGCCGGGGCCCGTGCTCGGCGTCCATCAGCACGCACGGAGCGCCCTCGAGCAGCCGGTTGATCACGACGTACGGCGTCTCGCCGACGAGGGCCAGCACGTCTTCGTCGGGCAGGCGCGGGGAGCACAGCAGCATGCCGTCGAGCTTGCGTGCGCGCTCGATCTGCTCCCGCTCGCGCCGGAGGTCCTCATCCGCGTCGAACAGCACGATCCGATGGCGGCCGTGCCAGGCCTGACCCTCGATCGCCTTGAGGAGGGTGGCGTACACGGGGTTCGCCACGTCGGGGACGATGACGCCGATCGTGCGCGTGGTCGTCGCGGCCTGCGGAGTCGCGTACCCGAGGTCGCTCGCGGCGCGGAGCACGCGTTCCCGCGTCGCGACCGCGAGGCGGTCGGGCTCCCCGAATGCGCGCGAGGCCGTCGCGACAGAAACCCCCGCGCGCCGAGCCACGTCGGTCAATGTCGCCGTCATCCCGCGTTCCGATCTCGAGCCCAGCCAGCGTTCCCATCATGGCTCATGCCGATGTGATGCAACGCCTTGACAAACATTGTACAAATCCTGCACACTCTTTTCCATGACGATCACCGAGGATCCCTCGACTCGACGGACGAGCGCACACGCCGGAGCGACGGCATGACCGCCGCCCGGCTCGGCCGGAGCGTCGCCACGACGGTCGCCGTTGCCGACGCGCCGCGCTCGGCGGGAATCCTCCACCTCGGTCTCGGCAGCTTCCACCGCGCGCACCAGGCCGTCTACACCGCTGCTGCGCTCGCCGCAGGAAGCGGCGATGACTGGGGGATCGTGGGAGTCGCGTCGCGATCCCGCTCGGTCGTCGACGCGATGCGCGCGCAGGACATGCTCTACTCCGTCGCCGAGATCTCGCCGGCGGGAACCCGACTCGCCGTTCCCGCCGTCCACACCGACGCGTTCGTCGCCGCGGATGAGCCGGACCGGGTCGTGCGCGCCATCGCCGATCCGGCGATCCGCATCGTCACCCTCACCGTGACCGAGAACGGCTACAGCTACTCGCCCGCGACCGGCCACCTCGACGTCGCCTCCCCGGTCATCGCGGCCGACCTGCAAGGCGGCAGCCCGGCCTCGACGATCGGTCAGCTCGCACGCGGCATCCAGCGTCGGGCCGCGGCATCCGGTGCTCCTCTCACGGTGCTCAGCTGCGACAACCTGGCGGCGAACGGATCGCACACCCGCCGGCTCGTGCGCGAGTTCCTGCAGAGCCTCCCGGGAGCCGAAGGTGCCGAGGCGCTGGCGTTCCTCGACGAGCGCGTGTCGTTCCCGTCGAGCATGGTCGACCGCATCGTGCCGTCCACGACTCCCGAGCTGCGGGCCCGCGCGTCCGAGCTGCTGGGCGCGCGCGATGACATCCCCGTCCCCGCGGAACCCTTCACGATGTGGGCGATCGAGGACGACTTCCGCGCCGGCCGCCCGGCGTGGGAGGCCGGGGGAGCCGTGTTCACCGGTGAGGTCGGCCGGTACGAACAGATGAAGGTGCGGCTGCTCAACGGCACCCACTCGCTCATCGCCTACCTCGGCGCGCTCCGCGGGGTCGAGACCATCCCCGAGGCGATCGGCCTCGCGGACATCGACGCCGCCGCCCGGATCGTCCTCGCGGACGAGTACGCGCCGTCGATCGAGATGCCGTCGGGCGTCGACTTCGACGAGTACCGGCGCGAGCTGTTCGAGCGCTGGGGCAACACCGCTCTCGGCCACCGCACGACGCAGGTCGGCACCGATGGATCGGTGAAGCTGCGCCAGCGCATTCCCGAGCCCGCAGTGCGGGCCCTCGACAACGGGGCGATGCCGCACCTGATCGCGCTCACGGTCGCGTCGTACCTGTCGTGCCTCGCCCCGCTTCCGGGCTTCCAGCCGGGTCGGTTCGCCGATGCGATGACGGATGCCGCGCGCCCGCGTCTCGCCGAGGCCGCTGCGGGCGCGCGCAACGGCGCGGGCATCGCCGACGCCGCGATCTCGGGGCTGCAGCTGTTCGGCGAGGAGCTCGCGGGTCGTCCGGCATTCATCACCCGGGTCGGCGAGCTCATCGACACGATCACAGGCGGCGGCGTGGAGGCGGCGGTGGCCGACAGCGTGGCCGCCGCGCGGGCCGAAGCATCCGGCATCCGTCACGAGGTCTCGGCATGACCGCGGCACACCAGCAGGAAGGAGGCGCCATGAAGGCGCTCGCGATCCACGGCAAGGAAGACATCCGCTGGGAAGACCGCCCGCTTCCCGAGCCCGGTGAGGGCGAGGTGCGCCTGCGCGTCCGGTTCGTCGGCATCTGCGGGTCCGATCTGCACTACTACTTCCACGGCGTCAACGGTGAGTACGCGATCACGGAGCCGCTCATCCCGGGGCACGAGCTGTCGGCCGTGGTCGACCTGGACCCGTCCGGGCGACTCGAGCCCGGTACCCCGGTCACCGTGCATCCCGCCCGCTACGGCGCGCCGGTCCCGGGACTCGAGGACCACCCGCACCTGCGGCCCGGCGGCGACTACTTCGGCAGCGCCGCGACCACGCCGCATCGTCAGGGCGGCGCCGCGGAGTACCTCGTCGTCGAAGAGCACATGATCCGCGTGCTCCCCGAGACGCTCCCGCTCGAGCGGGCGGCGCTCGCCGAACCCCTCGCGGTGGCGCTGCACGCCGTGAACCTCGCCGGCGACATCACCGGCAAGCGCGTGCTCGTCATCGGCGCGGGGCCGATCGGGCTTCTCGTCGTCGCCGCGGCCGCGCACGCCGGTGCCGCGGTCATCGGCGCGAGCGACGTGCGCACCGAGCCGCTCGCCCGCGCCGCAGCCCTCGGGGCGAGCGAGCTGGTGCTCGTCGGCCGCGACACGATCGCCGACGAATCGTACGACGTCGTGTTCGAGTGCTCCGGCGTCGCCGTCTCGCTGACGCAGTCGGTGCGTGCCGCGCGCCGCACCGGGACGATCGTGCAGGTCGGAATGCTCGCGAACGCCGAGATCGGCGTGAACCTGGCGCCGATGCTCGCGAAGGAGCTCACCCTGCGCGGGGCGTTCCGCTTCTCGACCGAGATCGACGACGCCGTGGCGATGCTCGCCGAATCCCACGCACTCGATGCCGTCGTCTCGCACACGATCGAGGCATCCCGCGCCGTCGAGGCGTTCACGGTCGCGCGCGACTCGTCCGCCTCGGCGAAGGTCCTGCTCGAACTCTGACTTCTCACCCCCTCACCGCTCACTCATCTACGAAGGAGTACTCATGAGCAAACCCCAGGTCCCCGGCGTCGACGCACCCGCGCCGCCGCCCACCGTCACCCGCTCGACGGGCGACCTCGTCCGCGCCGCCGTCTCCGGCTGGCTCGGCACCGCGCTGGAGTTCATGGACTTCCAGCTGTACTCGCTGGCCGCCGCCCTGGTCTTCAGCCAGCTGTTCTTCGCCGGCGAGGAGCCCGGCATGGCCGTCGTGCTCGCCATGGCCACCTACGGCGTCGGCTACCTCGCCCGGCCGCTCGGCGCGTGGTACTTCGGGCGCATGGGCGACAAGATCGGCCGCCGCAAGGTGCTCTTCTACACGATCCTCCTCATGGGCCTGGCGACCACGCTCATCGGCTTCCTTCCCACCTACGAGCAGGCCGGCCTCATCGCCCCGATCATGCTGGTGCTGCTGCGCCTCGCCCAGGGCTTCGGCGCCGGCGCGGAGATCTCGGGTGCGGGCGTCATGCTCGCCGAGTACGCGCCGGCCAAGCGCCGCGGCATCATCGCGTCGCTCGTCGCGCTCGGCACCAACTGCGGGACGCTCTTCGCCTCCGCGATCTGGGCGATCCTGCTGGCCGTGATGGTCGAAGAGGACGTCCTGGCCTGGGGCTGGCGCATCCCGTTCATCGCCTCCGCCGTGATCATGGTGTTCGCCGTCTGGGTGCGACTGAACCTCAAGGAGAGCCCGGTCTTCGAGGAGCGCACCGACGTCGTCGACGGTCAGGCGCTGTCGCGCGACGAGATGGTCGACCTTGCGACGCAGACCAACGACATCCGCACGCTCGAGTCGCTGAAGCGCAAGCCGATCAAGGCGACGCTCGTCTCGTTCTTCCTGCGTTTCGGGCAGGCCGGCAACTCGGGTCTCATCCAGACGTACCTGATCTCGTTCATCACGATCACCCTCGCGGTGCAGAAGGGTGTCGGCCCCGAGATCGTCATCGTCTCGTCGCTCATCGGTTTCGGGACCATCCCGTTCGTGGGCTGGCTCGGCGACAAGTTCGGCCGCCGCCGCATGTACATCGTCATGACGTCGCTCGCGCTGGTGCTCATCGTGCCGACGATGCTCGCGATCAACACGAAGGAGGTCGCCTGGATCTTCGTCGGCTACGTCGTGATCCACAACGTGGCCGTCCTGGGCCTCGCCTCGATGGAGAACATCGCCATCCCCGAGATCTTCGGTTCGCGCAACCGCTACACGCTCACGGCCATCGTGCGCGAGATCGCCGCGATCATCGCGACCGGCATCGGACCCGTGCTGGCCGCCGCCTGGGTGGCCGCGACCACGGGCAGCATCATCCCGGTGATCGTGCTCCTCGCGCTGTACACGCTGTCGGCGCTGATCGCGGCGATCGTCGCGCCCGAGTGGACCGGTCGCGATCTGACCGATCCGCGTCCCGCGATGTAGGCCGTCGGGCACCCGATCCGAACCCTGGTGCGGCCGCCGTCCGCGGCGGCCGCACCGACACTTCCTAGGAGACACAGATGGCGATCGAGAACGTCACCGTCAACATCACCAGCCCCGGTCGCAACTTCGTGACGCTCAAGATCGTGACCTCCGACGGCATCGTCGGGTGGGGCGACGCCACGCTGAACGGCCGCGAGCTGTCGGTCGCGTCGTACCTCAGCGACCACGTCGCCTCGACGCTCATCGGGCGCGACGAGGACCGCATCGAGGACACCTGGCAGTACCTCTACCGAGGCCCCTACTGGCGCCGCGGCCCCGTCACGATGGCGGCGATCGCCGCGGTCGACATGGCCCTGTGGGACATCAAGGCGAAGAAGGCCGGGATGCCGCTGTACCAGCTTCTCGGCGGTGCCAGCCGCTCGGGCATCCGTGTCTACGCTCACGCATCGGGCACGGACTACCAGGCTCTCGTGAACGCGATCACCGGGTACGAGGAGCTCGGCTACACCGCCGTGCGCGTGCAGACCGGGGTGCCCGGCCTCGGCCAGATCTACGGCGTCTCGTCGGCGGGCCCCGGTGTGCGCTACGACTACGAGCCGGCCAAGCGCGCCGTCGACGGCCGGCCGAGCGAGGAGACCTGGGACACCCGTACGTACCTCGCGCACATGCCCGACGTGTTCGCCAAGATCCGCGAGGACTTCGGCACCGGCCTGCGCATCCTGCACGACGGACATCACCGCATGTCGCCCATCGAGGCGGCGCGGTTCGCCAAAGACATCGAGCCCTACGACCTGTTCTGGCTCGAGGACTGCACGCCGGGAGAGGACCAGTCGGCGCTGCGCCTCGTGCGCCAGCACTCCACGACGCCGCTCGCCATCGGCGAGGTCTTCAACACCGTGTTCGACTACCAGACGCTCATCACCGAGCGCCTCATCGACTATGTGCGCTCGGCGGTGACGCACACGGGCGGCATCACGGCGATGAAGAAGCTGCTGGACTTCGCGGCGATCTACGGCATCAAGTCGGGCATCCACGGCCCCACCGACATCTCGCCGGTGGGCATGGCCGCCGCCCTGCACCTCGACCTCGCGATCCACAACTTCGGGATCCAGGAGTACATGCCGCACAACGAGCAGACGCTCGACGTGTTCCGCACGTCGTTCACGTTCGACCGCGGCTTCCTGCACCCGGGCGAAGCGCCCGGCCTCGGGGTCGAGCTCGACGAGGACGCCGCCGCGGCGTTCGAGTACACGAAGGCCTACCTGCCGGTGAACCGCCTGCTCGACGGGACCGTCCATGACTGGTGAGGCCGCCGCCCGTCGCCTCGCGCTCCCTGAGCGCACGGTCGGGTCCCGGGTCGTCGTGGTCGCGCGGGCTCAGCGGGCGGAGGATTACGACGCCGTTCTCGACGTGCTGCTCGAGGCCGGCATCCGCAGTGTCGAGCTCACCCTCACCACCCCAGGAACCTTCGACCGCCTCCCGCGACTGCTCGAGCGCTACGGCGATTCCGCCGACCTCGGCGTCGGCACGGTCACCGACACGGATCAGCTCGCACGGGCCGTCGACGCGGGCGCGCACTATGTGGTCACTCCGATCACCTCGACGGCGTTCGTCGCGCAGGCGACCGAAGCCGGCGTGCCCATCATCCCCGGTGGCCTCACCCCGACCGAGCTCTTCGCGTCCTGGTCGGCCGGCGCCTCCGCGGTGAAGATCTTTCCGGCAGGTGTGGTCGGGCCGTCGTACCTCAAGGACCTGCGGGGGCCGTTCCCCGACATCGTCGCGATGCCGTCCGGTGGCGTCGACCTCGACTCGGCCGGCGCCTGGCTCGCGGCCGGCGCGGTCGCGGTCAGCGTCGGCGGCCCGTTGCTCGGTGACGCCTTCCGAGGCGGCGACCTCGGGGCTCTGCGGGATCGCGCCGCCGCGTTCGTGGCGGTGGCCGCGCAGGAAGCGGCCTGATGGCTGACGCCCGCGACCCCCGCGTCGTCACCCTCGGCGAGACGATGGCGCTCATGCGCGCCACCGAGGTCGGCTCACTCAGGCATGCGCCCGCGGTGGCGCTGGGCATCGGGGGCGCGGAGAGCAACGTCGCCATCGGCCTGCGCCGGCTCGGCGTCGACTCTTCGTGGCTCGGCCGCGTCGGCGACGACTCGCTCGGCGAGCGCGTGGTGCGCGAGATCCGCGCGGAGGGTGTCGACGTCCGCGCCGTGGTGGATTCCGGGGCCCCGACGGGGTTGATGGTGAAGGAGCGTCCGACCGCAGCATCCACCGCCGTCTTCTACTATCGCGCGGGTTCCGCAGGCTCGCGGCTGACGCCGGGGGACGTCACCGCTGGATGGATCGAAGAGGCCGACCTGCTGCACGTCTCGGGGATCACTGCCCTGATCTCGGAGTCGGGTCGCGCGACCCTCCACGCGGCCATCGACCGCGCCCGCGCCGCCGGCGTGCGCGTGAGCTTCGATGTCAACTACCGGTCGGCACTCGCGGACCCGGATGCTGCGGGGCCGATGCTGCGGGCGCTCGCGGAACGGGCCGACGTCGTGTTCGGCGGCGCCGAGGAACTGGTGCTGATGTTCCCCGGCGACGATCCCGACGCGGCCGCGCGGCGGCTGCTCGATACGGGGTGCTCGCAGGTCGTTCTGAAGCTCGGAGCCGATGGCGCGACGGTGTTCCAGCCCGGAACCGTCGTCGAGGGGCCGGGCTTTCGCATCGACGCTGTCGACACCGTCGGCGCCGGGGACGCGTTCGTCGCCGGGTACCTGAGCGGCATGCTCGCCGGCCTCGAGGTCGCCGATACCCTCGGTCGCGCGAACACGTGCGGTGCGATGGCGTGCCTGACCCCGGGGGACTGGGAAGCCGGACCCTCGCTGCGCGACGTCGAGGCTTTCCAGCGCGGCGACGCGGATCCCGTGCGCCGCTGAGACCTCGCCGCGTGCGGGTCGCCGCAGGGCGTCCCGGCTCGGGTCTGGTGTACTGTCACCGAGATGAGCTCCTCGCGCCTGTCGAAGAAGATCTACGAGCAGGAGCTGCGGCGACTGCAGGCGCAGCTCGTCGACATGCAGGCCTGGGTTCAGGCATCCGGTGCGCGGATCGTCGTGATCTTCGAGGGACGGGATGCCGCTGGCAAGGGCTCGACGATCAAGCGGGTCGCGGAGTACCTGAACCCGCGGGTCACCCGCATCGTCGCCCTGCCGACGCCGACGGAGCGGGAGAAGACCCAGTGGTACTTCCAGCGCTATGTGCCGCACCTGCCGGCGGCGGGCGAGATCGTGCTCATGGACCGCTCGTGGTACAACCGCGCCGGCGTCGAGCACGTGATGGGTTACTGCACGAATGCGCAGTATCACCGCTTCCTCCACCAGGCGCCGATCTTCGAGCGCATGCTGGTGGAGGACGGAGTCGTCCTGCTCAAGTACTGGTTCAGCGTGTCTCCCGATGAGCAGGAGGCCCGATTCCGCTCACGCGCCGACGACCCGATGCGACGCTGGAAGCTGAGCCCGAACGACGCCCTCTCGGTCACCCGGTGGGAGGACTACTCCCGCGCGAAAGACACCATGTTCGTGCACACCGACATCCCCGAGGCGCCGTGGTTCGAGGTGCCGTCGGTCGACAAGCGCCGCAGCCGGATCAACATGATCTCCCATCTGCTGGCGAGCATCCCCTACGAGCTCGTCCCGCGGGAGGAGGTCGAGATTCCGGTCCGCCCCGGCTCCCGGGGGTACGAGCGCCCGCCCCGCAACCTCGAGAACTACGTCCCCGACGTCGCCGCCGAGCTGGAGCGCGCGGCTCACCGCGGCGACTGAGCGGGTCAGAGGCGCAGCACGCCGTCGGCCACCACGAGCCCGCTGCCCGACAGGTCGACGCGGTCGCCGTCCACGGCGACGTCGAGGATGCTCGGCCTTCCCATCGCGTGGCCTTGGAGGATACGGATGCTGCCACCTCGCGCTTCTCCGTCGCGTGCGAGCAGCGCAGCGAGAGGTCCGGCGGCGGTGCCCGTGGCAGGGTCTTCGACGATGCCGACGGTGGGGTTGAAGAAGCGCGCGTACGCGTCGGCGCCGTCAGGGCCGCCCTCGGTGGTGAAGACGTAGCACCCCTCCGCACCCACCCCGGCGAGCAGGACCCGCAGTCGTGCCGGCTCCGGCGCCGCGGCGTCGACGTCGGCGCGCGTGCGCAGCCCGAGCATGAGGTGCTCGGCACCCGTCCAGACCACCTCGGCGGAGCGGTCGGCAAGGGCCGCCGGGGTGAGGCCGAGCGCCTCAGCGAAGCCCGTGGGCTCCGTCGTCGAATGCAGGAACCGGGGCGCGGCCTGCCGCATCGTCACCCTCGACCGGCCGGCCTCGGTGCGGGCGATCCACACCGGCAGCACGTCGTCGCCGATCTGCTGGGCGAACTCGTGGCGGTCGGACGGCAGCACTCCGGTGTCGGCGAGCCAGATCCACGCGCCCATCGCGTTGTGGCCGGCACCCAGCACCTCGACCCCGGCCGCGGTGAACGACCGCAGGCGGTGGTCGGCGCCCGCAGCCGACGGTGCGACGAGGAATGTCGTCTCGGACTGATTGAACTCCTGCGCGATCGCCCGCATCTCGCGCTCGCTCAGTCCGTCGGCACCGGGCACGAGCGCGAGCGGGTTTCCGGTCAGCGGAGTCTCGGCGAAGACGTCCACCCAGAAGAAGCGCAGCTCAGCCATGTCATCCATCCCCTCATGCGGCGTTCCGACACGACGAGCCTGGCAGAACTCCCCACGCGTGTCCGCCCGTCGGCGCTCTCCGCCCGGTCGGTAGGCTCCGACCGTGAACATGCCCGCCGACCTGGCCCCGACGCTCGTCGGGGTGCTGGTGCTCGCGGCCGTCACGACCGTCGTCCTCGCGGCGTTCCGCATCCCGAGCATGTGGGCACCGGTGGTGGCGATCCTGCGCGGGGCGGTGCAGCTCGCGGTGATCAGCGTCATCCTCACGGGCGTCATCGCGAACCCGGTGTGGATCGCTGTCGCGCTCGTCGTCATGTTCACCATCGCCACCTCCGTCGCGACGGGCCGCATCGGCTGGTCGACGCGCGGGTTCGCCGTGATGTCGTCATCGATGGCGGTCGGCGTCCTCGTCGCCGCGACCGTCGTGTTCGCGACCGGCGCGCTGGAGCTCACGTCGCGGTACGCCCTCGCCATCGGGGCGATCGTCATCGGCAACGCGATGAGCATCGCGACGCTCACGGGCCGCATGTTCACGACCGCGATCGTGGACCACTGGGACGAGGTGGAAGGCTGGCTCGCACTCGGAGCCACGCCGCGAGCCTCGACGCTGCTGCTCGCTCGCCGCGCCGTGCGCGATGCGCTCGTGCCGGCGATCGACCAGACGAAGACGACGGGGCTCGTCGTGCTGCCCGGCGCCTTCGTCGGTGCGATCTTCGGCGGTATCTCGCCGATCGAGGCCGGCCGGTTCCAGATCGTCGTGCTCGCCGCCATCATGGCCGCGGGCGCGATCACATCGGTGCTGGTCGCGACGTGGATGGGCCCGGTGCGCACCAAGCCCGCGCAGCCGGCGTGACGCGCGCCCCGTTCGCCGGTGGCTGTCCTCGGCGCCTGTCCGCCCCGAAAGTCATTGTTGGATAGCGTTATCTCGTCACGGTCGCCCGTGTGAGAGGAAGTCGATGCCGAAGCCCGCCAAGCCCCCCACCCTCACCGACGTCGCACGCCTGGCGGGTGTGTCGGTGCCGGCGGCGTCGCGTGCGCTCAACGGCGGGGTGCGCGGCAAGAAGAGCGGGTCGCCGGAGCTGCGCGAACGCGTCGAAGAGGCGGCCCGCACACTCGGCTACGCCGTGAGCCCGGCGGCTCAGACCATCAAAGGCGGCCGGGCGCGCACAGTGGCGTTCATCGTGGGCGACATCGACGACTTCGGCTCGGCGACCATGATCTCGGGCATCATGCACGCCGCCGAGGAACGCGGCATCTCGGTCGCTGTGCGCACGACGCGCGACGACCCCACCCGAGAGCTCGCCCTCTTGACGCAGCTGCGCGGCGAGCGCCATCTCGCGGTGGTGATGGCGACGAGCCGGACGACGGATGCGGCGCGCGAGGCGGCGGTGAAGGAGCACCTCGCGGTGCTGCGGGACCACGGCGCGAAGATCGTCGTGATCGGCGACAACGAGCTCGGCTTCCCCACCGTGACCGTGGACAATCGGCACGCCGCTCGCCTGCTGGCGGAAGGACTGGTGGACGCCGGGCTCCGGCGGTTCGCACTCGTGTCCGGTCCTGCCGGTGAGATCACGGCGCTCGAGCGCGTCGGCGGTTTCGTCGAAGGGCTTGCACACCGGGGCATCGCCGTGGACGAGCGCGATATCGTGCACACCGACTTCTCTCGCGATGGGGGTCACCGAGCGGTGGACCAACTGCGTGAGCGGCTCGACGAGGTCGACGTCATCGCGGCCATGAGCGACGCGATGGCAGTCGGTGTGATCGCTCGCCTGCGCGAGTTCGGCGTACCGGTTCCCGACGGCATCGAGGTGACCGGATTCGACCACGTCCCCATGCTGGGGGATGTCCTGCCGGGGTTCAGCACGGTCGAGGTGCCGCTCGAGCAGTTCGGCGAAGCGGCGCTCGCCCTGGTGCTGGACGAGCAAGCCGACGGCGTCGACACGGTCGGTCTGAGCGGCACGCCGATCATCCATGGCGAGGCGATCCCAGCCCTCGAACGCTGAGACCGGCGTGTGGGCTGCGGCATTCGATCGGGCCAGGAAAGCGTCTTCCTAAAGGAGTGGCAAACGTTGTCCACTTTGAGGTACTCTCTCGATGACGGAATCGTTCCGGCACGAATCAAGGGAGATCACATGCACGACGCAACGACGCGGGCAGGGGCGCAGCGGCGCCGTTCTGCCTGGCTCGCGGGCGCAGCGGGTGTCGCCGTCGCGGCTCTCGCGCTCACCGGCTGCACCAGCTCGGGAGGCGACGGCGATGACGCCGGCACCGCTCCGAAGACCACCATCCGCTTCCTCTACGCAACGGGCGACGAGACCTGGAACTCGGTCGTCGACGCGGTGGTCGAAGCCTTCAACGAGCAGAGCGAGACGACAACCGTTCAGCTCGACCCGCTGCCGGCGGGAAGCGACTATGCGACAGCGCTGAAGACGATGGATGCCACGGGCAACTGGCCGGCCGTCGTCGACATGCGGGACACCCTCACGTACATCAATGCCGGCAAGCTCGCGCCGATCCCCGAGTCGGTCACCGAGCTCATCGAGCCGGAGGCGGTCGGATCGGCCGAAGACGGCAACGTCTACACCGTGCCGTACAGCGCGCTCAACGGCGAGATCGGCCTGAACATCGTCTACAACAAGGATTACTTCGAAGAGAACGACCTCGAGGTCCCCGAGACGTACGACGACTTCACGGACCTCCTCGCGGACATCAAGGCCAACGGCGACGAGCCGCTGGCCACCGCGGCGGCCGAGGTCTGGCCCAGCGACCAGCTGTGGAAGCAGCTCGCCTCGCCGTATTTCGCCGAGTGGGGCGACGAGGGTGGGTTCTGGACGGCTGCTCAGAACGGCGATGCCACGATCGAAGACCTGCGCGAGCCGCTGCAGGAGCTCCTCGACATCACGAACGAGTACGTCCTCGAGGGCTGGCAGTCCACCGCGGATGCGCAGACCACGACGCTGCTGGTGAACGACATGGCCGTGATGGCGACGTCGTCCGCCGGCATCGGGCGCCTGAACGACATCAACAAGGTCGATCCGGACTTCAACGCCGGCCTGTTCATCGTCCCGGGTGAGGACGGCTCGATCAACGTGCTGAAGAACGCCGTCAACGGCGACACCGCCGGTGGCCTGGCCATCTCGTCGCAGGCCGCGGAGGACGACGACGAGTACGCATCGGCGACCGAGTTCCTCGAGTTCTTCTACCAGGTCGACACCGCCGACCTCATGGAGGCGAACGGCTGGCTCGCGCCGAACATCGTCGCGGCCGACGAGATCGAGCGCAACACCTCGATCCCCGGCGCCGAGGACTACTTCGCCCTGCTCGAGAGCCCGAACCTCGTCTGGTACGAGAACGTCTCCGACCTCTCGACGTTCAGCGCCTTCAACACCTTCTTCCGCCAAGCGCGGATCGAGATGCAGGACGGGCAGTCGTCGATCGACGACACCATCGCCAAAGTGCAGGCCGAGTTCGACAAGACGGTCGCCGCAGGCTGATCCACGCCGGATGTCGCGGTGCCCGGGTCGTGCCGGGCACCGCGACCAGGAGCCGAGGAGGTCTCCATGACAGATCAAAGTGCCTCGCAGGGGCAGACCCAGGTCGTGGGCGCCGCCGTCCGCCTCAGCGGCGGAGGTCCGCTCGACGGAGCGCCGGAGGGTGCCCCCGACGACGTGTCGTTCGTGCCGGTCGGGCCCGAACGCGAGCAGCGCCGCACCCGGCGGTTCCGCTCCGCGCGGTGGGTCATGCTGGGCTTCGTCGCTCCGGCGCTCGTCATCTACCTGCTCATGGTGATCGTGCCGTCGATCCAGTCCCTTCAGCTGAGCTTCACGAACTGGGACGGCATCAGCCCCGACTACGAGTACGTCGGCGCCCGCAACTACGAAGAGATCCTGACGAGCGGGCGGTTCTGGAACGCGGTCAAGAACACCTTGATCCTGGGGCTCGGCTCGGCCGTCATCATCAACGCGATCTCGCTCGGCGTCGCGCTCATGCTCGACAAAGTCGGTCGCTGGCAGGGCTTCTTCCGCACCGCCGTCTATCTGCCGGCACTGGTGAGCGGCTTCATCCTCGCGACCGTGTGGAAGTACCTCCTCAACTTCAACTTCGGCGCGGTGAACACGTTCCTGCGCGACGCCGGCTTCCCCGAGTGGGCTCGCGACTGGCTGGGCGACAGCTCGATCGTGGTGGGTGTCATCCTCTTCATCACGTGCTTCACGCTCGGCGGCAACACGACGCTCATCTACCTCGCGAATCTGCAGTCCGTGCCGCAGGAGCTCACCGAGGCGGCACGCATCGACGGAGCCAACAGCCGCCAGGTGTTCCGGCACGTCACGTGGCCGATGCTCGCCGGCGCCGTCACCGTCAACATGACCCTCGCGATGATCGCGGGCTGGACCATCTTCGATCAGGTCATGGTCCTCACCGCCGGCGGGCCAGGGTTCGTCAGCGAGACGATGGCGTTCTTCATCTACAAGGTCGGGTTCGGCGAGTACCGCGCGGGCTTCGGCAGCGCCGCCGCCATCGTGCTGTTCCTCGTGGTGATCGTCAGCACCGTCGCGGCGAACGCCTACATGCGCAAGAGGGAGATCCAGGCATGAGCACCGAAACCGAACTGCTCGTCGCCCCGGCGCCCAAGCCGCGCCGGCCACGGACGACGCCGAAGAAGCTCACCGCGGGCCAGATCGTCGTCATGGCCGTGCTCGCCGTGCTCGTGCTGATCGTGGCGAGCCCCGTGGTCTACGCGTTCCTGAACTCGTTCCGGTCGTACGCCGAGATCACGGTGGACCCGATGGGCCTGCCCACACAGTTCACGCTCGACAACTACATCCAGCTGTTCCAGCAGACGGACTACGGCGAGGCGCTCCTCAACACCCTCATCATCACCGTCGCCACCGTCGTGCTTCTGGTCGCGATCGTGCCCATGGCCGCCTACGGCATCGAACGGATCGGTGGACGAACCTCGCGGTTCCTCTACATCCTGTTCATCGCGGGTCTGATGATCCCGTTCCAGGTGCGCATGATCCCGCTCGTGAAGGGCTTCGACGATGTCGGGCTGTACAGCACGCTCACGAGCGTCATCCTGGTCCACCTCGGCGGGGCGGCGAGCTTCGGCATCCTGCTGTACTGCAGCTTCATCAAGGGCATCCCGATCGAGGTGGAGGAGGCAGCGCACGTCGACGGCGCCGGCCGACTGCGGACGTTCTGGTCGATCGTCTTCCCCATGCTGCTTCCGGTGACCTCGGCATTCGTGATCATTCAGGCGCTCGGGCTGTGGAACGACTTCTTCATCCCGCTGGTGTTCCTCGACTCGTCGTCGGCGGGCACGATCAACGTCGCCATCAACCGGATGGTGGGCCTGCTCACGTCGCAGTGGCAGCTGATCTACACCGGCGCGATCCTCGCCATCATCCCCTCGGTCGCGATCTTCGCGGCGTTCCAGCGCTACTTCATCAAGGGCATGTCGGTGGGGGCGGTGAAGGGATGACCGTGTCGAACACGTCGTCGCGCACGGCCGGCGTCGCCGCTCGGATGCGGGCGATCCTCGCACTCGACGGTCCCGTCGCCGGGACGGCCCTCGCGATCTTCCAGTACTTCGTGGTGTCGGTGTCGTTCCTCGGATGCCTCGGCCCGGCGCTCGTGTTCACAGCGCTGGTCGGCTGGCAGTCGACGCATCTGGCGATCTGGCTGGGAGCGGCCGCCCTCCTGCCTCTCGCGCCCGCGACGTACGCGCTGCTGCGGAGCACACGACGCCTGCTCGCCGAGCGTGGCGAGGCACGGGCCGGCCGTCTGTTCTGGAGCTCTTTCGCGAGCGGATGCCGCACCCTGGCCTGGGTCGCGATCGCAGCGAGCGCGGTGGTGCTGCTGCTCGCGTACGATTTCGCGCTGTTCGGCCGCTCCGACGCCATGCTGCTGTTCGTCGCGGCATCCGGCGCGGTATCACTGGCCTTCTTCATCGCCGTGTCAGTGCTTGCTGCCGCCGCGAAAGACGTACCGGGCGCTGTCGCGCTGGCGACCGCGGCGGCCACGGTCATCGCCCGCCGGCCGCACGTGGTCCTCAGCTGGCTGCTGCTGACCGGCTCCGGCGCCGCAGCGCTCGCGCTGCCGGTCGTCGGACCGCCGCTCGCCCTGTTCCTGCCCGCGCTCCTGGGCGTCGGCATCCACATCTGCAACGACGCGCTGCGTCTTCCCCTGATCGACGAGACGAGACACACTCCGTGACCGAAGCCGCATCCTCCACCATCGCCGCGACCCTCACCGCGAACCGGGAATCCGCGCCCACTGACTTCCGCGCCCAGGTCGGCGCGTTCGAGCTGGGTTGGTCGGCCGATGCACCGGCCTCGCTGAGTGTCCCGACGTCGACGCACGCGGGCCGCCCAGGCGTCGGACTCGTCCAAGTGTTCACCGCCGTCGAGCAGCGCGCCCGCACGAGCCAGGCGTACTGGCGTTCGGCGCTGGGCGAGCGCCTGCGTGTGCAGGGCTCGGACGTCACGACCGACGCGGAGGCCTCGCGCGCCGTCCTCGTGCAGACGGATGCGGTCAGCGGGATCGAGGTGCGCACGACGGTCACCGCCCCGGTGGGCACGAGGGCCGTCCACGTCGAGCACGACGTGCGCAACGCCGGGCGCGACACGGTCCTGCTGACCGCGGTGTCGTCGGCGACGATCGGCTTCGGCCGGTCGCAGGACGACCTGGACGACGTCGTGTGGGGCACCGCGGCGAGCGAATGGCTCGCCGAGAACCGTTGGGGCGAGACGTCGTTGCGGACGTTGCTTCCCGACATCTCGCTGTCGTTGCATGGGCAGGATGCGCGCGGCCACGCGGCGATCACCAGCCACGGCGCCTGGTCCAGCGGCGAACATGTGCCGTGCGGCTACCTCACACGCGGAGATGGTGAGGCGCTGGCATGGCAGATCGAGACGAGCGCCGGGTGGCACGCCGATCTCAGCCAGACGCGCGAGGGGGGAGTGCTCTCGCTGCTCGGCCCGACCGACCTCGAGCACCAGTTCGCGCACGAGCTCCTGCCGGGCGAGACCTTCACCGTCGTGCCCGTCGCGATCACGGCATCGCCCTCCGCCCGCGACGGTGCGATCGCCGAGCTGACCCGCTACCGGCGGTGGCTGCGCGGCCCGGCGCGCGACCAGGCGCTCCCGGTCGTCTACAACGACTTCATGAACACGCTCATGGGACAGCCGACGACCGAGCAGCTCCTGCCGCTCATCCGGCGCGCGGCCGATGCGGGTGTCGAGGTGTTCTGCATTGATGCGGGCTGGTTCGCCGATCCTGCCATCGGTGACTGGTGGTCGACGGTCGGCGAGTGGCGCGAGGCGTCCGCCCGGTTCGCGGAGGGGGGCCTGCGTCGCGTGATCGACGAGATCCGCGCACTCGGCATGGAGGCAGGGCTCTGGCTCGAGCCGGAGGTTGTCGGCATCGACAGCCCGGCCGCGGCGCAGCTGCCCGACGAGGCGTTCTTCCAGCGGTTCGGTCGACGGGTGCAGGAGGATCGCCGCTACCACCTCGACTTCCGGCATCCGGCCGCTCGCGGGCATCTCGACGCGACCGTCGATCATCTCGTCGCGGAGTACGGCATCAGCTATCTCAAGCTGGACTACAACATCAATCCCGGCGCCGGCACCGACCATCACGCGACGACCGCGGCGGACGGACTGCTGGCGCATACCCGCGCGTTCCGAGACTGGCTGGAGCGCGTGCAGCAGCGGCACACCTCCCTGCGCCTCGAGAACTGCAGCTCGGGGGCGATGCGCGCCGACTACGCGCTGCTCGCGGTGACCCATCTGCAGTCGACGAGCGACCAGCAGGACTTCCGGCTCTACCCGCCTGTTGCCGCGTCCGCGCCCGTGTCGATCCTTCCGGAGCAGTGCGGCAATTGGGCGTACCCGGCGCGCGCCATGAGCGACGAAGAGACGGTGTTCACGCTCGTCAGCGGATTGAGCGGGCGGCTGTACCTGTCGGGCTTCCTCGATGAGCTGCGTCCTGCGCAGAGGGCGCGCATCGCCGAGGCGGTGGCGCTTCACAAGCGTCTGCGCGAGCACCTCGCCGACGCGGTGCCGTTCTGGCCTCTGGGGCTGCCCGCGTGGGATGCGGTGACCGTATGCCTCGGGCTGCATACGACGGACGGGGACCTGCTGTTCGTGTGGGATCGGGATGCTGCGCCCGCCGCATTCGAGCTGCCCGGCGTGCACGGCGAGGTTGAGGTGCTCTTCCCCGCCGCCGACTCGGTGGACCGTCGCGAATGGCGGCTGCAGTCCGCCGAAGGCGGCCTTTCACTGGCGACGCCGGCGGGGCTCGGCGCCCGCGTGCTCCGGGTGCGCCGTGGCTGAGCCTGCGGAGATCCGGCCCGGCCGCACGTTCACCGACGACCGAGGACGCACCGCGCAGCTGCACGGCATCGGTCTGCACCGCGTCGGCGACCGCTGGTACGCGTGGGGTGAGGACAAGACGGCCGGCGACCGGTTCACGGCCGTCGCATGCTACTCCTCGCCGGACTTGGCCACATGGAGGTTCGAGGGCGACGCCCTCACCCCGGGCGACGGCGACATCGGCGCGGACCGCATCGTCGAGCGCCCGAAGGTGCTGCAGCGGCCTGACGGACGGTGGGTGATGCTCCTGCACATCGACACCGGCGACTACGCGTACGCCCAGGTGGGGTACGCGATCGCCGATCGCCCAGAGGGGCCGTACGAGTACGTCCGCAGCGAGCGGCCGCTCGGCAACCTCAGCCGCGACATCGGCGTGTTCCACGACGACGGCGTCGGCTACCTGTTGTCGGAGGACCGCGATCACGGCCTCCACATCTATCGCCTGCGCGACGACCATCTCGGTGTCGACAGCATCGTGGCGACTCTGCGGCAGCAGGCGAACCCCGCCATCGGCTACGAGTCGCCGACGCTCGTGCACCGCGACGGCCGCTACTGGCTCTTCGGTTCCGACCTCACCGGGTGGAGCATGAACGACAACATGTACACGAGCGCAGCGAGCCTGTCGGGGCCATGGGAGGACTGGCGCCCGATCGCCCCGCACGCCACGAACACCTTCGAGTCCCAGGTGAGTGTCGTCGCCTCCGTCGGCGACGGGTTCGTCTACATCGGCGACCGCTGGACGCCCGACGACCTTGCAGAGTCCGCCGCGGTCTGGCTCCCGCTTCGCATCGACGACGGGCAGGTGCGCCTCGAGTGGCGCGACGCCTGGAGCATCGAGGAGCTGGGCGCATGAAGGCCGCGCTGCTGATGGACCCCACCCTGGTGCCGTTCGTCTTCGGCGAGCAGGAGGCGCTGCGCCTGGCCGAGATCCTCGACATCGACATGACGGATGCCGCGACCTGCCTCGACGAGCTTCGCGACGCCGCCCACCTCGAGCTGCTCCTCACCGGCTGGGGCGTGGTGCGACTCGGCGCGGAGCAACTCGACGCGCTGCCGGCACTGCGCGCCGTCGTGCATTGGGGCGGGGGGATCGGATTCCTGGACGAGGCCGCGTCGGCGCGCGGCATCCGTGTCTCGACCGCCCGCGCCGCCAACGCGATCCCCGTGGCGGAGTTCACCCAGGCGATGATCACGCTCGCTGCCAAGGACGCGTTCTGGCTCTCGCGCCGCTACGGGGCCGAGCAGCGGTTCGTCCCCCGTGAAGTGGCCGCCCCGCGGGCCGGCCTGTATCGCACCACCATCGGAATCGTCGGCGCTTCGGCGATCGGCACGCTCGTGATCGAGAAACTCGCCGCGAGCGACGTAAGCGTGCTGTTGTACGACCCGTACGCCACGCCGGCGACCGCAGCGGCGCTCGGCGTCGAGCTCGTCGACGGACTCGGCGAGCTCGCGCGGCGCAGCGACATCCTCTCGATCCACGCCCCGGAGACGTCCGCGACCATCGGGATGATCTCGCGCGATGTGCTCGCGGCGCTGCGCGACGGCGCCACGGTGATCAACACCGCACGGGGCGCGCTCATCGACCAGGACGCGCTGGTCACCGAACTGCGGGCCGGCCGGCTGCGGGCAGTGCTCGACGTGACCGAGCCCGATGTGCTCGAGCCTGGGCACCCGTTGTACTCGCTGCCCAACGTGTTCCTCACGCCGCACCTGGCCGGCTCGATGGGCGTCGAGCTGCGACGCCTCGGCGAGGCGGCGACCGCCGAGGTCGAACGGTTCGTCGCGGGCGAGCCGTTCGCCCACCCCGCTCCGCCCACGACGTCGTCGCCGACGCCCGCACCCCCGTCCTGAGTCCTCGCGAGGAGCACCCGTTCTCATGGCCGTGATCCACAACCCCGTGCTGCGGGGATTCAACCCCGACCCGTCGATCCTCCGTGTGGGCGACGACTACTACATCGCGACGAGCACGTTCGAGTTCCACCCTGCCGTCCGGCTGCATCACTCGACCGACCTCGCCACCTGGTCCACGATCGGGCACGCGCTCGACGACGGCTTCGACCTGCGGGGCATCCCCGACTCCGGCGGAGTGTGGGCGCCGAGCCTGTCGTACGCCGAGGGCAAGTTCTGGCTCGCCTACTCGATCGTCCGCACGATGGACGGCGACGACAAGGACATCGACAACTATCTCGTGACCGCCGATGCCGTGACGGGGCCGTGGAGCGCGCCGGTCCATCTCGGCTCGCGAGGCTTCGACTTCTCGTTCTTCCACGACCCGGACGGCACTCATTGGATCGTCGGCGTGCAGTGGGACCAGCGCCCCGAGCATCCGTCGTTCTCGGGGCTCGTCATCGAGCAGTACCTGCCTGACGAGCGCCGCACGACGGGCGACGCCACGGTCATCCACCGCGAAGACGGGCTCGTCGAGGGACCGAACCTGTATCGCCTCGGCGACTGGTACTACCTGCTCATCGCGGCGGGTGGCACCGGCTGGAACCACGGCATCACGCTCGCACGCTCGCGTAATCTGCTCGGGCCGTACGAGCGCGACGCGCGCGAGGCCGTGCTGACGACGCGAGATGCGCCGGGGCATCCGCTGCAGAAGGCCGGTCACGGTGAACTCGTGCAGACTCCGGACGGCGACTGGCTGCTCGTGCACCTGGCGAGCCGCCCGACGCTGCACCTTGGCGAGCGCTACAGCACGCTCGGGCGCGAAACGTGCCTGCAGCGGGTCGAGTTCGACGCCGACGGCTGGCTGCGGCTGGCCGACGGCGGGCATCACGCGGCGGTCGAGGTGGTGCTCGGCTCCCCGCCGGACGACGGCAGGGATGACTCTCCCGGCGCTCGCGAGTGGATCGACGAGTTCGACGGGGCCGCGCTCGACTCGCGACGCTGGACGACTCTACGCGCGCCGCTGCCGCACGACGTGGCCGACCTCACGGCGCGCCCCGGATGGCTGAGGCTGCGGGGCGGGCACTCCACCGCCTCCGTGTTCGATCAATCCATGCTCCTCACCCGCGTCGAGGAGCACCGCGCCGAGTTCGAGGTCGTCGTCGACGCCGAGCCCCGCTCACCGCGGGAGGCTGCCGGGCCCATCGCCTGGTACGACAGGTCGGGCTGGATCTGGCTGCAGGTCACGCACGATCGGGATGACGGCCGCCAGCTGCGCGTCGTGCGGCGCGATGGCTCGACCACGACGCGATCGGCTGCTGTGGCGGTGCCGGACGGCCCGCTGAGGCTGCGGACCGTGCTGGACGGGCCGGATCTCCGATTCGCCTGGGCCGGTGTCGGAGAGGAGTGGACGGCCTTTCCCGGCGTGCATCCGGCGTGGACGCTGTCGGACGACCACGGCCCGCGCCTGCGGTTCACGGGACTCTTCTTCGGCGTACGCGCCGATGACCTCGACGGGCGCGGCTGGACCGCCGACATCGCGTCCCCGCGCCTGCGCTTCATACCGTGAACCGTTCCTGATCAGGGGTTGACGCGACTCCCGTCTTTGTGACTTTCGTTAAGTGGCAAACGCTATCCATCCGCCCGCGCCGTCTCTCATACGCGGCGCAGACACAGAAGAGAGATCGATGAAGATCGCACGACGACGTCGTTTCCACCAGGTGGTCGGGGCCTTCACGGCAGGGCTGCTCGTGCTCGGCGGTGCCCTCGTGGCCGCTCAGCCGGCAGCCGCGCACGTGGCGCCACCACCACCCGAGATCGTCCGCACCGTCAGCGACGCCGGGTTCTCGCACCCGGGCCTCGGCTTCACCGCGGACCACCTCGAGAACATGCGCACGCAGGTGCTCGCCGGGGTCGACCCGTGGGCGAGCTACTACGAGGCGATGTCGCAGACCCGGTACGCGGCGCGCGACTTCCGGGCGGAGAACGCCCAGCCCGGTACCGACACCCCGAAGAACGACGCGTACGCGAGCGCGGGCATGCGCTCCAGCGCGCTGCGCGACAGCCTGGGGGCGATGGCCCAGGCGCTCGAGTACGTGGTGACCGGCGATGAGCAGTACCGGGCGAACGCGCTCCACGTGCTGCGGACCTGGAGCGGCCTCGACCCGGCGAAGTACGCGTACTTCGCCGACGCCCACATCCACACCGGCGTGCCGCTGTACTACATGCTGATCGCGGCGGAGGTGCTGCGCGGCACCGAGCCGGTCAACGACTCGCTCGGCGGGTACGACCTGCGGTGGACCGGCCAGGACCAGCAGCGCATCGAGGACAACCTCGCGCGCCCGGTGCTCGACACGTTCCTCTACTCCGCGAACCGGCTGTGGAACCAGCACCTCTACGGCGTGATCGGCATGGTCGCCGCGGCGATCTTCCTCGACGACGCCGAGCTGTATGCCGAGCGCGTCGAGTGGTTCACGGTCAACGCGGGCTACCAGAGCGAGCACGATCTGTATGGCGGAGACGTCAACGGCGCGCTCGCCTCGATCTTCCGAGAGATCCCCGCAGACGCCCCCGGCAACACCACTGGGCAGTCCTTCGTCCAGCACATGGAGATGCTGCGCGACCAGGCCCACGGTCAGGGCGACGTGGATCTGCTCGTCGCCCTCGCGCGTCTCGTCCACAACCAGGGCACGACGCTCGACCCCGTGGCCGGCACCGTCTCGGACGCCCCGGACGCGGTCTCGCCGTACCGGTTCCTCGACAACCGCATCCTCGCGGGCGCCGACACGTTCGACGCCTTCATGATGGGCGAAGAGGTGCCGTACATCCCCGCGAACGAGGGTGGCGCGATCTCGCAGGCGTATCGCGGCCGACTGCAGGATCCACTCAGTGAGGCGTACCTGCAGTACCGCTACGTCGCCGGCGTCGACGTGGAGACCGAGGCGCCCCACGTCGCCGAACTCTACGAGCACCGCGACGGGCCGCTGTACTACTACGGCTCGGGCATTCAGAACTTCTGGAACGACCGTGGCTCGGACTACACCGGCGCCGAGTACTGGGTGGCGTTCCCGCCGCAGCTCGCCGAGGTGGCGGGGGCGGCCGCCCCACTCGCACCGAGCGCGGAGCTGTCGGTGGGAACCTTCGGCAAGCCGCTGGGTGCGGGAGCGCACGCCGACGCGGATGTCGACGGAACCGCCTTCGTGCGGCTCGACGCCGCCGCAGCCGACGCCCAGGTGGCCATCCGGCGCACGGTGTGGTCGGATCGCAGCAAGACCGCTCTCGTCGGGATCCGGGTGCGCAGCGACGGCGTGGCGCGCCTCGAACTCGCACGTACGGGCGGCGAGGCGCCGTTCGCCGAGGTGGTCGTCCCCGACACCGGCGAGCAGTGGCGCTACGTGTGGGTCGATCTGCACCTCGACAAGACGCCGGGCGCCGTCGGCGACAACATCCTGTTCGTGAAGGCGACCGGCGGCGACGGTTCGGTCGATGTCGCGGGTGTGCTCGCGCAGGCGAACGGCGTGCTGACCCCGCCGATCTTCGAGGACGCGTCGGCGGTCGACGTCATGGCAGTGGCAGGCGAGCCGTGGACGCGCTCCTTCGCGACGACCGACGCGTCCGGCGGCGAGACCCGCATCGAGCTGCAGAACGCTCCGGCGGGTGCGTCGATCTCCGGGAACACGGCCAGCTGGACGCCCGCACGTTCGGGGAGTGCACAGCTGGTGCTCGTCGCGTCCGATGACGCGTCGGTCACGGCCCTTCCGGTGGCGGTGACCGTCGCCCCGAACCGCGCCTCCGCGATCGGCAAGCTGCTCGACCGCATCGAGGGAACGCGCGAGCTCTACACCGCCGCATCCTGGCTGCGGGTGGAAGAGCTGCACGCGCAGGCGAAGAAGGTGCGCAAGACCGCGGACTCCGCGACCTTCGCCGCCCTGCTCCAGCAGCTGGGGGACGCGGTCGACGGGCTCGAGGTGCTCAGCCCGCGCCTGGCGGATGGCACGCTCGACTTCTCGGGCATCGCCAGCGCACCGGGACTCACGTCGGCGCAGGTGCGTGCGCTCGTGGACGGCGACAACCAGACGTCCTGGGGCGACCAGCGCGTGGCGGGGATCGTCTTCGACTTCGGCCCGGGCTTCCGGGTCACATCGTCGGCGTTCGGATTCCAGGCGCGGGACACCTTTCCCAACCGGGCAGAGGGCACGAACGTGTACGGCTCCGACGACGGCGTGACGTGGACCCTGCTCACCGAGCGTCCCAATTCCGGACAGGATGCCGCGATCGAATGGATTCCCGTGCGCGCGGACGTGCGCGACCAGCGGTTCCGGTTCCTCAAGTTCCAGGTCGACGAGCCGGGCGTGCCGTCCGACCCTGCGTACCCGGGCATCTGGAGCATCGCCGACATCCGGATCGACGGCGCGCGCGGCGAGGCGACCGGTGCCATGGACACCGTGTCGCTCCGGTCGCCGGACGGCGTGGCCGGCCGGGTCGTGCCCGGCGACCGCGTTGAGGTGCGGATGACGGGGCCGGCGGGCAACACCGACGTGGCGGTCACCGTGCTGGGCGAACCGGCCGAGGTGACGTCGCCCGCGGCGGGCGAATGGGTCGCGACGGCGGTGATCCCCTCGAGTGCACCGGTCGGCGGGTCGGTCACGTTCGACATCCGCTTCACCACGCCCGACGGCAGGTCGGCGGATGCGATCGCCGCGACATCGGACGGGTCCAAGCTCTTCCTCTCGACCGACGCCGGGCTGGTGGACGACGCAATCCGCACCGCACGGGTGCTTCGCCCGGACGGTGTGACCGACACCACATGGACCCAGTACGCCGCGAAGATGTTCGACGGCGATGCGGCGACGCACTCCGACACCCGTCTGAACTCCGGCACTTACGGCAACGTGTGGGACCTCGGACCCGACAATCGCGTCACGCTGACCGGCGCCGAGATCCTCGTCCGGCAGGACGGGTACGGCACGTCCCGCATCGCGGACATGCGGCTGGAAGGCTCGAACGACCTCCAGTCGTGGACCCGTCTCACGCCGGCGGCACCCGCGAAGACGCTCGAATGGCAGCGTTGGGCGGTGCAAGGCGACACCGGATACCGGTACGTCCGCATCGTCAACGGGCAGATCCTCGGCGTCGCCGAGCTGCACCTGTTCGGGAGCGTGAGCCCCGCTCGGTGAGCCATCGACGGGTGGGGGCCGCGTGTCGCGCAGGGCTCCCACCCGTTGCCGCGTGTGGCTACATCTCCCGGCTCGACGCCTCCGCGAGGCTCTCGGCCATCTTGGCGAACGACGCCTGCGCATGACCGCCGGCGAGGCGCGACGCGAGCGACGCGAACGCCACGGCACCCGTGATCTGCGCCGCGGCGACATCCCACGGCTCCGGCTGCGGGCCTTCGCCGCGCGGACCGGGCAGCGGAATCGGCAGCCGCCGCGGCCAGCCGGTGCCGCACCAGTCGTCAACGACCTCGGTCACCCAGCCGGGCTGGTCCTCACCCCGCAGGTCGGCCTCGAGCACCGCTTCGGCGATGTAGCCCGAGAGCTCGGAGGCCGCCAGCATCCACCGGGGCGGCAACGGCTGCGGGTTGAGCGCCACCGCGTCGAACCTGCTGACCAGGTGCGCCCGGTGGCTGTGCGGCGGGAAGACGTCGAACATCTCCGGCCTGATGCGCCCCAGCAGGGAGAGCATGCGAACGGTGCTGCTGATCTCGTTCCAACTCATCTGTGACTCCTTCGATCGGTGGCTTGCACTTGCACGTACCGTCACACCCGCGCCGATCACCTCTGGGCGCGACCGATCGTGACCGCGACCGGATCGCCGAGCGAGCCGTCCGGCAGCGTCGTCTGGTAGGTCAAGGTCACGGTGGCGAACCCCAGGGTGATCTGCACGGCGGGTTCCTCGCCCGCGAACGCGGTGGTCGCCGAGGTCACGACGGCGTCCTGCAGCCGCACGGTGACGTAATCGCCGATCATGCCCGCACGTCGTGCCGACAGCAGCGCTTCCGGCAGACGGATGCTGCGCGCACAGGCATCGAACAGACGCGGGGTCGCGGCATCCCATCGCAGGGAGACAGCGATATCGGTGAGCGTGGGCTTGCCGACCCGGCCTGCGCCCGCACCTCCGCCGGCGGGAGCCGCGTTCGACACCGCCCAGCTCCAGCTGAGGACCTCGATGGCGCCCGGGTGCCGGTCGTCGACGACCTCGCCGGGGATCGACGAGATGGTGAGGAACTGCTCATCGGCCATCGCACACGCTCCCCGCCTGTATCCGCGATTCCCCGCATCGCGCGATCGCTCGCGCGAACACCTCACAGATACTCCCGGCAGGCGGCACCCGCAAGAGGGGCGGCGGTCACTGCGTGGACAGTTCCGGGCCGTTCGCCTGCCGTGCCGCCTCGAACCGGTCGATGAGGATCGGGATGCCCGTGTCGAGCCACCACGACGGCAGCACGTTGCCGGCCGACATTCCATGACCGGGATCGAACTCAGGCACGTGGATCGGGTCATCGGTGTGGGTGAGAGGGGCGCCGATGATCCCTTCCGCTGCCTGCACGACCATCGGGCGGAGGTCGAACCACGTGGACGGGAGCGGCGTCGCAGCGAACTCGGCGCGGAGGGCGAGCCACAGGTAGGAGTCTCCCCGCATGCCCATCTGTGCGGGCGCGCGTTCGAACAGCCGGCCGACCGAGCCCGGCTCCGTCGCCGGCGGGAACAGGCGATGCACCTGCGGCTGCACCCGCCGATGCGTGTCCTCGCTGAACGAGACCACGACGACCTCTTCGACGCGGGTCGGGGTCTTGGCGATCGTGGTGACCGCCGCATCGATCGCGTCGTTGAGCGGCCAGGCGTACACCCCGGCGCTGATGAGGGGGAAGCTGACGCTGCGAGCGCCGATCTGGTCGGCGACCTCGAGCGCTCGCCGGTAGCAGGACTCGAGGAGCCCGCGGTCCCGCTCGCCGGCGGCGTAGTTCGGCCCGACCGTGTGGATCACCCAGGTCGCCGGGAGGTCTCCCGCCGTCGTCCAGCCGGCGTCGCCCGTGCGCAGGCCATCGGGGAAGCGCGCGATGCAGTCATCGAGGATCGCCCGGCCGCCCGCGCGGTGGATCGCGCCGTCGACCCCGCCTCCGCCGCGCATCGCGTTGTTCGCCGCGTTGACGATCGCATCGACGCGCTGCCGTGTGATGTCGCCGCGAACGGCAGTGACCGTGACCATATGCCCAGTCTCGCGCTTCAGGTCGGATTCAGGCGCGGCGGGCCAGACTGGACCCGATGCGGATTCTGGTGGTGGATGACGAGCAGCGCCTGGCCGACGGCATCCGTCGCGGGCTCGAGGCCGAAGGCTTCGGTGTCGATGTCGCGCACAACGGCGTGGACGGGCTGTGGCGAGCACGCGAGACCGCATACGACGCCATCGTGCTCGACCTCATGATGCCGGGCATGAGCGGCTGGAAGGTCTGCGAGGCGCTGCGCGCCGAGGAGAACTGGACGCCCGTGCTCATGCTCACGGCGAAGGACGGGGAGTGGGACCAGGTCGAGGCGCTCGAGACCGGGGCCGATGACTACGTCACCAAGCCGTTCTCGTTCGCCGTGCTCGTCGCGCGGCTGCGTGCGCTGATCCGCCGCGGCGGGATCGAGCGGCCGGCCGTGCTCGAAGCGGGGGACCTTCGGCTCGACCCGGGAGCGCGAATGGTGTGGCGCGGCGACGCCGAGATCGCCCTCACATCGCGGGAGTTCTCGGTCCTCGAGCACCTCATCCGCCATCGCGGGCAGGTGCTGTCGAAGCGTGAGCTCATCGCCGGTGTGTGGAACGACGACTTCGAGGGAGACCCGAACATCATCGAGGTGTACGTCGGGCACCTGCGGCGCAAGGTCGACCGGCCGTTCGGGCGCGACGCGATACAGACCGTCCGCGGTGCGGGCTACCGTCTGGCGGCCGACGGTGGCTGAGCCGCGGCGCCGCCGCTCGCTGCGGACACGCATCACCGCGGCCGCGACGCTGGTCGTCGCCGCTGCCCTGGTGGTCGGAGCACTCGCCTTCTACGGCATCCTGTCCGTCAGCATCCATGACGCCACCGCTCGCGCGGCCGAGACGCGGGCCGAGCAGCTCGCGGAGCGGATCGACGCCGAGGGCCCTTCGGCGGTGGCTGAGCTGGACGACGACATCGTGCAGGTGCGCGACGGCGCAGGGAGAGTCGTCGCTTCGTCCGAGGAGGCCGACAGCGGAGACCTGCCGGGTGCGGAGGGGACCGTCATCTACGACGATGAGCCGATGCTGGTCGTGGCCGAAGACCTCGACGACGGCACGCTGCTCCTGGCCCTGCCGGTGGAGGACGACGCGCAGACCCTCGCGACCGTGGCAGTGCTGCTGGCGTTCGCCGTCGTCGCCGTCGTCGCACTGGTCGCCGGGATCACGTGGTGGGTCGTCGGGCGTGCGCTGCGCCCGGTCTCGCACATCCGCGCAGAGGTCGACGACATCACGGCCGAGCGCCTCGACCGCCGCGTGGCGGTACCGCCCTCGGGTGACGAGATCGCGGCGCTCGCGGGGACGATGAATCGCATGCTGGACCGATTGGATGCTGCCGCCACCGCGCAGCGCCGGTTCGTGTCCGACGCCTCCCACGAGCTGCGCTCGCCGCTGGCGACGATCCGCCAGCACGCCGAACTGGCACAGCTGCATCCCGAGGCGACGTCCGTCGACGAGTTCGCGAGCGTGGTCCACGACGAGGGGCTCAGGATGCAGGAGCTCGTCGACGCGCTGCTGCTGCTGGCGCGACTGGACGAGCGCGCGGTGCTGCAGCGGGACGAGGTCGATGTGGACGACCTCGCGCTGGCGGAGGTGAAGCGGCTGCGCGCCGGCGGCGTCGTGGTGGATGCGTCCGGCGTCCACGCCGCGCGGGTGCGCGGCGATGCCCGCCTGCTCGGCCGGCTCGTGCGCAACCTCGCCGACAATGCCGTTCGTCACGCGCGAAGCGCGGTCGCGATCGGGGTGGTCGAGGATGACGGGCAGGTGCTGCTGACGGTCGACGATGACGGCGCGGGTATTCCAGCGGAGGAGCGCGAGCGCATCTTCGAACGGTTCGTGCGGCTCGACGAGGCGCGTGCGCGCGATGCGGGCGGCAGCGGGCTGGGGCTCGCGATCGTGCGTGCGATCGCGGAGGCCGAGGGGGGCAGCGTGCGCGTCGAGGACTCGCCACGGGGCGGCGCCCGGTTCGCCGTCGCGTTGCCGGCGTCACCCTGAACGCCGCTTCAGGATGCTTCAGGTCTGCTTCAGCGACCGCTCGGCACCATCGAAGCATGGATGACAAGAACAGCACCCCCGGGACTTCCCCCGCTGCAGCGCAGCCTGCCGACGATCGTCGGCCCGAGGCGCTCGCTGCTTCTCCGGCCCCCGGTCACGCCGGTCGGGCGGACGCGACCGAGGCGAGTGCGCCCGCCGCTCCCGCCCCGAAGCGCAGCCGCACGCGCGGCTGGCTGATCGGCGGCGGCGCGGTGCTGACCGCCGCGATCCTCACCGGCGGCGGCATCGCCCTCGGCGCGGAGATGGCAGACGAGGCGGCCGACCTCGCCGCATCGGCGTCGTCCGACGACAGCGACGACTCGCGTGACGCCGACGACTCGAGCGACGACAGCACCAACGGTGACGTGTCGAACCTGGGCACCGCCTCCGCCGACGACCTGGTCGCGATGATCGACGCGGCGTCCGCCGCCGGTGAGGGCGAGCCCACCTCGATCGATCTGAAGCGCGACGGCAGCGCCGAGGTGACGCTCGAGGCCGCGGACGGCGCCGAGACCGAGGTGCGCGTCGACGCCGGCGGCGAGGCATCCGTCGTCTCCACGGAGTCCGCCGACGACGACGGGGCCCCGCTGTACGTCCTCGATGCCGACGCGATCGCCGCGATCGTGGACGCAGCGCTCGCCGAGGCCGACGGCCGCATCGTCGAGATCGAGGCAGATGACGACGGCACGTCCCCGTGGGACGTCACGGTCTTGACCGCCGCGGGGGACTTCGTCGAGCTCGACCTCGATGCCGGGTTCGCGGTGGTGTCCACGGGAACCGACACCGACGACTGAGCGTCGGTGAGAAGACGGCGGTCGCCCGAGAGGACGGCCGCCGTTCGGTTCTGTCGGGGCTCGCTCCGGATGGCATGGCGCGGGGCGCCTGACGGCCGCGCTCAGTCGTTCGGCGAGGCCTCGAGGGCGCCCGCGTCGAGCTCGTCGCGCGAGGTGAGCCCCAGTTTCCGAAGCGCGTTCGACATATGGGTCTCGACGGTGCGGGGAGAGAGGTACAGCTCTGCGGCGATCGCGCGGTTCGTGCGACCCGCCGCCGCTCGCTGCACGACCTCCTGCTCGCGCCGCGAAAGGTCGTTGCCGTGCGTCGGGCGACCGCCGCGCCACGGATACGGAACGGGAACGCCGTGCCGGCGCATGGTGCGGGTGACGCGGGCGATGTCCTGTCGCGCCGAGAGGCGCCCGTACGCGGTGAGGGCTTCCGTGAGCAGGCTCGGCCCGTCGGCCGCACCCCGTTCGCAGCGCCAGTCTCCGAGTCGTTCCGTCGATCGAGCCGCCACGGCGACCAACCCCGCGTCGTGCGCCGCCGCACGTGCTCGAGACAGCCGCTCCTCGGCGGTGGAGGTGTCGCCGTCGTGATGCGCGATGAGGGCTTCGCACGTCATCACGGCCACGGCGACCGCGGGCGCCTGCGCGTCGCGAACGCGGTCGCCGACGGACGTGATCCGTGCGCGGACGTCGTCCACCGCGCCCAGGGCCGATGCCGCCTCGACGTGGCACACCAGGGCGTCGGCCGACCACGCCCACATCCCCTTGCGCCGGAGCTGTTCGAGGGCGGCGGATGCCTCGTCGAAGGCCCCCTGCGGATCGCCGAGGGTGAGCCGGAGACGAGCGAGGGCCGCGCGCGCGGGCACCAGCGGCCACACCGCACCGACCCTCTCGCAGTCGCGGATGAGGTCGGTGAGTCCTTCGACCGCCTCCGCGGCGTTGCCGCGAGAGCCCTGCACGAGGTGGTGCAGGTAGCGTGCCTCGAACGACGCGGCACCGAATCCGAACGCGCGCGAGGCCAGGTCCTGCGCCCGCTCGGCGAGGCCGTCCCATCGCCCTGCGGCGTGGTCGACCATCGCGCCGACCAGTTCGAAGACCTCCAGCAGGCGCGGCGCGAGCGAGCGCTCGGCGATCGAACGCCCCTCGGCCAGCAGCTCGTCGGCGCGGCGCACGTTGCCGATGTGGAGGGCGCCCTGCGCCCAGTTGATCGCGGCGCGAGCGTGCTCCCGTGGCTGCGTGAGCACCACGGGGTCGCGTCGCGCGGCGTCGATCAGTCCCCACGCGGCCGGATCGCCCTGTTCGAGGAGAAGCGATGCGCGCGCGATCCGCACCCCCAGTTCGACGTCCACCGATCCGGCGCGCTGAGCCGCCGCCACGGCTTGTGCGCACCGCGCCAGATGCGCCTCGAGCGGCACGTCGACGACGGTCTCAGGTGCGGCCAGCACGGCCAGCGCCCGCGCCTGGAGGTCGGGACGATCGTCGAGCTCGTCGACCGCACGCTCGATCTCGCCGTACCCGTCGCGGGCGAACCCCTGCTGACGGTAGAGCCTGCCCAGGGCGAAGCGCAGCTCGCCGCGGGCGGCCGGCGTCAGCTGCTCGCTCTCCAGCAGCCGAGTGAGGATCGGGGCGGACTCGGCGTGGGCCAGTCCGTCCACCGCGGCACGACCGAGCTTCGTCGCGATCCTCACGCGGTCGTCGATCGAAAGCTCGGCCATGTCGGCCGTCGCCTCGCGGAGGAACTCGGCCGCCGCGGCCTCGTTGCCGTGGCGGACGGCTTCATCGGCGGCGGTCTCCGCCCAGCGGACGAAGTCCTTCACGAGACCGGCGCGCCGGTAGTGGTGGGCGATGCGCGCGGAGAGGATCGGGTCGTGTCGCTCCTCCAGCACGCGCGCGACGCGGGCATGCCACCACTGACGGGTCGGCAAGGGTGTGGCGTCGTAGACGATCTGCTGCGCGAGCACGTGCCGGAACCGGCTGCGGCCGTCCTGCTCATGCAGCAGGCCCGCGGCGTGGGCCGACGTGAGCGCCTTCGCCACGTGCCGGGCGTCGTGCTCGGTGAGCTCCGCGGTGAGGCCGGGGTCGACGGTCAGCCCGACCACGGCGGCCGCCTCGATGACCTCCCGCGCGGTCGCGTCCAGCGTCATCAGCCGCTGGATGACGACATCGCGGAGGGCCGTCGACACGGACAGCGCCGCGAGGGCTTCCGTGTGGGTGGGGATGTCCGCGGCGGGGATCTGCGCCAGCAGAGTGCGGAGGACTTCCTCGACGACGAAGGGCACGCCGCCCGTGACCTCGTGCAACGCCGCCGCGACCGGATCGGGGACATCCACGCCGAGCAGGTGCCGGGACAGTTCGCCGACCTGCGCGACATCCAGCGGCACGAGCCGTGCCGTCCGGGTCCGGCCCTCAGGCGCCCGTGCGAACGACTCGCCGACCGGAGTCGCCCCGAGGTCCGTGCGGCTCGTGACGACGATCGTCACGTCGGCGGGCTGATGGGCGATGAGGTAGGTGAGGAAGTCGAAAGTGACGGCGTCCGCCCAGTGCACGTCTTCCAGCACCAGCACGGCGGGCGACAGATGCTCGATCAGCTCGGTCGCCGCGCGGAAGATCTGGTGTCGCGCGTCGCGCTGATCCGCCGGGCGTGGGGGTGGCGCCGGGAGGCGGTCGGCGATCTCGGGCACGAGCGGAGCCAGATTGCCGACGACGGGGCTGAGGCCGCGGACGCCGATGCGATCACGCTGTTGCCGGAATGCGTCCAGCACCGGTCCGAGCGGGAACGGATCATGCAGTGCCTGACACTGACCCATCAGCACCGCCGCGCCGCCCGGCGCAGCGGCGAGGAGTTCGCGCACCAGTCGGCTCTTGCCGATCCCGGCTTCGCCCTGGACGACGATGAGTGCCGGGGGTGACGCGATCGCACGCGCCAGCGCGTCGAACTCGGCGCGACGACCGACGAGGACAGGCGACACCCCGCCGGGAGGTGGAGCCGGGGGTTGAGGCATGACTGCCATTCGTCTCGTGGGGCGCGAGCAAAAGTCAGTGTAGGTCACGGATGCACGCCCCGTTCACCCGTCCGTAACCTGCAACGCAAGGTGTGAAACGAATCATCCGTGCGCGAGGAGAGACAGTGCCCAGACATCTCAGACAACGACCGCGGAGGCACGCCTCCACGCGGCTGGCCATCGCGGCGGCCGCCGCCCTCGCCCTCGTGGCGACCGCTGCGCCGGCCGCGCCGCCTGCGGCGCTCGCCGTGGACCCGGCGCCGGTCGCGGTGGAGGACCTCGGCGACCGGACCGGCGGCGTGACGGTCACGACCCCCGAGGACGCGGAGGCCCTGGTGAGCGAAGCCGCGCAGCCGCAGACGTACATCGTGCAGATGGCGCCGGCGCCCGTGGTCGCGTACGAGGGCGGTGAGAAGGGCCTCGCGTCGACGAAGCCTCGCGGCGGAGCGAAGGTCGACCCGGCCGACCCCGCGGTCGAGGCGTACAGCACGCACCTCAAAGGGCAGCAGCGGGCGGCTCTCGCGAAGGTGAAGGGCGGCAAGCCCTCGTACAGCTACGTGTACAGCTTCAACGGCTTCGCGGCCGAGCTCACCCCGGCGCAGGCCGCCGAACTCGAGGCGCAGCCAGGTGTCGTCTCGGTGCACCCCGACGAGGCGGTCGAGACCGACACGTCGTCCACGGAGGGATTCCTCGGGCTGGACAGTGAGGACGGACTGTGGGCACAGCTCGGGGGGCCGACCGGTGGCAAGAAGACGCCGGGAGCGGGTGAGGACATCGTGATCGGCGTGATCGACAGCGGCATCTGGCCCGAGGTCGCCAGCTTCTCCGATCGCAGCGACAAGAAGCTCGTGTACCAGGGCAAGCCCAAGGGCTTCCGTGGCACGTGCGCGTCGGCCGAGAAGGTGGGCGACGACTCGTGGGACGCCAACCTCTGCAACAACAAGCTCGTGACCGCCCAGTACTTCAACGCCGCGTGGGGAGGCAACGAGGGCGTCGCGCAGCAGCTGCCGTGGGAGTTCCTCTCGCCGCGTGACTACAACGGCCACGGCACCCACACCGCCTCGACCGCGGGCGGCAACTACGGCGTCGACGTGACGGGCCCGGCGGCGCCCTTCGGTGAGATCTCGGGCATCGCGCCGCGAGCGCGCATCGCGGCGTACAAGGCGCTGTGGTCCGTCGAGGACGGCTCCACCGCGACCGGCTACACGTCCGACATGGTCGCCGCGATCGACAAGGCCGTCGCCGACGGCGTCGACGTCATCAACTACTCGGTCTCGGGTTCCAGCACCGACTTCCTCGAGCCTACGGAGGCGGCGTTCCTCAACGCTGCCGCAGCCGGCATCTTCGTCGCGGCGTCCGCCGGCAATTCGGGCCCCGACGCCGGGACCGTCGCCCACCCAGGTCCCTGGCTGACCACCGTCGCTGCCGGCACCCACGACCGCACGACGACGGGCGCCGTGGTCCTCGGCAACGGTGCGCGCTACGAGGGCGTGTCGCTCAGCAACGCGGCGGTCGGGCCCGCCCCGGTCATCACGGGCGCCGCCGCGCGGCTCTCGGGTGTCTCGATCGGCGCGGGTGCTCGCTGCTATCCCGCGAGCGACAACAACGGCAAGCCGGCACTCGATCCCGCCGGGGTCACCGGGAAGATCGTGCTCTGCGAGCGCGGCGGCGACATCGCCCGTGTCAACTCCTCGCGCGCCGTCGCGGAGGCGGGCGGGGTCGGCATGATCTTCGTGAACGCCTTCGGCAACTCGCTGAACGCCGACTTCCACTCGGTGCCCACGGTGCACCTGCAAGACACCGAGTGGAGCGCGATCAGCGCCTACGCGGCGACGGCCGGAGCCACCGCGACCATCGAGAAGACGGTCATCGCGAACGGCGGCACGGCGCCCTTCACCGCGGAGTTCTCCTCGCGCGGCCCGCTCGTCGCCGGCAACGGCGATGTGCTGAAGCCCGACGTGATCGCTCCGGGGCAGGACATCCTCGCCGCGGTCGCCCCTCCCGGCCAGGGTGGGATGGACTTCAACCTGATGAGCGGCACGTCGATGTCGGCGCCCCACGTCGCCGGGCTCGCCGCCCTGCTGCAGGGCCTTCACCCGGACTGGTCGCCGATGGCGATCAAGTCGGCGCTGATGACCACGGGGTCCGACGTCCTGGACGGCGAGGCGAACACCGACCCGAACCTCATCTTCAAGCAGGGTGCCGGGCACGTGCAGCCCACGAGCGCGGCCGACCCGGGGCTGGTCTACGAGAGCGGTGTCGATGACTGGACCGCGTTCCTCTGCGGGTCGACCCGCAGTGTGGCCGACGCCGCCTGTGACGATCTCGAGGCAGGAGGGCGCTCGCTGGACCCGAGCGATCTGAACACCCCGTCGATCGGCATCGGCCTGCTCGACGGCACGCAGACCGTCACGCGCACGGTCAAGAACGTCGACGACAAGGCCGCGACCTACTCGGCGACGGTGAGCGGACTCGCCGGAGTGGGTGTCACGGTCGAGCCGAGCACGCTCACTGTGGCGCCGGGCGAGACCGCGTCGTACTCGGTCACGTTCGCCGTCGGCGAGGAGACGCAGCTGTTCGACTACCTCGCCGGCCAACTGTCGTGGACCGATGGCACGCACACGGTGCGGTCGCCGATCGTGCTCCGAGCCAAGCAGCCGGGTGACGAGGACTGGGCCGCTCGGTACGACGGAGCGAGCGGGCAGTTCGGGACCTCCTCCGATGTCGGCAGCGAGCTCCTGCTCCACCCCGACGGCCGGCGCGTCTACATGAGCGGTTACAGCCGGCCGCCGTCGGCAGGTGGACTCGTGAGCGACTTCCTGACTGCTGCGTACGACCCGGAGACCGGCGACGTGATCTGGGAGGAGCAGTGGGATGCCTCGGACGGCGGTTCCGACGAGCCCGCGGGCTTCGGGATGAGCCCCGACGGTGAGACGCTGTACGTCGGCGGGACCAGCGGCGGCGACTACCTCACGGTCGCCTACGACGGAGCGACCGGTGAGCGGCGGTGGACCACGCGTCTGGACGGGCCGGCTCAGGCCGGGGACTCGCTGAACGACCTCGTCGTCAGCCCGGACGGCTCGACCGTCTACGTCACCGGGTACCAGACCACGGGCGAGGCGCAGCTCGACTATGCCACCGTCGCCTACGACGCGGCGACAGGCGAGGAGCGCTGGGCGACGCGGTACGACGATCCGGTGAACGGCACCGACGACGCACGCAGCATCGCGGTGAGCGAGGACGGCTCCACGGTCGTCATCACCGGCCAGAGCCGGGGCGACGGCACGGGTCTCACCGACTGGGGCACGGTCGCGTACGACGCCACCACCGGCGCCCAGAAGTGGGACGTGCTGCGCAACGGTTCGGACGGGCAGATCGACATCGCGGACAACATCGCGATCGTCGGCGACTCCGTGATCGTGGCCGGCGTCGTGAGCAACACGGACCGCCAGGTCGACTGGGAGACGGTGGCCTACGACCTCGCGACCGGCGAGGAGCGCTGGGCGGCCGGCTACGGCGACGCGGGCACGGATGTGCCGCAGGCGCTCGCGATCAGCCCGGACGGCGGCACCCTGGTGGTCGTCGGCAACGTGGAGGGTGGCGCTGAGATGGACTACGCGTCCGTCGCCTACAACGTGGCCGATGGCGCGCAGCTCTGGGCGACGCGGTACGACGGCACCGCTCATGGGCTGGACGTCGCCTACGACGTGGCGCTGACCGCCGACGGCACCCGCGCCGTCGTCACCGGTGAGTCCCGCAGTGCCGAGTCGGCCTGGGACTACGTCACGCTCGCCTACGACCTGGTCACGGGCGAGCAGGTGTGGTCGGCCGCCTATGACGCGACCGGCGCGAGCGACGGGGCGAACGGCGTGGCGGTGGACCAGCGGGCCGACGGAACGCGGCGGGTCTTCGTCACGGGAGCGAGCACCACCGCGTTCGACGCGGTCGGGCTCGACAGCAACATCGACGCCGCGACCGTGGCGTACTTCGACCCGTTCGACTGAGCACCCGGGCGACGCGGCCGCCGGGCGAGGACTCCGTTCTCGTCCGGCGGCCGTCGGCGTTCGGTGGCCCCTGGTCGATACGCTCGCTGCCATGGTGAGGGGCCTGAGCAGGAGGGGGCTCGCGGCGGCTGTGATGCTCGCGGGTCTCGCCGGATACGTCGACGGCTTCGCGTTCGTCTTCCTCGGCGGGTACTTCGTGTCGTTCATGACCGGCAACACCACCCGCGCGAGCGTCGACGTGTCGCAGCTCTCGCTCGTGAGCGCAGCGTTCGCGCTGACGCTGATCGTCGCGTTCGTGATGGGCGTGATGGCCGGCACGCTCGTGCCCGGGGATCGCGCGCGCGGGCAGCTGCGCGTGCTGCTTCTGATCCTCAGCCTGGTGTGCGCCGCCGCGATCTCGCCGGAATCGAATGGCGCTGGGCGAGCGGATGCTGCCTCGCCTTCGCGATGGGCGCGCTCAGCACCGTCTTCGCCCGAGGTGGCCAGGTCGCCTTCGGGGTCACGTACATGACGGGTGCGCTCGTGAAGGTCGGGCAAGGTCTGGTCGGCGCGATGCGCGGCCAGTCCGGCACCGGGTGGCCGCGGCATCTGCTGCTGTGGGCGTCGATCGCCTCCGGCGCGGTGCTCGGCGCCGCGGCATCCGCCTGGATCGGGCAAGGAGCGCTCTGGATCATCGCGGGCGCGTTGGCCGTCCTTCTCGCGATCAGCTGGATCGTACGGGCGCGCCCCCCGCGCGCCGGATCGGTGGGCTGACACTCGCCCTCCTGAGGAACCGGGCCGACGGGTCTTCGGCAGGGAGTGCGCACCACCGCATGGACGGGGCCGGTCTCCACGGCAACGCGGATCGGAAATGCCGACGGCGCCGGACGCGTTGGCGTGTGGCATGCGATCGATCGTCTACTCCCGCACCGGAAGCTCGTCCGTCCTCTCGCTCGCGGAGCGCGAGCCCGCGATTCCCGGGCCCGGGGAAGTGCGCGTGAAGGTGGCCGTCTCGGGCGTGAATCCGACGGATTGGAAGGCGCGGGCCGGAAGCGGAGCGAAGCCGGCGTTCGACGAGGTCGTGCCGAATCAGGATGGAGCGGGTGTCGTCGACGCCGTCGGCGACGGGGTGACCGAATTCGCCGTGGGCGACCGCGTGTGGCTGTATCTCGCCCAGCACCAGCGCCCGACGGGCACGGCGCAGGAGTACACCGTCGTTCCTGCCGAACGGGCGGTGAAGCTGCCGGATGGTGTCGGCTTCGACGTGGCAGCGAGCATGGGTGTGCCCGCGATGACGGCGCACCGGGCGCTCACGGTGCACGAGTTCGGACCCGCGCGGCTGGCGCCGGGTTCGCTCGGCGGACGTGTCGTACTCGTGGCCGGGGGAGCCGGTGCCGTCGGACACGCGGCGATCCAGCTCGCGGTCTGGGCGGGTGCGACGGTGATCGCGACGATCTCGAGCGAAGAGAAGGCGTCGCTCGCGCGTGCCGCGGGTGCTCACCACATCGTGAACTACCGCGATGAGGATGCCGCCGGCCTGATCGCCGCGATCGCGCCCGGCGGCGTCGACCACATCGTCGAGGTGTCGATCGCGCAGAACGCCGGGCTCGATGGTCAGGTGGTCGCGAATCACGGTTCGATCGCGTACTACGCCGACAACGGTGGCGAGCAGGCAACCGTCCCGGTGCGGCCGACCTTCGCGAAGAACGTGCGCATCCAGGGGCTGCTGCTGTACACGGTCGGCGCAGCCGCCTTGGAAGCCGCCGCCGAGGACATCACCGCCGCGCTGCGCGACGGCGCACTCCCCGTGGGAGAGGCGGCGGGGCTTCCGCTGACGTGGTTCTCTCTCGAGGAGACCGCGGCGGCACACGACGCCGTGGAGCAGGGCGCCGTGGGCAAGGTGCTGATCGACGTCTCGGGGGAGAACCGCTGAGGACGGATGCCGCCGCCCTGCCGGCGAAACAGGGTGGAGTGGGGCGCGACGCGCACCGCCGGCGAGGTCGGTGACAGTCCGGACCCGCCGCCCGGTGATGGGTGCGTCGCGCCCCGCCGCTACCCGGCGGGGATGAGTCTTCGCGGCGCTGGTCGGAGGTCGCCGAAATCGTATCGGCGAGCCACCCGAGTCGGCAGCGCGGTGGGTGGAAGTCCGGGGCGATGGAGGACGAAGTCCTCCTTCCCGTTTCTCGTGATCCGCCACCCATGGTGGTGCAGATTCATGTGGTGGAACGGACACAGCAGGATGCCGCGGTCGATGTCGGTGCGGCCGCCTTGTGCATACGGATCGATGTGATGCGCCTCGCAATACGATGCGGGGCGGTCGCACGCGGGGATGCGGCATCCGCCATCCCGAATCGCGAGCGCGATGCGCTGCTTGGGGGTGAAGAGCCGCGCCTCTCGTCCGAGATCGAGCGGATTGCCCGCCGGATCGAGGGTGACGGTCATGGTGGCGGTGTCGCAGGCCCGGGTACCGATGATCCAGCCCGGCAGCGTCGCGCCGGTGTCTTCGGCCAGCGCAACCGCAGGGCGTCCGTCCCACGGGTCGTCCCGGGCGGCTCGAGTGGCGACGACGCGGATGCCTGCCTGGCGGGTGCCGAACACGGCCTGGGCGTCGGCGAGCGCGCCCGCACGGACGATGTCCATCATCAGGTCGTACGCGAGCTGGTCGTTGGTGCGCGGATCGTTCTGCAGCTCCTGAGCCCGCGCGGCCTCGTCGGGGTCGACGAAGCGCGGTCCGCCGCGACGCGGACGCAGTGCGGTGCCGATGATCGTCTCGATGCCGGCCGCGCCGATGTCGTCGAACGTGAAGCTGCCGCGCCGCACCCCGTCGCGGTCGGTCCAGTGCGGAACGAACGTGCCTCGAACCGCTCGTCGAAGCGGCGCTCCGCACCCTCGGGGTCGAGCAAGTCGCGCAGGGCTCTTGCGGCGGTCACCAGTTCTTCGACGGTACGCACCTGCGCTTCATCGATCAGGTGCGTCGCCGCCGTGCCCACGCATCGCGCGCGTGGTTCTCGTCGTCTGCATCCGATCCGGTCGGCGGCACCCCGAGCCCACGGAAGATCGCGTCGTGCTGCGCAGACGTGAGCGCGCCCGACATGAGCGCCGCGCCGAGCGCCGCGTGCCACGGGTGTGGCGCCGGCGCTGCTGAGACGGGGGCCGTGGTGGCCTCGCCGTCACCAGCATCGGCTTCAGCAGGAACGGATGCCGCGGCCAGCGCCTCGCCGATGCGCACCTGCTTCGTGGCGTCTGCGAGCGTGCTGCCGGTGAGGTCCTGGATCAGCGACACCGCCGAGCGGTGCCCGCGCTTCTGGGCGAGTCCGCCGTGCCCGGCATCCCTCGTGGAGCGAGCTGCCACGACCCCGGACGCCGCGATCCGGAGGGACTCCCCGGCACGGACGAGTGTCGGGCACTCCGGATCACCGACAGCAGATCGTCGTCATCGAGCTCCTGCGCCGTTGCGGGAATGCCGGCCGCGTCACCGTCTCCGAACGCCGCGCGCAGCGCGTCGAGCGCCCCTTGCATGTCGGAGAAAATATCCATGATTCATTGTGTCAAACACACCTCCGACATTCGAATAAAAGGACGCATCCTGCTTCCATATCGACGCTGGCCTCAGCGCCGTGCGGAGGCGCAACCGGAGGAGGGTTCGGCGGCCCCTGAGCCCCAGGAGATCGCCTCGGCGCCGTGGCCTCCGGGAGCATGGCCCGCACAGGTCGGCCTGCATGACGATGGAAGTCGCGGTCGGTTTCCGTTCCGGCGGAACCCCCGGTAGAGAACGAGTATGGATGCCGCGATCGAGACCGCCCTCGCCCTGACCGACGACGCGCCCTTCGCGCAGCGTGTGGTCGACATCACCACGCGGGGAGCCCGCTCCCAGCAGCTCCGCCGGATCGAGATCTGGTTCCACAACGTCGACGGCGAGGTGTACATCACCGGCACTCCCGGCGCCCGGTCGTGGTACGCGAACCTGCTCGCCCACCCCGAGTTCACCTTCCACCTGAAGCACGAGGTGCGGGCCGACCTTCCGGTGACGGCGACCGCGACGCGGCTCGCGTCGCGATGGATTTCCCGTATGCGGCCCCGAGCCCGGCGCACCAGGCGTAGCCTCCCGGCATGACACCTTCGCCTTCCGGAATCACGACGGCCGGCCAGCTGCGCGCATCGGGTCACACCTATCGCCCGGTCCGCATCGAGCTCCGCGAGAACCTCCTCCGGGCGCTCGCCACGAACACCGACCCGTGGCCCGGCATCCACGGCTTCGACACCACCGTCATCCCGCAGCTCGAGCGCGCGATCCTCGCCGGACACGACATCGTCCTGCTAGGTGAGCGCGGCCAGGGCAAGACCCGCCTCCTCCGCAGCCTCAACGGGCTGCTCGACGAGTACAGCCCGGTCATCGAGGGGTCGGAACTCGGCGAGCATCCGTTCCACCCCATCGCCCCAGCATCCATTCGTCGTGCGAACGAGCTGGGCGACGACCTGCCCGTGAACTGGCGCCACCGCAGCGAGCGATACGCCGAGAAGCTCGCGACCCCCGACACGTCGGTGGCCGACCTCATCGGCGACGTCGATCCGATCAAGGTCGCCGAGGGGCGCTCGCTCGGCGATCCCGAGACGATCCACTACGGGCTCGTGCCGCGCAGCAACGGCGGCATCGTCGCGATCAACGAGCTGCCCGACCTCGCCGAGCGCATCCAGGTGTCGCTTCTCAACGTCATGGAGGAGCGCGACATCCAGATCCGCGGCTACGTGCTGCGCCTGGATCTCGACGTGCTCGTGGTCGCCACCGCGAACCCCGAGGACTACACGAACCGCGGCCGCATCATCACGCCGCTGCAGGACCGCTTCGGCGCCGAGATCCGCACGCACTACCCGCAGACGATCGACGAGGAGATCGCCGTCATCCGCCAGGAGGCCGACCTTGTGGCCGAGGTGCCCGCGCACCTCCTAGAGATCCTCGCGCGCTTCACGCGGAACCTTCGGGAATCGGATGCTGTGGACCAGCGCGCGGGCGTATCCGCGAGGTTCGCGATCGCCGGCGCCGAGACGATCGCCGCGGCGGCTCTGCATCGCGCGACGCGCCAGCACGAGGAGGTCGCCGTGGCGCGTCCGGTCGACCTCGAGACCGCGGTGGACGTGCTCGGCGGCAAGATCGAGTTCGAGACGGGGGAGGAGGGCCGCGAGCGCGCCATCCTCGAGCACCTGCTGCGTACGGCGGTGGCCGACACGGCTCGTGCGCACCTGCGGGGGCTGGACTCGCGTGCGCTGGCGGATGCCCTGCACACCGGTGCGACGGTGATGACCGGCGAGCAGATTCCTGCGGCCGAGGTTCTGTCCGCAATGCCGGTGCTGGGCGAGTCGGACTTGTACGACCAGGTGGCGGATCGCCTCGAGGCGGTGACGCCGGGGGAGCGTGCCGGTGCGCTGGAGCTGCTCCTCGAGTCGCTGTACCTGGAGAAGAAGATCGGCAAGGACAGCGCAGGCGGTGAGACGGTCTATGGCTGACGACGCCCGCATTCCCCAGGCGTTTCGACTTCCGGCGCCGCAGCGCCCCCCGCTCAACCGAGTTCCGAGGCATCCGTAATGCCCCGCTCCTTCCACCGCACCCCTGCGCACACCTCCCGCTACGGCCGCTACGCCGGGGGTGACCCGCTCGCGCCCCCCGTCCCCATCCAGTCCGCTCTCGAGGCGATCGGGCGTGAGGTCATGGAAGGAACCTCCGCCGAGCGCGCGATGCGCGAGTACCTCCGCCGCGGCGACCAGAACCGTCTCGGCCTCGACGAGCTCGCCCGCCGCGTCCGTGAGCGTCGAGCCCAACTCACCCAGCGCCACCGCCTCGACGGCACCCTCGAAGAGGTCCGTCGCCTGCTCGACCACGCCGTGCTCGAGGAGCGCAAGCACCTCGTGCGGGACGTCGATCTCGACGATGACACCAGAGCCTTCGCCGAGATGCGGCTCGAGAACCTCCCCACCAGCACCGCCGCGGCGGTCAACGACCTCGCCGACTACGACTGGCAGAGCCCGACCGCGCGGGCCGACTACGACCGCATCCGCGAGCTGCTCGGCCGTGAGCTGCTGGATCAGCGCTTCGCCGGCATGAAGAACGCGCTCGAGAACGCCACGGATGCTGATCGCCAGGCGATCCGCGACATGCTCAACGATCTCAACGACCTGCTCGAGAAGCGCCGGCTCGGCGAGGACACGCCCGAGGACTTCGACGAGTTCATGCGCAAGCACGGGGATCAGTTCCCCGAGAATCCGCAGAACCTCGATGAGCTGATGGATGCCTTGGCGCAGCGTGCTGCGGCTGCCCAGCGCATGCTCAACTCGATGACCCCCGAGCAGCGGGAGGAGTTGATGAGCCTCGCCGAGCAGGCGTTCGGCTCGCCCGATCTCATGCAGTCGCTGTCGCGTCTCGACGACAATCTGCGCTCACTTCGACCCGGCGAGGACTGGTCGGGCTCAGCATCCTTCTCCGGAGATCAGCCGACGGGTCTCGGCGAGGCGACGGGCATCATGCAGGACCTCTCGGACCTCGATTCGCTGACAGATCAGCTCGGGCAGATGTATCCGGGCGCGCGCATGGACGACATCGATCTCGACGCGCTCGAGCGGCTCATGGGCGAGGACGCCGCCGTCAGTGCCCGCACGCTGCGCGAGCTGGAGCAGGAGCTGAGGGACACCGGGATGCTGCAGCGCGCGTCCGACGGGCAGCTCAGGCTGACCCCGCGGGCGATGCGGCAGCTGGGGCGGGCGCTGCTGCGTGACATCGCGACGCAGCAGTCGGGTCGCACGGGTCGTCGGGAAACGCGCAACGTCGGCGCCGCCGGCGACCGCACCGGCTCGACGCGCGAGTGGGCGTTCGGCGACACGGAGCCCTGGGACATCCCCCGCACGGTGTCGAACGCGGTGCTGCGGACCGTGCTCGACGGGGGTGATGTCGCGGACGGCGTGCGGCTCGACACCCGCGACGTCGAGGTGGTCGAGACCGAGCAGCGCACGCAGGCCGCCGTCGCGCTGCTGGTGGATACGTCGTTCTCGATGGCGCTGGATGGTCGCTGGGTGCCGATGAAGCGCACGGCGCTCGCCCTCCACCACCTCATCTCGACGCGGTTCCGAGGCGACAAGCTGCAGCTGATCGCGTTCGCGCGTCACGCCGAGGTGATCGACATCGAGCAGCTCACGGCGAAGGACTCGGTGTGGGACAAGGGCACCAATCTGCAGCACGCGCTGTTGCTCGCGCAGCGGCACTTCCGCAAGAATCCCACGGCGCAGCCCGTGCTGCTCATCGTCACCGATGGCGAGCCGACGTCGCATCTGCGTCCGGACGGGAGTGTGTTCTTCGCGTATCCGCCGGACTCGCGGACGGTGGCGGTCACGGTGCGCGAATTGGATGCGGTGCAGCGGATGGGCGCCCAGACGACCTTCTTCCGGCTGGGGGAGGATCCGGGGCTGGCCCGGTTCATCGATGCGCTCGCGCGACGGGCGGGCGGTCATGTGGTGGCGCCGGAGCTGGACGACCTCGGGCGCGCGGTGGTCGACAGCTATCTCGGGGCGAGGGCCACGGGGCGCGGGAAGCCGGAGGACTTCGGCGACATGCTGCAGGGCCGCTCGTGGTGGTGGTGACCCGCATCGCCGCCACGTGATCGAAAGAGTTCCGCGGGCCCCCCACAGCGAGGAGCCCGCGCTGTTCGTCAACCGGACGCGCCCTTGCGTGGCTTGATGAACGCTCGTGGCTCCTGGCTCGCGCGCTTCTCGGCGCGCTTCTCCTTCGGTGACGACTGAGCGACCTTCTTCGTGTCGCGTGCTCGCGGTGATCGGCCTGACATGCGGACTCGCTTCCCCTGTTGGCTGGCGGGTGAACCCACGACCATAGCCGTCTTCCTGGGAAAGTCAACTCGCGTAGCCAGAGAGCAGAAAAAACCGCTGACTTGCCTTTTTCTGGAAGCGAGCTAGGGTGATGGCCATGACCCCGATGACCCGCCCACACCGCACGGAGCGTCTCGCCGACGCCTCCGTGGTGACGGCTGTGGTCGACATCGCGGGCGCTCGCCACGAGGTTCTGCCGCCCCGGCGGAGCGACGCGGACGCTCTGCACATGCAGTCCACCCGTCGCGTCGCGCCGCCGTGATGACCCATCCGATCGATCGGTTCAACCGGACAACCCAGCGCGTCGCACCTGCGGCGCTTTTTTTGTACCCCGAGGAGCATCGATGCCCATCGAAACCCACGAACCCGTCCCTCTCCCCGACGTGCAGCGCGAGCTCGAGCGGCAGCTCGAGGAACGGCTCGCCGTTCTCCAGGAGCTCGAGCCGTTCGCTCTGCCGAGCGTCGATCCCGTCGCGTACCAGTCGGCGGCATCCCACCGGATCGCGATCGAGCAGATCACCGCGGCGCTCAATCGCATCACCCTCGGCACGTACGGCCGCTGCACCCGGTGCGGAAGTCAGATCGCACCCGGGCGACTCGAGGTTCTCCCGCACGCAGCCGCCTGCATCGAGTGTCAGAGCCATGCCGAAGCCGCGTAGCCGCAAGCCGGTAAATATCCCGTCCGTGCCGCCGGTCGCACGAGTCCGGGCCGCAGGCGCTCATCCCGGAGAAGCACCCGCGCCGTCGTTTCCTGCCCGGGTCATCGTTCGAGCAGGCGCGCTCTTCCGTCTGCGAGGCGACCGTCAGGTTGTGCACCGCACACTCGTCGGTCGCGGCTCTACGATGCCGCCCGCTCCGATTGCTGCGTCTGCAGATGCGGACGCCGGCCCGGCGAGCACCTTCCGCGGTGCCACCGCTCGCTACGTCGCGTTCGGCTGAATCCGACTGAAACTCGCACGATCAGGTGCGGGGTCGGTCGTCGTGGTGGGGAGCGAGGCCGCGGTTCGGCGAAGCATCCACTTCGTCCAGGACGGCGCGCCGGTGCCGAGGTGGGTGGCGCGAGACCGCTCGTCGTTCCATCATGGTGAGGATGGGCGTGGCTGGGAGCGCTCAGGCTCCACGCGTTCGCCCTTCGCCCGGCGACGGGAGGTCGACGGTCGCTGAGGACCTGTCGGCAGACCTTCGATGGCGGAAGGAGTCACCGATGAACCAGAACGGATGCCGACTGCCGGGCGCCCTCGCCGTCGCGGCGTCGGTCCTCGCCCTGTCGGGGTGCTCACTGATGATCCCCGTCGGGCCGATGACCTCCGAGGAGCGGGATATCGGCGAGGTGTCGCGCGTCGTGCTCGACACCTCCGGTGATCTCGTCGTGTCTGAGGGGGAGCCGGCGCTCACGGTGCACGCGCCGGAGGGGGCGATCGATCGCCTGACCTCCGAGGTGGACGGCGACACCCTCGTGCTGGCCGCTGAGCCCGGCTTCACGATGGGGTTCGGAGACGTGCGGTACGACCTGACCGTGCCAAGCCTGGAGCTGATCGAACTGAACGGCTCGGGCGATGTCGAGGCGACGGTGTCGGCAGACGGCACCGTGCGCCTCGACATCGACGGTTCGGGAGACGTCGACTGGTCGCGCATCGCGGCTGATCGCGTCGAGGTGCGCCTCTCGGGCTCGGGCGACGTCACGCTGACGGGCTCTGCCGCCGAGCTCTCCGTCGACCTGGAGGGCAGCGGATCCGTCGACGCCGAGGAGCTCGAGGCGCAGGATGCCGTCGTCAACCTCTCCGGATCCGGCGAGGTCGACGTCGCTGCGAGCGACAGTCTTTCGGTCGACCTTTCGGGCAGCGGTCAGGTCACGTACTCGGGTGACCCGGGTACGGACGTGCGCGTGTCGGGCTCGGGGGACGTCATCCGGCGCTGAACGCAGCACGCTCACAGGGTCAGCCCGTTTCTGCCCGGGCCGCGACGTCGCGGACGGCAGCTGCGCGGCAACGTGCGGTCAGAGACGCATGCTCAGGACGATTCGGCGTGAGCCGTTCGCCTGCTGATCATCATCGACTCGGTGCATCCCGACCTTCTCGGCCACTCGCTCGGAGGCGCGATTGTCTGGATGGATGATGGCGACCAGCTCCCGTGCCTCGACGTGTTCGCGCGCGAAGTCGCGGCACGCAAGCGCAGCCTCGGATGCCATGCCCTGGCCTTGCCACTGAGTGGCGACGTGGTACCCCACTTCGAGCTTCTTGACTCCGTTGACTTCTTGCCAGGTCAGTCCGCAGTCTCCGACGAAGTCGCCCTCGTGTGTCTCGATGATCCAGAGCCCGTACCCGTGCTCCGCGTAGTTGCGCTGGTTCCACTCGATCCACGCCGCGGCTTGCTCGCGGGTCTTCGGCGCGGGGTAGAACCGCATGACATCGGGGTCGCTCAGCAGGCCCGCCATTGCATCGAGGTCGGCCCGCCCCATCTGGCGAAAGCGAAGTCTTGCCGTGTCCGGGGGAAGCACCTCAGCACCATAGCGGAATGCATCCGGCGTGCGCGGCATCCCCGATTCCGTGTTTCATGACCCGCCTGGTGAGCCGAGCCGCAACGGCCCACCTCGATATCCTCTCCTTGTGACCCCGCGTGACGATGTCGCTCTCGAGCGGACCAGTATGGGCCGCGGGATGGACGTGGTGTCCTGCGTGGCTGACATGTCGGCGGCGAGCGGGGAGGGCGTGTCGGTGCAGGCCATCGCCCGAGCGCTGGAGCGCGATCGGTCGCAGGTCTCGCGCACGCTTGCTGCGCTGGCGGATGAGCGGTTGGTGTCGCGAGGTCCCGACGGTCGCTACCGATTGGCGTGGGGCTGGTACGCCTCTGCGGAGCAGCTGGTCGAAAGACGGCTGCGCAGCGAGGGTCTCACGATCCTGGACCAGCTGTCAGAGTCCGTGGCGGAGGCGTGCTTCCTCGGAGTCCTCGAGGGCGATGCGACGGTCACGATCGTCGAGAGCGTGCCGCCAGCCGCCCGGTTGATCGGTTCGTGGATCGGGCGAGCGTATCCGGCGTTCTGCAGCGACGCGGGCCAGGCGGTGTTGTGGGATGCCTCCGATGAGGAGGTCCGCGGTGTGTTCAGCCGCACGAGCTTCCGCAGCGCCGGCCCGAATGCGGCGGCGTCGGTCGATGAGTTCCTCGTGCGCCTGCGGGAGGCGCGGGCCAGGGGCTACGCGATCGTGGCGGAGGAGGCCGAGCCGGGCCTCTACTCGGTCTCGGCGCCGGTGTGGGACTTCCGGGGCGAAGTCATCGCCGGCCTGCAGATCGTGGGGGAACGGCATCGCCTGGAGTCGAGGTCGGAGGCTCTGGGAGCGGCGTGTGTCGACGCTGCGCAGCGTCTGTCGGCGATGCTCGGCGCGGGCGAGGGTCGGGGCGAGTGACCCGGAGCGGGCTGCTCACGGCTCCTGGATGAGCCGGCTCAGCCGCGCGCAGGCGTCGCGAAGCGCACTCTGGGCTTCGCGTGTGCGGCGCTCCGAGAGCCCGCCGCTGCTGATGCCGATGGACACCACGATGCCGCGCTGATCGCGGATCGGCAGCGCGAAGTCCCGCACGCCTTCGACGTATTCCTGGCGGGCATCCACCATGCCGAGCTCGCGGTCCCGCTCGAGCAGCTGCTGGAGCTGATCGACCGATCTTGCCGCGCCGGGACCGCCGACTCCGACGAACTGCACGTCGGCGAGGAGGGCTTCGAGGTCATCGCGCGTGTGGTCCCACAGCAGGGCCCGTCCGGGTCCGGTGCACCAGATGGGGGTCAGGATGCCGGGGCGCAGGTAGTCCGCGGAGACTCCCGGGCCCTTCTCGGAACGGAGCAGGATCGCGCCCGGCCCCTCGGCGGCGACCAGTTGCGCCGAAACCCCCAATGTGGAGGCGAGCACGCGCAGACTCTCGCGTGCTGCTCGGAGCCACGGACGGCTCAGGGCCCCGGCGGCGCGGAAGAAGCCGTCGCCCGCCTTGAGCACCGCAGCGTTGTCGCGATCGAGGTAGCCCAGGTCTCGCAGCTCGCGTGTGAGGCGCGAGACGCGACTGCGCTCGATGCCGGTGGTCTCGGCTAGGCGTGAGGCGTTGTGACCCTGCCTTCCCGATCGCTCCTGCGCCACCGCCGCGTCCAGCAGCGCGAGACCCTGCAGGAGTGAGGACGGGGCGCTCATGATCTGGGGTGCTTTCTGGGCCGATGGACGCGGAGCCGGTCACACGGTGGGGACCGCTTCGGAAGCCGGCACGTCGACGACGACGCGCGGGTTCAGCCGAGCCCACGCGGTGTACGAGCCGGCGGCGATGGTTCCGCTTGCCCGTTCGATGTCGGCGGAACGGATCTGTGCGGATCCCTGCCGCCCGTAAAGTACCACTTCGTCGCCGATCTGAGCCGACGGCACCTGGGTCACGTCGACCACGAGACTGTTCATGGCCAGCCGATCGATCACCGGCGCGAAGGTGCCGTGGACGAGAACGTGCGCCCGGCCGCCCAGCGTGCGCGGGTACCCGTCGGCGTAGCCGACGGGTATGACGGCAAGCCGGCTGGCGCGATCGATGCGTGCGGCCCTGTCGTATCCGACCGTGCTGCCCGCCGGGTACGGGTTGATCGCCGCGATGCGCGACACCAGCCTCATGGCCGGACGCAATCCAGGGACTGCGGCTGACGTGTCGCCGTAGAGCGCGGCACCGATCCGGACCATGTCCATGCGCGAGTCGGGGATGGTCAGCGCCGCGTACGAGGTGGCGCAGTGCTTCTCGAAGCGGCCGCGCGGAGCACCCAGCACCCGCTCGGCCGCGCCGGCCTGGTTCCGGAAGGTGAGGGTGCCGGCCCGCACATCGTCGGCGTCTTCGCAGGGGAAGTGAGAGCAGATTCCGACGATGGCGAGCTCAGGGCTCGCGGCGATGCGTCGGAGGTGAGGCTGCGACTGAGGCTCGTCCCAGTCCATTCCATCTCGACTGAGGCCCGTGGAGTTGAGGGAGAGATGGACGCTGAGAGGACGCCCGAGCGAGCGGGCGGCTGCGATCGCGACACCTGCGTGATCGCCGCCTCCCACCCACTCCTCGATATCGAGCCGGCCACCCTCCTGGATCTCTTCGCGCAGTGCCGCCCGGAGGCGGATGATGCGTCCCGAGAATCCCAGCCGGCGTGCCTCCTCGGCCTCCTGGTTCGAGGTGATCCCGATTGTGTCGACCCCGGCCGCCATCAGGATGGGCAGGACGACCGGGATACCGTGGCCGTAGGCATCCGCTTTCACCACCCCGCAGAGCCGCGTCGTGATGCCGACCTCGCCTCGAACGACGTCGAGGTTGTGGGCGATGGCGCCGGCGTCGATCTCGACCCAGACGGGACTCGTGGTGCTCATGCGTGGCGGTGGCCTGGTCGGCGTGGTCTACCCGCGGGGCCGACGGAGGGGCTCTTCGGCGGCGGGGTCGTCGACCAGGTCCACGGGAGCTTCCTCCGACACGGCGACGACCGGGCGCGCGCCGCGGCGTCCGTAGCGCCACCAGAAGAACAGGTAGCACAGCCCCACGAACGGAACCCCGAAGTACAGGGCGGCGACCTGGTTCGGGTCGAACGCGATAGCCACGAGCGAGATCGACAGCAGCACGAACGCGACAATGGGGAGGCCCGGGTACAACGGGGTGCGATACGGCAGCGTCGTGATGTCACCGCCTTCGCGCACGAACCGGCGGCGGTGGAAGAACTGCGACGCCACGATCGACATCCACACGGCGACCACGGCGAAACCCGCGATCGACACCAGCACCAGGTACACCGTCTGCGGCGCGATCACGCTGGAGATCAGCGAGACGAGGCCGAGCGCCAGACTGACCGTGAGGGCTACGAGCGGGATCCCTCGGCGGGTGAGGCGCTGCAGCGCCCGCGGCGCGTGCCCTTCCTCGGCGAGCGAGAAAAGCATCCGGGCGCACGAGAACAGGCCGCTGTTGCCCGCGGAGAGCAGTGCGGTGATGATGACGAAGTTCATGATGTCGGCGGCGTAGGGGATGCCGACGTACTCGAACACGTCCACGAACGGGCTGCTGGTCAGGCCGGCATCCTCGTAGGGGAGAAGCGCGGCGATGACCGTGATCGACCCCACGAACAGGATCAGCAGGCGCAGGACCGTCGACCGGATGGCCCGGGGGATGTTCTTGCCGGGGTCCTTGGTCTCACCGGCGGCGACGCCGATCAGCTCGGAACCGCTGAACGCGTAGAAGACGGCGAGGGCGGTGACGACGACGCCGGCGACGCCGCCCGGGAACAGGCCCTCAGGGGTGACGAAGTTGCTGAACAGCGGAGCAGCCGGGTGCTCGCTCGACAGCGGGGTGAAGCCGAAGATCGCCATGCCGCCGAACACGATGAGCGCGACGATCGCGACCACCTTGATCAGCGAGAACCAGAACTCGGTCTCACCGAAGACCCTCGCCGAGATCGCGTTGATGGTGAACAGCGCCAACGCGAAGATCAGGCACCAGACCCACACGTCCACGCCGGGGAACCAGCGCTGCATCAGGATGCCGGACGCTGTGAACTCCGAGCCGAGGGCGACGACCCAGCACAGCCAGTACAGCCATGCGGTGGTGAAGCCGGTGGCGGGACCGATCGACCGTGCCGCGTAGATGTGGAACGCGCCCGAGACGGGATAGGCCAGCGCCAGTTCGCCGAGGCATGCCATCACCAGCCAGACCACGAACGCGCCGATGAGGTAGGCGATGATCGCGCCCAGCGGGCCGGCCTGGCTGATGGTGTAGCCCGAACTCAAGAAGAGTCCGGAGCCGATCACCCCGCCGAGGGCGATCATGATCAGGTGTCGGGCGTCCATCGAGCGCTGCAGTCGTCGCAGCGGCACCTGTGTCGCGGTGGTGTGGGGGAGAGCGTTCGGAAGCGCACTCTCTTTGGGCAGCGGGCTCATGACTTCTCGCATTCGAGTCGGGAGTCGGTGTGGGGATGTCGCCGTGCTACATCATCACAGCCATGTGTCTATGATGCACGACGCGCGTGTCGGGCAGATTACGGGGCGCGGGGGTCGGTGCACAAGACATCCGCGGGAATTCGCGGCGCGCGAGGGTGATTCGGGCAGACCTTCTCCGCGGTGGTCAGTCTGACATCCTGTGCGAGCGATCTGTCAGGCGCGGGCTGACGCGACCGCTGGGGATGCTGAGTCGAACCTCTTCCCGATTCTTTGAAGGAGCTCGACGTGGACCGTCATGACATTGCGCTGATCGGCTTCGGCGGCGTGAACCGCGCGCTGGCGCAGATCATCCTCGACCGTGGTGACGAACTCGCCGCCGACCTCGGCTTCGCTCTGCGCGTCGTGGCGATCACGGACCTCCGTCTGGGATCGCTCATGCAGGCCGACGGCATCGACCTGGCCGACGTGTTCGCCATGCGCGACGGCGAGACCTTCGCCGGCCGCCCCGGGGGAACGGCGGCGCCGCAGAACGACTACGTGATCCGCAACAGCACGGCCGACATCGTGGTCGAAGCGACCTTCACCAACCCCATCGACGGGGAGCCGGGGATCTCGCACGTGCGCGCCGCGCTGGAGAGTGGGAAGAGTGTCACCACGACGAACAAGGGCCCGGTCGCGCTGGCCGGGCTCGAGCTGAACCGCCTCGCGGCCGCGAACGGCGTCACGTTCCAGTACGAGGGCTCGGTGGTCAGCGGCACGCCGATCCTGCGGTTCGCCTCCGAGACGCTTCAGGGGCTGCGCATCGACGCGGTCGAGGGCATCCTCAACGGCACCAGCAACTACGTGCTCGGTCAGATGGAGTCGGGCATGACGCTGGACGTCGCGGTGGCGGAGGCTCAGTCGCTCGGTTACGCGGAGGCTGATCCGACGGCCGATATCGAAGGCTCCGACGTGCAGCTGAAGGTCGTGATCCTCGCCAACGAGCTCCTCGGTGCCGACATCACCACGGCCGACGTGACCCGGCGGGGGATCTCCGAGGTCTCGGCCGCCGACATCATCGACGCGGCGGCGCAGGGCAAGCGCTACAAGCTGATCGGGTCGGCGTTCCGCAACGCCGCCGGGACGGTCACCGCCAAGGTCGAGCCGGTGGCGCTGCCGCTGACGCACCCGCTGGCCAGCGTCACCGGCCCGACGAACGCGGTGTCGTTCGACACCGATCTGCTCGGCACCGTGACCGTCTCCGGCCCCGGGGCGGGGCGCATCGAGACCGCCTACGCCCTGCTGTCAGACATCATCGCGATCGACGCGCACCAGCGTGCTCGCGTCGAGGCCGGCCGGTGAGCACGGTGGAGGACACGCAGGCCATCATCTCCGGGTACCCCGACTTGATCGTCACGAGCCCGTTCGATGGTGAGGTGATCGGCGCCGTGCCGCAGAGCGGTCCGGCCCAGCTCGAGCAGATCCTGCAGCGTGCTCGCACCGGGTTCCGGCTGTCGCGGTCGTTGTCGCGGTTCTCGCGGCACGAGATTCTCCAGCGGGCGTCGGCGCTGCTGCGCGAGCACGCGGAGACCGCCGCCGACCTGATCGTGCGTGAGGCGGGAAAGACAGTCCGGCAGGCACGAAAAGAGGTGTCTCGTGCGGTCATGACACTCTCGCTGTCGGCCGACGCGGCCCGCTCCGACCCCGGGGAGGTCGTCCCCTTCGATGCGTTCCAGGGGTCCGAGAACCGCCGCGGGTGGTTCACCCGCGAGCCGCTCGGCGTCATCGTCGCCATCACCCCCTACAACGACGCGCTGAACCTCGTCGCGCACAAGCTGGGGCCGGCCATCGCCGGCGGCAACTCTGTCGTCCTCAAGCCGTCGCAGCTGACCCCGCTGACCGCGCGGTTCCTCGTGGACCTGCTCATCGACGCGGGCCTGCCCGACGAGATCATCACTGTGGTGCACGGCGACCGTGAACTGGCGCAGGCGCTGATCTCGGCCCGCGAGGTGCGCATGGTCTCCTTCACCGGTGGGTTCGCGACGGGGGAGGCGATCGCCCGCAACGCCGGTCTGAAGAAGCTGGCGATGGAACTGGGCGGCAACGCACCGGTCATCGTGTTCTCGGACGCGGACGTTCCCGCCGCGGTCGAGGCGTGCGTGTCGGGCGCGTTCTGGGCTGCCGGGCAGAACTGCGTGGGCGCGCAGCGCATCCTGGTGCAGCGCGAGGTGTACGAGGAGTTCCGCGACCGTTTCGCGGCGCAGACCGTCGCCCTGAATGCCGGCGACCCGCGAGACGAAACCACCGATGTCGGCCCGATGATCTCCATCGCGTCGGCCGAGGCCGCTGAGCGGCTCGTGGAGGATGCCGTCGCTGCCGGCGCACGTGTGCTCGCAGGGCACCGGCGGGACGGGGGTGTGTACTGGCCGACCGTCGTCGAGAGAGTGCCGTTCTCGTGCGAGCTGTGGGCCGACGAGGCGTTCGCGCCGGTGGTCGTGCTGTCGCCGTTCGACACCGAGGAGCAGGCGATCGCGCAGGCGAACGATGTCGACTACGCGCTGCACGCCGCCACCTTCACTCGCGACATCACACGTGCGCTGCGCGTGTCGGAGCAGCTCGACGCCGGCGGCGTGATGATCAACGACTCCTCCGACTACCGCGTGGACAGCATGCCGTTCGGCGGCTCGAAGTACGGCAGCATGGGCCGCGAGGGCGTGCGATTCGCGTACGAGGAGATGACCCAGCCCAAGGTCGTCTGCATCAACACATGAACCGCTTCGAAACCCGACTCGAGCGCGATTCGCTCGGCGAGCTGGAGGTGCCCGCCGACGCCTACTGGGGCATCCACACGGCCCGGGCCCGCGAGAACTTCACGATCAGCAGCACGCCGATCTCACAGCATCCCGATCTCATCGACGCGCTCGTCACCGTGAAGGATGCCGCCGCCGCCGCCAACCATGAGCTCGGGCTGCTGCCGGCAGGCGTGACGGACGCCATCGCGGTCGCCTGCCGCCGGGTGCGCGACGGCGAACTGCACGACCAGTTCTGTGTCGACGTGCTGCAGGGCGGCGCGGGCACCAGCACGAACATGAACGCCAACGAGGTGATCGCCAACGCCGCCCTGGAGCACCTGGGGCTGCCGCGCGGCCGCTACGACCTGGTTCACCCCATCAACGACGTGAACCGGAGCCAGTCGACCAACGACGTCTACCCGACCGCGGTCAAGATCGCCGTGGCGAGGGGCCTGCTGCGGCTCATGCCGGCGCTGGAGGAGCTCGCCGCGGCGTTCGAGGAGCGAAGCGTCGCGTTCGGCTCGATCGTCAAGATCGGCCGCACCCAGCTGCAGGATGCCGTGCCGATGACGCTCGGCGACGAGTTCGCCGCGTTCGCCGTGGCCATTCGCGAAGACGTGACGCGCATCGGCGACACGGTGCCGCTGCTGCTGGAGTGCAGTCTGGGCGGGACCGCGGTGGGAACCGGAGTGACCGCTCCGGCCGGCTATCGCGATGTCGTTCTGGAACGGCTCCGCGAGCGTTCCGGGCTCCCGGTGACCCCGGCGGCGCACCTCTTCGAGGCGAGCTGGGACGCCAGCGCCTTCCTGCAGTCGTCCGCGGTGCTCCGCCGCAGCGCGATCAAGCTGTCGAAGATCAGCAACGATCTGCGGCTGCTCGCCAGCGGTCCGCAGGCCGGGCTGGGTGAGATCCGCCTGCCGGCCAGGCAAGCCGGGTCGTCGATCATGCCGGGCAAGGTGAACCCGGTGATCCCCGAGGTCATGAACCAGATCGCCTTCGCGGTGATGGGCGCCGACGTGACGATCGGCGTCGCCGCAGAAAGCGGCCAGCTGCAGCTGAACGCCTTCGAGCCGATCATGGCGCACTCGCTGCTGCAGTCGCTGAGCTGGGTGACCAACGGCGTCTCGGCGCTGCGGCGGTTCTGCGTGGAGGGCATCCAAACCAACGACACCGTGCTCGAGCGCTACGTCGCTTCGTCCGTCGGTACGGTGACCGCCCTGGTGCCGTCCATCGGCTACGAGGCGGCCGCCCACGCGGCTCAGCACGCGCTTCGCACCGGCATCCCGATCGCCGACGCGGTGGCGCAGCACACGGAGCTCTCTCGGGAAGAGGCGGCAGCGCTCCTCGCGCACTGAGGCGTTGCCGCCCGGATGCCCGGGCGGCAGTGTCACCGGCGATCGATCGCTCGCGACAGCGAGACCGCGGTCACGGTGTCGGCCACGCCGGGGAGGGCCGCGATCTGCTCCCAGATCTGACCCACGCGATCCATCGAGTCGGCTTCCAGCGTCACGAACAGGTCGTACGCTCCCGACAGCACGTCGCAGCGAGTGACCTCCGGGATGCCCCGCAACGCGGCGATCACCCGATCGTCCCGCATCCTGTCGACGCGATAGACCATGACCATCGCGGTCACGCGCGGCCGCGACGCGGTTCCCCTGATGACGCTGTAGCCGGCGATGACGCCGTCGCGCTCCATGCGCTCGATCCGCTGCCGCACCGCATTGCGCGACAGATGCACCTTGCTCGCCAGAGCGACCATCGGCATCCTCGCGTCCGCGGTCAAAGCGGCGAGCAGCTGCTGGTCGATGTCGTCCAGATGCGATGCGGCCATGGTGCCTCCGTGCAGGATTGGCAATTGCAAGTGTCGATGCCACACAGTACCGTAGATCGGGATGCCGTCGCAGATGGCTCCGCTTCATGCCAGGTCTCTTCGCGGGAAAGTAAGGAACGAAATGTCGCAACGGCCGGACCGCCGACGGGCTGAGACCCTGTCAGACCTCACCCTCGCCGTGCACGGCGGTAATCGCCTCGACTCCACGAAGGCGCTGCGGACGCCGTTGGTGATGGCGAACTCCTACGAGCTTCCCGACGATCCGAGCGACATCAGCTGGTCCGCCTCCGCGCCAGGGCTCTACACCCGGAACACCGGCGTCAATCAGGCCGGCCTCCAGGACAAACTCGCCGCCCTCGACGGCGGTGAAGACGCCGTGGCGCTCGCATCCGGCGTCGCCGCCCTGCACGCCGTGTTCTTCACGCACGTCCGCGTCGGCGATCACGTCATCGTGAGCGACGTCACGTACGAGGCGACCTGGAGACTGTGGACCGAACTCCTTCCGCAGCGATACGGCATCGAGGCGACATTCGTCGACGTCGGCGATCTGGACGCACTGCGCGCAGCCTTGCGCCCCCACACCCGGCTCGTCTGCATCGAGGCGATCGCGAACCCCACCACCAAGGTGGCGGACGTCGGTGCGATCGCGGAGATCACGCATGCCGCCGGGGCGATCCTCATGGTCGACTCCACGTTCACTCCACCGCCCTTCTACCGCCCGCTCGCCGACGGCGCCGATCTCGTCGTCCATTCCCTGACGAAGTACATCAACGGTCACGGCGACGCCATGGGCGGCGCCGTCATCGGCTCGCGCGAACTCATCGAGCCGATCAAGGCCGACGCCATGGTCGATGTCGGGGGAGTGATCTCGCCTTTCAACGCCTGGCAGATCCACCGCGGTTCGGTGACCCTCCCGTTGCGCCTCCGGCAGCACCTGGCATCCGCGCTCGCCGTCGCGGAGTTCCTGGAGAGCGATCGGCGCGTGGAGTACGTCTACTATCCCGGCCTGCCGTCACACCCCGAACACGACCTGGCGACGCGGCAGTTCGGCGGTCGCGGGTACGGCGGGATGATCGCCTTCGCCGTGGCCGGCGATCCCGACACCCAGAACCGGTTCGTCGCCAACCTCCGCCTCATCACGTCGGGCTTCTCTCTCGGGCACGACGACTCACTGATCGTGCACACCGGAACCGATGGCGCTCGCGTCGCCACCTACCCGCTGCCCTTCCGCACGTTCGGTCATCTGCGTCTCTCGGTCGGCATCGAAGAGACCTCCGACCTGCTCGCAGATCTCGAGGCGGCCCTCGATGCGACGTTCCCGTCGTCGGGGTGCCTCGTCGAGCCTCGTGCCGCAGACTCCGCCCTGACCCGATCGGGGAGGATGAGCAGGTGATGAACCCGACGACACCTCGCGTGATCGTGCTCGACGGCGGACTCTCCAATGCGCTCGCCGAACGTGGTCATGACCTCACCGACGAACTCTGGACTGCCCGACTGCTGCGCGATGCTCCGGGCGAGGTGGCTGCCGTGCACCGCGCGTACTTCGACGCGGGCGCGCAGGTCGCCACGACCGCGAGCTATCAGGCGAGCGTCGCCGGATTCGAGCACAGCGGCATGACGCGCGCCGAGGCGGAGAACCTCATCGCACGGAGTGTGACGATCGCCCGCGAGGTGCGCGACGACGTCGCCGATTCAGCCGGTGACGACGTCGTGCGTCTGGTGGCGGCATCCGTCGGTCCCTACGGTGCGGTGCTCGCCGACGGATCGGAGTACCGGGGCCGGTACGGGTTGAGCCGCGCAGCGCTTCGCGACTTCCACGCCCCGCGAATCGAACTGCTCGCGAGCGCGGGGCCCGACATGCTCGCCTTCGAGACGATCCCCGACCTCGACGAGGTCTCGGTGCTCCTGGATCTCGCTGACGAGTTCGCGATCCCCGCCTGGTTGTCGTGCACGGTCTCGGGGGATCGACTTCGCGACGGCCGGCCGGCAGTCGAAGCCTTCGCCCTCGCCGGCGGCCATGACTCCATCGTGGCCGTCGGGGTGAACTGCTGCGCACCCGACGATGTGCTGCCGGCGGTGCGGGCGGCGACCGCCGCGAGCGGCAAACCCGCCATCGCCTACCCCAACTCGGGCGAGACATGGGACGGCGCAGCACGCCGATGGATCGGCGACGCGGAGTTCGACCTGGCCCTCACGACGGCGTGGGCGGAGGCGGGCGCGCACTTCATCGGTGGATGCTGTCGCATCGGGCCGTCAACCATCGCCGCGATGGCACGCGCACTGGGTTGACGATCCCGCTCCCGGTGCAGCTGCGTGGCGCGATGACGTGGGATCGGGGGCCGGAGATGCGCGACGAGAGAGGGTCCGAGCTCCGCTCCTCTCAGGGCCGGCGTCGGTAGCGGAGCGTGACGATCTCGAACGGCCGCAGCTCGAGCGTCGCCGATGAGGCGTCGTGCGCATCGCCGGTCGGGCGTTCGAGGAGGTCGGTGCGCTCGCAGCCCGCCGAATCGAACAGCGCCGTCACCGACACCGATCCGCGTCCGCCGGCCGACTCGTAGAGCCGGAGGATGACGTCGCCGGACTCGTCGTCGGCCAGCTTGACGGTCTCCGCCACGACCGTCTCGCTGCGAAGAGCGAAGAGGGCTTCGGCGGCGTGGTCGCCGACCACGCGTCGCACGGGCCGGTTGAGCCGGTACCCTTCGGCGACGGCATCACGGATGCCGGCATTCGGCCGCAACGCGATCCGCAGGGTGTGCGTGCCCTGGTCGGCCACGGGGTCGGGGAAGCGGGGTGCGCGGATGAGCGACATGCCCAGCGTGGTGGAGCGCCCGCCGCCGGTGCGCGGCGTCCGGCGCGCGTCGTGCCCGTAGGTGGAGTCGTTGGCGACCGCGACGCCGTAGCCGGGCTCGCCGATGTGCACCCAGCGATGCGCGCAGAACTCGAAGCGCGCGGCCTCCCACGAGGTGTTCTCGTGCGTGACGCGGTTGATGTGGCCGAACTGCGTCTCAGCCGCGGTGGCGTCGGCGTGCACGTCGATGTCGGTGTAGAGCTTCAGGAGCTTCTGGCTCTCGTGCCAGTCGATGACCAGCTCGAGATCCAGCGCGGGCGCGCCGGGTGCGAGTGTGAGCCGCTGCGTGACCCGCGACGCTCCGAAGGAGCGGACCACGACCACCGCCGCCGATCCGTCGTCGCCTGCGACCACGTCCAGCGAATCGGGGTGACCGGTGTCGAGCGGGGTGGCGTTGCGGCGATAGTGGTCGTCGATGTCCCAGGCATCCCATTCGTTGGGCGTGTCGCGATGCAGCACCAGCCGGTTCGCCGCACCCCCCGGAGCCACCGCCTCGCGGCCCGACACCGCGTCGACGAGCGAGACGACGAGACCGCGCGCGTCGATGACGGCTCTCAGTACGCCGTTGTCGACCAGCACTCCGCCGTCGGGTCGGCGCTCCCAGGTCGCCGCCGATGCCGTCTCGTCAGGTGCGGCGATCGCGAACGCGTCGACGCCGTGGCCGGGCAGCGGCATCGGATTGGCGACGAGCGGCGTCGATCCTCTGCCGACGAGGGCCGCCGCGCTGCGATCGATGATCGTCGTCAGTTCCTCCTGGATCCGCGCGTGGTCGCGCTCGGCCTCGCGGTGGACCCAGGCGATGGAGCTGCCCGGCAGGATGTCGTGGAACTGCAGCAGCAGCACGTTCTCCCAGGCTCGCCGCAGTTCGTCGTAGGGGTACGGCTCACCCGTGCGGACCGCGGCCGTCGCCGACCACAGCTCCGCCTCGTGCAGGAGCCGCTCGCTGCGTCGGTTGCCCTGCTTGGTGCGCAGCTGCGAGGTGTAGGTGCCCCGGTGCAACTCGAGGTACATCTCACCGGACCACACCGGTGCGTCCGGATACTCCGCCTCGGCATCCGCGAAGAACCGGCTCGGCGCGGCGATCTCGACGCGAGGAAGGCCTTCCAGGTCGCGTGACCGCGCGGCCGCGGCGAGCATCTCGCGGGTCGGCCCTCCGCCCCCGTCTCCGAACCCGAAGGGCACCAGCGAGGTCGTGGCGGCACCGGCGTCCTTGAAGTTGCGCTCGGTGTGCAGCAGCTCGGCGGGAGTCAGCTCGGAGTTGTACGTGTCGGCCGGTGGCAGATGGGTGAAAACGCGTGTGCCGTCGATACCCTCCCACCAGAACGTGTGGTGCGGCAGCTGATTCACCTGGCTCCACGACAGCTTCTGCGTCAGGAACCAGCGGTTGCCCGTCCCGCGGACGATCTGAGGCAGCGCCGCCGAGTAGCCGAACGAGTCCGGAAGCCACACCTCCTCGGTCTCGACGCCGAGCCGCTCGCGGAAGTACCGCTTTCCGTGAAGGAACTGCCGGATCATCGACTCGCCGCCGGGCATGTTGGTGTCGGACTCGACCCACATGCCGCCGACGGGCACGAACCTGCCGGCCCGCACCTGCTCGCGAACGCGAGCGAACAGCGCAGGGTGGTGCTCCTCGAGCCACGCGTACTGCTGTGCGGAAGAGGCGGCGAAGACGAAATCCGGATGCCGCTGCATGAGGTCGAGCGCGTTCGCGAAGGTGCGCGCGACCTTGCGGATCGTCTCGCGGGTGGGCCACAGCCACGCGGAGTCGATGTGTGCGTGGCCCACCGCGACGATGCGATGACTCGACGCGTGCGCGGGGGAGGTGAGAAGGGGTGCGATGGCCTCGCGGGCAAGAGTCGCGGTCCCCGCGACGTCGTCGGGATCGACGATGTCGAGCATCCGCTCGAGTCCCCGCACGATGGCGTGGTGCCGGGGGGAGTCCTGCGGGAGCTCGAGCAGCAGGCCGCTGAGCACTCGGATGTCCTGCAGCAGCTCCCAGGCCGTCTCATCCCTCCGGACGAAGCCGATGGCGCCGAGCCGGTAGAGCGCGACGTCGCCCGATGTCAGCTTGTCGCCGAAGGGCGTGGCCGCGAACGTCCACTCGCCGGCGACGTCCGGGTTGGCGGCGGCCTCGATGTAGAGGGTGACATCGCCTTCGGCATCCGCCTCCACCGGCAGATGGTGGCTCCGCGGCGACACCGCCTTGAGCACGCTGCCGTCCGGGCGGAATGCCAGACCCTCGACCTGGAAGCCCGGACGATCGGCGGTGAAGCCGAGATCGCAGACGATCTCGGTGTGCTCGGGACTCCACCCCTCCGGCAGTCGCCCGGAGAGGCGGAACCACGTCGAGCTCCAGGCGCGGCCCCACGTCCAGCCGGCCGGAGTCGGCTCGTACTCGCGGTCGACCGCGTCCGTGAACGGGACCGGCTCGTCGGGAACGGACCAGTGTGCGACCTGCAGTGGCTGGAACTCGGGGTGGACGGCGGGCTCGAGCCGTTCTCTGGTGAACCTCCGCAGGCGTGCCTGTACGTGCGACCGGTCGTCGTGCACCTTTGCTCCTCACTGCCGGGCCCCCGCATCTTCGCATCGGAGTTGCCCGTCCCCGAGCGTACATGCAACGCTGTGGGAGCAACAACCGGTTTCAAAGGTGTGAGATGACTTCCAAAGCCCTGGTCCTCCCTGGTGGGAGCTATCGCCGGCATGCGCCGCACGAGGCCGAGCCCGTCGCCTCGTGGCTGCGCAGTCTCGGAATCGACGCCGACATCCTGCGGTACCCCGTCGGGATGCCGCATCCTGCCGCGCACGACGCGATCGGAGCCCGCATCGCTCAGCTGCGCGCGGCCGGAGCCGACCGGGTGCTGCTGGTGGGGTTCTCCGCCGGCGGACACGCCGCCGGTCTGGCCGCGCTTCGTCCTGCGGGCTCGACCGGCCGCGTCGACGGACTGGTGCTGGGGTATCCGGTCGTGTCACTGGAAAAGCACTCTCATCAGGGATCCAGTGAGGTCCTCTTGGGTGACGCTGACACGGCCGAGCGCCGGATCGCGCTCTCGCTGGAGTCTCTCGTCACCGCCGATGCGCCGCCATCCTTCCTGTTTCATTCGTTCGACGACGAGAAGGTCCCGGTCGAGCATTCGCTACTGCTCTCGTCGGCACTGCACCGGGCGAGGATCCCGCACGAGCTGCACCTGTACCCTCTCGGCGGGCACGGCTGCGGGCTCGGAGGCGACCTCGTGCCGTGGACGCACGCCTGTGCTGCATGGCTCGCGCGCGGGGGGTGGCTGCCGGATGGTTCCCCGCCGGCTTGACATCGGAATCGATTCACGCCAGAGTGTTGAAACCGGTTGCGATTTGCATCGAGCTCGAAGTGCACGCCGAACTACGAGGGAGTAGAGACAAATGACACACCAGCGCTGGGTTCGCGTGGGCGGGCTCGTCACGGGCTTCGCCGTCACGGGACTGCTCGTCAGCGGATGCGCGGGCGGCTCCGCGCCCACTTCGACGCCGTCGTCGGAGGCGGTGGCATGCGACCCGGACGCCGACGTGACGATCACGGTGGGGGAGCGACCGACGCCCGACCAGACGGCCAACCTCGAGGCGTGGGAGAACGCGGTCGCGCAGTTCGAGGACGACCACCCCAACATCACGATCGATGACGAAGAGACGAAGTACGACGTCTCCACATTCCCCGCGCTCCTCGTCGGCGGAACGCTGCCGACGACCCTGCAGGTCCCGTTCACCGACATCCAGTCGCTGATCGAGCGCGGCCAGGCCGCCGACATCACCACTTACGTCGAGAACGACGACGTGCTGAGCCAGTTGAACCCGCAGCTGAAGGCCGTCACGGAGGACGCCGACGGTCACACCTACGGCGTGGTGCGGGCCGCCTACACGATGGGTCTCATCTACGATCGCGCGCTCTTCACCGAGGCAGGCCTCGATCCCGACGCCCCGCCCGCGACGTGGGACGAGGTGCTGGATGCCGCCGCCACGATCTCGGAGGAGACCGGTCAGACCGGCTTCATCATCCCGACCACCGCCAACACCGGCGGCTGGCTGCTGACGTCGATGTCGTACTCGAACGGCAACCTCGTCGAGGAGGTCGACGGCGACACCACGACCGTCACGCTCGACACCCCCGGCATGGAGGCCAGCCTGCAGTTCCTGCACGACGTGCGATGGGAGGAGGATGCGGCCGGCGCCAACTTCCTCTACGACAACAACGCGATCCGCGACGACATCGCGGCCGGCTCCATCGGCCAGAGCCTCAACGGCGCGAACCTGTACAACAGCCTGGTGATCGGCCGCGGCATGCCGAAGGAGGACTTCGGGCTCGCCCCGTTCCCGACCGGCGACGACCCCGTGGGCGTGCTCGGCGGCGGCAACATCCAGTGGTTCAATCCGAAGGCCACGCCCGACCAGCTGTGCGCGGCCCTGGAGTGGACGAAGTTCTACTTCCTGAACCGCTACGTCGACGAGGAGGCCGCCGTCACATGGGCCGAGGCGCAGGTCGCCGACGACCTTCCGGTGGGTCTGCCCGAAGTGCCGGTCGTCTCGGACGAGCAGTACGAGACCTACCTCGGCTGGATCGAGCCCTACATCAACGTGCCCCGAGAGAACTACACGGCGTACCTCGACAGCCTCGCGACCGCGACGATCGTCCCCGAGCCGGCGAAGAAGGCCCAGGAGCTGTACGCGGCACTCGATCCCGTGGTGCAGGCGGTCCTGACCCGCGAGGACGCGGACTTCGCCGAGCTGCTCGAGTCCGCACAGACGCAGGTCCAGGACCTGGTCGACGCCGGATGATCCGGTCCGGTGGCCGCGGGCAGTCGCGGCCACCGGACGCATCCAGCCCGAGAACATCGACGGGAGACACCGTGACCGCAACCGCCCCGCCCTTCGTCGGCCTGCCCGCCGACGCGGCCGCTGCCGACTCGGTACCGCCGCCCGTCGCTCCACGCAGCCGCAAGAGCCTTCCGGCGCGATTCCTCGCGTGGGTGCGCAACGGCGGGGTGCCGACGCTCGTCATGTTCCTGCCGCTGCTGCTGACGTTCGGCTATTTCGCGTGGTGGCCGATCCTCAAGAGCCTCATCCTCGCCTTCCAGCAGACGGACCTCATCAACGATCCGTCCTGGGTGGGCCTGCGCAACTTCGAGCGCGTGCTGGCAGACCCGTTGCTGTGGACCGCCGCCGGCAACACGGTCTGGTTCGCCGTCCTGGCTCTGCTCATCGGGTTTCCGCTTCCGATCCTGATGGCGATGGTGATGGCGGAACTTCGCCGGAGCCGGCAGATCTCGAGCGTGCTCGTCTATCTCCCGGTCATCATCCCGCCGGTGGTGAGCGTCCTCCTCTGGAAGCAGTTCTACGACCCGTCGTCCTCCGGGCTCTTCAACACCGTGCTCGGATGGTTCGGACTCGGCCCGATCGGCTGGCTTCAGGACCCCGCGCTCGCCATGCCCAGCATCGTCATCCAGGCGACCTGGGCGACGGCGGGCACCGCGACGATCATCTACCTCGCGGCGCTCATGTCGATCCAGGCGGAGCTCTACGACGCCGCCGAAGTCGATGGCGCATCGATCCTCCAGCGCGCCTGGCACGTGACGCTTCCCCAGCTGCGCAGCGTCATCCTGCTCATGCTGCTGCTGCAGATCATCGGCACCATGCAGGTCTTCACCGACCCGTTCGTCATGACCGGCGGCGGACCCGAGAACCGGACGGTGACCCTCCTGATGCTCATCTACAACTACGCGTTCCTGTCGGGCGACTTCGGCAAGGCGACGGCCCTGAGCCTGATGCTCGCCGTCGTCCTGAGCGTGATCTCGGCGATCTACCTGCGGCTGACGCGGAAGTGGAGCGAATCGTGACCTTCGTGACCACCACGGTCCGCGCGATCGGCAAGCAGAAGGCGGCGGAGGAATCCGAGGACCGCAGCAACGTCTCAGCGCTCGACCGGTCCCGGCGTTCGGTGCGTCTCACGACGCGGATCCTCGCCGTCGTCCTCATCGCGTGCCTGGTCGTCGTGTCGTTCGGGCCGTTGCTGTGGCTGTTCAAGGCGGCGCTGTCGACCAGCCAGGACATCCTGAAGTATCCGTTCGAATGGTGGCCGAGCGGCATCCAGTGGCAGAACCTGCCCGATGCCTGGTCGCAGATCCGCATCGGCCAGTACCTACTGAACACGGTCTGGATGGCGGCGGGGTGCTGGTTCTTCGGGCTGCTGGTCGCTCTCACCGGCGGCTACGGAATCTCGATTCTGAAGCCCCGGTACGCGAAAGTCGTCAACGCCGGCGTCCTCGCGACACTCTTCATCCCGGGTGTCGTGTCTCTGATCTCGCTGTACGTGACGATCCTCGACGTGCCGCTGATCGGCGTCAATCTCGTCAACACGTACTGGGCGGTGTGGCTGCCGACCGCTGCCAGCGCCTTCAACGTGCTGCTGGTGGCCCGCTTCTTCGACCGGCTGCCGAGAGACGTGTTCGAAGCGGCGCGGATCGACGGCGCCGGGGTCTTCCGCGTGTTCTGGTCGATCGTCCTGCCGATGTCGCGCCCGGTGATCGGCGTGGTGTCGCTGTTGACGATCGTCGGCTCGTGGAAGGAATTCCTCTGGCCGCTGCTGGTGCTGCCTTCGCCAGATCTGCAGCCGCTGTCGGTCGGGCTGTACCGCGTCAGCGACACCGCTCCGACGAGTCTCCTCATGGCGGGCATGTTCATCTCGGTGATCATCCCCATCGCGCTGTTCCTGATGTTTCAGCGCCAGTTCCTCCGCAGCGCCGGCCAGGCCGGCGCGATCAAGGGGTGACCACGGCGGTCACCCGGATCGGATCAGTAAATGTCTCCCATGCACCGGCGCACTGTCGCGCCCGTCGCGGCGATGCTGACGGCATTCGCCCTGGTCGTCGGCATCCTGTTCGCCACCTCCTCGCCGGCGCGGGCGAGCCTCACCGAGTCCGACTCGTTCGAAGGCTGGACGACCAACGTCTCGGGCACGCCCGACTTCGTGGTGTCGGCTGACACCGCGGTCTCCCACGACGGAGCGACCGCGGCGCGAGTCGAGTACGCGTCCCCCTACTCGAACAGCTACGTCGATCTCCGCCAGAACATCCGTGCGACCGGCGGCACCACCTACGCGATGAGCGCGTGGGTGAAGACGAAAGACCTCTCCTCGTCGGGCGCCGCGTACTTCGTGCTCAGCGGCGACCACTCGCAGCGCGTCGAGCTGCCCGCCGGCACGAACGACTGGACCAAGCTCGAGTGGACGTACACCCAGCCGCTCGGCAGCATGACCTTCGTCATGCGGCTGCTGGTGCGCGGCGTGGGAACGGTGTGGATCGACGACGTGCGGATGACCGCGCCGGCGAGCCAGGCCAACCTCGTGATCAACCCGTCGTTCGAGGAGCACGACCCGCCGCCCGGAACCCTGGCCTTCACCGACACCGCCCTCGTCTACGGCGTCGGCGACGCGCACATCGGCGTGACCACGCTGGCGAGCAGCGTCACGTGGGACGTCCGTGCCTCCTCCGGGCAGCGCGTCGACTCCGGCGCGGAAGTCGTCGCGAACGGCGAGGCATCCATCGATCTGACCGCGCTCCCCGCCGGCTATTACTCCGTGACGATGTCGGTGACGGCGCCTGTCGCGGCGACGCGCACCGCGACGCTCGCCATCGTCGAGGAAGCGGCGGAGGCGGCGTCCGCAGATCATCCGGTGGGCCTCGCCGTCCACGTGAACCGGTACTCCGTCGACCAGGTCGACAGCCTGATGGGCCCGCTCGGCGCGGGAACGCTGCGCGAAGGACCGTCGTGGGACACCATCGAGACGTCGCCCGGGGTGTACCAGTTCCCCGCGCACTTCGATGCGCAGCTCGCCGACGCGAAAGCCCGCGGTGAGCGGCCGCTGGTCATCCTGGCGTACTTCAGTCGCTGGTACGACGGCGGGAAGACGCCGAGCTCGCCAGAGGGCATCGCGGCGTTCGCGAACTATGCCGCCGCCGCCGCGGCTCACTACGGCTCGGACGTGGACTACGAGATCTACAACGAGTTCAACCACACCTTCAACAACGGCGCCTGCGGCATGACCGCCGCCTGCTACATGGACCTTCTCGTGCCGGCGGCGGCGGCGATCCACGCCGCCGCCCCGGGTGCGCGCGTCGTGGGGCCCGTCAGCGCCGGCGCCAAGTGGGACTTCATGGAGGACCTCTTCGCCCTCGGCGCGCTCGAACACCTCGACGTCGTCAGCTACCACACGTACGACTTCCCCGTGGCGCCGGAAGGGCGCACCGAAGCCGGCGTCGGGACGCTGCGCGCCTTGATCGAGCAGTACGCGCCGGGCTCCGGCATCCCGATCTGGCTCAGCGAGCACGGCTGGACGACGACCACCGGGGGCACCACCGAACTGCAGCAGGCCGCCTACATCGTGAGGTCGGCGGCGCTGCTCGAAGCGGCGGGTGTCGACCGCGTCGTCTACTACGAGCTGATCGACTCGGGCGCCAATCCTGCCGAGCAGGAGCACAACTTCGGCATCTCGCGCCTGCCCACCGACGGCGGCACGGCGCTCACCCCGAAGCCGGCCTATCCCGCGCTCGCGGTGTTCAACCGCCTGACCGCCGGCCGCGAGCTCTCGGGCCTGCAGCGCCTCGACGGCGCCATCGTGGCGGAGTACACGGATGCCGCGGGCGACGTGCTGCGGATGATGTGGGCGACAGGCGACTCGGTGACCCTCGCGGCCGACACCGGGAGCACCGCGCGTCTCGTCAAGGGAGACGGCCGATCGTGGCGCGCTCAGCCGAACGGCCGCGTCGAGGTCACCGTCGGGGCGAACCCCGTCTACCTGACCGGCACGCTCGCGACGCCCACCCGCGTCGCCGACCCCGCCGTGCACATCGACACGCCGGACCAGGTCCCGCTCGACGGCGCACCCAGCGTCGGCGTCACGGTCGACCGCGCCACGCTCGGAGTCACCGGGGACGTGTCGGTGTTCGGACCGGTCGGCGCAGGCACGACGCTCACCGGAGCAGCGGCGGAGGCGGCCGGCGCGGTCACGCTGGCATCGATGCGCGAGCTCGGCCCTCACCCGGTGGCGTACACCGTGCGCAGCGGCGACGCGGTCATCGCGTTCGTCGACGACATCACGACCGTCGTCGAGAACCCCGTGCTGTCGCTCGGTCCCGTCGCCGACGAGGAGGGCGCCGCTCTCGCGCTGAACGTGCAGAACCTCGCCGGAGCGCCGACGGCCGAGGTCGACGACATCGCGTGGACGGTGGGCTCGGTATCCGGCACACAGCCGGCGGTACAGGTCGCCGGAGGCGATACGGCTGCACTGCAGCTGGACCTCGGCGACGTCGCCACGTGGCAGCCGTACCCGTTCACGGTGACCGCCTCCGCCGGGTCGAAGGAGCGCAAGCTGGCGGGGACGACCGCGTTGGCCCCGATCGCCGCGGCACCGTCGGACGGCACCCCGGTGCAGTGGAGAGAGCGCGGCACGTACGTGCCGCTCAGCGGAGCCGTCGCGACGGCCGACGACCTCGGCGGCACCTTCACCGTGTCGTGGAGCGAGGACGGGCTCCGCGTGCGCGCTGACGTGCAGGACCAGGACCACACCGCCGCGGCGACGATCGACAGGCTGTGGGCGGGCGACTCCCTGCAGTTCGCCGTGGCCCGGGGCCTTCCCGGTGCCGATCCCGCATCGCGGGTCGAGCTGGGCGCGTACCTCGGCGCGGATGGTGCGGGCGTGTACCGCTACACCGCACCCGTCGGTGTCGTCGACGCCGCAGCCGCGATCACGCGGGACGGCACGACCACCTCGTACGACCTGACGGTGCCCTGGGACGTGCTCGGTGTCGACCCCGCCGATGGCGCCTTCTCGTTCTCGATCCTCGTCAACGACAACGACGGCGGCACCCGCGAGGGATTCTACGAATGGGGCAGCGGGATCGGCTCCGGCAAGAACGCAGCGCTGTTCTTGCCGGTCGTGCCGGTCGCGCCGGTCCCCGCGGCTCAGGCCAGCGGCATCGAGGTCGACGGCCGGCCTCTCGACGGCTTCGCGCCCGAGCGCACCGCGTACGAGGCGTCCGCGCTCGCCGGAGGACCCTTGCCGGTGATCACCGCGACCGCGGGCGACGGCATCCGCCTCGAGGTGACGCAGCCGGCGGATGCTCCCGGCACCGCGACCGTGGTCGCATCGGCAGACGGGCGGCCGAGTACGACCTACACGATCGCGATCGAGCGTGTCAGAGGCGACGATGCCGCGGTCGAGGCATCCGTCACAGCGCGCTGTGTCGGCGATCGCGTGCAGTACCTCGTCTCGGTGCGCAACACCTCGGAGTTCGCGTCGGATCTCCGCGCGACCTCGTCGTTCGCAGACGAGAAACGGTCCGGCGTGCCCGCGCATGCGACGAGGGTGATCGAACTGCGATCCGCGCAGACGACGACCGATGCCGGGCATGTCCGGGTCGCCGCATACGTGCCGTATCTCGCGCCCGATCGCGCAGCGTCGTACACGAGCGTGGATCTGCCGGTTCCCGCCCGCGACTGCACGCGCAGCAGCGCCTCATCAGACGAACAGGGAGACCTTGAATGACCGCACCCACCCGTTACGCGATCGTCGGCACCGGAGCCCGCGCGCAGATGTACATCGAGGCGCTGAGCGGACCCTACGCCGACATCGCCGAGCTCGTCGCCTGGGCCGATCCGAACCCGGGGCGCCTGGAGTGGAACGAGCGGAAGGTCCTCGCGGCCGGCCGGCCGGCACCGACCCGGATCGATGCGGCGGCGCTGTCGGACGCGGTCGACCGGCTGGACATCGACCGGGTCATCGTCACCGCGCCCGACTTCGCCCACGCCGACCTCGTGGTCGCCGCACTCCACGGCGGCGCCGATGTGGTGGTGGAGAAGCCGTTGACCACGGACGCGGACGGCGTCCGTCGCATCGCCGAGGCGGTCCAGGTCACCGGTGGTGCGGTGACCGTCACCTTCAACTACCGGTACTCGCCGCGCAACGCCGCGCTCAAGCGCGTCATCGAGAGCGGCGAGATCGGCGACGTCACCTCTGTGCACTTCGAGTGGCTGCTCGACACCTCGCACGGTGCCGACTACTTCCGTCGCTGGCACCGGCAGAAGCACAACTCGGGCGGTCTGCTCGTCCACAAGTCGTCGCACCACTTCGACCTGGTCAACTGGTGGATCGCCGACCTGCCCGTCCGCGTCTTCGCCAGCGGCGGACTCCGCTTCTACGGAGCGCAGAACGCCGCGCGACGCGGGCTGGGGGAGAGGCCCGAGCGCGGCACCGTCGACGCCGCCCGGCGGGATCCGTTCGCGCTCGACCTGCGCGAGCACGACGTGCTGCGCGGGCTGTACTACGAGCAGGAGCAGCATGACGGGTATCTGCGCGACCGGGACGTGTTCGACGAGGGCATCAGCATCGAAGACAACCTCTCGCTCGTCGTCGACTACGCGACGGGTGCCAGCATGACGTACGCGCTCAACGCGCATTCCCCGTGGGAGGGGTACACCGTCGCCGTCAACGGCACGGCGGGTCGTGCCGAGTTGTCGGTCGTCGAGCGCGGCGCCATCCTGCTCGACGGGTCCGGGCGACAGCACGTCGTCGACCCGAGCGCGCGCCCCGAATCGGTCGCCGACGAGACCGGACGCCCGGTCGGCGAGCGCCTGGTGGTCCAGCGGCACTTCGACGCGGCGCGTGAGGTTGCGATCCCCCACGCGGCCGGCGGACACGGCGGCGCCGACGACGCCCTGCTTCGTGACCTGCTCCTCGGAGCGGAGGCCGATCCGCTCGGGCAGGCCGCGACCTGGCTCGACGGCGTCCGCGCCATGGCAGTAGGTGTGGCGGGCAACGACTCGCTTGCCGCCGGAGCGCCGGTGCTGATCCGCGACCTCCCCTTCGGCGCCGCCGCGACCGCACTGGCCGCTGCCGAAGCAGGGCAGGCCGTCGGCATCCCGGTGGCGGTGTCCCGATGACGAGGTTCGATCTTCCGGTAGAGGAGCTCCACCGCTTCGGGCCGGACGTCGCAGAGCCCGACGACTTCGACCGGTTCTGGGCTCAGACCATCGCAGAGGCACGGGATGCCGGCGGCCGCGTCACCGTCACCGACGTCGACGTGCCGCTGCGCGCCGTCGAGGCGCGCGAACTCACCTTCCCCGGGTTCTCGGGCGATCCCGTGCGGGCCTGGTACCTCCGCCCGGCGGGCGTTGCCACCGACCTGCCCGCGGTCGTCGAGTTCCTCGGGTACGGCGGCGGGAGAGGGATGCCGCAGCAGCGGCTCACCTGGGCGGCCGCGGGCTTCGCCCACATCGTCATGGACACGCGCGGGCAGGCGGCCGCCGACACCGCCGACCCCCACGGGTCGGACCCGAGCGTGCCGGGGTTCCTGACGCGCGGCATCGGAGATCCGGCGACCTACTACTACCGCAGGGTCTTCACCGACGGCGTCCGATGCGTGGACGCGGTGCGCGGTCTCGAGGGCATCGACCCCTCCGCGGTCGCCGTCGCCGGCGGCAGCCAGGGTGGCGGCATCGCGCTGGCCGTCGCCGGACTGCGCCACGATCTCGTGGCGGCGATCGTGGACTACCCCTTCCTCTGCCACTTCCGCCGCGCCGTCGGGATGACCGGGCGCGAGCCCTACCAGGAGGTCGCCCGCTACCTGGCGATCCACCGCGACCGCACCGACGCGGTGTTCCGCACCCTGTCGTACTTCGACGGCGTGAACTTCGCCGCGCGGGCGACTGCGCCCGCACTGTTCTCTGTCGGCCTGCAGGACCCGGTGTGCCCACCGTCGACGGTGTTCGCGGCGTACAACGCGTACGCGGCATCCGTGAAAGAAATGGTGACATTCGAGTTCAACGAGCACGAGGGCGGCGGGGCCGGGCACTGGCCGCGCCAGGCGGGCTTCCTCGAGGAGCAGCTGGCCTCCGCCGCGCGTGCCGACCGCATGCGGGGCATCCCCGTGCTCGCGGCCCCGGGTCAGTAGGATCACGAGATGGTCACGCAACGCGCTGTGCGCTTGAGCGACGTCGCCGCAGTGGCAGGCGTGTCGAAGGCGACGGCGTCGAAGGCCCTCAACGACAGCCCCGTCGTGTCTGCGGCGACCAAGGCGCGCGTGCGCGAGGCCGCCGAACGGCTCGACTTCCGTCCGAACGCGCTGGCGCTGTCGTTCGCCTCGGGTCGCAGCCGAACCGTCGGCCTCCTCACGCATCGGGCGACGGCGACCTTCTCCCGCGCCGTCGTCATGGGAGCGATCCTCGAACTGGGCCGCCGTGAGCGCGCCGCGCTGGTCTTCGACGGGCGCATCAACGCCCACCACGAGATGACCGAGAGCATCCGCACCCTCCGCGACCGTCGCATCGACGGGCTCCTCGTCGTCGGCGCAGGCTTCGGGCGGGTCACACCGTCCATCACCCACCAGTTCGAGGTTCCGGTGACATACGCGTTCGCGGCATCCGACAACCCCGATGATTCCGTGTTCGTGCCCGACAACGAGCACGCCGGCTACCTGGCCGCGCGCCATCTGCTCTCGCTCGGCCGCACACGGATCGCCCATGTCACGGCGGATGCCGACGACCTCGCGGTCCGACGCCGCGAAGCGGGCTTCCGCCGCGCGCTCGCCGAGGCCGGCGTGCCGTCGCTGCCGACCCTCTACGGCAGCTGGCGGCGCGAGTGGGGCGAGCAGGCCGTCGGCGCGCTGCAGTCGTCGGGTACGGAGTTCGACGCCGTGTTCTGCGGCAACGACCACATCGGCTTCGGGGTGCTCGACGCCCTCGAGACCGCCGGGATGGACGTGCCGGACGACGTCGCCGTCGTGGGCGTCGATAACTGGGAGGAAGTCATCCTCGACCAGAAGCTCCGGCGCCTCACCACGATCGACCTCGACCTGACCGGCGTGGGGCGGGTGGCAGCCGACAACGTCATCGAGCCCGCGGCGACAGGCGGCGAGCGGTTCGTCGAGCCCCGGCTCATCCTCGGTCCGTCGACCTAGGACGCGACGCCGATGACGTGACCCGGCGGCGAGACGTGAACCTCGCGATCTGAGCGATTGCGACGCGCCGCGGGATGCGGGCGGTGGACGCGGCGACGGGAGCCGAAACTCCGGTCGGCTGGCTTTCGGGCCGACCGTGTCGGCGCGGAATCTCGCGGTTCTGTGCGATGCCCTCGCGGACCGATTGGGCGGCGACTGCGGCGGGCGAGACAGCCTCGCCACCGATGATCATGAGATCCGACTCGGTCGGGTGAGGCAGCGGTCGCTGCGTACTTGACCTATTGACTAACTCGCGTTAGTCTCGTCCCGCACGGAACTAACTCGGGTTAGTCCCCTCATTGGGAGCAGATTCACATTCATGTCAAAGACGACTCGACGGCCGGTCACCATGAAGGACGTCGCACTGCACGCCGGCGTATCGCGTACTGCTGTGTCGCTGGTCCTGAATGGTCGGCACTCGGTGTCATTGGCGGACGAGACGAGGGATCGGGTACTCGCGGCCGCTGCCGAACTCGGATATCGGCCGAACGCGGGGGCTCGCGCCCTCGCGCAGCAGCGCAGCGACTGGTACGGGCTGGTCACCGAGATCGTTACGGCGCCGTTCGCGGTCGACATCATCAAGGGCGCCCAGGATAGGGCGTTCGCCGACGAGAAGTACCTGCTCATCGCGTCCACGGAGTCGGACCGGGATGCCGAGACCGCCGCGATCGAGCGGCTCCTGGAGCAGCGCGTGGAAGGGCTGCTCTACGCGGCGACGTGGCACCGGGCGGTCGAGCTCCCGGAGATCGCACGCGAAGTGCCCACCGTTCTCGTCAACTGCTACGACGCAGAAGGACGATACCCCGCGATCGTCCCCGATGAGCGCGTCGGCGGTCGCCGCGCGACCGAGCGCCTCCTCGCAGCCGGACACCGGCGCATCGGGTTCGTCAACCTCGACCCCGAAATCCCGGCAGCCGTCGGCCGACGTGTCGGCTATCACGAAGTGCTCAGTGAGGCGGGGATCGCGCTCGACGAGAGCCTTGAGATCTCCGGACACGCGACCGCCGACGGCGGGTATGTCGCGGCATCCGCCCTGCTCGACCTCGCCGACCCGCCTACCGCGATCTTCTGCGCCAATGACCGGATGGCCATGGGCGCATACGACGCGATCAAGGAACGTGGTCTGCGCATTGCCCAAGATGTTGCCGTCATCGGGTTCGACAATCAGGAGCTCATCGCGGCCTACCTGAGGCCGGGCCTGACGACGGTCGCACTGCCCTTCGGACAGATGGGCGCCCAAGGCGTGGATCTCCTCGCCGCCATGATCGCGGGTCAGTCGACCGGCACGGGAACCGTGACGGTCGACTGCCCGCTCCTAGAACGCGCGTCGGTGTGACTGGACATCCCGTCCGACGCGCAGCCCCTTCGGCTTCAACGAAGAAGAAAGGAACACCCTCATCATGACAGTTCACCGCAAAGCGGTGCTGATCGCCGCCGCAATGGCGGCCACAGCAGCACTCGCCCTCTCCGGCTGCAGCGCCGGCGGAGGCGATTCCGCGGACTCGCTCGACGGCTCCCAGCTGCTGACGATCCCGCGCGAGGACATGGGGACGTTCGATCGCAACTTCAACCCGTTCGCGAACCCCGACTTCCCGATGACCCAGGTGGCCATCTACGAGTCCATGCTCATCTACAACCCCGCCGACGGTACGACGACGCCGTGGCTCGCGACCGACTGGGAGGTCGCGCCCGACAGCTCGGGCATCACGTACCACCTGCGCGAAGGCGTGAAGTGGTCCGACGGCGAGCCGCTCGTCGCCGACGACGTCGTGCTCTCCTTCGACCTGCAGCGCGAGGTGCGCGGCGGATTCGACTACATCGAATCGGTGACGGCGGTCGACCCGCTCACGGTGCAGTTCGATTTCAACCAGCCCTTCTCTCCCGCGCTGCTCGACATCGGCCAGCAGGTCATCGCCCCTTCCCACATCTGGAACGACGTCGATGACCCGACGAAGTTCGCCAACGAGGACCCGGTCGGCACCGGTCCCTACACCGAGATCACCAACTTCCAGGCGCAGTCGTTCGACCTGGGCAAGAACCCGAACTACTGGCAGCCGGAGAAGCAGAACATCGAAGGCATCCGGATGCTGGCCTTCGCAGGCAACGACGGCGCGAACCTCGCCGCCGCCAACGGCGATGTGGACTGGGCGCCTCAGTTCATCCCGAACATCGACGAGGCCTATGTCGCGAAGGACCCGGAGCACCGGTTCTATTGGTTCCCGACGACCGGGTCGATGATCAGCTGGCAGTTCAACACCACCAAGGCACCGTTCGATGACGAGAACGTCCGCAAGGCGCTGTCGATGGCGGTCGATCGCGAGCAGGTCACCGAAGTCGGCATGCAGGGGTACACCCACCCGGCCGACTGCACCGGTCTGTCTGGTTCGTACGACACCTGGCGTGACCAGGCCGTCGTCGATTCGTGCACGTGGACGGAGCGTGATCTCGAGGGTGCGGGCGAGTTGCTGGATGCCGCGGGCATCACGCTCGGCGCCGACGGCAAGCGCGTGCTGCCCGATGGCTCCCCGTTCGCGTTCGACTTCTCGGTCGGCTCGACCTCGAGCGACTGGGTGTCGGTCGGCAACGTCATCTCGCAGAACCTCGCCGAGCTCGGTGTGACCGTCACCGTGGCGGCGAAGGATTGGGGCGATGTTGTCGCCGGCTACGAGAACGGCACCTTCGACTCGGGCATCGTATGGAGCGCCAACGCCCCGACGCCGTACCAGTTCTATCGCGGTGTGATGTCGACCGAGACGGTGAAGCCGGTCGGTGAGCAGACGTTCGACAACTACCACCGCTACGGCAACCCGGAGGCCGACGCGCTGCTCGCGCAGTTCGCCGCGAGCTCCGACGAGGCGCAGCAGCAGTCGATCATGAACGATCTCCAAGCGCTGTTCGCCGAGGCGGCCCCTGTGGCGACGCTGTTCCCCGGGCCGGAGTTCGGCGCCGCCAGCACGCTGCGCTTCACGGGTTGGCCGAGCGAGGACGACCCGTACGCGCCCCTGGGCGGCGTGCGTGCGCGCACCGCCGTGCTCATCCTCACCAGCCTCGAACCGGTCGTCGCGGACTGACACATCGCGTCGTCCTGCTGCGCCGCCGCCGCGCGGCGCAGCAGGACGACCGTGGAGACACATCATGGGCTACATGCTGCGGCGCTTCGGGTTCTATCTCGTCGCGTTCTGGGTGTCGATCACCCTCAACTTCTTCCTTCCCCGCTTCATGCCGGGCGACCCCGTGTCGCGCATGGTCGCGCGGCTGCAGGGCCAGATCCGCCCCGACCAGATCGAGGCGCTGAGAGAGTCGTTCGGACTCAGCGACGCGCCGCTCTGGGAGCAGTATCTGCGCTACCTCGGCCAGATCTTCACCGGCAACCTGGGCTTCTCGATCTCGCGATTCCCGACGCCCGTCATCGACGTCATCTCCAGCGTCATCGGCTGGACCTTTCTGCTCGGCTTCGTGTCGCTGATCATCGCCGTCGTGATCGGCAACGTGCTCGGGATCCTCGCCGCGTGGCGCCGCGGCGGCGTTCTCGACTCCTTCGTCCCGCCTCTGCTCATCTTCATCGGCTCGTTCCCGTACTTCTGGCTGGCGATGGGGCTGCTGTACCTCTTCGGCGTCACGCTCGGATGGTTCCCACTGCGCCACGCGTATGCGGTAGGCACCGCTCCGGAATTCTCCCTCGCGTTCCTCGGCGATGTCGCGTACCACCTCATCCTCCCGGCCACATCGATCGTGCTCGTCTCCGTCGGCGGCTGGATGCTTGGCATGCGCAACACGATGATCGCCACCAACGCCGAGGACTACATCGTGATGGCCGAAGCGAAGGGTCTGCGGGCGAACCGCGTGATGATGCAGTACGCAGCCCGCAACGCCCTCCTGCCGTCAGTCACCGCATTCGGCATGTCCCTGGGGTTCGTCGTCGGCGGCGCGCTGCTCACGGAGGTCGTCTTCGCCTACCCGGGCATCGGCTACACCCTGCTCGCCGCGGTGCAGAACCTCGACTACCCGCTCATGCAGGGGCTCTTCCTCACGATCACCACGGCCGTGCTGATCGCCAACTTCCTCGTCGACATCGTGTACGTGCGCCTCGATCCGCGCGTGCGCGTGAGCTGAACGGAGGGTTCGTGATGTCACTCGCGCAAGATCCCCGCGCCATGGCCGAGCTGGAGCTCGGCACCCCGCCCGGCCCGGACGGACAGGTCACCGCCGCACCGCCCCCGCGGCGCCGACGCGGCGGAGGCGGACTCCTGCGAGGCCTCCTCGGAAATGCCAAGGCCACCTCGGGTCTGGTCATCCTCATCCTCTTCGTCCTGATGGCCGTGTTCGCGCCGATCCTCGCCCCCGGCGATCCCACGCTCATCCAAGGCATCGGCTCGCAGCCCCCGTCGGCCGAGCACTGGCTGGGAACGACGGCCAAAGGGCAGGACGTGCTGGCGCTGAACGTATGGGGTTCGCGTTCGTCGCTGTTCGTCGGCTTCACGGTCGGCATCCTCGCGACGTTCGTCGGCCTCCTCGTCGGCCTCGCCTCGGCCTACCTCGGACGCACCATCGACAACGTGCTGTCGCTCGTCACGAACGTGTTCCTCCTCCTGCCTGGACTTCCGCTGCTGGTGATCCTCGCCGCGTTCCTGCCGCAGGGCCTCGGCACCGTCATCCTGGTGCTCGTCATCACCGGCTGGGCGGGGTCGGCGCGTGTGCTGCGCTCGCAGGCCATGTCGATCCGCGGCAAGGACTTCGTCGCCGCCTCGCAGGTCACCGGTGAGGGCGGACTGCGCATCATGTTCCGCGAGATGCTGCCGAACATGGCCTCGATCGTGATGAGCACCTTCCTCGCCTGCGTGATCTTCGGCATCGGCGCTCAGGCCGGCCTGGAGTTCCTGGGCCTGGGCGACATCAGCACCGTCAGCTGGGGAACGAATCTCTATTGGGCGAGCAATGACGGCGCCCTCCTGACCGGGGCGTGGTGGGTCTTCGTCCCTCCCGGCGTGTGCATCGCCCTCGTCGCCTTCGCGCTCGCACTCGTCAACTACGGCGTCGATGAGACGACCAACCCCCGCCTGCGGCGGCCGCGCCGTCGCACCACGCCCGACGCGCCCACGCGTGTCGCCCCCCGCACCGCGAAGGAGGCGGCGCGATGACTGCTCCGCTGCTCGAGATCCAGGACCTCTCCGTCGAGTACGTCACCGAGACCCGCACCGTGCGCGCCGTCGATCGCGTGTCGTTCTCGATCGCGGAGCGGGAGGTGTTCGGCCTCGCGGGGGAGTCCGGTTGCGGCAAGTCGACGATTGCGAACGCCATCCTGCGGCTGCTGCGAGACCCCGCCGTCATCTCCGGCGGGTCGATCCGCTTCGCCGGCACCGACGTGCTGGCACTGAACGCCGAGCAGCTCCGCGAGTTCCGCTGGCGCCAGGTGGCCATGGTCTTCCAGAGCGCCATGAACTCGCTGAACCCGGTGATGACCGTCGGCGACCAGATCGTCGACATCTTCACCACCCACGAGGGCGTATCGAAGAAGACCGCGATCGCGCGCGCCGGTGAGCTGCTCGATCTCGTGGGCATCCCGCGAGACCGACTGCGCTCGTACCCGCACCAGCTCTCGGGCGGGATGCGGCAACGTGTCGTCATCGCCATGGCGACGGCGCTCCGCCCGCCGCTGCTCATCATGGACGAACCCACCACCGCGCTCGACGTCGTGGTGCAGCAGGAGCTCATGGCGCAGATCAAAGACCTGCAGCGTGAACTCGGCTTCGCGATCCTGTTCATCACCCACGACATGTCCCTGATGGTCGAGCTCTCCGACCGGATGGCGGTGATGTACGCGGGACGATTCGTCGAGACCGCACGGTCCGAGGAGATCTTCGACACCCCGCAGCACCCCTACACCCGCGCCCTCATGAACGCCTTTCCACCCATGTCCGGTCCTCGCACCCGTCTGCAGGGCCTCGGCGAAGGTGTGAGGTTCCGCGACATCCCCGATCTCGAACCGATCACGCCCACCCACTGGGTGGCGCCCAGCGACGACGACTCCCTGACCACGGAGACCATCTCATGACCGCACCCGAGACCCCCGTGCTCTCGACACGAGGGCTGCAGAAGACATTCACCATCGGCGGCGCATTCTCCCGCAAGCGGGTGCGCGCCCTCGGCGGCGTCGACCTCGACATCGCCCACGGCGAGGTCGTCGCGCTCGTCGGCGAGTCCGGCAGCGGAAAGTCCACGCTCGCGCGCTGCATCGCCCGCCTCGAGCAGCCGTCGGCCGGCACCTTCCTCTTCGAGGGCGAAGACATCATCGCGACCTCCAAGCGGCGCGCGACCCGCGAGTACCGCTCAGCGGTGCAGATGATCTTCCAGGACCCCTTCGGGTCGCTGAATCCCGTCCACCGGATCGGTCACTTCCTCGAGCGGCCGCTGCGCATCCACGGTGCCGCATCGGGCCGTGCCGCGCTGGAACACGCCAAGCGGCGGCTGATGGAGAAGGTCGGTCTTCCGGACGAGATGCTGGACCGCTACCCGCACGAACTCTCCGGCGGCCAGCGGCAGCGCATCGCGATCGCCCGCGCCCTCGCGGTGAACCCGCGGCTGATCCTCGCCGACGAACCCACGTCGATGCTCGATGTCTCGGTGCGGATCGGGGTGCTCAACCTCATGCGCACGCTCTGCGAGGAGCAGGGCATCTCGATGCTCTACATCACGCACGACCTCGCGTCGGCGCGGTACCTCGCCGATCGCATCGTCGTGATGTTCGCCGGCGAGTTCGTCGAGGGCGGCGATGCCATGGAATTGCTGGCCAACCCGTCCCACCCCTACACCCGCCTGCTCATCTCTGCCGTACCGGACCCCAAGCGCACCGACCCGTTCGACTCCGTCGAACGTGCGCAACTGCGTCGCGAGGTGCTGGATCCGACCGTCTGTCGCTGGTCCGGGCAGACGACGGAGCCCTGCTCGAACCAACGTGCCGTGTTCCACCGGCTGAGTGAGCAGCCCGAGCACTGGGTGCGGTGCGGGCTCTACGCCCCACCCTCCGACGCCCCCGGGACCGCTCTGGAACTGCCCGAGGACCTCGAAGAAAGCTCTGCCGCATGACCGCGACATCCACATCCGCGCTCGTCCCGGCAGAGCTGATCGCGCGCGCAGCCGCCGATCCGCATCGTCCGGCCTACCATTTCACCGCCCCGGCTGGATGGCTGAACGATCCCAACGGCCTCACCCAGCGAAACGGCGAGTACCACCTCTTCTACCAGTTCAACCCGTACGCCCCGCTGCACCACCGCATCCACTGGGGTCACGCGGTCAGCACCGACCTGGTGCATTGGCGCGATCTGCCGATCGCACTGACCCCGAGCGACGGACCCGACGTCGACGGATGCTGGTCCGGCGTGCTGGTGTACGACGGCGACACCCCCACGATCGTTTATTCCGGCCGCCACGGTGACCGGGAGCTGCCGTGCGTGGCGATCGGCACCCCCGACCTCGTCGAGTGGACGAAGGTCGCCGAGAACCCGGTGATCGCAACAGCACCCGCCGGCATCGACGTCACGGCGTTCCGCGACCACTGCGTGTGGCGCGAAGGTGAGACATGGCGGCAGCTGATCGGCTCTGGCATCCGGAGCCGGGGAGGAACGGCGTTCCTGTACGAGTCCACCGACCTGCGCGAGTGGACCTACGTCGGGCCGCTGCTGGTCGGCGACAGCACGGTGGGCGATGCGGGCGCTCCCGACTGGACCGGCACCATGTGGGAATGCGTGGACCTGTTCCGGATCGGCGAGGAGAATGCCGCGCATCGCGACATCCTCGTGTTCTCCGCATGGGACGAGGGTGTCACCCACCACCCGCTGTACTGGTCCGGTCGGTACGAGGGCGACCGGTTCATGCCCGCCGCGCTGCATCGGCTCGATCTGGGTGGACGCTACTTCTATGCCCCGCAGTCGATGCGGGACGAGTCGGGCAGGCGCCTCCTCTTCGGCTGGCTGCAAGAGGGACGACCCGACAGCGCCGCCGTTGCGGCGGGGTGGTCGGGCATCATGTCGCTGCCGCGCGTGGTGACGGCCGCGCCGGACGGATCCCTCCATCAGGCACCGGCCCCCGAAGTCGACGCGCTCCGGGACGAACAGGTGGCGTCCGTCTCGTCGGTGCTGAGTGCCGAGCCGGTGGAGGTCGTCCGTGGGGATGAGCTCGACCTCGAGGTGCGACTCACGATCCCCGACGACGGGGCGGTCGCGATCGCCCTGCGCGCCACCGACGACGACGCCGAGCGCACGGTTCTGCACCTGCAGCGTCGCGGCGACCAGGCCGAGCTGAGCCTCGACCGCTCGCGGTCGAGCCTGGACCCCGAAGTCGACGCCGGCCCCCGTGCGGGTATGGTGCCGGTGGATGCCGACGGCGGTCTGGACGTGCGGATCCTCGTCGACCACTCCGCGCTCGAGGTGTTCGCGGGCGGAGTGCCGCTGACGGCGCGCGTGTACCCGACCCGCCCCGACGCCCTCGGCATCCGGCTGTCTGGGGACGACGTCCCGGTGCAACTGCGGGTCTGGTCCATGCGAACGGTCGCTCGGAACGCGGCGGCCACCCAATGAGCATCGCCCCTGGGCCGCCCACGAGGCCGACCATGCGCCCCGAGTTTCACTTCAGCGTGCCCGATAACTGGAAGAACGACCCCCAGCGGCCCATCTTCGTCGACGGCGAGTATCACTACTACTACCTGTACAACGCGGACTACCTCACCGGCGGCATCGGCACCTCCTGGCGACGGGCCACGACGCGGGACCACGTGAGCTTCATCGATCACGGCGTCGCCATCGAGAAGTTCACCAACGGCAACGGTGACTGCTGGTCGGGATCGCTCGTCGTCGACACCGACGACACGGCCGGGTTCGGGCGCGGAGCGGTGATCGCGCTGGTCACTCAAGCCGCTGTCGATCGGGTGCCGGAGGGACGGCAGGCGCAGTTCCTCTGGTACTCCACAGACGGTGGTCGCTCGTTCCAGCCAGGAGGGGATGACCCGGTGCTGGCCGATCCGGCCATCACGGACTTCCGTGACCCGAAGGTGGTCTGGGACAGCACCCGCGAGCGGTGGTTCATGGCCCTCGCTGAGGGCGATCGACTCGGCTTCTACGCGTCGTTCGACCTCACCCGTTGGACCCGCGTCGGTGAGTTCGTCCGTGACGATTTGGGCCTGCTCGAGTGCCCCGACATCTTCGAGATCACCGCCGACGATGGATCCTCCCACTGGGTTCTGGGGCTCAGCGCAAACGCGACGCACCGCGGCCTGCCCGCTACCTACGCCTATTGGACGGGCGCCTTCGACGGCAGCACGTTCCTCCCCGGTGCATATGAGCCCCGCTGGCTCGACTGGGGCTTCGACTTCTACGGCGCCGTCACCTACCCACACCACGCCCCATCCGGTGAGGCGGACGCGTCCCTTCGCCACGTCATCGGCTGGGCGAACTTCTGGGACTACCCGCACAACACCCCCACCCTGATGACCGACAACTACAACGGCGACGACATGATCGTGCGGGACGTACGGCTCGTGCGCGAGCACGACGGATACGCCCTCACGTCTGCTCCCACCGCCGCGCTGACGGAGTACGCGACTCGCACGCACCGCCTCGGCGAGCTGGAGGTCGAAGGAGGGCTCGATCTCGACATCCACGCGCCCGCGTATGACCTGAGCTGTGAGATCCAGTGGGATTCCGAGACCGCCGACCATGGCGGCGACATCGGCTTCGAGGTGTGCCGTGCCGCTGGCGGGTCACGCTTCGTCGCCGCTGGGCTGGACCTGTCCGGTCCGCACGCGTATCTGGACCGGACATTGACCGTCAACCCCACGCGAGGACGTACGCAAGCACCGCTCGACCCATCAAAGGGGCGGGTCGCGATTCGGCTGCTTGTCGATCGGACGAGCGTCGAGTTCTTCGTGGAGAACGGACGGAGCGTCCAGTCGCACCGCGTCTTTCCACTCGCCGGCGATGACGGCATCCGACTCTACGCGCGCGGCGCGACCGCGACCTTCCGTGATGTGACGATTCGCGAACTCGCCGTGCCGACGGGGACGCGTCCGTGATGGGGCAATGCGCTCGTGATCGGCGAGGCGCTCGTCGACGTGACTGCTAACGCCACTTCAGGAGCGCACTCGCTGGCCGCGCTGGAAATGGTGGGCGCGATGTCGCTGGCCGACAAGGTGCTCCTCGACGTCGCGGTTCCGATCGACCTGTCCCGCGGCCTGCCGCCCACCCTCGTTTCGGCCAATACTGACAGCCTTGGTGAGCAGATCCAGCGTGCGTTTCCCCGTAGTCGAGTCGTGAAGTCGTTGAACACCGTGAATTACAGACTCATGGTCGCCCCTGGTCGACTTGCGACCGACCATTCCGTGTTCATCGCGGGCGACGACCGCGATGCCAAACGCGTCGTGCACGATCTGCTGGGGGAGTTCGGCTGGCCAGATCGATCGATCGTGGACCTCGGCGGCATCGGCGCCTCGCGTGCAACCGAGATGTACTCGAGGCTGTTCTTCGAGTTGTTTGCGGCGATAGGTGGCCCTGAGTTCAACATCAATGTCGTCCGCAACTGACTACGCCGACTCACGCCACGGCGGTTGGACGCGACGGCGGGAGTCGAACCCGCAACGCTCCCGGGTATGAACCGGAGCCCGGGACCGCCCGGATCGCCGCGATGACCCCACGCTAACCGCCGTCCGCGGGGATCGCCTCTGAGTGTCTGAGCGTGTCGAGCGATGACGACATGTGACGCCACGCGCACCCGCGCGAGAGAAACCCCGCCCCGCCTGCATCCGAACCTCCCCTCCCGCCGGAAGAACTCTTCAAACACGCGGCGACCGGCCGCCCGGAGAAGGAGGAACACTGTGCGAAAGAAGGTTCTCGCAGGAATCGCCGCCGGCATCGTCGCCGCGCTCGGTGTGGGCATCCCTGCAAGCGCAGCCACGAACACCAACGCCGTGCTCTCAGTCCTGCACGGCATTCCCGACACGCCTGTCGATGTCTACGTCAACGGCGCGCTCACGCTCGACGACTTCCAGCCCGGCGACCTCGCCGGCCCGCTCGATCTGCCCGCGGGCGCGTACGAGGTCGCGCTGACGGCGCCCGATGCCACCGATGCCAGCTCGCCCGTGCTCGGCCCCGTCACCCTCACGCTCGAATCCGGCAAGAACTACACGGCCGTCGCGCACCTCGACGCATCCGGCTCGCCGACGGTGACTCCGTACGTCAACGACACGTCGCCCACGGCGGCGGGGGAGGGACGCCTCACCGTGCGGCACGTCGCGGCCGCGCCCGCCGTCGATGTGCTCGCCGGTGGAACGGCTGTGATCCAGGCCCTCGCGAACCCCGACGAGGCGTCGCTGGACCTGCCCGCCGGAACGATCGAGGCCTCCGTGGCCGCGGCCGGCACCACCGATCCCCTGCTCGGCCCGGCGCCCGTCGACGTGCAGGAGGGCGTGCTCACGATCGCCTACGCGTGGGGGAGCCTCGAGGACGACAACCTCGCGCTCGCGGTTCAGACGGTCACGGGCCTGCACTCGGCACCGGACGGCGTGAACTCGGGCACGGGCGGCCAGCTCGCGCAGCGCGACATGTTCCAGCAGTGGATGTGGGCGATCGGCGGTGTCGTCGTCGCCGCGGCGGTGGCGGCATCCGCTCTCGTCGTCGCGCGCGGCAGGGCACGGCGCTGAAGCACCGCGACATGGGCAGGGCGATCGCAGGAGTCGGAGCATCTCTCGCGATCGCCCTCGCGCTGACGGCGTGCGGCTCGTCCCCAGGGGCCGCCCCGTCGGCGCCGGCACCTTCTCAGACGGCGACGGCGCTCCCCACGCCCGCCGTCGAGGTGCCGGTCGCGGCGGCCACCCCCTCACCCCCACGGCGGCACGTGCCGCCGGTCAGGGTGGTCGCCGCCTCCATCGACGTCGACGTGCCGGTGGTGCCGGTCGGTGTGGAGGCCGGAGGCTTCATGGAGCTGCCGGCCGACCCCGCGATCGGCGGGTGGTATCGCTTCGGCGCCGACCCCGCGGCATCCGGCGGCAATGTCGTGATCTCGGCGCACGTCGATTCCCCGGAGTACCCGATCGGCCCGTTCAGCCGGTTGCGCGACCTTCCCGTCGGGGACGTCGTCGATGTGACGGATGCCGCCGGCGACACGCGCAAGTACGCCGTCGAAAGCGTCACCTACTACCCGAAGGCGGAGCTTCCGGTCGACGAGCTGTTCGCCCGCTCGGGCACGCGCAGCCTCGTGCTGATCACGTGCGGCGGACAGTTCGACTCCCGCACGGGCCGTTACGCGGATAACGTGGTCGCGATCGCGACCCCGATCACGTGACCCGGCGAAGGCGCCGGACCAGCAGAGGGGAATCAGCGTGGACGATGAGGAAGAGCGCGAGCTGTGCGGCCGTTTCGCCGCCGGTGACGAGCGCGCCCTCGAGCAGATCTACCGGCGATGGTCGCCGATCGTGTTCACCCTCGCGCTCCGGGTGCTCGGCGACAGAGGGGATGCCGAAGACGTGACGCAGAAGACCTTCGTCTCGGCATGGACCTCGCGGGCGTCGTACGACCCGGCCAAGGGCCGGCTCTCGACGTGGCTCGTCACGATCACCCGCCGCCGCATCGCCGACACCCTCGATGCGCGCCGGCGTGTGCGCGAACTGCAAGAGAAGCTGCAGCGGTTCGCGGTGACCGAGGAGCCGCTCTCGTCGGAGATCGATCTCGGAGACCGGATGCTGCTCGCCGACGAGATCGACCGCCTCGAGCCCGATGCGCAGCGCGTGGTGCGGCTGGCGTTCTACGACGACCTCACCCACCAGCAGATCGCGACGCGCCTCGACATGCCGCTGGGTACCGTGAAGAGTCACATCCGCCGAAGTCTCACCCGGCTGCGCGACCGATTGGAGGTGTCCCATGTCGCACCTTGACCCCGAGCGTCTTGCGCTGGTCGCCGTCGGAGAACCGCTGACGGGTGCCGAGCAGGAGCACGTCGCGACGTGCGACGTCTGCTCGATCGAGCTGGCGGAGCTCGAGCACACCGTGGCGGTCGGCCGGTCCACCATGACCCTGGGCGAGCTCGAGACGCCGCCGGAGCGGGTCTGGGATCGCATCCTCGACGAGGTCCGGTCGCCGCAGCCGGCGGCATCCGAGGTGGGCGCGCCGGCGCCAGCGGGGTCGCCGCCGCCCTCAGCCGCTCCCGCGGACGCGCCACCTGTCGCAGACGAACAGCCGAAGCGCCGCGGCGGACTGCGAGGCGGACGCATGCTGTTCGCCCTGGCGGCGAGCATCGCCGCCGTCCTGGCGATCGTCGGCATCTGGAGCTTCGTCAGGGCGCCGCAGTCGGTCGAGATCGCGTCGGCGACCCTGGCCGCGTTCCCCGATCACCCCGGCGCCGCCGGCACCGCGCAGGTGATCGAGCTCTCGGACGGGGAGCGCACGCTGACCGTGAACGTCGAGGACTTCGACGAGAGCGACGGGTTTCGCGAGGTCTGGCTGATCACCGCGGACGCCTCGGCACTGGTGAGTCTCGGCGAGCTCGACGGGAAGAAGGGGACGTTCGTGGTTCCGGCCGACGTCGATCTGCGCGAGTACGTGCTCGTCGACGTCTCGCAGGAGCCCCTCGACGGAGATCCGACCCACTCCGGCGACTCGATCGTGCGCGGGCCGCTCGAGTTCAGCTGACCCGGCGCCCCTCGGCGGGCGCCGGGGTGCGGGTGCGCGCGCGGATCCGGAACGAAACTCCCGGCTGCTGCATCCGTCCCCGCGTCTTCGGGCGAATACCTCTATGGCACCCTTCGTCCGGACGGTGCCGGGAATCGCATCGAAGGAGATCGGAACCATGAAGAAGTCTCGCCTGGCCGTTGCGGCGGTCGCCGCCCTGGCTCTCGTGTTCACAGCCACGCCCGCGCAGGCCCACGGTGGGGGCGCCCCTGCGGGCACGATCGTCGACGTCGCCGTCGCCGCATCGGGCGGTGGCGCCCCCGACGCCAATCCGTGGGACTACGACATCCTGGTTCAGGCGGTGCTGGCCACGGGGCTCAACGGGGCGCTCGCCGATACGAGCCAGACCTACACGGTCTTCGCGCCGAACGACCGCGCGTTCCTGCGGCTCGTGGCCGACCTCACGGGAACGACGCCTGCCAGCGAGGCCGACGCGCTGGCCGCCATCACGTCGACGTTCACCACGGAGCAGATCTCGAACATCCTGCTCTACCACGTGGTCGCGGGCGAGAAGCTCGGCCCGGTGAAGGTCCTCACGGCGCGCTCGCTGACGATGGCGAACGGCGGCGTCGTCAAGCCCCGCGGAATCAACCTGCGCGATGAGACACCTGCCCTCAGCGACCCGCGGCTGGTGTTCTGGGCGATCAACATCCCCGCGACCAACGGTGTGATCCACACGATCGATCGCGTCCTCGTTCCCGCTTCCTGACGGCGACCGCGACCGTGGTGGACCTCGATCGATGCGGGGGAGGCCACCACGGTCCTGCCGCCGGGATCCGCCGTGGTCGCGGCATCCGTCAATGTCCGTCGTGGGTGACGACGGGCAGCACGGTGCCGTCGGCGTCCAGGAGCGCCGCGCCCTGGCAGACGCCGAGCGCGGGCACCACGACGACGGTGACCAGCGCCGCCGCAGCGACCAGGCCCCACAGACTCGACCGCGGGGACGGATGCCTCGTCCCTCGCACGATCCCGCAGGCGACGGCGACGCCGAGCGCCAGCAGGAGGACCACGGCGAGGATGCTCGCACGCCCGGGCGCGGTCGCGAGCAGCGCCACCGCGACGCCCATCCCGACGAACAGGCCGGCGACCGCGGTTCGCGGCGTCGGCGTCCGGCTGAGGTGGAGACTCGTGGCGCCCCACCCGAGAGCTCCCAGCCCCACCGCGGCCGACGCCACACCGAGCCCCTGTGAGAGCGGGTCGGCCTGCACGGCCACCATCGCAGCTGCCCCCAGCCCGACGGCGACGAGCCCGAAGCCCCACGCGCCGACCGGCACCCACGACGGGGCGCGGCTGACGCGCCCCGTCGTGTCCCCCCGAAGCTCGCTCACGCCGTCGCGACCTGCGATGAACGCTCGGCGGCCAGGCCCACGCCGAGCAGCACGATGGCGCTCGCGAGGTGCAGGAAGTGGTCGGGCGCGTTGAGCGCGAGGATGTTCGCCGGCGTGCCGACGAGGAAGAAGCCCACGACACCCAGCAGCAGGTACGCGGCGCCGACCGTGATGTTCACGATCTTGGCCGGGCGCGCACCGGCGATGCCGGCGATCAGCAGCGCCGCTCCGATGAGCAGGTGGGCGACGTTGTGCAGCGGGTTGACCTCGAAGATGCCCAGGAGCAGCCCGCCCTCGGTCGCTACGAAGCTGATGGGACCGGTGACGAAGAACCCCAGAAGGCCGACGAGGAGGTAGACGGCGCCGAAGACCGTGGCGACGATGCGGTTCGGTGACGAGCCCATGAGAGACCTCTCTTTCCCGCGGCGATCTGCCGCGCTGTGAAAGGTCTTCGGGGCGGGTTCGGAATCGGATGGGATGCTGCGGCTGCATCCATGACCGCCCGTCCGCCGGAATAAATCCTCGAGGCTCGATGACGAGCCTCGACGGAACGGCAGGAGGGGATCGCGATGCGAGCACCGACGGAGGCATTCACGTACCGATACACCCACTACGGCGACGCAGACGTACTCAAGCGTCATCAATACCCGATGCCGGCTCCCGGGCCTGGAGAGGTGCTGGTCGAGGTGATCTCGACGGCGATCAACCATATGGACGCCTTCCTGCGCAACGGCAAGGAGGACACGTGGCACGACGACCCGTGGCCGCGGTCGTCCGGCAGCGACTTCGCGGGGATCGTCCGCCGCTGCGGGCCGGGCGTGACCGCGCTGAGGGTCGGTGCGAACGTCGTCGGGCACACCAGGACCGGCGCCCACGCGAGCCACATCGTCGTGCCGGCGGACCAGCTCGTGGCCAAGCACGTGGCGATCGAGTGGGAGGTCGCCGGTGGTCTGTTCCTCGCTGGGGCCACCGCCTTGGAGACTCTCGACGACCTTCGGATCGGCCCCTCGGACACCGTCGTCATCTCCGCAGCGGCGGGAGGTGTCGGCAGCATCGAGGCGCAGGTGGCGAAGTACCGCGGCGCTCGGGTGATCGGCACGTGCGGGGAGCGCAACTTCGACTACTTGCGGCAGCTGGGCATCACGCCTGTGCGGTACGGCGAGGGGATGGCGGAGCGGATCCGGCGTGCCGCGGGCGCACCGGTCACCGCGTACATCGACAACTTCGGCAAGGACGGGAGGGAGGTCGCGGCAGCCCTCGGGGTTCCTCCGCAGCGCTACCGCTCCAGCGCCGACAGGCGCCAGGTCGAGCTGCGGCTGCTCCGCGACGACGCCGAGTCCGTCTCGCACGCGACGCAGGTGCTGCAGCGCGTGGTGGACCTCGCCGGCGCCGGAGCGTTCCGTCTCCTCGTGTCGGGCCTGTACCCCATCGAGGACATCGTGGACGCCTTCGAGGACCTGGCCAAGCTGCATGCGCGCGGGAAGATCGTCCTGGCCACCCGTCCGGTCACGCGGGCGCGCACGCTGCGAGCGCGGGAGGTGTTCGAGCGGATGCCCTGACTCGACCTAGTGAGAAGGATGCGGCGGGGGCGGGGAACGTGCCGTCCGGCAGCGAGCCCGCTCACCGGGGACCTCGCTGTGTAGCGTGAGAGCACTGCGGAGAGGGGGACCGGTGCCGTCGACCATCGCGTCGTTCCCCGTGCTGGGCATCGTCCTGGCCGTCGCCTCGGCCGCCGCTCTGGCGCTCGGCAACATGATGCAGGCGCGCGGGGTGCGCAGCGGCGCCACCGGATCCTTCGGCGCCAGGCAGTTCTTCGCCCTGCTGCGCAACGGCCCGTGGGTGATCGGTGCGCTGCTGATCGGGGGCGCCATCCTGCTCCAGCTGGCGAGTCTCACGTTCGCTCCGCTCATCGTGGTGCAGCCGGTCGGTGTCGTCGCACTCGTCTTCGCCTCGCTGCTCACGGCCCGAGCGACGCACACGAAGCCCTCCGGCACAGAGATGCGTGCCATCGCGACGAGCGTCATCGGGGTGGCGGCCTTCGTCGGCGTCGCTGCGCTGGTGAGCACCCAGCGCACGATCCACGACAGCCAGCTCATCGCCATCCTGCTCGCGCTCGCCGTCGTGCTCTGCGTCGCGATCATCGTGGCCGTCGTTCAGCGCGGACGCCGCGGACCCGCCGTGCTGATCGTCATCGCCGCCGGCGTGTTCTCGGGCTTCGTCGCGACGCTGGGCAAGACCGTGATCCTGCGGGTGCAGACGGTCCTCGCCGAGGGCGACTACCGCCTCGACTCCTCGAACCTGCTGACCCTGGCCTGCCTGATCGGGATCGCGGTCTCTGGCGGCCTCGCGATCTACCTCGTGCAGCGGGCGCACACCGTCAATTCGCCTGAAGTCGTCGTCGGCGGGCTCACGGTCATCGACCCCTTCGTGGCCGTCGTGCTCGGCATCACCATCCTCGGCGAGGCGACCGGAGCGCCGTTCTGGTCGCTGCTCGTGCTGGCGGCTGCCGGCGCGGTGGCGGTGTGGGGCGTGATCGATCTCGCCAGGGCGCAGCAGAGGAGCGCGAGCGACGCATCGCTCGGAGGCGACCACGGGGGAGGAACGGATGCCGCGGGGGACTAGGTCGCTCGCTGCTCCGGGGCGTTTCGACGCGCTTCGCTCGCTCGACGACCGGGGGCTTGAGGCAACGCTCCCGCATCCAGGGTGAAGCCGCTGGCGCGCAGTCGTTCGGCCAGGTGCTCTCCCATCGCGATCATCGGGGTCAGGACGCCCGCGCGGGCGGGGAGGTCATCGAGCGCGAGGCTCAGTGCGGATTCGGCGAGCATCACGCCGGTGCCGCCATAGCCGGGATCGAACGGCGCGGCGACCCGCGTGCGCACCGGCCGGCCCTCGACCGGGTACACGTCGACTTCGAGGACGAAGCGACCGTGCTCGATCGCCTCAGCGCTGGGTCCGCTGCCAGGAGACGGAAGCACCCGGTCGACGACGGCGCGCGTGGGCGGAAACGCCAGTGCGCCCACGAGCCCCGCCGTCCCGAGAGCGATCCCCGCGGCGCGCACGAATCCGGCAGGGCCGCGCCCGGTCGCCACCACCTCCCGGTACTGCATGAGCTGGCCGTAGCTCCACCCCGTCAGGTAGTTGCTGCGCTGCACGACCTGCTGGTTGTACGAGCCCATGACGAACGGCGCCTGCCAGGTTCCGTGCACCTTGCCCCAGCCGCTGCCGGCGTGGCCGGGCAGACGCACCGACGGCCCGGGCGTGAGCGCGTAGGGGTTCGCGAGGAGGCGGCGGGTCGAGGCATCCCTCTTCGTCTCCTTCAGCTGCTGGCGGAGCGAGTCGATCGTGCCGCCGCTGATGCCGCCGCGCAGCGACCGCACCGTCAGGGTCGCCGCGACGATCGGCACACCGCCGGCGGCGGCGTGGGCGATCCCGAGGCCGAGGTCGGACGGGACCGAGTCGAACCCGCACGAGTGCACGATCCTGGCGCCGGTGGTCTCGGCGACGGCGTGATTGCGTTCGATGCTCCGCGCCACGAAGATGCTCTCGCCCGACAGATCGGCGTACGACGTGCCGGCGCGGGCGCTCGCCGACGCAACGCCCGCGCCGTAGCGCAGGTAGGGCCCGACCGTCGTGGCGATGACGGAAGTGGATGCTGCGACCCGGCCGACGGCGGCATCGTCCGAGGTGTCGACCTCGATGATCGGCCAGTCGACGGCGAGTTCGCGCCTGACGTCGTCGAGGCGGGCGGTGGAGCGGCCGGCGATGGCGATCCGCACGCCGTCGGGCGCCGATCGCGCCAGATGGCGCGCGGTGTATCTGCCGACGAAGCCCGATGCGCCGAGCAGGACGATGTCGTGGTCGCGGTCATTCGTCGTCATGCTTCGGGAGCGTAGGCGCGGTTGCGCGCAAACGACAGCGGGTTGCACCTCGATGCGCAAGGGCCCGGCCTGGGGTTCTCGAGCCCCTGCGCGGCGTCGCACGACCCTGGCAGGCTGGGGGTATGCGAGAAGGAGATGCGATGAAGCAGCGCACGCTGGCAGGGCGCCAGGTTTCGGCGATCGGGCTCGGCGCGATGCCGCTGTCGATGAACAACGACAAGGTGTACCCGTCGTTCGACGACGCGGTGGCGACGGTCCATGCAGCGCTCGACGCCGGCGTGACGCTCATCGACACCGCCGACATCTACGCGCCGGACGGTGAGGAGATGGGGCACAACGAGCGCATCGTCGCCGAGGCGCTGCGCACGTGGGACGGCGACGCGTCCAGCATCCTCGTCGCGACGAAGGGCGGGATCACGCTCGGTGAAGACGGCTCCAAGGGCCGCGACGGGTCGGAGGCGTACCTCCGCTCGGCGGCCGAGAGGTCGCTCGACATCCTCGGGGTCGACCAGATCGAGCTCTACCAGTACCACCGTCCTGACCGCTGGCTCGTCTACGGCGACATCATCGCGGGGCTCAAGGCGATGCAGGACGATGGCCTCATCCGCGCGGTCGGCATCTCGAACGCGAGCGTGGAGGAGATCCAGATCGCCATCGACGTGCTCGGCGAGGGCAACCTCGCGAGCGTGCAGAACGAGTTCTCGCCGAAGCATCCGGGCAGCATCGACGAGCTGCGCTTCTGCGAGAAGCACGGGATCGCGTTCCTGCCGTGGAGCCCGCTGGGCGGCACCGGCGGCGGAGCGCGCAGGGTCGGCGACCGGTTCTCGGCGTTCCGCGAGGTCGGCGAGGATCATGGCGTCAGCCCGCAGCAGGCGGTGCTCGCGTGGGAACTGGCGCTGGGCTCGCACGTCATTCCGATCCCGGGAGCTCGGCGTGCGGCATCCATCACCGACTCGGCTCAGGCGGCGGACCTCGAGCTCGGCGCTGACGAGGTCACGCGGCTGTCGGAGTCGGTGGGGATCTTCGACGACTGACTCATCCGGCTGGGGAACCGAAGCGGGCGACCAGGCGGAGGATCGTGGGCAGCCCGCGGGAGGTCGCCCGGTCGCCGGTGAGGCGCTCGAGCACCGGAGTGGCGTTGCCCTGGCCGTCGACGTCGTTGCGGACGAGCGCCCAGCCGGGTCCGGCGTCGACGATCTCGCAGCGGGCTCGGGTCATGAGGCTGATCGCGTCGGGGGCTCGGTTGTCGACCGTTCCGCCTCGGTGGAGGGTGAACTCGTACCCACGGGAATCGTGGGGCGCGCCGTGTTCGTCGACGATCGCGACAAGGTCGGCAAGCGCGATCCAGAGGATGTCGCGCTCGTGGCCGGATCTGACCGCGATCGCTTCTTCTGCGCCCTCGACGACTTCTGCGGGTTCGTCGGAGTCGAACAGGATCGTGCCGTTGCTCTGGAAGGTCTGAACGTCGGGGCACCCTGCGTCGGCGAAGCCGGCGACGATGTCGACGGTCGACGGATGGCCGCGCTGACCCTGGTTGACGTTCCGCATGAAGGCGACGCAGCGCATACGCCGAGAGTACGTGCGATGCTCCGGCTACCGGGAGATGCGGTTCTCGACCGCGTCGGCGCGCGAGGCGGTCAGAGCGGCGAAGGCCAGGGTCGGCCCAGGCCGCTCGTGCTGCGCGGCTGCCTCTGTGCGCAGCGCCTCGCGGCCCGGCCACGTGGGATCAGCGAGAGCAGCGATCGCCTCGCTGAGCTCGTGGTCGGTCGCGGTGTTCGGCGCGAGGGCCAAGCCGGTGCCGGAGCGTTCGACCGCTGCGGCGCCGGAGAACTGGTCCGTCGAGAACGGAAGCACGAGAACGGGCACACCCTGCCCGACCGACTCGGTCACGGAATTGTTGCCGCCGTGGGTGACCGCGGCGGCCGCTCGGTCGAGCAGGCGCACCTGCGGCAGGTATTCGCGCACCAGCCAGCCTTCGGGAACCGGCCCGAGAGCGCTCGCCGGAGTCGCGCCGATCGCGATCGCCGCGCGCAGCCCCGTCCGCGCGATCGCCGTCGCCACGCGCGCCAGCACGTCGCCCCGCACCGACAGGAAGCTGCCGAAACTCACGTAGACGAACGGCGCGACGTCGCGAAGGAACTCGTCGGCCTCGGGATCGTCGCGCTCGTCGCGGCGCGTCGAGCCGATGAAGACGTGGGGCGGCAGCATCCGTCCGTCGTCCGCCAGAAGGGCGGGGTAGTTGTACAGCACGACGTCGCCGTGAAGCGCGAACGCATCGGCGATCTCGTCGGCTCGCGGATCGAGCGTCCGAGCCGCGGTGTTCCACTGATGCGCGAAGCGGTCGGACACTTCGACGCAGAGTCGGCGCAGGTGCGCAAGCTCGGTGGGGTCGGGGTCGAACGCTCGGGGCCAGGCCGGCGGGCAGCCGTAGACCTCGCCTGCCACGGGCAGCGCGGAGGGATGGCCGAGCACCACATCCGCGTAGTCGATGCCGGCGGTGTGCAGAGCGAGGCGGGCGCTGAATGCGAGGTGGTCGACGAGGATGGCATCCGGGCGAACCTGATCGACGACCTCGAGCGTCGCTCGCGCCCGCTCTTCGGGCCGCCACATCAGGTCGGTCAGGCGCTCGCGGGCCTGGTACATCAGGGTGGGAATCATCCCGCGACGGGTGGCGTCGAAGAAGCGCTCGAGAGATGCCGCCTCCGCCGTCTGCTGCTCACGCGTGCGCATCACGCCCGCGTTCGCACCTCTGCCCAGGGGCAGGTCGACGCGCTCGAGGCCGAAGTCGGCGACGATCGGCGCCGTCGCCGACCCCGTGGCGACGACGACGTGCTCCCCGGCGTCGCGCCACGCGGTCGCGAGCGTCGCGAGCGGCAGGAGGTGCGAGGCGTAGTCGGGACTGATGACCAGGAGCGTCATGCGGGCTGCCTCGTCGCCTGCGCGAGCTCGGCCTCCTGCGCGACGACCGAGGCGTAGATCGGGGCGAGGGTGGCAGCCATCGCCTGGATCGTGAACTTCGATGCGACGACCTCGCGTGCCCGCACCGCGCGGTCCTCGTCGGCGTCGGCTGCACGGTCCAGGGCCGCCGCGATGGCACACGCGAGACGGTCGGAGTCCCACGTCGCCGTGAGGAATCCGGTGTCGCCGTGGTCAACGTAGGTCGCGGGCCCGCCGCCGTCGGGGGCGACCACCACGAGACCTGTGGCCATCGCCTCGAGCACCGCGAGGCCGAACTCCTCCTTCAGGCTGGCGCACACGTAGACGCCGCCGACGGCCGCGAGCCGCGGCATCCCGAATCTCGCCGCCGCCATCCAGCGCGCGGCGACGTCGTTGGGGCGATGACCCGGAAGGATCAGCCCGCGGCGCGCGCGTTCGTGCGGGGGTACCGCGGCGGCGATGCGATCCAGTTCGCCCTGCTCATCCCGGGACGGGTTCTCGAGGTCGCCTCCGATGATCAGAAGGTTCGCGCGGTCGGCGAGGGGCGATCGCGCCCAGGTCTCGACGAGAGAGGCCATCCCCTTCACCCGGTGCAGACGCCCCACCGAGACGAGCAGCGGCAGTCCCCGGCGATCTGCGTCGAGACAGCCCAGCAGCGCCTCGAGTTCGGCGAACGCATTGTGCGCCGGCGTCGCAGCCGGACCGGCCGCTGTCCGCGCCTGGACGACCGCCCTGTCGATGACCGCGAGATCGACCCCCTCCGCGACGACGGTGTGCCGCTCGCTGCGCGACGTCATGTCGATTCCCACGAGTTCCTGCATCTCGTCGACGAGGTTCGGACGCGGAAAGAACACAGTGTGAGACGCCGATGCCGCGAGCTCCTTGACCAGTCGGACCCGGAACCAGAAGTGCTCGCGAAGGTCGGCCTCACCGAACCTCGCGCGCGTGAGGGCGCCGGAATCCTGCAGTGATTGGATCACGCTGTGCGGATCCGGCGCGACGGTGAAGATCGTCGGGATGCCCAGCTCCCTGGCGACGTCCGCGGCAGCGAGGCTTCCCACGTCGGCCATGCGCAGGTGCAGGACGTCGACGTCGACCGCGGCGCGGAGGATGCGACGGATGCCGCGCCGGGCGGCGACCCGGTACGGCCACGCGGCTGCGGACGCCACCGGCTCATCGGGGAGGGGGATGTGCCCGTAGAGATGGCCGGTCGGAGTGCCGGCGAGCTGGAGCAGGTCGACGGTGCTCTGCCCGAGGCGGCCGCGGGATAGCGTGAGGACCCGCGTGACCGGGCAGTCGTCGGTCGCGATCAGCGCATCGCCGAGGCGCACCAGCAAGGTGGCGATTCCGCCGTTGTCACCTGCTCCGGCTGCCGAGAGCGCCGGGTCGATGTCGGCATGCAGGAAGAGCTGCGCGACCGTGAGCGCTCGCGGCGTCCGGTCCGGGAGTGAAAGGCGGAATGCGGGCGGGGCGGTGCTCGCGCCGGGCATGGGGTCGAGGTCGATCAGTGCGAGGCGAGCGATCGGCGCGAGAGGACCGCCGGTCGCCAGGAGCGCACCGAGCTCCTCCTCGAGCCCCGCGGTGTCGCGGCGCTGCCCGAGTGCGGCGATCGCGGTCGCGCGCACCGCATCGTGCTCGGCGGGATCCGACGCCACTTCGCGCAGCAGGCGCGCAGCGACCGGTTGAGTCACGAGCCCGAGGGTTTCGACGAGCGCTGCTCGGGGTGCAGCATCCGTGATTCCCAGCAGCGCTGCCTCGATGCCGATCGCGATCGTGTCGCTCGCGTGGCCCGACCACCTCTCGATGGTGTGCTGGGCCAGCATGCCCGTGAACCCGCCGGCGGCGACCAGTGCGAGCAGGCGTCCCACGGCCTCTGGCCGGGGCAGACTCTGGCCGAGCGCCCACGCGGCATGCTCCCGGATGAACGGCCGCTCGTCCGACAGCAGGGCGGCGAGCTGACGCTGCGCCTCGTCGTCGTGCATCTCCGCCAGCGCGTGCACCGCCGCGATGGCGGCGATGTCGTCGGTGCCCGCGAGCGCCGTCGACAGCACCCGCAGAGTGCGGACGCTGGGATCGCGGCCGGCTTCGAAGGCCAGGTCGTCGGCGGCGAGCAGCGCCTTGACGATCGTCGGGGCGTCGAGAACGTCGTCCATCGCGGTTTGAACGCCCACGTTCCACCTCACTCACCGCACGGGGCGCCCGTGCTGTCGAAAGGCTATGCCGCCGGGGGGCGCGGACGGGGTTCTTGACAAGATGGACCGGCCGGTGCAGGCGAACCCGGCGACCGGCGCGACCTCAGCGGCCGGCGGCGATCTCCTGGGTGCCGATCACCGAGAGCAGCTGCAGCCGCTCGTAGCTCGGGGTGCCGGGCGTCGCGGTGAGCACGAGGAGCGTCTGTCCCTGCTCGGGGTCGATGAGGAACTGGCACTGCATGTCCATCACGCCGACCTCGGGGTGCTGCAGGCGCTTCTCGCGCGCGTGCGTCGAGCGCACCTCGTGCTCGGCCCAGAGCTCGGCGAACTCGGGGCTCTCCTGCAGCAGCGACGACACCATCGCCCCGGAGCGGGAGTCGGCGCCGAACTTCGCGTAGGCGGTGCGGATCTCGGCGGCGAACGCGCGCGAATGCATCGGGTGGTCCTCGATCGGGTACACGGTGCGCGCCGACGGATCGGTGAACCAGCGATAGCCGACGCTGCGGGCGAACCCCTCGAAGCGCGTCTCGTCGCCGAACAACGCGCGGGCCGCCGGCGTCTGCGCGAGCGTCTCGCCGAGCTCGGTCATCACCTGCGCGGGGGTGTCGGCGAGGCGGTCGAGGATGCGCATGAGGCCGGGCGAGACGTGCTCGCTGCGCAGTGCCCGAGCCGGTGCCGTGTGACCGGCGAGCCGGAACAGGTGGTCGCGCTCGTCGAGCGTGAGCCGCATCCCGCGAGCGATCGCGGCGAGCATCTGCTCCGACGGCTGCGGGCCGCGGGCCTGCTCCAGCCGGCTGTAGTAGTCGGTCGACATGTCGCAGAGCACGGCGACCTCCTCGCGCCGAAGGCCCGCCGTGCGGCGTCGAGACCCGCGGCGCAGCCCGACGTCCTCGGGCTGCAGCGCCTCGCGGCGGCGACGCAGGAAGTCGGCCAGCTGTGCTCTGTCCATGACCTGAGTCTGCGGCATCCTTCATTCCTCATCCAGGGAGCGGCGATCCCACCGTTTTGCGGCGCTCGCTCAGCGACCCGGCGTCGCGACGCGCACGCCGGTGAGCTGCTCGGAGAGCTCCCACACGCGACGAGCGTCGGCCTCGCCGCGCAGGCGAGAGTACATCGGCTGCTCCGCGGGCAGGCCGCTGAGGCGGCGGAAGCCCCTCGGCCCGTAGAGGTGACCGCCGCGGGCGTCGGGGCTTGTCGCCGCGTACACCGCCGACAGCGCGGCCGACGCGGGAGTGCCGAACAGGATGCCGCGCCGCGACATCGCCCGGATGAACTTCACCGCTGTCGTGTCGGCGGAACGCCCCATGCCTGGCTGGGCCGCGAGCAGGTTCGTCGGCGTGATGCCGGGATGCGAGAGGGTGCTGCGGATGCCCCAGCCCGCCGCATCCGATCTCCGCTGCAGTTCCATCGCGAACAGGCCGAGCGCGATCTTCGACGAGCTGTACGCCGTCATCGGGTCGTAGCCGTGCTCCCAGTTCGGGTCGTCCCAGTTGACGGCGCCCTGATCGGCGGCGATGCTCACCTGGCTGGTGATGTGCGCCTTCGCCTCGACAAGCAGCGGGAGCAGCTGCGCCACGAGCGCGAAGTGGCCGAGGTGGTTCGTCGCGAGCTGCAGCTCGAACCCGTCGGCGGAGAGCTGTCGGGTCGGCGGGTTCATCACGCCGGCGTTCGTGATGAGGAGGTCGATCGGGCGGCCTTCGTCGTTCAGCCGCGCGGCGAGAGCTCCGACGGAGTCCAGCGACGCGAGGTCGAGGGGGAGGACACGGATGCTGTGGGCTCCGGTCTGCTGTCGGATCTGGGTTGCCGCCGCCTCGCCTTTCTGCGGATTGCGGACCGGCATGAGGACGTCGGCGCCGGCGCGCGCGAGACGCGCGGCGATCTCGAGGCCGACGCCGTCGCTCGCGCCGGTGACGAGGGCGAGCTTGCCGGTGAGATCGGGAACGGGGATGTCGAGAGGTGTGGGCATGAGGGCTCCTGTGTGGGGTGGTGCTTCTCATGCTGGACGCGGGGGCGGCGCGGATTCAGGGCGCGGTCATCCGGGGATCGGGGATCCCCGGATACCGACGAACGTACCCGCTGGGCGGGGCGGTGGCGGCTCAGCGAGGTGGAGTCGCGGCGCCGATTCCTCCCCAGGACGTCGTGATTCGGGTCCCTTCGGGGTTATCCACAAAAGCGACTCGGACCTGCGGTTTTGAGGTGTCGGAATGTCGGAGCCCCTCGGCAGAATCGAAGGCATGAACTTCCCGCTGACCGAGCTCCGGGGCATCGCCGATCTGCTCGGCGACACGCTCGGTGCGCCGCTCGGTGGTGAGGCGCAGCGGGGTTTGTCGCACGGTGATCTGGTCGACGCGTTGGGCGTCGTCGAGCAATTGGGGCGGATCACGGATGCCGCCCGCCTGGCGCTCGCCGGGGAGGTGGGGCGGCGTGCCGACTCCGAGTTCGACGACCGGATCACCGCGCAGTACGGTTGCGGATCGGCGCAGGAACTCGTGGAACGCGCCACGCGGGTCTCGGCAGCGACCGCGCGGGCACGGCTGCGGGACGCGAAGGCGATCACGAGTCGGGTGACGCTGACCGGGCAGACCCGCCCGGCACCCCTCGACCGCGCCCGGGCCGCGCTGGCATCCGGGCGGCTCTCCGCGGACGCCCTGACCACGATCGTCGACGCGCTCAGACCGCTGCTGGGCCGGTGCACGGTCGACGAGATCGGGGCGGCCGAAGGCGAACTCGTCGCCGCCGCAGTGGGGGACGCCGGGGAGCCGGCGTGTGGGATCCACGAGCTGAAGGTGATGGCGACCACCTGGGCGCTGTACCTCGACCCGGATGGCACGCTCCCGGACGAGGAGTACGCGCAGCGGGTGCGCGCGATCCGGATCAGCCGCCGCGCGTATCGCGGACTGCGGCGCATCTCCGGGGAGGTCACCGACGACGTCGCGGCGCAGTTCGACCGGCTGATGGACGCGCACCTGAATCCGCGGGTGCAGGACAGCGGGCCCCGCTTCGTCGATTGCGAGGCTGACGCCCGGGCCGGCGAGGCGGCGGAGCGGGTGCTGGATCCGCGGACCGCGGACCAGAAGCGCCACGACGCGTTCGCGTCGATCCTGTCGGTCGCGGCGGGTGCGGCCGCGACGCCGACGCTGGGCGGGGCCGCGCCGACGCTGATCGTCACCACCACCGTCGAGGACCTGGCCGACCCCGACGGCGTGGCGTTCGCGGAGTCCGCCGGTGGTCCGGTACCGGTACCGGCCTCGTTCGCGAGGCATGTCGGCTGCCACGGCACCATTCACCGGCTCACCCTCACCGGCACCGGCGCCATCAAAGCGCTGGTCGTCGAGGACCGGGTGTTCAACCACTGGCAACGCAAGGCGATCGGCGCCCGTGACGGCGGCTGCATCATCCCCGGCTGCACCGTCCCCGCCGCGTGGTGCGAGGTGCATCATGTCGTGGACTGGGCCAAGGGCGGTCCCACCTCGGTCGACAACGGGGTGCTGCTGTGCTGGCACCATCACCACGGCATCGAGACCAGCGGATGGGAGATCCGCATGATCGACGGCATGCCGCACGTGCGCCCACCGGCCTGGATCGACCCGCGCCGGCAGTGGCGAGGGCCCAACCGGCTCCTGCTGCGCGAGCTCAGACGGGCCAGGTCCGCCTAGACCACCCCCCCGATCCTCCAACCGTCGCCGACTCGGCGGAAGGGCGACGCCGGGTGCCCGGCAACCACCGCAGGAAAGGCTGGGCGAGGGAACGCCGCGGGTCAGCGATCGCCGGAATGGCGCGACAGGCGGGTCTCCTCGAGGTCGAGCATGGCCTGCGCCTCGGCCAGCACGCGCGAGGAGTAGACGCCCTGGGCACGCAGCTCCAGCAGGCGTTCGCGCTCCGCATCCACGACGGCGAGGCGCAGCTCGCGGTACCGCTGATGCGGCATCTCGCCGGGTTTGCGCACCACGCGTGCGCGCTCCCACGCGGCCTCGGTGCTGAGGAAGGAGGCCCGCCTCACGCGTTCGATGACATCGGGGTCTATCGGGGCGGTGGTGGCAGCATCCGTCTCGATCTCGTCCAGTGTCTCGAGGCCGGTGTTGCTGATGTCTTCGAGAAGGGACGCGAGCTCTCTGCGGTCCTCCTGCGCATCGATGCCCTGCACATCGAGCAAGCGGATGAGCCACGGCAGCGTGCCGCCCTGCACGACGATGCTCACCACCGCGACAGTGAAGGCGATGAGGATCAGCTGCGGTCGGTAGGGGGTGTTCTCGGGCAGGGACTGCGCGGCGGCGAGCGTCACGACGCCGCGCATGCCCGACCAGCCCAGCACGATCCCGCCGCGCCAGTCGATGTGCTCCTGGCGCTGCTGCTCGAGGTCGGCGCGCCGGCGCTCGTAGTCGCGCTCGAGGCGATCACGGATGCGGGCCTGCCGCGCAGTGCTGACCGGGTGACTCCGGTAGTAGTACAGGGCGAGGAGCGCGTGGTAGGTGCGCTTCTCGGTACGCTCCTCGCGCTTGCCGAGGGCGTAGACCATCGGTCCGATCCAGAGGAAGCGGATCACGATGAGGGCTGCGGTCGCGAGCAGGCCGATGAGGATCGCGTCGCCGGCGCTGAGAACCGTCGGGTCGACGTGATCGACGAGCGTGCGGATCTCGAGGCCGATGAGGAGGAACACGCCGTTCTCGAGGAGGAACTGGATCGTGCGCCAGTTGATGCGGTCGCTGATCCTCGCCTGTGCGCTGAACTTCGTGGGCGCCGCGTGGCCGGTGTAGAGGCCGGCGACGACGACCGCCATCACGCCGGACGCGCCGAGCGCCTCGGCCGGCGCGAACGCGACGAACGGGACCGCGATCGACAGCGCCGTGTCGAGCACGGGATCGTCGAGCTTGGAGCGCACGAACACGGTGACGTATCCGGCGACCAGGCCGATCGCGACGGCCACGACGACGGCGTAGACGAAGTCGACCACTCCTGCCCACGGCGTCGTGAGGCCACCCACCGCGGCAGCGGCGACAGCCGAGCGCAGCAGCACCAGGGCGGTCGCGTCGTTGAGGAGGCCCTCGCCCTCGAGCACGGTCAGCAGTCGCGGAGGCAGGCCCAGCCGCCGGCCGATCGAGGTCGCCGCCACCGCGTCGGGCGGGCTGATGACCGCGCCGAGCGCGATGGCCGCGGCGAGGTTGAGATCGGGCAGCAGCGAGAACAGCAGGAAGCCCGCGGCGAACGCCGTCACGATCACCAGCACGACCGACAGACTCGCGATCGACCCCGCATTCCGGCGGAAGTCGGTGATCGGCACGCTGATCGCCGCGGCGTAGAGGATCGGCGGCAGCACCCCGTCGAGGATGATCTCGTGCGGCACCTCGATGTCGGGCACCCCCGGCAGATAGGACAGCCCCACCCCCACGACCACGAGGATGATCGGCGCCGCCACCCCGAGCTTCTTGGAGAACGCGGCGACCGCCACGATGACCGCGACGGCGATGACCGCGTAGATCCCCAGCTCCATTGACCCAGCCTATTGAGCGCGTGCGGAGTAGCGGGGTGGGGTGCCGTTCGGTGAGACGCCGGCGGATGCTGCGGAGATCCCGAGCTACGCCGGCAGCTGTCGCTCGCGCGCCAGAGCCCGGTCCGGCGGAACCGGGGGTGCGGGCGCGTCCAGGGCTCGGAGCATCCGTTCGAGGGTCTCGCGCAGCTCCTCTCGAGCCGGCGATGTCAGGTCCGTCGTGTAATCCACCCCCGCGGGGATCCAGCTCAGGCCGTACATCGTCTCGCGGAAGTCCGAACCGCCGACCGGCCAGCGCGTATGCGTCGCGTCCTCGGCCGTCGCGCCCTGACCCCACTGGCCGAAGTAGTCGCGCATCTCGTCCAGAGGCAGCTCCATCACCGCATCCGCCTCCACCGCCTGTCTCGCCCACGACCGTGCCACGAAGATGAACTCCTCGACCTGCTCGGGGGTGAGCGGCTTCGGCTCGAAGAGCACGCGGGTGTGCGCGACATCCGTGAGCCTGTCCACGCGGAACGTGCGCCAGTCCTCCTTGTCGAGGTCCCAGCAGAGCAGGTACCAGTGCCGGTCGGCGGGCGCGAGGGCATGCGGCTCGACGCGCCGGTGGGTCACCTCACCCGATGCCGCGGTGTACGTGAATCTCACCCGCTCGTGATCGCGCGTGGCCAGTGCGAGCTCGCCGAGCACCTCGCCCGACACGGCGGCGCCGGCGTTGAGTCCGGCGGGCTGCACAGTCTGAGCCAGCGCGGCGACGCGGCGGCGCAGCGGAGCGGGCAGCACCTGCTCGAGCTTCGCGAGCGCGGTGATGGTCGTCTCGGGACCGCTCACGAGCCGCTGGGATGCCGCCACCCGCAGCCCGATCGCCATCGCCACCGCCTCTTCATCGGTGAGCAGCAAGGGCGGCACAGCGCTGCCGGCCTCGAGGCGATAGCCGCCCGCCGCCCCCGGGATCGACTCGATGCGGTAGCCGAGGTCGCGCAGCCGCTCGACATCGCGCCGCACCGTGCGCTCGGTGACGCCCAGCCGGACGGCCAGTTCGGAACCCGGCCAGTGCCGGTGCGTCTGGAGCAGGTTGAGCAGCGACAAGGCTCGCGTGGTGGTGTCGGCCATGCGAAAAGAATCTCATGTATCGCGGACAGTATCTGTCCGCATCCACTCCTAGCGTGGGGGCATGGCGAACGAATCGATCATCCGAGCGCAAGGTCTGACCAAGCGCTTCACTGTGAAAGGCAAGACCGTCGAGGCCGTCACCGACCTCGCGTTCGAGGTGGCGCGCGGCGAGCTCGTCGCGTTCCTCGGACCCAACGGCGCCGGCAAGTCGACCAGCCTGCGTATGCTCACGACCCTGATACCGCCGACATCGGGCACGGCGCGGGTCGTCGGCTTCGACATCCTGAAGCAGCCCGCCGAGGTGCGCGCTCGCATCGGCTATGTCGGCCAGCTCACCAGCGGCAGCTTCTCGCAGCGCGCCCGAGACGAGCTGCTGAGCCAGGGTGCGTTCTACGGCATGTCGAAGGCCGCCGCCCGGGCGCGGGCGGACGAGCTCATCGAGTCGCTCGACCTCGCAGGCTTCGCGTCGCGGTCGGTGCAGCAGCTCTCGGGCGGGCAGAAGCGCCGGCTCGACGTCGCCCTCGGGCTCATGCACGCGCCGCCGCTGCTGTTCCTCGACGAGCCGTCGACGGGACTGGACCCGCAGAGCCGCGCCAACCTCTGGCAGCACATCATCGACCTCCGCGCGCAGTACGGCACGACGGTCTTCCTCACGACGCACTACCTCGAGGAGGCCGACCGCTACGCCGAGCGCGTCATGGTCATGGACAGGGGTCGCGTGATCGCCGACGACACCGCGGCCCGGCTGAAGGCGGAGCTTGCGGGCGACGTGCTCACGTTCGGCTTCGAAACGGAGACGGATGCTGCGGCCGCCGTCGCCGTGGTGCACAGGCTCACCGAGCGCGAGGTGCGGCGGGTCGAGGCATCCATCGTCCTCACGGTGCCCGAAGGCGACGCGCTGCTGCCCGCCGCGGTGCGCGCGCTCGACGCGGCCGGGCTCATGGTGCGGACAGCGACCGGCGTGCCGCCGACGCTCGACGACGTGTTCCTGGCGCTCACCGGCCGCACGCTGCGCGAGGCCGGCGAGGGCGAGGGCGAACCCGAGCAGAACGCGGAGGCCTCGTCCGAGGCATCCGGAACCGCCGAACAGGTGACCGAGGCGACAGGAGCCAAGCGATGAGCACTCAGATCGAGACCCGGCCCGACACCGCGGTGCGGGCCAACCCGGCGCGCGACACGTGGAACGTGCTGACGCGCGAATTGAAGCCGGTGGTGCGCGACCCGTTCACGCTGATCTTCAGCCTGGTGCAGCCGCTGGTGTTCCTCGGGCTGTTCGCCCCGCTGCTGGTCGGCTCCTCCGGCGCACCCGTAGGGGAGACCCTGCAGTGGTTCGTGCCCGGCGTGCTCGTGATGATCGTGCTGTTCGGCACCGGGGCGACCGGGTCGAACCTGCAGTACGAGATGATGACGGGCTCGCATGAGCGCACGCTGGTCGCGCCGCTGGCGCGGTCGTCGCTGCTGGTCGGACGCGCGCTCAAGGAGATCGCGCCGATCGTGGTGCAGGCGCTGATCATCGTGCTCATCGCGTGGCCGTTCGGCTTCACGATCAACGTGCCGGGGCTCGTGATCGGCCTCGCGCTGCTCGCGGTGTTCGGCGTGGGGCTCGGGTCGCTGTCGTACACGCTCGCACTCAAGACCAAGGATCGCGAGTGGCTCTTCTGGGGCGTGCAGCAGACGCTGATCTTCCCGCTGCTGATCCTCTCGGGCATGCTCCTGCCGCTCGACGAAGGGCCGGCCTGGATGCGCGCGGTGTCGACGGTGAACCCGGTGAACTGGGTCGTTCAGGCCGAGCGCGCGCTGTTCGCCGGCGACCTCGGCGCGGTCGAGGTGCTGTGGGGCTGGGTCGCGGCGATCGTGCTCGCGGCGCTCGGGCTCGCCGTCGGGATCCGGGCGATGCGCAAGAGCAGCTGACTGCTACTGGAGGACGGGGGACGAGGCGATGCGGGCGACGGCGACGCGGTCCCCGCCGGCCATCTTCGCCTCGTACATGGCGTGGTCCGCAGCGCGGATGAGCTGGTCCATGACCGGCGCCCCGTCGTTTCCCACAGTGACCACGCCGACGCTCGCCGTGATGGACAGCACGGGCGGCAGCTCGTCGTACGGCTCCGCGATCGCGGCGCGGATGCGGTCGGCGAGTGCTGCGGCGTCGCCGACGCTGTCCACCGCGGCGACCGCGATGAATTCGTCGCCGCCGAATCGTCCCAGCACATCCGACTCCCGGATGACGCCGCGCAGGCGCTGCCCGATCTCTCGGAGGAGCGCGTCACCGGCGGCGTGACCGAGCAGATCGTTCACAGCCTTGAACCCGTCGAGATCGATGAAGATCACGGTGAGGGCCGAGTAGTCCTGGAAGAGCGTGCGCGTGACGTCCTCCTCGATCAGTCGCCGGTTCGGCAGCCCCGTCACCTCGTCGTGCATCGCTGCGCGACGCAGAGTGTCTTCGAGACGGATCCGCGCGATCGCCTGCGCCGCCTGATTCGACAGCGCCTCGGCGAGCGGAACGGCTTCTTCGTCGAACTCCCGAGGATGGTCGAAGAAGCAGACCATCGCACCGACCGCATCCCCGTGGGACCGCATCGGCGAGGCGATCGCCGCGTGCACGCCGCCTGCCCGGTAGATGTCGCTCATGCCGACTCCGGGCACATAGGAGTCCGCATGCTCGGGGGAGCGCACGATCAGCACCTGGCCGCCGAGGAAGGTCGTCGTTCCGGCCGGACGCAGGCCCGTCGGCCAATGGGCCGCGAGCGGGTTCACCCCAGCGACCTGGATCAGTCCCTCCGGACCGCCGATGTGCACGCTCACCGCACTCGCGGCGAACGCCCGCTGCGCCACATCCACGAGCAGTTCTGCCGCGTCGACCTCGGTTCTGACGTTGCCGAAGCCGACGGCGGCGTTGAGCAGGATCTGCAGGCGCTGCCGGCCGCGCTCGGTCTTGGCCTCGGCGCCCTGGAATCCCAGACTGAACGCCGACCGCGTCGACACGTCGTAGACCGCGATGCGCTCGACGCCGGACTCGTCCTCACCGAGCGACCCGACCACGACGGGGCGGACGACGCCTGACACCCCATGCAGGGTGGCATCGGTCGGGCGCTGGCCGTCCGCGCCTTCCAGTGGCATGCGCAGCGTGAGCAGCGCTTCGAGCGGCCGTCCGATCACGTCCTCTCGGTCGCAGTTGAGCCAGCTCAGCACCTGCGTGTTCGCGTCGAGAATCGTCGACTGACCGTCGACGCTGATGAGCCCGCAGATGGCGAGACCTAGCACGGGATGCTCGAGGCGCGGGGGGTCTGGGGGACGCGGCATCCGATCAAGGCATCTTCGTGGGTCACGGCGGCCTCCTGGCTTCTGTATCGAGGCGGTGGGTGTGGCGAACAGCGATCGACGTCGTGTCTGCGGGCAAGGTCAGTCTAATGGATACTTCGCAGAATTAGATAAGTATTCTAAATGTTCGCGACCTGAGCTAGTCTGTTCCCGAAGCGGCTGAGGGAGAATGGCGGCATGGCGAACGACACCCCGGCGCTGACCCTCGGGTTGGCCCTGCGCCAGTATCTCGACGCCCGCAACGCAGCGATGGTGGCGGCGCGCGCGAGCCTCGGCATCTCCGACATCGATGCCCGCGCCCTCTTGTTCGTGGTGGGCAATCCCGGAACGCGGCCGACAGTGTTGCGCGAGTACCTCGGCATCACCTCGGCGGGTGTGACCACGCTGATCGATCGGCTCGTCGGTCGGTCCCTGGTGCGACGCGATGTCGACCCGTCCGACAGGCGGGTGAACCGCATCACCGCCACGATCGACATCGCCGACGATCCGTGGTCGTCCCTCAACCGGTTCGACGACGACTTCGACGTCGCCGTCGGCGCTGCCGACCAGGCCGTGGTCGAGAAGTCCGCCGCCCTGCTCGTGGCCCTGACCGCGGCGACGGTGGGCGCCCGGCACTGACACGGCGCTCAGGCGACGTCGATGCCGCGATACGCGAGCGACTTCGCCTCGAGGAACGCGCACAGTTCGGAGACGGCGGCAAGTTCTGCGGAAAGCTCGAGCAACCCCGCCGCATCCAGGACGAGGTTCTCTTCGCGGGGCTCCATGGTCGCGACCCAGGCGGTGGCCCCCGGCGTCGCCGGCTGGATGAAGACGCCGGTCGGTGCGTGACCGAGCCGGAAGACGACGAGGCCGGTGTTCTCCCCGCCCTCGCCGTCCTGCACCGTCACGCGTGCGGCGTCGGCCAGCGGCCCGCCCTGCGCGCGATACTCGGCGAGCCAGGAGTCCAACGTCTCCAGATTCCGAAACGCCATCGCGATCCTCTCCCTGCATCTGCGACGTGAAAAGTATAAGGATCGGTGTGTCGGGCCTCGACGGCCTCCCGCGAGCGTGGCAGCGGCGAACTCTAGCCGAACGTCGCTCCTCGTGCGCGCGCTTGCGATCGGGGTGCGGCGCAGGGCTGACTTGAGGGGTGCCCACCACCCCTGGAGACCTCGCGGATGATCTGGCGGCCGCTGTCGGCGGCTCCGAGATCTTCGCCGTCTACCAGCCGCAGGTGTCGCTGGAGAGCGGGTCGATCGTGGCGGCGGAGGCGCTGTGTCGCTGGCGCCATCCGCAGCTCGGCGACATCGATCCCGTGACGATGATCGGCGTCGCCGAGCGCAGTGGCGCGATCCACGCGCTCGGGCGGCGAATGTTCGACGAGTGCCTCGACACGCTCGCCGGATGGCGCGAGACGGGCCGTGACTGGAGCGTCGCCGTCAACGTCTCGCCGATGCAGTTCGAGGAGGGATCGTTCGCCGATCACGTCGCCGGCGAGTTCCAGAGTCGTGCGCTCGCTCGCGGCTCGCTCGTCTTCGAGCTTCCCCGCGCTCTGCCCTGGCTCGACGATGATGCGGTGCTGTCGCGACTGCGCACGCTTCGCGAGATCGGCGTCGAGTTCTCGCTGGCGGGCCCCGGGGACGAGGGTCTGTGGCCCGAACTCCTCCGAAGCGTGCCGATCTCCGAGGTGAAGCTGCCGGGCGGACTGGTACGAGCCGCTGGGCGACCCGCATCGCCGTCGTTGCGGGGGCAGGTCGAGATCGCGCATGCGCACGGTCTGCGCGTGGTGGCGGAGGGGATCGAGACGCTCACCCATCTCGACACCGCGGTCGAGCTCGGCTGCGATCGTGCGCAGGGGTTCCTCATCCGGCAGCCGCACGAAGAGATCGCGTTCCCGTAGATCTAGGATCAAGGGATGACGACGGCGCGACGGCGAGGCATCCTCGCTCTCGTCACCGCGATCATCCTCCTGGCGCTCGGCGCCGGGGTCGCGTTCGCCGTCGGCGACGCGCTCGGCATCCGCACCGAGCCGTCGGCCCAGATGGAGCCGGCCGCACCCGTCGTGCCGGTCGTCGCCGAGCCGGTCCTCCCGCCGTCGTTCACGTTCGACGCCCCCGACACCGAGCGCGTGTCGGTCGCGCTGGAGGAGCTGACGGATGCTGTAGCGGCAGCATCCGGAACCTCCGGCGAAGCCGTGCTCACGGTGCGGATCGACCCGACGCTCATCGCGACCGACGACGCGTACGCCATCGAGGGTGACACCGCCGCGCTGCTCATCCGCGCCGGAGACGAGGACGGTGTCACGCGCGGCATCTACGACCTCAGCAACCAGGTCCGCGCCGCCGCCCCCCTCACGGACCTCATCGGCGAGCACGAGGCGTCGCGTCTGCCGCTGCGCATGACCGACCTCGGCGCGGTCGGCGTGATCCCCGATCCGGCCGAGTGGGAGTCGGGCGACGACTACTCGCACGCGTCGAAGGCGTTCGCCGCGGTCATGCAGCCCGAGCCGCCGTACGTCGATCAGACCGCGCTCGCCGCCGCGTTCGAGGACTTCGACGGGTTCCTGCGGCATTCCCTCGCGAACGGGTTCAACGCCGTCGCGTTCCCCGGGTTCGTCGAGTACGTGACGTTCGACGGCGCACCTGATGGCCCGGTCTACGCCGACGGCGACGACCACCGCGACAAGGCGCTGGCCCTGCGCGAGGCGTACGCCCCGTTCTGGGACCGCGCCGACGAGCTCGGCATGAAGGTGTTCCTGCGCACCGACATGCTCGCCCTCACCGGCCCGCTCGAGCAGCACCTCACCCACGAGTTCGGCTCGCTCGACACCGAGAACCCCGACCTGTGGAGCGTCTACACCGCGGGGCTCGACGAGCTGTACGACGCGGTGCCCGCGCTCGACGGCGTGCTCATCCGCATCGGCGAGGCCGGTCCCGTCTACGACGTGGGCGGCTGGGACTACTACTCCGCGCTCGAGGTGACCTCGGTGGACGCGGTGCGCACGATGCTCGAGGCGTTCACGGCGCAGGCCGAGGCATCCGATCGCGAAGTCATCTTCCGCACGTGGTCGGTGGGCGTCGGCGCCGTCGGCGACATGCACACCAACCCGGCGTCGTACGAGGCGGTGCTCGGCGGCATCGACTCGCCCGCGCTCATCGTGTCGACGAAGTACACGCTCGGCGACTTCTACACGTGGCTGCCGCTCAACGACACCCTCGAGCAGGGGGCGCAGCGGCGCATCGTCGAGTTCCAGAGCCGCCGCGAGTTCGAGAACTTCGGCGCGTTCCCCAACGACCTCGGCCCGCAGTACCAGTGGGCGCTGCAGCAGCTGATCGCACAGAACGACCAGCTCGAGGGCGTCTGGGTCTGGACCCAGGACGGCGGTCCGTGGCGCGCCGGACCGATGAGTCTGTACCTGAAATCGGGTTTCTGGCAGCTGTACGAGCTGAACACGCAGCTCGCGGCATCCCTCGCCCAGAATCCCGAGGCCGATGTCGCCGGCATCACCGCGGCCTGGGCCCGGGAGTACTTCTCCGAGGACCCCGCCACGGTCGAGGCGATCGTCGAGGCGATGACGCACTCGCGCGAGGCGATCGCCCAGGGCATGTACGTGCCGCAGTTCGCCGCGCAGCGCGTGTTCGCGATCGGGCTCGAGCCGCCGCCCATGATGTGGATCTTCGAGTGGGACATCCTCACCGGCGACTCCGCGGTGCTCGACGTGCTCTACTCGATCGTCCGCGACAGCGGTTCCGACGGGGTCGGGGCGGCGATCGGCGACGGCGCAGAGGCGGTCGCCGCGGTCGAGCAGATGCACGGTCTCGTTTCGCAGACGGATGCCGCCACCTGGCGCTCCTCGGAGATGCGGGCGGCGTTCCTCGACACGTTGGACTACGAACTCGACACGCTCCGGCTGCTCGAGGCGTACCGCGCGATGATCCTGCATCAGGGGCAGTGGCACGACACGCTCTCATCCGACGCGCACGCGCAGTGGGATGCCGACCGCATCGCGTACGAGCAGCGCGCGGCCGAGCACCTGGCGAAGTACGAGGGGAACCTCGACTACCCCGCGTTCAACCTCACCGCTGCCCAGCTCGGCGTCGAGCGCGCGGTGCGCGACGAGCCCATGGCGTGGATCGCCCGCGTGCTGCTCGTGCTGGCTCTCGCGTGGGTCGTGATCGGCATGCTCGCGGCGCGCACGCGCTTGGTCGCCAAGCCCGGCGCCGCAGCAGCCCGCGCGACGTGGATCGCCTCGACGAGGCCGTGGCGGGCGCGCGAATCCACCCTCGGCATGCTCGAGCTCGATCGATGGCTGCTGCTGATCGTGCCCGCAGGGCTGCTGATCGCCACGCGCGCCGTGCAGACGTCGCTCCTGTCGTGGACGCACCTCGCGGTCATCATCGGCGCCTGGGTCGTGTTCGCCCTCGTGCTGCGTCTGTTCGTCTGGGAGCGCTCGCCATGGCCGGTCATCGCCGCCGTCGGCGGGGTCGTGATGCTGCGCTGCATCGTGACGCTGTTCGCCCTCTCGTTCACGGGCCCGGGCGGCTACTGGTTCGCATTCTGGACCGACCCGCTGCTGCGCACGGTGTACATCGGTGTCGCGTTCGCGCTGTTCGTGTGGGTGTTCGTCGCAGCCGGCTGGGCGCTGTCGGCGCAGGTGCGCGCGCGGCGCGCGACCGGGTACGTGCTCGCCGCGGTCGGTGCCGGTCTGCTCGTGCCCGCGGTGGTCGTCGGCGCGATCGGCCTCGAGACCGCGCTGACACTCTGGAACGACGAGATGGGCCTGTTGCCCTGGGGGCTCGCGCGAATCCTCGGAATCACGACGTACCTCGAGATCCCTTCCGTGACCCCGTGGGCCGCCGCCGCGTTCGGCGGTGCGCTGCTCGTCGTCGGACTGCTGCTGGCGGTGCCGTGGCGACGGCGGCGCGTCCCGGCTGGGGCCTCACGCCCGGAGGCTCGCGGCGACGCGGGGACCAGCGCCTCCTGAGACGAGGAGTGCACGGCGGCGCGTGGTAGGACCACACGTGTCGGGGGAGTACTTTAGAAACATCCCCGAAACAATTCGAAGAGGTATTCACCATGCGCTCACGAAGCACAGCACTCCTGTCCATCGCCGCCGTTTCCGGCCTTCTGCTCGCCGGTTGCGCGTCGACCGCCGACCCCGAGCCGACGTCCACGTCGGCCGCCGACTCGGTCGTCGAGTCGTCGGTGACCGAGCCCGCCGCCGCCGGTGAGCGCGTCGGCGCCGACGGCACCGAGCTCGAGGTGTGGAGCAGCATCGTCCCCGACGAGAGCGCTGCCGCCACGCTCGACGAGCCCGCCGAGGGCAACCAGTGGGTCACCGTCAACGTCGCCCAGTGGGTGTCGGAGAAGGGCCGGTCCGACGTCGATGTGGCGCCCGTCCTGCGCTCGACCACGGACGACTCGTTCTCGGCCGACGCGGTCTCGCAGCGCTCCGTCGAGGTGCCGATGACGCCGGAGAAGTCCTACACGTTCGTGTGGAGCTTCCAGGTTCCCGAGGACCTCGTCGACGCCGAGACCCTCGTGGTCTGCGTCGGCTCGGGCGACGAGGGCTGCAGCAGCCTCGTCGCCGAGTGATCGTCGGGCGTCGGTCGCCCCACGGCCGGCGCCTGATCCACCGCGTTCGCGCCGTGCGCCTTCGGGCGCACGGCGCGTTCGCGTGTGCGGGCGACGGCTCCGTGTCCTCCGCCCTCCGATCGACGACCGGTGGTGTGCGGTCTTCGTCAGGCCGGGTCGGGCGTGCGGCGTCGCTCGACGACGCGCTGCGCGCGGCGGGCGAGGCCGACGATGCCTGCGATCAGCGCGAACCCGCCCAGGAAGAGCACGACGTACGCGACGGCGGCGGCGGGAGTCAGATTCACCAGCCACGCGGTGACCGCGGCCTGGCGTGCCGCGTCGGTGAGGACCCACACGGCGAAAGCGGCGATCACCGCGAGCACGAGACCCCATACGATCCCCGCCCACCGCACGCGCGGTGCCACCGCGGTCGCCGGCGGGGTCGCCGGTTCGGCGGCAACGGCTGCCGGCTCCGGCGCTGACGCTGAGGCCACGAACGGATCGAACGCCGGAGGAAGGGGCGAGGGTGCCGGCGGCGTCAGGTCGATCGCCACTGCCGTGTCGGCGGTGTCGCGCTCGCCGGCCCGGGCGTCGGCGACAGGGGTCGTCGCATCGGCGGTGGGTGCAGCATCCGGAGTCTCAGGAGTGCTCATATCGGTGCTCATTTCTCGAAGATCGTGACCTGGACCGAGCCGGTGCGCTGGTCGAGGGTGACGTGCTGGGTCGTGAGGGCGTCGGAGCTCGGGTCCTCGTTGACGGCGCGCCAGGTCACCTCACCGTCGGCGTCGGGCTCGACGGTTCCCGAGACGGCCTCGCCGCCGGCATCGGGGATGCGTGAGTAGAGCACGACGCCGTCTCCGAGCGTCGCGTCGAGCTCGAGCACCGTGCCGGGGTGCACAACGATGTCGGTGCCGCCGACACCTTTCGTCACGACGACGCCGCCGGCGCGGATGTCTTCGCTGTCCGACAGCGATCCGACGGAGATGAACGTGGATCCGAACGGCTGAATCGCCGTCTGCTCATAGGTCGCGGTGCCGAGCTGGATGCTTCCGATCACCAGGCGCTGAGGACCGGATGCTGCCGCCACCGTGCTGCCGATCACCAGGAGCACGATCGTGACCGCGGTGAGCAACCCGCTCCGCCGGCGGAACGCACCGGCGACGACCATCGCGAGCGCGGTGATCACGGCGGCGGTGAACAGCCCGATGGCGCCGGCGTAGGGTGCCGTTTCGGAGCCGGGGCTCGAGGCGACCAGCACCGCGAGGGCACCGGCGACGACCGCGGCGCCGAGCGTCGTCAGCACGAACGCGAAGCTCGTGCGGGGGTACGAGGCGCGGCGCGCGCGGCGGCGCTCCTCCGCGTCGAGGGCGAAGGCCGCGCCGTGGGCGTGTCGTTCACGCCGGGCCTGTTCGCGGGCGGCGCGGGCCGCGTCCTGCTGGCTGCGACGCCACGCGTCGTTCTGCACCCGCCACTGTTCCTGGGTCGCGCGCCAGTCGGCGCGCCAGTCCGCCGCAGCGACATCGCCGGCGTCGGGACCCGGCAGAGCGCCTGCGGGCGCAGCTGGGCCCCCGCCCCCAGAGGCTCCGGGCGACGCGGCAGCGGCGTCTGGAGTGGGAGCGGGGACCGTCTTCGATCCTGTCGCGGATCCGGCCGGCGCCCGACCGGCCGGATCCGCGATGCCCGCGGCGTCGGCCGCGAGAGGAGGGGCCGCGTCGGCACCCGAATGCGACGCGACCGGGGCGGGCGGCGCGGAAGCCATCGGCGCGCCCGCCCGGGAGGGCCGGCCGGCCTGAGCCGCCCGGACGATGAAGTACACGGCCGTGCCGATGAGGGCGAGGGTGAGGATCACGCCGATGCCGCCGAACGGAGAGCCGAGGTCCCAGATGCCCGAGCCGTCCCACGCCCACGGCGCGAACCCGGTGAGCGCCCACAGCGGCCACATCAGGATGTTGCGCAGCCACGGCACGACGGGGACGAAGCCGACGACGGCGAGGATGAAGACACCGGTCATCGCGGCGTCGTAGCGGCCGTGGAAGAGCTCGCGCAGGTGGATGCGCCCGCTCGTGTCGGGAAGCAGCGCCCACGCGATCGCGTAGACCAGCAGCGCCGGGAACCCGAAGAGCGCCACCACGACGAAGATGCCGCGCACGATGATCGGGTCGATCCGCAGGCGAGCCGCGAGGCCGCCGCACACCCCGCCGAGCCACCCGTCTGCGCGGACGATGCCGAGGCCCTCCACCCACGAGAAGAACCGGTCCGTGCCGGTCGGCAGCCCTGGAGGGGCGGTCGGCGGCGGTCCCGGATCGGTGGGGGCAGCGGTGGTCGCGTCGGTCATGTCTCCACCCTGGCGGCCACCGCGGGGGGCTCGCTATGGGGTGATCCCCTGACGCGTCCCTGATCTCCGCTCGGGATCGTGGCTCGGGGTGGGGCGCGATGGTTGGATTGTCGGCATGCCCTCCTCCACGACTCCGACGCACGCCGTCGCGGGCGTGGCGCTGCCGCCGGCACCTGTGGACCGGCCGCCGCTGCGTCGTGTGCGTGACTGCGCCGTCTCGGGGGTCGCGGCGGGACTGGCCCGTCATCTGGGCTGGCCGCTGTGGGTCGTGCGCACCGCGTTCGTCGCGCTGACCGTCGTGTGGGGTGCGGGCGCGCTGCTGTACGCGTGGCTGTGGGTGTTCGTGCCGTGGGACGACCCGCGGCCGCCCGGCGGCGCCGCGGGCACAGCCGGCGCGGGCGACCCGAGGAGCGCAGGAAAGGCGGATGCTGCCACCGCGGCCGCGCACGGGCACGACGTGCCGACGCGCCGGGTGCCCGTGGCCTGGCTGCTCACCGGGGCGGCGATCGCGGTCGTGCTGGTGACGATGGCCGCGATCGCCCTGTTCGGGGCGAACGGCGTCGGCCGGACGTCACCGCCCGGATGGGTGGGAGGCGTGCTCCTCGCCACCGCGCTCGCGGTCGCGGCGGGCGCCTGGGCGACGCTCGTCGACCGCCGAGACCCCGCGCGCGGCCCGCGGCACGAGAACGTCGTGCGCATCGTGGTGACGGCGGCCCTGATCCTGCTGCTGCTCACGCAGCTCTCGGCGCTGCGGCAGACCGGCATCGCGGGGTTCGTGATCGCGCTGGTGCCGATCGCGGGCATCCTGCTCGTGTACTCGTCGATCCTGGTCGACCGCTGGCGCGAGCTCTCGGGTGAGCGCGTGCGACGGATCCGTGAGGAGCAGCGCGCCGAGATGGCCGCGCATCTGCACGACTCGGTGCTGCAGACCCTCGCCCTGATCCAGAACCGCGCCGGCGCGTCGAGCGAAGTGGCACGCCTGGCCCGTGCCCAGGAGCGCGAGCTGCGCTCCTGGCTCTACGACGGCGACGCCCCCGCCGACAGCGACCTGCCCACCGACCTGCGGGACTACGCCGCCGCGCTCGAACTCGACTACCCGGTGCGCATCGACGTGGTCTCGGCGGGGCTTCCTGCCGAGCGCGCGAGCGGCGAGGTCGCGGCGGCCTCGCGCGAGGCGATGCTGAACGCGGCGCGCCACGCCGGCGGCGACGTATCGGTGTACATCGAGGGCAACGCGAACGCCGTCGACGTCTACGTGCGCGACCGGGGCCCCGGGTTCGACCTCGACGACGTCCCGGACGACAGGCTCGGCATCCGTCAATCCATCCTCGGCCGCATGCGGCGCGCGGGCGGGTCGGCGACCGTGCGGAGGGGAGCGGGCGGCGGCACCGAGGTGCACCTGCGGTATGCCGCGACCCCCTCGCCCGACGCCGGCTCTGCGCATACCCGGGAGGCGAGCCGTGGCTGAACGCACCGTGCGCGTCGTGATCGTCGACGACCACTCGATCTTCCGCTCCGGCCTGCGCGCCGACCTCGACGCGTCGATCGAGGTGGTCGGCGAGGCAGCCGACGCGGCCTCGGCGGTGGCCGTCATCGAAGCGACGAGTCCCGACGTCGTGCTGCTCGACGTGCACCTGCCGGCGGGGGCGGGCGCGGCATCCGGACCTGATGCGGCCGGCGGCGAGGCCGTGATCCGCGGGGCTGCGCCCGCGGTGCCAGCGACCCGCTTCCTGGCGCTCAGCGTGTCGGATGCCGCGGAAGACGTCGTGCGGGTCATCCGCGCCGGGGCCCGCGGGTACATCACGAAGGGCTCGTCGGGCGCGGAAGTCAGCCGTGCGGTGCACGCGGTGGCCGACGGAGACGCGGTGTTCTCGCCGCGCCTCGCGGGATTCGTGCTCGACGCCTTCGGCGCCGCCGTCGGCGAGACCGCGACCACCAACGACGAGCTCGACCGCCTGTCGTCGCGCGAGCAGGAGGTGATGCGGCTCATCGCCCGCGGCTACGCCTACAAGGAGGTCGCCGCCGAGCTCTTCATCTCGATGAAGACCGTCGAGTCGCACGTGTCCGCGGTGCTGCGCAAGCTGCAGCTCTCGTCACGGTACGAGCTCACGGCCTGGGCGTCGGCGCGCCGACTGCTGTGACGAATCGGATGCTGCGGGGCCGCGGCATCCGTGATCCGCGGCTTGTCAGTCCTCGTCGCCGAACATGATCTCGTGGCAGAGGGCGCGGCTCGTGTCCACGTGGCGCAGCGCGACATCGGCTGCCGCGTCGGCGTCGCGCAGCGCGAGAGCCTCGACCAGCTCCCGATGTTCGGCGAGCAGGATCTCGGGCGACCGGTTCTGGCGGAGCACCCAGTGGAGCCGGCCCTCGAGCGGCTCGAGGGTCGACGCCAGAATGCGGTTGTGCGCCATGCGCGGGACGGCGTCGTGGAAGGCCTGACTGAGGTCGGCGATGGCGTCGACGTCGCCTCGCGCGAGCGCCGCATCGGCCTCATCCGCGATGGCTGCGAGCGCCTGGATCTCGTCGTCGGTCGCCCGCGTGCTCGCCAAGCGTGCGCACTGCACCTCGAGGGCGACGCGCACGTCGAACAGGTCGTCGACGTCCTCCTTCGCCAGCACCGTGACGATGACGCCGCGCCGCGGCACATCTTGCACGAATCCCTCGCCCTTCAGCAGGGTGAGCGCTTCGCGCACCGGGACGCGTGAGACGCCCATCTCCTCGGCGAGCACTCGCTCGACGAGGCGGTCGCCGGGGGCGAATTCGCCGCGCACGATCCGGTCGCGAACGAGATCCCTCACTCGTTCGCGCAGCGGCTGGTGCGTCGCTCCGATCGTGGACATGGCGTCGGTCGACGTGTGTGTGGCTGAGGTGCGTGGGGTCATGGTCTCTCCTCGGGCAGTGGCCCTCCTTGACTGTTGTATACGGCACACCGGCCCAGGTCGAGCCGGCGAGAAGTATAAACGCCGTCGATGCGCGACATAAGCGTCATGCGCTTGATGGATATAGCGACGGCTTTCCGCTTGTTCGTATGTTGTATACCAACTTGCTCGTCAACGAAGATCGGAGCTGTCCGATGACCCTCATCGACGTCCACCACCACCCCACGCTTCCCGGGCTTGTCGCCCACCAGGAGCGTCGCGGGCTCCCGGTCTTCCGTGGCGGCCCTGCGTGGAACCCCGAGATCGCACTCGAGCAGATGGCGATCACCGGAACCACGATGTCGGTTCTGTCGGTCCCCGCGGATCTGTCGTGGGCGGGCCCCGATCTCGCCGCCGTGACCGACGACCTGAATGACGAGCTCGCCGGCATCGTGGGGGAGGAACCGACCCGCTTCGGCGCGTTCGCCACGCTGCCGATGCCCGACCCCGACCTGTCGACAGCGCACGCGGTCTCGGCGCTGGACAGCGGCCGGTTCGAGGGCGTCGCGATGCTGACCAGCTATCAGGGCGCCTACCTCGCGCAGCCGGAATACGCCGGACTCCTCCAGGAGCTCGATGCCCGCGACGCGGTGGTGTTCATGCACCCGATCCTGGTGTTCGACGCTCCTGCCGGCCTGCCGGGACCCCTTCTGGAGGGGACGTTCGACACGACGCGTGCGGTCACCGCGCTCGCCGCAGCGAACGTGTTCGAGCGGTTCCCGCGGATCCGGTTCGTCTTCCCCCACACCGGCGGCATGGTGCCGTACATCAAGTGGCGCATCGCGATGCACGCCCTGCAGGGCGGCGACTGGAACGTGCCGGTGACCGCGGAGGGTCTCGAGGCCGAGATCCGCAAGCTCGACGGGCTCTACTACGACACCACGCTCAACCTGGGTCCGCTGCTCCAGCTCGAGCGCACCGACCGCATCCTGTTCGGCACCGACGTGCCGTGGGCCAACGAGTCGATCCTGCCGCTGGAGCGCGACTACGCGACGCGGGTGCGCGACGGCTGGACGGCCGAGCAGGTCGCCGCGGTGTCGAGCTTGAACGCGCTGCGCATCCTCCCGCACGCCGGGCGCCGCCTGGGCGTGGAGGTGGCGGAGTGACGCGCATCGGCTCCGACATCAGCCTCGTCCGGGTCGGCGATCTGTGGGGGCACGGCCCGGCGCTGCTCGACACGCTGCACGCGCAGGGCCTCGAGGGCGTCAACATCCGCACCCTCACCGATCTGTCGCCCACCCTCGACAGGGGGGAGCTGGATGCCTTCCGCCGGCGCGCCGACGAACTCGGCATGTACGTGGAGATGGGCGTCGGAAAGATCAACCCCTACATGACCGCGGAGCTGCCCGAGGTGCGCGCACTGGGCGACGGCGACTTCATCGCCGGCATGGAGCGCATGTTCGCCGCTTGCGCCGAGATGGGCTGGAGCACACTGTGGACGGCGTGCGCGGGCGTCAAGGAGTACGCGGCACCGTACGACACCGACCGCGCCCGCCGAGAGGCGCCCTGGCCCGACCAGCTGCGGGCCATCAGCAGCCTCGTCGACAAGCTGCTCCCCGCGCTCCGGCACTACGACCTCGTGTTGGGCATCGAAACGCACGAGGAGATCACCACCCGCGAACTCCTGCGCATCGTCGAGGGTGCGGACGATCCGCACGTCGGCATCTGCCTCGACCCTGCGAACCCGATTGCTCGGGGAGAGGACCCGCGCGCGGCGGTCGAGCGCGTCGCGCCGCACGTCGTCAGCACTCAGCTGCGCGACATCCGTGTCCATCCGTCTCCTGAGGGGAACGGGCTCACCCGCTTCCTGCGGCCCTGCGGTGAGGGGCAGCTCGACTGGGACGAGATCCTCGGCATCATCCTCGCTGCCAACCCGGCGCTGAACCTCACCATCGAGGGCGTCGGGGGATGGTCAGGGCGCAGTGACGTCCCGATCGCCGACCCCTTCTGGGTGGGACTTCACCCCGAGCTGGACGATGCGGACCTCGACGCGCTGCACGCCCTGGCCGCCTCTTCCGCGCGCGCCGCCGCCGACGGCAGCGGTCCGTCGTTCTCCGACCTCGACGTCTTCCTTCCCGACCAGCGCACGACGCACGACGCCTTCGTCGCCCGGTCGGCCTCGCACCTGCGCTCCGTGCTCGCCGAGCGCGCAGCATCCGTCCCCTCCCGTTAGGAGCATCATGTCCACGACCCTCACCGTCACCCCGATCGAGCAGCTCGCCGACGCCGTCGAGTGCGATGTGCTGTACCCGGGCACGGCGGCGTACGACCTCGCCCGCCGCCTCTGGAATGCCGACATCGACCGCCGCCCCGCAGCGATCGTGCGGGTGCGGAACGCGGAGGACGTGTCGGCGGCGCTGCGCTGGACGACGGCCCACGGCTACCCGATCACGGTCCGCAGCGGCGGTCACAACCTCGCCGGCACGGCGGCGATGGACGGCGCGGTGCAGATCGACACGCGCCTCATCGACGGCATCGAGATCGACGCGGAGGCCGGCCTCATCCGGGTCGGGGGCGGCTGCAACTGGGGGCAGGTCGACCGCGCGTGCGAGGGGACCGGTCTCGTCGTGCCTGCCGGCGTGGTGTCGCACACCGGTGTTGCGGGACTCACGCTCGGCGGCGGCTTCGGATACCTCGCGCGCCAGCACGGCGCGACCGTGGACCACCTCGAGTCGATCGAGGTCGTCGTCGCCGACGGCAGCATCCTCGAAGTGAGTGCGACGTCGCACCCCGACCTGTTCCGGGCCATGAAGGGCGCCGGCCACAACTACGGCGTCGCGACGCGCTTCACGTTCCGCCCGCAGCGGCTCGCTGGCCTGGCCACGGTGCGCCTCGCACTGTTCGCCGCGGACGACCGCCGGGCGATCATGCAGCGCTTCGCCGCGCGCGGCATCGGGATGCCGTCAGAGGTCGGCACATACCTGCGGCTGTACCGGGCACCCGAGTTCTGGAGTCAGATCCCCGCTGAGCACCGCGGCCAGCCGATCCTGTCGCTCGCGACCATCCGCTACGGCGACCCGGCCGACGAGCCCGAGGCGACCGCGCCGATCTTCGAGGGGTTCACACCGATCTACCTCGACGTGCGCACGATGCCGCACGTCACGCTGCAGCACCAGACCGACGACGAGTTCCGCTACGGCCTGCGCCACTACTGGAAGCACACCTTCATCGAGGAGCTCACCGACGATGTGATCGACACGATCATCGAGCAGTCGGATCTCTATCCGGGCCGCGCACTGAACTCCAGCGCGTTCATCTCGCATCAAGTGATGTGCCCGTTCGAGATCATCGCGGGGCCCGGCACGGCACGTGAGGGACGCGACGACGCGCTGCCCACGGGTCGCGTCATGAACTACTCCGCCAACATCGGGGCGGACTGGGAGTATCCGTCGGAGAAGGCTCCGCTGGTCGAATGGGCTCGCGGGTTCTCCGACGCGCTCGCACCTTCCAAGCGCGGCACCTACATCAACTTCGCGTCGGTGCAGGGTGATGACGAGGTGGCCAAGGCGGTGTACGGCGCGAAGTACGACGACCTCGCCGCGACCAAGCGCCGGTACGACCCCGAGAACGTCTTCCGCCGGGGCCTGGTCGACCTGTCGGACCCCGGCGACGACAAGGGCGCCGACGCATGAGCCTGATCCGGGTCGGCACCGACTCCACGAAGCTGCCCGGCGCGTTCACGCACGACGCTCACTGGGTCATCGAGCGGGTCGCCGAGCTGGGGCTGGACGGGGTGTTCTTCCGCGACATCCTCGATCTCAGCCCGACGCTCGATGCCCGGGAGCTGGCCGACGTCGCCGCCGCGGCCGCCGAGCGCGGCCTCTACCTCGAGGCGGGGGCCGGCAAGGTCAACCCGTTCGCGATGCCCGAGGACGCGACGACACGTGGGCTCGGCGACGGTGACTGGCTCACAGGCATGCGGCGCAAGCTCGAGGCCGCCGCGGGGTGCGGAATCAGGGAAGTGTGGGCCGCGACGACGAACTACCAGTTCCGGCTGCGCGGCCTGCGCGCCTGCGACCGCTTCCGCACGGATGTGTCGTGGCCCGAGCAGCTGGCGGCGACCGCGCGCGTGCTGGACATGCTGGCGCCGGTGCTGCGCGACCTCGGTCTGCATCTGAACCTCGAGACGCACGAAGAGATCTCGAGCTTCGAGGTCGTGCGCCTCGTCGAGGACTCCGGCCCGGACGCGTTCGGCATCACGTTCGACTCGGCCAACGTGGTGATCCGCGGCGAGGACCCCGTCGAGGCCGCCCGTCGTGTCGCCCCTTACACGCGCCAGACCCATCTGCGCGATGTCGTGGTCGTCCCCAACGAGCACGGCATCGGTCGCCTCATCACGCCCATCGGCGAGGGAGTCATCGACTGGGACGGGGTCCTGAATGCCTTGGCGTCTGCGCCGGCGCGGAACTACTCGATCGAGGGCCTCTTCCCGGGCATGCGCGAGGACCCGGGCACCGAGATGTCGCTGTTCGTCGACGACCCGGAGTGGCGTGCCTCGCACACCGACCTGAGCGACGCCGAGCTGGCCTGGGCACACGGTCATGCGGAGGCGTTCGCCTCGGCAGACGACATGCGTGCAACCGAGGCGCGCCTGCGCGCGACGGTGACCGATGACGCGGCGATGAGCTTCATCGTCGACAGCGCGCGAGTGCTGCGCGACCGCCTGCTCGACCGAGCGCCGCGCCCGGTCGCGGTCTGACACCAGAGCCAACCCGAAACACCCGAATGAAAGGCAGAACCATGGCACGCAAGCACGTCCGACGAAGCACCCTCGTGCTCGCCACGAGCGCCTCGGCGGCGCTCCTTCTCGCCGGCTGCGCCGGCTCGGCCGACGCCGGCGACGGAGAGGAGCCGCAGACGATCACGTTCGCGTACTCCATCGCTGCCGACGCGCAGGACTGGTACGAACAGCTCGCGCAGAGCTACATGGACAGCCACCCCGGCGTCACCATCGAGATCCAGAAGTACGGTCTCGACGGCTACCCGTCGCTGCTCAACACCCAGCTGAATGCGGGAAACGGCCCTGACGTGTTCTACGCGCTCTCCGGCACCGGCCAGAATCCCTCGGTCGGCCCGCTCGCCGATGCAGGCCTGGTGCTTCCGCTCGACAGCGAGGTCCTCGAAGAGTCTCTGCCCGAGGCCGTGCAGGCCGGATGGGTGTTCGACGGAACGTTCTACGGGGTGCCCACCTCGGTGCAGGTGAACGGGCTCGTCATGAACGCGCCGCTCGCCGAGGATTCCGGCATCGAGTGGACCGCCGACACGACCCTGGAAGACCTCGCGGCCCAGTGCGGCGGGGCATCGGACGACGGCATCGCCGTGCTCGGCCTCGCCGGCGCAGTTCCCACGGCACCCGCGATCACGGCGCTCGGTTTCGCGGCGAGCACGGTCTACGGCCCTGAGCCCGACTGGAACGACCAGCGCGCGGCAGGCGACACCACCTTCGCCGCGTCCGACGGCTGGAAGGACGCGCTGCAGGCCATCAAGGACCTCGACGACGCCGGCTGCATGCAGCCCGGTGCCGAGGGCGCCGGCTTCGACGCACTGACGAACGGGGTCGCAGGCGGCACGATGCTCGCCTTCGCGGCGCCGAGCAGCGCGACGGTGACGCTCGCGAACGCCTCCGGGGGCGCGCTGCAGATGGCCGTGCTGCCGATGCCGGCGCCCGAAGGCCTCGACCCGAAGGTGCTGCTCACCAGCACCGACGGCATCGCGGGCAATGCCAAGACGAAGAGCCCCGAGCTCGTCAAGGACTTCATCCAGTGGTCGGCGGAGCCCGAGCAGGCGGCCATGATGGCCGAGATCCAGGGCACGCTTCCGCTGGGCGGCGACACGGCCGAACTGCCCGAGGCCTACCAGAGCTCGCAGGAGCTGCTCACCGCCGAGGGCACGCGTCCGTACCCGCCCGTCGACTGGCCGAACGGCGCCGTGTTCGACGCGCTCGGCACCGGCGTGACCGGCATCCTCACCGGACAGCTCACGATCGAGCAGGTTCTGGAGTCGATGGACACCGCCTGGGGTTGATCCACCCGGGGGGAGAGGGCGCGGCGCCGCATCCTCTCCCACACCCGTCGTCCTGCACAGCCGACAGAGAGCTCCGACATGCCACCGGCCCGCACACCGTTCCCCCGACCGACCCTTCACGAACGCGATCGTCGATGGGCGGTCGTGCGGGAGCTGATGGACGCGGATGACCTCTCGGGGGTCGTCGCCTTCGGCAGCACGTTCGATCGCACCGACGTGTACCTGGCTGGTGAGGCCATCCCCGGTGGCATCGTCGCGATTCCGCGCGACGGTGAGCCCGCTCTCCTCTCGGGAGTGGGCGCGGTCGCTCTGCTGAGGTCCGACGACCAGGGTCGGCGGCTCGCCGACGCGCGATGGATCGCGGACCTGCGCACCGGCCCCCCGCCCCTGCTGATCGCCGAGGTGCTGCGCACGTGGCGCATCGGTCGTGGGCGCGTCGGAGTGATCGGCCTGGGCGGTGCGTCCCCATTCGGCGGCGGCATCCCGCACGGAGCCTGGGAGATGATCACGGCGGCGACGCCCGACGTCGAATGGGTCGACATCACGCTCCCCTTCGCGCGGGCGCGACTGGTGAAGAGCCCGCAGGAGCAGGAGCTGTTCCGTCACGCGGCCGAGATCGGCGAGCACGCCAGCCGCGTGTTCCTGGATGCTGCGCGCGTCGGTGCGCGCGAGAGCGACGTGTACGCGGCGGTCGAGGCCGAGATCACGCGCCGGGGCGGTCACAGCGCCGGACCCGGGATGATCCTCCGCAGCGGGAACCCCGCCTTCGGCGGTCCCATCGAATGGGGCTGGGCCGGCGGCGAGCCGCCGATCCTCCGTCCGGGCGACTCGATCGGCGCGGAGATCTTCGCCTGCTGGGCAGGGCTGGAGTCGCAGCAGCAGATGCACGTGCAGTTCGGATCCGACGACGTGCACCGCCGTCTCGCGGATGCCGCCCGCGCAGCCTACGAGGCGGGCGTCGCCGCCACACGGCCTGGCGTCCTGTTCTCGGACGTGTACGCCGCGATGCACGCGGAGATCGTCGCGGCCGACGTGTGGAGCCGGCCACCCGTGGTGCAGACCGTCTCACCCGGCCTGTACAACAGCCCGATGTGGGTCAACGCCCAGGGTCGTGCCGACCTCGACGGCTATCCGATTCCCGGCGTCGTTCCCGCAGACGGCGACTTCGAACTCCGCGCGGGCATGGCGTTCGCGTTCCAGCCCGCCGCACTCATCGGACTCCGCCAGGTGTGCATCGGCGGCGCGGTCCTCGTGACGGCCGGGGGATGCGAGGAGCTCAACGCGCTCGCCACGCGATCGCACATCGTCGAGCCCTAGGCGCGGGCGGGCCCGCGGCATCCGTGATCCGGATCAGACCGGCTGGAGCGTGCGGCTGTCGACGATGACCTTGCCGAGGGGCATGAGCGAGATCGGGACGAGCTTGAAGCTCGCGATGCCCAGCGGAATGCCGATGATCGTGATGCACAGCGCGATGCCGGTGATGATGTGACCGATCGCCAGCCACCAGCCGGCGAGGACCACCCAGACGACGTTGCCGAGGAACGAGCCGACGCCCGATGTCGGCTTGTCGACGATCGTGCGGCCGAACGGCCAGAGGGCGTAGAGGCCGATGCGGAACGAGGCGATGCCCCACGGGATGGTGAGGATCAGAATGCACAGCACCACCCCTGCCAGCATGTAGCCGAGGAACATCCATAAGCCCGACAGCACGAGCCAGATGATGTTGAGGAGGGTGCGCATGGGGTCTATCTTGCCCACTCGCGGCTGAAAGCTCTCCCCGGCCAGCCCCCGCTGGTCGCGGATCTTCCCCGCCGCGCGGTGCGTCCCTAGGCTCGGGAGATGCGCAGGTCGCGGAAGACCCCCACCGTCGGGGAGGTGCTCGGCGAGATCGTGCGCCGCGCGGCGGCCGAAGTCGAAGGCACCGCCGCTGCCGCTCTGGCGGACGAGCCGGACGGCGTCCATCAGCACCGCGTGCGCGTGCGGCGGCTGCGCAGTGTGCTGGGCGGGTTCCGCGCGGAGCTCGACACGCGGTCGGCCGAGCGCCTGCGCGTCGCGTATGCGGAGTGGGGGCGCGAGCTGGGGGTCGTGCGCGACATCGAGGTTGCGGCGGACGTCGCGGAGCAGCTGCTGGAACGTGCGCAGATCGACGACCCGGCCGTCGTGCACCGGCTCGTCGAGAGCCAGCGCGACGCCTACGCCGCCGCCCACCAGCGGCTGGTGCAGCTCGCAGGCTCGCCGCGAGCAGAGGAGCGCACAAGGCTGCTGCGGGAGTTCGTCGATACCGCCGGCGTCGTCGAGCCGGATCGGCCCGCGCCGGACGTGCTCGCGGACGTGCTGGCGAATCAGGCGCGCCGCGTGGAGAAGGCCGAGGGCCGGCTGGACGGATCCGACGAGGCGCACCACGCACTGCGCAAGGCCGCGCGCCGCACGCGGTATGTCGCCGAGGCGATCGCCGACGTCGCACCGGACCTGTTCCCTCAGCAGGTCGAAGCCATCGCGCACGCCGGCGAGTACCTGCACGACGCGCTCGGCGCGCATCGCGACGCGAGGCTGCTCGCGCACCGGGTGGCGCACGAAGGAGCGCTCGCGGGCCGGGCGGGCGAGCCGTCCGACGCCTACGTGACCATCGCCGACCTGCTGCGCGACGAGGCGGAGGAACGGCTGGATGAGGTGTCGCCGTCGCTGAAGCGGCTGAAGGCGGCTGCGTCGGGGCTGCAGTGAGGCCAGCACCGTCGCTCTGCGACGGCGGGAGCCCCGGGGGTGGGTGTCGGCGCGCGCGCCTAGACTTGACGGGCAATGACGGACGCCAGCACCCCCATCATCGTCGGCAGAGACATCGGCCCTCGGGCCACCGGCGCACGCCCCGACGAAGACCTGCTCGAAGGGCTCAACCCGCAGCAGCGGGAGGCCGTGACGTACCGCGGGCAGGCTCTGCTCATCGTGGCCGGCGCGGGCTCGGGTAAGACCAGCGTGCTGACACGGCGGATCGCGTCGCTGCTGCGGGGCCGGGAGGCATGGCCGAGTCAGATCCTGGCGATCACCTTCACCAACAAGGCCGCCGGCGAGATGCGCGAGCGCGTCGAGCAGCTCGTGGGCGACTCGTCGCGCGGCATGTGGATCTCGACGTTCCACTCGGCCTGCGTGCGGATCCTCCGGCGCGAGGCCGAGCAGTTCGGCTTCACCAAGTCCTTCACGATCTACGACTCCGGCGACTCGCGCGCGCTCATCAAGCGCCTCGTCAAGGAGCACGAGGCGGACGCGTTCGGCCTCACTCCCGCGGCCACGCAGTCGAAGATCTCGCGGCTGAAGAACGAGCTGGCTGATGCTGAGTCCTACGCCCGCTCGGCCAACATGAGCGACCCTGCCGAGCGCGTGTTCGTCGAGCTGTTCGGCGCGTACCAGCGCGAGCTGCAGAAGGCGAACGCGTTCGACTTCGACGACCTCATCGGGCAGACGGTGTTCCTGTTCCGCGCGTTCCCGCAGGTCGCCGACGTCTACCGGCGGCGCTTCCGGCATGTGCTGGTCGACGAGTACCAGGACACCAACCACGCGCAGTACGCGCTGATCCACGAGCTGACGCGTCCGCCGGGATCGGATGCCGCACCCCTCGCCGGCTCCGGCGGCATGATGATCTTCGAGCCGGAGCCCGCCGCCGAAGAGGGCGCGTCGCTCACGGTGGTCGGAGACTCGGATCAGTCGATCTACGCGTTCCGCGGCGCCGACATCCGCAACATCAGCGAGTTCGAGAAGGACTACCCGGGCGCCAAGGTCGTGCTGCTCGAGCAGAACTACCGGTCGACGCAGAACATCCTGTCCGCCGCGAACGCGGTCATCAGCCACAACTTCGACCGCAAAGACAAGAAGCTGTGGACGGACGTGGGCGCGGGTGAGCAGATCGTCGGCTTCACCGGCTACTCGCAGCATGACGAGGCCCAGTTCGTCGCGGACGAGATCGAGGCGCTGCGCCGTGCCGGCGTGGACTACTCGCAGGTCGCGGTGTTCTACCGCACCAACTCGCAGTCGCGTGCGCTGGAAGAGATCTTCATCCGCTCCGCGCTGCCTTACAAGATCATGGGCGGCACGAAGTTCTACGAACGGGCCGAGATCAAGGACGCCCTGGCGTACCTCGTCGCCGTCGCGAACCCGGCCGATGAGATGGCGATGCGCCGCATCATCAACCGCCCGCGCCGCGGCATCGGCGACGTGACGATCGAGACGATCTCGCGGTACGCGGCCGACCAGCAGATCACGTTCCGCGACGCGCTCGCGAACGCGTCGGCGCTGGGCGTCGGACCCAAGATCCAGGCGGCCATCGCACATCTCGACGCGGTGCTGGCCGAGGCATCCGAGATCATGCTCCCTGCGTCGGGCGAACTGGCCCCCCCGACCGCGGTCGCCGAGGGCCTCACGCTGCTGCTGAACAAGAGCGGCTACTACGACGCGCTGCGTGCGAGCAAGGACGCGCAGGACGAAGCGCGCATCGAGAACCTCGACGAGATGGTCGCCGTCGCCCGCGAGTTCGCACGCAACAACCCCGAGGGCACGTTGCTGGACTTCCTCACCGAAGTCGCTCTCGTGTCGGATGCCGACGACCTCGAGGACGCCTCAGGCTCGGTGTCGCTCATGACGATGCACACGGCGAAGGGTCTCGAGTACGACGCCGTGTTCGTCACGGGTGTCGAAGAGGACCTCATCCCGCACCGGATCTCGGCGGGGGAGCCCGGCGGCCCGCAGGAGGAGCGGCGGCTGTTCTACGTGGGCATCACGCGAGCCCGCAAGCGCCTGTACCTCTCGCTCGCGATGACCCGCGCGCAGTTCGGCGAGGTGACGGTGGCGATGCCGAGCCGGTTCCTGCAGGAGATCCCGGCCGAGCTGCTTCACTGGCGCCAGTCGCCGGGCGACGTCAACTCGCGCGGCGGGACGCAGTCGCGCGCGCTGAACGCGCGCCGAGGTTCGGGGTCCGGCTCCGGTTTCGGCGGTTCGGGCAGCCGGCGCTACGGCGACGACCTGGTGCCGCTGGCGCGGCGCGAGCCGTCGGGCAACCTCGAGCGGTTCGCGAACAAGATCCCCGCCAAGGTGCGCGACAACGGCGACCTCGAGCTGGCGCCGGGCGACCGCATCCGTCACGACGACTTCGGCGAGGGCCGCGTCGACGCCGTCACCGGCGAGGGTGCCAAGCGCGTCGCCCACGTGCGGTTCGACTCCGCAGGGCCGAAGAAGCTGCTGATCAAGATCGCCCCGATCTCCAAGCTCTGACGGGTTATCCACAGACCGCCTCTACGTGTCCGCGGACTCTGTCAGGATGAGCGCGCGCGGCGTCCGCCGCGTCTTCTTTGTCGCGCGATGGGGTGTCGATGACTGCAGTCTGGGGCCGTTCTGGTTCTCGCTATCTCGGTGTTGTACTGGCTGTGCTGGTGCTGTTGGCGGGGGTGCTCGGTGCCACGCCGGCGCGCGCCGACGACACCGGATCGATCTCCGGTGTGGTTGCGGCGGAGGACGGCACGGGCGCTGACAGCGTCTCGGTCATCGCGCACCGTTACCAGTCGGCATGGGGATACTGGGCATGGCACACTTCCGTCGCGACGGATGCAAGTGGGGCGTACACCCTGTCCGGTCTGCCCGACGGGGACTACCGGATCGAGTTCCGACCCTTCTCCGGCGCGTCCGAACTGATCGCGGAGTACTGGGACGACGCCGGCGACATCCTGTCGGCGAAGACCATCTCCGTCGTGTCGGGTGCAGCTGTCGTCGACATCGACGCGGAACTCGGCGTGGGCGCGGCGCTCTCCGGCGAGGTGAGCGATGAAGCCGGCGAGCCGATCACGGGCGTGTCGGTGCGCGCCATCGACGACATGGGCCGGTGGGCGAGCAGCGGCTTCACAGACGCGACCGGTGCCTACCGCCTCGCGGGCCTGCGGACGGGCTCCTATTTGCTCGAGTTCGCTCCGGCCCTTCTCAGCGCCGCCTTCGCGGGCGAGTGGTGGGACGACGCCGCTTCACGCTCGCAGGCGACGTCGGTCGCGGTCACCGCCGGGACGGAACACACGGGGTACGACGCGGTACTCGGATTGGCCGGCTCAGTCGCAGGCACGGTCACGGACAGCGACGGAACCCCTGCCTCCGGCGTGGGCGTATCGGTGTACCACGCGGAGGCGTGGGGCGCGGGCGAGTGGGCGGGATCCGCCACGACGGACGAAACCGGTGCGTACGCAGTGCTCGGTCTCGCCGCGGGCGATTACAAGGTCGCGTTCTGGTCCTCGGGCTCGCTTCTCGGCGAGTGGTTCGACGACGCGCCCTACGCCGACACGGCCCGGACTGTGAGCGTCGGCTCCGGTGCGACAGCCACGGCAGACGCCGAACTGACCATCGGCGCGACGGTCACGGGCGTTGTCACAGATGAGGCCGGCGCACCGGTTGCCGACGTGGCGGTGTGGGCGCGTCCGGTCAACATCGGTGGTCCGAACTACGCGAGTGGGGTGAGCACCTCGTCGGATGGCTCGTTCACGCTCACCGGTCTCACACCTGGTGACTACCGCGTGCAGTTCATGACCGATAACGCGTCCGTCAACGTCGTCGGCGAGTGGTGGAACGACGCGAGGACGGAGGCGGCGGCGACGGTGCTGTCACTGGCGCCGGGCGAGGTCGCCACCGATGTGAGTGCACGCCTGGCGGTGGGGGCGTCGATCACGGGTGTTCTCCGCGACGGCGAGGGGGCGCCATCGGCGGATGCCCAGGTCACCCTCTACGACTCCGAGGGCCAGTGGTTGCGCGATGGCCGAGCCGGAGCCGACGGCTCCTACGAACTTCGCGGCCTCGAGGCCGGGACGTATCGTGTGGGGTTCACCACTGAGACCGGTGGCGGGGCCGCGCTCAAGGAGTGGTGGCACAACGCGCCGGACGTCGCCTCGGCCGACGACATCGTTGTCGGCACCGCGGCGACGATCTCCGGAATCGACGCAGTCCTCTCGCTCGACGACGAGTCGGTGCTCGAGACCTTCAGCGCAACCCTCTCAGGAGTGGTGACGGACGCGCTGGGGAACCCGCTCGAGGGTGTCTCGGTGGTCATCGACGCAGGCTCCTGGGGCGATGGGGCGCGGACCGATGCGGACGGCCGCTGGACGTCGCTGGGGCTCCCCGCCGATTCGTACCGCGTCTCGTTCTCGACGGAGATCGACGGAGCGCTCATCAGTGAGTGGTGGGACGACGTCGCCGACCGTGGGTCGGCCACCGTCATCCGGATCGCGAACGGCGAGCAGCGCACTGGAATCGACGCAGTACTCGGATCGGCTGTCCTGCCCGTGCTCGAATCTTCGATTCCGAAGATCACTGGTCCCCTGCGCGTGGGCAAGACGGTCAAGGCTCACCCTCGCGGCTGGACCGAGGGCACGCAGTTCGCGTTCCAATGGTTCGCCGACGGGGCGCCGATCCCGAACGCGAGCGGTGAGTCACTCGTTCTGACCCCGGACATCGCGGGTGCCCGCCTCACGGTCGCGGTGACCGGAACGCTGGCGGGCTACCAGACGGTTGTCGAGTCGTCCGAGGCCACGCGGGCCGTCGCATCGCGATAGCCCGCGCAGAGGTCACACGGAGGCCGGCTTCTCTTCGGAGAGTCGGCCTCCGTCGGGTCCGGTGGCGAGCAAATGGTGGTGGGCCAGGCGGCGCAGCGCGAGCATGACCGGCTCGTACAGCGCGGTGCCGAGCACCGCGTAGGGCACCGCCTCGGCGCGCGACATGCCGGCCATCGGGGCGAGCTCTTCGGTCGCGACCTGGCGCATCGCGTCGCTGTAGCGGCGGAGCACGGCGGGGGAGGCATCCAATCCCGCCGCTTCCAGAGCCCGCAGCGCCTCGTCGAGCTGGGGAACCGCGGTGAAATCGGGGTCGTACGTGAGGCCGAGTTCGCCGATCGCCTCTCGCGCGCGGGGATAGTCGTCGCGGTCGGACTCGACGTACGGCGGGAGGGCGCCCACCGCACGCCCCAGGGTCGCGATCGGGTCGTCGTCGGGGGCGTCGATCAGGGCCAGGATGTCGCGCACACGAGACAGCGGGAGTCCGCGCACGTCGGCCAGCGCGCCGATGAGGGTGAGGCGGGAGAGGTGCTCCTCGCCGTACTCCGCGCGGGTCGTGGAAAGCGCCTCACCCCGGGGGAGCATGCCCTCGCGAATATAGAACTTCACGGTGGCCACGGGCACCCCGCTGCGCTCCGACAGCTCCGAGATCTTCATGACGCAGCCCCCTAGGTCTTGACATTGGATACTATAGCTATCCAATATTGGAGAGCGAAACTATCCAACGGAGGCCACGATGGACCCGATCCTCACGATCGTCGCCGGCGCGACGATCCTCACCGTCATCGGCATCATGTCGGGCGGCGCCTTCCTGCTGCGGATCGCGACGCGCGGTCTGCCCTTCAACGGGCTGCAGAAGACCTTCTTCCGCGCCGGGCACGCGCACGCCGGCGTGCTCGTGATCCTGGGGCTCGTGAGCCTCCTCCTGGTGTCGGCGGTCGGCGTCCCGATGCCGTGGCAGTGGGCGTCGGTCGGCGTGCTTGCGAGCGCGCTGCTCCTCCCGGGCGGATTCTTCCTGTCGGTGCTGGGCCGCGATCCGCAGCGCCCGGGTCGCGCGATCGCTCTCCTGTGGGCCGGAGTCGTCGTGCTCGCAGCATCCCTTCTCGCCGTCGGCATCGGGGTGATCGTCGCCGGGGCCTCCGCGCTGGGCTGAGCTGTGCAGGTGCCGAGTCGCGTTCCATCCGGAGGGCGGCGGCGCGGCGGCGGGTTAGGCTCGCACAATGGCCTTGTTCTCGCGCCGTCCGAAGAAGCCCGCCGAGCAGCCGTCGACCTCCCCCGAGCCCGCACAGGCTGAGGACGTCGCGGCCGAGATCGCACCCGACGGGCCGGCCGCCGCTCCGTCCGACTCCGCGCAGGCCGCCGTGAGCGACCCGCCTTCTCCGGAGACGGATGCTGCGGCCCGGACCGCGGAGGCGGGCACCGCCCCCGACGCACCCGACGATGAAGCGCAAGCGGCATCCGTTTCCATCTCCGTCTCGTCGTTCGGCGGGCTCGGGGTGTCCCCGTCCTCCTCGCAGCCGGCCCAGCCGCGCGAGCCGCGGGCCGACGAGACCGTGCCCCCCGGCCCGCAGCCGCGCATGGGTCTGCGGGAGTGGATGCGCACGGCGCCCGAGCAGACTGAGACCGTGCCGGGGCTGCGCGACAATGTGCTGCTGCGCGCTGCGCTCGGGCGCGTCGGCGACGCCCCGGCGTCCCAGGCGCTGCTCGACGTCGCGCGGCAGCTGCTGCAGGGGCATCTCTTCCTGCGGGTCAAGGGCGACGCCCGCGCGCTCCTCGCCGAGGGTAAGGGTCTGCCGCTCGCGATCGCCAACTCCGGTGAGCGCACATTCGCCCTGGTCTACTCGAGCGGCGCCGCGCTGCAGGCGAGCGTCAAGGCAGACGGCGACACGGAGACGTCGGCAATGGGCCAGCCGGTGCTCACGGTGCTGCGGCACGTTTTCGCCAGCGCCTACGACGGGATCATCATCGACCCCGCGTCCGCCCCCTCTCGTGCCGTGCTTCCGAAGGAGCTGCTCGAGCGGGCCGTCGAGCAGGCCGATCCGCAGCTGACCGTCAAGACCCTCCTCGCGGCGGAGCGCACTCCTGAGATCAGCGGCAAGGTGGCGGAGGCGCTCACTCGGGTGCCCCTGTGGGTCGCGGTGGGAGTCGCGGAGAGCGGCGCACCCGGCCTGGCCGAGGGCCGCGACGCGGAGGGGCATCGCTTCCTCGAGGTGTACTCGCATCCGCTCGAAATCGCTGTCATGGGTCGTGGCGACAACGCCGGACCCATCACCGGCGCCCAGCTCGCCAAGGCGCTGCGCAGCGACGACGGGATCACGGGGATCGTGGTCGACCCCGCGGGGCCGTGGATCCGACTCGGCCGCGAGGATCTCGCGCCGGTGCTCGCCCTCGTGGACTGAGGCTCGCCGCCGGGCCGGGCAGCTCTACCGCTTCGCGCGGTGAGCGGGGTGACGGATGTCGCGGCTCCCCGCTAGCGTCTGATCCATGGCGTCCCCGCGGATCACCCTCACCGTGCCCGGCCCCGACGGCGATCGCGAGGTGGGGATCTCGAACCCCGACCGGGTGATCTGGCCGGAGGTCGGCATCACGAAGCGCGAGCTCGCGGAGTACCTCATCGCGGTGCAGGAGCCCTTCCTGGCCGCGAACGGCGACCGCCCCGTCTCTCTCGAACGGTTCCCCGAGGGTGTCGACGGCGAGCGGTTCTACTCGAAGAACCCGCCGAAGGGGGCGCCGGCCTTCGTCGAAGCCCAGACCGTCACGTACAACAGCGGGCGGCGGCATCCCCAGATCATCCTCACCGAGATCGCCGCGGCGGTGTGGGCCGTGCAGATGAACACGATCGTCTTCCACCCGTGGGCGTCGCTGACCGCGAACACCGACAACCCCGTCGAGCTGCGCATCGACCTCGATCCGCAGCCGGGAACGGATTTCACGGATGCCGCGGCCGTCGCCCCCGCGATGCGCGACGTCCTCGCCGAGGCGGGTCTGACGGCGTTCCTCAAGACCAGCGGCAATCGCGGCATCCACGTGTTCTGTCCGATCGAGCCGGAGTGGGAGTTCCTCGATGTGCGGCACGCGGTCATCGCCGCCGGCCGCGAGCTCGAGCGGCGTCTGCCTGACAAGGTGACGATGAACTGGTGGAAGGAGGAGCGCGGCGAGCGCATCTTCATCGACTTCAACCAGGCCAACCGCGACCGCACGATGGCCGGCGCCTACAGCCCGCGGGCGCTGCCGAACGCGACAGTGTCGACGCCCCTCACGTGGGACGAACTGGAGGCCGGGGTCGACCCGGCCGCGTTCACGGTGCGGACGGTTCCCCGGCGCCTGGCCGACGTCGGCGACCCGTGGGCGGACCTGCTCGCGAAGCCGGGGCGCATCGACACGCTGCTGGAGTGGTGGCAGCGCGACCTCGACGACGGGCTCGGCGAGCTGCCGTTCCCGCCGGACTTCCCGAAGATGCCCGGGGAGCCGCCCCGTGTGCAGCCCAGCCGCAAGAACGAGGCGAACTGGCCGAAGGATGACGCCTGAGCGTTCGCGCCACGGAGCGACCCGCAGGACGGGACTCACCCGGAGTCGGCGGACAGGTCGGCGAGGAGCAGACTCGCCAGTCCCACGGCGGTCGCACTCGCGTAACCGTGGTTCCCGCGCAGATCGTCGACCGTGACTTCGGAGGCGATCACCGCGACGGCATCCCTGACCGGATCGACGACGACCGCCGTTCCGCCCTCGCCCTGGACGTAGAACACGTCGCGACTCGGATCGATCCACCACTGGTAGCCGTAGCTGATGTCTCCATAGCCGATCGTGGCGACGACGGGGCTGGTCGCCTGGACGGCCCAGGTGGCCGACACCACCTGCTCTCCGCTCCACACCCCCTCGTCGAGGAAGAGCTGGCCGAGGCGGACGAGGTCCGTCGGGTGGAGTCGCAGGTGCGTGAAGCCGAGGTTCACCCCCTGCGGGTCGGCGGGCCAGGCGACCCCCGCATCCTGGTAGTCCTGGAGCAGTGCCTCGGGGTCGCCGGGGGTGAAGCGCTCCTCCCACCAGGGGTCGGTGTCGATCTCCAGCGGACCGAACAGCGTCTGCTCGGCGAACCGGAAGGGCGACATCCCGGTCGCCTCGGCGACGACGGCGGCGAGGATGTGAGTGCCCATGTCGGAGAAGAGGAACGCGCCATCTCCCGGCCCGCGGGCCGCCCGGTCCGCGAGGATCGAGGCGACCCAGTCCGTCTGTGCATACAGGTCGGCCGGGCTTCCGCGGATGTCGCGCTCTTCGGACGTCGGCGCGAAATTCGCAGTGTGCGTGAGCACGGACTTCAGCTGGATGGCCGCGGTCTCGGGCGTGAGGGCGGCCGCGTAGTCGGGAAGCAGCTCACCGAGCGTCGCGTCGACTCCCGAGATGAGTCCGCGGTCGATGGCGATGCCGACGAGGGTCGACGTCACCGCGCGGGTGACGCCGCGCACGTCCCAGGTGTCGTCGGCGGTCGAATCCTCATACTGCTCATACACGAGTTCGCCGTGCTGCTGCACGAGCACCGCGCGGACCGCATCCTCGCCGTAGAGCGTGCCGAAGACGGCGTCGATGTCCTCACGGATCACGTCGGCCGGTGGCGTCTGCTCGGGGAGCGAGGACGACGCTGACGAGCATCCCGAGATCAGCAGTGCCGCGAGCGCGGCGCACATCAACGCGACCCGCGTGCCTGCACGACCGCGAGAGCGCTGGTGGTCGATGCGGGCCATGGATGCCTCCGTCAGCAGTGACCCTGACCGCACGGTACACCCGCGCAGAGCACGCCAACAGAGCTCTGCCGGCAAGCACCCGCCCGCCGCGCGAAGCGTCAGACCAGGACGTCGGCGAGGTCGTACGCCGCGACCACCTCGAGCTGCTCGTACGTGCACGAGACGGGGTCTCGGTCGGGGCGCCAGCGCTCGAATTGCACGGTGTGGCGGAATCGCCAGCCTTCGAGCTGGTCGTAGCGCACCTCGAGCACGCGCTCGGGGCGCAGCCGTACGAACGACGAGTCGGCCCGACCCGCCTGGAAGCGCGACTTCTCGCCTTCGCCGCGCAGCGCCTCGCCGTCGGCGTCGCGCTCGACGAGCGGGGCGAGCTCTTCGATGAGCTCGAGCCGGCGGGCGTTGCTCCAGGCGGCCACGCCGCCGACGGGGTAGAGCGTGCCGTCCTCGCTGTACAGGCCGACGAGCAGGGAGCCGACACCCTCGCCCGACTTGTGGATGCGATAGCCCAACGCCACGACATCGGCGGTGCGCGCGTGCTTGATCTTGAACATCGTCCGCTTGCCCGGGGCGTACGGCTGATCGAGGGGCTTCGCGACCACGCCGTCGAGCCCGGCACCCTCGAACTCGGCGAGCCAGCGGCGGGCGAGGTCGGGGTCGTCGGTCGTGCGGGTGACGTGCACCGGGTCTGGCACGTCGCGCAGCAACTCGACGAGCCTCGCACGGCGCGTCGCGAACGGTTCGTCCTGCAGGTCGGTGTCGGCCACGGCGAGCAGGTCGAACGCGATGAATATCGCCGGGGTCTGCTCGGCGAGCATGTTCACGCGGGATGCCGCGGGGTGGATGCGCTGCGACAGCGACTCCCAGTCGAGCCGCCGCCGCCCGTCGCGGTCGATCGGCACGACGATCTCTCCGTCGAGCAGGCACGGCTCCGGCAGGAGCCGCGCGAACGCCTCGACGAGCTCGGGGAAGTATCGCGTGAGCGGCTTCGCGCCGCGCGACCCGATCTCGACGTTCTCGCCGTCCCACGAGATGAGGGCACGGAACCCGTCCCACTTCGGCTCGTAGCTCAACCCGCCCGCCGACTTCGCCGGCTCGGGAACGTCGGGAACCGACTTCGCGAGCATCGGCGCAGGGATCTCGTAGGGCATGCGCTCCATCCTGCCGCCCCCCGCCGACACCCGACAGGGGGCGTTCCTGGTCAGGCGGACGTGGGCGTCGAGGCCGAGGCGGCGTACAGCGCGGCCGCCTCGGCGCGGTTGGCGGCGCCGATCTTCGCGAGGATCGCCGAGACGTGCACGGACGCGGTCTTGGGACTGATGAACAGGCGCTGGCCGATCTGCGGGTTGGTCAGGCCTTCGGCGATCAGCTCGAGCACCTGCAGCTCGCGCGGCGTCAGCGTCGCGACGGCGCCGTGCGAGGAGTCGGCGGTCGCGGAACCGGGCGCGAGCCGCGCCTGGGTCGCGAGCTCGGTCGCCCAGCGTGCGACGCGGGCGACCCCGAGCGCCGGAGACTCGGCCGCGACGTCGCTCAGCAGGGTCGCGGCCTCGGTGCGCTCACCGGCGTCGATGAGCGCCCACGCGAGGCGGCAGTGCGCCGTCTGCACGTGCCAGATCGGCATGCCGCCGCCCGAGAGATCGTCGACGACTCCTCGCCACGCCTCGACGCGCTGGGCGGCGGGGACGCCGTCGGCGTCGGCCAGCGACGCCCGCACGAACCCTGCGACCGACCGTGCGAGCCCGACGCCGGGCAGCGTCTCGACCGCCGCCCCGATCCGCGCGCGTGCGTCCGGGTCGGGGGTCCGGCCGGGAGCGAGGGTCAGCAGGGCTGCCGTCAGCAGCGCGTACCGCCGCACCGCGGGCGTGCGCGCCTCGCCCTCGGCGGCCGCGAGGACGTCGGTGGCCACAGGCCCGATCTCCCCGCCGTGCAGCGCGAGCGCGGCCTCCGCGCGCTCGATCGCCCACCAGTCGTCCTTGTCGGGGTAGCGGCGCTGCGACTCCTCGATCCTGCCGCGCTCGGTGGCGAAGAGGTCGTCGCGCTCCGCCGCGCGGTCATCCCACGAGAGATGCGACGCGAGCCGGCGCACCACCGAGGCGCTGTCGACGGGGCTCAAGAGCCTGCGGGCGCGCTGCGCATACCTCAGGCCGGCGTCGGGCCGGCCCGTCGCGAACAGCGCGAACGACAGCGAATGCGCCAGCGCCGCCCCCGAGCCGCGCTCGATGCCGGCGCGCGAGACCTCTTCGAAGTGCTGCGCGCCGACGACGGAGGCCTCGTCGAACCGGCCTACCCGCAGCAGCATGTCGGTGAGCGCCTGACCGGCGTACGCGCGCATCGACGGGTCCAGGCGCAGCGTCACGGCGCGTTCGAGGGGCGCCAGCGCGCCGGGCTCGTCGTCCTCGTCGCCGGCGATGCGCCACGCCTCGACGGTCAGCGCGACCGCGAGGGCGTCGTCGTCGCCGGACTCCTCCGCCAGCGCGATCGCGCGGGCGGCGTGCTGCGCCGCATCGGTGCCGTGCTCGTCGATCGCCATGTTCGTCAGCACCCGCGAGAGCAGGATCCTCGCGCGGCGGTCGTCGCTGCCCTCCAGCAGCGAGACGGCCTCGTCGATGTCGTCGCGCCGGCCCCGGTGCTCGAGGTTGAACGTCTCGACATACCGCCGCCGCAGCAGCGCGGCGCGTGTGATCGGATCGTCGGGGCAGACGGCGAGCCCCTCGTTCGCCGATCGCAGCGCGCGCTCCGGGTCGCCGAGATCGTGCCACGCCTGCGCCGCGTCGAGGTGCAGGGCCGGCAGCGTCGTGCCGGAGCGGGTCTCGGCATCCGGGACCTGATCCCAGAGCTCGGCGAGACGCTCGGCGAGCTTCGCGGCGGTCGCGGGGGAGAACCGGGACCGCGTCTCCTGCAGGGCGACCACCGTCGCGTCGAAGGCGGCCGGCAGGTCGCGCGCGGCGAGCCAGTGCTCGGCGACGGCGGACGCGTCGTCGGGCGACTCGCCGCGGTGATCGCGAAGGTGCTCGGCGTACCGACGGTGGACGCGCACGCGCTCACTCGGCAGCATCTCGCCCTCGACCGCCTCGCGGGTGAGCGCGTGCCGGAAGGCGTAGCCGGCACCGTCGGCGACGATCACGCGCGTGTCGATGGCCTCGCGCACGGCGTGGTCGAGCGCGTGCTCGTCGAGTGCGGTCACGGCGGCGAGCACATCGTCGTCGACGTGCACTCCGCCCGCGGCCATCGTGCGCAGGGCCTGCTGCGCGTCCTCGCCGAGGCGCGCGTAGCGCGCGAGCACGAGCTCGCGCAGCGTGTCGGGAAGGGCGCGGTCGCCGAGATCCACGAGCTCCTCGACGAGGAACGGGATGCCGCCGCTGCGCTCCGCGAGCGCCTCGACGACACGCGGGTCGAGGCCGCCGGCCAGCTGCGCGACCTGCTCGGCGACCTCGTCCGGGTTCAGTGGCGTCACCTCGACACGCACGACGGAGCGCGTGCGGTCGAGCTCGGCGAGGACGGGCCGCAGGGGGTGGAAGCGGTCGATGTCGTCGGAGCGGTACGTGGCGACGATGGTGAGCCGGCGGCCCCGGAGCGTGCTGGCGAGGGTCTTCAGCAGAGCCATGGTCGCGGCATCCGCCCACTGCAGGTCTTCGAGCACGACGATCACGTGCCGGCGCTGCGAGAGGCGCTCGAGGAGCACCTCGATCGCCTCGGCGAACTCCCCGGTCGCCTCTTCGGCTTCGGGCGTCTCGTCGGCGATGCCCGGCACGAGGGCGGCGAGGCTCGCGATCGCCGCGGCGGAGCCCGCGGCCTCGCGCAGCGCGTCGGTGCCGACGGCGGCGTGCAGGTCGCGCAGCACCCGGCGGACCGGGCCGAACGCGGCGCCGATGGGGCCGAGGTCGACGCACTGGCCGAACGCGACGACCGGCTCGTCGTCGGGATCGGACCGTGACCCGAGCGGATCGGCCGTGACGAGGGCGAGGAACTCCTGCACCAGCCGGGTCTTGCCGACCCCCGCCTCGCCGCGCACGATCACGGTGCGCGGCACTGCGCGCACACCGTCGTCGTACGCCTCGAGGAGGGCGGCGAGCTCGGTGTGCCGGCCGACCATGCGCGGGCTCGAGGAGGGAGCGGGCATGGTCATATCGTGGCACCTTCCGGGCATCGGATGTCGTTCATGTGCGTCTCCTGTCGGATGCCCGCCGCGGGGGGCCCTCGCACAGGGTGCGGAAGCGGGCGGAGCCCCTGCGACTCCGCCCCCTTCCGGCGCACATCCGTGGGCAGACCTCGGGGTGTGCGCTCCCCGTCCGGAAAGCGTCAGTGGCTCGGCGCGACCGATGCGCCGCTGTTCGAGCCGTGGTGCAGCACCCCGCGGAACCAGGCGGCGAGCGGCTGGCCGTCGGGCCGTGCCGGCGACTGGCCGCGCTCGCGGTGGATGCGCATCAGCTCGTTCTCGTGAGCGAGGTCGGCGGCGCGGTGCTGGTCGAGGATGTAGCCGGTGTAGGTCATGTCGTTCATGGGTCTCTCCCGTCTGCGACGGAACCCTGGAGGCGGTTCCGGTTGTGCTGACAGGTACGACTTTCCTCGCTAAGGGGGGCGCCGCTCATCGGGCGATCGCCTTGTCTTGGCGGCCGCGGGTGCCCTAGTGCGCCGCCTGGGTGCCTTAGTGCGCCGTCGTGCCTCAGCGCGCCGCCGGGGTGCCTCAGTGCGCCCCCGGGGTGCCAGAGGCGGGCTCGTCTCGCCCTCGCCTCTCGCGTCCGGCGTCACTCGGCGACCGGATGCTTCGGCCTTGCCCACCGTGCCGGAAGATCCGGCCCGTCCCACACCTGGACGATGCCCCACGCGGCTGCGGCGATGGGCACCGCGAGCACCGCGCCGACGATGCCGCCGAGCACGGTGCCGACGGTCAGGGCGACCAGGATCACGAAGGCGTGCAGCTTCATCGACCGGCCCATCAGCACCGGCTGCAGGAAGTTGCCCTCGAGCTGGTTGACCAGCACGACCACCCCGACGACGAGGAGGGCGTTGAACCAGCCGTTGGCGACGAGCGCGACGAGGGCGGCGAGGATGCCGGCGAGCGTGGCGCCGACGATCGGGATGAACGCAAGCAGGAACACCAGCACCGAGAGGGGGATCGCCAGCGGCACCTGGAGGATGAGCAGACCGATCAGGATGCCGATCGCATCGACCGCCGCGACGGTAGCGGTGCCGCGCACGTAGGATCCCAGCACGGTGGTGGTCTTGTCGCCGATGCGCCGAGCGCGCAGGTAGTCCGCGCCGTGGAACGGCCGCAGCAGGAACTCCCACATCTGGGGCCCGTCCTTGAGGAAGAAGAACAGGATCGTCACCATCAGCACGAGCCCGGTGACGAAGTTGGCCACGGCGCTCACGCCGGCGAGCGCGCCGGAGCCGAACTGCGCGCTCGTGACGAAGTCGGTGAGCGTGGCGACCCACTCGTCGATCTGATCCGGCTGCAGGAAGTCGAACGGCAGCGTCTGCACCCAGGCGAGGAGGCTCTGGAATCCGTCTTCGGCCTGGGCATACAGGTCCTCCCACTGGTTCTGCACCGCCCACGCGATGAGCCAGCCGAGAAGGCCCAGGAGCACCACGATCGCGATCATCGTGATCAGGGTCGCGAGGATCGAGGGGACGCCGCGGCGCCGCATCCAGCTCATCACCGGGTGGAAAGCGCAGGCGAGGATGAGCGCGATCACGAGGGGGATGGTCACGAGCGTCAGCGACTGGATCGTGAAGACGATCCCCGCGACCACCGCCACCACGACGATGATCTGGATGGCCCGGATGCCGAGCTTGCCGAATCCGTCGGCCCACAGGCTCCACGGCGCACGGGTGGCCTTCGGCTCGACGTCGTGCGAATCGAGGACCACGCGCTGCGGGTCGTTACGGAACAGTCCCATGTGCCGAGCGTATTCAACGCCGCCGGCGAACCCGGGCGGGTTGCGCCGGAACGCCGCCAAGAGCTAGGCGAATGCGCTCATACCCGTGATGTCGCGGCCGATGAGCAGCGCCTGCACGCTCTCGGTGCCCTCGTACGTGTGGATCGCCTCGATGTCGGCCAGGTGCTGCATGACGCCGTTCTCGAGCAGGATGCCGTTGCCGCCGAGCATGTCGCGGGCGGTCGACGCGATCCGGCGTGCGGCGCGGGTGTTGTGGTACTTCGCGAGCGAGGCCTGCGTCGGGCGCAGCTCGCCGCGCTCCTCGAGATCGGCCATCCAGCGGCAGTACAGCTGCATCGCGGTGAGCTCCTCGAGCATGTTCGCGAGCCGCTCCTGCACCATCTGGAACTTCGCCAGAGGCTTGCCGAACTGGATGCGCTGCTGCGAGTACGACAGCGCCGCCTCGTAGCAGGCGGTCGCATGACCGAGCGCCGACCAGGCGACACCCGAGCGGGTCGAGTACAGCACGGTCGAGGCATCCTTGAAGCTCTTGGTGCCGGGCAGCACGGCATCGGACGCCACGCGCACGCCGTCGAGCGCGATGTGCGCCTGATGGATGCCGCGCAGCGACGCCTTGCCGGTGATCACCGTGCCGGTGTAACCCGGGGCGTCCTGCTCGACGAGGAAGCAGCGCACCGCGCCGTGGAACTCGTCGTCGTCCGCCTCGACACGCGCCCACACGAACGTGATGCCGCCCGAGGCGCCGTTGCCGATCCACTTCTTCGCGCCGTCGATCACCCATTCGCCGGTGGACGAGTCCCGGCGGGCGACGGTCTCGAGGGACACCGAGTCCGATCCGTGGTCGGGTTCGGTGAGGGCGAAGGATGCGGCGACCTCGCCGCGTGCGATCGGCACCAGCCAGCGGGCCTGCTGCTCGTCGCTGCCGAACAGCGCGAGCGTGCGGAGGGCGAGGCCGCCCTGGACCGCGAGCACGGTGCCGAGCGAGCCGTCGCCGCGCGAGATCTCCATGTTCACCAGTCCCGCCGCCAGAGGCGAGAAGCGCGTCAGCGCGGGGTGGACGATGCCGTCGTTGAAGAGGTCGAGCGCGCCGCCGCGCATCGCGATGTCGAGCGGGTACTCGCCGGTGTCCCACGCGTCCTGCATGCGCGTACCCACCTCGTCGACGTACGCCTGCGCCCGCTCCCACACCTCGCGGTCGGCGGCGGGGATGTCGCCGAACACGGCGTAGTAGTCGGTGCCCCGGCGGCGGGTGACATCGTAGCCCTCGACGCGCTGGCCGGGGCGGGGCTGGAAGTCGGTCACGATCGGACTCCTGGCGGTGGGTGCGGGTGGTGCGGTATCCGATTCTCGTGGAACTGAATCCCACGATCAATAGTACTCAGTCTCATCGTCCCCTCCCACCCGGACTGTTCGCGCCGATCCGGAATTCGGAGCTCGCGTCCGTTTCCGGAGCGTCGGTGGCGCATAACTTCGGAAAGGGCGTGGTTCTGCGAATTCCGGATCCGCTGCGCTAGCTTCTCGAGCATGGAACTGGTCCGGTTCTCGGCGCCCGCACACCTCGACGATGCGGGGCCGGCATCGGATTTTCCCGATCAGTGGCACGACCTCGTCAGCGGGCTGATCGCCGCGTCGACCGAGGTGAGCGGGCGCGGCGCGTACGTGAACCCGACGCTGCGTCCCGGGCGACGCGATCGCGCGCGGGCGATCACCTGGACGGGACTCTCGAGGCCGTTGCTCATGGAACACCGCGACGACCGCCGCGCCGCGTACGCGGCGGCGGAGTCGCGCGAGGTGCAGATCGAGTACCTCGAATGGCACGTCGAGAAGGTCGACGGCAGGATCGCGCGCGTCACCTTCACCACCGAGACGCCGGAGTACTGGATGCTGCTCGCCGAGCTGCACCCGGAGGCCGTGCTCGCGCTCTACCGGCGATTGGTCTCGCCGGCCGTCGCTGAGCAAGACCTCTTTCCCGACGGCGGCGCATACGACCCCCGGAACCGGTGGAATACGACCGACGGCATCGTGCACTACGTCATGCCCATCAACTCGATGGGCGATCTGCTCGGAGTCTCCCAGGAGAGCGAGCCGTCGCAGCACGCCATCGACGGCTACGACGCGCTGCCGTATTCGAGGGCGACCGGTGCCGACGCCCGCATCAACTTCGACGTCTGGGCGATGTCGCGGCAGGGGCTGTCGGTCGCCACGGCGGATCCGCCCGGCCTCTACATGATCGGCTGGGACGACTCGGGCTGGACCAAGCCCGACGGCACGCCTGTCGGCGACTACTGGACGATCGAGCGCGGCGCACGAGGCGCGGCGTTGCGGGTGGCGTACGAGGTGCCGGCAGATGAGGGGTTCCGGGTGGGCGACATCCGCATCGGCGGGCGACCGATCGACTTCGGCGGCCAGATCGCCGAGCACATCACCATGTCGGCGCACGTCGTGAGCGGGGGAGCGGCATGAGCGGCGAGGGAGCGCACGCGCTGGCACGGCTGATGCCGGCCGGCGTCCCGCGCCTTTCGGGAATCGAGCTGCCTACGCCCGAGCCGGCGCCGGTCGCCCGGTCGCTCGCGGCGGACGCGGTCCCGGAGGGGGAGCCGCGGTTCGATCCGGCGACGACCGCCGACATCCAGGGCAACGTCATCCCCGGGTTCAACAAGGATCACCAGCGGTTCCTGTTCCTGCGGATCGACGAGGTCGACGGCGCCCGCGCCTGGCTCGAGTGGCTCGCGCCGCGCCTCAGCAGCATGCAGGAGGTGCTCGACTTCCGTCGCGAGTTCCGGCGGGAGCGACTGCGGACGGGCGCCACCGAGCCCACGACACCCGCCACCTGGGTCGCCTTCGCGCTCTCGGGCCCGGCCGTCGCGAAGCTCCTGGGCGACGAGGCGCTGGACGCGATGAGCGATGCCGCCTTCCGGCAGGGGCTCGCCGCGCGTTCGACCTACCTCGGTGATCCGGCCGACCCCGCGAGGTCCGGACACCGCGCCCGCTGGCGCGTCGGCGGCGATGAATCGGAGGCCGACTTCCTGGTGACGGTCGCCGCCGATTCCGCCGCGGATGCCGAGGCCGAGGCATCCGCGATCCTCGAAGCGGGTGCGCGGAACGGGGTGTCGGCGCTCTTCGCTCAGGCCGGCGAGAACCTGCCTGGCAACCTCGGCGGGCACGAGCACTTCGGCTTCAAGGACGGCGTCTCGCAGCCCGGCGTGCGGGGCGCGACGGCCGATGGCGAACTGCTCGCACCGCGTTACCTCGACCCGCGCGACCCGCACGCACGCCTCTTCGGGAACGCGGGTCAGCCGCTCGTCTGGCCGGGACAGTTCGTGCTCGGGATGCCGCGGCAGAACCCCGCCGATCCGCTCGTGCCCGCGGCCGACGAAGGGGTGTTCCCCGACTGGGCACGCCTCGGCTCGTACCTGGTCTGCCGGCGCCTCGCGCAGGACGTGCCCGCGTTCTGGGACTTCGCGGCCGCCGCGAGCGCGGAGTACGGCACGGATCCGGTGCTTTTCGCCTCGCTGATGGTCGGCCGCTGGCCGAGCGGCGCTCCCCTCTCCCGAACACCGGATCGTGACGACCTCGACCTCGCCGGCGACGAGTTCGCGCACAACCACTTCCAGTTCGACGACGGCACGAAGGCGTGGACGCCGGACGCCGGCCTCATCGAGGGCGGCTACGGCGGCGACGGGCACCCGAAGGCACGGGCCGACGTCTTCGGCGACGTGTGCCCGATGGCGGGGCACATCCGCAAGGTGAACCCGCGCGACAGCGGCACCGACTTCGGCGCCCCCGCCGACACGATGATGCGGCTGATGCTGCGTCGCGGCATCCCGTACGGGCCCGTGCTCGCGGGTGTCACCGATCCGTCACCGGAACTGGTCGCTGCCGAGCGCGGCCTCATGTTCGTCGCGCACATGGCGTCGATCGAGGACCAGTTCGAATTCGTCACCCGGCGGTGGGCGAACTCCGCCCTCCAGCCCAACGCCGGCGGGCATGACCCGGTCATCGGCCAGGCCGACGTCTACGGCCGCCGCGACCGCTCGTTCGAGGTGCGCACACCGTCGGGGAAGGCCCACAGGTTCGTCCTCGACCGCGAGTGGGTGACGCCGACCGGCGGCGGCTACTTCTTCGCCCCGGCGATCTCGGCCGTGGGCGGGCACCTGGCGGGGGAGGCCACGCCGGCCGGCTGACCGGCCGGCTGCCGACGCTCAGCTCTCGGGGTCGTACGGGAAGGCTCGCAGCTCCTGCGCGCGCCGGCAGGCGACCGCGAGCCGACACCTCCGACATGCGCCATCCCGCCGTGCGGGCCGCCCCGGATAATGAGGAGGTGGAGCTGTGGGAGATGCGCGAGTGGTACGCCGACTTCCTCGACGCATGCAACCGCCACGACCTCGATGCCATCCGGTCGTTCCTGCATCCCTCGGTGCGCCGCGCCCACCTTCCGGCGGGTGCCGACGCCTGGATCTCCGACCTGGCGGATCTGTTCGCCGCTTTCCCGGACTGGCGGTGGCGGCGCATCCAGCTCGTCGCCGAGGACGACCGCCTCGCCGCCCACGTGCGCGGCGCCGGCACCCAGGTCGGCGCGTACCTCGGCGTCGAGCCCACCCGCCGTCACGTCAACGTCGCCGAATTCGCGATGTACCGGGTGGTCACAGGCCGGATCACCGAGTACTCCGGCTCCGATGCGCGGTTCGAGGTGCGGGAGCAGCTGAGCGGATCGCCCGTCGGCCGTTGACCGGTCTGCCGGGCGGGGTGACCGCGCGCCATAATGACGACGTGAGCGAGATCAAGACCCAGGCGACGGACGCGGATGTGTCGGCTTTCCTCGAGTCGGCGACGCCGCGGCGACGGCGCGACGATGGGATGGCCCTGGCGGAGATCTTCGGCGAGGTGACCGGAGCCGAGCCCGTCATGTGGGGTCCGTCGATGGTCGGCTACGGAAGCTATCGCTACGTGTCTCCGTCAGACCCCAAGCGGCAGGGCCAGTGGCCCAAGGCCGCGTTCTCACCGCGCAAGGCGCAGCTCTCGCTCTACGGGCTGAAGGACCTCCCCGCCGGCGCCGAGCTGCTGCCGGAGCTCGGAGAGTACACCGAGGGTGCGGGCTGTGTGTATGTCAAGAAGCTCGACGACGTCGATCTCGACGTCCTGCGGCGGCTGATCGCCATCGCGTGGGGGCGCGGCGACGACCCGCTGCCCTAGCCCGCGTGGTCGTCGAGCGCCCGGCGCAGGTACTTCGGCGCCTGCACGCGCCACGCCTCGGTGACCAGCTCGGCGAGGTGCTCCTCGTCGATGCCGGCCATGCGGAACGCGACCTTCGGCTCGCCCCACGGCGTGGTCGTGCGCAGGAACACGTCGGGCTCCATCTCGACCAGGGCCAGGGCGTCGATCGGATCGGCGACCTTGACACCGACGACGAGCTCGGACGCGATGATGGCCCGCATGTCATCGGGGATGCTCGGCCAGGGGTGGCACTCCCAGGCGTAGAGCTTGCCGCGCACGAACCAGGCAGCGCCGCCCGTCGTCGTGCGCTCTTCGCTGCCCGGAAGCGCGGCCGCGGTGCCGCGCAGATCGTCGAGGGTGGCCACGCCCAGAGCCTACGGCGCCCCTCCGACGCGCCCGTGGCCCCTGTCCCGTTCGCTCAGAACGTGATCAGCTGGCGCAGCTCGCCGCCCGCGGCGAGCCGGTCCATCGCGGCGTCGAGGTCGTCGAGACCGATGCGGGACGAGACGAGCCTCTCGAGCGGCAGGCGCCCCGCGCGCCACAGCTCGACGTAGCGCGGAATGTCGCGGCTCGGCACGGCGGAGCCGAGGTAGCTGCCGACGACGGTCCGTGCTTCGGCGGTCAGCAGCAGCGGAGACACGCTCGCGCGCGCGTCGGGCGCCGGCAGTCCCACCGTGACGGTGGTGCCACCCGGCGCAGTGAGGGCGAGCGCGGTCTCGAACGCGCGCGCGGCGCCGGCCGCCTCCACGACGACGGGGGCACGGATGCCGCGGTCAACGGCTTCGGCGGGAGTCAGCGCCTCGCTCGCCCCGCACGCCAGGGCGGCGGCGAGCTTCGAGGGCATCGTGTCGACCCCGATCACCTCGTGTCCGAGCGCGACCGCGACGAGGAGGGCCGCCATGCCCACGCCGCCGAGACCCACCACGACGACACGGCCTCCCGTCGCGGGGCGGCCGGCGTTGACGACCGCTCCGCCGCCCGTGAGCACCGCGCAGCCGAGGAGTGCGGCGATCTCGGGCGGCACGTCGGTGTCGACGCGCACGACCGACGCGCGACTCACCACGGCGTGGGTGGCGAAGGCCGAGACGCCGAGGTGGTGGTGCACCTCCTGCTGCTCGCCCCCGCGATCGCGATGGAGACGGATGCCGCCGCCGAGCAGCGTCCCGGCGGCATTGGCCGCCGAACCCGGCGTGCACGGCAGCCGCCCGTCGGTGAGGCATCCGTCGCACTCGCCGCAGCGGGGAAGGAACGTCATGACCACGCGATCGTCGACGGCCACGCCGTCGACGCCGTCGCCGACCTGCTCGACGATGCCCGCGGCCTCGTGGCCCAGCAGCATCGGGACCGGACGCACGCGGTTGCCGTCGACGACGCTGAGGTCGGAGTGGCAGACGCCCGCGGCTTCGATCCGCACGAGCAGCTCGCCGTCTCCGGGCGGCTCGAGCTCGAGCTCGCCCACCGTGAACGGGTGCGTCTGCGCGAACGGCGACGGGGCGCCCGAGACCTCGAGCACTGCTGCGGTGATCTTCATCTCTCCGTGTACGTGTCAGGGCTGTGCGGCGCGGCGGCGGAGCCGCGCGCGGCGGATCCACTTCTCGAGCTCGATCAGCACCGGCACGAGCAGGGCCAGGCCGAGCGCGGTGAGCCACTCGTCGCCCGTGAGGCTGATCGTGCCGACGAGACGCTGCATGAACGGCACCTCGACCGCGACGACCGTGAGGGCGAGCGGGATCGACAGCCACTTCACCGCGTCGATGATCGGAGCGGCGAGACCCGACTCGGGGTCACGGCGCATGACGAGACCGCCGAAGATCGAGCCCAGTGCGCAGACCACGAACGCCATGGTCACCGGCATGTTGGGCTCGGTCGAGCTGAGCAGGTCGGGGTAGAGGAGCAGGGGGACGAGCGTCGTGATGAAGATCAGGCTGCCGTAGACGAACCAGAGCGTGACGGCGGCCGGGTTGGCGATCGTCTTCTTCGGATCGCGCGGCGGCTTCAGCATGATGCCGTCGGGCGCCGGATCGAGGAGGATCACGATGACCGGGAAGATGGCGATGAAGAAGTTCAGGAACAGCACCATGATCGGCGTGAGCGGCACGCCGTTGTTGATGTCGAAGATGCTCGCGACGAGGAACAGGAGCACGAGCGAGAACAGCTGCGACATCTGGAACCGGACGTAGCTGACGATCTTCTCGTAGATCGACCGGCCGAGCCGCACCGCCGTCACCAGCGTGCCGAAGTTGTCGTCGACGAGGATCATCTTCCCCGCCTGCTTCGTGACGTCGCTGCCGGAGCCCATCGCGACGCCGATGTCGGCCTGCTTGAGCGCGGCGGCGTCGTTCACGGCGTCGCCGGTCATCGCGACCACCGCGCCCTCCTCCTGCATGAGGCGGGCGAGACGCAGCTTGTCCTCGGGGGTGACGCGGCCGAACATGTGCAGGCGCGGGAGGGCGGCCTTCAGCTCGTCGTCGCTCATCGCCTGGATCTCGGCGCCGCTGGCCGCGCCGTCGCCGAGCCCGAGCTTCGCGCCGATCGCGGCCGCCGTGATCGCGTGGTCGCCCGTGATCATGCGGACCTCGATGCCGGCCTCGCGCGCGATGCGCACGGCCTCCTTCGAGGACGGCCGCAGCGGGTCGATGATGCCCACGAGACCGACGAACGTGAGGTCGGCGACGGCCGCCATGGGGTCGTCGGCCACGGGTGCGTCGGGGGCGAACCGGCGGAACGCGAACGCCAGGACGCGCAGCCCCTGCTCGGAGAGCGAGCGGTTCGCCTCGAGAATCGCGTCGCGGCGGTCGGCGATGGGCACGACGCCCTCCATCGTCGCGACCGAGCTGCAGCGGTCGAGCACGACGTCGGGTCCGCCCTTGACGTAGCCGACGAGGGTCTCGACGCCTTCTACGGGGATCTCGTGGAATGTCCCCATGAACTTGTACGCCGAGTCGAACGGCACCTCGGCGATGCGCGGGAACTTCGCCCGCGTGAGCTCAGCGTCGGCGCCGAGCTTCGCGGCGAGCACGACGAGGGCGGCCTCGGTGGGATCGCCGATCACGGCGCCGTCGTCGGAGACGGTCGCGTCGCTGCAGAGGGTGAGTCCGAGCGCGAGCTGGTTGAACTGGGGTACCGGCAGGCCCGCGACGTGGCGCACTTCGCCGGTCTTCTCGTAGCCGGAGCCCGCGACGTTGAACCACTCGCCGCGGTAGTACAGCGACTCGACCGTCATCTCGTTCATCGTGAGCGTGCCGGTCTTGTCGGAGTTGATGGCGCTCGTCGCGCCCAGCGTCTCGACGTCCGTCAGGTTCTTGACGACGGCCTTGTGCTCGGCGAGCTGGCGCGAGCCGTACGAGAGCATGGCCTGGACGAACGAGGGCATGCCGGTCGGGATCGCCGAGATCGCCATCGAGATGCCGAGGAGGATCACCGACGCGATCTCCTGGCCGCGCAGCAGGCCCGTGATGATGATGATGGCGACCGCGCCCCACGCGATCCAGCCGAGCACGCCGGTGAGCGCGTCGAGCTCGCGCTGCAGCGGGGACTTGGCGGGCTTGACCGCCGAGAGCATCGACGCGATCTGGCCCATCTGCGTCTGCATGCCGGTGTCGGTGATGACCACCGTCGCCGTGCCGCGCGTGACCTGGGTGTTCTGGAACACCATGTCGGTGCGGTCGCCCAGCGTCGTCTCGGGGTCGGTCAGGGTGCCGGCGTCCTTCGGGATCGGCGCACTCTCGCCGGTGAGCGCCGCCTCCTGCGTCTCGAGCGTCGCCGAGCGCAGGATGCGGCCGTCGGCAGGCACGATGTCACCCGCCTCGAGGGCGACGATGTCACCCGGCACCAGGGTGGTGGCGTCGACCTGCAGCAGCGAGCCGTCACGGACGACCTTCGCCTGGGGGATCTGCATCTTGGCGAGGGCGTCGACGGATGCCTTCGCCTTGAGCTCCTGCCGCGTGCCGAGCACGATGTTCAGCACGACGAGCGCGCCGACCAGGATGCCGACGCTGACCTGATTGATGAACAGGCTGATGATCGCGACCGCGACCAGCATGACGTTCATAGGATCGGCCAGCTGCTGCAGGGCGACCTGCCACGTCGACGGCGGCTTCTCGGCCGCGATCGAGTTGGGCCCGTGCTCGGCGAGCCGCTGGGCCGCGTCGGCGGCCGTCAGGCCGCGGTCGCGGTCGCTGCGCAGCGCGGCGACGACGGCATCTGGATCCTGCGTGTACCAGGCGGCTTCGGCAGGAGTGTCGGCAGTGGTCTCCACGGCGCTCATGGCATGAACATACCGTCGGGGCGCGCACCTCAGGCAAGCAAATCGCCCGGCAGCGTCGGAGACCTCAGTCGTCGAGGCGCTCGCGCAGGCGGCGAGCCAGCTCAGCCGTCGGCATCGCCCGCGGGAACACGGCCACGACGACCTGTTCGGCCGCGGGATCGCCTTCGCGATCGGGCAGCACGCCGAACCGCCGGCGGGCGTCGTCGAGGGCCGTGCGCAGCACTGCGACCGGCACCTTCTTCGGGCCGCGGATGAGCCGGCGCAGCACGTGGTTGTGGATCGCGGTGATGAGCGCCGAGAACCCGACGGCGTCCAGCGGGTCCAGGCCCGGAAGCGACGCGCGAAGGTACTCGTCGAAGAGCCGCTCGTACCGGAACACCGTCACGATCTCGCGATCGCGCAGCGCCGGCACGCCGCGCACGACCGCATAGCGGCGCCGGGCGAGCTCGGGGTCCGCCGCGAAGTGCGCATACACGAAGACGGATGCCTCGCACACGGCCGCCCACGGATCCCGATGCGGCTGCGCCAGGAACTCGCGCAGACGCTCGAGGAGCAGCTCGTGGTCGGCGAAGACGACGTCGTCCTTGCCCCCGAACTGCCGGAAGAACGTCGAGCGCGACACGCCGGCCGCCTGCGCGATCTGCTCCACCGAGGTCTGGTCGAACCCCTGTTCCGCGAACAGCTCGAGCGCGGCGGCGACCACGGCCGAGCGGGAGGCGGCCTGGGTGGCGGAGGCGGCAGCGGTGTCGGACATCTCGGGGAGAGCCTAATGCGCCCACCGCCGTCGGTGCGGCATGCCGTCGCGCGCCGCGCCCGCATCCGGTCCCGTGCTGTCAACGGGGTCGACACACCGCATGCGGAGGTCTTCTATAGGTCCATGGCGCCGATCTGGAGGACAGAAGCCGACAGCGTCATGGGCACGCCCTTCCAATCCGCCCGGCGTCGAGACGTCGTGGTCGTGGGCGCGGGGCTCACGGGCCTGTCGACGGCACTGCTGCTGACGCGCCAGGGCATGGACGTCGCCGTGGTCGACGCCGCCGAGGTGGGCGCGCTCGCGTCGGGCGCCAACACCGGAAAGCTGACGCTGCTGCAGGGATCAGTTCTCTCAGGTCTGCGCCGCCACCATCCCGCGCACCTCGTCCGTGCCTACGTCGAGTCCAACCGCGACGGCGCCGAGTGGCTCACAGGGATCGCCGACGAGCTCGGCGTGCCGTACTCGCGGCGCGCCGCCTATTCGTACGCACAGACGCCGCAGGGCGCCGAGCGCATCGAGGCGGAGCTTCGTGCGGCGGTCGAGGCCGGTCTCCCGGTGCGGCGGGTGGAACCCGATCAGCTCGCGCAGTCCCCGTTCGACATGGTCGACGCCGTCGCGCTCGATCGTCAGGTCGCGATCGATCCGTGCCGCCTCCTCGTCGCGCTCGCGCGGGCGCTGCTGCGTGAGGGAGGGACGCTGCACACCGGCGTGCGCGTCACGCGCGTGCACGCCGTGCCTTGGGCAGGCGTCGAGACGACGAGGGGCTTCATCGCGGCGAACCACGTCGTGCTCGCGACCGCGACCCCGATCATCGACCGCGGGCTCTACTTCGCCAAAGTGCGGGGGCTGCGCTCGTCGTGCGTCGCGTTCGCGACCGACGGACCTCTCCCCGAAGGCCTCTACATCTCGGTCGACGGCGAGACGAAGTCGGTGCGGTCGATCACGCCTGAGGACGGCCCGGCCGACGCCGCCCAGCTCATCGTCGGCGGCAACGGCTTCCCGGTGGGGCGCGCGTCCTCCCCGCTCGCCGCCGTGAACAGCCTCGTGTCGTGGACGCGGCACCACTTCCCTGGTGCCGAGCCGGTGGCCTCGTGGTCGGCGCAGGACTACGAATCGCACGACCTCATCCCGTTCGTGGGCGCGATGCCGCGAGGGCTCGGCCGCATCCGGTTCGCCACCGGGTACGCGAAGTGGGGACTGTCCAACGCGCCCGCCGCGGCGCTGAGGCTGACGGCCGAGATCTGCCGTGTCCCGCGACGCGAGCGTCCCGACTGGATGAACGTGATCTCCACGCGTTTCACGGTGCCGGCCGATCTCGCCCGTGGTGGCGTCGAGAATCTCCGGGTCGGGTGGGAGGCGGCGTCGGGGTGGATCGGCGCCCAGGCGGTGCCCACGCCGGTTCGCCGGCCGGCCGAGGGCGAGGGCGTCGTCGCCAGCCGTGCCGGCCAGCCCGTCGGCATCTCGACCGTCGACGGGCGCACCTGCGCGGTGAGCGCGGTCTGCACGCACCTCGGCGGGGTGCTGCGGTGGAACGACGCCGACCTCACGTGGGACTGTCCGCTGCACGCGTCGCGGTTCACGGCGGACGGATGCCGCATCGAGGGGCCCGCGCTCCGCGACCTCCCGCGCCTGCCGCGTGTGCCGGGCGAGGAACTCGACGACGAGCCCGGCGCGTCGCTGCGGTCAGAACCGGACATCGACCGGTAGTAGGCTGGGGGACTGGTCGATATCTCGACGTCGAGACGCTTTTGAGCGTCGTCCCCACCCCCATTCGCCACCTGCGAAGGAAATCACTGTGGATCTGTACGAGTACCAGGCACGAGACCTTTTCGAGAAGTACGAGGTGCCGGTGCTCGCCGGCATCGTCGCGGACACGCCGGAGGAGGTGCGTGCCGCAGCCGAGAAGATCGGCGGTGTCGTCGTCGTCAAGGCCCAGGTCAAGACCGGCGGTCGCGGCAAGGCCGGCGGCGTGAAGGTCGCCAAGACCCCCGACGAGGCCTACGAGGCCGCGAAGGCCATCCTCGGCCTCGACATCAAGGGTCACGTCGTCAAGCGCGTCATGGTCGCGCAGGGTGCCCGCATCGACAAGGAGTACTACTTCTCGGTGCTGCTGGACCGCGCCAACCGCTCGTACCTGTCGCTGGCGAGCGTCGAGGGCGGCATGGAGATCGAGGAGCTCGCGGTCGAGCGCCCCGAGGCGCTCGCGCGCGTCGACGTCAACCCGGGAGCGGGCATCGACAAGGCGAAGGCCGTCGAGATCGCCGAGGCAGCCGGCTTCTCCGCCGACCTGGTCGACAAGGTGAGCGACGTGTTCGTCAAGCTCTACAACGTCTACAAGGGGGAGGACGCGACGCTCGTCGAGGTCAACCCGCTCGTGCTCACCGAGGAGGGCGACATCATCGCCCTCGACGGCAAGGTCTCGCTCGACGAGAACGCCGACTTCCGTCACGCCGGGCACGCACTGCTCGAGGACAAAGACGCGGCCGACCCGCTCGAGGCGAAGGCCAAGGCCAACGACCTCAACTACGTCAAGCTCGACGGCGAGGTCGGCGTGATCGGCAACGGCGCGGGCCTGGTGATGTCGACGCTCGACGTCGTCGCGTACGCCGGTGAGCACCACGGCGGCGTGAAGCCCGCCAACTTCCTCGACATCGGCGGCGGCGCCTCGGCCGAGGTCATGGCCGCGGGCCTGGACGTCATCCTGGGCGACCCGCAGGTCAAGTCGGTGTTCGTCAACGTGTTCGGCGGCATCACCGCGTGCGACGCCGTCGCCAAGGGCATCGTCGGCGCGCTCGCCGAGCTCGGCTCGTCCGCCTCGAAGCCGCTGGTCGTGCGCCTCGACGGCAACAAGGTCGAGGAAGGACGTGCGATCCTCCGCGACGCGAACCACCCGCTCGTGACCCTGGCCGAGACGATGGACGAGGGCGCCGACAAGGCCGCCGAGCTCGCCAACGCCTGAACCGCAGACATCCGGAACTAGGAAAGAACCAGACATGTCGATCTTCCTCAACAAGGACTCCAAGGTCATCGTCCAGGGCATCACCGGCGGCGAGGGCACCAAGCACACCGCGCTCATGCTCAAGGCCGGCACCCAGGTCGTCGGCGGCGTGAACGCCCGCAAGGCCGGCACCACCGTGCTGCACACCGACGCCGACGGCAACCCCGTCGAACTGCCCGTGTTCGCCTCGGTGCAGGAGGCCATCGACGCCACCGGCGCCGACGTCTCGATCGCGTTCGTGCCGCCCGCGTTCACCAAGAGCGCCATGGTCGAGGCCATCGACGCCGAGATCCCCCTCCTCGTGGTGATCACCGAGGGCGTGCCCGTCGGCGACACCGCCGAGGCGTGGGCCTACGCGCAGTCGAAGGGTGACAAGACCCGCATCATCGGCCCGAACTGCCCCGGCATCATCACCCCCGGCGAGTCGCTGGTCGGCATCACGCCCGCCAACATCACCGGCAAGGGCCCGATCGGTCTCGTGTCGAAGTCGGGAACGCTGACGTACCAGATGATGTACGAGCTGCGCGAGATCGGCTTCTCGACGGCCATCGGCATCGGCGGCGACCCGATCATCGGCACCACGCACATCGACGCGCTCGCCGCGTTCGAGGCCGACCCCGAGACGAAGGCGATCGTCATGATCGGCGAGATCGGCGGCGACGCCGAAGAGCGCGCGGCCGACTTCATCAAGGCCAACGTGACCAAGCCGGTCGTCGGCTACGTCGCGGGCTTCACGGCCCCCGAGGGCAAGACGATGGGCCACGCCGGCGCCATCGTGTCGGGCTCGGCGGGCACCGCGCAGGCGAAGAAGGAGGCCCTCGAGGCCGCCGGCGTCAAGGTCGGCAAGACGCCGTCCGAGACCGCTGCGCTCATGCGCGACATCATCGCGGGGCTCTGAACCCCACGCACGACGCGACGAGAAAGGCCTCGCTTCGGCGGGGCCTTTCTTGGTCTGATCTGGATGTATTCCAGAAGGGGAATTCGACTCCTCTCTTGTGGATGTCGGATCGAGCCGCTACCGTCCCAGACGGATGCGCACCGAATGTCTGGCGGAGCGTAGCGGGACTGGGGATTCCTGCGGCCGAAATGGGCAGAAGGGGTCCCATGAGTCGGAGGTCCCCCGGGTTCGGGGTTGGGCGAGAGAGCCGTGGCGTCCACGACGTGGCGGCCTCGGTCGTGCACGGCCGGCGGAAGGCCGCGGTCGTGGCGATCGTCGCGTCCTCGCTCGTCCTCTCGCAGCTGACCTGGGCTTTTCCTGCAGCCGCCGCCCCCGCTCAGGCGGACGCGACGCCGGTGGCACCCGCGCGTCCGCCGATCGTCTTCACGCCCGCCGACCTCAGCGGCCCTCCCGCTCCCGAGCTCGTCCCGGTCGAGCAGCCGCCTGCCGTCGCCCCCGTCGCCCTCATCGCTCCCGTCACCGTGACGACTCCGCGCACGCGGACCACGGTGACCGTCGTCGTCGTGCCGCCCGCCGCGGCCGTGCCGCCCGCATCGCCGTTCGGCCCGAACTGCCAGCAGATCTCGACCGGCTCGACGCCGCAGGCAGGCGGCAGCACGACGAACTCGTCGACCACGAGCACCAGCAGCACGAGCCTCACGTGCGGACCCGGGACGGTGAATCCGGGCTCGATCGGAAGCGGCCCGGCCGCCCCGCCGGCGCCGAACATCCCGGGCCTGCCGACGCCTCCCGAGCCTCCCGACCCGCCGGAGCCGCCGACGCCGCCGATCCCGACACCGACGCCGTCCCCCACGCCGACGCCCGAGCCGGAGCCGACACCCGAGCCGGAGCCGACACCCGATCCCTCATCGGGCGAGAGCCAGCCCGAAGCCGCTGGCACGGGCGTCTCCGGCGCCCCGGCGATGCTGTCGGTGCGGCCCTTCGACGCGACCGCGGGCGCCGGCGAGGAGGCTCCCGCGGAAGCCCCTGCGGCGTCCGAGGCGGGTGCGGGCGACGTTCAGCCCCTCGGCGACAGCGCCGCCGGCGATGCGTCCGCCCTGCAGCCCGAGGCGGAGCAGCTTCCGGCACCGGCCGAGCAGCCGGCACCCGCTGATGCTCCCGCGGCGCCGGACGCCGAGACCTCGGAAGAGCCCGAGGCGCCCGCCGCCGGCGCCACGACCAGCACGGAGCCGGTCGCATCGGACACGCCTGCCGCTCTGGCGGAGCCGGCCGCACCGACGGCCGAGCAGCCCGGACCGTGGCAGCTGTCGGCGGCAGGAGACGTGTCGGTGTCGGTCGACGGCGTCGACCTGGTGGTCGTCGCCGACGGCGTCACGACACGGCGGTCCGCGGCATCCGTCACCGCCCTCACGATCTCCGCGGGCGGGCGTGTCAGCCTTCCCGCCTCGCTCGCCATCCCGGTCACGGTCACCTCGGCATCCTCGCTCGCCGTGAGCGGCTCGAATGTCACCTGGAAGTCCGCCGGCGCCGGTGCCGGCTCGGTCGGGGCCGTCGCGTTCTCGGGCGTCGGCCATCTCGTCGCCGTCGGCGGCGGTCACGTGCTGCGCGGTCCGGCGGCCGACACCACCTGGCAGATCGACGGGGTCCGCACGGGCACCGTCGCGGGCCAGCGCTTCTCGGGCTTCGACGTGCTGCAGGGCGCCGCCGGCAACCGCGACGACTTCGTGGTGGCGCCGGGCGGGGGCATCGGGCGGGTCGACGGCGGTGCCGGCGGCTACGACGTGCTCCGCTTCAGCGGAGCCCACTCGGCGATGACGTCGCGCCCGACCGGCTCCCAGTCGGGCTCGATCGTGGTCGGCGGCAGCACGATCGTCTACGACGGCCTCGAGCCGGTGGGCCCGGCCGACGTCACCGACTTCGACTTCGCCGACGCGACCGACGACGACACGATCGAGGTCTCGGCCGACACGACCAACGTCGGCTACATCCTCGTCCGCAGCCTCGCCAACGCCTTCGAGTCGCACTCGGTCCGGCCGCTGGGCTCGTTCATCGTCAAGGGCACCGGCAAGGGCGCGACCATCCGCATCGTGGGAGTCCTGACCTTCCACGGCGTCACGTTCCGCTTCGAGGCGACGCGCGTCCTGATCGGCGCGGGCGGCGTCCTGGACGCCGGCCTCGCGGACGTCACGCTCACCGCGACATCGACCACCACCGGCGACACCCCGGCGCGGGCCGAGGTCATCCTCACCGACGCGATCGTCCGCGGGGGCAGCGTCAGCGCGACGGCCACCGCGGTCAACACCTCGGACGCCGGCGCCACAATCGGCCTCGCGCTCGGCGAGAGCGTCGCCGCGGCGCTCGTGCAGCTGGCCGGTGCCTCACGGATCGAGGCGCAGGGGGCGGTATCGCTCTCGAGCTCGTCGACCGCGACCCTGGTCACGACTTCGACGGGGACGGGAACGGATGCCGCGATCGACGCGGCCGTCGCCCACGCCACCATCGACAACTCGGCCGTCACCCGGATCACCGGCACCTCCTCGGTCCAGGCCGGCGGCGCAGTCAGCCTCTCGGCCAAGACGGTGACGACCGCGACGACCACGGCGGACGCGACCGCGGCGACGGCGGGCGCGGCGATCGCGACGACGGATGCGACGACCCGCACCTCTGCGGAGATCGACAGCACGGCGCCGGCCGGCATCGTCTCGGGCGGTGCGCTCACCGTCACCGCCGACTCGACGCACACGCTCCTCACGAAGGCGACCGCGAGCCCCGGCGGCGCGACGGCCAACGGCACATCGCCCAGCGCGACCACCGCGACCGCGTCGCAGCCGGGCGGCTTCGCCTCGGCCCCCGGCGGCTCGATCGGCGTCGCGGGGGCGCTGGCCTTCTCCGACCTCGACCAGGAGACGGTCGCCTCGGTCGGGGGCGCCTCGCCGCTCGCGGTGACAGCCGGCGGCTCCGGCGTCACCGTCGCCGCGATCTCGTCCGGGTCTGCGGTGACCGAGGCCGACGGCTCGGCCGTCGGCGGCTCCGCGACCGGCGTGGGGGTCGGCGTCTCGGTCAACCTCGCCGGCGCCCGCACGGAGGCCCGCATCGGCAACGTCGCGTTCACGGCGACGGGGGTCACGGCATCCGCCACCGCCGCGCCGCGCACCGCCGCCGGCGTCAACGAGTACCGCGCGCAGTCGGTGTCGGGCGCGGGCGGCGCGTCCGTCGTCGGAGCCGCGGGCGCGCTCGCCGTCAACGTCGCGAGCTTCCTCACGCGAGCAGCAATCCTCGCCGGCGTCACCGTGACGGCTCCCGGAGCCGATCTCGCGTTCGCCGCGACCGGCGACAACGACACCATCGCCCGCGCGCTCCCCGGCACCATCGCCGGCGCCACGACGGGCATCGGCGCCAGCATCGCGCTCAACGTCGCGAACGACCGTGCGATCGCCGAGGTCGGCGACGGCGCCACCCTCACGGGTGCGGCCGACCTGACCCTGGCGGCGCAGTCGACGTCGCCCGCGACGGCCGAGGCGCAGGGCGGCGTCGCCTCGTCCGCCGCCGTCTCGACGGTCATGGCCGTCAACATCTCGAACGTCACGACGCTCGCGCGGCTGGGCAGCGGTTCGCCGCTCGTGCTCACGGGCGCATACCGGTCGACCGCGACCCAGGTGGCGCCGGTGGTGACGACGGCGACCGGCAACGTCAGCGCCGAGGACGGCGCCGCCGTCTCCACCGTGATCGCCCTGACCTTCGCCGACCACGCCGTCCGCTCCGAGCTGGCGCGCGACCTCACCGCCGCGGCGATCCTGCTGAAGGCGGTCGGCATGGCGTCGTCGGCGACGACCGCGTCGGCGTCGGCGACCGGCGCACCCGCCGACGGCTCGCCGTCGGCGCAGACGCCTGCGGCACAGGCGACCGACGCCCGCACGTGGGCCGACGGCGTGGCTCCGGCGGCGGGCGCGGCGGGGGACGGCACCGGCGGCAGCGGCTCGACGCCGATCCCGACACCGAGCGCGCCGCAAGGCGACGTCACGGTGACGGCCGCGTTCGCCCTCACGGTCCACCAGCTCAGCGCCGATGCGTCGGTGTCCGGCATCGCCCTCGTCGCGCCGACGGTGAGGCTCGAGGCGCTCGGCAATCTGTCGGCCGCGTCCACGGCGACGGGCTCGCCCGCGACCCGCGGCCCTCCGAGCGATGCCACGATCGCAGCGGCCGTCGCGATCACCCTCGCGGATGTCACCGTCCGCGCGGAGGTCGGCCCCTCCACCAGCATCACCGCTGACACGCTCCAGCTCATCGCGGGCATCGCCCCGCAGAACGCGGCAGGCGCATCCGACGCCTCGCACCGCTTCACCACCACCGCCACCGCCGGGCAGGGATCCGGAGGCGATCTCGGAGTCGCCGGATCCGTCGCCATCTCGGTCATCGTCCTCAGCGCTTCCGCGGGACTGGCCACCGGCTCGGCCGTGAACCTGACCGGCGCCGATCGATCGCTCACGATCTCGGCCTCGTCGGCAGCGCAGGCGCAGACCCGGGCGCTCCTGGCCGATGCCGGGGTGGGAACGCCCACCACGGGCCTCGGCGCCGCGTTCGCCCTCACCAGCGTCGACCACCACACGCGGTCCGCCATCGGGGACGGCGCCACGGTCACCGGTGCCGACGACATCAGCATCACCGCGAGCACCGCGGATGCCGCATCCGCCGTCGCCCAGGGTGCGGCGCGCGGCGCCGACGCCGCGGTGGCCCCTTTCGTCGCGGTCACCCTGTCGTCCGTCTCCACCGCGGCGGGAATCGGCGCCGGCCCCGCGATCACCATCACGGGCGCTCTTCTCGTGAGTGCCGCGCAGCGAGCGACGTCCTCGACCGAGGCGCGGGCGGCGACCGGCACGTCGGCCGGCACCGCTGCCGGGCTGGGCCTCGCGATCACGGTGTCGACCCACACGGCGCGCGCCGCCCTCGGCCGCAGCGCGACGCTCGGCGGGGCAGTGACCCTCGGTGCGGCCTCGGTCTCATCCTCGACGTCCGCCGCGGGCGCGTCCGCGGCGGGCGCACCCCAGAACCCGGCTGACTCGGGGGATGCGTCCCACCCGGGCGGTGCGGCAGGCGGTGGCGTCGACGCGGCCGTGTCCGGGGCGCGCGACCACGCCGACAGCGTCGCCACGGCGGCGGGCGGATCCGGATCGGGCACCGCGGCCACACCCAGCGCCTCGACCTCGCAGGGCCGGATCAACGCCGCCGCCGCGGTGGCCGTGACCATCGTCACTGCGGCGGTGGAGGCATCCGTCGGTCCGGGTGCGATCGTCACCGCGGGCGGCGCCGTCGCGATCACCGCCGGAGAGAACACCGATGCCGCCTCCGACGCGAACGGCTCGGCGTCGCAGGGCACGGATGCCACCATCGGCGCCGCCGTCGCCCTGACCTTCGCCACGCTCACGGGCCGCGCCGCGATCGCGGCGGGCGCGAGCGTCACCGCACCCACCACGACCCTCCGGGCCGCGACGGCCGCCGACGGCGCCGACACCACGTCGACGACGGGCGCCCGCTCGATCGCCGGTGCGGGGGGCGGCAAGGTCTCGGTCGCGGGCAGCCTCGCGCTGGCGATCGTCGACCGCACCACGACGGCAACGGTGGACGGGGTCGCGGGCGGCGGGGCGGTCACCGTCTCGTCCGAAGCGGACTCCGCCACCAACGTCGCCGCACTGCCCGCCGGTCAGGGCGTCACCGACGGGGGCGACCTCGGTCTCGGCGCCGCGGTCGCGCTCGCGCTCGTGACGGTGGCCGTCCGCGCCGGAGTGGGCGACGGCGGCGACCTGCCCGGGGTCACGGCCCTCACCGTTCTCGCGAGCAGCACGAGCACCTCCACCACCGAGGCGCGGATGGGTGCCTCCGGCGGCGGGGTCGCGGTCGTCCCCGCGGTCGCCGTGACGCTCTCCAACGTGTCGACGCTCGCCCGCATCGGGGCGGGTTCCCTCATCACGGCGAGCGGAGCCGTACAGGTCGCGGCGGTGCAGAAGGCCACCGCAGGGTCCACTGCCGGCGCGATCGTCGTGGGGGCAGGCGATGCCGGCATCGGCGCGGCCGTGGCGCTGACGTTCGCGAACCATGCGACCCGAACGGCTCTCGCTCGGAGCCTCACCGCCCGGCAGGTCGACCTGATGTCGCACGCCACGTCGGACGCGACCGCGAACGCCACCGCGTCCACCGCCGGCGCGCCGCAGAACGCCGCGGACTCGGGCGACGCGTCCAACCCCGGCGGGGCCGCCGGCAACGGCGTCGACGCCGCGGTCACGGCCGAACGCGACCACGCGGATGCCGTCTCGGGCGCGCACGGCGGCGCCGGCACCGGCAGCGCCGCGGCGCCCGCCGCCGAGACGTCGCAGGGCGGGGTCAACGCCGCAGCCGCCGTCGCGCTCCTCGTCGCGACGATCGGCGCGAGCGTCGATCTCGCACCCGGCATCACCGTGACGGCGACCCAGCTCGTGCGCCTCGACACCGCTGCCGACACCGATGCGACGGTCCGCGCCGACGGCTCGGCCTCGCAGGGCGCCGATGCCACGATCGGTGCGGCGGTCGCCCTCGCCCTCGTCGACGCGGACGCGACAGCGATCGTGCCCGCCGGGGTGACGATCGTCGCCGGACAGCTCACGATCGCCGCGCGCGCGCTCGAAGAGCCGGGGGACCCGGTGTCGCGCCTCACCGTGGAGTCGGTCGCCGGCGCCGGCGGCGGCAAGGTCTCGGTGGCAGGTTCCGTCGCGATCCTCATCGCGAACCACGACGTGCGCGCCGCGCTCGAGGGGACGGCGACCGTCGGCGGCGCGGTGGCGATCAGCGCCGCGAGCGTGCTCGCCGCCTCGGTGAAGGCGCTGCCGGCCGGGCAGGGAGTGACGGATGCCGGAGACCTGGGTCTCGGCGCCTCGTTCGCGCTCGCGGCGGTCACCGCCGGGACCCGCGCAGAGCTCGCCGACGGGGCGAGCCTCGCCGGCGCCACCGACCTCACCGTGATGGCGACGGGCGACGCGGAGGTGCGCAGCGAAGCCCGCATGGGCGCGGCGGGCGGCAAGGTCGCCCTGGCGCCCGCGGTCGCCGTGACCCTCGCGACTCCCACCACCATCGCCCGCATCGGCTCGGGCGCCGCGACCACGCTGACCGGCGCGCTGGCGCTCTTCGCCTCGCAGCGCTCGCTCTCCGCGAGCACGTCCGGCGCCATCGTGCTCGGCGCGGGCACCGCCGGCGTCGGCCTGTCACTGGCACTGACCATCGCGGGTGTCACGAGCGCCGTCCAGCTCGCCCGCAGCGCGACAGCGGCCAGCGCGATCTTCGAGACCCGCGTGCTGTCGGCATCCACGTCCACCGCGACGGCGTCCGCGAGCGGAGCGCCCGAGAACGGTGCCGACTCGTCCGACCCGGGCAACCCGGGCGGTGCCGCCGGATCGGGCGTGGACGACGCCATCGCCGCGGAGCGCGCACACGCGGGTGCCGCCTCGACGGCTCACGGCGGAGCCGGCACGGGCGCCGCGAGCACGCCCAGCGCCTCCTCGTCGCAGGGCGGTGTCAACGCCGCCGCAGCGGTCGCGGTCACTCTCGCGACCGTCGCCAACAGCATCCAGCTGAGCCCCGGTGTCGTCGTCACCTCGGCGGGCGCCGTGACCCTGCTCTCGCGTGCCGACACCGACGCCTCCTCGTCGGCTGACGGGTCGGCGTCGCAGGGCGCCGACGCCACGATCGGCGCCGCTGTCGCGATCACGCTCGCCACCGTGCACAACCTCGCCGAGCTCGGCGCGGGGGCATCCGTGTCGGCCGCGAGCCTCCAGGTGCGCGCCGATGCCTCGGCCCCCGGCGGTGACGGCGTCTCGACCTCCGGCTCACGCGCGGTCGCCGGCGCGGGCGGCGGCAAGGTGTCGGTCGCGGGCTCGTTCGCGCTGGCGGTCGTCAACCACACGACGCGCGCCGCGATCGCGGGCTCGGCCGCGCTCGCAGCGGGCGACGCGATCGTGAGCGCCGGCAGCCGCACCGTCACCACGGTGGCGGCCCTGCCGGCAGGAGTCGGAGTGACCGGCGCCGGAGACCTGGGCGTCGGCGCGGCCGTCGCGCTGGCGCTCGCGACGCAGTTGACGGTCGCCGAGCTCGCCGACGGCGGCGGGCTGTCGGGGGCGCGGGACCTCACGATCTCGGCCGACGGGCGCGGAGAGGCCACCGCCGAGGTGCGCATGGGCGCCCGCGGCGGTGACGTCGCCCTGGCGCCCGCCGTGGCGGTGACGCTGTCCACCGTCACGACGAGCGCGCGCGTCGGCACGGGTGCGCTCCTCACCCTGAGCGGTTCGCTCGGCGAGACGGCAACACAGCGCGCGACGGCGGCCGCGATCGCGTCGGCGCAGGTGCTCGCCGCGGGCGACGCCGGCATCGGGCTCTCGCTCGCGCTGGCGATCTCGCAGCACACGGTCACCGCGGCGCTCGCCCGCAGCGCCTCGGCGGCCGTCGGGGCCCAGCTGCAGGCGACCGGCGTCTCGTCCTCCAGCTCCACCGCATCGGCGTCCGCCGCAGGCGCACCCGAAGATTCCAGCAGCGGTGGCGGCGGGGCGGGCGTCGACCAGGCGGTCGAGGCCGAGCGCACCCACGCGTCGGCGGCGTCGGCGGCGAACGGCGGGGCGGGAGCGGGCAGCGCCGCGGCGCCGAGCGCGTCGTCGTCGCAGGGCGGCGTCAATGCCGCCGCTGCCGTCGCCGTCACGCTCGCCGACGTGCGCGCCGAGTCCGCGCTGGCCTCCGGCGTCGTGCTGACCTCGGGCGGCACGGTGAGCCTGGTCACCGGCACGAACACCGATGCCGCCTCGTCCGCCGACGGGTCGGCGTCGCAGGGCTCCGACGCCACCATCGGCGCGGCGGTCGCGATCACCCTGGCCGACGTCGTCAACCGCGCGGTCGTACCCGTCGGCGCGACGATCGCCGCGCGGGCGCTCACGACGACGGCGACCGTCGTCACGGACGGCGACGACGCCTCCGCCTTCGGCGCGCGCTCCGTCGCCGGGGCGGGCGGCGGCAGCGTCTCGGTCGCCGGGTCGTTCGCTCTGGCGATCGTCAACCACACGGTGCGCTCCGGGGTCGAGGGCACCGCCGCTCTCACCGGCGGCGCGCTGACCTCCGACGCGGTGACGCGCACGACGACCGCCGTCGCGGCTCTGCCGGCCGGAGCGGGCGTGACGGATGCCGGAGACCTCGGAATCGGGGCATCCGTCGCACTGGCCATCGTCACGTCGCGCACGACCGCCGAGATCGCGAACGACGCGGCCGTCACCGGAGCCGGGTCGGTCACCCTGCTGGCCTCGGGCCGCAGCTCCACATCGGCCGAGGCGCGCATGGGCGCCGCCGGGGGCGACGTCGCGCTGTCGCCTGCCGTCGCCGTCGCGCTCTCCACGATCGCCTCGACCGCGCGGATCGGCACGGGTGCGCTGGTCACGGTCGCGGGGGCCGTCGATCTCGATGCGGTCCTGGAGGCCACCGCGACGGCGACCGCGTCGTCGTCAGCGCTCGCCGCCGGCGATGCCGCGGTGGGCCTCGCCGTCGCGATCGCGATCGCGAACCACTCGTCGCTCACCGAACTCGCCCGCAGCCTCAACGCCGCCGGCGCGGTGACGCTGGCGACGTTCCTCACGTCCACCGCCACGTCCAGCGCCACCGCCTCGGCGGGTGGCGCGCCCGAGAACCCGGCGGACTCGGGCGACGCCGGCAACCCCGGCGGAGCGGCGGGAACCGGAGTGGACCAGGCCGTCGCCGCCGAGCGTTCGCACGCCGACGGCGTGGCGACGGCCAACGGGGGTGCCGCCAGCGGCCCGGCCGCCGCCCCCAAGGCCGAATCGTCTCAGGGAGGGGTGAACGCGGCCGCCGCCGTCGCGGTGACGCTCACCACAGCCCGGGCCGAATCGCGTCTCGCGAGCGGCATCACGGTGACCTCGGCCGGCCTCGTCTCGCTCGCCTCGCTCGCGAACGTCGACGCCACGTCGGCGGCGGACGGATCGGCGTCGCAGGGTGCCGACGCCACCATCGGCGCCGCCGTGGCGCTGACGCTCGCCGACGTCGTGAACCGCGCGATCGTGCCCGTCGGCGCCTCGGTCGCCGCGCACGATCTGACGCTGCAGACGGGTGTGCAGCCCGCCGGTGCCGACACCGCCTCCGCGTTCGGCGCGCGGTCGGTCGCAGGAGCAGGCGGCGGCAAGGTGTCGGTCGCGGGGTCGTTCGCGCTCGCGGTCGTCGCACACACCACGCTGTCCGCGCTCGACGGAGACGTCGCGCTGACGGGCGGCGACGTCGTCGTCAGCGCCGCGAGCGTCGTGACCTCCACCGTGTCGGCGCTGCCGGCAGGCGCCGGCGTCACCGACGCGGGCGATCTCGGGGTCGGGGCATCCGTCGCCCTCAACCTCGTCACCGACCGCACGAGCGCACAAGTGTCTTCGGGAGCCGCGATCAGCGGCGCCCGCGACCTCACCCTCTCCGCCGCGGCGGACTCGGCGGCCGTGACCGAGGCCCGCATGGGCGCGTCCGGCGGCGACGTGGCGCTGTCGCCGGCCGTCGCGGTCACCCTGTCGACGGTCGCCACGGCGGTCGTGCTGGGCGCCGGCGCGCCGATCAGCCTGGCACGGAGCCTTTCGGCCACCGCGACGCAGAAGGCCCGCGCGGCGACGACCGCGTCGGCAGCCGTGCTCGGCGCCGGCGACGCGGGCGTGGGTGTCGGACTCGCGCTCACGGTGAGCGGCCACACGGTGACCGCGGCCCTGTCGCGCAACGTCACCGCGGGCGGGGACGCGAGCCTGCGGGCCTTCGGCATCTCGTCCTCGTCGTCGACTGCCGCCGCGTCTGCGGCTGGGGCTCCCGGTGACCCCGGGGGCGGGGGAGGGGCCGGCCCCGGCGTCGACCAGGCCGTCGAGGCGGAGCGCTCGCACGCGTCGTCCACCTCTGCGGCGAACGGCGGGGCCTCGGCCGCCGGCGCGTCGGCCCCCGCTGCGGAGTCCTCGCAGGGCGGCGTCAACGCCGCCGCGGCCGTCGGGGTCACGCTTGCGACGGTGGCCGCCGAGACCTCCGTCGCGGCCGGCGTCGTGCTGACGGCGGGCGGCACGGCGATGCTCGCGTCCAGTGCGAACTCGGATGCCGCGTCCTCGGCTGACGGCTCGGCGTCGCAGGGACCCGATGCCACGATCGGCGCGGCCGTCGCGATCACTCTGGCGAATGTGGTGAACCGGGCGTCCGTGCCCCCCGGCGTGACCGTGAACGCTCACGACCTGATCGTCTCGGCGGGCGTCACCGCCGACGGAGCCGATCAGACCTCGACCGTCTCGGCGCGGTCGGTCGCCGGCGCGGGCGGCGGCGACGTCTCGGTCGCCGGGTCGTTCGCGCTGGCCGTGGTGAACCACACCACGCGCGCGGGGATCGACGGCACGGTCGCCCTCTCGGGCGGAGACGCGGCACTGACGGCGGCCGCCGCCGTGTCGAGCACGGTCACGGCGCTTCCCGCAGGCGCCGGGGTCACGGGCGCCGGGGACCTCGGGTTCGGGGCCTCCGTCGCTCTGAACCTCATCACCGACAAGACGACGGCCGACCTCGCGAACGGCGCCACGGTGATCGGTGCGCGGCACCTGACGCTGAGCGCCGCCGCGGCCGACACCGCCGTCACCGAGGCGCGCATGGGCGCCGCGGGCGGCGACGTCGCCTTGTCGCCGGCCGTCGCCGTGACCCTCTCGAACGTCACGACGACCACCGGGATCGGCACGGGCGGGCTGCTCTCGCTGAGCGGTTCGCTGACCTCGACCGCGACGCAGAAGGCCGCCGCCTCGACCACGGCGTCGGCGGCGGTGCTCGGTGCGGGCGACGCCGGTGTCGGTGTCGGTCTGGCGCTCACGATCGCGAACCACACCGTGGTGGCCGAGCTGCGCAGGTCGCTCTCGGCGGGCGCGGACGTCAGCCTGAACGCATCGAGCATCTCGGTCACGTCGGCGACGGCTGCCGCCTCGGCCGCGGGCGCGCCCGAGAGCGGCGGCGGAGGCGGGGGAGGGGGCGCCGGCGTCGACCAGGCGGTCGCGGCCGAGCGCGCGCACGCCGATTCGGCCTCGACCGCCAACGGCGGCGCCGGCGCCGGCACCGCCACGGCGCCGAAGGCCGAGTCCTCGCGGGGCGGCGTCAACGCCGCCGCAGCCGTCGCCATCACGCTCGCGACCGTCCGCTCCGAGACGGTCGTCGGGTCCGCCGTCACGGTCATGGCCGGCGGCACCGCAATGCTCGCCAGTGCGGCGAACACCGACGCGTCCACCGCTGCCGACGGATCCGCGTCGCAGGGATCCGATGCCACGATCGGCGCGGCCGTCGCGATCACCCTCGCGAATGTCGTCAATCGCGCGAGCGTTCCGACGGGCGTCACCGTCACCGCGCACGACCTGATCGTCTCGTCCACGGTCGCCGTGGACGGCGCCGACCAGACCGCCACGATCTCGGCCCGCTCCGTGTCGGGCGCCGGCGGCGGCGACGTCTCGGTCGCGGGATCGTTCGCCCTGGCGGTCGTGAACCACACCACGCGTGCGGCGATCGACGGCACCGCGTCCCTCACCGGTGGCGACGCCGCACTCACCGCCGCGAGCACGGTGTCGAGCACGGTCTCGGCTCTCCCCGCGGGAGACGGGGTCACCGACGCCGGCGACCTCGGGTTCGGGGCATCCGTCGCACTGAACCTCATCACCGACCGGACGAGCGCCGAGATCGCCGACGGCGGCACGCTCGCCGGTGCGCGGCATCTCACACTCGCTGCGACGGCGACCGACGCGGGGGTGACCGAGGGCCGCATGGGCGCGAAGGGCGGCGATGTCGCGCTGTCGCCCGCCGTCGCGGTGACGCTCTCGAACGTCACCACCTGGACCCGCGTCGGCACTGGGTCGCTGTCGCTGCTGGGCAGCCTCACGATGGCCGCCACCCAGACCGCGTCGGCGCAGACGACCGCTTCGTCTGCGGTCGCCGGCGCGGCGGATGCCGCCATCGGCGTCGCGCTCGCCCTCAGCATCGCCAACCACACCGTCACGAGCGCGCTCGGCCGCAGCGTCACCGCGGGGGCCGACGTCTCCCTGCGCGCCATCGGCATCTCGTCGTCGGCGTCGACCGCAACGGCCTCTGCCGCCGGTGCCCCGGAGTCCGCCGGCGGCGGCGGAAGCTCGGGCTCTGGCGTCGCCGACGCCGTCGAGGCCGAGCGCACCCACGCGGACGTCGCCTCGGCCGAGAACGGGGGCGAAGGCGCGGGCGCTGCGACCACCCCCGCTGCGGAGTCGTCGCAGGGGGAGGTGAACGCCGCCGCCGGTGTCGCGATCACCCTCGCCACCGTGCGCGCCGAGACCCTCGTCGAGCCCGCAGTGTCGTCGGTCAGCGCGGGCGCCACCGCGGTTTTCGCCAGCTCGGCCAACACCGACGCCGCGTCGTCGGCCGACGGCTCGGCGTCGCAGGGATCCGACGCCACGATCGGAGCCGCCGTCGCCATCACCCTCGTCGACGCGGTGAACCGGGCGACCGTGCCGGCCACGCTGACCGTGACGACTCAGCACCTCATCGTCTCAGCGACGGTGACCGCGAACGGCGCCGACCAGACCTCGACCATCTCGGCCCGGTCGGTCGCCGGGGCCGGTGGCGGCGACGTCTCGGTGGCGGGCTCGTTCGCCCTCGCTGTCGTCAACCACACCACGCGCGCGGGCGTCGACGGCACTGTCGCCCTCACGGGCGGCGATGCCGCGATCACCGCCCTGAGCAGCGTGTCGAGCACCGTCAAGGCGCTGCCGGCCGGCGAGGGTGTCACGAGTACGGGCGATCTCGGGTTCGGGGCATCCGTCGCCCTCAACCTCATCACCGACAGGACCACCGCCGAGATCGCGAACGGCGTCAGCCTCACGGGTGCGCGTCACGTCACCCTCACAGCGACCGCGACCGACGCGGGCGTGACCGAGGCGCGCATGGGCGCCGCCGGTGGCGATGTCGCGCTGGCCCCGGCGGTCGCGATCACCCTGTCGAACGTGACCACGACGACCCGCATCGGCACAGGCACCCTCGTCATCGCCGGCAGCCTGACGATGGCCGCGACGCAGAAGGCCGCCGCCGCCACGACGTCGTCCTCGTCGGTGCTGGGAGCCGCGGATGCCGCGATCGGGGTCTCGCTCGCCCTCACTGTCGCGAACCACGTCGTCACGAGCAGCCTCGGCCGAGGCGTCACCGCGGGCGCCGACGTGTCGCTGAAGGCGTCGAGCATCTCGGCGTCGTCGGCCACGTCGGCCGCTTCGGCCGCGGGCGCCCCCGAGAACGACGAGGACTCCGCCGACGCGGCCAACCCGGGCGGCGCCTCGGGCACCGGCGTCAACGAGTTCGCGGCGAGCGAGCGGGCCCACGCCGACGCCGTCGCGACGGCCAACGGCGGCGACGACTCCGGCGACCAGGCCGCCCCGCAGGCCGAGTCCAGCGACGGTCCGGTGAACGTCGCCGCCGCCATCGCCATCACGATCTCGACCGTGCGGGCCCGCACGGTCATCGAGCCGGTCGTCACGGCCGTCACCGCGGCCGGCACGGTCGCGCTCGCCGCGAGCGCCAACACCGACGCGACATCATCGGCCGACGGGTCGGCGGCAGGCGACGGCGACGCGACCATCGGCGCGGCGGTCGCGCTGACCCTCGCCAACGTGACGAATACGGCCGACGTGCCGGTGACGCTCACGCTCCGGGCGCACGACCTGCTCGTCACGGCGACGGTCACCGCGGACGGAGCCGACACCGCCGCGACGATGAGCGCCCAGGCCGTCTCGGGCGCCGGCGGCGGAAAGATCTCGGTCGCCGGCTCGTTCGCACTCGCGGTGGTGAACCACACCACGCGCGCGGGTGTCGATGGCACGGTCGTCCTCACCGGCGGCGACACCGCGCTCACCGCGGCCAGCTCCGTCTCGAGCACCGTCAAGGCGCTGCCCCATGACGACGGCGTCGTCGCGACCGGCGACGCCGGAATCGGCGCTTCCGTCGCTCTGAACCTCATCACCGACCGCACCAGCGCCGAGGTGTCGGACGCCGTGAGCCTCACCGGCGCACGGCACGTCACCCTCACCGCCACGGCCACCGACGCCGCCGTCACCGAAGCGCGCATGGGCGCCAAGGGAGGCGACGTGGCGCTCGCACCCGCCGTGGCGGTGACCCTCTCGAACGTCACGACGTGGACGCGCATCGGCACCGGCATCCTGAACATCGCCGGCAGCCTCACGATGACCGCCACCCAGAAGGCCTCCGCCGCCACGACCGCGTCGTCGGCGGTGCTGGATGCTGTGGATGCCGCGATCGGCGTCGCCCTCGCGCTCACCCTCGCGAACCACGGCGCGACCAGCGCGCTCGCCCGCAACGTCGCGGCGGGCGCCGACGTCGTGGTGCGCGCCTCGAGCATCTCGGCGTCGGGCGCACTGGCGTCGGCGTCTGCGGCAGGCGCGCCCGAGAACGAGGACTCCGGCGATCCGGGCAACCCCGGCGGGGACTCGGGGACCGGCGTCGACCAGCTCGCGCAGCGCGAGCGCGACCACGCCGACGACGTCTCGACGGCGAACGGCGGCGCGAGCTCCGGCGCCGCCGACAACCCGAGCGCAGAGACGAGCGACGGGCCGGTCAGCGTCGCAGCCGCCGTCGGCATCGTCGTGTCGACGGTCCGCGCCGAGACAGTCGTCGAGCCGACGGTGTCGTCGATCACCGCGGCGGGCGCGGTGGTTCTGGCATCGAGCGTGAACACCGACGCCCGCTCGGGCGGCGACGGGTCGGCGGCCGGCGACGGCGACGCCACGATCGGGGCCGGCGTCGCGCTCACTCTCTCGAGCACGATCAACCGGGCCACCGTGCCGGCGACCCTCACGGTCCGCGCGCACGACGTGACGCTGTCGGCGACTGTGACCGCAGACGGCTCGGATGCGACCTCCACATTCGGCGCCGCGGCCTCGTCCGGGGCGGCCGGCGGCAACGTGTCGGTCGCCGGCTCGGTCGCCGTCGCGATCGTCACCACCGACACGCTCGCGGCTGTCTACGGCACGCTCGTGCTCACCGGCGGCGATGTCGCCCTCCTCGCGCGCAGCGCGGTCGCGGGCACCGTGACCGCCCTGCCGGTGGGGGACGGCGCCGGCGGCACGGGCGACGCGGGGGTCGGCGCATCCTTCGCCCTCACGCTCGACACCCACCGGACGTCCGCGCTCATCGCGGACGACGTCGCGGTGACCGGTGCCCGCGACGTCGGCCTCACGGCCGAAGCGGTCGACGCGACGACGACCGAGGCGCGCATGGGCGCCAAGGGCGGCGGGGTCGCGATCGCCCCGGCCGTCGCGATCGTGCTCTCCAACATCACCACCCTCGCCCGCATCGGCGCCGGCGTGCTCGCGACCACCGGTGACGTGCTCATCCGCGCCACGCAGCACGCCTCCGCCGAGAACTCGGCCTCGGCCGCCGCCATCGCCTCCGACGACGCCGCAGTGGGCGTCGGGTTGGCGCTCACGATCGCCAACCACACCGTCACGGCGATGCTCGGACGCAACACCACCGCAGGCGGCGACCTCACGATGCAGGCCTTCAGCTGGTCGCGCTCGAGCGCGCTGGCCGCCGCCTCCGCGGCGGGCGCGCCGGAGAACGACGAGGACGCCGGCACCGGAGACCCCGCAAACGAAGGCGGCGCCGCAGGCACCGGGGTCGACGAGCAGGTCACCGGGCAGCGCGATCACGCCGACCAGGTCGCGGGCGACCACGGCGTCGAGGGGTCGGGCGGCGCCGAGACGCCGAACGCCGAGACGAGCTCCGGCCCCGTCAACGTCGCTGCTGCCATCGGCATCGTCATCGCGACCGTGCGGGCGCGCTCGATCGTCGAAACCCCGGTGTCGGACATCACCGCCGCCGGCACCGCAACCCTCGCGTCGTCGCAGAACACCGACGCCGCGTCCGGCGGCGACGGGTCGGCCTCGCGGGGCGGCGACGCCGCGATCGGCGCCGGTGTCGCGATCACGTACGTCGACGTCGTCAACCGCTCGGTCGTGCCCGCCACGCTGACCCTCCGCGCCCGCGCGCTCGCCGTGCTCGCCACGATCACGACCGACGGCTCCGACGACACGTCGACCATCCGCGCCGTCGCCTCCTCCGGGGCGGGCGGCGGCAAGGTCTCGGTCGCCGGCTCCGTCGCGCTCGGGCTGGTGTGGTTCGACACCCTCGCGGCGGTCTCGGGGACCGTGATCCTGACCGGCGGCGACGCCACCGTCGGCGCCGGCAGCAAGATCGACACGACGGTCAAGGCCCTCGCGGCCGGCGAAGGCGTCGTCTCGACCGGCGACGCCGGGGTCGGCGTGTCCTTCGCCCTCGCGCTCGTCACCAGCGACACGCACGCACGCCTCGACGACGAGGTGTCGCTGACCGGCGCGAAGGACCTGACGGTCGCGGCGTCGTCGATCAGCCGCACCACCACCGAGGCGAGCATGGGCGCCAAGGGCGGCGATGTGACCGTGACCCCGTCGATCGCGATCACCGTGTCGGATGTCAGCACCACCGCCGTCATCGGCTCGCTCGCGTCGGGGCCGATCGTCGTCACCGGGAACGTCCTCGTCTCGGCGATGCAGCATACCGCCGCTCGCACCACCGCCGGCGCTGTGGCCACCGACGCCGGCGACGCCGCCGTCGGCGTCGCGATCGCGCTGAACTTCGCGTTCGACAGCGTCTTCGCGACGACGCGGCGCAGCATCACGTCCGGCGGCTGGATGGCATTCTCGGCGACCGGCTCCTCGCTCAACAGCGCGACCGCGGCGGCATCGGCCAGTGGCGCCCCCGGTGAGTCGAGCGGCGACGCGCCGTCGGGAGGCGTCGACGGTCAGGTGCAGGAGCAGCGCGACTACGCGGACACCGCCAGCCTCGGCCAGGGCGGGGCGGGCGTGCAGAACAGCGACAGCCCCTCGGCGTCGACGAGCGACGGCGGCGTCTCGGTCGCCGGAGCGGTCGCGCTCACGATCTCCGACGTCAGCTTCACGGCGTGGCTGCCCGACGCCCTCGTGCTCACCGCCGGCGGCCACGTCTGGCTCATCTCATCGGCGCAGGTCGACAGCAAGGCCGAGGCGAACGGCACCGCGCTCGCGCAGGACGACGCCGGCGTCGGCGCCGCGGTCGCGCTGAACCTGGTGTTCCTCGTCGACAACGCCTGGGTGGGCGAGGACGCCGTGATCGCCGCGAACGGCTTCACCGCCGCCGCCCTCATGACGACCCTGGGGTCTGACGCCACTCACGACTTCTCGACGATCGCGAACGCCGGGGCGGGCTCCGACGATGTGGGCGTCGCCGGAGCGGTCGCCCTCAACATCGTCTTCGACAGCACCGAGGCGTGGATCCCGTCGAGTGCACGCGTGGACTTCGGCACCGGCGACGTGCTCGTCGCCGCCGAGAACCGCCGCACCGACACCGCGAAGGCGAAGGCCGACGCGAACGGCGGCGGCTCGAGCACAGGGGTCGGGGCGGCCGTCGCGATCAACGTCATCTCCGACGACGTGACGCGCGCCGAGATCGAGCACGGCGCCGACGTCACCGGCGGAGCCGACATCACCGTCCGGGCCGACCACGCCGACGCCGTGCTGAACGAGGTCGCAGCGGGCTCCGAAGGCGGCACGGCGGTGAGCCCTGCGGTCGGCATCAACGTCGTGCTGCCGGTGGTGCTGGCGCGCATCGGCACCCCCGGTCCGCGACCGTTCGTCGCGACCGGCACGGTCATGGTGCGCGCGACCCACTCCGGCTCGGTCACTGTCGAAGGCGATGCGGATGCCGCCGGCGGCAGCGTCGCGATCGGTGCGATCATCGTCGTGAACGTCGTCGACATCGACGTGCAGGCCACGGTGGCCCGCGACATCGCCGCCGGCGCCCTGTGGCTCGTCGCCTCGAGCGAGCTGCACGCGAGCGCCTCGGCCAAGGCCAGCGCACGCGGCACGCTCGGCGGGTCCGAGAGCGGCAGCGACGCCGAGAACGCCGACCAGCAGGCGCAGCAGCAGCTCAGCGGCACGCCGGCCACGAGCGGCTTCGGCGGCACGCTTCCCTCGTCGAGCGACAGCGTCGCGCAAGGCAACAGCCAGGCGGGCGGGCAGTCCGGCCAGTCCAGTGACGGCGTCGGCGTCGCCGCGGCCGTCGCCGTCGACTGGATCACGGTCGACAGTCTGGCGACCGTCGTGCCTGGCCTCACGATCGTCGTCGACGGCGTCTTCGCGGTGCTCGCTTCGAACGAGACGGATGCCGCGGCCAAGGCCCTCGGAACCTCGTGGAGCATCGAGAACGACACGAACACCGTCGGCGCCGCCGTCGGGCTGAACGTCGCGACGGTCACGAACCGCGGATCGATCGGCGCCGGCGCGGACGTCACGGCCGGGTCGGTCGCGGTCACGGGACTCACACCGGCCGACGCGCGCAACGACTTCCAGGCGTGGGCGATCGCCGCGGCCGCCGGCCAGGGCGATGCGGCGGTCGCCGGCTCGGTCGCCGTGCAGGTGCTCATCCTCGTCAACGAGGCGGTGATCGGGAGCGGATCGACGCTCGTCGTCGCCGGCGGCATCTCGCTCGACGCGTCCCACCCCATGGGCCTGCAGGGTCTCGCGGCTTCCGCCGCCCTCACCACCAACGGCAGCGGGGTCGGCGCCGGCATCGTGGTCCAGTTCGTCGAGTCCACGACGCTCGCCCACATCGACTCGACCTTCGCGAGCCCGACCACCATCCGAGCCGGCGGCGCGATCATCGGACGGGCCACGGCATCCCTCGTCCCGCTCGCGGCTCCCGATGTGCCGCTCATCGAGCTGCCGGCGTTCACGGGCGTCGCCCTCGGCGCGGCGCTCGGCGGCGGCGACGCGGGGGTCGGCGGATCCCTCGTGGTCGATGTCGTGAATCGCGCCACCCGTGCGTGGCTGGGCGACGCCGCGTCGGTCAACCAGGGCATCGCGAGCGCTGCGGCCCAGGACCTGTCGTTCACCGCCTCCGACCAGACCGAATTCGTCGACGTCGCCGGCGCCCTCGGCGCGAGCACCGGGAGCGCCGGCGTCGGCTTCGCCCTCATCGTCGGCGTGCACAACAAGGACGTGCGGGCGTCCGTCGGCCGCGGCGTGACCGCCGACCTCGGCGGGTCCGTGTGGGTCATGGCGACCGCGGGGGAGAAGTTCACGCAGGTCGTCGCGGGAGGCGGCGTGGCGTCGGACGCCGGCATCGCAGGCTCGTTCGTCGTGCTCGTCGTGAACCAGGGGGCGGCCGCGCCGGGCACCCGTGCTTTCGTCGACAGCACCGCCGAGACGCCCACCGCGCTGCGCGCGCGGGGCTCGATGACGATCTCGGCCGCCGACCCCGTCACCATGACCCTGTTCGCCGGTGCGATCGGTGCCGCCAGCACCGCCGGCCTCGGTCTCTCGTCGGTCGTGTTCGTGCGCACCGGCACCGTCGACGCCTTCGCGGGACCGGAGGCCGAGCTGTGGGCCCGCGGCGGCATCGGCCTCTCGCTGACCGCCACGCAGAGCGAGGACCTGTGGCTCGTCGCCGTCGGCGGCGGAGTCGGAGGCACCGCGGGCCTCGCAGGGGCGGCGACCGTCGGCGTGCAGAACAACACCACCCACGCACACCTCGACCGCAGCGTCACCGTCGACGGCGTCGCCCCGGGCGGCTCGGCCGGCGTGCGCATCGCCGCCTCCGACGACACCACCCTGCGGGGCATCGCGGGTCAGCTCGCCGTCGGCGGCACCGCGGGCGTCGGTCTCGGTGCGGACGTGCAGGTCGTGGACAAGTCCACGCAGGCGTGGATCGCACCGCAGACCCTCGTCACGGTCGGCGGCGACGTGACCGTCGACGCCACGTCGGGCGAGAAGGTCACGAGCGTCGCGGCCGGCGGCAGCGTCGGCGGCACGGCGGCGGTCTCGGCCAACGCGACGGTGTCGGTGTACACGATCGTCACGAAGGCGTTCGTCGGCGAGGTGTGCAGCGCAGCGGTCCCGAGCGAGGCACTGTGCGCGGCATCCCGTGCCGTCGTCGTCGCCGGCGGCAGTGCGCGCATCGCGGCCGACGAGGTGCTGTCGATGGACGTCGTCGCGGGCTCGGTCGCCGTGAGCGGCACCGCCTCGGTGGGACTCACGGCGGCCGTGCCGGTGCTCAACAAGACGACCACCGCCTTCATCGGCGACCTGTCGCGCGTGACGGCCCTCGCAGGCGGCTCGGGCCTCACCGGCGCGCTCGGCGGCTACGACGTGGACTACATCGACACCCGGTTCAACCCGCAGACGGCCATCATCGGCGGCGACCAGCTCGAGCTCGGCTACGTCCACGGCATCGAGGACGGGCAGCGCGTCTCGTACGAGACCGGCGGCGGCCAGGCGATCATCGGCCTGACGCCCGGCGCCGCGTACTTCGCGATCGTCGACGCGGCGTTCCCGACCCGCCTGCGCCTGACTGCCACCTCGGGCGGCGCCCCGATCGCACTCGCGTCGCCCGCCCGACCCGGACAGTCGCACCGCATCTTCCCGACGGATCAGGCCACCGTGCCCGAGCGCATCGCGCCATACCTGACGCCGTCGAGCGATGTCGACGGCGGTTCGAACACCGTCAACCTGCCGTACGACATGCCCAGGGACAAGGCCGACAACTCCGCCACCCCGCTGGTCACCGGCGACGCCGTGACCTACACGGCCAACGGCGGAGCGCCGATCGGCGGCCTCGTCGACGGCGAGACGTATTACGTCGTCGTGACCGGCCCCCACAGCTTCCAGCTCGCTCGCACCAAGTGCCAGGCAGACCCGGCCGCGTCCGGCTGCAGCGGCACGCCGTTCGCGGTCATCGACCTCGACCCGGCCATCGCCACCGGCCGCGCGCACAGCTTCGTGCGGCAGGGGATGCAGTCACCCGGCGACCCCGCCAAGATCACCGGCATCCGCGTCCTCACTCCGCGCACCGGCGCGATCCACGGCGTCGCGGTCGTCGCGAACAACAGCGACGAGATCCTGGCCGTGGGTGCGAGCGCCGCCGTGGCTGCCACCGCCGGCGTCGGCGTCGCGGGCAACGTCAACGTCGTCACCGCCGACACCGACGCTTTCATCGGCCGCCTGGCGCGGGTGAACGACGTGAACGACGGCGCTGCTCCGTGGCAGTCGGTCACCGTCGCCGCCGGCGGCGTGTTCCGCCAGCTGATGGTGTCGGCCGCCGTCGGCGGCGGCATGGCAGGGGTCGCGACCAACGCCACCGTCGACATCGTCACGCTCGATGTCGATGCCACCATCGCCGACGACGCCATCGTGCGCGCAGCGGGCGACATCCTCCTCTCGGCCGTCGGCAGCCAGGAGATCACGGCGATCGCCGCCGCACTGGGCGCGGGTGTCGCAGGTGTCGCCGCGGCCGTCGCCGCGGTGGTGCTCGACACGCACACGCATGGGCGCGTCGGCCGCCACGTCACGCTCGACGCGGGCAACAACATCCTCGTCGCCGCCGATGACCGCACCGGGTTCACCACCGTCTCGGGCGGACTCGGCGTCGGGTTCGTCGGCGTCGGCGCCGGCGTGGTCGTGGTGTCGGCCGTCAAGGACACCGCCGCCACCATCGGTGTCGGTGGCATCGTCGACGCGCGTGCCGCGCGCGGCTGGTCGCTCGGCGGCATCCCGCTCGGCACGATCAGCGGCGACACCTTCCCGGCCGCCGGGCAGTCGGGCCTCGCCGTGCTGGCCTCCTCGAGCCAGCGCGTGTTCGGCATGGCGATCTCGGGCGGCGCGGGCTTCGTGGGCGTCTCGGGTGCGGTGAACGTCACGCTCATCCGCGGCACGACGGTCGCCGCGATCGAGAGCGCCGCGGGCGACCGCACGTTCGTGAACGGCGACCGCGCCGGCGCCGGAGCGCCGCAGAGCGTGTCGGTGACCGCCACCGACCTCACCGACACCTTCACGATCGGCGGCGGTGTCGCCGGCGGGTTCGTGGGCGTCGCGGGCGGCGTCGACATCGGCGTCGTGGACGTCGCCGCGAACGCGATCATCGGCGACTACGCCTCGATCCAGGCCAGCTCGCACCTGCGCGTGCAGGCGCTGTCGGTGCGACACATCCAGACGTACGCCGTCAGCGCCGGCGGCGGCGCCGTCGGCGTCACCGCGTCGGTGTCGGTGTGGACCGCCGGCGGTCAGCCCACCGGCAGCTACGACGACGGCAGCGGTCAGAAGGACGCGCTGTCGTCGTCCGACGGCACGCCGCAGAGCCAGGCCGACCAGCACGCGTCGGGCACCGGCTCCAACGGGTACCTGTCGATCCTCGGCGGCGCGAACGACTCGTCGGGCACGAACACCGCGCAGCGCAAGCAGGCCGGCATCGACGCCGCCGGAGCGCGAGTCGCGGCGGCCGCCCCCGGCACCACGCTCGCCTCCAGCGCCTTCTCGTCGCCCCCGCCGCTGCGGGGCACCACGAGCCGCATCGGCGTCGGGGCGTTCATCCTCACCGGCGGCTCCGTGTCGGTCACGGCCGACGCGCGCGACACGTACTTCGGCCTCGCCGGATCCGCGACAGGCGGCGTCGTCGCGGTCGGCGCATCCGTCCTCGTCGCCACCCTCCGCTCCACGGTCGACGCGGGCGTGGCGACCGGCACGACCATCCGCGCCGGCGGCGACGTCGCGGTGCGCGCCACCTACGGCGAGGGCGCCGAGGCGATCGCCTTCACCGGCCAGGTCGGCGCGGTCTCGGTCGGCGGTCAGATCCTCGTGCTCGACACCGACGCGCGGCAGACCGCGCACATCGACGACGGCGTGATCATCCCCGTGGCGGGCGGAATCGTCTCGGCCGACGCGTCGGCCGACCGCGACGTCCGCCCCCTCTCGCTCGGCCTTGCGATCGCCCTCGCGGCGGCGGGCGCGTCGGTGGCCACCGCCGACGTGCGCGGCGACACCGTTGGCCGCATCGGCGCGGTCCACATCGGCGCGGCCGGCGCCCCGGCCGGCGGACTGCGCGTGACCTCGGTCTCCGACATCTCGGTGCCGGTCACCGCGTTCTCGGTGTCGGTAGGCCTCGCCGGCAGCGGCACCGGCGCCGGCGCGATCGCCGACATCACCGGTCGCACGGCGGCGGACTTCGCAGGCGTCGCGTACGTGAGCGGCGGGGCGACGATCATCGCGGACGCTCGCAACGTCATCGACGCCGACACCGTCAACGTGCAGGTCGGTGCCGTCGCCATCGGAGTCACGCTCGCCCACGCCACCGTCACGCGCGAGACGACGGCGACCGCCGTCGACGGCTCGTGGATCTCGGCCGGCGGCGCCATCGCGATGCGGGCCACCTCGCGCAACCGCGCCGACGCGTACACACCGGGCGGCAGCCTCTCGGCCGTCTCGGCCAGTTTCATGAACCCCGAGGCACTCGTCACCGGACGCACCGAGGCGATCTTCCGCGCCGATGTCGCGACATCCGGATCGCTGACCGTCGACGCGGAAGGTCAGAACCAGGCGCTCGCGAAGGCCTTCGTGGTCGGCATCGGCCTGCTCGGCAGCGGCCAGGGCGTCGAGGCGAGCGCCGAGGTGACCTCGGCCGCGGTGGTGCGGGCGGTCATCGAGCTCGGCACGGTGTTCTCGAGCGGTCTCGTCGCCGCACGCTCGCGCATCCTCACCGACGGCGGTTCGGGCAACGTCGCGAGCGCGAGCATCACCGCGGGCTCCGGTGGCCTGGTCTCGGGCGGCGGCTACGTCGCGACGGCGTACCTGCGCGGCGGGACGACGGCCGAGGTGTACAGCGTCATCGGGGGCTCCGGCGCGGTCGAGGTGCGCAGCACCGCCGTCAACCGCGCGGCGGCCGAGACCTTCACCGCCGGCTTCGGCGGCATCCTGCAGGTGAGTGTCGCCTACGCCGAGTCCGAGATCGCGGCCTCGGCGACGACCCGGGCCTCGATCTTCTCCCCGGTCTGGTCGAACGGCGCGACGACGCTGGTCGCGCAGGCGGCCAACACGGCGGACGTGGACTCGGATGCCGCGACCATCGGCCTCATCAACGCCAACGTCCGCGTCATCAGCGCCACGATCGCCGCCGCCACGCGTGCCGAGCTCCGCGCCGGCCTCGTCGGCAACGGGCTCACGGTCGAGGCCCGCGGCACCAATCTCGCGACAGCGTCGGCAGCCTACGTCGAGGCCGGCCTCTACAACGGCGGCTTCGGCACAGCGCTGGCGATCGTCACCGATGCGGCCGGGATCACCGCCGAGGTCGCCGCCGGAACCGCCGACGTCCGCGGCGGCAACGGCGCGGTCGCCGTGACGGCGTGGTCGGCGAACACCGCCGCGACCGACATGAAGAAGATCACGGTCGCCGGGCTCGACATCAACGGCCTGCTCCCGCGCGCGACGGTCGCCGCCGCGACCCGGGCGTCGTTCACGGCAGGTCCCGCGACGTCGACGTCGTTCGCGGTGAGCGCGTCGTCGCGCAATGCCGTCGACGCGACCGCCGAGCTGACATCGATCGCGATCATCGGCGTGAGCGGCACGGTCGCCGCCGCCACGATCGCCGAGTCGGCGGCCACCACGGCTTCCGTGGCCTCGGGCGTGATGCTCGCCGCGACGGGCGCGGTGTCGGTCGTCGCCGAGAGCCGCGACGGCACGCACGCGCTCACCGGCATCGACAGCGCGGGCGGCGGCGCGGTCAAGGCGGGCGTCGTCGTCGCGCAAGCCATCATCGCAGCCCCGGTCACGGCGGCCTTCGACGGCACCCTCATCGAGTCCACGGGCGTCTCGGTCCGCGCCGTCGGCAACGCGAAGGCCGACGCGACGATCGAGGCCGTCGGCATCGCCCTCGTCGGCATCACCGGCTCGGTGGTCGACGCCGAGGTCTTCGGCTCCGCAGCCGTCTCGTCGCGGTACGGAACGGGAGTGCTGGCGACGACCGGCGCCGTCCTCGTCGAGACCGCGCTGACGTCGTCGGCGACCGCGAAGAGCGACCTGGTCTCGGGCGGGCTGCTCGTCGTCGGGGTGTCTGTGCCGACGGCCCGCGTCGCCGCCGCCGCCGTGGCCGATGCCGCGCCGCGCCAGATCGGCGGAACGTCGCTGGCCGTCAAGGCGACGGCGAACCGGTCGGTCTCGGCGACCTCCGGCAGCATCGCCCTCGGTGTCATCGCGGTGAGCATCTCCAGCGCCGAGGCGCTCATCACCGATACCGCCGTCACGCGAGCCCGCGTCCACGACGGGGCGACGGTGCACGCACCCGCCGCAGCGATCTCGGTCGACGCCACCGCGACCAACGCCGCGACGGCGGCCGGTGGCGGTGTCAACGGCGGCGCGATCACCGTGGGCGTTGCCGAGCCCAAGGCGCTCGTCGACTCGTCCACGCTCGCGCACTTCGCGGCCACCGTCGCGACGGCCGCATCGCTCGGGGTCCACGCCGTGACGTCCGACTCGGCGACGGCGAAGCTCGCCAGCACCGCCATCGGCGCCATCACGATCGACTCCGGGGCCGCGTGGGCCCGGGTGCGTCCGGTCGCCGAGGCGATCGTCGGCGCCGGAACGCCCATCGTCGTCAGCGGCGCCATCGACGTGCGTGCGGCAGCCCAACCGGTGTCGCGGTCGTTCGCCGAGAACTTCTCGGCGGCGGCGCTCGCGGTCTCGTCCAACAGCGCGCTCGCCGAGACGTTCCCGACGGTGCGCCTTTCGGTCGCGAACGGCACGACGCTGCGGGCCGGGGGCGGCGTCACGCTGACAGCGCACCAGAACTCGGCGACGCCGCCGCCGCTGCCGGTCTACGCGTTCGACGCGGTGACGGGCGTCGACCTCGGGTCGAACACGATCACCCTCTCCGGGGCGCACACGCTCGACGACTCGGCCACGGTGCGGTACGACCGCAGCGGGGGCACTGCCGTGGGCGGCATGACCGACGGTGCGAAGTACGGCGTGCTCGTCGTCTCGCCGACGCAGATCCAGCTGGGAGCCGCGTTCGAGGCCGCCCAGGTCGACCCGGCCGGCGACATCATCACGTTCACCCGCCAGCACGGGTTCGTCGACGGGCAGCGGGTCTACTACACGGCGGCGGGGTTCGGCGTGGCAGGACTCGTGAACGGCCACGCGTACCGGGTGCGGGTGCTCGACGACTTCCGGATCCAGCTGATCGACGCCGACACCCCGGCCGCCCCCGTCGAGTTCGACGGCGGCGACGTCGACGCCGCGAACGGGCTGATCGTCGCCGCGAACTCCTACAGCGACGGCCAGATGGTCCAGTACATCGCGCCGGCGGCGCGGGCGTCCTTCTACAGCACCCGCGTCGACATCGTCGTGGACGCCCAGGGCAGCCCGGTGCAGGTGGGCAGCCCGCCGACGTTCCAGGTCGAGGACAACAACGTCATCGCGGTGCGCGAGCACGGTCTGCAGACGGGCGACGCCGTCGTGTACCGCTCGACGGGCGGGGCCCTCGGCGGGATCGCGCAGGACACCACCTACTGGGTCATCCGCGTCGACGGCAACCGCATCCAGCTCGCCGACAGCCAGTGCCACGCGCTCGGCACCTGCGACGACGGCGGCGGTGGCCTCATCCCCGTCACCGCGCTCGGCCTCGCTCCCGACATCTCCGAGAGCGGCCGCGCAGTCATCCACCAGCTCTTCGCACCCGGTCAGCAGCCCATCGCGGGCCTGCAGAACGGGGGAGTGTACGAGGTGTGCAACTCGTCCGCGACCTCGTTCGGCCTGAAGCTCATCCAGGTGCTGGGCGTCTGCATCAACCGGCCGCTCGCGGCGAACGGCAGTGTGGGCACGAGCCGCTTCGTCCCGGCCGTCGTCGACCTCGGGCCGGCCCTCGGCGGCGGAGAGCTCGTCGTCGACCTGACCGCGGCGGGCAGCGGCACTCAGCACCTGCAGGTCGCCACGATGGCGCCGTCGCTTCCCTCGGGGACCTACTCGGAGGCGAAGGTCGCAGGCGACGGCGGCGGCTTCATCCAGGTCGGCTCGACCCGTCCCCGTGTCGACGTCGATGCCCACCTCGATCTCACGATCGGCGACGGCGTGCAGATCGTCGCCGGTGGAGAGATCGGCGTGCACGCGCTCAACACCGCCGCGGCGGTGGCGGACGGCACCTCGGGCGGACTCGGGTTCATCTCGATCACCCACGCGCGGGCCGTGGTGAGCGCCCAGGCGACGACCAACGTCTCGGTGCGGCCAGGAAGCGACCTGGCGAGCACGGGCGGCAGCGTCACGATCGATCCGCTGACGCTCGCGAGCGGCAACGCCTACGCATACTCGGATGCCGGCGGCTTCGGCCACGGGACCGAGGCCCAGACGCGCGCCGACCTCGGAACCACGTCGCACGTGACGCTCGACGGCCGCATCACCGCGTGGAACGACATCACGGCGTCGTCGTCCACCGCGATCCAGTCCGAGCTCCGCGCCGGCGCGTCAGGCGGATCGTTCGCCGGCAGCTCCACGTCGGGCGACTGCGGCGGCGACCCGTGCCACATCGTCGCGAACAACGAAACGACGCTGACGGTGGGCGGGGCCGCGCACCTCGAGGCCGACAACGTCGCCCTCGAGGCGCAGATGGTGTCGACCAGTCTGCTCGACCACAACCGCTCCAACGGTGACGGCGCGTTCGAGGACTCGGACGCCCGCTCCGAGGTGACGCTGAACTCGAACGCGCACGTGCACCTCGTCAGCGGTGCGAAGATCATCGGCTACCAGACGGTCACCGTGCGGGCGCAGCACCTCGACGTGCGGCTCGTCGCCGACGCCCGGGCGACGTGCGGATGCTTCGGCGGCGACAGCGACGCCGACGCGATCGTGCGCTACAACGCGACGTCGTCGGTGACGGGCGAGGCGGGGGTGCGGATCCGAACCGCGACACTCCGCGTCGAGGCCCTGCACCTGCAGGTGGTCGTCGACCCGCGCGCCTCGACGGGCGGCGGCTTCATCGACTTCGGCGGCGACGACAACAGCGCCGACGACAACCGCCACCGCTGGATCGAGTGGAACGCGGACGTGGTGCTGCACGCGCCGAACCCGACGCTCGTGGTCGACGGCTCCGGGAAGATCATCAAGAAGTACGCGGTCACCGTGCGCGACGACCTCGGGACCGTCTACATCCTGGGCCAGACCATCCCCGAGGGTCGGGAGATCGTCGTCGACCCGATCGAGAACAACGGCGGCGGCTCTGCGACGTACTTCATCAACAACCCGGCCGGATCGCAGGTCGGCACCCTCACGGGCGACCAGGGAACGCTGCAGGTGCAGAACACCTTCGACTTCGTCCGCCTGCACAACTACTCCGGCCGTCTGCTGCGGGTGAACGGGATCAGCGTGGCGAATCTCGACGACGTCGGGGCGACGGTGAACGTGCAGGCTGAGGACTCGTCGGCCTTCCGTTTCCACATCGGCCGGCCCATCTTCATCCCGACGTTCGTCGACATCGCCAACTGGGACGGCCCAGGCACTCCCGACATCATCCTGGCCGGCTCCATCGACAACCCGATCGGCACCACGCGCGTGATCAACGAGCACGGCGACATCTGGGCGCAGGGCACGGGCAGCATCCGCACGAACATCGCCCAGCTGCACGCGAACCAGGGCACGATCGGCGCGAGCTTCACGCTGTTCGGCATCCCGGTGCGCCTCCCGATCCCGGTCGTCCTCGTCCAGAGCGACTACCTCGTCGACGACGTCGACCCCACGCGCCTCGTGGAACTGCTGGCCGACGCCCGCGACGACGTCGTCCTCGACCTCACCTATGTCGCGCGGATGCCCATCGGCTCGCCGTACGCCGGCACCGCCTTCACGCCGGTGCTCGGACCGATCCACGCCGGCGACGACATCGATCTCCTCGTCCACGACTCGCTCTACGGCTCCGACGTCCCGGTGATGTCGTCGTACTGGGTGCAGGTGAACGTCACGCACCCGCCGTCGAACACGACGGTTCCGCCGACCGGCCAGTACCACACCTACTTCCACCCCGACCCGGGCCCATGGGGCGGCTTCGACGACCCCGTCCTCGTCGCCTGGGGCACGGTGAACCAGCTCGCCGACAGCGCGTACACGTTCAGCGACCTGAGCGCCGGCGACGACATCGTGGTGCGGCATCCGTCCACCGCCACCGACATCTCGTTCGTGGCCTTCTCGAACGTCGACGCGACGCTGATCAGCATGCGGTTCCCGGCGCAGCAGTACTCGGCGCAGAACGGCGACGGAGAGATCACGCTCTACACGAACGGCTTCATCGAGGACTACGAGACGATCGCCGATCTGCGCGTCGGCACCATCACCTCGACGGCGGACGACGTGTACCTGCAGACCCTGCAGAACACCGCGTCCATCCTCGACGAGGGCACGATCGACGACGGCACGCCGCGCGTCGCCGGGCGCAACCTCGTCCTGATCGCGGGCCTCGTGTCGGGCCGGATCGGCGGAGCGGACGTCGATCCGACCGGAACCGACCCCACCGACACCGCTCCCGACGTCCTCGAGATCCGCTCGTCGCTGTCGGCACGCGGTTCGGTGATCGCGCTCGCCGCGGGCGATGTCCTCCTCGACCAGGTGGCCGGCACCCTCTACGCCGCCCTCGTTCAGTCGCTCACCGCCGACGTCGCGCTGCGCACCCGAGCGGGCGGGATCCACGCGGACGCCCCGACCGGCGTCGTACGCGTCGCCGGACGCGACATCGACCTCATCGCCGTGGGCGGCACGATCGGCGCCGACAGCCTCGACCGTTCCGCAGACCTCGTCGTCGACACCGGAACCGGCTCGCGCCTGTACGCGCTGTCGCTCCCGGGCGACGCGGTGATCCTCGTCCCGCCGACGGGGATCTACCTCACCGAGGCGTCGGGATCGCTGCTGGTGCTGCGTGCCGAGGCGCCCACCGGGGACGTGCGGCTCACGGTGCCGTTCGTCGCGGGCGGTGACGACGAGAGCGTGTTCGTCCTCACCGAGGGCCGCACGATCGACGAGCTCGTCACGATGACGGAGGGGCGGATCGTCGCCGGCGACGACGTCACGCTGCTCGTGGGCCAGGACGTCGTCGCGCCGCTGCTCACCCTCATCGAGGGCTCGACCGTGACGATCCGCGCCTCGTTCGGCAAGTCGTCCGCGCTCGACGGCGGATCCTTCCTGTACTTCGGCGGCACGGTCACCGGCGGACCGACGCGCATGTCCGGCGGCCTCGGCGACGACGTCTTCCTCTTCGACGCGACAGTCGTGAACGGACGCCTGTTCGTCTTCGGCGACGGCGGCGACGACACGCTCCTGTTCGACCGCACCGAGGTCCACGGGCCCCTGGAGGTCGTCGGCGCGGCGGGCGACGACTACTTCCTCTTCTTCGAGGCGTTCCTCGGCGGTCACACCGTCGCGTTCGGCGACGACCCGGCCGACCCGCTCATCGTCGACGGCGACGACACGTTCGAGGTCTGGCGGCTGCAGACCATGACGGGCACGCACATCGCGGCGCCCGGCGATGACTTCGCCGGCACCCAGGTGCGCGACGCGCTCGTGCTGTGGGGCAACGGCGGCGACAACGACTTCCGCATCCAGACGTGGGGCGGCGAGGACGCGGTCGGTCACGACTATCGCATCGTGGTGCGGGGCGGCGGGGCGCGCACCGGCCTCGACACACTCACGATCGACGGGACGGATGCCGCGGACCTCTTCCTCTTCCGTGCTCTGGCGGCGATCGCCGAGCACCCCGATGCGCGCCGTGCCGCGTTCGTCGCCCAGCTGAACCTCGCGACCGGGACCGTCGAGAGCATCGCGTACGACGAGGGCGTGAACGCGCGCCTCACCGTGAACGGATACGACGGCGATGACGTCTTCGTGTTCGACGACAACAGCACCATCACCTCGGTGTACGGCGGCGACGGCGACGACACGTTCGTCGTCGGCCAGTTCTTCGCGACGCCGCGGATCGAGCCGAACGTGCAGCCGGGCAGCGCATTCGGCACCGTCGAGACCGAGTTCGGCAACGCGAGCGCCGGCATCAGCTTCCCGGCCGTCCTCTACGGCGGAGAGGGAGCGGACCGGTTCGTCATCAACGGCCACGCGGCCGAGCTGCGCATCGAGGCGACGACGGGTGCCGACGTGTTCCGCCTGCTGGCCGTTCGGCTCCTCGCCGGAGGCTACCGCCAGAACGGCTTCCTGTCGCTGGACGGCGGGGCGGGCGCCTCGACCGTTCAGGTGCTGGCGTCGAGCGCCCCGCCCGGGCTCGCGCTCGCGCTGACGTCGCTCGTCGGGGCGGGGCTGCTCGTGAAGCTGTACCACGTGCCGCTGCCGACGCTCGTGGCCGCGCCGGTCGTCCTGCCCGCCCCGGTCGTGCTGATCGCGGAGGATGCCGTGCCGCCCGTGCCGCTCGTCATCCCCGTGCCGCCGGTCGTGCCTGGCGCCGGCGAAGTCATCATCGTCGAGTCGGACGGCACCACGACGCTGCACAGCGGCGTGAAAGAGACCGACAGCTACACGATCGCGCTCTCCGCGCCGGCGACGGCACGCGTGTACATCACGATCTCGGCGGCCTACGGCGGCGGCATCCCGTATGCGCAGGTCTCGATCGACGGCGGCCTGACCTTCCACGACCAGGTCGTGCTGATCTTCGAGATCGGCGAGACCGGACCGAGGACGGTGATCGTCCGCCTGCTGCCCACGGCAGCCCCGCACCCGTTCCCGTCGCTGCTGACCGCGGCGCCGAGCAACGAGCCGGGCCCGGGCATGGTCGTCGAGACGGTGAGCCACACGGTGGTCAGCGATGATGTGCTGTTCGACGGGGCGGTCGCGCGCAACGTCTACATCAACGCACCCGTCGACACCCCGGAAGAGCCCGGGCAGCCGGAGGAGCCGGAGCAGCCGGGACAGCCCGCGGGCGGCGCCACCGGTCAGGGCGGCGCGACGGCAGGCGACGGCGGCCTCGCGGCGACCGGCTCCGAGGGGATTCCGGCGGTGCTGCTGACCGGCCTCGGGCTCCTGCTCGCCGGCCTGCTGCTCCTGGCCCTGCGCCGCCGTCGCATGGCCTGAGGCGAGCACCGGCTTCTCGGGTTCCGGCTGGCGGCCCAGCTCCCTGCGGCCTGAGGTGCGCCTTCTGAGGGTTTCGAGCTGGGGGCGCAGCCTCCTCCGGCGGGATGCCGGGGCGTCAGAGGGCGGTGCCGCCGAACCGCGACACCTGTCCGGCCCGGTCGGCGTCCTCGCTCGCGAGCACGCCGCCGTTCGCGACGAAGTCTGCGGCGACCTCCTCGAACATGATGCGCACGTCCTGCTGCCGGGCGCCCAGCGCCTCGACGGCGGCCCGCGTGACCTCCTCGGCGAAGCGACGGCGCTGATCGACGGTGCGACCGGGGAGGAGTTCGACTCTGATGTTGGGCATACCTCGACGATAAGGGGCGTCGCCCTCGGCCCGGCGACGGCGGCTTACGCTGGTGGCATGCCGCTGACCGGAGAGTACAAGCCGTCCACGTCCGACTGGGCCCGCAAGCAGGCGGAGGCGTTCGAGGCGTCGAACGGCGACAAGGCGAACACGCTGCGCGGGGTGCCCATCATCGTCCTGACCACGGTCGGGGCCAAGACCGGGGCGCTGCGCAAGACCGCGCTCATGCGCGTCGAGCACGACGGCCGGTACGCCGTCGTGGCCTCCAAAGGCGGTGCGCCCGACGAACCCAAGTGGGCCGCGAACATGCGCCGTGAATCCCATGTCGAGCTGCAGGACGGCGACGTCAAGCGCGACTACACCGCGCGTGAGCTCACCGGCGATGAGCGCTCCGAGTGGTGGGCGCGGGCGTCGGCCGTGTGGCCCGATTACGACAGCTATCAGTCGAAGACGGACCGGCAGATCGCGATCTTCGTCCTCGAGCCCCGCGAGGCCTGATTCGGCGAAACGCTGCAGCGGCCCTTCCGCGGAGGGCTTCCCGAGCCGGGTGCGCGGCGGCGCGTACCGTGAAGCGATCGTCACGCTCCCGCCGCGTGGGATACTTCCGCGGTGACCGACATCGAACTCGCCCGCATCGCCGGCGGAACGGTCACCCTGCACGACGCCCGCCGCAAGGCGCGCTGGAGCGTCGAGCTCGAGCCCTACGAGATCGGCGTGTACGCGGTCACGCAGGAGCAGCTCGCGGAGCTGCTGGGCGAGCCTGCGTCGCACCCGCGCCGCCCCGCGACCGACGTCAGCTGGTTGCGCGCGATCCGATTCTGCAACGCGGCGTCGGAGTGGGAGGGGCTCGACCCCGCGTACTCGTTCGACGGCGAGGATGTCACGTGGCACGTCGAGGCCGAAGGCTTCCGTCTTCCCACCGAGGCCGAGTGGGAGCACGCCTGTCGCGCCGGCTCCACGGGCCCGCACTACGGCCTCCTCGCCGAGGTCGCGTGGACGGGTGCCGACGGCGTCGGCGCCCCGCAGAACGTCGGCGGCAAGCTGCCCAACCTCAACGGCCTCTTCGACACCCTCGGCAACGTCTGGGAGTGGACCTGGGACCTGCTCGACCCCGCCCGCTACGCCGACTACCGCGTCTTCCGAGGCGGCGGCTTCGCCGACGACGCGTGGAGCGTGCGCGCGTCGACACGCCGCGGCGGCGCCCCGCGCATGCACCACGACGACGTCGGCTTCCGCGTGGCACGCGGCGGCTTCGACGCCGTCGATGCTGCGCAGGGCTGGTCCGCCGCGGTCGACCGCGACCGGGCCGACATCGACGGACCCCTTCCGCCCGGTTGGACTCCGCTGCGCTGAAAGACGGAAGCGGATGCCTCGAGCCGAGGCATCCGCTTCCGTCCGTGAATCGAGTGCTCAGCCGAGCAGGGTCTCGAGCGGTCCGCGCGCGAAGTAGAGCACGAAGCCGGCCGCCACGATCCACAGCAGCGGGCTGATCTCGCGAGCCTTGCCCGACAGCGAGCGCACGACGACCCAGGAGATGAACCCCGCGCCGATGCCGTTCGCGATCGAGTACGTGAGCGGCATGACCGTGACGGCGAGGAACACCGGAAGCAGGATCGAGAAGTCCGAGAAGTCGATGAAGCGGATCTGCGACATCATCAGCGCACCGACGATGACCAGAGCGGATGCCGCGACCTCGGTCGGCACGATCGACACGAGCGGCGTGAAGAACATGGCGACGAGGAAGAGGCCACCGGTCACGACGTTCGCCAAGCCCGTGCGGGCGCCCTCGCCGATGCCCGCACCCGACTCGATGAACACCGTGTTCGACGAGCTGGACGTGAAACCACCGGCGACCGCGCCGACGCCCTCGACGATGAGCGCCGACTTGATGCGCGGGAAGTCGCCCTTCTCGTTCGCGAGACCGGCCTCCTTCGACAGACCGGTCATGGTGCCCATGGCGTCGAAGAAGTTCGTGAAGACGAGCGTGAAGACGAGCATCAGCGCGGCGAGCACGCCGATGCGCTCGAACGAGCCGAAGGACACCTGTCCGACGAGCGACAGATCGGGCACGCTCACGAGCGACGACGGCAGCTCGGGGACCGACAGGCCCCACCCGCCGGGGTTGAGGTCGTCGCCGGAGAACTTCGGGCCGATGTTCCAGATCGCCTCGACGATCACCGCGACGACCGTGCCGGTGACGAGGCCGATCAGGATGCCGCCCTTGACCTTGCGGGCCACCAGGATGCCGGTCAGCAGCAGGGTGAACACGAAGATCAGCGTCGGCACCGTCGCAACCGAGCCGTTGACGCCCAGACCCACGGGGGGAGAGGACGCGCCGGTCGCGGTGACGAAGCCGGCGTCGACGAAGCCGATGAACGCGATGAAGAGCCCGATACCCACCGTGATGGCCAGCTTCAGCTGGATCGGCACGGCATCGAAGATCATTCGCCTGAGGCCCGTCGCCGCGAGGAGCACGATGATCAGACCGTTGATGACGACGAGACCCATCGCCTCGGGCCACGTCACCTGCCCGACGACCGAGACGGCGAGGAACGAGTTGATGCCCAGGCCCGCCGCGAACGCGAACGGCAGGCGGGTCACCAGTCCGAACAGCACCGTCATCACACCGGCGGTGAGCGCGGTGGTCGCGGCGACCTGTGTGAACCCGAGGGTGTCACCGGCGACATCCGTGCCGCTGGACAGGATGATCGGGTTCAGGATGACGATGTACGCCATCGTCACGAACGTGACGACACCGCCGCGGATCTCGGCGGGGATCGTCGATCCGCGCTTGGTGATCTCGAAGAACCTGTCGAAGCCGTTCTTCGGCTCCGGGGTCTCGGTGTTCTCGGTCTCGTCGGGGGCGTTGGATGCCGTGGACTCGGCTGTGCTCATGTGGGGGGACCTCCGATGTGAAACGTTAGTCGCTCCCGCCCCAACCTGAGGATTCGCTGGACGGATGCCTCGACCCCGCGCGCGGGCACCCTGGCCCGGGCGGTGCGCCGAAGTAGGGTCGATGGCGCATGCATCGCCTCATCGTCGCCCTCCTCGCCTCCGTCGACGCCGTCATCGCGGCGGCCGTCGGCCTTGCCGTGACCCTCGCTCCGCTCACCCTGCTGTGGGTGTTCGGATTCGGCGGCGGCGCGGACTGGGGCGTGCTGTGGCCGTCGGCGGTGTCGGTGTGGCAGCTCGGCAACCTCGTGCCGCTCAGCATCGCGCTGCCGCCCGACTACCTCGCTGCGACCGGGATCGATGCGGGCGCGGCATCCTTCGTCCTCTCCCTCGCCCCGCTGGCCTTCGCCGGGTTCACGGCGATCTTCGCCGCCCGCTCCGGTGCCCGCGCCTCGCACGCCGACGCGTGGCTCACCGGAGTGCTCACCTCGAGCGCCGTGTTCGCGCTGGTGACCACCGGCGCCGCGTTGAGCGGCGCCAACGGCGTCGCGAGCGCCGAGACGTGGCAGGCGATCCTCGTGCCGACGCTCCTGTTCGTCCTGCCCGCCCTCGTCGCGGCGATCGTGACCGAGTGGTCGGAGGCGGGATCCGGGGCGATCGCGCGCCTGCGCGACCGCGTCGAGTCGGCGCCGCACGACTGGGGCGAGGTGCCCGCGCTCATCGCGCGCGGGACCGCCGTCGTCGTGCTCGGACTCGTCGGCGTCGGCGCCGCGGTCGCTGCCGTCGCCCTGTTCGCCCGGGCGGGGCAGATCGTCGCCCTGTTCCAGGCGGGCGATGTCGACCCCATCGGCGCCACCGTCATCACGCTCGTCCAGCTCGCCTACGTGCCGACGCTCGCGGTGTGGGGGATGAGCTTCGTCGCCGGACCCGGCTTCGCCGTCGGCACGGGCACGGCGGTCTCGCCCGCCGGAACCCAGGTCGGCGTCATCCCGGGTCTGCCCGCGCTCGGCGCTGTGCCCGAGTCGACGACATCGTGGCTGCTGCTGCTCGCCCTGCTGCCGATCGCGCTCGGCGCGCTCGGCGGGTGGATCGCGCGGTCGCGGCTCCTGCACGCCGGGGGACCTTCCCGCACACGGATGCTGCAGCCTGCGCCGTCCGCCGGGCCGGCGTCGTCGCGGTTCGATGCCGGGAAGACGGCGGCACTCAGCGGGCTGCTGTCGGGGTCGGCCACGCAGGAGCCCGGCGCCGAGGGGCATCTCGACGACCACCTGGATGCGGCGGAGGATCCGATCGCGGCCCGTCTCGTCGTGACCGCGGGCATCGCGCTGCTCTCCGGCGGCGCCGCGGCGCTGCTCGCCTGGGCGGCGTCGGGATCGCTCGGACCCGGGCGGCTGGCCGAGTTCGGGCCTGATGCCGGTCCCGTCGGGCTGGCGGTCGGCCTCGAGGTGCTGCTCGGTGCGGCCATCCTGCTGCTGTCGCCGCGTGCGGCGGACGGCCGCCACTCGGCCGCGCAGAACCCCGCGCTCGGCGCGGCCGCGGTCGAGCCGGCGACGGCGGACGACGACCCGCACGCGGAGCCGCCGGAGGCGGCGGCGTTCGCCGCGGTCGCGGCGTTCGCGGCCCGGCGATCGGGCGCGGCGCCCACGGAGGACGCCGAGCAGCCGCATCCGTCCCCTCCCGCGCGCGGATCGCGGCCGGCGCCGCTGCCCGGCACCGATGGTGGCGTCGCACCGGAAGCCACGACGGAACCCATCGAGCTGCCCCGGTCGGCGCCGCCGGGGGAGGGGAACGGTTCCCAGTAGACTGACCTGGTGCTCACGGTCGCCGTTCTCATCTCGGGCACAGGCTCGAACCTGCGCGCTCTGCTCGACGCGGCGGCCGATCCCGAGTTCCCCGCCCGCGTCGTCGTCGTCGGCGCCGATCGCGAGGCCGACGGGTTCGCGCACGCCGAGGAGTACGGAATCCCCACGTTCATGGTGCCGTTCGCGCAGTTCGCGAGCCGCGAGGAGTGGGGCACCGAGCTCGGCGCCCAGCTCGAGGTCTGGCGGCCCGACCTCGTCGTGCTGAGCGGTCTCATGCGCCTGCTGCCGGCGGACCTCGTGGACGCGTGGTCGCCTCGCATCATCAACACCCACCCGGCGTACCTGCCGGAGTTCCCCGGTGCGCACGGCGTGCGCGATGCGCTCGCCGCCGACGTCGCGCAGACCGGGGCCAGCGTCATCATCGTCGACAACGGGGTCGACTCGGGGCCGATCCTCGCCCAGGAGCGCGTGCCCGTGCTCCCCGGTGACGACGAGCACGCCCTGCACGAGCGCATCAAGCCCGTCGAGCGGCGCCTCCTGATCGACGTGGTGCGCCGCGTCGCGACCGGCGACCTCGACCTCGCGGCGGTGTCCGCGAGCGCCCAGCTCTGACCCCCACCCCACCGAGGAGACCCGCATGGCCGGACCGAGCCACGACCCCGCCCTGTACCGCCCCCGCGATGTCGTCGCGGTGCGCCGCGCACTCGTGTCGGTGAGCGACAAGACCGATCTGCTGGCGCTCGGCGAGGCGCTGGCCGCCGCCGGCGTCGAGATCGTGTCGACGGGTGGTTCCGCGACCCTGCTGCGCGAGGCCGGCTACACCGTGACCGACGTCGCGAGCGTGACGGGCTTCCCCGAGTCGCTCGACGGCCGCGTCAAGACGCTGCACCCTGGCGTGCACGCCGGCCTCCTCGCCGACCTCCGCCTCGAGGACCACGAGCGTCAGCTCGCCGAGCTCGACATCGCCCCGTTCGAGCTCGTCGTGGTGAACCTGTACCCGTTCGTCGAGACCGTGCGCTCGGGCGCGCAGGGCGACGACGTCGTCGAGCAGATCGACATCGGCGGACCCGCCATGGTGCGCGCGTCGGCGAAGAACTACGCCAACGTCGCGATCGTCGTCTCGCCGTCGTCGTACCCGGCGGTCATCGACGCCGTCCGCGCCGGCGGCACGACGCTGCTGCAGCGCCGCGAGCTCGCGGCCCGTGCCTTCGCGCACACGGCCGAGTACGACCGCGCGGTCGCGACCTGGTTCACCGAGGGCACGCTCCTCGAAGAGGCCCTGCCGGCACACCTCACGATCAAGGCCGAGCGCCTCGCGACCCTCCGCTACGGCGAGAATTCGCACCAGCGCGCGGCGATCTACACCCGCAACGGCGGTCACGGCATCGCCCAGGCGATCCAGCTCCAGGGCAAGGAGATGTCGTACAACAACTACGTCGACGCCGACGCCGCCCTGCGTGCCGCATTCGACATGGTCAAGCCCGCGGTCGCCATCATCAAGCACGCGAACCCCTGCGGCATCGCGGTGACGGCGCCCAACGCCCTCGACCCCATCGCCAGCGCGCACCTGCGCGCGCACGAGTGCGACCCGGTGTCGGCGTACGGCGGCGTGATCGCCGCCAACGGCACGGTGACCCTCAAGATGGCCGAGAACCTCAAGGACATCTTCACCGAGGTGATCGTCGCGCCCTCGTTCGAGCCTGCGGCGCTGGAGGTCTTCAAGGCGAAGAAGAACCTGCGCCTGCTGCAGCTGCCCGCCGACTGGCAGCAGGAGCGCATGGACGTGCGCCTGGTCTCGGGCGGTCTGCTGCTGCAGGACGCCGACCGCTTCCCGGACGACATCGAGTCCGTCGCGAAGGACTGGCAGCTGGTGTCGGGCGAGCGTCCGGCCGACGAGGAGATGACCAACCTCATCTTCGCCTGGAAGGCCTGCCGCGCGGTCAAGTCGAACGCGATCGTCCTCGCCAAGAACTCGGCGACGGTCGGCATCGGCATGGGGCAGGTCAACCGGGTCGATTCGTGCCGCCTCGCGGTCGAGCGCGCCGGTGACCGCGCCGCCGGGTCGGTCGCTGCATCCGACGCGTTCTTCCCGTTCGCGGACGGCCCGCAGATCCTGCTCGACGCGGGCATCGCGGCCATCGTCCAGCCGGGCGGCTCGGTTCGCGACGACGAGGTCATCGCCGCCGCGAAGGCCGCGAACGTGACGATGTTCTTCACGAACGAACGTCACTTCTTCCACTGATCCGAGAGAGGACGCCGACGGATGACGGACGCACTGGCCGATCGCTGCGCGACCCTCGCGCAGCCCGTGGTCGACCTGATGGCGGCCGCGATCGAGTGCCAGGCGGGCGGGGCGGATGCCTTCGCCCGCGTGGCGGATCTCGCCGCCGAGGTGCGGCGGGTCGCGGAGCGCGGCAGCACGGGGATCGACCAGGCCGACTACGTGGCGTGGACCGCGGCGGCGCCGCGCCTGCTCACCGAGATGGCGGAGGCGGCCGAGCGCGGCGACGCCCGCGGGGTCTGGGCGGCGTTCGCAGACCCGCAGGCCGGCCTGCACCGGCTCGGCACCGCGTGCGCCGGTCAGCCCCGCTGGTGATCAGCAGGCGGCGGGCAGCGCGACAGGCTCGGCGTCTCCCCAGCCGCTGAACACGGCGTGCACCGACCCCGCTTCGTCCGCGCGGATCAGCTCGAAGGGCAGGGCGGGCCCCGTCGTGCTCGCCCGGAGCACGCCGGCGGTGCCGTCTTCGCCCAGCAGCAGTTCGATCGCGTCATCCGCAGGCGCTCCCAGCCCTGAGGCATCCGCCGTCGCGTCGGCGATGAACGCGGCCGGGTCCAGCAGCGGATACCAGCGCGTGATGAGCGCGTCCGTCGCGGCGACGCACGCGACGGCGCCCGCCTCGAGGCCCGCGTCCGCGGCGATCGCGTCCGAGGGAATCACCGCCGCCCGCGCACCGTCGACGACGATCGACGTCGTCCCGCCGTCCACCGCCACCTCGGCGCTGAAGCGCTGCGCGCTGCCCGTGAAGGCGACGTCGAGCACTCGACCCGACGCATCGCGGAACGTCGCGGTCATCGAGGTGTCGGCGGTGGCGGCATCCGCCAGGATCTGCGTGCGCGCGTCGGCCGGCGCCAGGAGCGACAGGCCGTTGGCGTCGCGTTCGGGATCGTAGCCGGTGAGATCGACCCACGTCGGCGTCGGCACGGGCTCTGCAGGGGCGCTCGCGCAGCCGGTCACGAGGAGGAGCGAGGCGACCACCGTCACCGCCGCGCCGAGGCGGCGCTCAGTCATCGGCCGGGGCGCCGGCCGCGGCGGCATCCGCGACGCACGCGGAGGAGGCACCCTGCGCCGCGACCGCGTCGGCGTCGAGCGTGACGGGCTCCTCCGTCGCCGAGGCGGGGCGGACGACCACGCAGGACCGGTCGTCGATCAGGCCTGCCGAGACGGGGATCCATGCCTCTTCGCCGGTGATGAGCTGCGAGACGTCAACGACTTCACCGCCCGGGCCGCCCACCACGAGGAGCTGGTAGGGCACATCCGGGCCCGCCCAGGTGGCGCGCACGTTGTCGGAGCCCACCGTGAGGGTGAGGCCGGACGCCGCGGCTGCGGGATTGAGCATGCCGATCACGAGGAACGCGCCGAGGGCGATCAGCGCCAGCAATGTCGTGCCGATCGAGACGAGCGAGGCCGGGTGCCGCCACAGCGGCCGCGGCTTCTCGACGGCCTCGTTGAGCTCGGGAAGGATGTCGGCGCTGGTCTCGAGCGGCCGCATCGGGCCGGGAGTGGTGGCCAGGCTCGCACGCCCGGCCTCCCAGCCCACGCGCACCGGGCCGTGGCCGGCGGGGGGCACCTCGACGGGTGCCGGTGCGAACACGGGCGCGGCGGTCACGATCGCGGTGGGGCGACGCGGCGGGCGCGACATCGTGGCGAGCGGGATCGCATCGGTGGCCGGCCGGTCCGCGTCGACAGTGAGTACCTGGGCCGGCTCCGGCGTCGCCGACTGGCGGTGGAGGCGGCGCATCGAGGGGTTGTCGGTCATGTGCTTCCGGCGTCGTCGGGTGCCCGGGTCCGGTGCGGGCACCCGATTACTATAGTGTCGTCCGCCGCCCCCGGCCCCTGGAGTCCCATGTTCCGCAGACCGACGGCGGTGCTCGGTGCGGTGATCCTGGCAGTGGCGACCGCGCTCGTGCCGGTCGCGGCATCCGCCGCACCGTCCGCCGAGGAGACCGACGAAGCGCAGGCGGCGAACTCCGCGCTCATCGAGATCCCGTACGGCGAGCCGGGTGAACTGCCCGTCGCGGAGGGTGTCACGGTCGACTGCGGCGCGCTGCCGGCCGGCGACGGTTTCGAGATCACGTGCGAGCCGGCGGGGATCACACTGACGGTGGCGGCGTACGACCCCGCGTGGGGTGAGCGCGTCCTGCCGGTCACACTGGTCTCCGGGGCCACGCGCACCGTTGTGAACTATCGGGTCGCCCTCGCCCCGCCGCCGGCGCCCGAGATCACGACACCCCGGGTGGACGCCCCGTTCGCGGCGGGCAGCCAGGTGCTGATCCCGCTCTCGCTCCTGGGCATCACGTGCACGCTCTGCAGCCCCGGGACCTCCTCCGTGCGCGTGGAGGCGGTGTCGCCCGACACGGCGCACGCGGGTGTCGGGCCGACGCATCTCGCCGTGCGCTCGGGCGCGCCGGGCGACGTGACGGTCGAGCTCTCCGTCGAGGACGACGCCGGCCAGATCGCGACGGCCGAGGTGACCGTGAGCATGGTCGCGACGGCTCCGGGTGCTGCACCCCGGGCCCTGCACGTGGGCTCGGCACCCACCCGCTCGGTCGACCTCACGGACCTCGCGTGGGGCGAGGACCTCTCCTTCTCCTGCTCCGCGACGGTCGTCGGCGGGACGTGCGGGGCGGACGGCGTCGTCTCGTTCCCCGCGGCCCCGCTACCCGGAGACCAGCTCTCCTTCCGCGTCGTCGACGGCCGCGGTCACCAGGCCGTCGGGAGCGTCACGTTCACAGGCGACGCCGCGGACGCAGTACTACCGGTCTCTCCCATGCCGCTCGACTGGTCGCAGACGAGTCCGCTCGGAATCAGCGTTCCTGCGCCGGCCTCCGATCAGGACGATGGCGCGACCGTGCTGTCCCGACTGTCCCGCATCCTCCAGGAAGTGCCTACGCCATGACTTTGCGCCTGACGATCGCCGATCGGCACTCATCCGTGACCACCGACTCGTGGGTGGTGAAGGTCGACGAGGCCACGACGGTCTCGGAGCTGGCCGAATCGCTGCAGGTCGATCCGGCCATCCTCGCCCCCTCGGCCGATGCCGTCGAGACGCTCGCCGGATCAGGGCTGCGCAGCGGCCAGGTGGTGCCGGCTGCCTCGCCGCAGGTGATCTCGCCTGGTCGCCTCCGGCTGGAGTTCGTCGCCGGCGCCTTCGCCGGCGAGGCGGTGCCGCTGCAGCCCGACCGGCCGGTGTCGGTGGGGCGCGAGACCGGCGGCGACGTCGTGGTCGCCGACCCGCATCTGGCTCCCCGCCAGGTCACCATCACGGCGACCGGCGGGTACACCGCCGACGGGACCTTCCAGCCGCTGTCGGCGATCGTCGAACCGAGCGATCCGTCCGCGCAGGTGCTGGTCAACGGTCAGCCGGCCGAGGGCCCGGTGCGCATCGTTCCGGCCGACCTCGTGCAGCTCGGCAGCAGCGTGGTGCGCATCGGCATGGCGCCGGCATCCGACGCCGACATCACCGTGGACGAGCTCGGCGCCCGCGCGTTCAATCGGCCTTCGCGCATCCGCACCCCGTCGTCGACGCCCGTCGTCCAGCTCCCGGGCGACAAGCCCGCCGAGACCGACGCCTCGCCTCTGCCGTGGCTGTCGGCCATTGTGCCGATCGTGCTGGGCGTGACGCTCGCGATCGTCTTCCAGCGGCCGATCATGCTCATCATGGCGGCGGCGTCGCCGGTGATGGTCGTCGGCTCGTTCATGGCGAACAAGCGCCTCGCCCGGCGCAAGGGGGAGCGCACCGAGGCGGAATGGGCGGCTGAGATCGCGAGCGCGCGCACGCGCATCGCCGACCTCGTGCGATCGCAGCGACTCGACGCCTGGTACCGGGCGCTGGATCCGGTGCTCATCCGCGACATCGCCACACGGCCGCTCGCCCGGCTGTGGGAGCGCCGCCGCAGCGACGAGGACTCACTCAAGGTGCGCGTCGGTGTCGCCGACGTGCCCCTCGACGTCCGTTTCGAAGGCGGTCCGCAGAAGGAGCGCACCTCCGAGCGGCGCGTCGGCACGTCGCCCTCGCCGGTGTCGGTCGACCTCTCCGCCGGCCCGCTCGCGATCTCCGGCCCGGCGGACGTCGCAGGCGGGATCACCCGGTCCATCGTGACCGGACTCGCCACGCTGCGCTCGCCGCGAGACCTGCACCTCATGGTGCTGTGCGACCGCGAGCAGGATGCGGAGTGGTCATGGGTGCAGTGGCTGCCGCACGTGCAGCCCGGCGCCGGTCCTGTGGCCCTCATCGGCAACACCGACCTCACCCGCCGCGAGCGGCTGCGCGAGGCGGGGGCGCTCCTCGAGGCTCGCATGCGCTCGGGCGGCGACCGCCGGTCCGACGCACAGCTGATCGTCGTCGTCGACGGAGCACGCCGGTACCGCATGCTCCCGGGCATGGTGACGATCCTCGAGAAGGGCGCCCAGTTCGGCATCCACGTCATCGCGATCGACTCCGACCGCACGAGGCTGCCCGAGGAGGCGGCATCCGTCATCACCGTCGACGGTGCCGACCCCCTGCTCGGTCGCGTCGAGACGGCCGAGGAGTACTTCGCGCCGGTGCTGGTCGACCAGGTCACCACCGCCTACGCCGAGGACGTCGCCCGGGCGCTGTGTCCGATCGAGCACGTCCGCGGCGTGGGCGACGACGCGACCCTGCCGTCGAGCGTGCGATACACCGAGCTCATGGGCGTCGACCTCGACGACGCGCGCCCCATCGCCGAGCAGTGGCAGCTGGTGCCGCGGCAGTCCTACGTGGTCATCGGCGCCGGGACCGAGGGCGAGTTCGCGATCGACATCGCCGCCGACGGACCCCACGCCCTGGTCGCCGGAACGACCGGCTCCGGCAAGTCCGAGTTCCTGCAGACCCTCGTGGTCTCGCTCGCGCTCGCCAACCGCCCGGACGCGCTCAACTTCGTCCTCATCGACTACAAGGGCGGGTCGGCGTTCGCCGACTGCGCGCGGCTCCCACACACCGTCGGCATGGTGACGAACCTCGACGCCCGCGAGACCGAGCGCGCCCTCGCGTCGCTCGACGCGGAGCTCAAGCGGCGCGAGCGCGTGCTCCGCGACGACATCGGCGCGAAGGATGTCGACGCCGCGTGGGAGAAGGATCCGGATGCCGCGGCCCGGCTCGGCCTCGCGCGTCTCATGATCGTCGTGGACGAGTTCGCGGAGCTGAAGACGGAGCTCCCCGACTTCATCACCGGTCTCGTCCGCATCGCCCGTGTCGGCCGCTCGCTCGGCGTCAACCTCGTGCTGGCGACCCAGCGGCCGTCGGGCGTCATCACGCCCGAGATGCAGTCCAACATCAACCTCCGTGTAGCCCTGCGGGTGACGGACCGGGGAGACTCGGCCGACGTCATCGGCACACCCGACGCCGCGCTCATCCCCGCCGGATCGCCCGGCCGCGGGTACGTCCGGGCCGGGCTGGACGCGTCGCCTGTCGCGTTCCAGACCGCGCGCGTGGCCGCCCTCCGCGTCGGCCATCAGCGGTCGGCGCGCGTGCTGCCGCCCGTCGCCAAGGTGGGGTGGCAGACGCTCGGCCTCCCGCCCCGGTTCCCGGCTGCGGCCGAGGCCGGCGTGCACCGCCCCGACCAGGACGACACCGACCTGCGCGCGCTCGTGCAGCTGGCGACGCAGGCGGCCGCGATCCTCGGGATCGCGAAGAGCCCGTCGCCCTGGCTCATGCCCCTTCCCGAGGTGCTGCCGCTCGATCGCTTCGACGAGAACGCCGCGCCCGAGGGCGCCGTCGTGCTCGGCCTCGCCGACGTCCCGGCGCAGCAGCGCCAGGAGCCGCTGCTGTGGAGCATCCACGACGGTTCGCACCTGCTCCTCTTCGGCGGCAGCCGGTCCGGCCGCACCACGGCGCTGCGGACCGTCGTGTCGCAGGCGATCCTCCGCTTCACCCCGGCCGACCTCCACCTGTACGTCGTGGACTACGGCAACGGCGCGCTCCTGCCGCTGGCGGCCGACCCGCACACCGGCGCGGTGGTCACTCCCCAGGACGCCGAACGCCTGCCGCGCCTGCTCGGGCGTCTCGGGACGGAGCTGTCGCGCCGCCAGAGCGTCCTCGCCCAGGCGGCCGTCGGCAGCATCGCCGAGCAGCGCCGGCAGGCGTCGCCGCGCGACGCCCTCGCGTACGCGGTGGTCGTGATCGACGGCTGGGAGCGCCTGGCGGCATCGATGACGCCCGACGAGATGCTCGCCGTCCGCGACCAGGTCATGCGCCTTCTGCGCGAGGGCCCCGCCGTCGGCATCCGCGTCGTGATCACCGCCGATCGCGCCGTGCCGTCGGACAAGATCGCGGGCTTCATGGACACGCAGTACGCGCTGCCGATGCGGGACGTCAACGACTACCGTGCCGCCGGCATCATGGTCCGCGACATCGCCCCCGAGATGCCGCCGGGCCGCGTGCTGTTCGGGCCGACCGGGGCCGAGGGCCAGATCGCGGTGCTGTCGGCCGACACGAGCGGCGAGGCGCAGACCGGCGCACTGCGGGGCACGGTCGAGCACGTCGCGGCGCACTTCGCGCGGTTCCCGCAGCTCGCCGAGCTTCCCGCGCCGCTGCGCGTCGACCCGCTTCCCACCCACATCGGGCTGTCGCGCGCCTATGCCCTGCCGGTCGCGGCACCCGACATGCCCGAGGCGCCCATCGTCGGCGTCGGAGGGGACACGCTGTCGCGCTTCACGGTCGATTGGCCCGGCACCGGCGGCTTCGTCGTGGTCGGCGATCGCCGCAGCGGCAAGACCGACGCCCTGGCTCTCATCGCGCACCAGCTCGCCTGGGCGGGTCAGCGCATGACAGTGGTCGCCGCGGCAGGCTCCGTGCTGGCCGAGGTGGCGGCATCCCACGGCACGCCCGTGCTCACGACCGCCTCGGACGCGACGGAGATCGAGGCCGTGCTGACGGGCGCCGAGGTGCTCACGGCGGTCATCGACGACGCGGAGTCCATCCGCGACTCGGCGCTGGAGCGCGCGTTCGTCGCGGCACGGTCTCGGCTTCGATTCGTGGTCTCGATCGCCGCGGATGCCGCCGGAACCGCCGTGTCCGGTCCGGTCTCGGACGCCAAGCGCGGCCGGGCGGGGATCGTGCTGTCGCCGCCGACGTCGATCATCGGCACCCAGGTGTTCGGCGCGCAGCTGCCCCGCCACCTCGTCGGCCGGGGCGGCCCCGGCAGCGGCGTGCTGTTCCTCGGCGGCGAGTACCGCGCGGTGCAGGTGCCGGACCTGCGCGTGTGACCGAGGGCGAACGGATGCCGCGAGCCGCCGCCCGGGCGAAGCGTCTACTGTGGAATCCGGCCCGCCGCGCATCGGGCACGGCCGCGCCGCACCTCTCGCGATCTCGAGGATCTCGCACATGACCACCCACTGCCGCTTCTGCGGCGAGGCCGTCCGGCCGAACACGATGTTCTGTCCCGCGTGCGGGCAGATCATCGTCGGCGACGCCCCGCGCCCGCAGGGTGCGCCCCCCTTCCCCACCACGGGCGGGCGGCGGCAGGATGCCCCGGCCCCCGCAGGGGCGCCGGTCGAGCTGCCGCCTGTTCCGCTGCCCGACGTACCGGCGTGGGCGCGTCCGGTGGCAGAGCACCCTGCAGCGGCGCCGGCAGCGCCGCCCACGCCGATCCCGGCGTCCCCGGCCGCTGCCACACGTGCTCCCGCAGCGGCTCCCGCGCCCGGCCCGCTGCGGACGCCGCAGCCCGCGTCCGCCGCGTCGCCGCTCGCGCTCCTGCTTCCGGGGGGAGCCCGAATCCCCATCGACCGTGTGCTGGTCCTGGGGCGGCAGCCCGGGGCCGGGGCGGCGCAGCGCGGGGGAGTGCCGGTGGAGGTCATCGACCCTTCGCGTTCCATGTCGCGCGTGCACCTCGTGGTGCAGACGCGCCCGGACGGCGGCACGATCGCCACCGACCCGGGATCGGGCAACGGCACGGTCGTCGTGCGCGCCGGGCAGAGGCATCCGCTCGTCCGGGACGTGCCGTTCGAGCTGGCGGCCGGCGACCGGCTCGCCCTGGGCGATGTGATCGTCGACGTGGCGTGATCAACGAGGAGACACCGTGACCGACATCTCTGCCGATCCGTGGCGTCAGTTCATCCAGTCCGGCCGCGCCCTGCGGCTCGAGGTCGAACGCGTGCAGCTGACGGCGACGCTGAAGCGCAACACGCGCTACCTGCTGGTGACGGGCGGCATCAGCGTCGCGGTGCTCGCGGTCATGGTCGGGCTTTTCGCGTCAGGCATCGGCCGCGCCGTCACGTACGTCCTGCTCGCGATCCTGCTGGTCGTGATGCTGGGCAACGTCGGGCTGGGCCTCATCACGCGCCGACGCGTCCTGAAGACGCTGGCGGTGGAGGGCGTGTTCATCGAGGTGGATGCCGCCGGCATACGCCTGGCCGGCGTGCCGCCCCTCGCGTGGGCGCAGACGCTCGGTGTCGTCGTGTCCGACAACCGGGCCACGATCGACGACGGCAAGGGCCTCGCACGCCGGCTGCGCACGCTCACCTACCACACCGGCGGCTCGCTGAACTCCGTCGTCATCGGCCTGCACGACATGCGGGCCGTGCGCGCCGCGGCAAGCGGTCCGCGCGTCGCGTCGCTCGACCTCGGAATGCACGACCACGGCGCCGTCGTGCTGAACCTCGATGTCGCCCTCGACCGGGAGCAGTGCGATCAGGTCCGCGAGGCGCTGCGCGCAGCGACCGCCCTCAACAGCGTTCCCTTCCGTTTCACCGCCGACAACGGCACGGTGGCGCAGGCCACGCTCCAGATGGGCCGGGGCGACAGGCTGACCGTCTCCTGACGCCCGTGCACGGCGTCCGAGATCAGCCATGGGGAATTGTCCCCATGGCACCTGTCGCGGTGCATGTCAGGATGAGACCGAACGTTTCACGCGGGCGGACACCGCCCCCCACCCACGGAGGATCCCATGGCGGACATCAAGGTCACTTCTGAGTCGCTCTCCGGCGTCGCGAACCAGCTCGCGTCGGGCGCCACGTCGATCGAGTCGCAGCTCAGCAACCTGAAGTCCCTGGTCCAGGGCCTGATCGCAGGCGACTGGGGCGGCGCGGCCTCGCAGTCGTTCAACGAGCTGTACGAGCAGTGGGATGCGGCGGGCCTGCAGCTGAAGGAGTCCCTCAACGGCATCAGCGACCAGCTGTCGAAGGCCGCCCTGGCCTACGAAGAGTCCGAGAACAACATCTCGAACAGCTTCCGCGCCTGACCTGTCCGTGAAGGGCCGGGCATCGCCCGGTCCGACCGCCCCCGCGGGGGCGGTGACGCGAAGGGAGCGCAGTCGTGGCGCACTTCTCGGTATCGACCCCGGCGCTCGGGTACTCGGCGGCGTCGATGGCCGCCGCCCTGGCGGACTTCGACGCGCGAGTGGCCCAGGTCTCGGCATCCGTCAACTCCGTCGTCGGGGCGTCGTGGACGGGTGACGCGTCCGACGAGTTCGCCACGGCGTGGGCCGACTGGCTCGCCGGCGCGGCGACGACCCGTGCGGCGCTCGCCGACATCGTCGCGCGGCTGCAGGGCGCCGAAGCGGGCTACGCGAGCACGGAGGCGAGCCTGACCGCCGCGTCCCGCTCGTCGCGCGTCGACGCACGCCGGACGGGGGGCAGGGCATGAGCCGGCACACCTTCGACATCGCGCAGCTGCGCGAGCTCGAGACGACCCTGTCGAACCTCGTCGAGTACTGCACCGACCTCGAGACCCACGCGGCGGGCGCCACGGCTGCCGCCACCGGGCAGTGGTCGGGCGTCGCCAGCGTGGAGTTCCTCACCCGCGTGCAGACCTGGCAGGTCGGAGCCGTGTCGCTGCGCGCCTTCGCCGAGGACCTGAAGACGTGGGCGGGCGACGCCGCCACGGCGTACGAGACGGCGCAGACCGACACCCAGACGATGTGGGCCAGCCTGTGAACCAGAGAAGAATCGACCCGACGCTGTACATCGCCGCGGCCGACGAGTTCCGCGCGATCAGCGAGTCCGCCGCGAGCCGGCTGTCCGACGCCAGAAGCTCCCTGGGCCAGTACGCCCGGATGGCCGGAGACGACCCCGGCGGCGAGCAGCTCGCACAGGGGTACGACGACATGGCGCGCGACGCGCTGCAGGCGCTCTCAGACATCGCGGTGCTCGCGAACACGATGGACCGCGCCATCATGCAGAGCGGCTGGAACCACGCCGCCGCGGAAGAGGCGGCCGGGGGCAAGCCCGCCGGCGGCGCGTTCACGGTCCGCCCGGCGCGCACGCCCGTCTCCGTCGGGGCGCCGCCGTCGGCCTTCGGAGGCAGCGACGACACCCCGGACGCGTGGGATGTCGTCAAGGACTTCGTCGGCATGATGTGGCCGAACGCCGACACCGCGAAGCTGCGCAGCGCCGGCACGACGTGGGACGGCGTCGAGCGCGATGTCAGGGCCCTCGCCACCGAGATCCGCCAGGCGGACGACGCGCTCATGGGCCTCAACAGCATCGAGCTCGCCAAGCTCCGTTCCGAGGTCGGCGACTTCGCGACCGACGTCTCGGCCGCCGCGACCGACATCTCCGAGGTGGGCGACCTGTGCCGAGAGTACGCGGCCGACGTCGAGGAAGCCCACCGCGAGGTCATCCAGATGCTGGTGCAGCTCGCGATCGAGATCGCGGCCACCGTCGCGATCGGCGCGGCCCTCAGCGTCTTCACCTTCGGCGCCAGCGCCGTCGTCGCGGGTGGCGGCATCACCGCCCGCATCATCCTCGTCGCGCAGCGGATCGTCACCTTCCTCATGAAGGTGTCGGGCACGGCGGCGCGGATCGTCGCGCGGCTGGCGGCCATCACGGCACGCATCGCGCCGCTCGCGAACCGCTTCCAGCGGACGGCCCGCATCGTGATCAGCGTCTCGTCAGGCACCCTCGCGGCCGGTTCGTCCGAACTGCTGGTCAAGGGCAGGGACGCGAACCTGCTGGTCGCGATGGGCAGTGGGTTCGTCGGTGGCGCAGTCACCGACACCGTCGCGCTGGCGTTCGGAAAGTACGGGCAGCGGGTCGCGGTGCAGGCGCTGGCAGGCGGGCTCGGCGGTGCATCCAGTGGCGCGTCGAACGGACTGCTCAACGGCGACGGGATCGACATCCGCCAGGTGCTCATCAGCGGCGCGGGCGGGGGACTCCTCGGCGCGGGCACCTCGATCCGCGGCCGGCGGGGCGACACCGCGCACGCCGCCGATCCGGGCAGCGGCAGCGTCCGCACGCCGGACGCCGAGGGGCCGCGCATCGGCGGCTCGGACGGCCCGAGCACCGGTGACGGCAGCGGCATCGGCCGGCAGCCGGACTACGACGGCCCCCAGGTGACGGGCGGCAGCGACACCGGTGGCAGCGGAGCCGGCGACGGCGGCAGCGGCACGCGTCCCGACTACGACGGCCCCCAGGTGACCGGCGGCAGCGACGCCGGCGGCAGCGGCGGCGACGGTGGCGGCATCCGCATCCCCGACGGCGAGGCGCCGCAGTCTCCGACGATCGAGGTCACCCCGCACGTGGGTGACGCCGGCGGCGGCGCAGACCTGCCGACGGCGCCGCACGTGGGTGACGCCGGCGCCGGCGCAGACCTGCCGGCGGCGCCGCACAGCGGGACCGACGCGCCCGCGACGCCGCACTCCGGAACCGATGCCCCGACAGCGCCGCACACCGCAGCGGACACGCCGACGACCGCCGACGACATCTCGCGTCAGTTCGATGATCTCGAGGCCGACATCGACCGTCAGTTCGACGATCTGCAGGCCGACATCGACCGTCAGTTCGACGACCTGCAGGCCGACATCGACCGTCAGTTCGACGACCTGCACGCCGACATCGACCGTCAGCTCGACGACCTCGGGGGCGACGTTGCGGGGGCGGACGGTGCGAGCGACGCCGTCGACATCACGGCGGACTGCACCGCGTCGGACTCGCCGCTGGGGCCCGACGCGAATGCAACGACCGCGGAGCACCCGGGCGGCGACCACGTGCCTGCCCTCGGCGTCGAGGCCGAGGTCAAGCCCACCGGACCGCTGGCGATCGAGCCGCCGCAAGCGGACATGTCTCTCTCCTGGGGCGGCGAACAGGGTTACGTCGATGTCACCGGAGCGCTGGGCGCGCAGACGCCCGACCCACCCCAGGGATGGACCGACATGTCTCAGATCACGTTCAACACCCAGCCCGACTCGCAGCTGTTCTGGACGGGGCGCACCGAGATGCCGAACCCCACCGGCAGGCCCTACGTCGGCAGCTCGGACCTCGCGACCGGACTCGCACAGGGGAAGGGAGCCACCACGCTGGAGCTGTATCTCAGCGAGAACGGCATCAAGATGCCTCGATGGTCCGAGGACCCTCAGGTGCAGGCGATGTGGGGTGAGGTCTCTCGCAAGTACGCGGAATCTGCGCAGGGTATTGTACGAGTCGTTCTCGGTCGCAACATCCGGCCGGATGCGGTGTGGCTCCAGTACGAGTTCGACGCGCTGAAGAGCAACCCGAACGTGTCTCAGATCATCGCGATCGATCCCGCGACCGGCGGCATGCGTTCCCTGTTCGAAAGGCGATGACATGATCGACGAAGCCCTGAGCAGCGCCGTGATCACCTATGTCGGCTACGACACCGACACGGCGATCCCCGGGCGTCATCCCGATCGCATCGCCGACGACGACCTTCGTCGCGAGGTACTCGCGATCGTCGCGACCGTCGATCGCGAGGAACCCGGCGATCAGGGCCTCTGGGTCTGGGGTGCAGAGGTCGCCACCCGAGTGGGTGAGAAGTACCCTCAGCTGTCCTCCGACGCGCTGGATGCGCTGAAGGCGCTGATCACGTTCGAATGGCGCTGAGGCTCGAGTGAGCGGAGCGGGCGGACGTCGAGCGCTTCATCGTCATCCGCACACCGCATCGTCACCGACAGCCGTGTCCGATTTCCGCGAGCCGATGTCGGGGGAGCGTGTCAGGCTAGGGGCATGAGCCTGGCCATGACGTTCGACGAGAGGTACCGTGCGATCGATTCGCGCGACGCCCGCTTCGACGGGCAGTTCGTCACAGCGGTGCGCTCGACCGGCATCTACTGCCGCCCGAGCTGCCCTGCGCGCACCCCGAAGCCTTCCAACGTCACGTTCTTCCCGACCAGCGCCGCCGCGCACGAGGCCGGCTACCGCGCGTGCAAGCGGTGCCTGCCCGAGGCGGCGCCGGGCTCGCCGCAGTGGAACCTCCGCGGCGACACGGCCGGCCGCGCCATGCGGCTCATCGCCGACGGCGTCGTCGAGCGCGAGGGCGTCCCCGGACTGGCGCGGCGCCTCGGCTACTCGCCGCGCCACCTCACGCGCCTTCTCACCGCCGAGCTCGGCGCGGGGCCGCTGGCCCTCAGTCGCGCGCACCGCGCGCAGACGGCACGCATGCTGCTGGTCGGCACCGATCTCTCCGCCGCCGACGTCGCGTTCTCGAGCGGGTTCGCGAGCGTCCGCCAGTTCAACGACACCATCCGGGAGGTGTTCGGGATGCCGCCGCTCGAACTGCGCGCGCGGCGTCGCGTCTCCCGGCACGAGGGCCCGGCCGCTTCGGCGCCCGGGGTGACGATCGACCTCGCGCTGCCGCACCGCGGCGCGCTGGACGCGCCCGGCCTGTTCTCCTGGATGGCCGCACGCGCGATCTCGGGCGCCGAGGCGGCGACGGCGTCGAGCTTCGCCCGTACGCTGCGCCTGCCCCAGGGCCCAGCCTGGTTCGAGCTCCGCCTCGACGACGTCGGGCGGGTGCGGCTGCGCGCCGCGCTCACGACCCTCGCCGACCTCTCGACGCTCGTCACGCGAGCACGCCGCCTCTTCGACCTCGACGCCGACCCGGACGCGGTCGACGAGTCGCTGTCGGGGCATCCCGAGCTCGCTCCTCTCGTGGCGGCGCTGCCGGGCATCCGGGTTCCGGGCGCCGCCGACCCGCACGAGATGCTGGTCCGGGCGATGGTCGGGCAGCAGATCACCGTCGTCGCCGCGCGCACCGCTCTCACCGCGCTCACCGCCGCACTCGGCGAGGAGGCCCCCGCCTTCGCGGGCATGCTGTCGCCGGGCGCCGGCGCTGGCGAGAGCCCTGCCCCCGCCCGCCTGTTCCCGACGATGGCCGCCATCGCCGAACGCGGACCCGAGGTGCTCCGCGGTCCCGCGGCTCGCATCCGCGCCATCACCGGAGCCGCCGCGGCACTCGCCGACGGCTCGCTCGCTCTCACCGCGGGCGACGATGCCGCCGAGCAGCGCGCCGCTCTTCTCGCCATGCCCGGCATCGGGCCCTGGACCGCCGACTACGTGCGCATGCGCGTGCTCGCCGACCCCGACGTCTTCCTCCCGGGCGACGTCGCCGTGCGCGCGGGGGCCGCCGCGGTCGGCCTTCCGGCCGAGGCTCGCGCCCTCGACGCGTGGGCGGCCCGCACCGCCCCCTGGCGCAGCTACCTCACCGCTCACCTGTGGCGCGCCGTCCCGCCGAAATCCGCCGTACCGCGCGGGGGTGCGGCGTCGATCGTCCCCACCCCGTCCCTCACCACCGGAGGCATGTCATGACCACCGCCACCATCCAGACCCTCGACACCCCCGACGGCGCGTTCACGATCCTCGCCGACGACCAGGGGCGCGTGCTCGCCTCGGGGTGGACCGCCGACGCCGACGCGATCCTCGCGCGTCTCGCGGACCGCGTGCGCCCGTCATCCGTGGAGAAGGGCGAGACGGATGCCGCGGCCGCCGTCGCCGCCTACTACGGCGGGGACCTCACCGCCATCGACGACGTCGCGGTCTCGCAGCACGGCACCGCGATGCAGCTCGCCGGGTGGTCTGCGCTGCGGCGGATCGCGCCGGGCCGACCGCTGACGTACAGCGAGTTCGCCGTCGAGCTCGGGTCTCCGAGTGCGGTGCGGGCCGCGGCATCCATCTGCGCGCGCAACGCGCCCGCGCTCTTCGTGCCCTGCCATCGGGTGCTGCGCACGGACGGCACGCTCGGCGGGTTCGCGTGGGGGCTGCCCGTCAAGCAGCGACTGCTCGAGCGCGAGGCGGCGGTGCCCGCGCTCATCTGAATCGCCCGCTTCAACCGCTTTCCGGGGGATGGGAAAGCGGTTGTTGCATTCAGAGAATTCCCAGATATATGCTGGAGGGCTGTCGCGTCGCTACGACCTAGCGGAGTGCGCAGCCCTTTCCGCTGAGCCCAAGGAGGACGAAATGTATCAGGCCGCCATCGCCGCGAAGACCGCCTTCGTCCTCCGTCTCGCGGGACCGCGCACCGTCTCCCGGCTGCCGCGTCCCCGCGTCCAGGGGTAATCCGCTCCTCGCACCTGCCGGCCCCGCCGGATTCGGCATACCGCCGTCCCCCCGAGCGTTCCTCCCGAACAAGCTCTTCCCTCATGACAGCGCTCCCACATCGCGCTCTCGCCACGCGACCCGACGACGGGTCACCGCAACACCCCCACAAGGATCATGACCACCACCGCCCTTCCTGAGCGATCAGAACAGCCGCAACGGTCCGAACTGTCCACCTTCAAAGCCCTCGCCCGGCTCCTCCCGTTCGCGAAGCCCGTGCTTCCGCGTCTGGTGATGGGTGCCGCCAGCGCGCTCGTCGCCAGCCTGCTCGCGCTGACCATCCCGCTCGTGCTCGAGCAGGTGGTCGGCGGTCCGATCGCCTCCGGCGACATCGTCATGATCGGGTGGGGCGCCGCGGCGATCCTCGCGCTGGGCCTCGCCGAGGCCCTCATGGTCTGGCTCCGTCGCTGGTTCGTGCTCGGCCCCGCGACCATGGTCGAGTACGAGCTGCGCCAGACGTTCTACTCCCGCCTGCAGCGCCTGCCCGTCGCCTTCCACGACCGGTGGCAGTCGGGGCAGCTGCTGAGCCGCATGATGCAGGACATCAGCATGCTGCGCCGATGGCTCGCCTTCGGTCTCGTGCTGCTCGTCGTCAACGTGATCACGATCGTCGTGGGCACGGCGCTGCTGTTCCGCTGGCACTGGGTGCTCGGCACGATCTTCCTCGTGACGTCCGCTCCCCTCTGGTACGCGGGATACAGGTTCGAGAAGTCCTACGGCACGCTCGCGCGCCAGTCGCAGGACCAGGCCGGCGACCTCGCCACCTCGGTCGAGGAGAGCGTGCACGGCATCCGCGTGCTCAAGGCGTTCGGCCGCGGCAAGCACGCGCTGCAGAAGTTCACGCGACAGGCCGAGACGCTGCGCGAGACCGAGCTGAGCAAGGCCCGCGCGGTGGGCTGGATCTGGTTCTGGCTCGTGCTGCTGCCCGACATCGCCTTCGCGCTGTGCCTCGGCGCCGGCATCTACCTGACGGCCATCGGTCAGCTGCAGGGCGCCGAGCTCATCGCCTTCTTCGCCATGGCCACGGTGCTGCGCTGGCCGATGGAGTCGATCGGCTTCCTGTTCTCGTTCCTGCTCGACGCGCGCACCGCGACCGACCGCATCTTCGAGGTGTTCGACGAGCAGAACACGATCGTCGACCCCGAGGAGCCGACCACCATCGAGAAGCCGCGCGGCGAGCTCGCGTTCGAGGGCGTGCACTTCCGGTATCAGGATGCCGCGGAGCGCGAGCGCGACCTGCTCGACGGCGTCGACCTCGTGCTGCGGCCGGGCGAGACGATGGCGCTGGTGGGCCTCACCGGCTCGGGCAAGACGACCCTCACGACGTTGCCCACGCGGCTCTACGACGTGACCGGCGGGCGCGTGACGCTCGACGGCGTCGACGTCCGCGATCTGACGCTCGCCGAGCTGCGCCGGCACGTCGGCATGGCGTTCGAGGACGCGACCCTCTTCTCCCAGTCGGTGCGCGACAACGTGCTGCTGGGGCGGGAGGACCTCGTGCCCGGCAGCGAGGAGGCCGAGCGCGTGATGCGTGAGGCGCTCGACGTGGCACAGGCGTCGTTCGTCGACGACCTGCCGGACGGCGTCGACACGATCATCGGCGAAGAGGGCCTGTCCCTCTCGGGCGGTCAGCGCCAGCGCCTCGCGCTCGCGCGCGCCGTCGCGGCCCGGCCCGCCGTGCTGGTGCTCGACGACCCGCTGTCGGCCCTCGACGTCGACACCGAGGCTCTCGTCGAGGACGCGCTCCGCGAGGTGCTGCACGAGACGACCGCTCTCGTGGTCGCGCACCGCCCCTCGACGGTCACGCTGGCCGACCGGGTGGCGCTGCTCGAGGCGGGCCGCGTGACCGCGGTCGGCACGCACTCGGAGCTGCTGCGCACCAGCGAGCACTACCGACACGTGATCTCGAGTCTCGAGGTGGAAGAAGCCCGACTCAGGGCGAGACAGGAAGACCAGGAGTGGGAGGTGACCCTGTGAGCGCCACGGTGACCGGAACGAGCGGCGAAGACCGCTCCGATTACACGCGCGACGAGAGCAAGGCGATTCGCAAGCGCTCGCTGCGCCTCCTCGGCTCGCTCATCACGCCGGTGCGCGGGCAGCTGATCCTCGCGGGCGTCGTGCTCGTCGTCTCGACTGCACTGCGCGTCGCGGGGCCGTGGCTCATCGGTATCGGCATCAACAACGCGCTGCCGGCCGCGGTGGAGCGCATGGACTGGGCGCCGACGATCGTGGTGGTCCTCGTCTACCTCGTGACGGCTCTCGGCGGCGCGGCCCTGATCGGGTGGTACGTCGTCGTCGCGGCGCGCCTCACGCAGGCGATCATGCTGGACCTCCGCAAGCGCATCTTCCTGCACACGCAGCGCCTGAGTCTGGAGTTCCACGAGTCGTACACGTCGGGTCGCATCATCTCGCGCCAGACGAGCGACCTCGACACCATCCGCGAGCTCCTCGACGGAGGCCTCAACGAGCTGGTCTCGGGCATCCTCTACGGTGCGTTCACGCTGGTCGCGCTGTTCCTGGTGGACTGGCAGTCCGGCCTGATCCTCACGTTCATGGGCATCCCGCTCTTCCTGCTGATGCGCTGGTTCTACACGCGCTCGCAGCTCGTCTACCGCGAGTCGCGCGTCATCAGCGCGAAGGTCATCGTGAAGTTCGTCGAGACGATGACGGGCATCCGCGCCGTGAAGGCCTTCCGCAAGGAGGGGCGCAACGACGAGGAGTTCGGCGGTCTCGCGCTGGACTACCGCGACGTCAACATGCGCTCGATCCGCCTGTTCGGCACATTCGAGCCCGGGCTCATGGCCGTGGCGTCGTTCACCCTCGCGATCGTGATCGCGTGGGGCGGCATCCGTGTCGTCGACGGCGCGATGGAGATCGGCTTCCTGTTGTCGGCGGTGCTGTACGTCCGCAACTTCTTCTCGCCGCTGCAGGAGGTCGCGTTCTTCCTGAACTCGTACCAGTCGGCGACGGCGGCCCTCGAGAAGGTGTCGGGCGTCCTCGAGGAGCAGCCGACGGTTCCCGACCCCAAGAACCCGGTCGATCTCTGGGCGGCGAAGGGCCACATCCGGTTCGACGACGTGCTGTTCGGGTACTCGCAGGACCGCGTCATCCTTCCGGATTTCTCGCTCGACATCCCGGCCGGTCAGACCATCGCGCTCGTCGGAACGACGGGTGCCGGCAAGTCGACGCTCGCCAAGCTCGTGTCGCGGTTCTACGACCCGACCCGCGGTGCGGTGACGCTCGACGGCGTGGATCTGCGCAACCTGCACCCGAAGGACCTCCGCCGTGCGATCGTCATGGTCACGCAGGAGGCCTATCTGTTCAGCGGCACGGTCGCCGACAACATCGCGCTGGGCAAGCCCGACGCGACGCTCGACGAGATCCAGGCCGCGGCGCGCGCGGTGGGAGCGGATGCCTTCATCCAGGCTCTCCCCGACGGCTACGGCACCGACGTCAACAAGCGCGGCGGCCGGGTGTCGGCGGGGCAGCGCCAGCTGATCTCGTTCGCGCGGGCCTTCCTCGCGAACCCGGCGGTGCTGATCCTCGACGAGGCGACCGCGTCGCTCGACATCCCGTCGGAGCGCCAGATCCAGGACGCCCTGCAGACGCTGCTGGCCGACCGCACTGCGATCATCATCGCGCACCGGCTGTCGACGGTCGCGATCGCCGACCGCGTGCTCGTCATGGAGCACGGCGAGATCATCGAGGACGACACCCCCGAGGAGCTCATCGGCGGCACCGGCAAGTTCGCGCAGCTCCACGCCGCCTGGCGGGAGTCGCTCGTGTAGCCCACCTCACCACGCTCGACCCCGGATGCCCCGGCCAACCTGTCCACACAGGGCCGGGGCATCCGTCTTGCGCGCCTTCGCTCGTTCCCGCTTGCACAGGTCAACCGGGGTCTTGCAGGAGCGAAGTCGGCACGGATCTCCTGTAGAAGCCCGGTTGACCTGTGCAAGCGGGGCAGGCGAAGGGCCTCAGGCGTGGGCGATCGACACGGCGTGGGCGAGCGGATGCTGCGGCGCGAGGCCCGCGAGGGCGGCCGCGCCGTCGATGCCGTGGCCGCGGGGCTCGACGAGCGTGACGTCGAATCCGCTCGCGGCGATGTGCGAGGCGAAGGCCTCGCGCAGCTGCGGGGACCGGAAGACCCCGCCGATGGCGCACGCGGCGAAGTGCTCGTCGGGCTCGTCGGAGCGGACCCGGCGCAGCGCCGTCTCGACGCTGTGGGCGAGCTCGCCACCCGCGCGCACGGTGATGTGCTGCGACACCGCGTCGCCGTCCGTCGCCAGGCGGGCGACGTGCGCGGCGAACGAGGCGACGACGCTCACGCGGTCGTGGTCGGACTGCAGGTGGATGTACGCCTGCGTGAGGTCGGGCCACCGCTCCTCGGCCACCGCACGCAGCGCCGTCGCGGGGCCGCGGCCGTCGAACTCGCGCATGACCGCGTCGAGCGCCTCGCGGCCGATCCAGTAGCCGCTGCCGGCATCGCCCATGAGGTAGCCCCACCCGTCGACGCGCGCGACGTGCTCCGCGCCCACGGCAAGCGTGACCACACCCGTTCCGGCGGCGACCACCGCGCCACGGGTGTCGCCGAGCGCCCCGAGGAACGACGTCGTCGAGTCATGCGCGAGGATCACCTGGCGGACGGCGGGGTCGTCGATGCGGGCGAGGAAGGCCGCGGCATCCGATTCCCGCGTCGTGAGTCCCGACACACCGGCGCTCACCACTGACACCTCCGCCCCGGTCTGCTCGATCGCCGCGTGCGCGACGGCGGCCAGCTGCGGCAGGAGCGGCTCGTGCGTGCGGATGCCGGGGAAGATGAGGTCGTGCCCGCGCACCCGCACCTTGATGCCGGTCTGGCCGGCATCGATCGCCAGTACTGTGCTCATGCGGGTGTCGCCCCTTCTTCCCCCGAAGCCGGCCATCGCTTCATCCCACGTCGATGGTCCACCCGTCGGAGCTTCCGCAGAAGCCCCCGTGATCGTCCGGTCCGTCATGGCGTCCGCGCCTCCGCATCGCTCGCGCGGGCGAGGTACGCCTCGCGCAGGAACGTGCCCGCCGGCTTGCCGTAGGGGCAGTAGTCGTCGTTCGCGGGGGCCTGCGCTGGGGAGTAGAGCCGCGCCGGCCAGTCCCACAGCATGAAGCCGCGCACCCAGGGGCGCGCGTCGCACGCGGCGAACATCGCCTCGTAGTAGCGCAGCTGCGCCTCACCGGAGGGTGCGCCGGGCAGCGACCAGTCGTTCGGCCGGTCGGGCGAGCCCTCGCGCGAGGGGCACCCCGCCTCCATGAAGAAGAACGGCTTGCCGGATGCCGCGACCGCGGCGCCGATGCGATCGAGCTCGGCATCCCAGCGGTCGATCGGGTAGTACCCGCTCGAGCTCACGACGTCGACCGCGTCCCACCAGCCGACGCGGTCCTCCTGGTACTTGTCGCAGTTGTAGGTCACGATGCCGGAGTACTCGGCCCGCACGGCTGCGATGAGCTCGCGCCACTCGGCCTCGCGGGAGTCGGCGCGCACCATCTCGCAGCCGACGCAGAGCATCTCGCAGCCCTCGGCCTCGGCGATGCGCGCGGCGTGCACGATGAACTCCCGGTACGACGCGAACCATTCGGCCCATGTCGGCTCGCCGGGGACGTCCTGGTCGAAGAACCCGATGTGCGCGCGCCAGGTGCCGTCGGCGACGTTGACGACGGGCTTCAGGCACACCTTCAGTCCGAGCGCCTTCGTCTCGCGGATCGCCCACACGATCTCGTCGTCGGTCACAGTCGGCTCCTCGCGGAACCGCACCTCCGTCGACTGCGCGGTGTCCTGCAGCGCCGAGTACGCCAGCGCGGTCCAGTTGACGCCGTGGTCGGCCATCAGCCGCAGGGACTCGGATGCCTCGGCCGTCGCCCATGTTCCGCGCACGCCCGTCCATCCCCAGGTCATTCCGGCCACGTACGGCCCGAGCGCCTGGGCGGTCTCGGCGGTCACGCGACGACCAGCTCGTTGGCGGTGCGCAGCACGCGCGGATCGGACAGCACGGATGCTGCGAGCACGTCGCCGTCGTGACGCACGACCAGCGTCGTGCTCTCGCCCGGCAGCAGGGTGACGAGCGCATCGGACGCCACGGCATCGGGGTCGACCTTGTCGACGAGGAGCGTGAGGTCGCGCACCAGCGTGGAGGCGGTGAGCGTGACCCGCGTGCCGCCCGCGACCGGCTCGGTGCGGACATCGACCTGGGCAGCGCCGAGCGCCGAGTCGCGGGGCTCGGCGAAGAACCAGAAGCCGCGCGCGCCGTCGACGCCCGCGACCACCAGCTCGCCCGCGACGTCACCGGCCGTCGCCACGTCGGCCGGCAGTGCGACCGTGACCGTCTCGCGCGGCGCCAGCGACACGGACGTGGCGAAGCGCGCGAGCTCGTCGCCCCCGAACCCGGCGCGGCGCGCGACGAGCTCCCCGGTCCACGGCTCGGCCGTGTCGTTCACGAGCACGGCGGCGAGCCCGCCGTCGCGGGGCTGCACCGTCACAGCCCGCGGCGCGAAGGCGTTCTTGAGCGCGTAGTACAGCGGCTTGGGTCGCTCGTCGCCGTCGATCGCCGCCCACGATGTGACGGGCCAGCAGTCGTTGAGCTGCCAGACGATCGCGCCCTGCGTGTGCGGCGCCCAAGAGCGGAAGTGCTCCAGCGCGGTGCGCACCGCCAGCGCCTGGTTGAGCTGCATCGCCCAGTGCCAGGTCTCCATGTCCTCCGGAAGCCGGAAATGGGGCAGCAGCCCGTTCGTGAGCTTGACGTTCCCCTCGCCCGCCTTCTGGTGCACGATCATGCCGGGGGATTCGGGCGTGAGCGGGTCGTCGCCGATCGAGCGGGTGAGGGTGCTCCACGTCGGCGGGCCCTGCCACCCGAACTCGGCGACGAAGCGGGGCGTGTGCTGACGGTACGTGGTCCAGTCGATCCGGTTCCACTGCTCCCACAGGTGCACGCTGCCGTGCTGCTCGTCGTTGGGGTGCGGGCCGGTCTGCTGCTGCCCGTCCCATCCGAGACCCGGGCTGAAAGGGCTCCCCGGCGCGTAGGGCACGTGCGGGGCGAGCTGCGCGATCAGCGACGGGAACAGCTCGTAGTAGTAGTGCGCGCCCCAGGTCTTGCCGTCGAGGCGCAGCTTCCAGCCCCAGTCCTCGTAGCCCCACAGGTTCTCGTTGTTGCCGGTGAACAGGACGAGCGAGGCGTGATGGGCGAGCCGGGCGATGTTCTCGCGAGCCTCCGCCTCGACCTCGGAGCGCAGCGGATCCTCCTCGGCGTACGCCGCGCACGCGAACAGGAAGTCCTGCCACGTCAGCAGACCCAGCTCGTCGGCCAGCTCGTAGAAGTCGTCGGACTCGTACAGTCCGCCGCCCCACACCCTGATGAGGTTGAGGTTCGCGTCGAGCGCCTGCTCGAAGCGGCGCCGCACGCGGTCGCGAGTGACGCGCACGGTGAGTGCGTCGTCGGGGATCCAGTTGACACCCTTCACGAAGACGGGCTGATCGTTGACGACGAGCGTGAACGGCGTCCCCGACTCGTCGGGCGTCGTGTCCCACCGCACGTCGCGGAAGCCGACCCTGCGCACCGCGTGGTCGAGAACCGTGCCGTCGGCGGCTGCGAGCTCCACCTCGACGTCGTACAGCGGCTGTGCGCCGTACCCGACCGGCCACCAGCGTTCCACCTCGGCGAGCGAGAGCGCGACGGTCGCGGACGTGTCATCACCGGCCAAGCTCCCGGAGGTCTCCACCCCGCCGGCACGCACCGTCACGATGACAGGGTCGTGACGCGAGCGCTCGAGCTCCACGTCCACCGTGATCGTTCCGCCGTCGCCCGAGGGTGTGGCGACGACGCGCGTCTCGGCGAGGCGCGCGAACGACCACGACTCCAGGCCGACGGGCTTGACGATGCCGCTGGTGTACGTCGCGATGCCCCAGTCCCAGCCGTAGCTGCACGCGGACTTGCGGATCGCATCGTTGGGCAGGGCGTACGCCCGCGGCCGCACACCGAGCGCGACGCTCTGCTCATTGGCGTACTTGATCGGCGACCGGAAGGCGACGACGAGCTCGTTGTCGCCCTCGACGAGGAGGCCGCGGACGTCGAACCGGTACGAGCGATGCTGATTCGCCGTGGCGCCGATCTCACGACCGTTGAGGCGGATCGTCGTCACGGTGTCGAGGCCCTCGAAGACGAGGTCCGTCCGGTCGGCGTCATCCGGCGTCCAGGCGAACGTCGTGGCGTACGTCCAGTCGACCAGCCCGATCCACGCGAGCGCGGATTCGTTGTCGTCGAGGAACGGGTCGGGGATGAGGCCCGCGGCCAGGAGGTCTGTGTGCACGCATCCGGGCACGGTCGCCGCGACGGCGGAGTCGAAGCCGGCGGGCGCCGGGCCGGCGGCAGCGCGGAGCGTCCACCCCGCGTCGATCGGGCGGAAGGAGAGGGAAGAGGTCACTTGACGGCTCCTGCGGTGAGGCCCTTGTAGATCCAGCGCTGAAGCAGCAGGAAGGCGATGAGGGTGGGGATGATGACGAGGACGGTGCCGGCCGAGATGACCTCCCACTGGGCGCCGAACGGTCCCTTGAACCGGAACAGCGAGGTGGAGATGAGGCCCTCCGACGGCAGGTAGAGGAACGGGGCGTAGAACTCGTTGTACACCGCGATGCCCTTGATGATCACGACCGTGGCGATCGCGGGGCGCAGGAGCGGCAGCACGATGCGCCAGTAGATCGTCCAGCGGTTCGCGCCGTCGATCATCGCGGCCTCGTCGAGCGACACCGGGATCGATTGCATGAACTGGATGAACAGGTAGATCGCGATGATGTCCGTGCCCATGAACAGCAGGATCAGCGCGGCCTTCGTGTCGTACAGCCCCAGCCCGTTGATGAGCTGGAACGTTGCGACCTGACTCGTCACGCTCGGAATGAGCGTCGCCACGAGGAAGAGGCCGAAGACCAGCTTCTTGCCGCGGAAGGCGAACCGGTCGAGGGCGTACGCGGCCATCGTCCCGATGAAGATCGTGCCGGCGAGGGACACCACGAGCACGATCGTGGTGTTCACGAAGCCCTCGAGCATCTTCCCGCTCGTGAACGCCGTGACGAAGTTGTCGAAGTTGAGCCAGTTCTCGGGCGGATCGAAGGGGCCGGTCTGCGCGTACTCGGGGGCGGTCTTGAGGCTCGCGAAGAGCAGCACCGAGAGAGGCAGCAGCGTCACGACCGATGCGATCACGAGACTCAGGTACTTCGCCGTGGTGGCGCTCACGCCCCGGAGGCGCTCGAGCGGCGAGCGGCCGCGGATCGCGCGCGGCGGGGTCGTGCGCTGCGGCATCGTACGGAGGTCTTCGGTGGTGGTCATGTCAGGTCGACCTTCTCGTCGGGGAACACCTTGCGCTGGATCCAGGTGACGATCAGCACGATCATCAGCAGCACGACGGCCATGGCGGAGGCGAGCCCGACCTGCCGGAAGCTGAACGCGGTCTGCAGCGTCTGGATGACGAAGGTGGCCGATCCGTTGGCTCCGCCGGTCATGATGAACGGGATCTCGAACACGCTGAGGCTGCCGGCGATGGCGAGGATGAACGACAGCCCCACGACGCGGCGGATGCCGGGGAAGATGATCGCCCAGAACTGCTGCCAGCGGCTGGCGCCGTCGAGTTCGGCCGCCTCGTACAGCTCGTGGGGGATCGACTGGATCGCCCCGAGGAACAGGACGAAGTTCATGCCGGTGTAGCGCCACACCGAGGTGCCGGCGAGGGACCAGTTGACGATGTCGGGGTTGCCCAGCCACTGTGGCGGGTCGGTCACGCCGAACCAGCTGAGCACGGTGTCCAGGGAGCCGCCCGGCTGGAACAGGTAGAGGAACACGAAGCCGATCGCGACGCCGTTGATGAGATACGGGAAGAACAGGATGCCGCGGAACAGGTTCGAGAAACGCGTCGAGAAGCTGAGGAGCGAGGCGAAGTACATCGCGATCGCCATCTGCGCGAACGACGCGAAGAAGTAGTACAGGCTGACGCCGAACACCGAGAAGATGCGCGGGTCGGTGAAGACCTGGACGTAGTTGTCGAGCCCGACGAAGTTCTTCTCGAGATCGATGCCGTCCCAGTCGGTCACGCTGAAGTAGAAGAGGTTCACCGCCGGCCAGTAGGTGAACAGCAGCAGCAGCCCCACCGCGGCGGCGAGGAAGAACCAGGGGGTCAGATGCTGGAGGACGCTCCGTCCGGCGGAGCCCCCGCGCCGGCGGCCGGCACGGCGGGAGCCCCCGCCGAACCGGCGCGCGCGGAGGGGCGCGGAGAGGACGGCAGGGGCATCCGCCGGTGCCGCACCGGGTGTCGCAATGGCCATGTCGCTGCCGTCCCCGTCCGCTCAGCCCTGGAGCTTCTCGACCGAGGCGCCCCAGCGCTCGTTCAGCTCGGCGAAGTAGCTGTCCTTGTCGCCGTCGGCGGCGCCGCGCGCGATGTCGACGAGCTTCTGACGGTAGATCGGGCCGTAGAGGTCGATCTGCGCATCGTCGGCGACGTTGTTGATGAGGCCCTCCTTGCCGGCGGGGGCGGGGTTGATCTCCATGAGCTCGACGCCCGCCTCCTCGAAGCCGGCCAGGTTCTCGGGGAGCGGCTTGTCGATGACGGGGGAGATCATGCCCTGCGCCTCGGTGTAGCCGGAGTCCTCGACGACCCACTGGATCCACGCCCAGGCGGCTGCCTTGGCCTTGGAGTGCTTGCTCACGGCGAGGTTGTAATCTCCGCCGATGACCGCGAGCTGCGTGCCGTCGACGTTCGCCGGGAACGCCATGTAGCCGATGTCGTCGGCCGACGCGCCGTTGTCCTCGGCCGCGGCCTGCATCTGGGAGATCGCCCAAGAGCCGAGCGTCATCGCGGCGATCTTCCCGGTGCCGAGGTCGACCTTAGACTGCTCCCAGTTGGTGGTGAGCGGGTCCTCCTCCGTGAGCCCGGCGGCGACGGTGTCGTACAGCAGCGAGTCGATCGCGTAGACGTCGGTGCCCTCGGTCCACGGCGCGGTGTCTTCCGCCATCGTGATCGGCGCGTCCGCGTCGTCGGTGACGACGCCGAGGTTGCCGAAGCTCTGCGTCAGCGGCCAGCCGTCCTTGTAGTTCGTGTACAGCGGGATGGCGTCGGTGTTGTCCTTGACCTTCTGCAGTGCCTCGAGCCACTCGTCCTCGTTCGTCGGCAGCGCGGTGACGCCGGCCTCTTCGAAGACCTTCTTGTTGTAGACGACGCCGTTCGCGTTGCCGCCCCACGCGATGCCGTACTGCGTGCCGTCGTAGCTCGCGGCGGGGAGGAAGCGGTAGGTGTCCTCGAAGTCGGCGGTGTCGCCGAGCGGTTCGAGGAACTGCTCGTACTGCTCCGGCTTGATCGCCGGGATGCCGATGACGTCACCGTAGTTCGTGGTGCTCATGCGCGTGAGCATCTCGCCCGCGTAGTCGGTGATGCCCTCGAACGTGACCTTCACGTCGGGATACTTCTTGTTGAACTCGTCGGCGTACTTCTGGTACGTGCCGTCCTCGACCAGGTCGGTGCGCCACGTGACGACCTTGATGTCGCCCTTGACCTCGCCGTCGATCGTGTTGTCGGCGTCGCTCGCGCCGCCTCCCGCGCAGCCGCTGATCGCGACCGCGGCGGTGGCCAGCAGCGCGAGGCCCGCCAATGCCTTCTTCGCCATGTGATTTCTCCTTGTCAGGTTCGCCCTTGAACTGCCGGTGCGCGTCGTCGCACCGTTGCGTGGTTCGTCGCGCGGTCAGACTACGCATCTTCGAAACGGTTCCGCAAGCGCGACATGTCAGCGCTGTCTTATGTTGTCCCACGGACATGATTCCAAGAAACATGCGCGCTGAACTGGGGTTATTTTGTAATCCATTGCGGATGCCGTGACCTGATGTCTTCGGAATGTCCTACGTGGACATCCGTGGTCTGGTGATGCTAGCGTGAAGCCCGCACGGCAAGGAGGCCCGATGACGGTTCAGCAGCGCGCGACCCTCGAAGACGTCGCGCGGCTCGCGGGTGTGAGCTCGAAGACGGTCTCGCGGGTCTTCACCCACCGCGATCTCGTCGCGCCCGAGACCGTCGAGCGCGTGCTCGGCGCCGCCAAGCGCCTGCGCTTCCGGCCCAACCCCCTGGCGCGCAATCTGCGCCGCGGGGGCCCGACCAACACGATCGGGTTCATCATGGGCGAGCTGAGCAACCCGTTCTACTACAAGCTCGCGGCGGGCATCGAACGCGAGCTGTCGGCCCACGGCTTCTCGCTCGTGGTGGCGACCACCGACGACACCGCCGAGGGGGAGGAGCGCGTCGCCGACGCGCTCCTCGGTCAGCGGCTCGGTGCGCTGCTGCTCATCCCCGTCGCCGACGACCAGTCCTACCTCGAGGGCGAGCGCCACCTCGGCACCCCCGTCATCGCGATCGACCGACCGGCCCGCAACCTCGTGGCCGACTCGATCGTGCTCGAGAACCACCGCGGGGTGTTCGACGCCACGACGCGCCTGCTCGAGCGGGGCCACCGCCGCATCGGCTACATCTGCAACCCGGCGTCCGTCTACACGCAGGCCGAGCGGTTGCGCGGCTATCGCGACGCGCTCGCCGGGTACGGGATCACCGACTCGTCGCGGTGGGAGCGGCTCGCCGACGACCTCGCGGTTCCCGCCGACGGCTTGATCGCCGACCTGCTCGACCAGCCCGACGCCCCCACGGCCATCATCACCGGCAACAACCGCGTCACGGTCGGCGCGCTGCGCGTGCTGCGCGATCGAGGCGACGACGGCACCGCCCTGGTCGGCTTCGACGACTTCGACACCGCCGACGTGCTCGGGGTGACCGTGATCAGCTACGACCCGCTGGCGCTCGGCAAGGCCGCCGCGACGCTCGCCATCGAGCGCATGCAGGACCCCGCCGGCTTCACCCGTCAGCTCGAGATGCCCACGTGGATCGTCGAGCGCGGCACCGGCGAACGCACCCCCGCAGAGAGGACCACCGCATGACCCCCGGCTTCATCCGTCTCGAGAGCGAAGGCGTCGGAGTGCTCCTCGACGCCCGCGGCCCGGGCCTTCCGCACGTGCTGCACTGGGGAGCGCCCGTCGGCGCGATCACCGATGCCGATGCCGACGCGCTCGCGAAGGCGCTGAGCCGACAGACCTCGCCGGGCACGCTCGACGCGGCGTGGCAGGTGTCGCTGTCCCCGCAGGAGGGCGACGGATGGACCGGGCGCCCGGGGATGCAGCTGCGCCGCGACGGCGTCGTGCACCACGCGCGGTGGGACGTGACAGGCATCGACGCCGACGACCGGTCGGTCACCGTCCAGGCGCGGGATGCGCCATCCGCTCTGCGTCTGTCGATCACGGCGGGCATCGAGGCCGGCGGTGTCGTGTGGGTGCAGCACGCGCTCGCGCACGATGGAGAGGCGGGCGCGACGTCGGTCGACGTCGACTGGCTGGAGGCGACGCTTCCGGTGCCGTCGACGACCGACACCCTGCTGACGTTCGACGGTCGCTGGACGCGTGAGAAGCGGCCGGTCGTGACGCCGATGCCCGCGGGCGCCACCGTGCGTCAGACGCGGCGCGGCCGCCCAGGCCACGACAACCCGGTCGCGGCGATCGCCGGGATCGGGGCGCCGCGCTGGCAGCACGGCGCCCTCTGGGGCGTGCACCTCGCGTGGTCGAGCGACCTCACGACGCGGGTCGACCGGGTCACCGATGCGGTGACGCTCATCGGTGCCGGCGAGCTGCTGCGGCCCGGTGAGATCCGCCTCGCGCCCGGCGACGAGTACCGGGCGCCGCGCGCGGCCTTCGTGTACACGGCCGAGGGCCTCGACGGTTTCGCGCACCGCGTGCACACGTGGCTGCGGGCGCGGCCGCAGCATCCGTCATCCGTCCGTCCGCTCGTGCTCAACACGTGGGAGGCCGTGTACTTCGACCACGACCCCGATCGGCTCACCGCGCTCGCCGAGCGGGCGGCCGAGGTCGGCATCGAGCGGTTCGTGCTCGACGACGGGTGGTTCCAGGGTCGCCGCGACGACTCGACGAGCCTTGGCGACTGGGTCGTCGACCGGACGGTGTGGCCCGACGGCCTGGGCCCGCTCGCGGCGCGCGTGCACGAACTGGGCATGCAGTTCGGGCTGTGGTTCGAGCCGGAGATGATCAGCCTCGACTCCGACGTCGCGCGTGCGCACCCGGACTGGCTGCTCCACGACGGCGGCCACCTCGACCACGAGAAGGGTCTCTCGTGGCGCGGGCAGTACGTCATGGACCTCGCGAACCCGGACGCATACGCCCATGTGCTCGGACAGATCGACGCGCTCGTGGGCGAGCTCGGCATCGACTTCATCAAGTGGGACCACAATCGCGACCTCGTCGAGAGCGTGCACGACGGGCGCCCGGGCGGGCATGCGCAGATGACGGCTGTCTACGAGCTCATCGCGGAGCTCACGTCGCGGCATCCGTCGCTCGAGATCGAGTCGTGCTCGAGCGGTGGGGCGCGCACCGACCTCGGGATCCTCGAGGTCACCGACCGGGTGTGGGCGAGCGATTCGAACGACCCGGTGGAACGTCAGGACATCCAGCGCTGGACCGGCCTGCTGCTGCCGCCCGAGCTCGTCGGCGCGCACGTGGGCCCGACGACGTCGCACTCGTCGGGGCGCACCACCGCGCTGCCGTACCGGATGGCGACGAGCCTCCTGGGCTCGGCGGGGTTCGAGTGGGACATCCTGTCGTGCGCCGACGACGAGACCGCCGCGATCGCGCGGTTCGCCGCGCTGTACAAGGAGCTTCGGCCGATCGTCCACGGCGGACGGATGCTGCACCCCGAGCTGCGCGATCCCGCCTGGCGCGCGACAGCCTTCGTCGCCGACGAAGCGGCGGTGGTGGTCGTCGCGACGGTGGCGAGCCTCGAGGATGCCCGTGCCGAGCGCCTGCGCCTGCCCGGGCTCGACCGAGCCCGTCGATACCGCGTGCGGGTGCGCCGAGAGATCGGCGCGGCCGAGTACGGCTGGATCGCGCCGGAGTGGTTCACCGCCGGCGAGATCGAGCTGCCCGGGTCGCTGCTCGCCGAGGTCGGCCTGCAGCTGCCGACGCTGTGGCCGGTGCAGGCTTTCGTGCTCCACCTCGAGGCCCTCTGACCAGGGCCGCGCGGGGCTAGATCAGGTCGCCGAGGAAGCGGGCCTGCTTCGGGAACTGGAACGCCTGTCCGCCCTCGTGGCCGTTGTGCGTGTAGACCTCGATCTGCTTCGCCGGGTTGGTGTGCCGGTTGTACGCCGCGTACACGGTCGACGGCGGGCAGATGGTGTCCATGAGGGCGACGGAGTACAGGGCCGCAGCATCCGCTCGCTTCGCCATGTTCACGCCGTCGAAGTACGACAGTGTCTCGAACACGCGCTCGTCGCGGCCGCGATGCACGGCGAGGTACCGCACGACCTCCTGGTAGGGGTCGTCGCCGGTGAGGCCGACGGCGCGTTCGAAGTGGCAGAGGAACGGCACGTCGGGCATGACCGCGACGAGGCCGTCCGACAGTCCCGCCGCCGCGATGGCGATGCCGCCGCCCTGGCTCGCGCCGCACACGGCGATGCGGTCGGCGTCGACCTGCGGCAGCGCGCGCATGGCGTCGACGGCGCGCACCGCATCCGTGAAGACCCGGCGGTAGTAGTACGTCTCGGGGTCCTCGATGCCGCGGGTCATGAAACCCGACGACGAGGGACCTGTGCCGTGCGGGTCGAGGGTGTCTCCGCCCGAGCCCCACATCGAGCCCTGGCCGCGCGTGTCCATGAAGAGGTGGGCGTAGCCGGCGGCGGCCCAGCCGAGGCGCTCGCCGGCGAGACCGCGGCCGCCGCCGTAGCCCTGGTACTCGACCACCGCGGGCAGCGGCCCCTCTGCGCCCGCCGGAAGCGTCAGCCACGCCTTGACCGGGTCGCCGCCGAAGCCGGGGAACGTCACGTCGAAGATGTCGACCAGCGTGTACGGCGTCTCGAGGCGCACGACGTCGGGCGAGGCATCCCACCGCCGCGACTGCGCGAGCGTGTCGGCCCAGAAGGCATCGAAGTCGGCGGGCTCGCGAACGTCGGGGGCGTAGTCCGCGAGCTCAGCGGGGGACAGATCGAATCTCGGCACGCGCTCACCCTAGCGCGTCGCGCGGAAGCGTTTCGACGCCCTGGACCGAGAAGGCGACGGGGTCTCGATGGGGGAGGGGTATTCGAGGCCCCGCCGCCGGTCTCTGGGCGCCCGGCGGGCGCTGTGTGGGGAAGTCTTCGGGTCGATCGTGCGGCTCTGCGTCAGAGACGGATCTCTGCGATCACTTCACCGTACTCGGTCTCGCCGACCGGTGTGAAGCCCACGCGCTCGAAGAATGCCTGCGGGCCGCCTTCGCCGGCCTCGTAGATGACGTTCACGTGGTCCATCCCGCGGTTGCGCGCCTCTTCGAGCAGCCCCGCGACGGCGAACCGCCCGACTCCGCGGCCCTGGTCGTCGGCGTCGACGTTGATGCGCCACAGCACCGAGCGGAAGTGCTCCTGCGGATCGTCGGGGTCGAAATTGCCGCTCACGAAGGCGACGACCTCCTCGCCGTCGACCACCACGCGCTGCCAGGTCGTCTGCGGGTTCACGACCGTCGCCGCGATGCCGTAGCTCACCGGCGACAGGAACTCCTCCTGGCCGGGCTTGAGCGACATATTGTTGACCGCCACGATGGTCGCGGCGGACAGTTCGACGAGTCGCAGATCACCCATGGAGCACAGGCTAGCCCCCATGGCGGAATCCGGCATCGTCCGGAAGTCGGATTAACACGGTGTTCATACGCCGAAGTATCTTGACGTCGAGATATCTCGGCCGCTTGCGATAGGCTGAACGCCGACCCGCAAGAAGGACGTGACTGGTGACCGACTCGACCATCATCTACACCTACACCGACGAGGCACCGGCCCTCGCGACCGCATCGTTCCTGCCGATCGTGCAGGCCGTCACCCGCCAGGCAGGAGTGGACGTCGAGACGCGCGACATCTCGCTCGCGGGCCGGATCCTCGCGGCGTTCCCGCAGAACCTGACGCCCGAGCAGCAGGTCGGCGACGCGCTCGCCGAGCTCGGCGGCCTCGCGACGCTCCCCGAGGCCAACATCATCAAGCTGCCGAACATCTCGGCCTCGATCCCGCAGCTCAAGGCCGCGATCGCCGAGCTGCAGTCGCAGGGCTACGACATCCCGGACTACCCGGACGAGGCGCAGTCGCTCGAAGACAAGGACGTGCGCGCCCGCTACGACCGCATCAAGGGCTCGGCCGTGAACCCCGTCCTGCGCGAGGGCAACAGCGACCGCCGTGCGCCGCTGTCGGTGAAGAACTACGCGCGCAAGCACCCGCACCGCAACAAGGCCTTCGGCGAGGGCTCGAAGACCCGCGTCGCGACCCTCGGGCACGACGACTTCAAGTCGAACGAGAAGACCACGGTGATCCCCGCCGACGACGTGCTCTCGGTCCGCTTCGTCGCGGCCGACGGCACCACCACCGAGCTCAAGACCGGCATCAAGGTGCTTCCCGGCGAGATCGTCGACGGCACCTTCCTGTCTGCGGCTGCGCTCGACGCGTTCCTCGCCGAGACGCTCGAGACCGCCAAGGCGGAAGACGTGCTCTACTCCGTGCACCTCAAGGCGACGATGATGAAGGTCAGCGACCCGATCATCTTCGGCCACGTCGTGAAGGCGTACTACGCCGACGTCTTCGACGCCTACGGCGACAGGATCGCCGAGGCCGGCCTGACCCCGAACGACGGCCTGGGCGCGATCCTGGCGGGCCTCAAGAACGTCGAGGGCGGCGACGAGATCGCCGCCGCGTTCGCCGCGGCGACCGACACCCCGCGCCTGTCGTACGTCAACTCCGACAAGGGCATCACGAACCTCCACGTGCCGTCCGACGTCATCGTCGACGCGTCGATGCCCGCCCTCGTCCGCAACGGCGGCAAGCTGTGGGGCGCCGACGGGGGCGAGGCCGACACGCTGGCCGTCATCCCCGACTCGTCCTACGCCGGCGTCTACCAGACGGTGATCGACGACGTCATCGCGCACGGTCCGCTCGACCCCGCGACGATCGGCACCGTCCCGAACGTGGGTCTCATGGCGCAGGCCGCCGAGGAGTACGGCAGCCACGACAAGACGTTCGAGCTCTCCGCCGCCGGCACCGTCCAGGTCGTGAACTCGGCCGGCGACGTGCTGCTCGCACACGAGGTCGCCCCGGGCGACATCTGGCGCGCGACCCAGACGAAGGACGTCGCGATCCGTGACTGGGTGAAGCTCGCGGTCACGCGCGCCCGGGCCACCGGTGCCCCCGCCGTGTTCTGGCTCGACGAGAACCGCTCGCACGACGCGGCGCTCATCGCCAAGGTGAAGACCTACCTCGCCGACCACGACACCGACGGCCTCACGATCGAGATCCTCGCGCCCGCCGCCGCGACCCAGTACTCGCTGGACCGCCTGCGAAAGGGTGAAGACACGATCTCGGTGACCGGCAACGTGCTGCGCGACTACCTCACCGACCTGTTCCCGATCCTCGAGGTCGGCACCAGCGCGAAGATGCTGTCGATCGTCCCGCTGCTCGCGGGCGGCGGCCTGTTCGAGACCGGTGCGGGCGGCTCGGCCCCCAAGCACGTGCAGCAGCTCCTCGCCGAGGACTACCTGCGCTGGGACTCGCTCGGCGAGTTCTTCGCGCTCGCCGCGTCGCTCGAGCACCTCGCCGACTTCACCGGCAATGCCAAGGCGCGCGTTCTCGCCGACACCCTGGATGCCGCGACCGGCACCTTCCTCGAGAACGACAAGTCGCCCGGCCGCGCCCTCGGCACGATCGACAACCGCGGCAGCCACTTCTACCTCGCCCTCTACTGGACGCAGGAGCTCGCCAAGCAGCAGGCCGACGCCGACCTCGCGGCGGCCTTCGCCCCGGTGGCCGAGGCGCTCGCCGCGAACGAGCAGAAGATCGTCGACGAGCTCCTCGCGGTGCAGGGCTCGGCCGTCGAGATCGGCGGCTACTACCGCCCCGACGCCGAGCTGGTCGCCGGTGTCATGCGTCCGTCGCAGACCTTCAACGAGGTCATCGACGCGCTCTGACGACCGACTCGCGAAGGGGCGGATGCTGCGGCATGCGCCCCTTCGTCGTCTCCAGGGCTGTTGCCGGGCGGGGTCGCACGGCTCTACCCTGGGGGCGCCACCGCCGCTGGGGAGGGGCGGCCCGTCCAAGGGGAGACGATGTCGTCTGCGCTCTACACGCTCGGGCGCTGGGCCTTCCGCGCCCGCGGTCTGGTGCTGGGCGTGTGGATCGCGCTCCTCATGGCGCTGTTCGCGGGCGCGGCGCTGCTGGGCACAGGCACCGACAACACGTACACGATCCCGGGGACCGAGTCCCAGGAGGCGCTCGACGCGCTCGGGCGCACGTTCCCGCAGGTCAGCGGAGGGTCGGCGCAGCTGATCGCCGTCGCGCCGCCGGGCGGATCGGCGACCGATCCCGACTTCGAGGCTGCGGTCGAGGCATCCGTCGATGCGATCGCCCAGATCCCGCAGGTGTCGTCGGCGACGTCCCCGTACGGCCAGGCGGCGTCCGCGAACATCAGCACCGACGGCGACGCCGCACTGGTGCCGATCCAGCTGACCGTGAGCGGCACCGCCGTGCACGCCTCGACCGGCGAGGCACTGCAGGATGCGGGAGCTGCGCTGCAGGACGCCCTGCCCACGGGCTCCGAGGTGTCGGTCGGCGGGCAGCTCTTCTCGCAGAGCTCGACGGGCATCAGCATCACCGAGCTGATCGGCATCGGGGTCGCGTTCGCCGTGCTGGTGTTCACGTTCGCGTCGCTGGTGGCCGCCGGGCTGCCGCTGGTCACCGCGATCGTCGGCGTCGGCGCCTCGTTGTCGATCGTGCTCATCGCGACGCGGTTCACCACGATCACCTCGACCACGCCGCTGCTCGCGCTCATGCTCGGCCTCGCCGTCGGCATCGACTACGCACTGTTCGTGCTCGCGCGACATCAGGACCAGCTCAAGGAGGGCGTCGAGCCGGAAGAGGCCGCGGCTCGAGCGATCGCGACGTCGGGGTCGGCGGTGGTGTTCGCCGCCCTCACGGTGATCATCGCGCTCCTCGGGCTCGTGGTCGCGGGCATCCCGTTCCTCACGACCATGGGCGTCGCCGCGGCCGTCGCGGTCGCCCTCGCCGTGCTCGTCTCGCTCACGCTGACGCCCGCGCTGCTGGCGTTCGCGAAATGGCGCGTCGTGCCGCGACGGTACCGTCCCGCACGGCACACGGATGCTGCGGCCGTCGTCGACGTGGAGGCGCCGGCCGACGCCGTCGATGACGAGGGCGAGAAGCCTCCGCTCGACGACGCCGAGGTGGCGCTCATCGACCCGGCCGAGGCGGAGGCGGACGCGGAGGGGGCGACGGATGCTGCCGCCCCGGGCGATGCGACCGACCCGGAGGGTGCGCACGCGGTGCCGGCCGAGACCCCGCGGGCGCCGGGACGATTCTTCCGCGGCTGGGTGCGCACCGTCACCCGGTGGCCGCTCGTGACCGTGATGCTGATCGTCGGCCTGCTGGCATGCGCCGCCCTCCCCGCGGCGCACCTGCGCCTCGCCCTGCCCGACGCGGGATCGATGGAGGAGGGCGAGCCCGGCCGCGAGACGTACGACCTCATCGCCGAGCACTTCGGCCCCGGGTACAACGGCCCGCTGCTCGTGACGGGGTCGGTGATCGAGAGCACGGATCCGGTCGGACTGATGGACGACCTCGGGGCGGAGATCGCGACGGTCGACGGCGTGGCGTCCGTGCCGCTCACGACGCCGAACGAGACCGGCGACACCGGCATCGTGCAGGTGATCCCCGAGGGCGGTCCCGACTCCGTCGCGACGGCGAAGCTCGTCGCGACGCTGCGCGGCCTGCACGGCCACTTCGAGACCGAGTACGGCGTGGACCTCTCGGTGACGGGATACACCGCGGCCGGCATCGACATCTCGGAGAGGCTGGCCGGCGCGCTGCTGCCGTTCGGCATCCTGGTGGTGGGTCTCTCGCTGGTGCTCCTCGCCATGGTGTTCCGCTCGATCGTCGTGCCGATCACCGCGGCGCTCGGCTACGTGCTGTCCATCGGCGCGGCGTTCGGGCTCACGACGCTGGTCTTCGTCGACGGGGTCTTCGCCGACGCCCTCAACGTCGCATCGGTGGGGACGGTCATCAGCTTCATGCCGATCATCCTCATGGGCGTGCTCTTCGGGCTCGCGATGGACTACGAGGTGTTCCTCGTCAGCCGGATGCGCGAGGACTACGTGCACCACAGCGAGCCGGTGCGTGCCGTGCATGACGGGTTCGCAGCATCCGCCCGCGTCGTCACCGCGGCCGCGACCATCATGTTCGCGGTGTTCGTCGCATTCGTGCCCGAGGGTGATGCCAACATCCAGCCGATCGCGTTCGGGCTCGCCGTCGGCGTGGTGATCGACGCGTTCCTCGTGCGCATGACGCTCATCCCGGCGGTGCTCGTGCTGTTCGGGCACCACGCATGGTGGATGCCGGCGTGGCTGGACCGCCTGCTGCCGTCGTTCGATGTCGAAGGGGAAGGGCTCGCGGAGGAGCTCGCCTTGGCCGACTGGCCCGATCGCGACCTCGCGCTGGCGGCAGAGGGAGCGCGCGCGCACGCCCACGAGTGCACGCTGGACGCGGAGCTCGCGTCGGGCGGCATCCTCGTGATCGAAGGGGCGGATGCTGCGGAGCGGCGCGCGATGCTCGCCGCGCTGTGCGGGCGTGCCGAACTCGCTGAAGGACGCGTCAGGGTGGCCGGGTTCGTGCTGCCGGCCCGCACCACCACCGTGCGCGCGCGGACGTCGTACTGGCGCGTGCCACCGAACGGCGGCGGCCTCGACCTGGCGCTCGACTCGGGGCCCGCCCTCGTGTTCGTCGACGGGCTCGACGACGTCGGCTCACCGTCGGCGCTGCGGCGCGTGCGTGCGGAGCTGACGGCGGCGCGCGCCGCCGATCCGTCGCTGGCCATGGTGGTCGCCGCACGCGACAGCGTCGACGTCGAGCCGGCGCTGCCCGCCGACGCGGTGCCCTTCGTCGTGCGACTCGCCGGCCGCGACCGCGATCGCAGGCTCGTGGCGGCGCGTGGTGCCTCCGCGGCCCCCGCGGGGTCGGACTGATGGCCGCGTTCGGCGCGACCTCGGGGTCCTCGCGGCTCGGCCGCCTGGCGGTGATCGGTCTCATCATCGTGCCGCTGCTGATCGGCGGGATCCTGGCGTGGGCGCTCGCCGCACCCACGTCGCACCCGGAGCGGCTCACGGCCGCGATCGTGAACGACGACGCGCCCGTCACCGTCGACGGCCGGTCCGTGCCGCTCGGGCGTCAATTCGCCGCGGGACTGATGGCCGGCCAGGAGCCTGCGCAGCCCGGGGCCGGCACCACCGATGACCCGCCGAGCCTGGACTGGGTGCTCACCAACGACGAGGATGCCGCCGAGGGGCTCGCGGCCGGGCGGTACATGGCGGTCGTGCGGATCCCCCCGACCTTCTCGGCCGACGCCACCTCGATCTCGGGGCCCGGCGCACAGGCGCGGCAGGCGGTGGTCGAGGTGCGCACGACGCCCGCATCCGCCTGGCTCGACCCCGCGCTGACCGGCGCGGTGACGCAGGCCGCGACCGCGGCCCTCGGCCGGGAGCTCACCGGCCGATACCTCCAGCAGGTGTACGCCGGGTTCAACACGATCGCCGAGCAGATCGGCCAGGCGGCCGCGGGAGCGGATCAGGTCGCGGACGGTACGGCTTCGGCGGCGGCGGGTGCGGCCGACCTTTCGGGCGGGGCGAGCGCGCTGTCGTCAGGGCTCGCATCGCTGAGCGCAGGAGCTGCGGGCCTGGCGTCCGGGCTGGCACAGCTCGACGCCTCGGCCCAGCCGCTTCCCGGTGCGGCCGCGGACGTCGCCGCCGGGGCGAACCGGGTCGCCGGTTCGCTGGACCAGGCGCTTCGACAGGCGGATGCCGCGACCCTCGCCTTCGCGGAGGTCGTCGCCGAACTGTGCGGGCTTCCCGGACCGGGAACGCTGTGCGACCGGGCCACGCAGGCGCTTCGGCAGCTCGAGGCCGCCGAAGCGGGGCTGCGCGATCTTACGACCGGCGCGCGCCGCGTCGCCGTCGGAAACGACGCGCTCGCCGCCGCGCTGCCGAGGGTCGTGGGCGGCATCGATGACGCCGCGACGGGCGCCGGCGAGGTGTCGGCGGGTGCAGTCTCGTCCAGCGGAGGCGCTGGAGAGGTGGCGTCCGGCGCCGCCCAGCTCGCCGCGGGTACCGCCCAGGTCGACGCCGGCGCCGCCGAGCTGTCGTCGGGGCTCGATTCCGCGTCGACCCAGCTCCCCACCTACACCGATGACGACATCGACACACTGTCGGTGGTCGTCGCGGAGCCCGTCGTGGTGGACCAGGCGACGCCGGCCACCGGCATCCAATCCGTTCCCCTCTTCACGATGATCGCGCTGTGGCTCGGCGCCCTCGTCGCTGCCATCGCCGTGCAGGCGGTGCCGACCGCCCGCCTGCTCAGCGGCGCCGGCTCGGTCGCGATCGGCCTGCGCGCCGTCGTTCCGACCGTGGCGGTCTGCGCCGCGCAAGGCGTCGTCGTCGGTGCCGCTGTGCTCACGTCGGTGGGCGTGAACCCGCTCGAGTGGATCGCGTTCGTGGTGTCGGCGATGCTGTGCGGCGCGGCCTTCGGCCTCGCGAATCAGGGGCTGGCGGCCGCGTTCGGGGCCACCGGCCGCATCGTCGCCGCGCTGATCGCGATCGTGGCGCTGGCGGCCGGGCTCGCAGGAACGGTTCCGCCGGTCATCTCGCAGATCTCGGCGGCGCTGCCGACGGCGGCCGCCACAGCGCTCCTGCGGGCGGCGCTCACCGCTGACGCGGCCGGAGTGGTCCCGGCGATCATCGGGCTGTGCCTCACGGCTGTCGCGGGGCTCGCCCTCGTGATCGCCGGGGTCGCCGCGCGGCGGCGGGTCAGCGTGGAGGCGTGACCGCGATCAGGCGTGGACCCAGACCTCGGTGCCGCGCGCCGTCCAGTCGTAGACGAACTTGGCGTCGTCGTTCCACATGTTCACGCAGCCGTGGCTCTGCGGAAAGCCCAGGCGGCTTCGGAAGTTCGAAGCGCCGTGGAACGCGATGTCCGGTGCGAACCAGGTGATCCAGGGCACGTCCTTCGTGCAGTAGCTGTTCACCGCGGCCGGGTTGTAGCACAGCGCGCCCATGTCCTGGACGCGGGTGAAGGCGTTCACGGTGAAGTGCCCGGTGGGCGTCGGCGTGCCGGAGAGCCCCGACGAGATCGTGTACGAGGCGACCACGTTGCCGTTCTCGAAGAGGGTCGCCGTCTGGCTGGAGAGGTCGACCTCGACGGTGCGGGCGAAGGTGGAGACGACGGGCGCGACCTCGGTCACAGGCGTCTCGAACACCGCGTTGCCGGCGGACAGCTGCGTGGCGAAGTCGGAGGCGAAGTTCGTGGTGTCGCCGACCTCGCGGCCCGAGATCCCGGGCGCCTCCTCGCGGAGGACCTTGCCGGCCGTGTTGGTGATGACCGCGCCGTTCTCGGCCGGCCGATTGATCGCGGCGGGAAGACCGTCCACCGCGGCCTGGATCGCCGCCTTGTCGGCGGTGATGTCGTACGCGGCGTTCTCGGGGTCGGGTGCGACGGTGAGCCAGGCTGCCAGCGTCGCGCGATCGATCGGCACCGTGCGCTCTTCGCCCACATAGAAGCCGGCCGTGTCGAGCATGCCGTTCAGCTGCGCGGCGGTCGCGTCGGCGGTCTCGGTCGAGATGTCGGCGGGGACCTCGGCGGAGACCGGGTCGAGCTGCACGCGAGTCTCGCCGGCCTCGAAGGCCGCCTGGATGGCGCCCTGGACGGCGGCCACGTCGACCCCCGCCCCTGCGACGGCCGGCGTCGCGACGTAAGACGCGGTGGCGGCGTCGAACGCGAGCGTCGCGTCGGTCGGGTCGGTGTAGAGCTGCGGCGCGACCTCGCGGAGGGCGGCGGCGGCGGTGGCCGGGTCGAGCTCGATCTCGGCATCGGTCGCGGCGAACCACGCGGTGGGGTTCCACATCGGATGCTGCGCGAACGCGGCGTCGGCGAGTGCCTTCGCGTCGACCGCGGCGCCGAGCTCGGCGCCCGTGATCTCGGCGTCCTCGCCCGCGCCGGTGAGCACGACCGTGGTCTCGGCCAGACGCTGCTCGATGGAGTCGGCTGCCGCACCAGGCGTCAGCCACCCGACCGGCACACCGGCGACCGTGGTGCCGGGCGCGATGAGCACCAGCGACGAGACGACGAGACCGACCACGGCGACGCCGGCCGCTGCGCTGACCCAGATCGCGGTGCGCTTCTTCTTCGGCTTGGGCTCCGCCGGCGCCCACGCGAAGGTGGGGGAGCCGTCGGCCGACGCGGTCCCGGCCGCCGTGGCGACATCGCTCGCGGGCTCGGCGGAGAGGTCTGCGGTCGGCGCGAGCTCCGTCGCGGACGCGGGTGCGAGCACGGCCGTCGCGACGGCGACGGTCTCGGCATCGGTGTCGGAGGCGACGGATGACTCGGGCTCGGCCCCGTCGATGGGCTCGGTGTCGTCGGCGTCTCGGTCGACGGGTTCGGGCTCGGCTTCGGGCTCGACTTCCTCAGCGGCGACGGGCTCAGCCGACTCGTCGACCTCTGCCTCAGCTTCGGGCTTCTCGTCTGTGGCGTCGACTGCTTCGGCTTCCGCCTCGGGCTCAGGCTCAGGCTCTGACGCCGATTCCGCCTCCGGCTCGGCTTCCGCCTCGGAATCCTCGCCGGCGTCGTCAGCGGGGGAGTCCTCCGCGTCCGCAGCCGCGACGGACTCGGCCGTCTCGGCTTGCGCCGGGGCCTCAGCATCCGTCTCGCTCACGGCATTCGATTCCGCGGTCTCCGCCGATGCGGACTGCTCGTCCTCGACGGCCTGCTCGACCTGGACGGCGTCATCCCCGGACGCCTTCCCGGCCTGCGACTCGGTCGCCAGATTCGTCACGCCACACCCCCGACTGTGATCAACGCTTCCACCCATGGTAGGCGACGCGGCCGGGTGTCGAGGTCACGGGCTGGTCACGCACGAACCGCCGGTCACAGCACGAATCCCGAGCGTGGCTCCGTAACGATCGCAACACGGCGGATCACGGTTTTGTAAAGCATCCGCTCAAATTGAGGTGAGGGACTTGCGAAAAGTTAGTTCGTAAGGTCTACTAACAAACATGCCCAACACGGAAGCGCGACGCGGCCCTTCCATTATCGACGCGCCGCAGAGCATCACCACGAATGCCCGTGCATTCGCCCCCGGACGCACGCTCCGCCAGGGCGCGAAGGTCCTCCCCGAGCACGCGCGCGGCCACAACCGCTCGCTCGTGCTCCAGACCCTGTTCCACCAGGGCGCGATGAGCCGGGCCGACCTGTCGCGTGAGACGGGGCTCACCCGGGTCACGATCTCCGACCTCGTGGCCGAGCTCATCGCCGACGGGTTCGTCGCCGAGATGGGTGTGCGCGAGGCCTCGGGGCCCGGCAAGCCCGCGATCCTCGTCGACCTCGACCACGCCGGTCACCGCATCATCGGGCTCGACCTGTCGGGCAGCGACACGTTCATCGGCGCCGTCCTGACCCTCGACGGCGGCATCGTCGCGCGTCGCGAGGTCGCGGTCCCCGCCGCCGACGCTCTCGTCGGCACCGTCGTCGAACTCGCCCGCGCGCTCGTCGCCGAGTCGCACGCGCCCGTGCTGGGCGTGGGCGTCGGCACCCCCGGTGTCGTGGACGATCGGGGTGTCATCCTCACGGCACCCAACTTCGGCTGGGCCGGTTTCGACCTCGAGGGCGCGCTGCGCGGCGCGCTGGGCGTTCCCGTCCTCGTCGCGAACGACGCCAACGCCGCCGTGCTCGCCGAGTACACGTTCGGCGGCGCTCCTGACGACGTGCTGCTCGTCAAGGTCGGGCGAGGTGTCGGCTCCGGGCTGCTGCTGGCAGGCCAGCCCATGCGCGGCAGCCGTTTCGCCGCGGGGGAGATCGGCCATGTCACCGTCGGCACCGACGGCGGCCCGCAGTGCGCATGCGGCAAGGTCGGATGCCTCGAGGCCTGGCTCTCGGTTCCCTCGCTGACGTCGCGGCTGAACGCGGCAGCCGATCCCGCCGCCCACGAGGGCATCCTCCGCGACGCGGGGGAGCGGCTCGGCATCGCCCTGGCACCCGTGGTCGGCGCGCTCGACGTGTCGGAGATCGTCCTCTCCGGCCCCCCTGAACTCCTCGGCGGCTCCCTTGCGGAGCAGACCGTCGAGACACTCCGCGCGCGCACGCTTGCGCCGTCCGTCGACGAAGGCGTGCGTGTGCGGATGACGGAGCAAGGCCAGGACATCGTCCTGCGCGGCGCGGCCGTCATGGTCCTGTCCGGACAACTCGGGGTGTCCTGACACAGCGCGATTCCCCGGGGGATCCCCCCGGATCCCGAAACAACACGGAACGCTCCCCGCGGAGCAACCGATCCCCGGATGGGCCACCCGGCCCAGCCGAAACACCAAGAGAACACCGAACAACGAAGGAAGACACCATGAAGAAGACGCTTGGAGCTGTGGCGCTCATCGGCGCCTCGGCACTGGTGCTCGCCGGCTGCGCCGGCGGCAGCGACAACGGCGGCTCGTCGTCCGATGAGGGCGCCGAGATCCGTGTGTGGCTGGTCGGCACCGACACGCCGCAGGACGCCCGCGACTACCTGAAGAAGACCTTCGAGGACGAGAACCCCGGGTCGACGCTGGTCATCGAGGAGCAGCAGTGGACCGGCCTCGTCGACAAGCTCACCACAAGCCTGTCGTCGAACGACAGCCCCGACATCGTCGAGATGGGCAACACGCAGGCCCCGGCGTTCACCTCGAGCGGCGCCCTGCTGAGCCTCGCCGACATCGAGGGCGACCTCGGCGGCGACGACCTCCTCCCCGGCTTCGTCGAGGCGGGCAGCTGGGACGGCACCCTGTACGCCGCGCCGTACTACTCGGGCGCCCGCGTCGTCTTCTACAACACGGCGATGTACGAGCAGGCGGGCGTCGCGGTGCCCACCACGCTCGACGAGTACGTGTCGAACGGCGTCACCCTCGCGGGCGCGCTGCCGGGTGTCTCGGGCGTCTACTTCCCGGGCAAGGACTGGTACAACGCGCTGCCCTTCATCTGGGAGAACGGCGGCGAGATCGCCGTGCAGGACGGCGACGAGTGGGACGCGCAGCTGTCCAGCGACGAGTCGCTCGCCGGTCTCGCGCAGGTCCAGGAGCTCATGACGAAGGCCTCGCTGGCCCCGAAGGACGGCGACGAGACCGAGGGCTGGGTGCCCTTCCGCACCGAGCAGTCGGCCACGTACTCGGCTCCGAGCTGGGCCTACTGGTCGATCGTCGCCGACGAGGACAAGCAGCCGACCGCCGTTGCCGACACCACCGGCTACTACGCCCTCCCGGGCATGGACGGCGGCGCGGCTCAGGTGTTCGCGGGCGGCTCGAACGTCGGCATCGCCGCGAAGTCGAAGAACCCCGACCTCGCCAAGAGCGCGCTCGAGATCATGCTGAGCGACGAGTACCAGACGATCCTCGCCGAGAACGGCCTCGTCCCGGCGCTCGTCTCGCTCGGCGACAAGGTCGCCGCGGCCACGCCGGAGCTCGCGACGGTCATCGCTGAGGCTGCTGCCAACGCCAAGCTGACGCCGGCTTCGCCGAACTGGGCCGACGTCGAGGCGCAGGGCATCATGCAGGACCTGTTCGTCAACATCGCGAACGGCGGCGACATCAAGGAGCTCGCCACCGCTGCCGACGAGCAGATCGAATCGATCCTGAACGGCTGACATCACTGAACGGGGTGCCTCGTGCCGCGAGGCACCCCGTTCCATGCCCGCACAGGGCTCGACACAATCTTTTTGAGAGGAGGTTCGCCATGACCACCGTCCCCGCAGAGGCCCCCGCGCCCCCGGCTCCGCCGTCCGCGTCACGGCAGGACCCCGAACGTCCGAAGCGGCGCCGCTTCCCTTGGGCACCCCTCGCGCTCCTGACGCCTGCGCTGATCATGCTCGCGGTCTTCATCGGCTGGCCGCTGGTGCAGCTCGTGATCATGTCGTTCCAGAAGTTCGGCCGCGCGCAGATCTTCGGCGCCCCGCCCGAGTTCATCGGGATCGACAACTACGTCGCCGTGCTGACCGACCCCGAGTTCTGGGCCGTGCTCGGCCGCAGCGTGGCGCTCTGCGTCGTGAGCGTCGTCGCCACGATGCTCCTCGGCGTGGCCATCGCCGTCATGATGACCAAGCTCGGCGCCGTCATGCGCACCGCGGTCTCGGTGTCGCTCCTGCTCGCGTGGGCCATGCCCGCGCTGACCGCCACCATCGTGTGGGGCTGGATCTTCGACACGCAGTACGGCCTCGTCAACTACGTCCTCACGCAGATCACCGGCCAGAACTGGGTCGGTCACAGCTGGCTCATCGACCCCACGAGCTTCTATGCCGTGGCGGCGATCATCATCACGTGGGGCGCGATCCCGTTCGTCGCGTTCAGCACCTACGCCGCGCTGTCCCAGGTGCCCGACGAGGTGCTCGAGGCTGCTTCGCTGGACGGGGCGGGAGGCTTCGCGCGGTTCCGCCTCATCGTCTTCCCCTACCTGCGCTCCATCCTCCTCGTGCTGCTGGTCCTCCAGATCATCTGGGACCTGCGCGTCTTCGCGCAGATCTATGCGCTGCAGTCGATCGGCGGCGTCCGCGCCGAGACGAACACGATCGGCGTCTACATCTACAGCGTGTCCATGGCGTCGGGCGACCTCGGCGCCGGCGGCGCCATCTCCGTGGTCCTCGTCGTGATCCTCCTCGCGATCTCCGGGTACTGGATCCGCACGATGCTGAAGGAAGAGTCATGACCGCCCGTCCTCGCCGCGTCGTCTCGCGCGTGTTCCTGAACGTCGCGGCCCTGGTCGTGATCGCCTCGTCGCTGTTCCCCGTGTACTGGATGGTGAACACGTCGCTGCTACCGGCGTCGGCCGTGCGCTCGACGACCCCGCACTGGTGGCCCGACGAGTTCACGCTCAGCAACTACCAGGAGGCCCTCACCGACGACAGCCTGCTCAACGCGCTGTTCAATTCGGTCGCGGTGACGGGGATCACTCTCGTGGTCACCCTCGTCTTCGCGTTCCTCGGCGCGGTCGCCGTCTCGCGGTTCCGCTTCCGCTCCCGCACATCGTTCATCGTCGCGATCCTCGTGATCCAGATGATCCCCGCAGAAGCGATGATCGTCTCGGTGTTCCGCGTGCTCGACGGCTGGTACCTGCTCAACACGATCATCGGTCTGAGCTTCGTCTACATCGCCACTGTGCTGCCGTTCACGATCTGGACGCTGCGCGGCTTCGTGAACGGCGTGCCCGCCGATCTCGAGGAAGCTGCGATGATCGACGGATGCAGCCGCGCGGGCGCCTTCTGGCGCATCACGTTCCCGCTGCTGGCTCCCGGCCTCATCGCGACCGGCGTGTTCGCCTTCATCCAGGCCTGGAACGAGTTCGTCTTCGCCCTCGTCATCATGACGCGGCCCGAGTCGCTCACGCTGCCCATCTGGCTGCGCGCCTTCGTGCAGGCGACGAAGGCGACGGACTGGGCCCTCGTCATGGCTGCGTCGACGATCATGGCGGTTCCGGTCATCGTGTTCTTCCTCTTCGTTCAGCACCGCATGACGAGCGGTCTGGTGGCAGGGGCGGTCAAGGGCTGATGCGCGCGGACGACAACGCCGCCTCCCACGGGGAGGTCGGCCGATGAGGGTCGGGCTGGACGTCGGCGGGACGAAGACCGACGCCGTCGCGGTCGACGCCGACGGCGAGATCGCGGGTCGCCTTCGCATCCCCACGGGATGGGGACCGGATGCCGTGGCCCAGACCGTCCTCGACGCCGTGCGTGCGCTCGGCTCGGAGGCCGGCGTCGACCTCTCCACCGTGCAGTCCGTCGGGGTAGGCATCCCAGGTCAGATCGAGCCGGGCACCGGCCGCGTGGTGCACGCGGTGAACCTCGGCGTCGACGAGCTCGACCTCGCCGCCGCCGTCGCGCCCCGGCTGGGGGTGCCGGTGCAGGTCGAGAACGACGTCAAGGCCGCCGCACTCGGAGCGCACGCGCTCCACACGAGGGGCGGCGCGCCCGCGCCGGGCTCGATGGCGTATCTCAACCTCGGCACCGGCATCGCCGCGGGAATCGTCTCGGACGGCGTCCTCTGGCGGGGCGCCCGCGGCACCGCGGGCGAGGTCGGCCACATCTCGGTCGACCCGAACGGGCCGCTGTGCCGCTGCGGCCAGCGCGGCTGCATCGAGGCCTTCGCGGGCGGCGGCGCGATCGCTGAGCGCTGGGCAAAGCGCTCCGCGCTGCCGGTGCGCGACGTCTTCGACGCCGCCGATGCGGGCGACCCCTCTGCCCGGCAGCTGCGTGGCGGGCTCGCCCGCGGCGTGGCCGCCGCGATCCGGGTGCTGGTGCTGACGGTCGACGTCGATATCGTGGTCCTCGGAGGAGGTGTGACGGCGTTGGGAGACCGACTGATGACGGATGTCGCAGCCGAGCTCGCGGCCAGTGCCGAGGCATCCCCGTTCATGCGCTCGCTGCACCTCGCCGACCGGGTCGAGCTGCTGCCGCCGGGTTCGCCGGCAGCCGCACTCGGAGCCGCGCTGGTGGGTGCGGAGGGCGACGCCACACACGACGCAGAGGAAGCACTGGTCCATGGCTGAGATCGTCATCGTCAAAGACAAGGCCGCCGCGGGCGCGCTCGTCGCCGACCACATCGCAGAGCTCGTCCGCTCGAACCCCGAGACGGTCCTGGGGCTCGCGACGGGGTCCACGCCGCTGCCCGTGTACGAGGCGCTGCGCTCGCGGCTGGAGGGCGTCGACCTTTCGCGCGTGCGCGGATTCGCGCTCGACGAGTACGTGGGCATCGACCCCGCTCATCCCGAGAGCTACCGCTCGGTGATCACGCGCGAGGTCGTCGAGCCGCTGGGTCTCAACCCCGAGCTCATCCGCACGCCCGACGGCACGCCGGAGGGCATCGAGCATCACGGCGAGGAGTACGACGAGGCCATCCGCGACGCCGGCGGCATCGACCTGCAGATCCTCGGCATCGGCACCGACGGCCACATCGGCTTCAACGAGCCCGGCTCGTCGTTCTCGTCGATCACCCGCGTGAAGACGCTCACCGAGCAGACGCGCCGGGACAACGCACGCTTCTTCGATTCGATCGACGACGTGCCCATGCACTGCATCACGCAGGGGCTCGGCACGATCCTGCGCGCGCGGCACATCGTGCTGCTGGCTTTCGGCGAGGGCAAGGCGGCCGCGGTCGCGGGGGCCGTCGAGGGTCCGCTGTCGGCGTCGCTGCCGGGCTCGGCGATCCAGCTCCACCCGCACGCGACGATCGTGGTCGACGAAGCCGCCGCATCGCAGCTGACCCGCTCGGACTACTACCGCTACGCCTACGACAACAAGCCGGAGTGGCAGGGCATCTGAGGCTCCCGCGTCAGCTCAGCGCGCGAACACCTTGCCGGGGTTGAGGATGCCCTGGGGATCGAAGACGCGGGTGATCTGCCGCTGCAGCTCCCACTGATCCTCGCCGAGCTCGTCGGCGAGCCAGCGGCGCTTGAGCACGCCCACGCCGTGTTCGCCGGTGAGCGTGCCGCCGAGGCGCAGCGCCGCGCGGAAGAGGTCGTCGGCGGCCGCCCAGATGTCGTCCGGCGCCTCGACGACGCCGAACTCGTCGGGCTCGGCCTCGAAGATGAAGTTGGGATGCAGATTGCCGTCGCCCGCGTGGGCGACCGTGGGGATCACGACGCCGTGCTCGCGTTCGACGCGGGCGATCTCGTCGAACATCGCGGGCAGGGCGCTGCGGGGCACCGAGACGTCCTCGATGAGGGCTGTGCCGAGCGATTCCATGGCGGGGTGCATCGACCGGCGGATCGCCAGCAGCCGCTCGCCCTCTTCGCGGTCGTGCGAGACGACGGCCGTGCCTCCGGCGCGACGGAGCACGTCGGCGATGGCGTCGGCCTCGGCGATCGCGGCCGGGCCGTCGGTCTGGATGGTGAGCTGCGCCGCGCCGGGCGTCGGCGCCTCGAGCGCCAGGAGCGCGTGCACGGCGGCGAGGGACGCGGCATCCATCAGCTCCATGATCGCGGGCTGCGCACCGGAGGCGGTGACGGCGGACGATGCCTCGGCCGCCGTCCGCACGTCGGGGAACGTCGCGGCGATCGTGCAGACCTCGCCGGGCACGAGTCGGCGCAGCTTCAGGGTCGCGCCGACGACGACGCCGAGAGTCCCCTCGGACCCGATCACCAGCGACGTCAGGTCGAGGCCCGTGACGCCCTTGACGGTGCGGTGGCCGAGGCGGAGGAGCCGACCGTCCGCGAGCACGAGGTCGACGCCGAGCACCGCGTCGCGCACCACGCCGTACTTCGCGCACAGCAGTCCGCCGGCGCCGGTGGCGATGTTGCCGCCGACCGTCGAGATCGCCCGGCTCGCGGGATCGGGAGCCCACCAGAGGCCGTACGGGGCGAGCGCGGTGTTGAGGTCGGCGTTGAGGACGCCCGGCTCCACGACCGCGAGGAGGTCGTCGGGGCGCACCTCGAGGACGCGGTCCATGCCCCGCACCGACAGCGAGATCTCGCCGTCTCCGGCATTGGCGCCGCCGGCGAGGCCGGTGCCGGCGCCGCGGGTGACCACGGGCGCGCCGGTACTCGCGGCGATGCGGAGCGTCTGCTGCACATCGTCGATGCTGCGGGCGTGCACGACGGCGAGGGGGAGACCGGATGCCGCGTGCCCCGACTTGTCGGCGCGCGCGGCGGCGAGCGAGGCCGCGGAGGTGTCGACGCGATCGCCGAGTGCCGCGCGCAGCTGGTCGAGCGCGTCGGCGCCCGAGGTCACGACAGGCGCCGCCGGCCGGCGATGACCCCCGCGGTCACGGCGACGACGCCGAACGCGACGCCGATCCACGCGTTGCCCATCGACCACCAGGCGGCGGTCGCGGACACGTAGACGAGCAGCTCGACGATGGCGCGCACGAAGGGGTGCACGGCGAACACGGCGCGCGGCGAAACGAACAGGGCCCAGAGGAGGATCGCGATCACGGGGGCCCCGACGCCGGCGACGATGTTCCACGGGAACGGCCACATCGTGAAGCCCCACAGCGCGAGCGTGCCGAACGCGAAGATCTCGCACACGAACGCGATCACGTCGATCGCCGAGAGGGGTGCGCGCGTTCCCGGTGCCGGTTCGGCAGGGCGCGCGGGAGTGACGTTCGGCGTGTCGGACATGGCTTCCAGTCTACGGCGGCATGCTCCGCGCGTCCGCCGGGCACCGGTGCGCGGGCCCGGCGCTGAGCGTCGCGGGCGACCCGGGACGCGGGGGTCAGTTGCCGCCGTCGGCAGGCACCGTCTCGACGGGCACGTGTGCCACTTCCGGGGCGTTCGCGGGCGTCTCGGTGGTCGTTGCGGCGGGCATGCGCTCGACGACTCCGTGTCCGAGGCCGTTCGGGGGGCTCGCATTCCGCTTCGAGGTGCCGGTGCCGGCGCCCGTGTTGCCGCCGTTGCCGTTGCCGGTGCCGTTGGTGGGGGTGCCGTTGCCTGTCGAGCCGCCGTTTCCGGTGTTGCCGCCGTTGCCGTTGCCGTTGCCGTTGCCGTTGCCGTTGCCGTTGCCGTTGCCGTTGCCGTTGCCGTTGGGGGTGCCGTTGCCTGTCGAGCCGCCGTTTCCGGTGTTGCCGCCGTTGCCGTTGCCGTTCCCGTTCCCGTTGTTTCCGGACTCGCTGGTGTTGTCGCCCGACGACTTGCCGTTGTCTCCCGTGCTGCCGGTGGCGAGGCGATCGACGCCCTGTGCGTTGCCGTTGTTGCTCGACTGGTTGCCGGTGCTGCCTTGAGCTTTGCCGTTGCCGGACTGGCCCGTGGCCTTGCCGCCGGCCGACGAAGCGGTCCCCTCGCCTGTTGCGCCGCCGTCGCCCGCAGCGGGGTCGGGGACGACGGGCACGTCGGCCGGGCCGGGACCCGGCTCGGCCGGAAGCTGGAGCGCGGTGTCGCCGGTGTCGTCCGGCAGAAGCGCCGGGGCGTTGACGTTCTCGGCGAGGACCTCGTCGGTCGGCGTGGGCGTCGGCGCCGGTTCGGGGCCGGCCGTGGCCGGCAGCATCACTGCCGCGGCGACCACGCCGCTCACGACGAAGAGGCCGGCCGCGGCGAGTCCGGAGGCCGCGCCGATGCCGGCGACGGCCGACGTGCCGAAGACCGCCGCCGACGAAGCGACGGCGGTCGCCGCCCCTGCTGCGCCGACCGCCCCCGCCGATCCGACGCCGGCCGACGTCGCAGCCGCACCGACAGCCGCACTCGCGCCGGCACTCGCACCCGCACTTGCGCCCACGACTCCGCCCGGGGCGATGGTCACCGTGCTGTGCACCACGCTCGAAGGCATCGAGGCCAGAGCCACCAGGGAGGTGCCACCGCCCTGAACCGTCGCGAGGTAGCCTGCGGTGCCGACGGCACCCAGGGCGATGGGCAGCAGCACGAGCGCCAGCCGGCTCGAGACCTCCTTGGCCTCGCTCGCGACGATCGAGCAGCGCACGCAGTGCGCGAGGTGCTGCTCGAGCTTCGCGAGGTCGCGCCGGCCGAGGTTGAGACGGGTGTACGCGCCGAGGCGCTCGATGGTCCACTGGCAGTCCGAGCCGTCGACCACAGACCGCAGGTGGGCCTGGATCCAGGCTTCGCGCAGCCCTTCCCGCGCGCGGAACGTCAGCTGGGCGACCGCCGTCGGCTTCATGCCCAACAGCGGCGCGATCTCGGCGGGCTTCATGCGTTCGATCTCGGAATACCAGAGCACCTCCTGCCACCGTGTCGGCAGGCTGCGGAAGGCCTGATGCGTCAGGCCGCGGTCGAGCGCGGCCTCGCTCTCGTGCTCGGCGCCCGAAGGATCCTCCACGCCGTCGAGCTCCTCGTACGCGGTCTCGCGGCGCGCGCGCCCCCATGCCGCCGCGGTGTTGCGGATGCTGGTGAACAGGTACGCGCGGAACGAGCCGGTCGGCCCGCCGCCGTGCGCGATCGAATGGTAGATGCGGGTGTACGCCTCTTGCACGAGGTCGTCGGCGTCGAGGCTCGATGTCATGTTGCGCGCGACGGTCACGCCTGCGCGGTAGTGGCGCCGCCAGAGCTCCGCGAACGCGTCGGTGTCGCCCGATCTCGTCCGCAGGACGAGATCGGCGTCGGCGTCAGCGACGACGTCCGTCTCGTGCTCCTGCACTTCCTCGTGGTCCATGGGCCCCCCAGTTGCGCGGCGCACATCGACGACGTCGATCCCGGGTGCGGACCGTGGTTCGCTCCATTGTCGTCGCCGCCTCCGGATTTGACCAGGGCTGCGACGTGAGGGCGCGGCATCCGTCCTGAGCGAATATCCAGAATTCGCGTAATAGACGGGGGTTCTCCACGTCTCTTTCATCAGAGTGGCAGGCCGCCCTTATGAGGGGCCCGGCGGCGGCCGCCCCCGCGGGAATCCTGCGGGCAGGGCGGGGCTCGGAGGTATCTCGGGGGAGGGACCTTCGGCCCCGCCTTTCACGCGCGCGCCGGCGTACTCAGGCGTCGTGCCCCGCGACCCACACGCGGCGCACCGCGAGGGTCTCGTCGAGCAGTACCGCGTCGGCGGGCGCGCCGATGTCGAGGGTGCCGAGATCGCCGCGGTGGATCGCGTGGGCGGGCTGCCGGCTCAGAGCGTGCGAGGCGACCTCGAGCGGCACGCCCGCGGCCACGACGTGGCGAAGGGCGGCGTCCTGCGTGAGCGTCGAGCCGGCGATCGCGCCGCCCTCTTCGAGCCTCGCGACGCCGTCGGTCACGCGCACGGCGAGGCCGCCCAGCTCGTACCGGCCGTCCTGCGACCCGGCCGCGGCCATCGCGTCGGTGATGAGCGCGATGCGGTCGCCGGCCACGGCGAACAGCGTCGCGATGAGCTCGAGGTCGACGTGCACGCCGTCGGCGATGATCTCGAGCGTGACGCGCTCGTCGCGCAGGCCCGCGACGACCGGGCCGGGGGCGCGGTGATGGATGCCGGGCATCGCGTTGAACGCGTGGGTGAGCAGCGTCGCGCCGGCGTCGAAGGCGCGTCGTGTCGTGTCGGCATCGGCGTTCGTGTGGCCCACCGCGACCGCGACGCCGGCGTCGACGAAGCGCCGGATCGCATCGAAGGCTCCGGGGCGCTCGGGGGCGAGGGTGACCTGGCGGATCGTGCCGCGTCCCGCCTCGAGCAGTCGGTCGACGGATGCCGCGTCCGGCGCGCGCAGCAGCGACTCGGTGTGCGCGCCCTTGTGGCCGGGGTCCAGGAACGGACCCTCGAGGTGCGAGCCGAGGACGGTGGGATCGGCGTCGCAGAGGTCGGCGACCATCGCCACACGCGCAGCGAGGTCGTCGATCGGCGCAGTGATGAGCGAGAGCACCGCGCGCGTCGTGCCGTGGGCGCGGTGCACGGCACGCGCGGTGGACACGGCCTGCGGGCCGTCGTCGAAGCTCGCGCCGGCGCCGCCGTGGCCGTGGATGTCGATGAACCCGGGGACGAGGCATCCGTCGCCGCCGTCCACGACCTCATCGGCGGGAGGGAGGTCGCCGCCGACACCGGCCGACGCGACGCGGCCGCCGTCGAACAGCGCCCATCCGTCGAGGCGGTCGCTGTCGACGGATACGGAGCCCAGCAGGCGGACGGAGTGGACGAGGGTGGCCATGCGGTGCTCCGGATCACTCGGCCGAGGTCATTCGGTGACCCACGGGATCTCGTCGGACGGGTGGAAGCCGATGCCCATGCTGGTCCACAGCGGGCCGAGGGCGCCGACGCGCTCGCGGAACGACGCCCAGGTGCGCAGGTCGCTCGCTCCGGTCGCCGGCGACCAGGCGGCCTCCGCGGCGGCGGCCGCGCGGGGGAACGCCATCGTGTCGATGTCGGCGGCGGTGCGGATCGTCTCGGTCCACAGCGGCGCCTCGACGCCGAGGATGCCGGAGTCGTCGACGCCGGGGAGCACATCGGACGGCTCCCACGAGTAGGCGCGCTCGACGCTCGTCGGGCCGTTCGCCCAGGTGAGGCCCAGCTCGGGTCCATTCGGGTACTTCATGTCGAGGTAGATCGCGTCGGCGGGGGAGAGGATCAGCTGCGCGCCGTTGTCGACGAACGCCGTCGCCTTCTCGGCGGCGCCCTCCTGCGGTGTGAGGAACCCCCAGTACTGGCCGACCGTGGTGTCGGCGATGCCGACCGCGGCCCCGGCCTCGTGCCACGCCACGGGCGTCTTTCCGAGGTCGGAGATGATCTCGCTCGCTCGCCCGACGAACTCCGCGAAGTCCTCGTCGGTCGTCGAGAGCGACTCGTCACCGCCGAAGTGCAGGTACGGGCCCGGGGTCATCGCGGCGAGCTCGCCGAAGACGTCCGCCACGAAGTCGTAGGTCGCCTGGTCGTGGATCTTCAGCGAAGAGAACCCGACGGCCATGCCGTCGTACGGTGCGCCGGCGCGCGGCTCGTCGCCGCCGTAGTCGCGGATGACCTCGCGCATGTGGTCGCTGACGCTCGGGTCCTCGGCCAGTTCGGGGTAGGCGAGCCCGACTGCGTGCGTGTGCCCGGGCATGTCGATCTCGGGGACCACGATCATGTGACGGGAATCCGCGTACTCGACGATCTCGCGGTAGTCGTCCTTCGTGTAGAAGCCGCCAGGGTCACCGCCGACCGAGGTTCCCGACGCCTTCTCGGTGAGCTCGGGCCGCGAGTCGAGGTGGACGCGCCAGCCCTGATCGTCGGTGAGGTGCAGGTGCAGCGCGTTGAACTTGAGCGATGCCGCGTGGTCGATGTAGGCCTTGACCGTCTCGACGGGGTGGAAGTGGCGGGCCACGTCGAGCATGACGCCGCGGTACGCGAAGCGCGGGGCGTCCTCGATCGTGACGGGGGATACCGTCCATTCGTCGCCGTCACGGGCGATGAGCTGGCCCAGTGTCTGCACGCCGTAGAAGAGTCCGGCCGCGTCGGCGCCGGTGACGGTGACGGATGCCTCGTCCACCGCGATCCGGTAGGACTCGGGTGCGTCCGAACGCGCGTCGATCCGCAGTTCGATGCCCGCGCCGTCGCCGCTCGCGAGGGTCAGCGCGGTGCGGGCCTCGACGATCGCCGACAGGGCGGCGGCAGCATCCGCCTCTCCGGTCACCGCCGTGGCGGACGAGAGCCGGAAGGGCGCGTCGGTCCCGGCCTCGATCGAGACGGGGGCGGGGACGACGGCGGGAAGCGACACGGTGTCTCCATTCTGTGCGACCGGGGTGCATCCGGCCAGCAGCGCAGCGGCGAGGACGGCTGCCGCGACGGCCCGTCCTCGTCGACGATTCATGTAAAGAGTCCTAACAAAAGCGATCGGACTCAGCCTAGTGGTTCGTGTTCCGTTATGCTCGGTGTGTCGCGACTGGCGTTGAGGTGGGCCACCACCGGGGAGCGACCGACTACGGCATTCGACCGCACGCCTGGGCCGATGTGGGACACCCCTATCTGAAAGCCGTGAGTCTGGAGATCGCATGACCGATCAGTTCTTCAACGCCCCTCTCGCCGAGGTCGATCCCGAGATCGCCCAGGTGCTCGACCGCGAGCTCGACCGCCAGCGCGGCTACCTCGAGATGATCGCCTCCGAGAACTTCGTGCCCGTCTCGGTGCTGCAGTCGCAGGGCTCGGTGCTCACCAACAAGTACGCCGAGGGCTACCCGGGCCGCCGCTACTACGGCGGCTGCGAAGAGGTCGACGTCGCCGAGGAGCTCGCCATCCACCGCGCCAAGGCTCTGTTCGGCGCCGAGTTCGCGAACGTCCAGCCCCACTCGGGCGCCACCGCGAACGCCGCCGTGCTGCACGCCATCGCCCGCCCCGGCGACACGCTGCTCGGACTGTCGCTCGACCAGGGCGGCCACCTCACGCACGGCATGAAGATCAACTTCTCCGGCCGGCTCTACAACATCGTCGCGTACGGCGTCGACCCCGAGACCTCGACGATCGACATGGACGAGGTGCGCCGCCTCGCCGTCGAGCACAAGCCCAAGGTCATCATCGCCGGCTGGTCGGCCTACCCGCGTCAGCTCGACTTCGCCGCCTTCCGCGCGATCGCCGACGAGGTCGGTGCGACCCTATGGGTCGACATGGCGCACTTCGCCGGTCTCGTCGCGGCCGGCCTTCACCCCAACCCGGTCCCGCACGCGCACGTCGTGTCGTCGACCGTGCACAAGACCATCGGCGGCCCCCGCTCGGGCTTCATCCTCACCAACGACGCCGACATCGCGAAGAAGATCAACACCGCGGTCTTCCCGGGCCAGCAGGGCGGCCCGCTCATGCACGTGATCGCGGCGAAGGCCACCGCGTTCAAGCTCGCGGCCACTCCCGAGTTCAAGGAGCGCCAGGAGCGCGTCCTGCGCGGCGCCCACATCATCGCGGAGCGCCTGTCGCAGCAGGACGTGAAGGACGCCGGCATCGCCGTGCGCTCGGGCGGCACCGACGTGCACCTCGTGCTCGTCGATCTGCGCAACGCTCAGATCGACGGCAAGCAGGCCGAGGACCTCCTGCACGAGATCCACATCACCGTGAACCGCAACGCCGTCCCCAACGACCCGCGGCCCCCGATGGTCACGTCGGGCCTGCGCATCGGCACGCCGGCGCTCGCGACCCGCGGTTTCGGCGACGCCGAGTTCACCGAGGTCGCCGACGTCATCGCGCTCGCGCTGCAGCCCGGCGCCGACGTCGAGGAGCTGCGCCTGCGCGTCTCGGCCCTGACGGCCGCTTTCCCGCTGTACCCCGACTTCCGCCACTGAGCGGGAACGCCGTCGCACCGCGGCGGCATCGTCTGGTACCACTTGTCGACACGGGTGCCGCGGCCCGGCACCGGGCCGCGGCATCCGTCCCGCCCCCTCCTCGACCACGATCCGCGAGAGTGCAGCTGATCGCCGAGATGGTGGGTGGTTCCCTGCCTTTCGTCCGCCAGCTGCACTCTCGCGGGCCGGGGTACCCAGGCCCAGAGCGCACGACCACACGAGGAGACCAACGATGACCGCACATAAGCTCGACGGGCGCGCGGCTGCGGCCCAGATCAAGGACGAGCTGCGCGAGCGCGTCGCGGCGCTCAAGGACCGCGGCGTCACGCCCGGCATCGCGACCGTGCTCGTCGGCGCCGACCCGGCGTCGCAGCTGTACGTCGGGATGAAGCACCGCGAGTCCGAGGCCATCGGCATGAACTCGATCCAGCGCGAACTTGCGGCCGACGCCACGCAGGCCGAGGTCGAGGCGCTCATCGACGAGCTCAACGCCGACCCGGAGTGCCACGGCTACATCGTGCAGCTGCCGCTGCCCAAGCACCTCGACACCGACGCGATCCTCGAGCGCATCGACCCCGCGAAGGACGCCGACGGCCTGCACCCGACCAACCTCGGGCGCCTTGTGCTCAACGTCAACTCCCCGATCACGACGCCGCTGCCGTGCACGCCGCGAGGCGTCATCGAGCTGCTGCTGCGCAACGACTACGACCTCAAAGGCAAGGACGTGGTCGTCGTGGGCCGCGGCGTGACCATCGGCCGCTCGATCGGCCTGCTGCTCACGCGTCGCGAGATCAACGCGACCGTGACCCTGACGCACACCGGCACGGCCGACCTGTCGCATCACCTCCGCCAGGCTGATGTGATCGTGGCCGCCGCGGGCGTCAAGCACATCGTGCAGGCTGCCGACGTGAAGCCCGGTGCGGCCGTCCTCGACGTGGGCGTCACCCGTGAGGACGACCCCGAGACCGGCAAGTCCCGCGTCTACGGCGATGTCGCGCCCGATGTCGCCGAGGTCGCCGGCTACGTCTCGCCGAACCCCGGCGGCGTCGGACCCATGACGGTGGCGCTGCTCATGACCAACGTCGTCGAGGCCGCGGAGCGCTCGCTCGCCTGACCTCAGGCCGCGACGAGCGCGGATCGCTCGCGCGGACGCACGGACTCGGCATCCGTCGCTGCGAGCGAGGCCATCCCGCGGACCCAGCGCTCGCGGTCGGCCCCGGTGCTGTGCCGCACCTGCGCGAGGCGCGTCACCCCACGGACCTTGATGCCGCAGTACTCCAGTGTGGCGTTGCGGAGCGACCGGATCGGCGCGTTGCGGTAGACCCACGCGTTCCAGAGCACGGGGGAGTCCATCGTCATGACGATGCGTGCGCTGCGCCCGGTGAGCAGCTTGTCCCACAGTCGCCCGGTCGGGCGGTAGCGGTAGGCGAAGCCGCGCACGAAGACGCGGTCGATCCACGTCTTGAGGGCGCCCGGAAGCGACCCCCACCATTGCGGGAAGAAGAACACCAGGTGGTCCGCCCAGTCGACGTCGGCGACGTAGGCGGCGACCTCGGGCGTGAGCGGAACGTCGGCGTCGGTGCGGGGCAGGCGCACTTCATCGCGGACGGACGGATGCTGCGGCACGGCGTCGTTCGCGAGATCCACGACCCGCACCTCGGCGCCGCCGGCGCGCGCGGCGTCGGCGTACGAGCTGGCGAGGGAGTGGTTGAGGCTGCCGGCGAAGGGCGTGCCGACGATCACGAGGATGCGGGGAGCGTTCATGCGAGGGTCTCCTGAGGGTGGTGGACGGCACGCGGGCCGGGCGCCGGCTGCTGCTGGATGAAGGCGGTGAGGGCGATGAGCTGGGCGTTCATGCGAGGGGCGTCGATCGGGTCGCCCGCGAGTGACGGGTGCGTCAGCATCGCGGCGAACTCGCGCTCGAGCACCTCGCCGGCATCGCGCACGAGGGCGGTGCCCTTGGGGGTGAGCGAGAGCAGGATGCTGCGACCCGCACCGGGCTGGGACGCTGCCGTGATCCAGCCGTCCTCGACGAGTGCGGGCACCCGCTTGCTCACGGCGGCCTTGGTGACGCCGAGGCAGCGGGCGAGCGTCGTCATGTCCACGGGCTCGTGGTCGTACAGCACGGCCAGGAACTGGAAATGGTTGAACGTCACGCCCCACCCCGCCTGAAGCGCGGTGTCGGCGAACGCGTCGATCTCCGCGATGAGCTCGTGGAGGGTGAAGGTCAGGCGGTCGGACACATAGTGAGTAAACCAGTTGACTCACCATAAGTCAACAGGTTGACTCGCCCCGCCGCGTTCACATCACGTGATCTCGCCGAGGCGATGCGTTATACGCGCGCATAACGGGTGCGCTCGGTGAGATCACGCGATATGGACAGCGCGGCCTGGCCTCACTCAGGCGGTGAAGCGGGCGAGGAACTCCCGGGTGCGTGGTTCGCGCGGGGCCGCGAGGACGTCGGCGGGCGGCCCCTGTTCGACGATCGTGCCCGCATCGAGGAACACCACGCGGTGGGCGACATCCCGCGCGAACGCCATCTCGTGCGTCGCCATGAGGATCGTGGCGCCGTCGGCGGCGAGCTGACGCACGAGCTCGAGGACCTCGCCGACGAGTTCGGGGTCGAGCGCCGAGGTGATCTCGTCGAGGAACAGCACCTCGGGGTCGGTCGCGATGGCCCGCACGATCGCGGCACGCTGCTGCTGGCCGCCTGAGAGGCGGTCGGGGTGCTCGCGCGCCAGGTCGGCGAGCCCGATGAGGCCGAGCAGTTCGAGCGCACGAGCCTCGGCCTCACGTCGGGGAGTGCGGTGCACGACGCGCGAGGCGAGCGTGACGTTGTCGAGCACCGTGAGGTGCGGGAAGAGGTTGTAGCTCTGGAAGACCGCGCCGAAGCGGGCGCGTACGCGGTTCGCATCGATGCGCGGATCGGAGATGTCCTCGTCGTCGAGGAAGATCTGCCCGTCGTCGATGGGTTCGAGGAGGTTCAGGCATCGCAGCAGCGTCGACTTTCCCGATCCGCTCGCCCCGATCAGCGCGACCACTTCGTGAGTGGCCAGGTCGATGTCGACGCCGCGGAGCACTTCGCGCTCGCCGAAGGACTTGTGGATGCCGGTCGCCCGCAGCAGGGCGGTCACAGGATCGCCCCCGCCTGCTCGCGCTCGCGCAGTCGCGCGGTGTACCAGTCGGTGAGCCGGATGGTGGGGATCGCGAGCAGGATGAACAGCACCCCGGCCACGACGTACGGCGTGAAGTTGTAGGTGAGCGAGGCGACGGATCTCGCCGCGGCGATGGCGTCGACCGCGCCGAGGATGGAGATCAGCCCGACGTCCTTCTGCATGGAGATGAAGTCGTTCATGAGGGGCGGCGTGATCTTGCGGAAGGCCTGGGGCAGCACGACGCGGCGCAGCGACTGCACGTAGCCGAGGCCGAGCGCCCGCGCCGCAAGGCGCTGCGACGGGTGGACGGCTTCGATGCCGGCGCGGATCACCTCGGCGACATACGCGGAGTACGTGAGCGTCACCGCGATCACCCCGAGCAGTACGACCGGCATGCGCGTGTTCGTGATGGTCGGCAGACCGAAGCCGATGAGGTAGAGCACGATGATGAACGGCAGGCCGCGGAAGAGGTCGGTGTAGCCGGCCGCGACCACGCGCGCCGGGAAGAAGACCGGTCCGCGGAGGGTGCGCAGCACGGCGATCACGAGTGCCACGACGGCGACGGTCACGACGGAGTAGGCGAGGACCTGCAGGTTGATCAGGAAGCCGTCCCACACCTTCGGCAGCGCCTGGATCGCGACGTCGAGGTTGAAGAACGACTGCTGGACCTTCGACCAGCCCTCGGTGTTGATGACCGTCGCCCAGACGATCACCGCGAACGCGATCGACGACGCGATCGCGATGAGCACCGACCGCCGCGAGCGGCGGTGCCGGTAGGCGCGACGGTCGAGCTCGAGCGCGCTGGGCTGGTGCGGGCTCACCGAACGAACGTAGCGGACGCGGTCACTGCAGCTGAGGCACGCCTTCGCTGAGGACGGCGAGCCACTTCTCCTCGAGGGCGTCGAGGGTTCCGTTCTCGCGAAGCGTGTCGACGGCCGCGGTGACGTCCGCGGTGAGCGGGGAGTCCTTCGCCAGGAGCAGGCCCCACTGGTCGGGTACCCCCGCTGCCGGGAGCTCGCCCACGGTGAAGGAGTCGTCGATGTAGAAGTTCACCGCGGTGTAGGCGGTCGGGGTGTCGAGCACGAGGGCGTCGATCTGTCCCGCCTTGAGCGCGGCGACCGCGTCTTCGTTGGAGCTGTAGAGCTGCGGCGTGGTGGTGGGCGCGATGGCCTGTTCGATCGTCGTGGCGCTGGTGGATCCCGACATCGCGCCGAGCACGAGGCTCTTGAGGCCCGCGATGTCGGTCACGCCCTCGGCGGCGCCGCCCTTCAACGCGACCACCGACTGGCTGGCCTCGTAGTAGGGCGACGAGAAGTCGACGGCCTGCTTGCGCTCGTCGGTGATCGTGTACTGCTGGATGTTGAAGTCGAAGCTCTTCGGCCCGGGCGCGATCGCCGACTCGAAGCTCGTCCGCACCCATTCGACGTCTTCGGGGGCGAACCCCAGCTCCTCGGCGACGGCGTAGGCGACCGCTGCCTCGAACCCCTCACCCGACGCGGGGTCGTCCTCGATCACGTACGGCTCGTACGCCGTCTCGCCGGTCGCGATGGTGAGCTTGCCGGGCGTGAGGTAGCCCGCGTCGGCGGCCGACTCGCTGCTGGCCGGCGCGGAACCGGAGGCGCAGCCGGTCAGGGCGAGGGCCGCGACGGCGATGCCGGCGGCGGCGATGCGGACGAGACGGATGCGGCGCGACATGGGTGCCTCCAGGAGTCGAGTGTCCGCGCGTGCGTGCTGTCGCTGCGCGGATCCCTCCATCTTGGCGACGGGCCGGGCGGAACGGCGCGCGCGGGTCGGTTTGTTACACGTCCGATGCCGAGGGGGCGCCGGTGGCGAGCCGTCCCTCCGCGGCGGCCAGTGCGGCGCGGGCGCCGTCGGTGGGCGCGATCGCGACGAGCCCGCGGTACAGCTTCACGAGCGCCTCGACGTCGAGGGAGCCGGTGCGGGCGCGGTCGCAGTGCACGGCCTGGATCGCAGCCTCGAGCTGGAAGCGCCCCAGCGGTCGCCCCAGCGACGAGGCGCGACGCAGCAGAGCGGCGCCCTCCGCGATGAGGGCGCGATCCCACTCGGCCGGGTCCTGCTCGTCGAGCGGCGGCCACGGAACGTCTGCGCGGGCGGGCGCACGCGACTGCGCGTAGGTCAGCAGCGCGGCGAGGCCCCACGCCTCCGGCTCGTCGTCGAGGAGGGTCGCGGTGAGCACCGCGAGCCATCGCGCCTCATCGGCGAGCGACTCGCGCGGCTCATCGCCCTGGTCGAGCCAGCCGATCGCGTACGCGCCGTAGATCGCCTCGAGCACGTCCGGCAGCCGGGAGGGGATATCGGCGCGGGTGGGGATGCGCAACGGGATGCCGGCGTCCCGGATCCGCCGCTTCGCGCGTACGAGCCGCTGGGCCATCGCGGACGGCTCGACCGCGAACGCACGGGCGACCTCGGCCGCTTCGAACCCGAGCACCGTCTGCAGCATGAGCGGCGTGCGCACGGCGGGGTCGACCGCCGGGTGCGCGCACGCGAAGAGCAGTTCGAGTCTGCGGTCCGGGATCGCCTCGCCGCGCTCGAGGGCGCTGAGCGCGTCGACCTCGAGCTCGTCGGCGCGTGCCGCGATGATCCCCTCGTCGAGCGGCACACCCGTACGGCGGGCCGCCGACGAGAGGGCGTCGCGCAGTCGGTTGCGGGCCACGGTGACCAGCCACCCTTCGGGATTCGCGGGGATGCCGGCGTCCGGCCACGTGCGCAGCGCCCGCTCGAACGCGTCGGCGAGGGCGTCTTCGGCGAGCGAGACGTCGTGCGTGGCAGCGGCGACCACGGCCAGGATGCGGCCGTACGACTCCCGCGCGGTGCGCTCAGCGACCGCGAGGGAGTCGGATGCGGCCGGCATCAGCTCGCGAACGGGGTCCAGGCGCCGTTCTCGAAGCGGGTCGCGCTGGGCCGCACCTCGACGGTGCCCCAGCTGATCGACGGGGCCTTGCCGGCCCAGCCGATGGCGGCGTCGAGGTCGGCGACATCGACCACGAACGTGCCGCCGAGCTGCTCCCTGGTGTCGGCGAACGGTCCGTCCTGCACGCGCAGCGTGCCGTCGGGCGCGGTGACCGAGGTGGTCACGGCCGAAGGCTGCAGCACCTCGGCCGACACGAGCACGCCGGCCGCGTCAAGCGCCTTGGCGTACTCGTCGAACTCGCGCATGCCCTCGCCCCAGGCGTCGTCGCCCATGTCTTCGGGGGTCATCTCGGGGTAGTGGAGGAGGAGTGCGTATCGCATGGCGTCGTCCTTTCTGGAGGGGTATCGACACCCTCATGACGATCGGCGCCCGCCCGGATCGACAGGGCGGGCCGAATCAGCCCTTGCCGAGTTCGTCGAGCATGCGTCGCTGCTCGTCGGTGAGCCCGTCGTTCAGTTCGCGCCGGGCGGCGGATGCCTCGGGGGAGGGGATCGGCGGGGCCGCAGCATCCGTTCCCGCAGCCTTCGAACCGGTCGCCTTGTCGTAGAGCGTGCCCGCGTGGGTCTCGACCTTGTCGTCGATCGCGCCATAGATCGCCCAGCCGATGAGGAGGATCACCGGCGGGATGACCCAGCCCCAGAACGCGCCGAAGATGCCGCCGCCGATGGAGACTCCCGTGAAGACCACCGTGACGATCCAGACGAGGAACGCGACGGCGAAGGCCAGCAGGAACTCGACGAGCTTCTCGCCGGCCTTGGTGCGCTGGTTCGCGGACTTAGCCGCCATCGAGCGGAACCACTTCTCGACGAGCGGCTTGATCCAGATGACGAGCGCCGTCAGCACGATGCCTGCCCAGAGCGCGGCCCAGCCGACGCGGGCGGGCGTGAGCCAGCCGACGACCAGCAGGACGACGATGTTGAACACCAGCAGCGACGCGAACCGCACGACCCACTTCTTCATGACATCACTGTGCCACGTCGGGTCGGGCCTGTGGAACGACTCCGCGCGCGAGGGCTCAGGCGATCGAGACCAGCTGGGTGACGTCGTCGTCCGGCAGTGCGTCGGCCGTCGCGGTCACCGTCAGCTCGACCAGGTCGGCGCGCCCCGAGAACACGTTGAGAAACGCCGTATCGGCGGCATCGCGGCCGGTCGCGATGCGCACGAGGCTCGAGCGCGGCGCGAGCGTCGTCGCGTCGATCGCCCGCCATGCGCCGTCGATCCACGCCTCGGCGACGGCGTGGAAGTCCATGGGGCTCAGCCCCGGTGCGTACACGGCGACCGTACGCGCCGGGATGCCGAGTCCCCTCAGCAGCGCGACGCACAGGTGCGCGTAGTCGCGGCACACGCCCCGCCGGGCGAGCAGCGTGCGCGCGGCGCCGTCGGTGGGCAGCGAGGATCCGGGGAGGTACGACAGACGTGTGCCGACCCACGACGAGACGGCGGCGAGGAGCTCGGTGGCGCCCTCGATGCCGCGGAATTCGGCGGTCGCCGTGGGTGCGAGCGCGTCGGACTCGGCGTACCGGCTCGGCCGCCTATAGACGAACCGCTCGACATCGTCGTCGCCACCCACGCAATCGCCGGCGTGAAGGGTGGCGCTGTACTCGATCGCGAACGCCCCCACCGGCGCCATGACCCGGTGCAGGCGCGTGCCGTGGGCATCGTGAAGCTCGTCGATCTCGACGGGCCTGCCGTCCACGTTCGCGGCGAGGTGCTCGGAGTCGGGGGAGTAGTGAGTCGAGGCCGTGATCGCGAAGACCAGTTCGGCCGGTTCGGTGACGTTCAGGGCGATGCGGCTGGAGACGTCTCGCTTCATTGCCCCAGCGTGACACGTCCGGACCGCCTCCCGGGCGGCCTTGACACGCTGCGCCTGCAGCGGTCCGGCTAGTACGAGGCGCGTTCCCCGGGTGAGCCAGGGGCGGGGGCGAAGCGGGCCGCAAGGGCTTCGGAGCCGCGGGCGAGGAGTGCGACGTCGGCGCCCACGAGGACGAACGACGCGCCTGCTTCGAGGTAGGCGTCGGCGGTGGCGGGGTCGAACGCGTTGACGCCGGCGGGCTTGCCGGCCGCGCGGACGGCGTCGAAGGTGCGGTGGGCGGCGGCGACGACGTCGGGGTGCGTCTGCCGGCCGAGCACGCCCATCGATGCGGCGAGGTCGCTCGGGCCGACGAACACGCCGTCCACGCCATCCACCGCGGCGATCTCGGCGGCCGCCTCGACGCCGGCCGCCGTCTCGATCTGGACGAACAGGGAGACGTGCTCGTCGGCGTCTTGGAGGTACCCGTCGACACGGTTCCAGCGCGCCGAGCGCGCGAGCGCGGAGCCCACCCCGCGGGTGCCCCGCGGGGGATAGCGCACGGCGGCGACGGCGGCTTCAGCATCCGCCCTCGAGGACACCATGGGCACGAGCAGGTTCTGGGCTCCGAGATCGAGCACCTGCTTGATCGTGACGACGTCGCCGATCGGCACGCGCACGACCGGGGTGATCGGGTAGGCGGCGACGGCCTGCAGCTGGGCCAGCACCGACTCGAGGCCGTTGGGGGAGTGCTCCATGTCGATCAGCAGCCAGTCCAGGCCCGAGCCGGCGCAGATCTCGGCCACGAGCGGCGAGCCCGTGCACACCCACATGCCCGCGAGCGGGCGGTCGGCGTTCGCGAGGGCGTCGCGGAAGGTCGGGCTCAGACGAAGCGGCATTCGATCACTCCCATGGGTCCGTAGTCGCACCTGACGGTATCGTCCCGCGACACCCACATGGGGCGGGTGAACGAGCCGGCCAGGATGATCTCGCCCGCCTCGAGCCGCGCGCCGTGCTGGTGGAACTTGTTCGCGAGCCACGCGACGCCGGTCGCAGGGTGGCCGAGCACACCGGCGGCGACCCCCGTCTCCTCGATCTCGCCGTTGCGGCTGAGCACGCCGGGGACCCAGCGCAGATCGATCTCGTCGGGGCGCTTGCGGACATCGCCGAGCACCATCGCACCGTAGGCGGCGTTGTCGGAGATCGTGTCGACGATGGTGCGCCCTTCGAGCTCGATGTGCGAGTTCAGCACCTCGAGGGCGGGCACCGCGTAGTCGATCGCGGCCAGGGCGTCATCGAGGGTGCAGTCGGGACCCTCGAGCGGTTGCTTCAGCACGAACGCGAGCTCGACCTCGATGCGCACGTTCGAGAACAGGTCGACGGGGATCTCGGCGCCCGAGCGGTACACGGTGTCGTCGAACATCACTCCGTAGTCGGGCTCGGTGATGCCGGTGGCCTGCTGCATCGCCTTCGACGTGAGCCCGATCTTGCGGCCGACGAGCGTGCGTCCGGCGGCGATGCTCTGGTCGCGCCACACGCCCTGGATCGCGTACGAGTCCTCGACCGTCGCGTCGGGGTACCGCGCCGTGATGCGCGGGATCACCGAGTGCGTGCGGTCGGCCTCTGCCAGCTCGGCCGCGATCTGGGCGATGTCGTCGGGGTGCAGCATCCGTGTCCCCTTACAGCTGGTGGCCGAGCTTGTACTCGCCCTGCTTGTACTCGGGCATCGAGTCCTCGCCGGGGCGCGTGTACGAGAAGCCGTCGGCGCCGATCGTGACCGCCATCTCGGAGCTGTCGGTGCGGGCGACGACAGGCTGCGGGTTGCCATCGAGGTCGAGCACGAGCGAGGCCTCGGTGTACCAGGACGGCACGACGGGGTTGCCCCACCAGTCGCGGCGCTGGTTGTCGTGCACGTCCCACGTGACGACGGGGTTGTCGGGGTCGCCGGTGTAGTAGTCCTGCGTGTAGATCTCGACGCGGTGCCCGTCGGGGTCGCGCAGGTACAGGTAGAACGCGTTCGAGACGCCGTGGCGGCCGGGTCCGCGCTCGATCGCGTCGGAGCGGCGGAGCGCGCCGAGCTTGTCGCAGATCGCGAGGATGTTGTGCTTCTCGTGGGTGGCGAACGCGACGTGGTGCATGCGGGGTCCGTCGCCGCCGGTCATCGCGGTGTCGTGCACGGTGGGCTTGCGGCGCATCCACGCCGCGTAGACCGTGCCCTCCTCGTCCTGGATGTCCTCGGTGACGCGGAACCCCAGCGACTGCATGAAGTTGACGGCGCGGGGCACGTCGGGCGTGACCTGGTTGAAGTGGTCCAGGCGCACCAGCTCGCCCGGCGTGTGCAGGTCGTAGCGCCACGACAGGCGCTCGACGTGCTCGGTGGCGTGGAAGAACTCGTACGGGAAGCCGAGCGGATCGGTCACGCGCACCGAGTCGCCGATGCCCTTGGTGAACCCGTCGTGGCGGCGCTCGATGCGGCAGCCCAGCTCCTCGTAGAAGGCGACGGCCTTGTCGAGGTCTTCCGGGGTGCGCACGCGGTACGAGAACGCGGCGACCGCGGCGACGGGGCCCTGACGGAGCACCAGGTTGTGGTGGATGAACTCCTCCGTCGAGCGGAGGTAGATCGTGTTCTCGTCCTCTTCCGTGACGTAGAGCCCGAGCACGTCGACGTAGAACTCGCGGGACGCGAGCAGGTCGGTGACCACGAGCTCCATGTACGCGCAGCGCAGGATGTCGGGTGCGGGCACGCTCGGCGTCGGGATCGGGTCGTCGGAGAGGATCGGCGCCTCCTGGCTCACGTAGAAGCCGGAGGAGGTGCGGGTCATCTGATCACGGTGGGTCATGTCGCGTCCTTGCGTGGGGTCGAAGGGGGATCGGATGCCTGCGGCCTCAGTGGGCGGCGGCATCCGCCTTTCCGAAGGTGGGGTTGTGGGCGGGGCCGAGCGTGATGTGCACGGCCTGCTGGTCGGTGTAGAAGTCGATGGAGCGGTAGCCGCCCTCGTGTCCAAGACCGGAGGCCTTGACGCCGCCGAACGGGGTGCGGAGGTCCCGCACGTTGTTCGAGTTGAGCCAGACCATGCCGGCCTCGATGGCCTGAGAGAAGTTGTGCGCGCGCTTGAGGTCGTTGGTCCACACGTACGCGGCGAGGCCGTAGCGCACGCCGTTGGCGAGCTCGAGGGCCTCCTCGTCGGTATCGAACGGCGTGATCGCGACGACCGGGCCGAAGATCTCCTCCTGGAAGATCCGGGCGTCCGGCGCCACATCGGCGAACACCGTGGGGCGCACGAAGTTGCCGGTCTCGAACCCTTCCGGGCGGTCACCGCCGGCGACCAGGCGCGCCTCCGACTTGCCGATCTCGATGTACGAGACGACCTTTTCGTAGTGCTCGGGGTGCACGAGCGCTCCGACCTCGGTCTTCGGGTCGTGCGGGTAGCCGACCACGACGCGGTCGGCCTGCGCGGCGTAGCGCCTCACGAACTCGTCGTAGATCGGGCGCTCCACGAGGATGCGGGAGCCGGCGGTGCAGCGCTCGCCGTTGAGCGAGAAGACGCCGAAGATCGTGGCGTCGATGGCGGCGTCGAGGTCGGCGTCGGCGAAGACCACGGCGGGCGACTTGCCGCCGAGCTCCATCGACAGGCCCTTCAGGAACGGGGCCGCGTTGCCGAAGATGAGCTGCCCGGTGCGCGACTCTCCGGTGAACGAGATGAGCGGCACGTCGGGGTGCTTGACCAGTGCGTCGCCGGCGTCCTCGCCCAGCCCGTTGACGAGGTTGAACACGCCCTTCGGGAGGCCTGCCTCCTCGAAGATGCCGGCCCACAGCGACGCCGACAGCGGCGTGAACTCGGCGGGCTTGAGCACCACCGTGTTGCCGGTGGCGAGTGCCGGGCCGAGCTTCCACGACTCGAGCATGAACGGGGTGTTCCACGGCGTGATGAGCCCGGCGACGCCGATCGGCTTGCGGTTGACGTAGTTCATCTGCCGCCCCGGCACCTTGTAGGCGTCGTCGGCCTGCGCCACGATCAGGTCCGCGAAGAACCGGAAGTTCTCCGCCGCCCGCCGCGCCTGGCCGAGTGCCTGCGTGATCGGCAGGCCGGAGTCGAACGACTCCAGTTGGGCCAGACGCGCGTCGCGGGACTCCACGATGTCCGCGATGCGGTGCAGCACACGCGAACGCTCGCGCGGCAGCATCCGCGGCCACGGCCCCTCGGCGAACGCGCGCCGGGCGGCGGCGACGGCGCGGTCGATGTCGGCCTTCTTGCCGGCGGCGGCCAGCACGTACGTCTCGTTCGTCACCGGGTCGAGCACGTCGAACGTGTCGCCGTCGGCCGAGTCGACGAACTCGCCGTCGATGTAGTGCTGGATGCGGCTCGGCAGGCCCTCGGGCACATGCCGCGTCGCCCCGGCGCTCTGCGCTTCGCGGGTGGTGCCGGCTATCGTGGTGTCGGTCATTGCTGCTCCTTCGTCGGAGGTCGGGGACGGATGCCGCTGCCCGCGGCATCCGCGAATCAGAACGCTGGAAGGCCCAGAGCCTCGTCAGGGTGCTCGTGGATCATGTAGGCGTCGAGGGTGGCCGAGCGGTGGCGCCGGGCGGCCTTCTCGATCTCGCCGAGAGGGGCCCCGGTCTCGATGAGCACGAGGATGTTCTCGTGCTCGCGCACCGACTCCTGGGCACGGCCGGGCACGAAGCTGAAGGTCGAGTCGCGCAGGTGCCCGAGGCGCGCCCACTCGGCGTGCACGAGGTCGAGCATCCGCGGGTTCGCGCACTTCTCGAACAGCGCTGCGTGGAACTCCTGGTTGAGCGCCGTGAAGGCGCGCGGGTCGAAGTGCTCGAGCGTCTCGATCATGAGCTCATTGATGCGGCGGGCGTTGCGGATGTCGTCGGCCGTGAGCCGGCGCGCGGCCAGCGCCGTGGCGGTGCCCTCGAGGATCGACAGCGCCTGCATGCTGTACCGGTACTGCGAGTCGTCGACCATCGACACCCGCGCCCCGACGTTGCGCTCGAACGTGACGAGCCCCTCGGCCTCGAGCTGGCGGATCGCCTCGCGCACCGGCACCACGCTCATGTCGAGCTCGCCCGCGATGCTGCCCAGCACCAGGCGGTAGCCCGGCGTGAACTCCTGGTTCGCGATGCGCTCCTTGATCCAGCGGTACGCCTGCTGCGACTTGCTGAGCGTGTCGGCTTCGGTCGGGCTCATGCGCGGTCTCCTTCGCGGGCGTCGTACTTCGCGCGCCACTCGGCGTTCATCGGGAAGAGTCCGTCGACGGGATGCCCCTCCGCGACGCGGTCGGCGATCCAGGCGTCCTCGTCCTCCTGGGCGAGTGCCGCGTCGACGATCTCCTCGACGATCCCCGGCGGGATCACCACGACCCCGTCCGCGTCGCCGACGATGACGTCCCCGGGCTGGACCGTGGTGCCGCCGCACGCGATCGTCACGTCGGCGTCCCACGGCACGTGCTTGCGGCCCAGCACCGCAGGGTGGGCGCCGGCGGAGTAGACGGGGATGCCGACCGCGGCGACGGCCGCGGCATCCCTCACCCCTCCGTCGGTGACGATGCCGGCGGCGCCGCGGGCGTGCGCGCGGATCGCGAGGATGTCGCCGAGCGTGCCCGACCCGGCCTCGCCGCGCGCCTCGATCACGACCACTTCGCCCTCGCCGACGGCGTCGAACACGCGCTTCTGCGCGTTGTAGCCACCGCCGTGCGACGCGAACAGGTCCTCGCGGTTCGGCACGAAGCGCAGCGTGCGGGCGATGCCGACGAGTTTGGCCTCGGGATGCAGCGGCCGCACGCCGTCGACGTGCACGTTGTTCAGCCCGCGCTTGCGCAGCTGCGCCGAGAGCCCGGCGACCGGGACGGCCTGGAGCTTCGCGCGCAGCGCGTCTGCCAGAACAGGAGATGTGGCGGAGACAGGGGACTGCGCTTCAAAACGTCCTGCCTCGGCCAGATCTCCTGATTCCGCAGACGAGCCCGCCGGAAGCCCGGCCGCCTCCCGCGAGCCCCAGGCCTCGGTGCGCTGCAGGTCGTCGACCGCGGGCAGGGAGCCCAGCTCGGCGTCGAAGGCCGCCGAGCCCTGCGACACCGTCGTCACGAGTCGTCCCGACGACGGGCCGCCGGGAACATCGACCTCGACCTCGACGACATCGCCGGGCTTCGCGACCGATGAGCCGGCGGGCGTGCCGGTGAGGATCACGTCGCCGGTCTCGAGCGTGAAGTGCTGCGACAGATCGGCCACGAGCTGCGCGAGCGGGAAGATCATGCCGGCGGCCGTGTCGTCCTGCGCGATCTCGCCGTTGAGCCACGTGCGCACGCGCAGCGCGTCGGGATGGATGGTGCGGGCGTCGATGAGCGTCGGGCCGACGGGCGTGTAGCCGTCGCCGCCCTTGGAGCGCACGTTCGAGCCCTTGTCGCTCTGGCGCAGGTCGTAGAGGCCGAAATCGTTGGCCGCGGTCACCCAGGCGACGTGGTCCCACGCGTCTGCGAGGCCGACGCGACGCGCCGGGGTGCCGATCACGAGCGCGATCTCGCCCTCGAAAGCGAGCAGCTCGGTGCCTTCCGGGCGTTCGATGGTGTCGCCCGACGCGGCGACGGAGCTCGACGGCTTGAAGAAGTACGACGGATGCTGCGGCCGCCGCCCGCGCTGATCCGCACGCGAGGCGTAGCTGAGGTGGATGGCGATGATCTTGCCCGGGCGGCCGGGAAGCGCCGAGAAACGGCGGTCTGCGGTCTCCGTGATCTCGTCCATGAGCTCCCTTACTCGAAGCGACCTGTTGCGTCGTATTCGAAATCGTATATGATCGTCCAGCATCCGGCAACCATTCCCCAAGGGTTCGCCGGCGACGACGCCGTCAGCCCCCGACACAGGAGTCACCATGAGCAGCGCATCAGGACCCACAGCAGGGTTCACCCCCACCGGAACCATCGCGTCCACCACGGACCGACGTCGCGTCGTGTTCGCGACGGTGGTCGGCACCACCGTCGAGTGGTACGACTTCTTCATCTACGCGACCGCGGTCGGACTGGTCTTCGGCCAGCTGTTCTTCGCGCCGCTCGGCGCCAACAGCGCGATCGTCGCCTTCGCCACCGTCGGCGTGAGCTTCCTGTTCCGCCCGCTCGGCGCGTTCCTCGCCGGTCACTTCGGCGACAAGTACGGTCGCAAGGTCGTGCTGATGTGGACGCTGATCCTCATGGGTGCGGCGACCGCGCTCATCGGCGTGCTGCCGACGTATGAGGCGATCGGCGTCGCGGCGCCCATCCTCCTCGTGCTCCTGCGCATCATCCAGGGCATCTCCGCCGGCGGCGAATGGGGCGGCGCGGTCCTGATGGCCGTCGAGCACGCGCCGAAGCAGCGCCGTGGCGCGTTCGGCGCCTCGCCGCAGATCGGCGTGCCGCTGGGCCTGCTGCTCGCCTCGGGAGTCATGGCGCTGATGGCGATGATCGCCCCCGGGGATGCGTTCCTCGTGTGGGGCTGGCGCGTGCCGTTCCTGCTCAGCGTCGTGCTGATCCTCGTGGGCTACTACGTCCGCCGCCGTGTCGAGGAGAGCCCGGTCTTCGCCGAGCTCGCCGAGCGCAAGGAGAAGGCGCGGATGCCGATCATCACGCTCTTCCGCAAGCACCTGCTCCTCGTGTTCATCGCGGCGCTGGTGTTCGCCGGCAACAACGCCGTCGGCTACATGACCACGGGCGGCTACATCCAGGGTTACTCGACCAACCCCGAGGGTCCGCTCGCGCTCGAGCGCGGACCGGTGCTGTGGGCGGTCGCTGGTTCGGCGGTCACGTGGCTGCTGTCGACGCTGGCCGCCGGGTTCATCTCCGATCGCATCGGCCGCCGCACGACGTACATCATCGGCTGGATCCTGCAGCTGGCGGGTGTGTTCCTGCTCTTCCCGCTCGTCAACACCGGGAGCATCTGGCTGCTCTTCCTCGGTCTCGCCGTCCTCACGATCGGCCTCGGCTTCACGTACGGCCCCCAGGCTGCGCTGTACTCCGAGCTGTTCCCGGCATCGATCCGCTTCTCGGGCGTCTCGATCTCGTACGCGATCGGCGCGATCCTCGGCGGCGCGTTCGCCCCGACGATCGCGACGGCCCTCGTACAGGCGACCGGCTCGACGCTGTCCGTCACGTGGTACCTCGCCGGCATGACCGTCGTGGGCCTGATCGCGACGCTGCTCCTGCGCGACCGCTCCGGCATCCCGCTCGGTCCGGACCACGAGGCCGAGCAGTCCGTCAGCCCGATCTACGGCCTCTCCAAGGCCTGACCTTCCGGAAACGGATGCCGCGCCCCGAGCCCCTGTGCAGGCTCGGGCCGCGGCATCCGTCCGTTTCAGCGGGTGCGCATGCCGTCGAGGGCGACGGCGACCACGTCGTGCGCGAGGCGCTCGCGGTCGACCGGACCGCCGGGGCGGTACCACTCGACGATCGAGTTGACCATTCCGAACACCAGGCGGGTGGCGACGGCGCCGTCGACATCGGCGCGGATCTGACCCGCGCGCTGCGCCTCCGCGACGAGCGCCGTCACGCGGTGGTCGAAGGCGCGCCGGCGCTCGAGGGCCGCGCGCTCGACATCGCTGTTGCCGCGCACGCGCAGCAGGAGGGTGACGTAGGGGAGCTTGTCGACGAGCACCCGCACCGCTCCGCGCAGCACCGCGCCGAGCCGCTCGGCCGGGTCGCCGGCGGAGCCCTCCGGCTCGTCGAGCACGCCCTCGAGGCTGTCGAGCGCCTCGGCGAGGGCGAGGGCGAGCAGCTGCTCCTTCGAGTCGAAGTGGTGGTACAGCGCCGACTTCGTGAGGCCGAGGCGGGAGGCGAGATCGGCGACGGATGTCGCGTCGTACCCCTGCTCGTTGAAGAGGCCGACGGCGACGGCGAGCACCTGGCCGCGGTCGTAACCCGGCCGCCCGCGTCGCGCGGGGGAGGCGTCGGTGCTCGCGGACATGCGCCCAGTCTCGCACCGGTCCGCTTCGACACCGCGCACCACGTGGCAATACTGAACGATCGATCAGATATTATGGGCGCGTGACCGCGACGGAGCGGACCGAGAGGATGCCGATGCCTGAGCCGCTCAAAATCCAGCGCCGCGAGGACCGCATCGTCGCGACGCTGTCGCGGCCGGAGGTGCGCAACGCCATCGACCAGGACACCATCGACCGGCTGCACGAGCTGTGCGGCGAGCTCGAGCGCGAGCCGCGCACGCTCATCCTCACGGGCTCCGACGGTGTGTTCGCTTCGGGCGCCGACATCGCGCAGCTGCGCGAGCGTCGGGCGGCCGACGCGCGCCGGGGCATCAACACCCGCGCGTTCACCCGGGTGCGCAACCTGCCGATGCCGGTCATCGCGGCGATCGACGGCTACGCCCTCGGCGGGGGCGCCGAACTCGCCTACGCGGCCGACATCCGCATCGGCTCGCCGAGCCTCAAGATCGGCAACCCCGAGACCGGACTCGGCATCATCGCGGCCGCGGGTGCGACGTGGCGCCTGCCCGAGATCGTCGGCGAGGCGCGGGCCGCAGAGCTGCTGCTGACAGGACGGATCCTGGATGCCGACACCGCGGTCGAATGGGGCCTCGTGTCGTCGCTGTTCGAGCCGGGCGACCTCCTCCCCGCGGCCCACGCGATCGCCGACCGCATCTCACGCAACGATCCGCTCGCGACCCGCCACACGAAGACGGCGCTCCTCGCCCCGCGCGCCGCGCACCCCGAGATCGAACTGGAGCTGCAGGCGCAGCTCTTCGAGAGCCCGGAGAAGGACCGCCGCATGACCGCGTTCCTGGAGAGGAAGCGGTGATGAGCACGGCGGACGGCGGCCCCCGGTCGTCGAGCGAGCGACGTACGACGGATCGCGCTGAGTCCTCGGGAGTGCCTGGGCGGGTCGGGGTGATCGGCGGCGGGCGCATGGGTGCGGGCATCGCACACGCGTTCGTGCTCGCCGGTGCCGACGTGGTCGTCGTCGAGCGCGACGCAGACGCGGCGGGGGCGGCATCCGCTCGCGTTCTCGAGAGCGTGCGCCGCAGTGTCGCGCGCGGCGGCACCGACCGCGGGTTCGACGCGCTCGCCGCGGCGATCGAGACGGCGACGGATGCTGCGGCTCTGGCGGACTGCGGCCTCGTGGTGGAGGCGGTCCCGGAGGATCTGGAGCTCAAGCTCGAGGCCCTCGGCCGCGCCGAGCGCGTGCTCGCGCCGGAGGCGGCGCTCGCCACCAACACCTCGTCGATCTCGATCGATGGCCTCGCGTCCGGCTTGGACCGCCCGGAGCGCTTCCTGGGCCTGCACTTCTTCAACCCCGTGCCGGCGTCGCAGCTCGTCGAGGTCGTCACCGGCACCGCCACCGACCCCGCGCTCGTGGACGACGCCGAGGTGTGGATCGCGTCACTGGGCAAGACGCCCATCGTCGTGCGCGACAGCCCGGGCTTCGCGTCGAGCCGGCTCGGTGTCGCGCTGGGGCTCGAGGCGATCCGCATGCTCGAGGAGGGCGTCGCGTCGGCCGCCGACATCGACGCGGCGATGGAGCTCGGGTACCGGCATCCGGTCGGCCCGCTGCGCACGACAGACCTCGTCGGCCTCGACGTGCGACTCGGCATCGCCGAGGAGCTGCACCGCCGGCTGGGGGAGCGTTTCGCGCCCCCGGAACTGCTCCGGCGCCTCGTCGCCGACGGGCATCTCGGCCGCAAGACCGGCCGCGGCTTCTACGAATGGAGTGAACAGTGATGATCGAGCGGACAGGGACGGGCATCCTCCCCAGCTACCTGCGCGGCGCGTGGTGGACGCCGGCTTCGGCGACGGGTGCGACGCAAGTGCGCGACGCGTCGACCGGCGACGTCGTGACGCTCGTCAGCACCGACGGCATCGATCTCGCCGGCGCGATCGCCCACGCGCGGACCGTCGGCCAGGCGAGCCTCGGCGCCCTCACCTTCCACCAGCGCGCGCTGCTGCTGAAGGAGTTCGCCATCGCGCTCACCGCGCGCAAGGCGGAGCTGTACGAGCTGTCCAAGCGCGCCGGCGCGACCACGCGCGATTCGCTGAGCGACGTGGACGGCGGCATCGGCGTGCTCTTCACCTACTCGTCGAAGGGGCGGCGCGAGCTGCCCAACGCCCAGGTGTACCTCGACGGCCCGGTCGAGCCGCTGTCGAAGGACGGCTCGTTCCTCGGGCGCCACGTGTACACGCGGCTGCCCGGCGTGGCCGTGCAGATCAACGCCTTCAACTTCCCCACATGGGGGGCGCTCGAGAAGTTCGCGCCGGCGTTCCTCGCGGGCGTGCCGACGATCGTGAAGCCGGCCACACCCACCGCCTACGTCGCCGAGGCATGGGTGCGGATCCTCGTCGAGACCGGTCAGCTGCCGGCAGGCTCGCTGCAGCTGGTGAGCGGCGCCGTTCCCGGGCTGTTCGACCATCTCGGGCTCGGCGACCTCGTCGGCTTCACCGGCAGTGCCTCGACCGCATCCCGACTCCGGGAGCAGGCTGCGCCGGGCGTCCGGTTCACGAGCGAGACCGACTCGATCAACGCGTCGGTGCTCGGACCCGACGCGGTGCCTGGCACGCCCGAATTCGACGCGTACGTCAGGCAGCTCACGGTCGAGCTCACGACGAAGGCGGGCCAGAAGTGCACCGCGATCCGGCGCGCCATCGTACCGGCGGGCGCCGTCGAGCCGCTCGTCTCCGCCCTCCGCGACAGGATCGCCGAGCGCGTCGTCGTGGGCGACCCTCACGCCGAGGGCGTCACGATGGGCCCGCTCGTCTCGCTCGCGCAGCGCGATGAGGTGCTGCGCGCCGTCGGTGCGCTCGAGGCCGCGGGCGGCCGGATCCTGCTCGGAACGACGGATGCCCCGGACGTGACGCTCGCCGACGGCTCGATGGGTCCGGCTCCCGAGGGAGCCTTCGTCACGCCCATCGTGATCGGTTTCGACGGCGCGGCCGACGCGCTTCCGGAGGCCGTGCACGACGTCGAGGCATTCGGTCCCGTGGCGAGCGTGCTCGCCTACCGCACCGTCGATGAAGCGGCCGATCTCGTCGGGCGCGGCGGCGGATCGCTCGTGACGAGCGTCGCGACTGCCGACCCCGCGGTCGCCGCGACGCTGCTGGCCCGCACCGCCTCCTACAACGGACGCATGCTGTTCCTCGATCGCGACGACGCGCGCACGTCGACGGGTCACGGCTCGCCCGTGCCGCACCTCGTGCACGGCGGGCCCGGCCGCGCCGGCGGTGGCGAGGAGCTCGGCGGCATCCGCGCGGTGCTGCACCATATGCAGCGGACCGCGGTGCAGGGCTCGCCCGCGATGCTCACGGCTCTGACCGGCGTGTGGCATCAGGGCGCAGCATCCCGTTCCGATCGTCACCCGTTCCGCAAGTCGCTCGCGGAACTCGCGATCGGCGACCAGATCGCGTCGCCCCTGCGCCGGGTGACGCTCGACGACATCGAGACGTTCGCGAACTTCACCGGCGACCTGTTCTACGCACACATGGACGAAGAGGCGGCCGCCGCGAACCCGTTCTTCCCGGGCCGCGTGGCGCACGGCTACCTGCTCGTCTCGTGGGCCGCGGGGCTCTTCGTCGACCCGGAACCCGGGCCGGTGCTCGCCAACTACGGCCTTGAGAACCTGCGGTTCATGACGCCCGTCTCGCCCGGCGACGAGATCCGCGTGGTGCTCACGGCGAAGCAGATCACCCCGCGCGAGACCGACGAGTACGGCGAGGTGCGGTGGGACGCGGTCATCCTCAACCAGCGCGAGGAGATCGTCGCGATCTACGACGTCCTCACCCTGGTCGCGAAGACGCTGGAGCAGCCGGATGCTGTGGCTGCGGCATCCGTGACCGTCGAGTCTGCGGAGGTGGGCGCGTGAGCGATCCCGCCGCGCACTTCGTCGGGCAGCGCCGCATGCTGCAGCGCGACCGTGCGTCGGCCGCGCTCGGCATGGTCGTCGAGCGCGACGAGCCCGGCGACGCCGTCGTGTCGATGCCGGTGCGCGACGACATGACGAACGGGTTCGCCATCACGCACGGCGGGATGGTGTTCGCGCTCGCCGACACGGCGTTCGCGATGGCCTGCAACGAGGACGACGACGTGACGGTTGCCGCCGGCGCGGACATCTCGTTCCTCAAGGCCACCCACGCCGGCCAGACCCTGACCGCACACGCGCGGCGCCGCATCCTCTCCGGGCGCAATGGACTCTACGACGTCACGGTGACCGACGAGACCGGTGACGTCGTCGCCGAGTTCCGCGGCCGGTCCGTCACCACGCGCCGCACCCACCCCGACGATGCGGGCGGCCGCGGTGCCGAAGCATCCGTCACCGGGTAGACTTTACTGAACGAACGGTCTGTAAATAAGGAGTCGATGATGACGACCGAGGTGCTGATCGACGAGGCCGCCGAGCAGGCGGCGTTCGACGCGATCATCGAGGCCGACTCGCGCATCGAGCCGCGGGACTGGATGCCGGCGGCCTATCGCAAGACGCTGATCCGCCAGATCTCGCAGCACGCGCATTCCGAGATCATCGGGATGCAGCCCGAGGGCAACTGGATCTCTCGCGCACCCAGCCTCAAGCGCAAGGCGATCCTGATGGCGAAGGTGCAGGATGAAGCCGGCCACGGCCTGTACCTGTACTCCGCTGCGCAGACCCTCGGCATCACGCGCGACGAGATGACCGAGCAGCTCATCGAGGGGCGGGCGCGGTACTCGTCGATCTTCAACTACCCGACGCCGGCGTGGGCCGACATGGGCGCGATCGGCTGGCTCGTCGACGGCGCCGCGATCTGCAACCAGGTGCCGCTGTGCCGCGCATCGTACGGTCCGTACGGCCGGGCGATGGTGCGCATCTGCAAGGAGGAGTCGTTCCACCAGCGGCAGGGATTCGAGATCCTGCTGACCCTGATGCAGGGGACGCCCGCGCAGCGCGAGATGGCGCAGGACGCCGTGAACCGCTGGTACTGGCCGTCGCTCATGATGTTCGGGCCGCCGGACGACGAATCGCCGAACTCGGCGCAGTCGATGGCGTGGAAGATCAAGCGCTTCTCGAACGACGACCTCAGGCAGAGGTTCATCGGGATGCTGGTGCCCCAGGCCGAGGTGCTGGGCGTGACCCTTCCCGACCCGGAGCTGCGGTGGGACGACGAGGCGCAGCGGTGGCACACGAGCGAGATCGACTGGACGGAGTTCCACGAGGTGCTCGCCGGCCGCGGGCCGATGAACGTCGAGCGCATCCGCAACCGCCGCAATGCCCACGACGACGGCGCCTGGGTGCGTGAGGCCGCCGCGGAGTACGCCCGCAAGCAGCAGCTGCGGGAGTCCGCGGCGATGAAGGGAGCTGCGTGATGGCCACTCCAGGTACCTCGCCGCGCGAGTCGTGGCCGCTGTGGGAGGTGTTCGTGCGCGCGAACCGCGGGCTCAGCCATGTGCACGCCGGCTCACTCCACGCGCCGGATGCCGAGCTCGCGCTGCGAAACGCCCGTGACCTGTACACCCGCCGAGGGGAGGGCACGTCGATCTGGGTCGTCCCCGCCGACGCGATCACGACGAGCGACCCCGATTCGAAGGGGGCGTTCTTCGAGAGCCCCGCCGGCAAGAACTACCGCCACGCCACGTACTACACGGCGTCGGAGGGGGTGCCTCACCTGTGAGCACCATCGGCCACACGGATTTGGGGCGCGATTCGTCCGTCGGGGCGGAGAATGTCCGCCCCGACGGAGAGAACGCGCCCCAAACCGGGGAAGAACCCACGCACGGTGACGTGACCGTCGAGCAGCTCGAGCTGTCGGCCGAACTGGCCGGCGGTGGAGGCCGCGCGGCGACGGCCGACGTCGCCGAATACGCGTTGTGGCTCGGCGACGACGCGCTCGTGCTGTCGCAGCAGCTCGGCTGGTGGATCGCCCGCGCGCCCGAGCTCGAGGAGGATGTCGCGCTCGCCAACATCGCGCTCGATCTGCTCGGGCACGCGCGCTCGTTCCTCCGCTACGGCGGAACGTACGACGACCGCACCGAAGACGACCTCGCATACTGGCGCGACGAGCCGGGGTTCCGCAGCGCATGGCTGTTCGAGCAGCCGAACGGAGACTTCGCGCAGACGATCGCGCGCCAGCTCGCGGCATCCGTGTATCTCTTCCAGCTGTACACGGCGCTCAGCGAGTCGTCCGACGAGACGTTGGCCGCGATCGCCGCGAAGGCGGTCAAGGAGGTCGAGTACCACCGCGACCATGCCGTGCAATGGACGCTGCGCCTCGCGGGCGGCACCGATGAGTCGCGTCGGCGCATGATCCGGGCCATCGGGGATGTGTGGCCGTACGTGGGCGAGCTGTTCCGTGACGAGCCGCTGACCGACCGACTCGACGGCGTCGCCGTGCGGCCGTCGACGCTGCAGCCGGCGTTCGACGCCGTCATCGCCGCCGTGTTCAGGGAGGCGGAGCTCGAGGTGCCGACCACGCCGATGTCGTCGGCCGGCGGACGCCGTGGCTCGCATTTCCCGACGATGGGCTACCTGCTCGCCGAGATGCAGGTGCTCGCCCGACAGCACCCGGGGGCGACATGGTGACGCTTCGACAGGTTCAGCGACCGGTGGGCGAGGCCGAGCGCGCGTGGGAGGTGGCGGCGTCCGTTCTCGATCCCGAGGTTCCCGTCCTCACGATCGAGGATCTCGGCGTGCTGCGCGACGTCACGGTCGACGCCGGGCGCGTGACGGTCACGATCACGCCCACGTACTCGGGCTGCCCCGCGATGGACGCGATCCGCGACGACGTCGTGCTCGCCCTCACCTCGGCGGGCTTCGACGACGTCGACGTGCGACTGGTGCTCGCCCCCGCATGGACCACGGACTGGATGACGGATGCCGGCAAGCACAAGCTCGTCGAGTACGGCATCGCCCCGCCCACCGGGCGCGCCGCGATGAGCGGGCCGATCCGGCTGCAGCTCTCGGTGCGCTGCCCCCGCTGCGGGTCGCTCGACACGCGCGAGCTCGCGCGATTCGGGTCGACGTCGTGCAAGGCGCTGTACGAGTGCCGCGCGTGCCTCGAGCCCTTCGACCACTTCAAGGTGCACTGATGCGGCCCGACGCCGTTCGACAGGCTCAGGGACCGGGGACGCCGAGCGAGAACGAGCGGATCGCCGAGACGCTGCTCACGACCGCGGTCGGCGGCCCGCGCGGCGCCAAGCATCGCGCACGGTTCCACACGCTGCGGGTCGCCGCGGTGCGGCCGCTCACAGACGCCTCGGTGGAGGTGACCTTCGCGATCCCCGAGGAGTCGCGGGACGCGTTCGACTACCTCGCGGGTCAGCACGTCGCGCTGCGGAAGGTCCTCGACGGCCACGAGGTGCGTCGCTCGTACTCGCTGTGCCGCGCCGAGGACGCGGGCGGCGGGGGCGATGGCCCGCGCACCATCAGTGTCGCGATCAAGCGAGACTCGGGCGGTCGGTTCTCGACCTGGGCGCAGACCGAGCTGAAGGTCGGCGACGAGATCGACGTGATGAGCCCGCAGGGCACCTTCACCTCCAAACTCGCCGACCTCGACGACGCGCACGTGGCGGGGATCGCCGCGGGGTCGGGCATCACGCCGCTGATGGCGCTCGCCGCGACCGTGCTGGCGCGGTCGCGCACCTCGCGGTTCACGCTCGTGTACACGAACCGCTCGAGCCTCGACGTCATGTTCCTCGACGAGCTCTCCGACCTCAAGGACCGCTACCCGACGCGGCTCGCGCTGCACCACGTGCTCTCGCGCGAACAGCGCACCGCGCCGCTGCTGTCGGGCCGCATCGACGAGCCGCGGCTGCGGCGGATCCTCGGCGATCTCGTGCTCCCCGACACTGTCGACGAGTGGTTCCTGTGCGGACCGTTCGAACTCGTGCAGCTGTGCCGCGACACCCTCGCCGACATCGGGGTCGACCCCGCCCACGTGCGTTACGAGCTCTTCACGACGGGCGAGGGGGAGCGGGCCGAGCCGTCGGCCGGGCGCCCGGTGGTCGTCGCGGAGGACGAGCCGGTGCGTCGCATCGAGTTCACACTCGACGGGCAGTCGCAGTCCGTCGACACCCCGGTCGCCGCGCACGAGTCGATCCTCAACGCCGCGCTGCGCGTGCGCCCCGATGCGCCGTTCGCGTGTGCCGGCGGTGTGTGCGGCACCTGTCGTGCGCGCCTGCTGCAGGGGTCGGTCGCCATGACGGAGAACTACGCGCTCGAGCCCGACGAGCTCGAGCGCGGCTACGTGCTCACCTGTCAGTCGCATCCGACCACCGATACCGTCGTCATCGACTACGACGTCTAGGAGGAACGAATGATCGAGCTGTCCATCACCGGCGACGTCGCCGAAGTCGTCCTCAACGCACCGGCGAAGCTCAATGCGCTGTCGCTGCGCGAACTGGGGGAGATGGATGCCGCCTACCGCAGCGCCGAGGAGTCCGGGGTGCGTGCGCTCGTGCTGCGCGCCGAGGGCCGGGCGTTCTGTGCCGGTCGCGACATCGCCGGCGTGGATCCGGTGACCGACGACGTGCCCGAGTACCTCGCGGGCGTGGAGACGCTGATGCGGCGGATCGCCGCGTTCCCGGCGCCCACCTTCGCGGCCGTCCACGGCGCGTGCCTGGGCGTGGGGCTCGGCCTCGCCATCGCGACCGACGTCGTCTACGTCGCCGACGACGCGAAGATCGGCTCGCCGTTCGCGAGCCTGGGCGCGATGCTCGACTCGGGCGGCCACGCCCTGCTGTACGAGAGGCTGGGTGCGCACCGGGCGCTCGACCTCATCTACACCGGCGCGATGATGTCGGGTGCCGAGGCTGTGGCGGCCGGCCTGTTCAGCCGCGCGATGCCCGTCGAGGAGGTCTTCGACTTCACGATGCAGCGCGCAGCGCTCGCCGCGGCCGGACCGACTGCTGCCTTCGTCGCCTCGAAGCGACTGATCGCTCGCCTGCGCGGCGAGCGATTGTGGGACGCTCTGGCCGAAGAGGCGCGCGGCCAGGAAGCGCTGCGCAGCACTGCCGACTACCGCGAGGGATTCGCCGCGTTCCAGCAGAAGCGCAAGCCCGACTTCACGGGGGAGTGAGCCCCGCAGCCTGTCCCGGTGAGGGGGGCGTCGCGTACGATCGCGGCGCAGGACGCGGATCCGGAGTTCGGAGAAACTTCGTGTTTCCGCAGGTATGGCCCGCTCTCGATCCGGAAACGGCGCGAGTCTGCGAACTCCCGATCCGCGACGAGTCCGCCGGGGCTAGGAGTTCACGCGGATGATCTCGCGCTGATAGGGCGCGATCACCTCGCCCGAGATGCGGCAGTCGAGCACGAGGAAGGGACGGGATGCTGCGGGCTCGGCCGCCCAGTCCGCGAGCCGGTCCAGGTCCGCCAGGGTGCGCACGACGACGCCCTCGGCGCCGACGCCGGCCGCGAGGGCGGCGAAGTCGACCTCGGGGATGAGCATGGGCTCCCTCGCGAGCCCCTTGAGGCCGTAGAGGTTGATCTCGGCGCCGTACGCCGCGTCGTTCCACACCACCGCGATCCCGCGGCCGGCGGCGACCCGGACGGCTGTCTCGAGGTCGGCGAGGGCCATGAGCCCGCCGCCGTCGCCCGTCGTCAGCACAACGGTCGCCGAGGGCTTCGCGAGCGCAGCGCCGGGCACCGACGGCCAGCCGAGCCCGATCGACTGGAACGCCGTGCCCACCATCGTCATGCGATCGGGGGAGGCGACCGGCCAGTACATGTTGGCCCAGCCGATGAAATGGCCGCCGTCGGACACGACGACCCGGTCCTCCGGCAGCAGCGCGCCGATGCGCGCGGCGACGGTCCGCGGGTCGAGGCGACCGTCGGGCGCGACGCCGTGTCCTTGCTCATATGCCCGCAACGGCATGAGGTCGACGGACTCGCGCCAGCCGCTCGGCGCGCCGCCTCGTGCCTGCAGACCGTCGGCGAGGGCGCGGGCCACCACCGCGGCATCGCCGCGCACGTAGCCGCCCACGTGAGGGTGGGTCGCGGCGGGTGCGACGTCGACCTGGAACACGCGGGTGCCCGGTGCGAACAGCTCGCCGAAGCGCATCGTGAACTGGTTGAGCGACGCCCCGAAGACGACGGCGACGTCGGCCTGGCGCACCAGCTCCATGGCGCCCTCGGCGCCGAAACCACCGGTCACGCCGAGGTCGAACTCGCCGCGGGGGAAGACTCCGCGGCCGAGCGCGGTGGTGGCGGTGACGGCGCCGACCGCGTCGGCGACGTCGCCGAGGGCCTCGCCCGCACCCGAGATCCAGGCTCCGCGACCGGCGAGGAGGAACGGCCGCTCCGCCGAAGCCAGCGCTTCGACGAGTCCCTCGACCGCGCCCTCGGCGAAGGGCCCCGCGGGCACGAGAGGAGCGGGAAGTCGCGGCTCCGGAGCCTCGGGAAGCGGGCCGGCGTCGCGCGCGGCGACGTCGTAGGGGATCGCCAGCACCGTCGGCACCCGGTAGGTGAGCGCGTGCTCGATGGCGATGATCGTGGTCGCCGCAGCATCCGCCCGCCCGACGGTATAGGTGCGCGCGCCGACGGCCGATGCGAGGGCGATCTGGTCCACGTCCCAGGGGCGCGGGCCGGACGTCGGCTCGTCGCCGACGACGAGCACGAGGGGCACGTGCGCCTGCACGGCCTCGGCGAGGGCGGTGATCGTGTTCGTGAAGCCGGCGCCGTAGGTCGCGGTCGCGGCGGCCAGCCGGCCGGAGGCCCGGTGGTACGCGTCGGCGGCCACGACGCCGCCGGCCTCGTGGCGCACGGCGGTGAAGTGCACGTCGGTGGAGCGCTCGAGCGCGTCGAGGAAGTACGCGTTGCCGTTGCCCATCACGCCGAAGACGTGGTCGATGTGGCGGGCGAGCGTGAGGGCGACGTGGGCCGAGACGGTGCTCATGGCGGGAGACATGGCGATGCCTTTCGAGACGGAACGGATCGAGAGCCGTATGTGTCTCGCGCGTGCGCGCTGCGTGCCCATTTTTCGAGCACCGGCGGGCGACGGTGCCACCGGACGTGACGAGTATAGGTCTTCGGGCAGGATGGGAGTCATGAAGACGACTCAGCTCCGCCGGTACACGCTCGTCGACGGGGAGTACGACGCCTTCGTCGCGTGGTGGAACGAGTGGATGCCGCGGGTACGGCCCGCCGCCGGCTTCACCATCGAGTTCGCCTACGGCCTTCCCGAGACGAACGAGTTCGTGTGGGCCGTGAGCGCCCCCGGCGACGAAGATGCGTTCGTCGCCCTCGAGAAGGAGTACCTGGCGTCCGAGGCGCGCGCAGAGGCGTTCGCCGGCGTGCCGCAGCGCGTCGCGGAATACAACATCCGTCTCGTGACCGACTACCCGACCACCGCCTGACGAACCGGCCCCGGGGTCAGCCGCCCAGCGCGTCGCGGATCGCGCTCGCCGACCGGGTGAGGCGCGCGGCGATCTCCTCGTCCGAGTGCGCGCTCGCGACGAACACGACCGCGATCGCCGCGGGCCCGCGCCCGCGCACGACGAGCGGCACGGCGACCGCCCGCAGGCTCGGGATGACCTCGTCGTGGCTCGTCGCGAAGCCGCGGGTGGCGGCATCCGCGACCTCCGTCGCCAGCTCCGGTGACACGCCGGCCGGCCACGACGACGTCGGCAGCAGTGACAGGATCGCCTTGCCCGGTGCGCCGCGCGTGATCGGATGCCGCGTGCCCGGCCGCTGCGCGACGGGGTTCACGGCGTGGCGCGGCTCGACGCTCGACAGCGTGACGCACTCCTCGTGGTCGAGCACCGCGAGGAAGCAGGTGACCCCGAGGTCGCCCGCCACCGCGGTGAGTTCGGGGAGCGCCTCTGCCTGGAGGTCGTGCGCGATGCCCGCAGCGAGGGCCGCGAGGCGCGCGCCCAGCTCGATGCGGCCGGCGGCGTCGCGCTCGACGAGTCCGTGGTCTTCGAGCGTGCGCAGGAGCCGGTAGGCCACCGACCGATGCACCGCGAGCCTGGCCGCGATCTCGTCGATGGAGAGGGGACCACGTGCGTCGGCGAGCACCTCGAGGATCCGGATGCCGCGGCTCAGCGTCTGCGACGCGGGCGCCGTCGTGGCGTCGGACCTTGTCATGCCGCATCCCTTCGTATACGATCTGTTCAATAGTAGAACGGTGTGTTCGAATATAGAACACGCCCAGCTCGTCAGCAAGCCCCAGGCCGCGAGCCCTCGACACCGTCGTCCGAGGAGGACATCGATGCAGTTCCACCACCACGGCTACGTCTCGGCAGACCCGCGCGTGCAGGACGCCGCCGGCACCGGCATCGACAGGCCTGCCGAACTGCCCGACGAGATGGACATCCTGATCGTGGGCTCGGGGCCGGCGGGCATGCTCCTGGCTGCCCAGATGTCGCAGTTCCCCAGCCTGACCACGCGCATGATCGAGCGGCGCGACGGGCGCCTCGTGCTGGGCCAGGCCGACGGGATCCAGCCGCGGAGCGTCGAGACGTTCCAGGCGTTCGGGTTCGCCGAGCGCATCGTCGCCGAGGCCTACAACATCGCCTGGATGAACTTCTGGGGTCCCGACCCCGAGAACCCCGACAACATCATCCGCACGGCCCGCACCGAGGACTACGCCCTCAAGATCAGCGAGTTCGCGCACCTCATCGTGAACCAGGCGCGCGTGCTCGACTACTTCGCCGAGGCCGCCGCCCATGGCCCGGGCCGCATCCTGCCCGACTACGGGATCGAGTTCGTCGGCCTCACGGTGCACGACGACGGCGAGTTCCCCGTCGAGGTCCGCGTGCGGCATGTCGCGGGGGAGCGCGCCGGTGAGGAGCGAACCGTCCGCGCGAAGTACGTCGTCGGCTGCGACGGCGCGCGCAGCGGCGTGCGCGAGGCCATCGGCCGCAAGCACGTCGGCGCGTTCTCGGCCCACGCCTGGGGCGTGATGGACGTGCTCGTCAACACCGACTTCCCCGACTGGCGCACCAAGTGCGCGATCAACTCCGAGGCCGGCAACATCCTCCTGATCCCGCGCGAGGGCGGCTACCTCTGCCGCGTCTACGTCGACCTCGGCGAGGTCGCGAAGGACGACGACCACCGCGTACGTCGGACGCCGATCGAGGCGGTCATCGCCAAGGCGAACGACATCCTCCACCCGTACTCGCTCGACGTGAAGCAGGTCGCCTGGCACAGCGTCTACGAGGTCGGCCATCGTGTCACCGACAAGTTCGACGACGTCGACGTCGACCAGGGTCACGACCCGCGCGTCTTCCTCACCGGCGATGCGTGCCACACGCACAGCGCGAAGGCGGGTCAGGGCATGAACGTCTCGATGCAGGACGGCTTCAACCTCGGGTGGAAGCTCGGGCAGGTCCTCACCGGGCTCAGCCCCGCCTCCCTCCTCTCGACGTACTCCGCCGAGCGCCAGCCCGTCGCCCAGCAGCTCATCGACTTCGACCGGGAGTGGTCGGCCCTCATGGCCCGCAAGCCCGAGGAGATCTCCGACCCGCAGGAGCTCGCCACCTTCTACCTCGGCACGGCCGAGTTCCCGTCGGGATTCATGACGCAGTACGGCGCGTCGATGATCGTGACGGATGCTGCGCACCAGGCGCTCGCCGAGGGGTTCCCGCTGGGCAAGCGGTTCAAGTCCGCGGAGGTCGTCCGCGTGTGCGACGGCAACCCGGTCCACCTCGGCCATCACGCGAAGGCCGACGGCCGCTGGCGGATCTACGCCTTCGCCGACGCGCCTGCGGCGGGGGAGGAATCCGTCCTCGCCGACTGGGCCGCGTTCATCGCCTCGCCCGAGTCCCCGGTGCAGCGCTTCACGCCGGAAGGCGCCGACGTCGACGCCGTGTTCGACGTCAAGGTGATCTACCAGCAGCCCCACGAGGACGTCGACATCTCCCGCGTGCCCGAGCCGTTCCTGCCGAAGACCGGACCCCTCGGGCTCACCGACTGGGAGAAGGTCTACGCGGCCGCGCCGAGCGCGTGGACGAGCGCCGACATCTTCGAGGAGCGCGGCCTGTCGCGCGACGGCGTGGTCGTCGTCGTGCGCCCCGACCAGTACGTCGCGGCCGTGCTCCCCCTCGACGCGACCGACGAGCTCGCGGCGTTCCTCGCCGGCGCATTCGTCGACCAGCACGCTCCGGCGCTCGCGCACGCCCTCAATTGAGGAGCAGAGCCGAGTTGAGGAGCAGCGGCCCGAGTCCTCTCCTCATCTCGGCCCTCGACCTCGAATGAGGAAGCAGGTGATCGGTTCACCCGTTGTGCAGGCGGGCGAATCATGACAGCGAACTGTACAAGATGTACATCGGCCGGCAAGAGCGGCCGCGGGCAGAATAGCCCCAGACCAACGACCGAAGCGGGTGCCGCGGCATCCGTCCACCGACAAGGGAGTCCCCGTGACCACGACGATCACCGAAACCCGTGAGTCCGAGCTGCTGGCGTCCGTGCCCGATGGGCTGTTCATCGGCGGGCAGTGGCGTGCGGCATCCGGCGGCAAGACGCTGAAGGTCTACGACCCGTCCAACGGCGAGGTCGTCAAGGAGATCGCGAACGCGTCGCCGGAGGACGGCAAGGCCGCTCTCGACGCGGCGGTCGACGCGTTCCCGGCGTGGGCGGCGACGCCGGCGCGTGAGCGGGCGGTGATCCTGCGTCGCGCGTTCGATCTGCTGCAGGAGCGCAAGGAGGACTTCGCGCTGCTGATGACGATCGAGATGGGCAAGCCACTGGCCGAGGCGCGCGGCGAGGTCGCGTACGGCGGCGAGTTCCTGCGGTGGTTCAGCGAGGAGACCGCCCGCGTGCAGGGCCGCTACGGCGCGAACCCCGAGGGCACCGGCCGGATGATCGTGTCGCAGCACCCGGTGGGTCCGTGCTTCCTGATCACGCCGTGGAACTTCCCGCTCGCGATGGCGACCCGCAAGATCGCTCCGGCGCTGGCCGCCGGCTGCACCGTGGTGATCAAGCCCGCCGAGCTGACGCCGCTGACCACCCTCGCGTTCGCGCAGCTGCTGGAGGACGCGGGCGTGCCGGCCGGTGTCGTCAACGTGTTCACGACCTCGACGTCGGGCGCGGTGTCCGAGCCGATCATCCGCGACCCGCGGCTGCGGAAGCTGTCGTTCACCGGGTCGACGCAGGTCGGGCAGCGGCTGCTGGAGCAGGCCGCGCAGGGGGTGCTGCGCACCTCGATGGAGCTCGGCGGCAACGCGCCGTTCGTGGTGTTCGACGACGCCGACCTCGACAAGGCGGTCGACGGGGCGATCGCGGCCAAGTTCCGCAACATCGGTCAGGCCTGCACCGCCGCGAACCGGTTCATCGTGCACCGCTCGGTCGCCGACGAGTTCGCGCGCCGGGTCACCGAGCGCGTCAACGGCTTCACCATCGGCCGCGGCACCGAGGAGGGCGTGAACATCGGTCCGCTCATCGACGACCGTGCCGTCGCGAAGGCGTCGCAGCTGGTGCAGGATGCCGTGAACCGCGGCGCGAAGGTCACCACCGGCGGCAACGAGGTCGACGGCCCCGGCACGTTCTACGAGCCCACCGTCGTCACCGACGTGCAGCCGGGCTCTGAGATCCTTCGTGAGGAGATCTTCGGGCCGGTGCTCGCGATCATCCCGTTCGACACCGAGGACGACGCCGTGCGCCTCGCCAACGACACCGAGTACGGGCTCGTCTCGTACGTGTTCACCGAGAGCCTCGCCCGCGGGCAGCGCATGATCGAGCGCCTCGAGACCGGCATGATGGGCCTGAACATGGGGGTCGTCTCCAACGCGGCGGCCCCGTTCGGCGGCTGGAAGATGTCGGGCCTGGGCCGCGAGGGCGGCGCCGAGGGCATCCACGAATACCTTCAGACCAAGTACACCCTCACCCCGAACCCGTTCTGACCGACGGGGAGGCGCTCGCGCACCCCCTTCCCAACGAGCGGGAGCGCGATCACTATGGTCGTGTCGGCATCGAGCGATATGGGGTTGAGATGAGCGTTTACCGAGTGATCGACGTCATCGGCACGAGTGCCTCGTCCTGGGAGGAGGCCGCTCGAGAAGCCATCGACACCGCCGCGGGATCGCTGCATGATCTGCGCATCGCCGAAGTGACGAAGCAGGACGTCGTCGTCGGCGACGACGGCGCGCTGCTGTTCCGTGCGCGGATCCAGCTGTCGTTCAAGTACGCGCCGGAGTGACCCGTCGCAACGCCTCTGGTGGCGTCGCGCCGGGCTCTCTATGTTTGGTGTCAGCGCGTGCGGACCGAAGCGGAGGAGTCGTCGATGGAGTCACCGGTCGAGAGTCTGACGAAGTCCGCGCCGTCATGGGGCGCGAAGATGGCGTTCGGCGAGACGATCGATGTCGGCGGGCGACAGGTGACCCCGGCGGCCCTGGTCGTCTTCGGGTTCGGCGGCGGCGGCGGTTCCGGCAAGTGGCCCGCGCGCGGCGGGCTGCCCGAGGGTGAGGGCGAAGGAAGCGGCGGGGGTGGCGGCGGCTACGTGCTGCCCATCGGCGCGTATGTGAACGGTCCGAAAGGGCCGAAGTTCCAGCCGAACCCGGTGGCCATGATCGTGGTGAGCGTCCCGCTCGTGTCCGCCGCCGGCTGGGCGCTGGCGCGGATCATCACCGCGGTGAGGTCGGGTCGGAGGTAGGACGTGGTCCTTGCGACGTCGCACGTGATCAAGCCGCTCACTCCCGAGACGTTTCCCGCGTGGCTGGCGCTCGCGCAGAAGCACAACGGGGTGTGGGGCGGGTGCTACTGCTCGTACTTCCACGGTGACACCGAGCACACCGTGAAGAGCGAGTACGACCGCGCGACGTTCAAACAGCGGCTCGTGGATGAGGGCGTCGCGCACGCCGCGCTCGTCTTCGACGGCGACGACGCGATCGCGTGGTGCGAGTTCGGCAGTCCGGCCGAGCTGCCGGGCATCTACCACCGCAAGGAGTACGACGCGGGCGAGACGAACCCGGCGCCCTGGCGCATCACCTGCTTCTTCGTCGACCGCGACCACCGGCGTTCTGGCGTCGCGCGGGAGGCACTGGACGGTGCGCTGGAACTGATCGCGCAGGCGGGCGGCGGCGAGGTGATCTCGTTCCCCAACGAGCTCCCGCCCGGCAAGAAGACGTCGTCGTCTTTCCTTCACAACGGCACGAGGGCCATGTTCGAGAAGGCCGGGTTCACGTTCGAGCGCCACATCGGAAAGAACAAGACCGTGGTGCGCAAGACGGTCCCGCCGGCCGGCGCCTGACGCGGGTTCGCGCGGGCGGAGTCGGCGAGAGGACGCCGCGCGGGCGGACTACTGGATCGGATGCTCGAGCCGCGCGCGTGCTTCGCGCTCGACCAGCACGGGGACGAAGTCGCGCACCTTCGCGCGCGCGAAGTGCGAGTGCGCGTCGGCGACGGCGCGCTCGATCTCGGAACGATCTCTCGAGGGGAACCGCCCTTCCAGCCGGTCCACGACGTCGGAGAGGGCCTGATCCTCATCCGCGAGCTCACGGGTCATGTGCTCAGGGTGCTCTTCGCCCTCCGCTCTCGTCAAGCAGGCGAGGACCGAGGTGTCGGCGACGCGGATCAGTCGTAGGTATCGGTCCACGACGCGATGTCCACGCCGTGGTTGTCGGGCGAGGCGAGCGACCACCACGCCGGAGCGTGCGAGTCGTCGGCGAGTCGGCCGCCGGCCGCGAGTGCGGCGTCGACGCGGGCCCGGGCCTGGTCGGCCGGCACGAAGACGTCGAAGTGCGTCCGGCCCCTCGACGGCGAGTCCCCGGTGATCGGGTTGAAGGCGAGCTGCGGTCCGCAGCGCATCGGATCCGCGGCATCCGTGTCGCCCACGTCCTCATAGCCGAGCGCCGCGGTGAAGAAGGGGCGCACGTCGGCCCCGGAATGCTGAGCGACGTAGATGCCGATCGACTGTGCGCGCGAGGGGTCGGGGATCAGGCGCTGCGCGCCGGCGGCCACCGACACGGCGGCGGCGAAGTCCACGGCTGCGGCGGGGATGCCCTCCGCGCCGGCGTACGGGACGCGCACGACGACTCCCTCGGGACGCACGTCGATGTCCGGCCGGAGGCCGAATCGCTCGGCGGCCGCGACGATCGGGGCGACGAGCCCAGCGGCATGGGAGAGGGAGGTCGCAGTGAAGACGGCCTGCGGTCCCGTGCCGGTGACCCGCCAATCGGAGACGCCAGACGCCTGATGGAACCCCGCCGCCGAGATCGCGTCCGAGCCGTTCGCCGTTTCATCCATCGAGGTCTCCTACACCGGTTCGGTCGTGCGGATCAGACCGCAGTTCACGCACGACCAGGCGACCAGGAAGCGCTCATCGTCGAGGATCTCGAAGGTCAGCGCGTCTCCGCACGTAGGGCAGATCCGCGGATCCGCGTCGTTCACCCTCATGCCGTCAGCTTAGGCAACCGGCTCGTGTGCCGGGAGTCCTGAGGAGAGCGGATGCCTGAGTGCGTGGGGAACATCCGCTCTCGTCCGGGGTCCGTGGGGTCAGAGCACGACCAGGAAGCCGACCACGGCGCTCACCGCGGACAGCACGGCGAGCACGATCGACGGGGTCGCGTTCTCCTTGCGGCGCACGTGCACGGCGACAGCGCCGATCATGACGACGGTCAGGGCGGCAGCGGCGATCGGGGTGAGGATCGGCGCGATGCCGGTCAGGAGCGGCAGGATCAGGCCGATACCGCCGATCACCTCGGCGGCGCCGATGAGCTTCACGGTCGGGTCGGCGAAGTCGTCGGCCCAGCCCATGCCGCTCGCGACGAGAGCGGACTTGGGACGGGCGACCTTCATGGCGCCGGCCGCGACGAAGGCGAGGGCGAGCAGGCCGTTGAGGATCCAGAGGGCGATGGTCATGCGAGTACTCCAGGGAGAGGTCGTGGGGTCTGTTACTGTTTGTAAGTAACCCCATGATGCGTCACCTCGAAGACGCGTACAAAAGGCACACGGATGTAAGTAGGTGACACGCGATGGCGACCACCCTCACGATCGAGCTCCCCGGCGAGCCCACGCCGACCGGCTACGAACGCTCGTGCGAGGAGGCCTCTCCCGGCTCCGACCACGGCCGCGCCATCCGCGACGTGCTCGACCGCATCGGCGACAAGTGGTCGCTGCTCGTGGTCGGCACGCTGCGGCGGGAGCGGCTGCGCTTCACCGAACTGCAGCGTCACATCCCGGGGATCTCGCAGCGCATGCTGACGCTGACGCTCCGCCAGCTCGAGCGCGACGGGCTCATCACCCGGACCGTCCACGCCGAGGTGCCGCCGCGCGTCGAGTACGAGCTGACACCCCTCGGCGGCACGCTCATCCAGCTGGCGATGGCCCTCGCCGACTGGGCGATCGAGAACCACCCGCGCATCGAGGACTCGCGCGCCGCCTACGACGCCGCACACCAGCGCTGACGATCGCGGACACCGGGCGTCCGCAGCCTGGGCCATGATGGGCGGGTGGTCCCCACTCCTTCTCCAGACGCCGCTGGCGCGTCGCCCGGAGCCTCCGGGCGCGTGGGCCCAGCCTCGACCATTCGGTCCGAGCGGCTCCGGTCGCACCGCTTGAGCGCCCCCGCGGCGACGGTCGCCGACGCCGCGCGGCACATGCTCGCGACGCAGAGCCAGGAGTTCTGGGGCGGGCGCTGGGCGCTTGCGACGCGCGTGCGCGGCCGAACGACGGTGCGCGACGTGGACGCCGCCTACGGCCGCGGCGAGATCGCGCGCACCTGGACCATGCGCGGGACGATCCACACGATCCCCACCGCCGACATGGAGTGGGTGCTGTCGCTGACCGCAGAGCGCCAGCGCCGCCAGGCGGCGGCCGTGCACCGCAACGAAGGGATCGACGCCGACGAGGCCGACCGCGCCGAGCGCCTCGCGCGGGCAGCGCTCGGCGGGGGCAACCGCCTCACGCGCAAGGAGCTGTTCGAGGTGTGGGAACAGGGAGGGGTGTCGACGTTCCGGCAACGGGGCTACCACCTGCTCGTCGCCCTGTCGCTGCGCGCCGTGCTGTGCCAGGGCCCGGTCGTGCCACGGGAGAAGGGGCCGACCCGCGAGCAGTTCTTCGTGCTCGCCGACGAGTGGATCACGGATGCCGTGACCCCGGCCGATCCGATGGCTGAGTTCTTCGTCCGCTACGTCGCCTCGCACGGTCCCGCCGGCGTGCGGGACTTCGCGTGGTGGAGCGGGCTCCCGCTCGGGATCTCGCGTGCGGCGGCGGAGGCGGCATCCGATCGCCTGCGTCTCGTCGCCGACGAACCCGAGCCGCAGTACGTGGTCGCCGGCGCCGCACCGCGGCGCAGCGCCGCGGCCCCCGAGGTGGTGGCACTGCCGCCGTTCGAGGAGTACTACCTGTCGTACGCCGACCGCACCGTGCCCTGCGCGCCGGAGTTCCTGAGTGCGATCGGCCCGAGCATGAACGGCATCGTCCGTCCTATCCTCGTCGCGCGCGGCGAGGCGGTCGGCGTGTGGACGCACTCGCTGGCCGTGGGCCGCCACGCGGAATCCCCGGTGCCCGAGCTGTTCACCCCTGGGGCGGCGACCGACGAGGAGATCGCCGCCGCGCTCGACCGCTACCGCGACTTCATCACGGCATAGCCCCGGGTCTGGCCGCCGAAGCCCGCGCACACCTGCCGAAACACGGGTTCGTCACCGAACACGCCGGGGCGCACCATCCGTTCCCGGCGTGTCGGCGTTACCGACCCGTGTTTCGGCAGCAGACGCCCCGCGCCGAGTGGCACGGGCTCAGGCGTGGCGGTCGAGGAAGTCGTACACCTCGTTGTCGTCGACGCCGGGGAAAGCGCCGCGGGGGAGCGGCGAGAACATCTGCATGTGCACACGCGCGCTCGGCCAGGCCTTTCCCGCCCAGCGCTCCGAGACTCCGGAGGCGACGCGGCGGCAGCACGACTCGTCAGGGCACGTCGAGGTCGCGCGCTTCTGCGTCTCACGTCCGCGGAACCACCGCGCGTCGTCGAAGGGCACGCCCACCGTGATCGAGAACTCGCCCTCCGCGGTGGTGCCGGTCTGCGTCGAGCACCAGTAGGTGCCGGCCGGGGTGTCCGTGTACTGATAGTGCTCGGTGGTGCGGTTCTGCTCGGAGAAGGCGGCGCGCGCCGAGAACTTGCGGCACGCGATCTGGCCGTCGACGGCGCCGGTGACGTCCATCGGGAGCGGCAGGTCGTCGTTCTCGTAGACGCGGGAGATCGCCCCCGAGCCGTCGACGCGCAGGAAGTGCAGCTTGATCCCCAGGTGGTGCGTCGCGAGATTGGTGAGCCGCATGCCGGCCGCCTCGTGCGTCACGCCGAACGCGTCGCGGAAGTCCTCGACGGCGAGGTTGCGGTCCTTCTTCGCCTGCTGCAGGAACGCGACCGACGCCGTCTCGGGCATCAGGCAGCACGCGGCGTAGTAGTTGATCTCGAGCCGCTGCTGCAGGAAGTCGGCGTAGTCGGTCGGCCTCTTGTGGCCGAGCAGGCGGTGCGCCATCGCCTGCAGCGCCATCGACCGCAGGCCGTGGCCGCCGGGGATGGAGGCCGGTGGCAGGTAGATGCGCCCGTGCTCGAGGTCGGTCACCGAGCGCGTCGAGTGCGGCAGGTCGTTCACGTAGATCAGCTCGAAGCCGAGCTTCTCGGCCATGATGCTCACGGTGCGGTGCGTGAGGGCGCCTGACACGTGCCCCGCTGCCTTGAGCTGCTTCTCGGCGAGCTTCTCGATGTCGGGGAGGTAGTTGTCGCGCTCGCGCATCATGAGGCGCAGCTCGGTGTTGGCGCGGCGCGCCTCCTCGGGCGTCGCGATGGCCTCGCGCTCGCGACGCTGCAGCTCGCGGTGCAGGCCCAGGATCGATTCGATCGTGTCGTCGGACATGCCCTTGGTCACCTTGATCGGCGTGACGCCGAGCTGGCGGAAGACCGATCCCGACTGCGCGCGTTCGAGCTCGATCTCGAGCGCCGCGCGCCGGTTCGGCGGCTCAGCCGAGAGGAGGTCGCCGACATCGACACCCGTCGTCGAGGCGATCGCCTGCAGCAGCGACAGCTTCGGCTCGCGCTTGCCGTTCTCGATGAGGCTGAGCTGGCTTCCGGCGACCCCGACCAGTGCGCCCAGCTCGTCGAGCGTGTACCCGTGGGCGAGACGCTGGTGACGGATGCGGTGGCCCAGGGTCGACAGTTCGAGTGACGTGGGGGGCATTCCTTGATGCTAGCGAAAGAATCGCAACTCTTGACACCAGATTTCGCAGGAAGAGCGGCCTGTTACGCCCGAAAGTAGAGGAAGAGCACGAATCTGCATCGTCGAAACCATCTGACGGTTGAATCAACGAGGAGCGACACCATGGCCCTTGCCGACATCTTCCCCCGAACCGAAGGCTCCGCCGCCGCCCGTCCCACCCTCACCCGGACGTATGGCGAACTGCCGACCGTTCAGGGCGAAGGCATGGTCGCTCTGCGCGCATGGGTCGACGAGATCGCCGCCCTCACCCGGCCGGCGCGCATCCACTGGGTCGACGGCTCCCGCGCCGAGAACGACATGCTCCTTCGCGAGATGGTCGACGAGGGCAAGCTCATCAAGCTCAACCCCGAGTGGCGCCCGGGCTCCTACCTCGCCCGCTCCCACCCGAGCGACGTGGCGCGCACCGAGGCGCGCACGTTCATCGCCTCGGAGCGCGAGGAGGACGCCGGTCCGACCAACAACTGGGCCGCGCCCGACGAGATCCGCGCCACCATCACTCCGCTGTTCGAGGGCTCGATGAAGGGCCGCACGATGTACGTCGTGCCGTTCTCGATGGGTCCGGTCGGCGGCCCCCTGTCGCACATCGGCGTGCAGGTGACCGACAGCGCGTACGCCGTCACCTCGATCGGCATCATGACGCGCGTCGGCACCGACGTGCTGCGCGAGATCGCTGGCGGCGCGCACTGGGTCAAGACCGTGCACTCCGTCGGCGCCCCGCTGCAGCCGGGCCAGGCCGATGTCGCGTGGCCGTGCAACGACGAGAAGTACATCGTCCACTTCCCCGACACCCTCGAGGTCTGGTCGTACGGCTCGGGCTACGGCGGCAACGCGATCCTCGCCAAGAAGTGCTTCGCGCTGCGCATCGCCTCGGTGATCGGCCGCGACGAGGGCTGGCTCGCCGAGCACATGCTGCTCATCCGCGTCATCGACCCCGCGGGTCGCGCCTACCACATCGCCGCCGCGTTCCCGTCGGCGTGCGGCAAGACCAACCTCGCGATGCTCCGCCCGACGATTCCGGGCTGGCGGGTCGAGACCCTCGGCGACGACATCGCGTGGCTGCGCCCCGGTGAGGACGGCCGCCTCTGGGCCATCAACCCCGAGGCCGGCTTCTTCGGCGTCGCGCCCGGCACCGGCCAGTCCACCAACGTCACAGCGGTCGAGACGCTCTGGGGCAACACGATCTTCACGAACGTCGCGCTGCGCCCCGACGGCGACGTGTGGTGGGAGGGCCTCACCGACGAGCCGCCGGCACAGCTCACCGACTGGGAGGGTAACCCGTGGACGCCGGACTCCGGTCGTCCCGCCGCCCACCCGAATTCTCGCTTCACCGTCGCCGCGGCCCAGTGCCCGCAGATCGCCGACGACTGGGACGCCCCGCAGGGCGTGCCGATCGACGCGATCCTGTTCGGCGGCCGTCGCGCCACCAACGTGCCGCTCGTCGTCGAGGCGACGGACTGGACGCACGGCGTGTTCATGGGCTCGAACATCTCGTCGGAGAAGACCGCGGCCCAGGAGGGCACCGTCGGAGAGCTGCGGCGCGACCCGTTCGCGATGCTCCCGTTCTGCGGCTACAACATGGCCGACTACTTCGGGCACTGGCTCAAGGTCGGGCAGCAGCTGCGCTTCGATCGCGCACCGCGGGTGTTCCAGGTGAACTGGTTCCGCAAGGGCACGGACGGACGCTTCCTGTGGCCGGGCTTCGGCGACAACTCGCGCGTCATCGACTGGATCATCCGTCGCATCGAGGGCGAGGTCGGTGCCGTCGAGAGCCCGATCGGCCGCCTGCCGCACAGCGCCGACCTCGACCTCGACGGCATCGAGGTGTCGCAGGCCGACCTCGACGAGCTGTTCGCGGTCGACGCGCAACTGTGGCTGCGCGAGGCCGACCTGACCGAGGAGTTCTACCGCACCTTCGACGGCCGCGTCCCCGCTCCGCTCTGGGCCGAGCTCGCCGCGCTCCGCTACCGCCTGCAGCGCGCCTGACCCGGTTCCGAAGCCTCGGCCCTGCCTGTGCGAGGGGTCGAGGCTTCGGTCTCGGTTGCGACCGGCGACAGTCGCACACAGACCGGCGCCCGGCCCTCTTCTTGGCAGAGGGGCCGGGCGCCTATTCCTTCTCCGGCTCGGGCTGTTCCGCAGTCGCTTCCGGCGGGTGCGCGGCCCCGCCGAGCGCACAACGCGACTGCGGAACAGTAGGGAGTCGGTCGGGCGGGGGCGAGGAGGATCAGACCAGCAGCTGGTGCTTCGCGAGGTCGCGGTAGAGCGGCGTGGTCTGCACGAGCTCGGAGTGCGTGCCCTGGCCGACGACGCGGCCGTGCTCCATGACCACGATGTGGTCGCTGTCGACGACGGTCGACAGGCGGTGCGCGATCACGATGAGCGTGCGGCCGGCCGCGACGGCGTCGATCGCCTCGCGCATGCGCTGCTCGTTGAGCCCGTCGAGCGATGATGTCGACTCGTCGAGCAGCAGGATCGGGGGAGCGGCCAGCAGGGCCCGCGCGATCGCGAGCCGCTGGCGCTCGCCGCCCGAGAGCATCACGCCCGACTCGCCCACGGGCGCGTCGATGCCGAGGGGGTTGCGGTCGAGCACTTCGCCGAGGTTCACCGCGCGCAGCACGGCCTCGCACTCGGAATCGGATGCCTCGGGCGAGGCGAGTCGGAGGTTGTCGCCGATCGTCCCGGCCAGCGTCGGTGCGTCCTGCTCGACGTAGCCGAGCTGCGCGCGCAATGCGTCGCGATCGAGCGTGCGAACGTCCGTGCCGTCGAGGAGGATCGCACCGTCGGTCGGGTCGTAGAAGCGCTCGATCAGCGCGAGGGTCGTGCTCTTGCCGGCGCCCGACGGGCCCACGAGGGCGACGCGCGCCCCCCGCGGGACCGAGAACGACACGCCCCGCAGCACCTCGGTGTCGGCGGAGACGGATGCCGCGGCATCCGCCGGCCCTTCGAGGCCGGAGTCGCCGGACCCGTCGCCGAGCACGATCGTCGACGTGTCGACGTGGGCGCTCTCGAGCACCGCCAGCGCCTCGGACTCGGCCTTGCGGCGCGCCTCGACGACGTTCTCGGGGTAGCGGAAGCGCACGTCTCGGAACTCGATCGCGGCCGCCTCGCGTGTCGCCGAGGCCGGTGCCGAGGCCGCGACGGCCCGCGCGGCGACCTCGGCGTCGTCCTGCGACTCGGTCGGGAGATCGAGCACCTCCTGGATGCGGCCCAGGGCGCCGAGAGCCTGGCTCACCGAGGTGATCGCGCCGAAGAAGGATCCCAGCGGTGCGATGAGCATGAACAGGAACATGATGAAGGTCACCAGGCTCGCGATCGACAGCGCGCCGGTGGCGACGCGGAAGCCGCCGAGCCCGATGACCACCAGCAGCGACACCTGCAGCGCGACGTTCGCGATCGGCACCACGAGCGCCGACACCTTCGCGATGCGCACGCCGACGTTGTAGGCATCCGTCGCCTGCGCCGTGACGGCGTCGACTTCGCGCTGGGTGGCGCCGGATGCGCGGACCGTGCGGATCGAGCCGACCGCGCGCTCGACGCCCGACGCGAGCGCTCCCACCTTCTCCTGCTGCTCGGTGGACGCGGTGCGGATGCGGCCGCTCAGCAGCACCACGCCGAGCACCGAGACCCCGATCACGAGCACGATGATCGTGAGCAGCACCGGGTCGATGATCGCCATGGCGATGAGCGCGCCGGCGAACAGGAGCCCGTTGCCGATGGAGTCGGCGAGGCCCTGCGTGAGCGCGGCGTAGAGGAGCGTGGTGTCGCTGCCGACGCGAGAGACGATGTCGCCGGTGCGGCGTGCGTCGAACTCGCTGATGGGCAGGTGCAGGATGCGGGCGATGAGGCGGCGTCGGCTCGAGTACACGACGGCAGTGCCGGTGCGCTGCAGCAGGTAGTGCTGCCAGCCCGAGATGAGCGACGCGAGCAGCACGAAGCCGACGAGCGCCCAGATGAGCATGCCCAGGTCGAGGTTCTCCTGCACGCGTGTGATGACCTGGCCGACCAGCAGCGGCTGGATGAGCGACGCGCCCGCGCTCAGGATGCTCAGCACCACGACGACGGCGAGCGTGCGCTTGTGCTCGAAGAGATAGGGGAGCAGCTGCGAGAAGGTCGCGCGCGGCCCGTCTTCGGGCTTGCCGCGCCGAGATCGTCCGCGCCGGACGCGGGGCGACTCCGCAGGCGCGGGGATGGCGGGGGCTTCGTCGAGATCGGCGGAGGGCATGGGTGTACCTCGTTCGTGAAGGGGGCTTACCTTCGACCGTACTTCTTGTGGACGGCCTGCCGGCTCACGCCGAGGGCGCCGGCGATCGCCTGCCACGAGAAGCCGAGGTTGCGCGCCTTGCGCACCTGCACCTCCTCGGCACGTGCGAGCTCGCGGCGGACCTCGGCGAGACGGTGCAGCTCCGCGATCGGCTCGCGACCGCCTGCCGCCCCGATCAGGGTAGTCAGTTCGTCGCCGCTCATGGGGCAGCCTCTCACTCGGCAGACACGGATGCTGCGGACCGCGGCATCGTGTCAACCGTAGTTGACAGCGGGGCAGGCGTCAACTCATGTTGACGGGCGGGTCGTCCAGCCCGGCACTGGGCGGTGTCGGAGCGGGGCGTTAGGGTAGTCCGGTGCCTGCCCCCGTGATCACCGCTGACAACCTCGTCAAGGCCTACAAGGTCAAAGGCAAGCCCGACTTCCTCGCCGTCGACGGACTGTCGTTCGAGGTCGCGCCGGGCGAGTCGTTCGGCCTGCTCGGCCCGAACGGTGCGGGCAAGTCCACGACGATGAAGATGGTGGGCGCGGTATCGACGCGCACCAGCGGAGACCTGTCGATCCTCGGGCTCGATCCCGACCGCTACGGCCCCGAGATCCGATCGCGCCTGGGCGTCGTGCCCCAGCAGGACAACCTCGACGGCGAGCTCAACGCGCGTGAGAACCTCTACATCTACGGCCGCTACTTCGGACTGCCGGGCAAGGTCTGCCACCAGAAGGCCGACGAGCTGCTCGCGTTCGCGCAGCTCGAAGACAAGGCGAAGAGCAAGGTCGAGCAGCTCTCGGGCGGCATGAAGCGGCGGCTCACGATCGCGCGCGGCCTCATCAACGACCCGCGCATCCTGCTGCTCGACGAGCCGACGACGGGTCTCGACCCGCAGGCGCGCCACGTGCTGTGGGACCGCTTGTTCCGCCTCAAGGAGCGCGGCACCACCCTCGTGCTGACCACGCACTACATGGACGAGGCCGAGCAGCTCTGCGACCGGCTCATCGTCGTCGACAAGGGCCGCATCATGGCCGAGGGCACGCCGGCCTCGCTCATCCGCGAGCACTCCAGCCGCGAGGTGCTCGAGGTGCGCTTCGGGTCCGACCGCAACGAGCAGGTGGCTCCGCAGCTCGAGGGCATCGGCGACCGCGTCGAGGTGCTGCCCGACCGCATCCTCGTCTACGCGAACGACGGCGAGGCGGCGCTCGAGACGGTGACGCACCGGGGGCTCACCCCGATCACATCGCTCGTGCGTCGCTCCAGCCTCGAGGACGTGTTCCTCCGGCTCACCGGAAGGTCGCTGATCGAATGAGCCCTCCTTCCGAAGACGCCACGACTCGCGTGCAGCCCACGCTCGACGAGCTGCGCGCCGAGGCGATGCAGTGGGGTCGCAAGCCCCGGGCACTGGGCACGTGGTACGTCACCGAGCACATGGTGCGCGCGATGCGCGCGTACGGCTGGACCATCATCGTCGGCGCGCTCGGCCAGCCCATCCTCTACCTGCTGGGGCTCGCCGTCGGCCTCGCCGCGCTCATCGACGCCCCGATCACCCAGAACGGCGTCGAGGTCTCGTACCTCGTGTTCGTCGCGCCGGCGCTTCTGATGACGGCCGCGATCTCGGTCGCGTCGGAGGAGTTCTCCTATCCGGTCATGGCCGGCTTCAAGTGGCGGCGCTACTTCTTCGGGTTCAGCGCGACAGGGCTGTCGCCGGGTCAGATCGCCGGTGGCGTCATCGCCGGCGCATCAGCGCGCATCATCGTCGTCGTGGTCGCGTACTACCTGTTCCTATGGCTGTTCCAGGCTGTGCCGAACCCCGAGACCGGGTGGCTCACCATTCCGATCGGCCTGCTCGCGGGCCTCGCGTTCGGCATCCCGTACATGGCGTACGCCGCGTCGATCACCGACGACAAAGGCCAGGTCGCGCTCGTGCAGCGCTTCATCTTCATGCCGATGTTCCTCTTCTCGGGCACGTTCTACCCGCTGGCCACGCTGCCGCTCTGGCTGCAGTGGATCGGCTGGGTGTCACCGCTGTGGCACGCGACCGAGCTCGGCCGCGTCGCCACCTACGGCCTGCCCATGGACCCGTTCGCGATCGTCGTGCACGTGGGCTACCTGCTCCTGCTGTCGATCGGCGGCTACGTGATCGGCCGCCGCATCTTCCAGAGGAGGCTCGGCGCATGACTGTCGCGACCGGAACCGAGACCGGCGCGATCCGTGCCGGCGGAGTGCGCGCGCTGTGGGCGGGCAACCCGCAGTCGGTCGTGCAGCGCGGCCTCATCGCCGCGCGCTCGTCGAGCTGGGCCGTCGTGCTGTCGGGCTTCTTCGAGCCGGTGTTCTATCTCGCCTCGATGGGCATCGGCCTCGGCTCGCTCATCGGCGACGTGCAGACCTCCAGCGGCGTCGAGGTGCCTTACGCCGCGTTCATCGCCCCCGCGCTGCTCGCCGTCTCGGCGATGAACGGCGCGATCTACGACTCGACGTGGAACGTCTTCTTCAAGCTCAACTACGGCAAGCTCTACGAGGGCATGCTCGCGACGTCGCTCGGGCCGCTCGACGTCGCGCTGGGCGAGATCCTCTACGCGCTGCTGCGCGGCCTGCTGTACGCGACCGGCTTCATGATCATCATGCAGATCCTCGGCCTCAACCTGGCGTGGACCGCGATCCTGGCGCTGCCGGCGGTGCTGCTCATCGCCTTCGGGTTCGCGAGCCTCGGCATGGCCGTCACGAGCTACATGAAGACGTTCCAGCAGATGGACTGGATCAATTTCGTGCTGCTGCCGATGTTCCTGTTCTCGGCGACGCTGTACCCGATCACGATCTATCCCGAGTGGATCCAGCACATCATCATGGCGTTCCCGCTGTGGCACGGCGTCGAGCTCGTTCGCGGACTCACCACCGGCATCCTCACACCCGAGATGTGGTGGCACGTCCTCTACTACGTCGTCATGATCGCCATCGGTCTGGTGTTCACGACGAAGCGTCTGCGCGCGCTGTTCCTCGACTGATTCCCGGCTGACGCGGATGCGGCAGCCCACGCGGGCTGCGGCATCCGCGTCTTCGCATCTCGGCGTGTCTGCGATGCGCCTCGTCGGCGAGTCACTCTTGAACATGTTCAGAAATGGCGATACGTTTCTGAACATGTCCAGTTCCATGGTGGCAGCAACCAAGAGCGAGCGCACGCGGGCGCTCATCCGCGACATCGCACTGCGTTCGTTCCGGGAGCGCGGGTACGACCAGACCACGATCAGGCTCATCGCGGCCGAAGCCGGCGTCTCGGTGGGCACGACCAATTACCACTTCGCGTCGAAGAACGACCTGGTCCAGGAGCTGTACCTCGACGTCCAGCAGCAGCACCGTGCGGCCGCGCAGCCACTGCTGGCGACGAGTGCCGATCTCATCGAGCGGCTCGGCATCGTGTTCCGCACGGGCCTCGCGCAGCTGGAGCCGTACCACCGCTTCGCCCCGGAGTTCCTCTCCGCGGCGGTCTCGCCACGCTCGTCGATCAACCCGCTGTCGAGCGACTCCTCGGAGTCGCGCGAGATCGTGGTCGGCCTCTTCCGCGAGGCGATCACCGGCGCCGCGGACAAGCTCCCGCCCGAGTTCGATGAGGGTCTGCCGTCGGCGCTGATGCTGGGCCACCTGCTCCTCGCTCTGTTCTGGGTCTACGACACCTCCGAGGGTCGCGAGCGCACGAGCAGGCTGCTCGAACGGGGCCTGCGGCTCCTCAGACTCTCGCTCCCTCTGGTTCGGCTGCGCGTGCTCCGCAAGCCGCTGCGCGAACTGCTCGACCTCATCGCCGAGGTGCAGGCGTGACGAACCACGGCGAAGCCGCGTCGACCGCATCCGAGGAGTCCCCGGCCCCCGCGGACGTGGGGCTCTGGAGTGAGCGGTGGTTCCGCGTTCTCACGCTGGTGAACGTCGCCATCGTCATCGCGTCGGCGTGCGTCTGGGCTGCGTCACTGAGTGGCGCGCTGCCCATGGCGGCGTCGTGGCTGATGTTCGCGGTGCCTGTCGTTCCTGCCACCGTCGCGATGCCGGCCGTCTCGGTGGTCATCGTCGGGTCGGCTGCGGCCCTGTCCGCGCTGAACATGTTCGGCGAGAGGCAGAAGGGCCGGCGCTTCCTCCGCGCCATGACGGTGTGGGGCACCATCGCCCTCGGCGCGCCGGTGGCGTTCGCGGCGGTGTGGATCTTCGTCGCGGCGATCGGCTCGCTGCGGTGAGCGGGCGTGCGATCTACGTCAGCATCCGCATCGTTGCGCCGATGGAGCGGGTGTGGCGGCTCACCCAGGACCCCGCTCTGCATGAGCGCTGGGACGTGCGCTTCAGCCGCATCATTCCGACCGAACCCCTGGCCGGCGGCGGCACGCGCTTCGCGTACGAACGCCGCCTGCCCGGATGCACGATCACGGGCAACGGCACGACGATCGGCGAACGCGCGCGTCCCGATGGAACGCGCACCTCTGTGCTCCGCTTCGACAGCGACAGCCGGCTCTCACCGCTCGGCACCGGTCGAGGCTACTGGCGCTACCGCCCGGACGGTGACGACGTCGTCTTCACGACCGGGTACGACTACAGCCCGCAGTGGGGCCGCGCGCTGGATCTCATCGTTCGACCGCTGATGGGATGGGCGACCGCCTGGAGCTTCGATCGGCTGCGGATCTGGGCCGAGACCGGCATCCCGCCCGAGCGGTGGCCGCTCTGGTCGGTGCTGCGTTTCTGGCGATCGCAGCGGCCTCGGGCCGCGCGGTGTGAGCGCCGTCCCGCGAACCGCCGCGTCATGGAGGACGCCCCGACGACCCTGCACTCGCTGGTGCACCCGTGAGGGCCGAGACCGCGATCGCGACGTCCGTCTTCGCGCGGGCCATGGGCGAGGACTTCGCCCGTCTCCACCCGATGCTGCAACGGCGTTTCGGTGTCGGCCTCGCGCCCGGCTACGCGTGCGTCGGCCGCGGCACCATGACCACGATTCGCCGAGGCCCCTGGTGGACGATCCCGTTCCTTCAGATCGGGCGCTTCCGCAACATCCTCATCCCCGAGACGGGCCGCGACATCGCGTTCACGATCGAGAACTATCCCTACCGCGACCCGTTCGGACGCGAGACGGTCACCTTCGTGCGCCACTTCCGGATGCCTCGTGCCGTGCGCCGCTTCGACGCCACGATGATCCTCGGCGACGACGGCCGCGTCATCGACTACCTCGGCAGCCATCAGCACCTCGCGGTCGACCTCCAGCTGACAGCGGAGCCCGACGGCAGCCTCCTGCTGCGATCCGACCGGCAGCGCTTCTACGAGGGCCCGTTCGGCTTCCGTTTTCCCATGCTCTTCAGCGGCCGTGCCGAGCTCCGCGAGAGCTACGACGACCGCGCACAGGTCTTCCGCATCCGCCTCGAGGTGCGCAACCGGCTCTTCGGATTCCTCTTCGGATACCAGGGCGAGTTCCGGTGCGAGTTCCCGCACGCGACCGACGCGCCCCTGCATGCGAAACCCGTCAGGCACGAGCGTCGGACGTGAGTGAAGACGATGGGATGCCTCGACCCGGCCGGGTCGAGGCATCCCATCGTCCTGCAGAACCAGGGCTAGAGCGAGCCGGTGGCTCCGACGCCCAGGTCGGCGTCGTAGTCGACGTCCTTCGTCTCGGGGGACAGGAGAAGCGCGATGAAGGTCAGCACTCCCATCGCCGAGAGGTACACGCCGACGAGCCAGGGGCTGCCGTCCGCCGAGGCCCACAGCGCCACCGCCACGATCGGGGCGAGCGCGGCGCCCAGGATCGACGACACGTTGTACGAGATGGCAGAGCCCGAGTAGCGGACATTCGTCGGGAAGAGCTCCGGCAGGACGGCGCCCATCGGTCCGAACGTCGAGCCCATCAGCATGAAGCCGAAGATGAGGAACGCCTGCGTCAGCGCACCCGTGAACTTCGGGTCGAGCTGCGGCGACAGGAACAGGTTGAACGTGAGGCCGAACACGATGATCAGACCCGTCACCCACAGCAGCAGGCGGCGGCGTCCGATCGTGTCGGCGATCGGGCCCGACAGCAGCGTGAAGATGCCGAAGAACACGACGCCGATGATCTGCATCACGACGAAGTCGGTGTAGCCGAAGCCGAGGCCCGGGTAGAACTGCGCGGCGAAGGCCGCCGGGTCGAACGCGGTGCCCGCGGCCTCGGCCGCCTTCTGCGCGGCCGCGGACGCGACCTCCAGGTCGGCGGCCTTCGTGCCGTACGAGAGCGTGAAGTTCGTCATCAGGTAGAACAGCACGTAGGTCGCCAGCATGATGAACGTGCCGAGGATCAGGTGCCACCAATGGTGACGCAGGACCGTGGCGAGCGGGAACTTGCGGATCGCACCCTTCTCCTCGGCCTTGACGAACGTGTCGGACTCGACGAGACGCAGACGCACCCAGAGGCCGATGATCACCATGACGGCGGAGAACAGGAACGGCACGCGCCAGCCCCACGCGAGGAAGTCGGCCGAGCGCTGGCCCGCGCCGTCGGGGTGGGGGAGCAGGAAGTTGATCGCGAGGAACACCGAGTTCGCGATGATGAAGCCGAGCGGCGCGCCGAGCTGCGGGAACGTGCCGTACCAGGCGCGCTTGCCCTTCGGGGCGTTCTCGGTCGCGACGAGCGCGGCGCCCGACCACTCGCCGCCGAGCGCGAAGCCCTGGGCGAGGCGCAGCACGAGCAGCAGCACGGCCGCCCACACGCCGATCTCGTTGAATGTCGGCAGGCACCCGATGAGGAACGTCGCGATGCCCATCGTGAGCAGGGACGCGACGAGCGTCGCCTTGCGGCCGAACCGATCGCCGAAGTGCCCGAACACGATCGCGCCCAGCGGACGCGCGATCATCGCGGCGCCGAAGACGCTGAACGACAGCAGGAGCGAAGTGGTGTCGTTGCCGGTCGGGAAGAAGAGGATGGGGAAGACGAGGACGGCGGCGGTCGCGTAGACGTAGAAGTCGTAGAACTCGATCGTGGTGCCGACGAGGCTCGCGAGGATGACACGGGAGCGGGGGTTTGCGGGTGCCGCGGGGGTCGCGGCGGTCGTGCTGGGGGAGGACATATTCACCTGGGGCATACGCGGAGCGAGTCATCCGGATGGGATGCTGCGGTGGGCGGACGCCGGGCGCAGGGTGACGCGTCGGGCGGCACTGCACTGGATCACCGTGGGTGCGGGCGTTGTCGCCCGGTACGAAGGACCAGCCTACTCCCGGGATTCCGCCCCGGCCGCAGAGGCGGAGAACGGATGCCGCGGCTCAGGGCCCGCGGCATCCGTTCCGTGTGTCAGTCGGTCAGCGCCAGAGCACGGCGATCGCGGCGTTGGCGAAGGTGAGGACGCCGATCGACCAGAAGATGGCGCCGGGCACCGAGCCGGTCTTGCGCTGTCGGCCGGCGCCGATGCCCAGGAGTGCGCCGATGATGACGAGGATGACCAGCTTCACGCCGATCTTGGCGTAGTTGAGGTCGTAGTCGATGCCCCACGGGGCGGCGAGGATGAGGCCGGCGAGACCGGCGATCGCGAGGCCCCAGTTCATGAGGCGCGTGATCTGGTGCTTTCCGTTCACCGCTTCGACGACCCAGGCGCCGAAGAGGATGGCGAAGCCCACGAGGTGGACGAGCACGACGACGTGACGGAGGATTTCCATGCCATCAGTCTAGCTGAAGGTTGTCGTCGTGACGCGTCCGATTCGTCCCGCGCTCACGCCGTTCAGGCGCGCAGGTCGCGGAGCACCACGGCGGTGCGGATGGCCGCGTCGGCCGCCTCGAACCCCTTGTCTTCGACGGAGCCCTCGAGGCCGGCGCGGGCGATGCCCTGGGCCTCGTCGTCGAGCGTCAGCACGCCGAAGCCGACAGGCTTGCCGGTGTCGAGCGCGACGCGGGTCAGGCCGTCGGTCGCCGCGTTCGAGACGAACTCGAAGTGGGGAGTGCCGCCGCGGATGATGACGCCCAGCGCCACGACCGCGTCGGCTCCGGCCTCCAGAGCCGCCTTCGCCACGACGGGGAGCTCGAACGAGCCGGGCACGCGAACGAGCCGGTGCGAGGCGCCCGCGGCATCGGCGGCGCGTGCGGCGCCCGCGATAAGGCCGTCGGTGATCGTCTCGTGCCACGTGCCCGCGACGACGACCAGGTCGAGTCCGCTGCCGTCGACAGGTGCCGTGGCCTCGGGTGCGCCCTTGCCGCTCATCGTTCTGCTCCTTCGTGCATGTGTGCGATGGCGTCCGCGAGGTCCGCCTCGTTGATGATGTGACCCATGCGATCGCGCTTGGTCTCCAGGTACTGGTGGTTGTTCGGGCCGACGCCGACCAGCAGCGGCACCTGCTCGACGATGTCGAGGCCGAGCTCGCGCAGCTGCTTCACCTTGTCGGTGTTGTTGGTCAGCAGGCGCACCTTCTCGATACCCAGGTCGGTGAGGATGCCCGCGGCCGCCGCGTAGTCGCGGGCGTCGGCCGGCAGGCCCAGCGCGAGGTTGGCGTCGACGGTGTCGAGGCCGCGCTCCTGCAGCGAGTAGGCGCGCAGCTTGTTGATGAGGCCGATGCCGCGACCCTCGTGGCCGCGCATGTAGATGACCACGCCGCCGTCCTGTTCGATGGCGTCGAGGGCGGCCTCGAGCTGCGGGCCGCACTCGCACTTGAGCGATCCGAACGCCTCGCCCGTCAGGCACTCCGAGTGCACGCGCACGAGAGGCGCGTCCGAGAGCTCGCCCGAGACGACCGCTATGTGGTCGGTGCCGGTGACGCGGTCCTTGTACGCGAGGAAGCGGAACTCGCCGTGCCCGGTGGGCACGTGCGCCTCCGCGCGCAGGCTCACGCGGCGCTTGTGGGCGTTGCGGATCGCGGGATCGCACGGGAAGTTCTCATCGAGGTGGGCGGCGAGCTGCTCGATCGTGATGACCGGGATGCCGTACTCGGCGCCCAGCTCCTGCAGCCCGGGCAGGCGCATCATGCTGCCGTCCTCCGCGACCACCTCGCCGATGACACCGACCGGTGCGAGTCCGGCGAGCTTCATGAGCTCGACGGCGGCTTCGGTGTGGCCGGCGCGCTCGCGCACGCCGCCGTCGACGGCGCGCAGCGGCAGGATGTGGCCGGGGCGGATCACGCTGGTGGGCGTCGATTCGGGGTTCGCGAGCACGTTGAGCGTGTGCGCGCGGTCCGCGGCGCTGATGCCGGTCGACACACGGTCGGCGGCGTCCACGCTCACCGTGTACGCGGTGCCGCGGGCGTCCTCGTTGTTCTCGACCATCGGCGGAAGGTCGAGGCGGTCGGCCCAGTCCGCGGGCATCGGCGCGCACAGGAAGCCGCTCGTCCAGCGGACCGTCCACGCGACCCACTCGGGAGTGGCGAGCTGGGCCGACAGGATGACGTCGCCCTCGTTCTCGCGGTTCTCATCGTCCGCGACGATGACCGGCCGGCCGGCGCGCAGCGCCTCCAGGGCCTCGGGGATCGTGGCAAGGCTCATTTCGAGCCTCCTTCCGTGGAAAAAGCCAGCAGGCGTTGCACGTGGCGCGCCAGGATGTCGGTCTCGAGGTTGACGCGATCGCCCGGCACGCGAGCGCCGAGCGTGGTCGCGGCGAGGGTCTCGGGGATGAGCGAGACCTCGAACCAGCCCTCCCCGGGGGCGGCGGCGCTTGCACCGCTCACGGTGAGCGAGACGCCGTCGACGGCGATCGAGCCCTTGTCGACCACGAGCGGGGCGAGCTCGCCGGGGACCGAGATGCGCAGCACCTGCCACTGTTCGCCGGGTCGCACCTCGAGCACCTCGCCGGTGCCGTCGATGTGGCCCTGCACGATGTGCCCGCCGAGGCGGCCGTGCGCAGCCGTCGCGCGCTCGAGGTTGACCACGCGACCGGCGGAGACACCCTCGAGGGTCGACATGTCGAGCGTCTGCTTCATCACGTCGGCGGTGAACCAGTCGGAGCCCTGGTCGACGACCGTGAGGCACACGCCGCTGACCGAGATGGAGTCGCCGTGCGCGGCATCCGACACCGCCTTCGGCCCTCGCACCGTGACGCGCACGCCGTCTCCCGACGGCTCGACAGCGGTGACCTCGCCGATCTCCTCGATGATTCCGGTGAACATCACTCGTCTCCTTCCGAAGCGGGGTGGGCGACGAACAGCAGATCGTCGCCGAGAGGGGTGACGGATGCCACGGCCAGGCGCCGCGCCTCGCCGATGGTGGTCACCCCGATGTCCTGCACCGCGAGCCGGTCACCGCCGAGCAGCACCGGAGCGACGTACACGAGCAGCTCGTCGGCGAGGCGTTCGCGCAGGAACGACGCCGCGACGGCGGGCCCGCCCTCGACGAACACGCGCTGCACGCCTCGGGTGCGCAGATCTTCGAGCAGTGCTCGCAGACCGCCCGAGGCCTCGTCGCCGGGGTATTGGAGGAACGCGTGCGGATGCTGCCGTACGCGCGCCGCCTCGGGCACGGCACGCGCGCCCACGACGACCGGGACCGGCTGGTGGGGCAGCAGCGAGCCGTCGTCGGCGCGGGCGGTGAGCGCCGGGTCGTCGGCGAGCACCGTGCCGGTGCCGGCGACGATCGCGTCGGCTTCGGCGCGGCGGCGGTGGACGTCGGCGCGAGCCTGCGGCCCGGTGATCCACGTGCTGGTGCCGTCGGATGCCGCGGCCCGGCCGTCGAGGCTCTGGGCCCACTTCACCGTCACGTGCGGCCGGCGCAGGCGCTGGACCGTCAGCCACGAGTCGAGGAGGGCGGTCGCCTCGTCGGCGAGCAGGCCGGCCTCGACCTCGACGCCGGCTGCGCGCAGCCGCGTGCCGCCGCCGGAGGAGTGGTCGCCGGGATCCGCGATCGCGTAGACGACCCGGGCGACGCCCGCGGCGATGAGGGCCTCGGAGCAGGGTCCGGTGCGACCGGTGTGGTTGCAGGGCTCGAGGGTCACGATCGCGGTCGCGCCGCGCGCGGCGCCGGGCGCGAGCCTCGACAGCGCGTCCACCTCGGCGTGCGGGGTGCCCGCACCGCGGTGCCAGCCCTCGGCGATCACGTCGCCGTCCGGCGACAGCAGGAGCGCGCCCACCTGAGGGTTCACTCCGCGCGGACCTCGTCGGGCGATCGTCAGCGCCCGACGCATCGCGTCGTGTTCCACTGTGCTCGCCATCCGGCCCCTCGTCTCGTCGTTCTCGACGCCCCGGGGCATAGGAAGCGGAGGCGCGCATGGCGACGCCTCTGTGCTGCCTCCCATCCGGACTAGCGACCTGCTCCCTGAGGAGACCTGTCGCATCACCGTCGGTTCCGGAATTCCACCGGATCGGCCGTGGCGGCATCCGAAACGGATGCTGATGCCTAGGCTCGCGGACTGTCACCGCCGGTTCGGATTCTCACCGACCCCGGAGCACGTTGATGCTCTCGAGTGTAGTCAACGCGGCATCCGTCCATTCATTCCATGTCTTCGAATGAAGTCCGCACCCGACTCCTGCCGCTGCGGCTCACTCCAGGAGCGCCCGCGCGGTGGCCTCGTCGACGATGAGGTCCGTCGCGATGCCCGCGGCGAGGGCGCCACGGAGGCTCGCGAGCTTGGAGACTCCCGACACGATGCAGAGGCGCCGCGGGATGCCTCGCAGGAGGCCCAGGCTCGGGCCGGTGGCACGGTCGTTGAGGGCGATCCCGTCGCTCGAGCCGTCCGCGCGGTAGAAGACCGTGGCCACGTCGCCGACGACCCCCTCGTCGGCGAGCTGATCGAGTTCAGCCGGCTCGAGGTAGCCGCCGCTGTAGACGTGGCTCGGTACGCGCGATCCCGCGGAGCCGGTGCTGAAGAGCACGAGGTCCATCGCGGGGAGCATGTCGAGGATGCGCCGCGTGCTGCGCTCGCGCCACATCGCGTCCTTCGTGGCCGGGTCGTCGAAGAACGCCGGCACGGGGAACTGCTGCGCGCTCCCGTCGTAGGCGGCGGCGAACCGGCTGAGGATCTCGCTCGCGTAGAGGAGACCCGTCGAGTGGGTGTTGCCCGAGCCGTTCAGCTGCACGAATGTCGCGCCGTGCACTGACTTGGGCACGAGATGACGGCTCACGGCAGCGGTCGTCGATCCCCAGGCGACGCCCACGATCATGTCGTCCTGGACGAGGTCGAGGAGCGCGTGCGCGGCGGCGACGGCGACGCGCTGCAGCCGGTCGACCTCGGTGGTCTCGTCGGGAACGGGAACGACTTGGGTGAGGACGCCGAAGCGCTCGGCCAGTCGCTCCTCGAGCCGTTGCGGCGCGGCGAAGGGCGACCGGATGCGGATGTCGACGATGCCCGTCGCCCGGGCGTGCGTGAGCAGCCGCGACACCGTCGAACGCGACGTGCCGAGCTCCTGCGCGATCGCATCCATGGTGCGGTCCTGCACGTAGTAGAGGTGCGCGGCCGTGAGCGCGCGCTGCATCGTGCGGGCGTCGCCGATCTGGTCCATCGATCCATCGTGCACGTATGTGCATATCGTCTGCAAGGACGTCCAGCGGTGTCATGATGGGACGACACCACGACGATGGGGGATGCGATGGCGGCGCGGGCAGCGGAACGAGGATGGGCGACTCTCGCCGCGCGGCCGTACGCCGATGTGCTGATCATCGGCGGCGGCATCAACGGTCTCGCGACGTTCCGCGACCTCGCGATGCAGGGCGTGGACGTCGCCCTCGTCGAGCGCGACGACTTCATCAGCGGCGCGTCGGCAGCGTCGTCGCACATGATCCACGGCGGCATCCGCTACCTCGAGAACGGCGAGTTCCGGCTGGTGCACGAGGCCGTGACCGAGCGCAACGCGCTGCTGCGCACCGCCCCGCACTACGTCAGGCCGCTGCAGACGACCATCCCGATCTTCTCGACGTTCTCGGGAGTCCTTTCGGCGCCGCTGCGGTTCCTGCGACACGGCGGCGGGAAGCACCATGAGCGCGGGGCCGCGCTCATCAAGATCGGGCTCGTCATCTACGACTCCTTCTCCCGCGGGGGCGGCGTGTTCGGCAAGGGCACCGTCCCTCGTCACACCTTTCACGGGCGCAAGCGCTCGCTCGCGCAGCTGCCTCAGCTGAACCCCGACGTGAAGTACACCGCGACCTACTGGGACGCGTCCCTCCACGACCCGGAGCGCCTCGCCATCGACGTGCTGCGCGACGGCCGCGCCGCGGGCGGCGATCGGGCGCGAGCGGCCAACTACACCGCGGCGGTCGGGGTCGACGACGGGCGGGTCGTGCTGCGCGACACGCTGACCGGCGAGGAGACGCGGTTCTCGGCATCCGTCGTCGTGAACGCCAGCGGTCCGTGGACGGACCTCACCAATCTCGTCCTCGGCGACCCGACCCGGTACATGGGCGGAACGAAGGGCTCGCACGTCGTGCTCGACCACCCCGGGCTGCTCGCCGCGACCGGCGGGCGGGAGCTGTTCTTCGAGAACGAGGACGGGCGCATCGTTCTCACCTACCCCCTGAAGGGCCGCGTTCTCGTCGGCACCACCGACCTCGAGCACGACATGGCCGACCCGATCGTGTGCACCGAGGCGGAGGTCGACTACTTCATCGAGCTCATCAGCCAGGTGCTGCCGACGATCCCGGTCGAGCGTTCTCAGATCGTCTACCGGTTCGCCGGCGTGCGGCCGCTGCCCGGCCACGACGATGTCTCGCCCGGGTTCGTCTCGCGTGACTATCGCATCGAATCCGCACCGCTGACCGGTGGGGATGCGACGGTCCTGAGCCTCATCGGCGGAAAGTGGACCACCTTCCGCGCGTCGGCCGAGCATCTCGCCGACCGCGCCCTCGAGCTGCTGGCCCGCCCGCGCCGCGGCTCGACCCGTGGAGTGCCGATCGGCGGGGGCCGCGGATACCCGATGACCGAGCGCGCTCGCCGGCAGTGGATCGCGGCTCATGCCGCCCACGTGCCGGCCGGCCGCGTCGCGGTGCTGCTCGACCGCTACGGCACCATCGCCGCCGCCGTCGTGGACGCGATCGCCGCGGATGCCGACGACGCCCTGCTCGAGCACCTGCCGGACTACAGCTCGGGCGAGCTGCGCCACCTCGCCGCGACGGAGGACGTCACGCATCTCGACGACCTGCTGCTGCGGCGCACCAGCGTCGCGTTCGTCGGCGAGGCGAGCGCGGCGGCGGTCGCCGAGGCGGCCGACGCGGTCGCCCCCGTGCTCGACTGGGACCCCGCACGCACCGCGCTCGAGGTCGGACGTGCGCTGGAGCGGATCCACGCCGCCGACCCGTCCTGGATCCCCGCCGCCGCGCGATAGCCTGACCGCACGCGCGCCCGGCGCGCGGCCGACCGCGCGGGCGATGTCGCCCGCCGAGCAAGGAGACGACGTTGCCCGACCACGTGCTGTCCATCGACCAGGGCACGACCTCGACGCGTGCCATCGTGTTCGACGCCGCCGGTGCCGTGGTCTCTGTATCGCAGCGTGAGCACGAGCAGATCTTTCCCCGTGCCGGTCGAGTGGAGCACGACCCGGTCGAGATCTGGACCAACACCGAATGGGTCATCGCGTCGTGTCTGTCGCGCGCCGGGCTCGCGGCATCCGCGGTCGCCGCGATCGGCGTGACGAATCAGCGCGAGACGGCGATCGTGTGGGAGAAGCGCACCGGGCGTCCGGTTCACAACGCGCTCGTGTGGCAGGACACCCGCACCCAGCCCCGTATCGACGAGATGGCGGCCGAGGGGGGTGCGGATCGGTTCGCCGAGGCCACCGGGCTGCCGCTCGCCACGTACTTCTCCGCGTCGAAGGTCGCGTGGATCCTCGACAATGTGGACGGAGCGCGGGCCGCCGCCGAAGCGGGGGAGCTCCTGTTCGGCACACCCGACACCTGGGTGGTGTGGAACCTCACCGGCGGCGCGCGCGGCGGCATCCACGTCACGGATGTCACCAACGCGTCCCGCACGCTGCTCATGGACCTGCGCACGCTCGACTGGGCGGACGACCTGCTCGCCGTGTGGGGCATCCCGCGCGCGATGATGCCCGAGATCCGCTCGTCATCCGAGGTGGTCGGACACTCCTCGCTGCCCTCGGTGCTCGACGGCGTCCCGATCGCCGGGATCCTCGGCGATCAGCAGGCGGCGACCTTCGGGCAGGCGGCCTTCGACGCGGGGGAGTCGAAGAACACCTATGGCACCGGCAACTTCCTGCTCGTGAACACCGGCACCGAGATCGTGCGATCAGGCAGTGGCCTCATCACCACGGTCGGCTACCGGATCGGCGACGAGCCCGCCCGCTACGCGCTCGAGGGATCCATCGCGGTGACCGGCTCGCTCGTGCAATGGCTGCGCGACAACCTGGGCATCATCCAGCGTTCGGAGGACGTCGAGACTCTCGCCGCGAGCGTCGACGACAACGGCGGCGCCTACTTCGTGCCGGCGTTCTCCGGGCTCTTCGCGCCGTACTGGCGCCCCGACGCGCGCGGCGCGCTCGTCGGACTCACGCGCTACGTCAACAAGGCGCACATCGCGCGCGCGGCCCTCGAGTCGACGGCGTTCCAGACGCGCGACGTGATCGACGCCGTCGTCGCCGACACCGGCCGCACGCTCGACGAGCTGCGCGTCGACGGCGGCATGACGCGCGACGACCTCCTGATGCAATTCCAGGCCGACATCCTCGGCATCCCCGTCGTCCGCCCGAAGGTCGTCGAGACGACCGCCCTCGGCGCCGCGTACGCCGCTGGCCTCGCGACCGGCGTATGGAGCGACCTCGACGAGCTCCGATCGCACTGGCGGGAGGACGTCCGCTTCGAGCCGCGGATGCGCGAGGACGAGCGCGAGCGCCGCTACCGTCAGTGGCGCAAAGCGGTGTCGAAGTCGCTCGACTGGGTCGACGAGGACGCCCGCGTGCTCATGGGCACGACCGGCGACTGAGGCTACTTCAGAAGGCGCGAGAGGCGGCGGTCGGCGAGGATCTTGCCGCCGGTCTGGCAGGTGGGACAGTACTCGAGCGAGTTGTCGGCGAAGAAGACGCTGCGCACCTCATCGCCGCAGACAGGGCACGTCTCACCGCGGCGCCCGTGGACCTGCATACCCCGGCGTTTCGCGTCCTTCAGCTCGGCCGGTGGCTTTCCGGATGCCTCGGCGACAGCATCCGTCAACGTCTCGGTCATCGCGTCGAACAGGCGCGTGACGTCGTCGTCGGACAGTGAGGAGGCCAGCGCGTACGGCGACATCTTGGCCGCGTGCAGGATCTCGTCGGAGTAGGCGTTGCCGACCCCCGCGATGATCATCTGGTCGCGCAGCACCCCCTTGATCTGGGTGCGGCGGCCGGCGAGCAGCTCGGCGAAGGTGTCGCGCGAGAAGGAGGGGTCGAGGGGGTCGGGGCCGAGCCGTGCGACACCGGGGACGTCCGACGGTTCGCGCACGACGTAGACCGCGAGGGACTTCTTCGTGCCCGCCTCGGTGAGATCGAACCCGGCGCCGTCGGAGAGCGCGACGCGCAGCGCGATCGGCGTCTTGCCCGGGCGGATGATCGTCTTGGGCAGCTCGTCGTACCAGCGCAGCCACCCGGCCTTGGCGAGGTGGAACACCAGGTGCGGGCCGGTCGTCGCGAGGTCGATGAACTTGCCGTGGCGCGAGGCCCCCGTGATCTCCTGCCCCTGGAGCGCGTCGATCGGCGGGTCGTACGTCTTCAGCGCCGCGATGTTCGCGACGGTCGCCCGCGTGATCTGCACGCCGGTGAGCCGCGCGCGGAGGAAGTCGACGAGTCCCTGCACCTCGGGCATCTCGGGCATGCGCTCATCCTGCCATGCCGTGGCGACACGCGGGCCGGCCGTGAGAGGTCGGGAGGACGCGGCCACGCGACTCGGTCGGGCCGGTCGTCAGTCGTCGAGGACGGGCCAGGGCTGAGGCATCCGCTCGTCCGTCTTCAGGAGTCCCGCGATCCAGCCGTCGTCGCGATTCTTCGCGCTCACGAGCGCCTGGCGCAGAGTGCCCTCGAAGCGGAAGCCCAGCGCGCGGGCGACGCGCGCCGACGGCTCGTTGCCGACGACGGCGCGCCACTCGATGCGGGTGAGGCCTGCGCCCTCGGTCGAGAAGGCCCAGTCGATCACCGCGTTCGCGGCTTCGCGCAGGCGTCCGCCGCCGCGCTGGTCCGGGGCGATCCAGTACCCGATCTCACCGTTGCCCTGCCCGTCGAGGCGGTAGAAGCCGATGGTTCCGACGAGGGTCGCGCCGTCGCGGATCACCCACGTGCGATGCAGCTCGCCCGCCCACTGCTCGGCGACCGCGTCGATGAACTTCTCGGCGTCCTCGCGCGCGTACGGCGACGGCACCCGCGTGTACCGCTGGATGTCGGGGTCCTGGCACGCCACGTAGACGGCGTCGACGTCCTCCACACGCGGCGCGGACAGCTCCAGGCGCGTGGTGCGCAGGGTCACGGGCTCCATCCGCCCACCCTATGGGGTGCTCGCAGCAAGCCTGCCCGCGTCCCGTGCGTCCAGCGGCCAACGTGCATGTCGCGCATCTGCGACACAGGTCCGAGAACCGGCGCCCCAGTTCCGAGAACCCGGAGCCCCAGTTCCGAGAACCCGGCGCCCCAGTTCCGAATTCAGGATTGGAAGTGCTTGGGGGGACCAGGATCGTGTCATTCCGCGGTCCCCCCGCAGATCTGCGTACGCCCATCCTGAGTTGGGAACATGGCTCGGGGCGACTCTCCACCATCACCTCCCCGAATTCCACGGGCGTCAGCTCGCCGTGCGCTCGGCTGAGATCCCGCCCGGTTCCCTACTCAGGATGGTCTGCGGGATGCCGGCCCGTGAGGGCCGAGAATCCGGGGGCACCGGCCGTCTGGCGCCTGCGGATCCTGAGTTCGGAACAGAGCCGGGCGAGGAAGCGGTGCGGGCGGCGGCTCCTCCACAGGCGGCGGCGGACATCGGTCCTCCCCAGAACCGGAAGAATGCCCGAACGCGCCGTCCCCCTGCGCGAGCCTCGGTCGAATGTGGGAGACGCACAGAACACGCGCGGAGATGTTCCACGCTGGCATGACGCGGCGGCAGATCACGGCGCTCGTCCGCGCCGGGGAGCTCATACGCGCCCGTCGAGACCACTACTTGCCCGCCGATGCCCCGGATGCCGTTGTGCGCGCCGTGCGAGTCGGAGGCCGTCTGACGTGCCTGTCGTTGCTGGAGATGCTCGGGGTCTTCGTGCTGGAGAATTCCCGGCTGCATGTGCACCTCACGCCGAGCTCCAGCCGTATGCGCTCGCCGCACAACCGCAAGAAACGTCTGGACCTGTCGAAGCCGCATGGCACACGACTCCACTGGGAGGTGCTGCCTGAGGATCCGGGCAATGCGACCTGCGTCGACATCGTGGTCGCCCTCGCGCAGGCCATGATCTGCCAGAGTCCCCGGGCAGCGGTTGCTTCGCTCGACAGCGCGCTCAATAAGAAGCTGCTCACCGAGGCGCAGGTGCCCGAGGTCTTCGCACTGGTTCCCGCGCGGTACTCGGCGCTTCGCCCGCTCATCGACGGTCGCTCGCAGTCGGGACCCGAGACCTTCGTCCGCCTCATTCTGAGGGCTCTCGGCTGCACCTTCGACCTACAGGTCGAGTTCGACGACGTCGGGTTCGTGGACCTCGTGGTCGACGGATGGCTCGTCATCGAATGCGACAGCAGGCAACACCACAGCGACTGGGCGCAGCAACTCAAGGACTACCGCCGCGACCTCGCGCTCGCGCGCCGGGGATACGCGGTGCTGCGGCTGACGGCACAGGACATCATGCACCGGCCGGACGAGGTCATGCAGGCGATCGCGGGGCTGACTGCCCGCAACGGTCGCTGACCAGCACACCGCCCTGTCTGCGGTCTCCAGCTCAGAACGTTCCGTGTTCAGGAGATGCGCGCACGATGTCCGGGCGTGGGGCCGAGAACTCGGGCGGCAACGAAGAGCGAAAGGATGCCGATCCTGAATCGGGAACAGGAGAGAACGGATGCTGTGGTCCGAGGCCCCGACACCCGGCCGGGGCCGCGACACCCGGCTGGGGCCGCGACACCCGGCCGGGGCCGCGACACCCGGCCGGGCGACACTCGGCCGGGGGCCGCAGCATCCGGTCCGGTCAGCGGGAGCGGCGGAGGAGGCCGACCTTGTCGTAGACGTCGGTGAGGGTGCGGTTGGCGACCTCTTCGGCCTTGCCGGCGTTGACGGCGAGGACGCGGTCGAGCTCCGCGGTGTCGTCGAGCATCTGCAGCGCGCGCTCGCGCACCGGGCCGAACTCGTTGACGACGACCTCGGCGAGGCCCTTCTTGAAGTCGCCGTAGCCGCGGCCCGCGTACTCGTCCTCGATCGAGGGGATCTGGCGACCGGTCAGGGCCGCGTAGATCACGAGCAGGTTCGAGACGCCGGGCTTCGCCTCGCGGTCGTAGCGGACGGAGCCCTCGGAGTCGGTGACGGCGCGCATGATCTTCTTCGCCGAGACTGCCGGGTCGTCGAGCAGCCACAGCACGCCGGCATCGGACTCCGCCGACTTCGACATCTTCGCGGTGGGGTTCTGCAGATCGTAGATGCGGGCCGTCTCCTGCTGGATGACCGGCATCGGCACCGTGAACGTCTCGCCGAAGCGGCTGTTGAAGCGCTCCGCCAGATCGCGGGTCAGCTCGACGTGCTGCTTCTGGTCGTCGCCGACGGGCACGATGTCGGTCTGGTACAGCAGGATGTCGGCGGCCATCAGCACGGGATAGGTGAAGAGCCCGACCGACGTGGCATCGGAGCCGTAGCGCGAGGACTTGTCCTTGAACTGCGTCATGCGCCCGGCCTCGCCGAAGCCGGTGATCGTCGACAGGATCCATGCCAGCTCGGCGTGGGCGGGCACGTGCGACTGCACGTACAGCGTCGACTTCGAGGGCTCGATGCCCGCGGCGATGTACTGGGCGGCGGTGCGGCGCGTCTTCTCACGCAGGTGCTCGGGGTCCTGCGCGACGGTGATCGCGTGCAGGTCGACCACCGAGAAGAACGCGTCGTACGACTCCTGCAGCTCGCGCCACTGCATGAGGGCCCCGATGTAGTTGCCGATCTGGAGCGAGTCGGCGGAGGGCTGCATGCCGGAGTACAGGCGCGATCTACTCATCCGACAAGTCTATAAAGCGGATGCTGCGCCTCAGCGCCCGATCGAGTAGTCGGCGACGACGGGGGAGTGGTCGCTCCAGCGCGTGTCCCACGAGGGCGCTCGCACCACGCGGTAGTCGGCGACCCGGGCACCGAGCTCGGGCGTCGCGAGGTGGTAGTCGATGCGCCACCCGGTGTCGTTGTCGAACGCGCGTCCGCGCATGGACCACCAGGTGTAGGGGCCGTCGACGTCGCCGTGGAAGCGGCGGCCGATGTCGACCCAGCCGAGGCCGGGGCCGGTCGAGCCGTCGGCGCCGGTGACCTCCGCCCCTTGCTCGCCGAAGAACCGGTCGAAGTACGCGCGTTCGCGAGGGAGGAACCCGGCCTTCTTGACGTTGCCCTTCCAGTTGCGGATGTCGAACTCGCGGTGACCGACATTGAGGTCGCCCATGACGAGCGCGAGCGGGGATGCGGCCTTGAGCTCCGGCATCCGCTTCTCCATCGCGTCGAGGAAGGCCCACTTCGCGTCCTGCTTGGGAGTGTCGGCCTCGCCCGTGTGCACGTACGCGCTGACGACGATGAGGCGCTCGCCGTCGATGTCGAAGTCGGCCTCGATCCAGCGGCCGGCGCTGTCGAGCACCTCGGCCGCATCCTCGGCGGCGGGGCCAAGCACACGGCGCACCTCGACCGACGGAATGCGGCTGGCCACGGCCACGCCGGCGCGGCCCTTCGCGAGAGCCTCGTCGTTGACGATCTCCCAGCCCGGGAGCGCCGCGCGCAGCTCGTCTTCGGTGGCGCGGACCTCCTGGAGGGCCATCACGTCGATGTCGGCGGCGTCGAGCCACTCGAGCATGCCCTTGCGCGTCGCCGCGCGGATTCCGTTGACGTTGACAGAGGCGATGCGAACACGGCGAGACACGACGGCAAGACTATCCGGGGCCACCGACACCGGAGGACCCGTCAGCCGGTGCCGTCGCCGTTGCGCGCTGTGGCCCTCGACGACCTCGAGCGCTTCCGCCTCGGCGCCGCCGCTTTCGTCTCGGGTCCCTGGTCCTCGGCCGCAGTTGGACCCGCCGCCCGCGGCATCGCAGCCTGCGACGCCGCGGGCTTCGACGGACCGGCCTTCGGCGCCGAGGTCGGTCCCGACGCGTTCGCATCCGGTCTCGCCGTCACCGCGGACGCGTGCGGGCGCCCCGGCGTGGCGGCCTCGACCTGGCTCAGCTCCTCCTCGGCGTCGCGCACCGCGCGGTCCGCGATCCATACGCGATACCACGGCGCCTGGTCACGGGCGTCCTGGGCCGTGCGCAGGCGCACGCGCGCTGCCAGCAGGAGGGCGGCATGCTCCGCGGCGACACGCTCGGCATCGGTCTGCGGCAGCAGCACGACATCGCGGTCCTTCGCCGCGACGGCGATCCAGGCGGCCGCGACGAGCATGACGATCCCGAGCAGCCGGAACCACAGCAGCATCCCGATGAAGATCGCGAAGGTCGCCAGCAGCGGGTTGGAAGGGGTGTAGCTGAGCAGCAGACCCGCGCCGAGCTGGAGCACGGAGATCCCGAGTCCGCCGAGCATGGCTCCGGGCCAGATGCGCCGCCACGGCAGCTTCGTGCCGGTGAGGAAGCGGAAGAAGCCGACCAGCGCAGTCGAGGTCACCGCGAAGCCGATCAGCAGGGAGCCGATGCTCACGCTGATCGTGGTGAGCGCGCTGGTGTCCTTCCACCCGATCAGTGAGAAGATCCAGTTCATCGCCAGCGTTCCCACCGTGCTCAGAGCGGCGCCCAGAATGAGCGCAGCGCCGAAGATGAGCGCCGCGAGGAAGTCGCGCGCCTTGAGCAGGAAGTAGCTGCGTCGATCCGGGGGGATGGCGAACAGCTCGCGCACGGCGCGGCGGGAGTAGGTGACCCAGTCGATCGCCGTCCAGATGAGGGCGCCCAGGGCGATGATCCCCGTCCAGCCCAGGACGCCGGAGTTCTGCGACGCGATCTCCTGCACCTGCTCGTTGGTGAACAGGCCGCCGGACGGCGCGATGAGCCCCGGGATATAGACGTTGATCAGGTCGATGAGGGCGTTGACGGCGTCCGGGCTTCCGCCCAGCCAGATCCCGGCGATCGCGAACACGAGGTAGATCGCGGCGAAGCAGGCGAAGAGCGCGACGTAGCTGACGCCCGCCGCGAGCAGGAACCCGTTCTCGATGAGGAAGTGCCGCCACACCCGCACGGGGAACCACGCCATCGTCGCCTGCGTGAGTCGCGTGGCCCGGCTGATCGGCGTGTCGAACCGCTGCCTGAGGCTGTGCTCCGTCGCCTCCCAGCGCTCCCGGAGGGATTCCTCCTCGCGCTGCGCGGCGTCCGCCGCCGCACGGGCGTCGGGCGGGGGAGTGTGCGTCACGGTGTTCAGATTAGCGACAGACGGATGCCGCATCGCTCAGCGATGCGGCATCCGTCTGTCTGAAGGAGAAACGGGGTTACGGGCGCCCGCGGAGGACCGCCTGCTTGACCTCGGCGATCGCCTTGGTCACCTCGATGCCGCGAGGGCACGCCTCGGTGCAGTTGAAGGTCGTGCGGCAGCGCCAGACGCCCTCCTTGTCGTTGAGGATGTCGAGGCGCACATCGCCCGCGTCGTCGCGCGAGTCGAAGATGAAGCGGTGCGCGTTGACGATGGCCGCGGGGCCGAAGTACTGTCCGTCGGTCCAGAAGACGGGGCACGACGACGTGCAGGCGGCGCAGAGGATGCACTTGGTGGTGTCGTCGAAGACCTCGCGGTCGACGATCGACTGGATGCGCTCCTTGCCCTTCTCGGGGGTCGAGTTCGCGATGAGGAACGGCTGAACCTCGCGGTACGACGCGAAGAAGGGCTCCATGTCGACGACGAGGTCCTTCTCCAGCGGCAGGCCCTTGATGGCCTCGACGTAGATCGGCTGCGAGATGTCGAGGTCCTTGATGAGCGTCTTGCACGCGAGCCGGTTGCGGCCGTTGATGCGCATCGCGTCGGAGCCGCAGATGCCGTGGGCGCACGAGCGGCGGAAGGTCAGCGAGCCGTCGACCTCCCACTTGATCTTGTGCAGGGCGTCGAGCACGCGGTCCGTCGAGTAGAGCTCGACGTCGTAGTCGACCCAGCGCGGCTCCTCGTCGACCTCGGGGTCGAAGCGCCGGATGATGAAGGTGACGAGGAACGACTGGATGCCGGTGTCGTTCGCGGACTCCTCTGCGCGGACGGGCGCGTCGGCGTCGGTGCGCTCGATGACGTCGGTGACCGAGGTCGCCATCAGTACTTCCTCTCCATCGGCGGGTAGTTCAATTCGCCCTTTTCGTTCTTCGTGAAGACGACCGGCTTCCAGCCCAGGCGGATGTGGTCTTCGGCGTTCGACGAGTGCGGGTCGCCCGACAGGTACGCCATCGTGTGCTGCATGTAGTTCTCATCGTCGCGCTTCGGGAAGTCGTCGCGCATGTGGCCGCCGCGGCTCTCCTGACGGTTCTTCGCGGTGACGACGACGACCTCGGCGATGTCGAGGAGGAAGCCGAGCTCGACGGCCTCGAGCAGGTCGGTGTTGAACCGCTTGCCCTTGTCGTCGACGTGCACGTTCTTGTACCGCTCGCGCAGCTCTTCGATCGTGAGGAGCACCTCGCCCAGCGACTCGTCGGTGCGGAACACCTGGGCCTTGCGGTCCATCTCGTCCTGCAGCGTCTTGCGCAGGACCGCGATGCGCTCGGTGCCCGGGTTGTTGCGCAGGCCCTCGATGAGGTTGCGCACCTCGGCCGCGGGGTCTTCGGGGAGCGGCACGAAGTCGGCGGTCTGCACGTACTCGACGGCGTTGCGGCCGGCGCGCTTGCCGAAGACGTTGATGTCGAGCAGCGAGTTGGTGCCGAGGCGGTTCGAGCCGTGCACCGAGACGCACGCGCACTCGCCCGCGGCGTAGAGGCCGGGCACGACCGTCGTGTTGTCGCTCAGCACCTGCGCGTCGTTGTTCGTCGGGATGCCGCCCATCGCGTAGTGCGCGGTGGGCATGACGGGCACCGGCTCGACCACGGGGTCGACGCCCAGGTAGGTGCGGGCGAACTCGGTGATGTCGGGGAGCTTCGTCTCGAGGACCTCGGCGCCCAGGTGCGTGCAGTCCAGCAGCACGTAGTCGCGGTGGGGTCCGGCGCCGCGGCCCTCTGCGACCTCCTGCACCATGCATCGGCTGACGATGTCGCGCGGGGCGAGGTCCTTGATGGTCGGGGCGTACCGCTCCATGAACCGCTCGCCGCTCACGTTGCGCAGGATCGCGCCTTCGCCGCGGGCGCCTTCGGTGAGGAGGATGCCGAGCCCGGCGAGGCCGGTCGGGTGGAACTGGAAGAACTCCATGTCCTCCAGCGGCAGGCCCTTGCGCCAGATGATGCCGACGCCGTCACCGGTGAGGGTGTGCGCGTTCGAGGTCGTCTTGAAGATCTTGCCGAAGCCGCCCGTCGCGAAGATGACGGCCTTCGACTGGAAGACGTGCAGGTCGCCCGTGGCGAGCTCGTAGGCGACGACGCCTGCGATCTGCTTGTCCGTGCCCTCGCCGACCGTGATCAGGTCGAGCACGTAGAACTCGTTGAAGAAGTTGATGCCGAGCTTGACGCAGTTCTGGAACAGCGTCTGCAGGATCATGTGGCCGGTGCGGTCGGCCGCGTAGCAGGCGCGGCGCACGGGGGTCTTGCCGTGGTCGGCGGTGTGGCCGCCGAAGCGGCGCTGGTCGATCTTGCCCTCGGGCGTGCGGTTGAACGGCAGACCCATGTTCTCGAGGTCGATGACCGCGTCGATGGCCTCCTTCGCCAGGATCTCGGCCGCGTCCTGGTCGACGAGGTAGTCGCCGCCCTTGACGGTGTCGAAGGTGTGCCACTCCCACGAGTCCTCTTCAACGTTGGCCAGGGCCGCCGCCATGCCGCCCTGCGCCGCGCCGGTGTGCGATCGGGTGGGGTACAGCTTCGAGATGACGGCCGTCTTCGCCCCGGGGCCGGCCTCGATCGCGGCGCGCATGCCGGCGCCGCCGGCGCCCACGATGACGATGTCGAACTGGTGGTAGTGGACGCCGTCCTTGACGTAGCTGTCGGTGGTCTCAGTGCTCACGCTGGGTGCTTTCGATGGTCGATGCTCGGGGGTCGCCCGAGTGCTTAGCCGCAGATGCTGATGATGGTGTCGGACGCGGTCTCGGCGTCGAAGCCGATGCACGGGTCGAACGTGAAGACGACGAGCGTGCCGAGCACGATCAGGAACGCGGCAGCCAGGCCGAGCGCCCAGACCAGCACGCGGCGGGTGCCGGCGTGGGTCACGTAGTCGTTGACGATCGTGCGCATGCCGTTCGCGCCGTGGATCAGCGCGAGCCACAGCATGAGGACGTCCCACCACTGCCAGAACGGCGTGGCGTACTTGCCGGCGACGAACGCGAAGTCGATGCCGTGGATGCCCTCGCCCACCATCAGGTTCACGAAGAGGTGGCCGAAGATGAGGACCACGAGCAGCACGCCCGAGGCGCGCATGTAGACCCAGCCCCACTTCTCGAGGTTGGCGCCCCGACGGCGGACGGCGGCGCGCGGAGCGCGCGGTTCGGCGATGGCGGTCATCAGTGGCCCCCTCCCGGAGCGAAGGCGAGCATGAGGTGACGCGGCACGAAGCCCAGCATCGTCACGGCCCACAGGCCCAGCACGCCCCACCACAGCTGGCGCTGGTGGCGTGTGGCCCACGACCACATGTCGACCAGGATGATGCGCAGGCCGTTGTACGCGTGGTACGCGATGGCGCCGACGAGGGCGACCTCGCCGAGGGCCATCACCGGGTTCTTGTAGGTGCCGATCACCGCGTCGTACGCCTCGGGCGACACCCGGATGAGCGCCGTGTCGAGGATGTGGACGAGCAGGAAGAAGAAGATGGCGACGCCGGTGATGCGGTGCAGCACCCACGACCACATGCCTTCGTTCCCGCGGTAGAGCGTGCCGCGGGGAACTCGGGAGGTGGTCTCGGATACCGACGGTGTGACGCGTGCTGGTGCAGACACGTCCGTCCTCCTTGGATCGAAACACGATGGGGCTGGCCTCGGACTGCGAGGACGGCCCCCGAAGAGGGCCCGGAACCGTGGGCTTCGGGCCGTCGGCGTCACGCGGGCGCTGCGACCATCCTATTCCCGCATTTCGCGGACAGGCGACGAAGGCGACCCTTACGCCCCCTCCATCCGGAGGGATCTTCACGACGGGAAAGAACCCCGGTTGTTTCGCCGATCCCGCTAGCCTGGTGCCATGCCCGGACCCATCGACGATTTCTACGCCGTGATCCCCGCCGGCGGCATCGGCAGCAGGCTGTGGCCGCTGTCGCGCGCCGATGCGCCGAAGTTCCTCCACGACCTCACCGGCTCTGGCCGCACGCTGCTGCGCGATACATGGGACCGCCTCGAGCCGCTCGCCGGGCCCGATCGCATCGCCGTCGTGACCGGCCGAGCACACCGTGCCGCCGTGGAGAGGGAGCTCCCCGGGATCCCGGACAAGAACGTCTTCCTCGAGTCGGAGCCTCGCGACTCGACGGCCGCCATCGGCCTGGCCGCCGCGATCCTCTCGCGCCGCGAGCCCGACGTGATCATCGGCTCCTTCGCCGCCGACCACGTCATCCGCGTGCCGCAGCTGTTCGAGTGGGCGGTGAACCAGGCGGTCGCCACCGCGCGCGAGGGCTACATCTGCACCATCGGCATCCAGCCCTCCGAGCCGTCCGTCGGGTTCGGCTACATCAAGAAGAGCACCGCGCTGAAGGTCGAGGGGGCGCCCGAGGCCGCGCTGGTCGAGAGCTTCGTCGAGAAGCCCGACCTCGAGACGGCGAAGGAGTACTTCGCGGACCGCAACTACCTGTGGAACGCCGGCATGTTCATCTCGCGGGCCGACGTGCTGCTGGGCGAGATCGCCGAGAATGAGCCTCACCTCTATGCGGGACTCATGGATCTCGCCGAGGCCTGGGACGACCGGGATGAGCGCGGACCGGTGGTCGACCGGGTCTGGCCGACGCTCAAGAAGGTCGCGATCGACTACACCGTCGCCGAGCCCTCCGCCGCGAAGGGGCGCCTCGCCGTCATCCCCGGCCACTTCGACTGGGACGACGTGGGTGACTTCGCGAGTCTCGCCAAGCTCAACTCCCACGGCCGCAAGAACGACCTCGCCATCCTCGGCGAGAACGCCCGCATCCTGTCGGATGCCGCCAGCGGCATCGTCGTGAGCCAGACCCGGCGGGTCATCAGCCTCATCGGGGTCCGGGACATCGTCGTGGTCGACACCGAGGATGCGCTGCTGGTCACCACGAGCGAGCACGCGCAGCGCGTGAAGGGCGTCGTGGACGCGCTCAAGCTCAGCGGTCGCGGCGAAGTGCTGTGAAATCGGATGCCGCGGCCCGCGGCATCCGTTTTCCCCGATCCTCTGCTCATCTGAGCGGGATATTGCGTCTTTGTAACCTTTCGCGAACGACGCCTCACGATGCATGCAACCGCGCCGTCACAGTGGGTAACTTTGTGCAGTCCCCGTGAAGGACGCGGGGGAACGTAGTGGAGGCTGAGTTGACCATCTCACGCACCAAGAAGCTCGTCGGCGTCACCGTCGCCGCGGGCATGCTGATCGCCCTCGCCGGCTGCGGCTCCGCCCCTGAGGAGACCGAATCCACGGGAGACGCCGGAAACGTCGTCGAGGGCTTCACCCCCTGCCTCGTGTCGGACGACGGCGGCTTCAACGACAAGTCGTTCAACCAGTCCGCGAAGGAAGGCATGGACCGCGCCGCAGAGGAGCTCGGCGTCAAGCCCATCGAGGTCGAGTCCAGCTCGGCCAACGACTACGCCCCGAACCTCGAGAACCTCATCGCCGAGGGCTGCACGTTCATCATCTCGGTCGGCTTCAAGCTCTCGGCCGACACGGTCGCCTCCGCGCTCGCGAACCCCGACGTGAACTACGCGATCATCGACGACCGGGCCGACAACAGCGGCAAGACGGGCGACGACGGCAAGGAGACCGGCGACGGCACCACCGACGCGCCGAACATCAAGCCGCTCCTGTTCGACACGGTCCAGGCTGCGTACCTCGGCGGCTACGCCGCGGCCGCGTGGTCGGCGCAGGCCGGCGTCAACAAGGTCGGCACGTTCGGCGGTATCCCGATCCCGCCCGTCACCATCTTCATGGACGGCTTCATCGACGGCGTCGAGAAGTACAACGAGGACAAGGGCGCCGCGGTCGAGACCTACGGCTGGGACGTCGACGCGCAGGAAGGCTCGATGACCGGCGGCTTCGCCGCGAACGACACCGCCAAGCAGACCGCGCAGGGCATCCTCGACCAGGGCGTCGACGTGATCCTCCCGGTCGGCGGCCCGATCTACCAGAGCGCGCGCGACGCCATCACCGACGCGGGCAGCGGCACCGTCATGCTCGGTGTCGACTCCGACCTCGCCAAGGCCGACCCCTCGGTCGCCGACATGGTGCTCGTCTCGATCATGAAGCGCATCGACGAGGCCGTCTACCAGGCGACGATGGAGGCCTCGTCCGGTGACTTCGACCCCGCGACCTACATCGGCACGCTCGAGAACGAGGGCGTGGGCCTGTCGGGCTTCGGCTCGTTCGAGTCGCAGCTGCCGGAGGGCCTGCTCGATGAGCTCGCCGCCCTCCAGGAGCAGATCATCTCGGGCGACCTCGAGGTGACCTCGCCCAGCTCGCCGTAAGGCAGCAGGAACAGCGGAACGCGGCCGGGTGGACGATTCCACCCGGCCGCGTTCTTCCCGCCGCCGTCAGATGGATGGCGCCGCGGCCGACAGCATATATAGGGTGCACATATGAAGCTCGAGCTCCGTGGGATCACGAAGCGTTTCGGGTCCCTCGTCGCGAACGACCACATCGATCTCGTGGTCCAGCCGGGAGAGATCCATGCCCTTCTCGGCGAGAACGGCGCCGGCAAATCGACACTCATGAACGTGCTCTACGGCCTCTACCAGGCCGATGAGGGCGAGATCCTGCTGGACGACGTCGTCCAGCACTTCCGGGGCCCCGGCGACGCGATGAACTCGGGAATCGGCATGGTGCACCAGCACTTCATGCTCATCCCGGTCTTCACCGTCGCCGAGAACGTGATGCTGGGGCACGAGAACACGAAGGCGCTCGGCGCCCTCGACCTCGCCAAGGCCCGCCAGCACGTGCGCGCGGTCGCCGACCGCTTCGGGTTCGAGGTCGATCCGGACGCCATCGTCGGCGATCTCCCCGTCGGCGTGCAGCAGCGGGTCGAGATCATCAAAGCGTTGTCGCGCGACGCGAAGGTGCTCGTGTTCGACGAGCCGACCGCCGTGCTCACGCCGCAGGAGACCGACGAGCTGATGACGATCATGAAGCAGCTGCGCGATGAGGGCACCTCGATCGTCTTCATCACCCACAAGCTGCGCGAGGTGCGCGCGGTCGCCGATCGCATCACCGTCATCCGCCTCGGCAAGGTCGTCGGCGAGGCCTCACCGACCGCGTCCAACGCGGAGCTCGCTTCTCTCATGGTCGGCCGCGCGGTCGAGCTCACCGTCCACAAGGGCCCGCCCCAGCCCGGCGAGGGCGGACTCGAGGTGCGCGATCTCCGCGTCGTCACCGCGAACGGCACCGTCGTCGTCGACGACGTGAGCTTCGACGTCCGCCCCGGCGAGATCCTCGCTGTCGCGGGCGTTCAGGGCAACGGCCAGACCGAGCTCATCGAGGCCATGGTGGGCCTCGGGGAGCGCGTGAGCGGGTCGATCGAGCTCAGTGGCGTCGAGCTGGTGGGCAAGAGCGTGCGCGGCATCCTCGACGAGGGTGTCGGGTTCGTGCCCGAGGATCGCACCGAGGACGGCCTCGTGGGCACCTTCACGGTCGCCGAGAACCTCATCCTCGACCGGTCCGGCGACAAGGCCTTCGTATCGGGCGGCACGATCCGCCGCGGCGTGCTCGACGACTTCGCCAAGGCGCGCATCACCGAGTACGACATCCGCACGCAGGGCCCCGACGTCCCCGCCGGGACACTGTCCGGCGGAAACCAGCAGAAGGTCGTGATCGCGCGCGAGATGAGCCGCGAGCTGAAGCTGCTCGTCGCGGCGCAGCCGACGCGCGGCGTCGACGTCGGCTCGATCGAGTTCATCCACAAGCGCATCGTCGAGACGCGGGACGCCGGCATCCCGGTCGTGGTCGTCTCGACCGAGCTCGACGAGGTCGCGGCCCTCGCCGACCGCATCGCGGTGATGTACCGCGGAGCGATCGTCGGCATCGTGCCCGGCGACACCCCCCGAGACGTTCTCGGCCTCATGATGGCCGGCGAGAAGCCCGAGGAGGCCGTCGCGTGAACGACCAGAACCCCGCTGCGAGCGGCGACCCGCTCAAGGGGCTGCCGGCAGATCAGCTCCCGCCCGTTTCGGGCCCGCTCACAGGTTCGCCGGACCTCCCGGGACCCACGCCCGACGCGCCCGGCGCCGTCGACGGCGAGGTGCCCGCGCCGCCGCGTCAGAACGTCTTCATCAAGGAGCTGCTGCGCAGCAACTGGGTGACCACCGTGCTCGCGATCGTCGTGGCGATGGTCGTGGGCGGCATCCTGATGGCGATCACGAACGAGGAGGTCCAGGCGGCGTCCGGCTACTTCTTCGCGCGACCCGGCGACACCCTCGGCGCCGTCTGGAACGCCGTGTACGGCGGGTACGAGGCGCTCTTCCGCGGGGCGATCTACAACCCCCGGGCGAACGACTTCGCGACGCAGATCCGGCCGCTCACCAACACGCTCGGCTTCGCCGCCCCGCTGATCGCCGCGGGCCTCGGTGTGGCGCTGGCGTTCCGCGTGGGCCTGTTCAACATCGGTGGCCGCGGCCAGATCCTCATCGCATGTGCGACGGCGGCGCTGTTCACCTTCAACCTGAACCTGCCGATGTTCCTCCAGCTGCCTCTGACCCTCGCGGCGGGCATCGCCGGCGGTGCGATCTGGGGTGGCATCGTCGGTGTGCTGAAGGCGCGCACCGGCGCCCACGAGGTGATCCTCACCATCATGCTCAACTACGTCGCGTTCTATCTCGTGACGTGGATGGTGCGCACGCCCGGCATCCTGCAGCGCCCGGCGGGCGACCAGCCGATCTCGTCGGCCACGCCGTCGAACGCGCAGTTCCCCGACCTCCTCGGACCTCGCTTCCCCCTGCTCGACTGGGGCTTCGTGATCGTCATCGCGGCCACCGTGTTCGTGTGGTGGCTGGTCGAGCGCTCGAGCCTCGGATTCCGGCTCCGCGCCGTCGGCGAGAACCCGCACGCGGCCCGGGCGTCCGGCATCTCCGTGCAGCGGATGTACATCTACGCGATGCTCTTCGCCGGTGGCCTCGCGGGTCTGGCCGGCATGAACCAGATCCAGGGCTCGGTGACCACCGGCTTCGACGGGTACATCGACGCGGGCATCGGCTTCGACGCCATCACCGTCGCCCTCCTCGGTCGCAGCCGGGCATGGGGCGTGTTCGCCGCCGGCATCCTGTTCGGCGCGCTGAAGGCCGGTTCGTTCACGATGCAGGCCTCGCAGGGCATCCCCGTCGACATCGTGCTCGTGGTGCAGTCGCTCATCGTCCTGTTCATCGCGGCGCCGCCGCTCATCCGCACGATCTTCTTCCTGCCGAAGACCGATGCCGAGAAGGCCGCCAAGGCGAGAGCCAAGGCTGCGAAGAAGGCGGTGTCCGCATGACCGCGCTCGCTCCTGCTCCCGACGGGACGATCCAGCTGGCCACCGTGAAGGTGCGCCACCTGAAGCTGCCGGTGACCCTCGCGATCGCGACGGTTCTGCTGGCGCTCCTGTTCCTGTTCGTCCCCCGCAACGGCATCAGCACGTTCCGGCTGAGCGATCCGAGCTCGTCGATCGGCCTGCCGAACGTGAGCTTCCCGACCGCGGTGACCTGCTGGGTCCTCATCGGCCTCCTCGTGCTCCTGACGCTCTGGGCGTTCTGGGACTCGGCGAGCTACCGCCGCACCGGCCTCTGGCTGCCGATCGTGTTCAGCCTCCTCGCCGTGTTCGCGTTCCTCGTGTGGGCCGCCGCCGGCGGGCTCGTGCCTGTCACCGGTCTGCTGTTCGGTGCGCTGTCGCTGTCGGTCCCGCTGATCTTCGGTGCGCTCGGAGGCGTGATCGGCGAGCGGGTCGGCGTCGTCAACGTGGCGATCGAGGGCCAGTTCCTGTTCGGCGCGTTCAGCGCCGCGCTGCTTGCGAGCATCACCCACAACCCCTTCGTCGGACTCGTCGGGGCGATGGTGGGCGGCGTGCTCGTGGCGTTCGTCCTGGCGGCGTTCTCCATCAAATACCTCGTCGACCAGGTGATCGTCGGCGTCGTGCTCAACGTCCTCGTGACCGGCCTGACGGGCTTCCTCTACGGCGCGCTCCTCGTGCCCAACGAGGCGGACCTCAACCGCCCGGTGCGCTTCACGCGGTGGGAGATCCCGCTGCTCAGCGACATCCCGATCATCGGACCCGTGCTGTTCAACCAGACGTTCATCGTCTACCTCATGTACATCACGGTCGCGCTCGTCGCCTGGGGCCTCTACCGCACCCGCTGGGGCCTGCGGCTGCGCGCGGTCGGCGAGCACCCGCAGGCGGCCGACACGGTGGGCATCAAGGTGAACACCAGCCGGTTCTGGAACGTCTCGCTCGCCGGAGCGATCGCCGGTATCGGCGGCGCGTACTTCACGCTCGTCTCGGTGGGCCAGTTCACCAAGGAGATGACGGCGGGCCTCGGCTTCATCGCCCTGGCGGCGGTCATCTTCGGCCGCTGGGACCCGATCCGCGCAACCCTCGCGGCGCTGCTGTTCGGGTTCGCGACGAACCTGCAGAACCTGCTGACCGTGCTGCGTACGCCGATCCCCAGCGAGTTCATGTTGATGCTGCCGTACCTCGTGACGATCATCGCCGTCGCCGGCTTCGCGGGTCAGATCCGCGGCCCCGCCGCCGCCGGCAAGCCATACATCAAGGGATGACGCGTGCCTGCCGCGCGTGTGAAGGGCGACGGATGCCAGGCCGCGGCATCCGTCGACCCTCCTGATACCCGACCCGACGCGAACGGAGCGCGCGCATGACCGATATCGACTGGGATGAGCTGCGCGCCGCGGCGACCGACGCGATGCGGCGGGCGTACGCCCCCTACTCGCGCTACAAGGTCGGCGCCGCCGCCCTCGTGACCGACGGGCGCATCGTGACCGGCTGCAACGTCGAGAACGCGTCGTACGGCATCACCCTCTGCGCCGAGTGCGGTCTCGTCAGTGAACTCGCGAACTCGGGCGGAGGGAGCCTCGTCGCCTTCGTCTGCGTCAACGGCCATGGCGACACGATCATGCCGTGCGGCCGCTGCCGGCAGCTGCTCTTCGAATTCGCGATCCCCGGCATGCTGCTCGAGACGGTGTCCGGCATCAGAACCATCGACGAGGTGCTGCCCGACGCGTTCGGACCCCGCGACCTCGAGGAGGCGACGCGATGAGCGACGCGACGGGCGTCGAGCCGTTCGACGCGGTCGACGTGATCCGCGCCAAGCGCGACGGCGGTGCGGTGCCGGAGCAGGCGCTGCGCTGGATGGTGGACGCGTACACCCGCGGCTACGTCGCCGACTCGCAGATGGCCGCCTTCGCGATGGCGGTCCTTCTCAACGGGATGACGCGCGACGAGATCCGCGTCATGACCGACGCGATGATCGCGTCGGGGGAGCGGATGAGCTTCTCGGGGCTCGGCAAGTCCACGGTCGACAAGCACTCGACCGGCGGCGTCGGCGACAAGATCACCCTGCCGTTGGCCCCGCTCGTCGCCTCGTTCGGTGTCGCTGTGCCGCAGCTGTCAGGCCGCGGGCTCGGCCACACCGGCGGCACGCTCGACAAGCTCGAGTCGATCCCGGGTTGGCGCGCCGCGCTGTCGAACGACGAGATGTTCGCGCAGCTGCAGGGTGTCGGCGCGGTCATCTGCGCCGCCGGCTCCGGCCTCGCACCGGCCGACAAGAAGCTGTACGCGCTGCGTGACGTGACCGGCACCGTCGAGGCCATCCCGCTCATCGCGTCGAGCATCATGTCGAAGAAGATCGCGGAAGGCACCGACGCGCTCGTGCTCGACGTGAAGTTCGGCTCGGGCGCCTTCATGCGAGACGTCGACCGGGCGCGCGAGCTCGCCCGCACGATGGTCGCCCTCGGCACCGACTCGGGCGTCTCGACGACGGCGCTCCTCACCGACATGAACACCCCGCTCGGCCTCGCCATCGGCAACGCCAACGAGGTGCGCGAGTCGGTGGAGGTGCTCGCCGGCGGCGGTCCCGCCGACGTCGTCGAGCTGACGATCGCCCTGGCCCGCGAGATGCTCGCGCTGGCCGGCCGGCCGGACGCCGACGTCGAAGCGGCGCTGCAGGACGGCCGCGCGATGGACGCGTGGCGCGCGATGATCCTTGCGCAGGACGGCGATCCGGATGCTGCGCTGCCCGCGCCCAACGAGACGCACACCGTCACCGCGACCGAGGGCGGCTACGTCACCGGCATGGAGGCGCTCCCGTTCGGCGTCGCCGCGTGGCGCCTGGGTGCGGGACGCGCCCGCGCGCAGGACCCGGTGCTGCACGCGGCGGGGATCGATCTTCACGTGAAGCCCGGCGATCAGGTGACCGCCGGCCAGCCGCTGTTCACCCTTCTCGGCGAGGATGCCTCCCGGTTCGACCGCGCCCTCGAAGCCCTCGACGGGGCGTGGGAGATCGGCCCGGACGCACCGCAGCGCCGTCCTCTCGTCCTGGAACGCATCACCGCCTAGGCTGAGTCAGTCCCGCGGCGGGCCCGACGCGGCGCCCGGGCCGCAGCATCCGTCCGCACCCCCGACTCGCGATCGCAACCGAGGAGAACCCCCAATGCCCATCGACCAGCACGGCGACGCCATCCTCGACGGAGTGTCGCTCCGGAGCCTCCCCAAGGTCTCGCTGCACGATCACCTCGACGGCGGCGTGCGCCCCGCGACGATCATCGAACTGGCCGACGCGATCGGGTTCGAGGTCCCCGAGTCCGACCCGGACGACCTCGCGGACTGGTTCGCCGAGAAGAGCGACTCGGGTTCGCTCGTCGAGTACCTCAAGACCTTCGACCTGACGATCGGCGTCATGCAGACGCGCGAGGGCCTCACGCGGGTCGCCCGCGAGTTCGTCGAGGACCTCGCCGCGGACGGCGTCATCTACGGCGAGGTGCGCTGGGCGCCCGAGCAGCACCTGGGCGGCGGGCTGTCGCTCGACGAGGTCGTCGCGGCGGTGCAGGAGGGCATCGAGGAGGGTGAGGACGCGGCGGAGAGCCGCGGCCACGACATCCGTGTCGGCCAGCTGATCTCGGCCATGCGCCACAGCGACCGCTCGCTCGAGATCGCACGGCTGGCCGTGGACTGGCGCAACCGGGGCGCGGTCGGGTTCGACATCGCCGGTCCCGAGGACGGGTTCCCGCCCTCGCGCCTGCGGGAGGCGTTCGACTATCTGGCGTCGGAGTTCTTCCCCGCCACCGTGCACGCGGGTGAGGCCGCCGGCCTGGACTCGATCCGCTCGGCGCTGATCGACGGCCGCGCGCTGCGACTCGGCCACGGCGTGCGCCTCGCCGAAGACCTCGAGGTCGTCTCGCGCGCCGGTGAAGAGGTGCTCGTCCAGTTCGGCGACCTGGCGCGCTGGGTGCGCGACCGCGAGATCCCGCTCGAGCTGTCGCCGTCGTCGAACCTGCAGACCGGCGCCATCGAGCGCTGGGGCACGACGATCGAGGATCACCCCTTCGACCTGCTCTACCAGCTCGGCTTCGCGGTCACCGTGAACGTCGACAACCGCACCATGAGCCGCACGTCGCTCACGCGCGAGCTCGCGCTGCTCGCCGAGACGTTCGAGTACGGCCTCGACGATCTCGAGGCCTTCCAGCTGAACGCCGCGGCCGGCGCCTTCCTCCCGGTGGAGGAGCGCGAGGAACTCATCGACCTCATCGCCGACGGCTTCGACGCGTAGCCCGCAGGCTGCTGGGGAGAGCGGATGCCGCGGCCCGCGGCATCCGCTCTCTTCGTGCGTCGTCTGCAAAACTCCACGGATCACCGACTTTCGACGGGCTATGAGGCCTTGCGGTCCCTCAACCGAGTCTGTGTTGTGGAGTTCTGCGGATCCTGGTGCCTGGCGTGGGCGCCGAGGATCGCCTTCATCGCCGTGAGGGTCTCTTCCGAACGGTAGTAGATATCCTCTGCCACGGGTCGGATCGTGGTGTAGCCCAGCCCAGCCCAGCCCTGCCGCGGCGATATCACGTCGGCGGTCGCGCAGCTGCGACTTCCAGTCTTCGTGGTGAGCCTTGCTGTCGCACTCGACGACGAGCCACCCGTCGATGATCAGGTCGACGCGCCCGACGCCGGGAAGCTCGACCTGAACGTCGACATGGCACCCCAGCGCCCGGAAGAGCAGGCGCATGAGCGTCTCTGCCCCCGATTCGCAGCGAGGGTCAAGCAGGTCCCGCAGTATTCGATAGCGCCGCGGCAGACGGCGGAAGATTTCGGCGATTTCCGCCTCGTCCACGAGCCCGGAGTGCCAGGCGCTGTCCAGGGTGGCCACCGCATCACGCGGAGGCTGACACCGACACGCCTGAACGAGTGCGCTGACCAGGTCGACCGCCAGAGCTGTTCTCTCGCATTCGGTGTCGCGCCAATGGGCGACGACCTGCTCGGGCCGCACGGGTAGACGTGTGGTTGCGGGCGTGAACTGCAGATGTAGGGGGTGCCGGTCCCTCACGAACACACCGATCTCCGCAAGAAGAGAGACACAGTCGAGCCGACCACCGAGGCGGCTCGCCTCCAGCAGTCGCGGATGGGCGTCGGCGCGGAGGTAGCGGCCGTTCCGGGTGCGGACGAGGCGCCCGTCGGCTACGAGACATGCGATGCGGTGCCGGCTCATGCCGTGCTCGGCGAGCGCCTGGGGACTGAGGAACGTCGCCGAGAGTATGCGGTGCGCGGCGGCGCGCTTCTCGAGTTCGGACACGTCACCCAGCGAATCGGTCGCGCGCCGAGCGGGGTGGTCGGCCCGAGGGATCCGGGGACAATCTCCGCGGATCGCGGGCTGGGGAGAAGCCGCGGGTGGCAGAACTCCACGGATCCGCGTGCGTCTCGGCCCGTTCGAGGCCTTCGAGGGCGCAGCCGGCGCAATTCCGTGGAGTTTCGCAGAGCGACCGGAGAGCTGCCGCGGTCAGCGGCGGGCTACGCCGGGATGTGACGCCAGGTACGCCTCGAAGGCCTCGGACGACGTCTTGGCGGGGGTGAAGCCGAACTCGTCCTTCAGGCGTGCGTTGGCCAGGACGGGGCGATAGCGGAGGAAGCCCACCTGTTCCGGGCCGTGGACGGTGAGGTGCAGTCTCCGACCCACCCGCAGGCCGAAGCCCAGCAACCCGGCGGGCACGGTCACGACGGGCTTGCCGAGGCGCCGGGCGATCTCGGGCACGGTCACGCGGCCGTCGCCGGCGACGTTGTAGATCCCGGGCGGGCCGTCGGTGGCGGCGCGTGCCATGGCGGCGGCGACGTCGTCGACCCACACGAAGACGAAGGGGGACTCCGAACCGCGCACCTTGAGGAGTGCGGGGCCGTCCCAGAGCGCCGTGATCTGGTTCTCCACGGTCGGCCCCAGGATCGTGCCGATGCGGAACACGACCTGCTCGAGCTCGGGGTGCGCCTCGCGGTATCCGGCGAGCAGCTGCTCGACGAGGCGCTTGTGCTTCGAATACGGGAACTCGTCGTTGCCCCGCACGGGGTCGCTCTCGCGAAGCCACTCGGGGTTGTCGGCGTGGTAGCCGTAGGCGGCTCCCGAGGACGACACCACGATCCGCTTCACGCCGGCCTCGACGCCCGCCTCGAGCACGTGCCGCGAGCCGTCCACATCCACCCGGTACTCGAGACCGTGGTCGCGGCCGGGGTTGACGATGGCGGCGAGGTGCACGACGACATCGATCCGGTGGCGGCGCAGCAGCGGCACGAGGCCGTCGGGACGGGTGACGTCGCAGTCGTCGTAGACGACGCCGTCGACGGGATGCTGCGGCCGCCGCACGTCGCCCGCCACGACCAGTTCGACGTCGGGGCGGCCCGCGAGAGCCGCGGCCACGTGGGATCCGAGGAAACCGGCGCCGCCGGTGACGAGGACGCGGCGGCTCATGCGACCGGCTCCGAAGGACCGGACGAGCCCGTCGCCGGTGATCCCGTTCCGCCGTCCGGTGCCGCCCGCAGCGCCGCGTGGCGCGACGCGTCGCCCTTGGCAGATCCCGTGCGCCTCTTCGTGTGCCGCGCCCAGAGCGCGGCGACCAGGAGCCCGGCGATGATGTCCCAGATGCCCCACCAGCCGGCGACGATCGCCATGCCGCCGAGGCCGCCGAAGAAGGCGAACACCAGTCCGAGGCCGAGCCCGGCGTTGCGGATGCCGACCTCGAACGTCATCGCCTTGCGCTCGCGGGTGCCGAGGCCCCCGACGACCGCGGTGCTGTAGCCGATCGCCAATGCGACGGCGTCGTGGATCGTGACGACCAGGATGATGATGCCGAGGAACGCGACGAAGTAGGCCCAGTTGCCCGCGAGCGCGGCGACGATGAAGCCGACGAGCGCCAGCAGCGAGAACCACTTGACGAACGGCTGCACGCGCTTCGCGAACGCGGGGAAGCGGTGGCGGATGAACAGACCCAAGGCGAACGGCAGACCGATGATCAGAAGGATGTCGCCGAGCATCGCCCAGGCGTCGAGCGACACCGCCTCGAGCAGGGTGCGTGCGGTCGGGTGCAGCGACCCCCAGAATGCGATCGACAGCGGCAGCACGAAGATGTAGATGATGTTCGAGACCGCGGTCATCGACACCGAGAGCGCCACATTGCCGCCGGAGCGATGCGTGAGCACCTGCGAGATGTTGCCCGGCGGGCAGCAGGCCACGAGGATCATCCCCAGCGCCATGGACGGCGTCACCGGCAGGATGAGGGTCAGCGCGAACGTCACGGCGGGCAGCACGACGAGCTGCGCGAGGATCGCGATGACGAAGGGCTTCGGCTTGCGCGCGACGACCTTGAAGTCCTCCACCGTCGTGTCGAGCGCGATGCCGAACATGATCAGCCCGAGGACGACATTGAGGATCACGAGCGTGCCCGGGTTGAAGTTGAGCACGACGTCGTCGGGGTTCACGCCGTCACCTCCCGCCGGGCGGCACCGCGCGCCCGTCGCGGGCCACCGGATGCGGCATCCGTCCTGAGGGACTGCGTGGCGGTGCGGACAGCGCCGCGGTACGCGTCCTTGTTCACGTAGTACGACATGCGCTCGAGGCCGAGGTAGTTGTAGCCGCCCGTCAGATCCGGCCACGGCTCGCCCGTCACCCGCGCGCGGAACGCGGCCGCGCGATCGGGGTGGCGCTCGATCGCCGCGAGGTACGCGGCGATCAGCTCGGCCTGCTCGTAGCGTCCCTGCCAGCCGATTCCGGATGCCTCGATCATGCCCATCACGTAGAGCCCGTTGAAGGACGGGGTGAAGGTGTTGAGGAACAGGCGTGGGGCCATGCCCGACCAGTCCAGCGCGGCGCGGTCGACGAACGGGTAGTCGAGCTTGTAGCCGGTGGCGAGGAGCACGGTGTCGTACTCGGCCGACGACCCGTCGCGGAAGTGCACGGTGCGTCCGTCGAAACGGTCGATATCGGGCACGATCCGCAGGTCGCCCTGGCCCAGGTGGTTCAGGATGAGCGTGTTGACGATGGGGTGCGACTCGTAGATCTTGTAGTCGGGCTTGGGGAACCCGAACCGCACGGGGTCCCCGGTGAAGGCGCGCAGCACCCGCGTGTCGACGAACTGCTTGATGCGCGCCGGGAGCGGCTTGCCCTGGTTGAGGGTGTCGGAGGGTCTGCCGAACAGGTACCGCGGCACGAAGTAGTAGCCGCGGCGCACGCTCATGTCGACGGCTGCCGCGTGGTGCACGGCGTCGACCGCGATGTCGCAGCCGGAGTTGCCGGCGCCGATGATGAGCACCCGCTTGCCGGTGAGCTGCGTCGCGGACTTGTAGGCGCTGGTGTGGAGGAGCTCACCCGTGAACTCGCCGCGGAACGCCGGGACGTTCGGCTCGGCGAGGGTGCCGTTCGCGAGGATCACCCCGTCATAGCGCTGCTCGACCGACGCGTTCCCCGAGCCTGCCGAAGGGCCTTCGGCGCGCAGCATCCAACCGCCGTCGTCCGTGGGCTCGAGCGAGGTGACCTTCGTGTCGAATCGGAATCGGCCGGTCAGCCCGAAGTGGTCGGCGAAGTCGCGGAAGTACGCGATGAGCTCGCGGTGGCTCGGGTAGTCGGCCTTGGTGCGCATCGGGAACTCGGTGAACTCGGTGGTCGTGCGCGATGAGATGAGGTGCGCCGACTCGTACATCGTGGAGCGCGGGTTCTCGATGTCCCAGAGGCCGCCGACCCCCCGTGACGCCTCGAAGCCGTCGAACTCGATCCCGGTCTTCTGCAGCGCCCGAGCGGCGGAAAGGCCCGATGGTCCGGCGCCGATGATGGCATAGCGATGCGCGCTCATGCGTCCTTCATTCCGTCTCCACACGTCGTCGTGTCGTCGGCGCGACGGTGCCGACCCCAGGTTCGAGAGCAACCCTAAGCGTTAGTCGGAATTAACCGAAATCCCCGTCGCCTCACACGAAGACTGCCAGGATGCCCCGCACGAGCACCACTGTCGCACCGGCCCACGCGATGGCGAGCATCGCCGCCCGGGCGATCCGCGGCGACACGTTGCGCGACAGGATCGTGCCGATCGCGATGCCCGCGATCGTGGCGACCACGAGGGTGCCCACATCTGCGGCGGGGCTGGTCGGCAGTCCGCGCAGGACAACCGATGCGATGCCGAAGGCCAGGAAGATCACCTGCACGCTCGCCGCGAAACGGCGCTGCGGCCACTTGTCGCCGACCGCGTACGCGGCCAGTGCGGGGCCGGACAGACCGCTCGCGGCATTCATGAAGCCGGCGGCCGACCCGGCGACGATCGCACCGGTACGACCTGACAGCGACGCCGAGAGCGCGGGGATGTGACTCGCCACGAGTGCGAAGTACGCCATCGCCGCGATCAGCAGCAACAGGGCGGCCTCGGGCAGCAGGTGCACCAGCAGCACGCCGAAAGGCGAGGCGACGAGGCCCGGCCAGATGAGCCACCAGGTGCGCCGCCACTCGACGTGCTTCCAGACGAAGGGGACCGCGGTGCAGGCAGCCACGAGGGCGAGGAGCACCGCGATCGTGACCCCTTCGACCGGTCCGTAGAGCACGACGATCGGCCCCACGAGCACCAGCACGAACCCGAGTCCGGTGATGCGCTGGATCACCGCCGCGACGAAGGCCGCGATCGCAGCCAGGACCAGGGTGAGGGCCACCGTCTCAGCCCTGCGCGAGCGCGAAGGCTCCGACGAGCTCGGTGAGCTGGTCGCGCATGTCCTCGTCGGAGATCGTCGGGGTGTTGTCGCCGGCCTGCAGGCCGTAGTCGCCGAACGAGGAGTGGCTCGCGCCCTCGATCTCGTGCATCTCGGCGTCCTCGGGCAGCAGGTGGCGGGCGTCCGCGATCTTCTCGGGCGTCGAGAGCCCGTCTTCGCTGCCGGAGACGCTGATCACCGGCAGACCCGACTCCGACAAGTCGTTCGAGCAGTAGGAGCCGAACAGGGCCAGGCCGTCGGCATCCGTCGCGAGCTGGCACGCCCGTACGCCGCCGAGCGAGTGCCCGCCCACCAGCCACGTGTCGACGTCGGGCGCGAGGCCGGTGAACGTCGACAGCGGCCTCACGTCGAAGAACGCGAGGTTGAGCCACGGCTTGGTGATGACGACGGTGACGCCGTCCTCGGCGACGACGCCCGAGAGCTTGTAGGCGTATGCCCACGGGTCGACCTTCGCGCCCGGGATGTACACCAGTCCCACGTCGGCGGACTCGCCGGTGGGGGAGAGCACGATGCCCGCGTCGGTGTCGGTGATCTCGATGCCCGGGTTCGCCTTCACGTCCGCGAGCGGATCCGCCTCGGCGCCCATCACGCCGACCTGGCTCCAGATCAGGATGCCGACGACGGCGAGCACGATGAGCGCCCCGATCGAGCCGAGGATCCACCACAGGGCTCGCAGCCCGCGCCGGCGGGGCTTGGCCGCGGGCTCGGGAGTGGTTTCGGGCGAAGTCTCGGATTCGGGGCCGGGCTGGTTCACCGAATCAGCGTACGTGCTCGCCGCGGTTCACCGCGGGTTCGGGACGCACGAGGCCCGTTCGGGGCGATCGCAGCGCGCCCCGAACGATCGCGGCGCGCCCCGAACCCGGAAAGTCACCCGAGTTCCGCCTGCCGGGCCGCCACGATCGCCTCGACCTTCGGGAAGAGCGGATGCTGCGGCTCAAGGCCCGTGACCGACTCGGTGAAGGACGCGGCATCCTGTTCCCGCAGCATCCGCTGCAGGTCCACCGACTGGGCGTCCTCGGTGTCGTCGAACGCGAGCGCCGCACTCATCGCCGCGACCAGGGCGTCGACGCCGAGTCCGCGCTCGGCGGCCTCGGCGGCGGGGCCGACGAACCGCTCGTGGCGCGAGAGCTTGCGCAGCGGCTGACGGCCGACGCGCCACACCGTGTCGGGGAGCGCCTTGTTGCGGAACCGGCCGAGGATCGTCGCGCGGTAGTCCGCCAGCGACGCGGCGTCGAGCCCGTGCTTGGCCTCGAGGAGCGCCGAGGTCTCTTGGAGCGCAGCTTCGACACGCGACGCGATGCCGGGGTCCGCTAGCGCGCCGGCGATCGCCTCGACGCCGGCCTGGGCACCGAAGTAGGCGGTGGCGGCGTGCCCGGTGTTGACCGTGAACAGCTTGCGCTCGATGTAGGGCGCCAGGTCGTCGACGAAGTGCGCGCCGGGGATGTCAGGCGGGTCGTCGCCGAACGGCGGCCGCTCGATCGCCCATTCGAAGAACGGCTCGACCGTGACGTCGACGCCGGCGCCCTCCGGCTGGGCCGGCACGATGCGGTCGACGGCGGTGTTGGCGAACACCGCTCGCGACGAGAGCGCGTCCCACGCGTCGCCGGCGAGGGCCTTGACCTCGTCGCGGAGCAGGTCGGTGGCGTTGATCGCGTTCTCGCACGCCATGATCTGCAGCGGCGGACTCGATGGGTCCCGCAGTGCGAGCCCGGCGACGATGTGCGGCGCGACGAACTTCAGGATCGTCGGTCCCACCGCCGTCGTGACGACGTTGGCTCCGGCGATCTCGTCGATGACCTTGTCGGGGTGCTCCGCGCTATTGATGGCGGTGAAGCCCGTCACCACGGTGTCGCGACCGCCCTCGCCCACCTCGTGCACCGTGTAGCGGGACACGCGGTTGATCGCGTCGACGAGCGGGGCGGCGACATCCGAGAAGACGAGTTCATACCCGCCCTCGTGCAGCAGCAGCCCGACGAACCCCCGCCCGATGTTGCCGGCCCCGAAGTGGACGGCCTTCATCACACGCCCGCCGCCGACACCAGGCCGAACAGCTCCTCCGGCGTCTGGGCGGTCTTGAGCCGGGCAACTTCGTCCTCGTCCGAGAACAGGATCGCGATCTGCGACAGGATCTCGAGATGCTCATCGCCCTTGCCGGCGATGCCGACCACGAACGTCACCGGGTTGCCGTCCCAGTCCACGCCGCCGTCGTAGCGCACGACCGACAGCGCCGAGTCGAGGATCTCGTCCTTGGTCTCGTTGGTGCCGTGCGGGATCGCGAGCTCATTGCCCATGTACGTCGACACGGTCTGCTCGCGCTGGAGCATCGCGTCGTAGTAGGCGCCGGTGACCGCGCCTGCCGACTGGAGGATGTCGGCCGCCTCCCGCATCGCCTCGTCGCGCGTCGCGCTCCCGGAGTGGATGCGCACCTGCCCGATGCTCAGAACCTCGCGTGCCATGTTGTCGCCTTTCTCGTCATTCGCCTGTGGTGTCGTCGGAGGAGATACGGATGCCGCGACCCGCCGCCCGTTCCGAGCAGCGGGGCGCGGCCGTGCCGAGGGCGATGGGGCCGGGGGCTTCTCGCCCGCCCGGCCCCACCGCGGTCTCAGCTACGCACCATCCTCGTGCTGGGCGCGGACGAGGTCCACGACCTCGTCGTAGCGCGGCGAGTTCATGAAGTTGTCGACCGACACGTGCACCGAGTTCGGCGTCTTCTGCCGCGCCCGGTCGGTGAGCTGGTTCTGCGTGATCACCAGATCCGCCGACGCGTCCAGGGCCGCGATCGCCTTGTTGGTGACCGTGACGTTCTCGATGCCCGCCTTCTTGATCTTGTTGCGCAGCACGCTCGCACCCATGGCCGACGAGCCCATGCCCGCGTCGCACGCGAACACGATGTTCTTGATCTCGCGCTCGGTCATGGTGGCCGGCTCGATGCCGCCGTCGGCGCTCGTGGCGGCGCCGCTGCGCAGGCCGTCCAGCGCAGCCGACGACTTGCCCTTGGCCGCCGCCGTCTGCGTGATCGCCGCGCCGAACGCGTCGTCGGTCGCCGCCATCGCCTCCAGGTCGCGCTTGCGCGAGGCGCGCAGGATGACCCACGAGATGAGGAACGTCACGGTGGCGGCGAGCACCACCGAGAGCAGCACCGCGACATACGAGTTGTTCGCGACTTGAGCGATCACCGCGAAGATGCTGCCTGGTGCGGCCGGCGCCCTCAGGGCGCCCCCGAGGAGCATGTTCGTCGTGACGCCGGTCATGCCGCCTGCGATCAATGCGAGGATCAGCATCGGCTTCATCAGCGCATACGGGAAGTACACCTCGTGGATGCCACCGAAGAACTGGATCACCGCGGCGCCCGGCGCGGAGGCGCGTGCGGCGCCGATGCCGAAGAACGTGAACGCGAGGAGCAGGCCCACACCGGGACCGGGGTTGGCCTCGAGCAGGAACAGGATCGACGAGCCGGTCTCGGCGGACTGCTGGATGCCGAGCGGCGTCAGCACGCCGTGGTTGATGGCGTTGTTGAGGAAGAACACCTTCGCCGGCTCGATGATGATGCTCGTGAGCGGCAACAGGTTCATCGAGACGAGCCAGTCGACCGCGTTGCTGAGCACCTGCATGATGCCGTTGACGACCCACGCGATCGGGTAGAAGCCGATGACCGCGAGCACGAAGCCCCAGATGCCGGCCGAGAACATGTTCACGAGCATCTCGAAGCCGGCGCGGATCTTGCCCTCCCAGAGGCTGTCCAGCCACCTCATGGAGTAGGCGCAGATCGGGGCCATGATCATCGCGCCGATGAACATGTGGACCTGGCCGAGCTGGTTGTCGGCGGGCAGGTCGGCGTTGATCTGCGCGATCAGGTAGTCCGACCCCGCGATCGCGCCGAACGTGCCGATCGAGGCCACCACGCCGCCGCGCACGCCGTAGATGATGTTGCCGCCGGTGTAGGCGATCAGGATCGGCAGGAGGTAGTGGATGAAGGGACCCACCAGCGTCGCGAGCGCCGGGACCGGGGTCCAGCCGACCGCGATGAAGAACGCGGTGAAGATGCCCCACGCGATGAGCGCGGGGATGTTCGGCATGATCATGCCGGACAGGAACGTGCCGAAGCGCTGGACTCCGACCCGCGCCTTGCTAGTGCCCGCGGCGGGCACTGACGCCGTTGTCATTTTGCTGTCTCCCTTTGTATGTGGGTGTCCGGGCCGCCGGGGCGACCTATCGGGTGGCCGCCTGCTGGGCTGCGGACCGGGCGGATGCCGCGCTGTTCGCGGCGAGGGCTGCCGTGGCGATGTCGCGTGCCTCGGCGATGGTGTGCTGGAGAAGTGTGGCGCGCACGTCGGCGAGAGCCGTGGGTGCCATGGACAGACTCGTGGCGCCCAGGCCGACGAGCACGACGGCGAGCAGGGGATCTGCCGCCGCCTCGCCGCAGATGCCGACCGGCTTGCCGTTCGCGCGGCCGGCGTCGCCGACCTCGCGGATCAGGCGCAGCACCGCCGGGTGCCACGGATCCTGGAACGACGCGACCGATCCGAGGAGCCGGTCTGCGGCGAGCGTGTACTGCGTGAGGTCGTTGGTGCCGATGGAGGCGAAGTCCGCGTCCACCAGGATGCGGTCGGCGAGAAGCGCCGACGAGGGCACCTCCACCATGACGCCGGCGGTCTTGATGCCGTAGTCGCGGGCGAGGGCGGTGAAGTAGTTCGTCTCCTCGACGGTGGCGACCATCGGCGCCATGACCCACAGGTCGGCATCGGTGGCGGCATCCGCTTCGGCGAGGGCCGTGAGCTGCTCGCGCAGGATGTCCTCGCTGGCGCGGAGGGCACGGATGCCTCGGAGCCCGAGCGCCGGGTTCTCCTCGTGCGCGTCGTTCAGGAACGCGAGCGGCTTGTCGGCACCGGCGTCGAGCACTCGCACGACGACCTTCTTGCCCGGGAACGCGGCGAGCAGCTTCGTGTACGCCTCGCGCTGCTGCTCGACGGTGGGCGCCTGGTTGGAGCTCAGGAACAGGAACTCGGTGCGGAACAGCCCCACGCCCTCGGCCCCCAGCGCGACAGCATCGGCGGCGCCCTCCGGGTTGCCGAGGTTCGCCAGCAGCGGGATGGAGGTGCCGTCCGCGAGGGCTCCGTCGGTGATGGGAGCGGATGCTGCGGACGCACGTGCGTCCGCGCGGTTCTGCGCCCGCTCGAGCTCGTCGGCGGTCGGGTCGGTCGTCACGACGCCGGCGGCGGCATCCACGATCACCGTCTCGCCGTCGCGCAGTGCCGTCGCCGAGGTGGCGCCCACGATCGCGACGATCGACTTCTCGCGCGCGAGGATCGCCGTGTGCGAGGTGGGTCCGCCCTCGGTGGTCACGAGGGCCAGCACCTTGGTCAGGTCGAGCAGCGCCGTGTCCGCCGGTGCGAGATCCTTCGCGACGAGGACGAACGGGTGCCCGGGGTCCGGCACACCCGGTGCCGCGACGCCGCGCAGGCGCGCGATCACGCGCTGCGCGACGTCGTCCAGGTCGGCGGCGCGCTCGCCGAGGTAGCCGCCCATCGCCGCGAGCTGGTCGCGGAACGACGCGAAGGCGTCGAACACGGCGAACTCGCCGGTCTTGCCCTGCGCGAGCCTCGTGCCGATCTCGTCCGCGAGGGTCGGGTCCTCGGCCATCATGGCCTGCGCCTCGAGCACCTCCTGCGCGGCTCCGCCCGCCTGCGCGCCACGGGCCTCGAGCTCGCGTGCGACGGCGGCGACGGCATCCGTCACCCGCGCCTTCTCCTCGTCGGCGCTGATCTCGCTCGGCGCGTCCGAGGGAGCCGGTGCGGGCTCCGCCATGCGTGCGACGGGCCCCTGGGCGACGCCGAGTCCGATTCCCACCCCGCGGAGTTCGGTCATGGTTCAGGCCTCCGCGTCGTGATCGGTGGTGAGCAGCTCCGCGAGGGTGTCGAGGGTCGACTCCGCCCCGTCGCCGTCCGCGGTGAGGGTCACGTAGTCGCCCTGCTCGATGCCGAGCGCGATCACGCCGAGGATGCTCGCCGCGTTGACCGGACTCCCCGCGTCCTTCGCGATGGTGATCGGGATGCCGGCATCCTTCGCGGCCTGCGCGAACAGCTTCGCCGGACGCGCGTGCAGACCGTGCGCCGATCCGATCCGGACGGTGCGGGAGATGGGTGGCATGTCGTGACCTCTCTGTCTGTTCCTGGTTCGTCGCGGTGTTGTTCAGTCCTGAGGTGGCGGGGCCGCATCCGCGGCCGGGAGCGGCCCCCCGGGGCTCCCGATCGCGGCGCGGACCAGTGCGAGTGTCCGCGTGCCGTCCCGGTCTCCGAAGATGTCGGGCGGCAGCAGCACCACCGTCGTGCCTCGCGCGGCGGCATCCCGTTCTATCCGCTCGAGCGCATGGAGCAGATGCGGTCCCACGAGGACGACGTCGGCGGCATCGAGATCGATCGGAAGCGACTGCTCGGTGCCGGCGAAGGCGGAATACTCGAGTCCCTCTGCGTGGGCCGCGTGACGCACGCGCTGAGCGACGAAGGTGCTCGACGCACCCGCTCCGCAGACCACCAGGATCCTCATCGACCCGCCTCCTCTTGTGGCCATTCTTGTGAGAACGCTGGGAGGGGACAACCACTCCTTCTTCCGCGGGGGCGGAAACGCCGCGGCCCTGCTGTCCGGTGCGCGTGGTTGACTGGGCGTGTGACCCGAGCCCGGCAAGATCGTGTGCTCGGACTGCTCCTGCGCGACGGCGACTGGGTCACCGCATCCGCTCTCGCCGACGCGCTGGGCGTGACCCCCCGCAGCATCCGCTCCTACGTCACCGCCGCGAACGCGCGGGTGGCGCCGGGCGTCGCTGTCGAGTCCGGGCCGCAGGGCTACCGCGCCGGATCCGATGGCGCGGCGGCTCTTCGTGCGGGCGGCGACACGGGCACGCCCCGCGACCGGCTGCACACGCTCGTGCGGGCGCTTCTCGACGCCCCCGACGGCATCGACGTGTTCGAGACCGCCGACGCGCTCCATGTCTCGCCGGCCACCCTCGACGCCGACCTCGCCCGCGTCCGCGGGCTGCTCGGCGGAACCGAGCTCACCCTCGAGCGATCCGCGTCCCGCGCCCGGTTGCGCGGCACCGAGGCCGCGCAGCGGCGGCTGCTGAGCAAGCTCGCCCACGACGAGATGGATGCGGGGTCCTTCGATCTCGCCGCCCTCCGCCGCACGCTCGGCGAGGGATCGGTCGGTGCGCAGGCCTTCGGCCCGTTCAAGGCCGAGCTCGTCGCGCGCCTCGGCGAGCTGGGCTGGTTCGTCAACGAGTTCGGCATCGCCGACGTCGTCATGCACATCGCGATCGCGGCCGACCGCACCTCGCGCGACCGCCCGCTCGATGCGGCCGGCTCCACCCAGCGGGAGCGGCCGACCCAGAGCCAGGTCGCCGAGATCATCGCCGGACTGTCCGAACGGCACCTCGGTGTGCGGCTCGGCGGCGCCGATCTGCAGCACCTCGCGACGCTGGTGCTCACCCGCGTCGTCGCGCCCGACGGGCACGAGGACGCCGCATCCGGGGCCGTGACGTCCTCGCTCGATCCCGAGATCGAGGCCGTGGTGCGCGAGGTCGTGACCGCGGCCGCGGACGAGTTCCTCGTCGACATCGCGCACGAGGACTTCGTGGCGCGGCTCGCCCTCCACGTGCAGAACCTGCTGCACCGCGCCCGCGAGCAGGCGTGGTCGCGCAACCCGCTGACGCGGTCGCTCAAGTCGACGTACCCGATGATCTTCGAGGTCGCGGTGTTCATCGCGAGCCGGCTGCAGCAGAGGCTCGGCATCCCGCTCCCCGACGACGAGATCGCCTACATCGCGATGCACGTCGGGGGCCGGCTCGAGCGCAGCCGCCGCGCGGACCAGCTCCTCACCGCGACGATCGTGTGCCCGGGCTACTACGACCTGCACGAGCTGCTGCGCTCCAGCGTCGACCGCTCGCTCGGGCAGGCGATCGAGGTGGTGGGCGTCGAGACCCGCGCCGATCCCGACTGGGCCTCGATCGACACCGACCTCGTCCTGACGACCATCGACCCGCCCACGACGAACGACCGGATCGTGCGCATCCAGCCGTTCCTCACCGACAGCGACGTCGAGCGCGTGCAGGCCGCGGCCGGGCGGATCCGGCGCTCGCGCCGCCTCGCGCGGCTGCGCGCCGAGCTGGAGCGCTACTTCGAGCCGTCCGCCTTCCTCCGCGGCCTCGATGAGGCCGCCGGCGAAGAGGGCGTGATCCGGGGGCTGGGCGCCCTGCTGCAGGCCCGCGAGGTCATCGATGCTGAGTACGTCGAGCGCACCATCGAGCGCGAGCGTCTGTCCTCGACCGCGTTCACCGACGCGCTGGCGGTGCCGCACGCGCTCGAGATGACGGCATCCCGCACCGCCATCGCCATCGGCATCGCCGACCCGTCGATCCCCTGGGGCGACGGGCGCGTGCAGGTGGTGGCGCTGGTCGCGTTCTCCGAGACGGACCGCGAGGCGTTCCAGACGGTGTTCGAGCAGTTCGTCGAGGTGTTCAGCGAGCGCGACAGCGTGCAGCGCCTCGTCCGCCGGGGCACAGACTTCAACGCCTTCCTCGACGAGCTCGTCGCTGTGATCGACGGCTGAGCCGCAGCATCCGTCTCCGGTGCCCGCCGTCTGTCACGGGTTTGGGGCGCGTATTGTCCGTCGGGGCGCGGATTCTGCGCCCCAACGGAGCGTTCACGCCCCAAAACCCCTTCATCCGTGCGTCATCGCGAAGGCCGGATGCCGAACGCCTCGAGACGTGCACCGAGCTCCGACGCTGTCGCCAGGTGCGACCAGCCCCATCGTGCGTACCGGCGCTGGGTCGTGCCACGGATCCAATCCTCGCGTTGCTTCTCCTCGTCGAGCGTCTGGGAGGAGGTCCGGCCGTCGAGGAGCTTTCCGTCGACGTACTTGATTGCTCCGTCGAACTCGCCGAACGCGGCGATCTCCTCGAGTCCGAAGTCCACGTAGTAGGGCTGTCCGCGCGGTCCAGGAACGGCCACCTGAAGCTCGAGGATGCGGAACCCGAGCTCTCGCAGCCGGATCCGGCTGATGCTCTCACCAGGCAGTTGCGCTCGACCGTCGGCGAAATCCAGGACTCGTCGTGCGCGCGTCTGACCGTGCGCAGATCGCCTGACGATCTCGGCGACCCTGTCGCGAAAGGCTTGGGCTCCCTCCACGTCGTACTCGCCTGGTCCCGCCACGAACTGCTTGCGCAGTGCCGCATCGGCGATCGTCACCGCCTGCTCGAACGTCGCGGTGCGCGCGACATCCGCGACCGTGCGTGCGAGCGAGGTGAACCGCAGGCCGTCCGCTTCCACGACGTCCTCGTCGGACAATTCACCACGATGACGGACGACGCCGAAGGGGGCGCCAGGGCGCTGCGCCGCCGCGATGATGTGGATGCGCTCGCGATCGGCGCGATAGAGGGGCAGTCCATGCGCGGCTGCCGCGGTTTCGTGCGACACGACCGGCGAGCTCGCCGACACTTCGGTCAGGGCCTGCGCGCGGGCGATGGCCCGAGCCTCGGGTTTCGCCGCGGTCCACGCGTCGCCTCGAACGAAGACACCCGGTCGGATCTTCACGAGCTGGCCCGCGCGCAGCGCCTGAGCGAGACGCCGTGGGCTCACCCCTCGCAGGAGCAGGTCGTCGTGCCGAAGGAGGCTCAAGACGGTCACACGTCGAGTCTTCGCAACGACGACAGGAGCGTGGTCGCCGGTGACCAACCCGTGGACAACACGGCGGTGCGGCGCGGTGTGGACCGGCTGGGGAGGAACCGGCCGCCGATCCCACTTTCGTCAGCGGGGACTGGGTCATCCCGCACGTGGTTTGGGTCGCAGCTTCTCCGTTGGGGCGGAGGATCTGCGCCCCAACGGAGAGATCGCGCCCCAAACCCGGAAGTGGCTGGATGCAGCGGGCCGGGCCGGCAAACGACGAGGGCGAACGGATGCTGCGCCCCGGCGTCAGCCGCGGGCGAGGCGCTCGGTGAGGTCGAGGCGAACCGCGGGCCACTCGGTCGGGAGGATCGAGAAGACCACGGTGTCGCGGAGGGTGCCGTCGGGGCCGAGGCGGTGATTGCGCAGGACGCCGTCCTGCTTGGCGCCGAGGCGGGCGATGGCGGCGCGGGACTGACGGTTGTGCCAGTGTGTGCGGAACTCGACCGCGATGGCGTCGCACTGCTCGAACGCGTGGGTGAGCAGCAGCAGCTTCGCGGCGGTGTTGACGGCGGTGCGCTGAGCCTCGAGCCCGATCCAGGTGTGCCCGATCTCGACGTGCCGGTTGGCCTGATCGATGTTGCAGAACGTGGTCGTGCCGATCACCCGCCCGGTGTCGAGCCGGCGCACCGCCCACGGATTCATGTGGCCCTCGTCGCGCCACGCGAGTCGCTGCGCGATGTCGGCGGCGATGCCCTCCGGGCGCGGCACCGATGTGTACCAGGCGTGCTCCAGGCCCGCGGCCGCGGCGGCCAGGTCGGCCTCATGCTCGGGGGAGAGGGGTTCCAGGCGCACGTGCGCGTTCTCGAGGGTGACCGGCGAGGTGAGGAGCATGCCTCGAGCGTAGGCCGCGGGTGCTTCGAACCATGTCGGATGCGCAACGTGCGAAGCATCCCGATCGGGTTGACGTCCACATGCGCGCCCGCGCGTCGTCATACTTCGCAATTGTTCGCCCCGCCCGGCCCTCGCCTCCGAAGCCCCGCCTAGGCTCGAACGGTGCGTCCATTCCGGCGCATGCACAGCGAAGAGGACTCGAAACAGATGAAGACGAAGAGGCGAGTGATCGCCCCCATCGCACTGGCACTGGCGGCGACCATCGGTCTGGCCGCCTGCGCACAGGGCGATGCCGCACCCGAGACGTCCGGTGCCGAGGCCACCGGCCAGCTCACCTACGCGATCGCGAGCGACCCGTCGTCGCTCAACCCCATCAACGTCAGCGACCGCTGGGGCCTGACCGTCACCAACATCGTCTACTCGCCGCTCGCCCGGGTCGAGGGCGACGGCACCGTCGTCAACGAGCTGGCCGAGTCCATCGAGCCCGCAGACGACGGCCTCTCGGTCACCGTCACGCTGAAGGACGGCCTGAAGTGGTCCGACGGCGAGCCTCTCACGGCCGACGACGTCGTCTTCACCTACACGAACAAGGCGGTCCGCGAGAACGGCAACGCCGACCTGCTGTACGTCGGCGACCAGCCCATCACCGCCGAGGCGACCGACGAGCGCACCGTGGTCTTCCACCTGCCGAGCGTCAGCGCCGCGGCCCTCAGCAACATCGCGACCGAGACGTACATCATCCCCGAGCACGTGTACGGCGACGTGACCGACTTCTCGGTGACCGAGCTCGACCCGCTCGCGGTCGGTTCGGGCCCGTACACGCTCACCGAGTACGAGCGCGGCCAGTACCTCACGTTCGAGGCGAACGAGAACTACTACGGTGAGGCGCCGCAGATCCCGGAGCTGACGCTGCGCATCGTCTCGGACTCGAACACGACCAAGACGGCGCTGCAGACCGGTGAGGTCGACGCGTCGTTCGCCACGCCCGACCAGATCACCGAGCTCGAGGGCGCGGGCCTGAACGTCTACCCGTACGCCGAGGGGCGCGTGGCCTACCTGGGCCTCAACGCCGCGAAGCTCACCGACCCGAAGGTCCGCCAGGCGATCTTCTTCGCCCTGAGCCGCGACGACATCAACACGGCCGCGTTCCTCAGCGACGACTACTACGAGAACGCGTACACGATCCTTCCGCCGAGCAACGCGTTCGCGACCGAGGACGTCGAGAAGTACGAGCAGGACACGGATGCCTCGGCAGCCCTCCTCGAGGAGGCCGGCGTCTCCGACCTCTCGTTCACGCTCGCGTACGCCGGGGCCGACCCCGCGCAGAAGACCGAGGCGACCCTGATCCAGCAGCAGCTGAAGGACGCCGGCATCACGGTGGAGCTCGCGGGCATCGAGCCCGCCGCGGTCTTCGAGGAGATCCAGAAGGGCGCCGACTCGCAGTACGACGCGTTCCTGGGCGGCTACATCATGGGCCAGGATCCCGACGCGTACAGCCTGCTGTACCGCACGGGCGCCTCGGCGAACTACTTCTCGTACTCGAACCCGGCCACGGACGCGCTGTTCGACCAGGGCGCGGTCGAGCTCGACCCCGAGGCCCGCAAGGCGATCTACGCCGACCTGCAGGCGCAGATCGCCGAGGACGCGGTGGTCTTCCCGCTGGCCGACAACCTCAAGATCCTCGCCGTGAACCCGCGGATCGGCGGCGTCGAGGACGCCAAGCTGGTCCCGATCTACACGTTCGAGAACTTCGGGCTCCTCACCGAGCAGTGAGTCACCGACGTCACGGGTCCCGGCGACGGGGCCCGTGACGTCGTCGTGTGTCCGGTGGGCGCTGCGCGGCAGCATCCGCCGGACACAGCCCGTGAAAGGAGAACGATGGCGGTCTACATCCTCCGCCGTCTGCTGCAGGTCGTGCCGATGCTGCTGCTCGTGACGTTCGTCGTCTTCGCGCTGCTGCACGCGGCGCCTTACGACGTCGTCGACACCATCACGACACCGCAGATGTCGGAGGAGACCAAGGCCGCCATGCGCGAGCGGTACGGCCTCGACCAGCCCATCGTGGTGCAGTACGGACTGTGGCTCGCCAACGTGCTGCAGGGCGACTTCGGCTACTCGCTCGCGAGCCGGCACTCGATCGCCGAGGAGCTGGCCGCGCGCATCCCCAACACGATCATGCTCGTGGCTCCCGCATACCTCGCGGCGCTGCTGCTCGCGGTGGTGCTCGGCCTCATCGCCGGTTCGCGCCGCGGCACCGTCGTCGACAAGGCCATCGACGGCCTGGCGGGGATCGGCATCGCGACGCCGTCGTTCTGGTTCGCGCTGCTCGTGATCTACGTCTTCGGGTACCAGCTGCGCTGGTTCCCGATCATCGGCATGCACTCGGTCGGCAAGCAGGGCGACCCCGTCGACTTCCTCATGCACTTCGTCATGCCGTTCCTGGTGCTCGTGGTCGCGTTCTTCCCCGAGCTCGCGCGGTACGTGCGCTCGGCGACGATCAGCCAGTTCTCGCAGGACTACGTGCTCGTGCAGCGCGGGTTCGGCGCCTCGCGTCGCCAGGTGCTGACGCGCCACGTCGGCCGCAACGTGATGCTGCCGATCATCACGCAGCTGGGCCTCGCCCTTCCCATCCTCGTCACCGGTGCGATCGTGACCGAGTCGATCTTCGGCTGGCCCGGGATCGGCCCCTACTTCCTCACCGCCACGCGGAGCCTCGACTACCCCGTCGTGCTCGCGGTCCTGCTGCTGTCGGCGGTGCTCGTGATCGTCGGAAACCTCATCGCCGACGTGCTGTACGTCGTCGTCGACCCGCGCATCCGGATCGGAGCGGGCTCGTGACCACCACCCCCACCACCACCCCGAACGTCGCAGCGGTCGTCGACGCCACCACGCTCGTGCACCGCACGCGCTCGTTCCGCTCGGTCTCGGCCCTGCTTGCGATCGCGTTCCTGGCCGTCGTGGGCCTGACCGCGCTCCTCGCGCCGCTGCTGCCGCTCGACCCGTCGACCACCGACCTCGCCATCCGGTGGCAGCCCCCGAGCGCCGCGCACTGGTTCGGCACCGACGAGCTCGGCCGCGACTACTTCTCACGGGTCGTCTACGGCGCGCGCATCTCGCTGACCGTGGGCATCCTCGCGATGGCCGCCGCGACCGCCATCGGCGTCATGGTCGGGCTCATCGCCGGCTACGCCGGCGGACGCGTCGACGACGCCCTCATGCGGTTCGTCGACTTCCTCTCCTCCATCCCGTGGATGGTGCTCGTGATCGTCGCGAGCGTCTTCCTCAAGCCGGGCCTGTGGACGATCATCTTCGTGATCGGCGTCTTCTCGTGGATGGCGACCGCACGCCTCGTGCGCGCCGAGACCCTCACCCTCCGCGAGCGGGCGTTCGTCCGCTACGCCCGCTACATCGGCGTGCGGCGCGAGCTCGTGATGTGGCGCCACGTCGTGCCCGATGCGGCGCCGACGATCATCGTCGCCGCGACGGCGAGCATCTCGACCGCGATCCTCACCGAGTCGGCGCTCAGCTTCCTCGGGCTGGGGATCCAGCCGCCGATGGCGTCGTGGGGGAGCCTGCTCGAGAGCGCACAGGGAAGCCTCCAGACCGCGCCGTACCTCGCGCTCATCCCCGGTGTGCTGATCCTGCTCACCGTGCTGTCGTTCAACGTGCTGGGCGACGCGCTGCGTCAGTCGGTCAGCGAAGGAGGAGCGTCATGACATCGGCGAGCCACGTGCTGCTCAGCGTCGACGGGCTCGACGTCGACCTGCCCGGGCGCACCGGCGGCCGCGTGACAGTGCTCGACGACGTCTCGTTCGACGTCCCGCGCGGGCGCGTGGTGGGCATCGTCGGCGAGTCGGGCTCAGGCAAGACGATGCTGCTGCGGGCGCTCATGGGGATCCTCCCCGACGGCGCGAACCGTGAGTGGCGCCGCGTGCTCCTCGACGGGGAGGACGTCACGTCTTCGAGCCGGCGCCTGCCGGCGGCCATGGTCTTCCAGGACCCGATGACCTCGTTCAACCCGCTCGTGCGGATCGGCGCGCATCTGACCGAGGTGGCGCGGCGCTTCCAGAAGGTGGGAAGGCGCCAGGCGACCGCGCTCGCGCGCGAGGCGCTCGCCGCGGTGCGCATCCCCGACCCCGGTCGCGTGCTGTCGCGGTATCCGCACGAGCTCTCGGGTGGCATGCGCCAACGGGCCATGATCGCGATGGCCCTGCTCGCGCAGCCCGAGCTGCTCCTCGCCGACGAGCCGACGACGGCGCTCGACGCCACGATCCAGGCGCAGATCCTGGCGCTGCTGCGCACCCTCCAGGCCGAGCGGTCGCTCACCGTGCTCATCGTGACGCACGACCTCGGAGTGGTCGCCGCGGTCTGCGACGACGTGCTCGTGATGAAGGACGGCCGCATCGTCGAATCGGGCGAGGTGGATCGCGTCTTCCGCGAGCCGCGGCATCCGTACACGAAGGAATTGCTGGATGCTGCGCCCGACGCTCCCGCCGAGCTCGGCGCGGCCGCGACCGGCGACGAGGGAGGAACGCACGCATGAGCGACCTGACCCCGACCCGCACGGTCGATCTCGTCGACGTGCGCGGGCTCGTCAAGACCTTCCCGCAGCGAAACGCGTGGGGGCGCACGACCGGCACGACTCGCGCCGTCGACGGGATCGACCTGACCATCCGCCGCGGCGAGACGCTGGCGCTCGTGGGGGAGTCCGGCAGCGGCAAGTCGACGCTCGGGCGCTGCATCCTCCAGATGGACGAGCCCACGAGCGGCACCGTCACGTACGAGGGCGTCGACCTCACGGCGCTGCCCCGCGCGAAGCGCGCGCCGTACCACCGTTCGATGCAGGTGATCTTCCAGGACCCGTTCTCGTCCCTCAACCCGCACCGGACCGCACTCCAGAACGTGATGGAGCCGCTGACCGTGCTCGCTCCTGACTCCGATCCGCGGTCCCGCGCCATCGAGGCGCTCGCCGCCGTGGGGATCGACGGGGACGCCGTCAACCGCCGGCCGCGCGCGTTCTCGGGCGGTCAGCGCCAGCGCATCGTGATCGCCCGCGCAATCGCCGTGCGGCCTGGCTTCGTCGTCTGCGACGAGCCGCTGTCGGCGCTCGACATGTCGATCCAAGCGCAGGTGACCGACCTCCTGCTGCGGCTGCAGCGCGAGCTGGAGCTCACCTACCTGTTCATCTCCCACGACCTGTCCGTGGTACGAGAGATCGCGACGCGCACCGCCGTCATGAACCGCGGGCGCATCGTCGAGCTCGGTCCCACCGCGGAGGTCTTCGCCTCACCGCACCACCCGTACACGCGGCACCTGCTCGACGCGGCGCTGTCGACCGACCCGGCGCAGGCGCGCCGCCGCCTCGAGCGCATCTCCGCGCGCCCCGAGCCGGTCGGCCTCGAGCCCGACGGCACCGCGCTCGCCGAGGTCACGCCCGGCCACTTCGTGCTCCGCTGACCGAGGAGGGGACGGATGCTGCGGCCCGCAGCATCCGTCCCCTTCCGTCGTCGTTGCTGCCCGGTGTCGCCCCGGGTTCGGGGCGCAGATTCTCCGTCGGGGCGCAGAACGTGCGCCCCGACGGAGGAATTGGGCCCCAAACGCGAGGAGACGGGGACCGAGGTCAGCCGCCGTACTCGCCCAGCAGAGCGCGCGCGCCGTCGGCAAGCGCGGCGATGCGCGCGGCGGCGTCCTCGCGGGACTCGCCGCGCACGTCGAGGTACAGCTTGAGTTTGGGCTCGGTGCCGCTCGGGCGCACGATGACGCGCGAGCCGTCGGCGAGCCACAGGCGCAGCACGTCGCCGGGCGGCAGGTCGTCGACGCCGTCGAGCAGGTCGTCGATGCGGTCGACCGCGACGTCGCCGACGGATGACGGGTGCCGCTCCCGCAGCGCCGCCATGATCCGGGCGATCTGCGACACGTCCTCGACGCGGATCGAGACCTGGTCGCTCGCGAACGCGCCGAACTGCTCGTCGAACTCGGTCAGCAGGTCGGCCAGCGTCGCGCCCCGGCCGCGGGCCTCCGCCACCATGCCCAGCATCGCGACGGCCGCCGAGATGCCGTCCTTGTCGCGCACGGTCCCGGGGTTCACGAGGTAGCCGAGCGCCTCCTCGAATCCGAAGACGATGCCCGGTGCGCGCGAGATCCACTTGAACCCGGTGAGCGTCGCGTGGAAGTCGAGGTCGTAGTGCTGGGCGACCGCTTCGAGGCCGGGCGACGACACCAGCGAACACGCGAGCGAGGCACCTTCGGCGGCTCCGTCGGCAGTCGCGACCCGGCCGGCGCGCCAGCCGAGCAGCAGGCCGATCTCGTTGCCCGTGAGGCGGCGCCAGCCGCCCTCGGCGGACTCGTCCGGCAGGGCGACGGCCAGGCGGTCGGCGTCGGGGTCGTTCGCGATGACGAGCTCCGCGCCCGCCTCGCGTGCGGCCTCGAACGCGAGGTCCATCGCGCCGGGCTCCTCGGGGTTCGGGAACGCGACGGTCGGGAAGGCGCCGTCGGGCTCGAGCTGGGCCGAGACCGGCACGGGCGCGGGGTAGCCCGCAATCTCGAGGATGCGCGAGAGCGTCTCCCAGCCGACCCCGTGCATCGCCGTGTACACCCACGTGAGGCCCTCGGCGCCGGCGGGCGCGGGCGCGACGGCCGCGGTCGCGGCGACGTACTCGTCGACGACGCTCTCGGTGGCCAGCTCGAACCCGAGCGACCGCGGAACCGTGCTGATGTCGCCGGCCTCCGCCACGCGCGCGATGTGCGCGGCGATCTCGGCATCGGCGGGCGACACGATCTGCGATCCGTCGTCGGCACCGCCCAGGTACACCTTGTAGCCGTTGTCGTCGGGCGGGTTGTGGCTCGCCGTCACCATGACGCCCGCCGCGGCGCCGAAATGGCGCACGGCGAACGCCAGCACCGGCGTCGGCAGCAGCCGCGGCATGAGGATCGCTCGAAGCCCCGCCCCGGCGAAGATCTCGGCCGAGTCGCGCGCGAACACGTCGGAGTTGCGGCGCCCGTCGTAGCCGATCACGACGATCGGGGCGTCATCGAGGATTCCGGGCACCTCGGGCCCCTCGGCCTCCAGCGCGTCGGCCGACGGCGCGTGGGTCAATTCGGGCGCCGACGGCTCCGCGAGTTCAGCTGCACCGGATGCTTCGCCTTCAACGTCCTGCGCGGCGTCCGAGGTCGCGCCGGCATCGTCGCTGCGATCTCCGGCCTCGACGTCGGCGGCATCGGCATCGGCCTCGGCATCGGCCTCGGCCTCGGCATCGGCCTCGGTGTCGGTCGGCGCCTCCGCGCCGTCGAGTTCCCGGCTCGCGGGCTCGTCGCCAGGATCCGCGGGGGCGTCATCTCCCGATGCACCATCGCCCGATCCCGCAGGCGCGACCGCGACCGCGTCGTCCGCTGCGCCGTCGTGGGCGGCGGTCGCGGCATCCGTGCCCGCATGCGACCCGGCCTCCGCGCCCACCGGCGGGAGTCCCGCCTGCTCGCGCACGTACGCCGCCAGTCCTGCGGCGGCCTGCGCGACGAGCACACGGTTCATGCGGTTGCTGCCGGCGCCGAGGGCGCCGCGCAGTCCTGCGGTCCCGAAGGCGAGGCGGGCCGAGAAGCGGTCCTCGAGGTCCTCGATCGCGGCGGGGTTGCCCGATTCGGCGGCCTCGATCAGCGCGCGCAGCTCGGCGCGCGTCTCGCCGTCGGGGTCCTGTGCGAGCCACGCGTGTGCGCGCGCGAGGACGTCGGCCGCAGCATCCGCCCCCGTCGACACCTCGTCGGGAGCCGGCTCCTGCACCGCACCCCCGTTCACAGCGCCCCGATCACGCGCGCCAGCAGCGACGAGATGACGGGCTCGGCGTTGCGGCCGGCCTCGAGCACCTCCTCGTGACTGAGCGGGTGCTTCTGGATGCCCGCGGCCATGTTGGTGATGAGCGAGAAGCCGAGGATCTCCATGCCGGCCTGACGCGCGGCGATCGCCTCGAGCGCGGTGGACATGCCGACGATGTGCCCGCCGAACGACTTGACCATCTGCACTTCGGCCGGCGTCTCGTACTGCGGTCCGCGGAACTGCGTGTAGACGCCCTCGTCGAGGCTCGCGTCGATGGAGCGGGCGAGGTCGCGCAGTCGCAGCGAGTAGAGGTCGGTGAGGTCGATGAAGGTCGCGCCCTCGAGCGGCGTGTCGCCTGTCATGTTGATGTGGTCGCTGATGAGCACCGGGCGTCCCGGGTGCCAGGTGTGCTTGATGCCGCCGGCGCCGTTCGTGAGCACCATCGTGCGCGCACCGGCCGCGGCTGCGGTGCGCACGCTGTGCACCACCCGGCGCACGCCGTGCCCCTCGTAGTAGTGGGTGCGGGCGCCGATCACGAGCACGCGGCGGCCCTTCGGCGTGACGACGCTGCGAAGGGTTCCGACATGGCCGGTGAGAGCCGGGGCGCTGAAGCCGGTCACCGCGGTGGCGGGGAACGTCGAGGTCGTCTCTCCGAGGAGCTCCGCGGCCTTTCCCCAGCCGCTGCCGAGCGTGAGCGCGATGTCGTGACGCTCGACGCCGGTGATGCGGGCGATGTCCTCCGCGGCGGCGGCGGCGGCCGCGAACGGGTCGGCCGTGGGGTCGTCGAGAGGATTGCCGGTGGTGTCTGACATGGGACCACTTTAGGAACGGACGGCGACGAGGGCCAGCGAAGCCGCATCCGGGCGCATCCGGGAGTGTCGCGGTGTCGTCCGCGAGGCGCGCGGCAGGGGAGAATGGAATTCATGTCGATCAGCTTCGAGACCACCCAGACCGTCGCCATCCTCGGCGGCGGACCCGGAGGCTACGAAGCGGCGCTGGCCGCCGCCCAGCTCGGAGCCGAGGTGACGGTGGTCGAGCGCGCCGGCATCGGCGGCTCGGCGGTCATCACCGACGTCGTCCCGTCGAAGTCGCTCATCGCGACCGCCGACGCGGCTGTCGCGATCGCGGGCGCCGGCGACCTCGGTGTGCAGCTGTTCGCCAAGGGCAAGGACGGCAAGCCGCTCAAGCCCGAGATCGCGATCAACCTCTCCGCCGTCAACAAGCGCCTGCTGACCCTCGCCCGCCAGCAGTCCGACGACATGCGCGCCTCGCTCGCAGAGGCGGGCGTCCGCATCATCTCGGGCCACGGTCGCCTGGAGGGCGACAACGCCGTCGTCGTGTCGACCGGCCCCGGCGGCACGGACTTCGACCGCATCGAGGCCGACACCCTCGTCGTCTCGGTGGGGGCGTCTCCCCGCGAGCTCGCCAGCGCGAAGCCCGACGGCGAGCGCATCCTCACGTGGACCCAGCTCTACAACATGACCGCGCTTCCCGAGCACCTCATCGTGGTCGGCTCCGGCGTCACCGGCGCCGAGTTCGCCGGTGCCTACATGAACCTCGGCGCGAAGGTCACCCTGGTGTCGAGCCGCGACCAGGTGCTTCCCGGCGAGGACAAGGATGCCGCCGCCGTGCTCGAGCGCGTCTTCAAGCGCGGTGGCATGAAGCTGCTGTCGAAGTCGCGGGCCGACAAGGTCGAGAACACCGGCGACGGCGTGGTGGTGACGCTCTCGGACGGCCGCACCGTCGAGGGCAGCCACTGCCTCATGGCGGTCGGCTCGATCCCGAACACGAAGGGCATCGGTCTCGAGCAGGCCGGCGTCCAGATGACCGAGTCCGGCCACATCCAGGTCAACCGCGTCGCGCGCACCTCGGTGCCGAACATCTACGCCGCGGGCGACTGCACCACGTTCGTGCCGCTCGCCTCCGTCGCTTCCATGCAGGGCCGCACCGCGGTGTTCCACGCGCTCGGCGATGTCGTCATCCCGCTCGAGCGCCGACGCATCACGTCGAACATCTTCACCGCGCCCGAGATCGCCACCGTCGGCTGGCAGGAGAACGACATCGAGGACGGCCACATCAACGGCGTCGTCCACAAGCTGCCCCTGGCGGCCAACCCGCGCGCCAAGATGATGGGGATCAAGGACGGCTTCGTCAAGATCATCGCCCGCGAGGGCAGCGGCACGGTCATCGGCGGCGTCATCGTCGGCCCGCGCGCCTCCGAGCTGATCTACCCGATCGCCATCGCCGTCGAGCGCCGCCTGACGGTCGACCAGGTCTCCCGCGTCTTCGCGGTCTACCCGTCGCTGTCGGGCAGCATCACGGATGCCGCGCGCGCGATGCACGTCGTCGACCACAACGTCTACGGCGGCTGACGCCCTCGTTCGGATCGAGTGCTCTCACCGAGCGCACACGATGTTCGCGCGCATGTCGTGTGCGCTCGGCGAGATCACGTGATGTGAACGGGATGCCGCGGCCTGCAGCATCCATCATCCGGCGTCGGCGGCGCGTGGAGGGGCCGTGGACCGCGATCCCGGCGTCATCCGAGGCCGGTGTTGCTGCGCCAAGGTTCGCGGAGGCCGCGCCGAGGCATTCCTCACTCGCTCTTCCTTCCGTTCAACAGGTCAACCGGGACTCAGCACGACCTGCGAGGCGCTTCCTCTCCTGCGGAAGCCCGGTTGACCTGTGGAGGGCGGGGGCGACGGATGCCTCGGCGCCAGCGTGCCGGACAAACCCGGGTCAGCCGAGACCGGTGTTGCCGCGCCAGAGGTCCGCGGCGCGGTTCGCGGCGGCGTCGACCAGCGCCCGCAGCTGCGGACGGTCGGGCATCGCGAAGGAGACGTAGGCACCGCGTCCGCCCGCGACCGGGCGGCCGTAGGCCTTCACCGCGACCGAGAGGTCAGGCAGCAGGCGGACGGTCAGCGTCTGCAGTTCGAACTCCTCGCCGCGGCGGAAGTCCCGCCAACGCAGCTGCGGCGGGATCACGACGTTGATCGCGAGTGCCGACACCTCCGGAGCATCGCCGTCTGGAGCATTCATCCCGCCATCCTGACACCCTCGCCGCCGCCGCGGGCCGAGGCATCCGTTCGCCCGTTCCGTGATGCCGAGACACGGGTCGATCACGGCGACACGCCGGTGATGGATGCTGCGCGCGGGGTGTCGCGCGACGGACCCGTGTTTCGGCGCGCCCGACGACGCGAGACGACGGAACCGGGATCAGGAGATGGTGAGGAGCTGGTGCCCGGCCGACACGGTCGTGCCGGGGTCGGCGTTGATGGCGCCGATGACGCCGTCCTTGTGGGCCTGGATGGGCTGCTCCATCTTCATCGCCTCGAGGACGATGACGAGGTCGCCCTTGACGACCTGCTGACCCTCCTCGACGGCGACCTTCACGACGGTGGCCTGCATCGGCGACTTCACCGCGTCGCCTGAAGCGCCGGCGACGACCGAGGGGGCGTGCGAGCGGCGCGACGGCGGCACGGCCGCCGGGCGTCCGGCGACACCGACGGGCGCCACGACACGGTCGGGAAGGCTCACCTCGAGGCGCCTGCCGGCGACCTCGACGACGACCGTGTGGCGCGCCTCAGCGGGGGTCGGCTCGCTGAGCTCGCCGTCCCACGGGGCGATGTCGTTGACGAACTCGGTCTCGATCCACCGCGTGAAGACGCCGAAGCGGCCGTCCTCCGCGATGAACGCGGGGTCGCGGACGACGGCGCGGTGAAACGGCAGCACGGTCGGCAGGCCCGAGACCTCGAACTCGTCGAGCGCGCGGCGCGAGCGCTCCAGCGCCTCGGCGCGGTCGCGGCCGGTGACGATGATCTTCGCGAGCAGGGAGTCGAACGCACCCGACACGCTGTCGCCGGCGGTGACGCCGGAGTCGAGACGGATGCCGGGGCCGCCGAACGTCTTGAACACGTGGATCGGTCCGGGCTGGGGGAGGAAGCCGCGGCCGGGATCCTCGCCGTTGATGCGGAACTCGATCGAGTGGCCCTCGGGCTTCGGGTCGTCGTAGCCGAGCTCCTCGCCCTCCGCGAGGCGGAACTGCTCGCGCACGAGGTCGATGCCGGTGACCTCCTCGGAGACCGGGTGCTCGACCTGCAGGCGCGTGTTCACCTCGAGGAACGAGATCGTGCCGTCGGCGCCGATCAGGAACTCGCACGTGCCTGCGCCGACGTAGCCGACCTCCTTGAGGATGGCCTTCGACGACTCGTACAGAGTCTTGTTCTGCTCCTCGCTGAGGAACGGCGCGGGAGCCTCCTCGACGAGCTTCTGGTGCCGGCGCTGCAGCGAGCAGTCGCGCGTCGAGATGACGACGACGTTGCCGGCCGCATCGGCGAGGCACTGCGTCTCGACGTGACGCGGCTTGTCGAGGTACTTCTCGACGAAGCACTCGCCGCGGCCGAAGGCGGTGATCGCCTCACGGGTCGCCGACTCGAACAGCTCGGGCACCTCGTCGATCGTGCGGGCGACCTTGAGGCCGCGTCCGCCGCCGCCGTACGCGGCCTTGATCGCGATGGGCAGACCCACCTCTTCGGCGAACGCGACGACCTCGTCGGCGCCGGCCACGGGGCCGGGGGTGCCGGGGGCGAGCGGCGCGCCCACCTTCTCGGCGACCGCGCGGGCGGTGACCTTGTCGCCGAGGGCCTCGATCGCCTCGGGCGACGGGCCGATCCATACCAGTCCCGCCGCGATGACCGCACGGGCGAATTCGGCGTTCTCGGCGAGGAAGCCGTAGCCGGGGTGCACCGCATCGGCGCCGGAGCGGCGGGCGACGGAGAGGATCTTGTCGATCGACAGGTACGTCTCGGCGCTCGTGGCCCCCTCGAGCGCATATGCCTCGTCGGCGAGGCGGGCGTGCATGGCGTCACGGTCCTGATCGGCGTAGACGGCGACCGACGCCTTCCCGGCGTCGCGGGCGGCGCGGATGACGCGAACGGCGATCTCGCCGCGGTTGGCAATGAGAACCTTGGCGATCTGAGGCATGGATGCCAGCCTACCGACGGCATCCCGAGGGCTTTTGAGCGGTTCATACAAGAACCGACGAGAAACGTGGGATTCCTACTACAATGGTCACGCCCTCACTTCGCCCGTGCTCCACAACGACGAGGGGCGCCGAGGCGCCGTCCGGCCGCGCGCTCTAGGGCGCTTCGCCCTCCACGAGCCCCAGCGACGGGTCGGAGCTGTTCCACAGCGACGTCCACTCCACGTCCAGCTCGCGCACGAGCCGCCGCAGGGTCGACACCGACATGCCGACGACCGTCGACGGATCGCCCTCGACGCGCTCGATGAACGCACCGCCGAGGCTGTCGACCGTGAACGCGCCCGCCACGTGCAGGGGCTCGCCGGTCGCCACGTACGCGTCGATCTCGGCATCCGTCACATCCGCGACGAAGGAGACGGATGCCTCGGCCGTCCCGTGCACCTCGCGCGGGGGTTCGCCCGGCTCGATGCGCACCACGGCGTGGCCCGAGTGCAGCACTCCGGTGCGCCCGCGCATCGCACGCCAGCGCGCGGCGGCGTTCTCGGGCGTGTAGGGCTTGCCGAGCACCTCGCCGTCGAGCTCGAACATCGAGTCGCCGCCGATCACGATGCCGTCGAACTCCGGGATGTCGTCGCGCAGCCGCGCCGCGACGTCCGCCGCCTTGCGCCGCGCGAGCAGCAGGACGTGCTCGTCGGGCGCGAGCGTGCGGGCTTCGGCGGCCTCGACCGCCGCGATGACGGCCTCTTCGTCGACGTCCGGCGCGACGGTGAGCGGACGGATGCCGAATTGTCCGAGCAGCATGAGCCGGGCGGGCGAGGTCGAGGCGAGGCAGACGCGCATGGTCCCACCGTACGCGGCCGGCCCGTGCGCAATTCAGGATGGATGCCGTAACCCCCGGCCGCGCGCCGCGGATTCCCGCGGATGCGCACGCGGGCGGGGATCAACCATCCTGAGTCCTGGACCGCGGAGCGGCCTTAAGCTCGTCGGGTGAGTGAAACCGGCGACCTCCTCGATCTCGACATCACGGGCGTCGCCCATGGCGGCGTCTTCGTCGCCCGGCACGAAGGTCGCGTCGTGTTCGTGCCCGACACCATCCCGGGGGAGCGCGTGCGCGTGCGGCTCACCGACACGGCCAAGAAGTCGTTCTGGCGCGGCGAGACGCTCGAGGTGCTCGAGGCGTCGCCGCACCGGCAGCTTCACGTCTGGCGCCAAGCCGACGTCGACGTCCCGCCGGAGCAGCGGCCCGGCGGCGCCGACTTCGGCCACATCGCGCTCGAGCACCAGCGCGCTCTCAAGCTCGAGGTGCTGCTCGACGCGCTACACCGGTTCGGCGGCATCGCCGAGCCGGTCGCCACGATGAGCGGCGTCGCGGCGATCCCCTCACCGGACGGCGCCGAGGCCGACGGCGAGTCGGTCGACGGCACCGGGTGGCGCACGCGGGTGAGCCTGCACGTCGACGCGGACGGCAACGTCGGCCAGTACGCCGCCCGCAGTCACCGCGTAGTCCCGCTCGAGGACCTGCCCCTCGCCACGCCGTCGGTCGAGCGCGCCGCGCTCGCTCTCGCCGGCAGCGAGCCCGGACGCATCGATCTCGTCCAGCCCGCCGATGGTCGCGTTCGCGTCCTTCCACGGCCGGAGCGGAAGCCGCACGCCGCGGTCCGCCGCGGCCGCGGTGCCCGACAGGCCACCCCCGGCTCCCGCAAGGCGCCCTCTCCCGAAGTCGTCCTCGAGAGCGTCGGCGGCCGCGACTTCCGCGTCGATGCCGGCGGCTTCTGGCAGGTGCACCGCCTCGCGGCGCACACCCTCACCACGACCGTCGCCGCTGCGCTCGGCGCGCTGCCCGCCGCCGTCGACCCCGACGCCTGGCACCTGGACCTCTACGGCGGCGTCGGCCTCTTCGCCGCGACGCTCGGCGACCTGGGCGGGTCCTCGACCCGTGTGACGAGCATCGAATCCGATGCGCGCGCGACCGAACACGCGGGGGAGAACCTCGTCGAGTGGGTCGGCGCTCGCGCCGAGACCGGGCGCGTCGACCGGTGGCTCGCGCGGCTCGCGGCCGAGGCATCCGTCCCAGAACGCGAGCGGCTGTCGCGAGGCGTCGTGCTGCTCGACCCGCCCCGCTCGGGAGCCGGCCGCGATGTCGTCGACCACCTGACCTCCCTCGCCCCCTCCACGGTCGTCTACGTCGCGTGCGACCCGGTCGCCCTCGCGCGCGACATCGCGACCTTCCGCGCCGGCGGGTACGAGGTCGCAAGTGTCGATGGCCTGGATCTTTTTCCGAATTCGCATCACGTCGAAGCCGTGGCGGTGCTCACGCGCGGGTGACGCTCGTCGCTAGGCTGGCGGAATGACGCGGGTGGCCCTCATCGACGATCACGAATCGGTCCGGCTCGGACTCGAGGCCGCGTGCGCCCGCGCCGAGATGATGAGCGTCGCGTTCTCGGGCAGCACCGTCACGGAGTACGTCGACTGGCGCGCGCTCTCGCGGCAGGCTCCCGCCGACGTCGTCGTGCTCGATCTGACGCTCGGCGACGGCACCACCGTCACCGAGAACGTGCGGCGACTCGTGCTCGACGGTTCGAGCGTCATCATCCACAGCGTCGCCGACCGGCCGGCGGCCGTGCGAGAGGCGCTCTCCGCCGGTGCCGCCGGCGTCGTGAGCAAATCCTCGCCCATCGGCGACGTGATCGCGGCGGTGCGCACGGTCGCGCGCGGCGAGCCGCTCAACAACGTCGAGTGGGCCAGCGCCGTCGAGGGCGATCGCGCCTTCGCCGACGCGCAGCTGTCGGCGCGCGAGCGCGACGTGCTGCGACTGTACGCCGCGGGGCTGCCGCTCAAGGTCGTCGCCGATCGCCTCGGGGTCGCGTACTCGACGGCGAAGGAGAACATCACGCGCATCCGCGTCAAGTACGTCGAGGTCGGCCGGCCGGCACCGACGAAGATCGATCTGCTGCACCGCGCCGTCGAGGACGGGATCCTCGTCGAGCCTGCGGCGGACCCGGGAGACGCCACGCGTGGCCGCTGACGCACAGACCGGCGTGCTCGACACGGCGTGGGGGCAGATCGCGCACTCGCCGCAGTCGACCGCCGGGATCGGGTCGTTCACGCGGTCCCGCGTCGAGCGGATCATCTCCCTTGTCGCCGGCGGGTTCGGCTCGCTGATCCTCGGACTCCAGTCGTTCCTGAGCGCGCTGGGTCCCGCCCCGGAACGCCCGGGCTGGCACCTGCCGCTCATGGTCGTCGTGTTCGGCGCGCTCGGCGTGATGGTGCTCGCGTGCGTGGTCGGCCGCGGTGTGCGCCCGGCGGCGGGCGTGTTCGCGATCGTGTACGTCCTCGTCCTTCTCACCTGGCCGATCGCCACGGCCGGTGTCGAACCTCCGACATCGGACGAGCCGTGGATCTGGTACCTGCTCAACCTCGCGACGCTGGCGGCCGTGCTCGCTTTCCCGTTCCCGCTGCAGATCGCGTTCACGATCGCCCTGCCCCTGCTGTTCGGCGTCGTCCGGATGATCCAGGTCGGCTTCGAGCCCGTGTACTGGCCCGTCGTGATCCTCGATGTGAGCTTCGCGCTCATCCTGGGCGGCATCATCCTGACGCTGGGGTGGCTGTTCCGTTCGGTGGCGGTGAATGTGGACAAGACCCGCGCGCAGGCCGTCTCCTCGTACGCGAAGGCGGCCGCCGCAGACGCCGCTGAGCAGGAGCGCGTCGCGGTGGCGGCGCTCATGCATGACAGCGTGCTGGCCGCGCTGATCGCCGCGGAGCGGGCGACGACGCCCCGGGAGCGCACGCTCGCGGCGACCATGGCGCGCGAGGCCCTCACCAGGCTCGCCAACACCGAGCAGGACGAGCACGAGGGGCCCGACGAGCCGTGGGCGCCGGCGGTGCTGTCCGCGGAGATCGCCCAGGCCGCTCGCGAGCTGGGGGTCGACGTCGATGTGCAGACGGAGATCGACCCGGACGCCGCGTCCATCCCCGGACGCGTGGCTCGCGCCATCACGCTCGCGGCGACGCAGGCCATCGCCAACGCGATCCAGCACGCCGGCGGCGCTGGGCTGGGCGTCGTGCTGCGTGCTGCGTCGGGGACGGTCCGCGCCGAGGTCCACGACGCGGGCGAGGGCTTCGACCTGGATGCGGTACCCGATGACCGCCTGGGCATCCGCGCGTCGATCATCGCGCGAGTAGCCGCGGTGGGCGGCCGCGCCGAGCTGGAGTCCGGACCCCACGGCACCGTCGTGCGGCTCACCTGGCGGGAGCCGTCGTCATGATCAGCGTCAAGAACGTCCTCACTGTGCTCGGCGTCGCCTTCACCGCCTACTTCGCTGCACGAGGTCTGCTGTGGACCGGGCGGCCCATCCCGCAGCCGCTCATCATCGTCATCTCCGTCGGGATCTACCTCGCGGTGACCTGGCTGTGCATCTTCTGGCAGCCGGCGTCGCAGCGCTCGAGTCCGGTCCCTCGCGCCGCCGATTCGGCCGACAACGAGTCGCTCGAGAGTCTCGAGGCGCAGGCGGCGCCGCACGCCGCCGGGGAAGGCATCCGCGGCCCGCTGCCGTTGCCGGTGACGGCCCAGGTCCTCGCACTGGCCTGCGCGGTGATCGTGCCGAACGCCATCCCGATCGCGGTGGGCGAGACGGCTCGCACTGCCTCCTTCGCGACGTGGTACCTCGGGGGGATCGGCGCACTCATGACCATCGTCATGGTGCGGCGGCGTCCCTGGACGGCGTGGGCGGGGATCGTCCTGCTCACGATCGCGTCGTTCCTCTGGATGGGCCCGCTCAATGCGCTCGCCCTCGGGCTCGTCGGCTCGATCGTCTGGGTGACGTGCGCCCAGCTGCTGGTGTTCTCGATGGACCGTGCCGCGCGCGACACCTCGCGGCTCACGCGGCTGCAGCGCGCCGCAACCGGGTGGCAGACCTCGCAGGTGGTCCGCCAGCGCGAGCGGCGCGTTCAGGTGCAGCGGGCGCTTGCCGTGGCGGGCCCCGTGCTCACGCGCACGGTCGCCCATGCGGGTGTGCTCACCGAGGACGATCGCCTCGAGGCGCGTATCGCCGAGGGCCGCCTGCGCGACGAGATGCGCGGTCCGCGGCTGCTCGACGACGAGGTGCGTGCGGAGCTCGAGCGGGCACGCCGCCGCGGCGCCAACGTCACCGTCCTCGACGAGGGCGGACTCGACGACGTCGACGACGAGACCCTCGGCATCATCCGCGCGCAGCTCGCCGAGACCCTGCGCTCGGCGAGCTCGGACCGCCTCTACATCCGCACATCGCCGGACGAGCGCGTCGCGGTCACCGTCGTCGGCCGCTCGCCGTCGGTGGGCGGACCCAGCGACGAGGACTCCGTCGACCTGTGGCGCGAGATCCCGCACCCGGGCAGGGCCTGACCCTCACGTCTCGACAGGCGCGGTCCCCACGGCTCCTCCGCTCGGCGCAGGCGGGCCGGGCGGAGCCTCCGGCCGCCCCCGGCGGCCCGGCGGGCACGCCGAGTCGGCGTCGCTTCCGTGGCAGACTCGCTCCCCGCCGGAAAGGGGGAGGGGATTCCTGGCGGAGAGCGGGAAATGAAGGAGGCGAGGGGCGGCGAAGCCGCCCGCCCCTCGCCTGCGCGGATGGTTACCCGAAAACCATCCGCATGGCCGGATCCGGGGCATCCGCTAAGCGGTGTCGGATCGACCGAACGCAGAAGCGTTCCAGCGAGTCAAGTATCTCGGGGTTGCAAGGGGTGTGTCTGTAGGTATTTCGGGGGACAACACTGCGCATTGGGATGTCGTCGCGCTGCGTCGTCTCCGCGCGGTCGAAACCGCGGTCAGCCGAAACGGCCCCAGCCGAGGTCGCGATCGAGCGGCTGCCGCAGCGCGCGCTGCGAGAGCTGCCAGCCGGTGCGGCTCGCGCGGTCGTCGGCGACGGCCTCAGCGGCTTCACCGGTGTATGCCTCGCTCACGACGGCGATGAGCGCGGCGAGTTCCACCTCCGTCGGCGCGCCACGGCGAACCTCGATGGTCGGGCCCTGGGGTGCGGCCGGGCCCACGCGGCCGGAGGCTCCCCCCGGCGCGCCAGCGCCGAGCGGAGAAGACGAGGAGACGGTCGCCCCGCCGTCTGCGATGCTCACAGCGGTATGTTCCCGTGCTTCTTGGGCGGCAGGCTCGCGCGCTTGCCGCGGAGGGCGCGCAGGGCCTTCGCGATCGAGACGCGCGTCGCAGCCGGCTCGATGATGCCGTCGAGCTCGCCGCGCTCGGCGGCGAGGAACGGCGACGCCACGTTGTAGGTGTACTCGTTCGCGAGGCGCGTGCGCACGGCGGCGACATCCTCGCCGTTCTCCTCGGCCTTCTTGATCTCGCCGCGGTACAGGATGTTGACCGCGCCCTGGCCTCCCATGACGGCGATCTCGGCCGTCGGCCAGGCGAGGTTGATGTCGGCCCCGAGCTGCTTGGAGCCCATCACGATGTAGGCGCCGCCGTAGGCCTTGCGCAGGATCACCGTCACGAGCGGCACGGTCGCCTCGGCGTAGGCGTAGAGCAGCTTGGCACCGCGGCGGATGACGCCGGTCCACTCCTGGTCGGTGCCGGGGAGGTACCCGGGCACGTCGACGAGCGTGACGATCGGAATCGAGAACGCGTCGCAGAACCGCACGAAGCGGCTCGCCTTCTCGCCGGCCTCGATGTTGAGCGTGCCCGCCATCTGCGACGGCTGGTTGGCGATGATGCCGACCGAGCGGCCCTCGATGCGACCGAAGCCGATGACGATGTTCGGGGCGAACAGGGGCTGCACCTCGAGGAAGTCCTCGGCGTCGACGATGCCGCGGATCACCTGGTGGATGTCGTACGGCTGGTTCGGCGAGTCGGGGATGACCGCGTTCAGCGCGCGGTCGGCATCCGTCGTCTCGAATTCGAAGCCCGTCTCGTAGACCGGCAGCTCCGCCATGTTGTTGTCGGGCAGGAAGCTCAGCATCGAGCGTACGTAGTCGATCGCGTCGTCCTCGTCCTCGGCGAGGTAGTGCGCGACGCCCGAGCGGGTGTTGTGCGTGTGCGCGCCGCCGAGCTCCTCCATGCCGACGTCCTCGCCGGTGACGGTCTTGATGACGTCGGGGCCGGTGACGAACATCTGGCTGGTCTTGTCGACCATGACGACGAAGTCGGTGAGGGCAGGGGAGTAGACCGCGCCACCCGCGGCCGGGCCCATGATGATCGAGATCTGGGGGATGACGCCCGATGCGCGGGTGTTGAGGCGGAAGATCTCGCCGTACTTGCCGAGGGCGACCACGCCCTCCTGGATGCGCGCGCCGCCCGAGTCCAGGATTCCCACGATGGGGATGCCGCTGCGCAGGGCGAACTCCATGACCTTGATGATCTTCTCGCCGGCGACCTCGCCCAGCGAACCGCCGAAGGTCGAGAAGTCCTGCGAGTACACCGCGACGGTGCGGCCATGGATCGTGCCGACGCCGGTGACGACCGAGTCGCCGTAGGGGCGCGAGCGGTCCATGCCGAAGGCGGTGGTGCGGTGGCGCACGTACTCGTCGAGCTCGACGAAGCTGCCGGTGTCGAGGAGCATCTCGATGCGCTCCCGCGCCGTGCCCTTGCCCTTCGCGTGCTGCTTCTCCTTCGCGACCTCCTCGGGATCGAGGACAGCCTCCTGGAAGCGTGCGCGGAGGTCGGCGATCTTGCCGGCGGTCGTCGACAGGTCGGGCTGATCTGGCGCTTGAGTCACGGATTCCACCCTATCGGCGGGCTCGGTCGATCTGTTGGAGGGTTCGCACAAGGGGTTGCGGCATCCGCTGTTCGTCCTCAGAAGGAACCGGCGGGCGCGAGTCCGGCGAGGGGCGTAGCGTGAGGCACATGACGTTCTCGTCCGAGGGGTTCCCGCTCACCGCCGCCCGCAGTCCCCGCGTCCAGGTCGTCGAGACCACGGACTCGACCAATGCCGACGTCATCCGGCACGTCATCGACGCGCCGGATGAATGGCCGCACCTGTCGCTGCTGCTCACGAACGATCAGCGCGCCGGTCGCGGACGCCTCGACCGCACATGGGTCACGCCGCCCGGATCGGCGCTCGCGGTGTCGGTGGCGGTCGACGCCTCGGCCCTTCCGGTCGCGGCCGGCGGGTGGATCCCGCTCATCGCGGGCGCGGCGATGACACGCGCGATCGCGGCCCAACTGGTCGGCTCGGTGCACAGCGCCACGCTCAAGTGGCCGAACGACGTGCTCCTCGACGGATCGAAGATCTGCGGCATCCTCGCGGAGGTGGTGCCGGAGCATCCCGACGTCGTCGTGATCGGCTCCGGCGTGAACACGCGCATGGCGGCGGTCGACCTCCCCGTCGCGACGGCGACCTCCTTCGCCGCCGCCGGACTGGTGTGCGACGACGACCGCCTGCTCGCCGACTACCTCGGCGCGCTCGACGAGCAGCTGAAGGCTCTCGGCGCGGCCGGCGGCGACGCCGCTGCATCGGGCGTGCTCGGCGAAGTCGAGTCGCTCTGCAGCACGCTCGGAAGCGACGTCGCGGTGTCGCTGCCGAACGGCGAGACGCTGTGGGGCCGTGCGCAGCGGATCGATCCCGACGGGCGCCTGGTCGTCGTGCAGGATGCCGAGTTCGAGAGCGTCGTCTCGGCCGGAGACGTGGTGCACGTGCGGAGCCGCCCCGTCGCCGAATGACGGAAAACGGCGGGTGCGCACCGGACTGTCAGTCCCGCACCGCACAATGGGGACATGACGCAGCCGACGAGCTACGGCGGCAGGCCACTGACGCCCGCCCCCGGTGCGCCGACACCGGAGCTGCTCGTCGCGCGCTTCCGCGCGCACGCCCGGCGGCTCGCCTGGTCGGCTCTCGTGCTGATCGCCGTGGCCGCCGTGTGCGGCTACTTCTACGGCAACCTGCCCGCTCCTTTCGAGAACTGGATGCTGCTCGCCGGCGCCGCGCTCGTGGTGCTGCTGCTCGTGGTGCTGCCGTATCTGGCGTGGGCGGGCCACGTGTACACGATCACCACGCGGCGCGTGATGGAGCGTCGCGGGGTCTTCGCTGTCAAGCGCCGTGAACTGGCGCACGTCCGCGGCTACACCCTCAAGGTGCACCGCGGCCTGCTGCAACGCGTGTGGGGTGCGGGCACGATCACCCTCACCAACGGCGTCGACGAGCCGCTGCGGCTCGCGAACATCCCGAGCGCCGAGCTCGTGCACGAGGCGCTCGTCGACCAGGTCGAGGTCAACCAGATCCTCGCGCACCGCGACGCCCAGCCGCTTCCGCCCGGGCCGCAGCCCACCGTCCCCCCGAGGCCTCCGCTGCCGCAGGTCTGACCTCGGCGCGTTTTCGTCGTCTCGCGGGTGCGGGATGATGGAGGGAGGCCTACGAGAGGGAATGGCATGGCGCTGCGAGTCGGAGTCGTCGGGGGTGGGCAGCTGGCCCGCATGATGATCGCGCCGGCGGTCGAGCTCGGGGTGGAGATCCGGGTGCTCGCCGAAGACGAGGGGATGTCGGCATCCCTCGCCGCCACGGCCGTGGGCGACTACCGCGACGCCGACACCGTGCTCGCCTTCGCCCGCGATGTCGATGTCGTCACCTTCGACCACGAGCACGTGCCCCAGGACGTGCTGGCGACCCTCGTCGGCGAGGGGATCGCGGTGCATCCGGGGCCTGATGCCCTGAAGTTCGCGCAGGACAAGCTCGTCATGCGCGCGCGCCTGGAGGAGCTCGGGATGCCGCAGCCCGACTGGGCGGCCGTCACGAACGCCGACGAGCTACAGGCCTTCATTGACGACCACGGCGGCCGCGCCGTCGTCAAGACACCGCGCGGCGGCTACGACGGCAAGGGTGTGCGCGTCGTGTCGGCAGGGACCGAGGCCGACGACTGGTTCGCCACCCTCGCCGAGGACGCGCGTGGCGGTGCGCTTCTCGTCGAGGAGCTCGTCGACTTCACGCGCGAACTCGCGCAGCAGGTCGCTCGCCGGCCGTCGGGCGCGGTCCGCGCCTACCCGGTCGTCGAGACCGTGCAGCGCGACGGCGTGTGCGCCGAGGTGATCGCCCCCGCCCCGCACTCCAGCGACCGCCTGCAGCAGGTGGCCGCCGGGATCGGCGTCTCGATCGCCGAGGGCCTGGGCGTGACCGGGATGCTGGCCGTCGAACTCTTCGAGACGACCGACGAGCGTCTCCTCGTGAACGAGCTCGCCATGCGCCCGCACAACAGCGGCCACTGGAGCCAGGACGGTGCCGTCACGAGCCAGTTCGAACAGCACCTGCGCGCCGTGCTCGACCTGCCGCTCGGCGACACCGATCCGGTCGCCGGGTGGGCGGTGATGGTCAACATCCTGGGCGGGCCGGCCGAGGAATCGCTCGACGCGCGGTTCGCCGCGGCGATGGACGAGCACCCCCAGGCGAAGGTCCACACGTACGGCAAAGCGCCGCGCCCCGGTCGCAAGGTCGGGCACGTCAACGTCGTCGGCGACGAGCTCGATGACGTGGCGTACCAGGCTCGGGCCGCAGCATCCTTCTTCCTGGGCTGATGTCCACCGGTCGTTGAGCTTGTCGAAGGGCCCGCGCCGTTGCGGGGAGTTTCCAGCCTCGCCCCCTAGCCTTGACGAGTGACTGCGCCCCTTCATTCCTCCGAGGCGCCGCTCGTCGGCGTCGTCATGGGCTCCGACTCCGACTGGCGGGTCATGAGCGACGCCTCTCAGGCGCTCACCGACTTCGGCATCCCGCACGAGGTCGAGGTCGTCTCGGCGCACCGCACGGTCGACAAGCTCGTCCGCTACGGGCGTGAGGCGCGGGCGCGCGGACTGCGCGTCATCATCGCCGGCGCCGGAGGCGCTGCGCACCTCCCCGGCATGCTGGCATCTCTCACCGCCCTCCCGGTGGTCGGGGTTCCCGTGCAGCTGGCGACCCTGGACGGGATGGACTCGCTGCTGAGCATCGTGCAGATGCCGGCCGGCATCCCGGTCGCCACCGTCTCCATCAACGGCGCGAAGAACGCGGGGATCCTCGCCGCGCGTATCCTCGGCAGCGCCGACACTGACATCGCCGATCGCGTCGAGGCCTACGCCCGCGATCTGGAAGCACAGGTCGAGCAGAAGAACCGGCGGCTCAAGGACTCGCTGTGAGCGTCATGAGCGCGCCTCGCACCACATCCCGTCCGGTTCGCTCGGGCGTCGTCGAGGAGCGCCCGATGCGGAATCCGGATGCCTCGTCCCGTGCGGTGATGACGCGCCGCGGGTGGTGGCTGGTCGGGCTCAACTTCCTGATCCCGGGTTCCGCGCAAGTGCTCGCGGGCAACCGCAAGCTCGGCCGATTCGGCATCGCCGCGACGCTGGTGATGTGGGTGCTGCTCGTCATCGCGCTCCTGTTCGGCCTGCTGGCGCCGACGGCGGGCCTGAGCATCGTGACGAGCGCGTGGCTTCCCGACTGGCTCGGGCTGCTGCGCCCGCTGCCGCTGCTGATCGCGCAGGGAATGCTCCTCGCCTACGCGGTGCTGTGGATCGTGCTCACGATCGATACGCTGCGCCTGGTGCGGCTGGTCAAGACCGGCGGCATCGCGCGGTTCGCCATCGCACTGGTGGGCGTCGGGCTTCTCGTGGTCGCGAGCGGAACCGCCGTCTATGCCTCGAACGCCGTCGGCGCCGTGCGCAGCACGATCAGCTCGATCTTCGGGGCGAGTGGTCCGACGGTGCCGCCCGACGACGGCTACTACAACATCCTCCTGCTCGGCGCCGACAGCGGCGAGGGCCGCGACTCGATGAGGTTCGACAGCATCTCGGTGGTCTCCGTGAACGCCGCGACCGGTGCGACCACGATCACCGGCATCCCCCGTGACATGCCCAACTTCCCGTTCGCCGAGGGCCCGATGCAGGACGAGTACCCCAACGGCTTCGAAGGGCACGGCGACCCCACGTGCGGCTGGGGGAGCGGGATCAACCAGCTGACGAATGCCGTCGAGCAGTGTCGCGAAGACCGCGGGGCCGGGCTGTATCCGGATGCTGAGGCCCAGGGCTCGACGCCGGCCATCGAGGCCACGAAGGACGCGGCCGAGGGCATCCTCGGGATCAAGATCCCGTACTTCGTCTTCGTCGACATGCACGGCTTCGCGTCCTTGGTCGACGCGCTCGGCGGGGTCGACATCAACGTCGTCGAGCGGCTGCCGAAGGGCGGCCCGCCCGAGGGCGTCGATCCACACGACGTCGACGCATGGGCGACCGGCTGGATCGAGGCCGGCCAGCAGCACATGGACGGCGACACCGCGCAGTGGTACGCCCGTTCGCGTTACACGACCAGCGACTTCGACCGCATGAGGCGCCAGCGCGAGCTGCAGGAGGCGATCCTCGCCCAGTTCACGCCGCAGGTCGTGCTGACGCGTTTCCAGGACGTCGCGGCCGCCGGCGCCGACATCGTGGAGACGGACCTTCCCCAATCGCTGATCCCGGCGCTGGTCGACCTCGCGGTCAAGGCGAAGGAGGAGCCGGTGCAGACGCTCGAGCTGACGCCCGCCGGTGGCATCGACGAGTTCAGCCCCGACTGGGCGTACATCGCACAGCTGGTGCAGACGACCCTGCATCCGCCGACCCCGACGCCATCGGGGGAGTGACCGTGGTCGCAACTCTCCGCGTCGTGCTGGACCAGCTCGTCGCGCCCTCCGAGCCGGAACTCGCCGAGGCGTCGCGCGAACTCGCGCGGGCGCTCGTGCTCGGTGCGCCGTCGGGCTGCGAGGTCGAAGCCATCGCCCCGGCGGGCGGTTCGGATGGAGCTCTGGATGCCGTGCCGGGACTCGCGGGGGTGCGACGTACGGCGCTGCCTCGACGCGAGCTCGCCGCCGCGCTGCAGCTCGGGGTCGGCACCGGCATCGGCGGGGGCATGATCCATTCGCCGTCGCTGTTCGCGCCGCTCGTGCGCCACGATCGGGTGCACAACCACGATCAGGCCGTCGTCACGGTCTGGGACCTTCGGCCGTGGGAGTCGCCCTCGGAGCTGCCCCGAGCGGTGGTGGCCTGGCACAAGGCGATGCTGAAGCGCGCGGTGAAGCATGCGGACGCCCTGGTGGTGCCGACGCACTCGCTGGCAGCGCGACTGCTGGAGATCGCGCCGGGGCTGCGGGACCGGGTGCGCGTGATCGCCGGGGCGGCTCCGCTCGGGTTCGCCGTGCCGACGGATGAAGTCGGACGCCGTCGGGAGCTGGGCGTGCCGGAAGGCTATGTGCTGCTCGCGGGTGGTCCGCTGGGCTCGGAGGGAATGGATGCCGGACTCGCTGCGGTCGCAGCAGCCGGTCTCGATCTTCCTGTCGTCGTCATCGACGTCGAGGAGGGCCACGAGCCGGCGGTGGCGGACCTCGCGTCTGCGGCGGGGCTTCCGGAGCGGGCGCTGCACGTGCGGGGGGTTCTGGACACCTCCGACCGGGCCGCGGTGTTCGGCGCGGCGGTCGCGTTCGTGGCGCCCTCGCGCAGAGCGGCGTTCCCGTGGCGCGTGGTCGATGCCCTGACCCTCGGCGTGCCCGTGATCGCGGCTTCGTCAGCGGTGCACGACGAGGTCGTGTTCGACGGGGGAGTGCTTGTGCCCGCGCCCGGTGGCGAGGAGCTTGCGGAAGGGCTCGGTGCAGCGTTGGCGTCGGGACTGGGGTCAACCGCCGCCGCCGAGCGTCTCGGTGTGCTCGCGGGGGATCGCGGTCGCGCCTTCTCCTGGCGCGAGGCCGCCGACAAGGTGTGGATGCTTCACGCAGAACTGTGACACGCGTCTGGACGTGGCTGGCATCGGGCTTGGAGTCGGCTGGGAACCACGTGTCGCGGCGTGCCCATTCGGCGGGATGTTGTACCCATTCGTCACATCCGCCACACTGGTCCCATGGCGGGGGCTGAGAAGAGGCGTGCATTTGCATCCGCGCGCGGGGGACTGATAGGGATCCTGACGAGCATGGCGCTCATCATCGGCATCCTCGCGGGCGGCTCGGAGCCGGCTGTGGCCGAGGACATGACGCACACCATCGGGTCCCCGACAGGCGGGGCGGTCGAGTCGGGGATCGTCAAGACCGCCGATCTTTCGCACTTCCAGCCCGGAAACGTCGTCAGTGACGCGGTGTTCTTCAACAAGAACTCGATGAGCGAAGCCCAGATCCAGCAGTTTCTGGAGCAGAAGGTTCCGCGATGCGAGGCCGGGTACGTCTGTCTGAAGGACTGGTACGACACATCGCGCGCCACGTCCGCCGACGCCATGTGCGGCGCGTACTCGGGCGGCGCACGAGAGCGGGCCTCGACGATCATCTTCAAGGTCGCCCAGGCTTGTGGCATCAATCCTCAGGTGATCCTCGTCACTCTTCAGAAGGAGCAGGGGCTTGTAACCCACGTGTGGCCCAGTGACTGGCGTTACACGATCGCGATGGGGCAGGGATGCCCCGACACCGCCGCGTGCGACACGAGGTACTACGGGTTCTTCAACCAGGTCTACGGCGCCGCGTGGCAGCTCAAGCGGTACGCGAACCCGCCAGGGACGAGCCAATACTTCACGTGGTACGCGCCCGGCAGGACCTGGAACATCCTGTTCAACCCAAACCGGGGTTGCGGCTCATCACCGGTATTCGTGCAGAACCAGGCGACCGCCAATCTCTACTACTACACTCCTTACCAGCCGAACGCCGCGGCGCTGCGAGCCGGCTATGCCGAGGGCGACGGGTGCTCGAGCTACGGGAATCGCAACTTCTTCAACTACTTCACCGACTGGTTCGGGTCGACGCAGTACATTGCTACCGACACACCGTTCGTGGACGTCGCGACGTCGCCCTCGTCGCCGGTCTACAACGTGTTCGCGTCCGACATCGTGTGGCTGGCGGACACGAAAATCACGAACGGGTGGACTTTGTGGAACGGGGAACGTGAGTATCGCCCCGCTGAGTCGGTGTCCCGTGACGTGATGGCGGCCTTCCTCTACCGGCTCGCCGGCCAGCCGGCATTCACGCCTCCCGTCGCGTCGCCCTTCACCGACGTCCCCACCGACTACCTCTTTTACAGGGAGATCGCCTGGATGGCCTCGAAAGGCATCAGCGCCGGCTGGGAGGTAGGCGATCACTGGGAGTACCGCCCGGGGGAGGCGGTGACGCGCGAGGTGCTCGCGGCGTTCCTCTACCGCCTCGCGGACGAGCCATCGTTCGTCGCCCCGGCGACATCGCCCTTCGTCGACCTGTCCACGGATCACGTGTTCTACAAGCAGGTCGCCTGGCTTGCGTCGACGAAGATCAGCGTCGGCTGGCCCATCGACGCCACCCGGAGCGAGTTCCGCCCCTCGGCGCCGGTCACGCGGGACGTGATGGCGGCGTTCCTTCACCGCATGCACGGATATCTGAACGCCTTCGTCGACGTCTCGCCGATCGGCACGTCCTCGGACTACAGCGTCTTCGCGACGGACATCGCCTGGCTCGCCTCGACGGGGATCACGAATGGCTGGGCGCGCGCCGACGGCGCCCGGGAGTACCGGCCGGGTGCCGCGGTGACGCGTGATGTCATGGCAGCCTTCCTCTACCGGCTCGCCGGACAGCCTGCGTTCTCCGCACCTGCGATGTCGCCGTTCGTGGATGTCACACCCGATCACCCGTTCTACAAAGAGATCGCGTGGCTTGCATCGACGAAGATCAGCGTCGGCTGGGCGGTGGGCTCCACGTGGGAGTACAGACCCGGCGAAGCGGTGACCCGGGAGGTGATGGCGAGCTTCCTCTACCGATTCGCCGGATCGCCCGAGTTCACGCCCGCGACCACGTCGCCGTTCGTCGATGTCCCGCTGGACCACGTCTTCTACAAGGAGATCGGCTGGATGGCCGCCACGGGCATCAGCGTCGGCTGGCCGGCGGCGGGAGGCGCCAGCGAGTTCCGCCCGTCGGCGGCCGTGACGAGGGACGTCATGGCCGCGTTCCTCCACCGCCTGCACGCCCGCCTTCACCCGTAGGACCCACGACGCCGAGCGGGACCCGTCGCGTGCCAGCCAGCCGCCCGTGGGTGGACGCGAGTTCAGCGGCGTCAGTCCGACGCGTCGATGATCGAGCGGAAACGCGTCAGCATCACCACGAGCGCTTCGCGCGTGAGCGGAACCCGCGGACGGTACTCGGGGAGCCCATCGGACGTCTCCCACCCGCGTGCGATGCCCGATGCAGACATCCACCGGATCGCTGCAGCATCGCCATCGGAGTCATCGACGTCCGTGAACAGAGAGGTGGACGGCGCCTGAGGGCGTCCCGCGAGCGCATAGAGCACCGACGCGGTCTCGGCGCGGGTCGCGGGTGCGGCGATCGAGGCTTCGGTGATCGCCGCTGCGTCGTCCGTCGTGCCCGCGTAGGTCGCCACGCGGAGCCACTTCGCGGCCGCCAGCTCGTTCGAATCCTGCGCCGAATCCGTCGGTTGCGCTGTCGGGACGGGGCCGCGGCCGGAGGTGAACATCTGCAATGCCAGCGCGAGCGTCCCGCGCGTGACAGGGGCATCGGAACGGAACTCCCCGCGCCCGCTCGCGTCCGGGTACACGGGCAACACCCCAGCATCGCTGAGTTCGAGGATCTCGTCGAAGGATGCGTGATCGCGCGGGATGTCGACGAACGGCGACTGCGAGAGATCCCGCAGTGCCCGCACCGCCTCCAGCGACGGACCGTCGAAGACGACCTGCCCGTTCTTGAGCACGATCCCGCGCTCGCACAGGCGGGAGACCATGTTCAGGTCGTGGGAGACGACGACGAGGGTCTTGCCCTTCGCGTGGAGCTCGCGGATGCGTGCCAGGCACTTGCGCTGGAACGGCTCGTCTCCCACGGAGAGGATCTCGTCGATCAGGAGGATGTCGACCTCGGTGTGGATCGCCACCGCGAAGGCGAGCCGCAGGAACATCCCCGACGAGTAGTGCTTGACCTCGGTGTCGATGAACTGCTCGATCTCGCTGAAGGCGACGATGTCGTCGAAACGCTCCTCGGTCTCCTTCCGGCTCATTCCGAGGATCGCGGCATTGAGATAGATGTTCTCCCGCCCCGACAGGTCGGGGTGAAAGCCCGCTCCGACCTCGATCAGACCGGCGACGCGACCGCGCGTGAGCACTTCGCCGGAGTCCGGGCGCAAGACCCCGGAGATCATCTTCAGCGTCGTCGACTTCCCCGATCCGTTGAATCCGAGTAGGGCGACCGCCTCCCCCTGCCCGATCTCGAACGACACCCCGTCGAGCGCGGAGAAGCGCGAGGCCAGCGGTCGGCGGCGCACGGCCGCGACGAACGTCTCCTTGATGGAGTGGGTGTGCCGAAGGGTGAAGTCCTTCCGTACGTCGTTGACGATGATCCGCGGGAGATCGATCTCCCGCTCAGAGGTCCTGGGCAAAACGACCCTCCAGTCGGCGGAACGTGAGCTGGCCGAGCGCGAGGAGCACGGCGGACACCCCCAGTGCGATCGCGCTGAACTCCCAGAGCCCCGGGAGCGGTTCGGCGCCCGTGGGACTGAGAGGGAACCAGAGACCGTAGTGGAACAGCTCGACGGCGGGGGTGAGGGGGTTGAGCCGGTACAGCGTGAACAGCCAGTCGGGAACCTGACTGGCCACCATCTGCCACTGATACATCACCGGCGAGGCCCAGATGGACATCATCGCGATGATCTCGACGAAGCTCTGCGCGTCGCGAAACGTCACGTTGATCGCGCCGAACAGCAGTGCCAACCCGGTCGCGAGGATGGCCACGATCGCGATCGCCAGAATGAGCGCCGCGATCTGCAGCGCGGACGGCGCCCAGCCGAAGAAGAGGGCTATGACGATGATGACCACGATCTGCGGGACGGTGTTCACGGCGGCGACGAGCACGCTCGCGATGGGGAACATCTCGCGCGGCAGGTAGATCTTCTTGATCAGCGGGGCGTTGTCGACAAGCGAGCGGGTCCCGTTCGAGAACGCCTCATTGAAAAAGGTGACGATGGTGATGCCGGCGAGCAAGTAGATCGGGTAGAACTCGATGCTCTTGTTGAGCTGGAGGAAGACGCCGAGCGCGACGTAGAAGACGACGAACTGGACGAGGGGCTTCACGTACGACCAGGCCCATCCGAGCACCGATCCGCGGTAGCGGATGCCGACCTCCTTCCTCACGATCAGGGAGAGGAGGTACCGGCGACGGAATACGTCGAGGAGTCCGCGGTTCGTGCCGGGACGGTCGAACGTCGTCCCTGCTGCAGCGGCGTTGGCCATGGCGATAGGGTCCTTCGAGGGCGCGGCGCGGGCGCGCCGCGACGATTGTACAGAGGGGACCTGCAGCGCGGCGTCGTCCGCCGCGCTCCAGCCGAAGCGCACCGACCGTTAAGGACGAGGCTGCTCGCCGATCCCGAACGTGTGCTCCCACGCCTCCGGCGACGTGACATCCGCGAGCGCGCCCTGGTACTCCTTCGCGAGGTCGTCCCAGCGACGCACGAGTTCGAGGTGCAGCTGCCGGCTGCGGCGGAGAAGACGTCGGAACTCGCCGCGATCGCGGCGATACACCGACGCGCCCGTCCCGTCCGCCGTCGACACCAGCGCGGCATCCAGCCCGGCGAAGCGCCACCAGCGGACCTCGTCCGAGGCGACGCGGTCCTCGGGGAGATCCCAGTCGCTGGACGGCTTCACGTAGTTGCGGGCCGCCGAAGTGCCGGCGCGCAACAGCCACTTGGGCGCCGAGGCCGGTGCCGAAGGAGTGCGACCCTTGCGCGTCGGCTTACGTCGGGCGACGGCCGGGTAGGACGCGACGTCGCGTAGCACCTGCCCGTCGGGGTAGCTCGAGTGCAACCCCCGCATCTCGGCCGCCCGCTGCTCGAGCGTCTCGTGGAGGTGAGCGGGCCCGCTGAGCAGATCCTCCAGCGCCTGGACCCGCATGGCCACGGGCGAGTACTGCATGGTCAGGAGGTGCTTGACGTCCGCGAGGAAGCTCTCGCGAGGGAGCGCGCCGCCCTGACGATACGGCGAGTAGAGCAGTCCTACGAGCCAACGGTTGCGCTGGTGGTAGTAGGCCTGCCAGTCCAGCCGGTCGTCCTTCTCCGTCCAGGGCATGTGCCAGACGGCTGCGCCGGGCAGCGACACCGTGGGGATGCCCTGCTTCGACGCCCGAAGACCGTACTCCGCGTCATCCCACTTGATGAAGACCGGGAGCGAGAGACCGATGCGCTCGATCGCTGCCCGGGGGATCAGACACATCCACCAACCGTTGTACGCGACGTCTATCCGCCGGTGCAGCGTCGCGTCGGAGCGGAGCGCCTTGACGTTGAAGTCGAACGACTCGAGCGACTCGGCGACCGGGTGCCACATGGCACGGTAGAGGTTGACGCTCTCGCCGAAGCTGTGCAGCACCGACCGCTCGTAAAGGTTGAGCATATGACCGCCGACGATGGTGTCGGTACGGCAGAAGTCGGCGAAGGCGACGGCGCGGACGATGCCCTCGGTCTCGACCACGACATCGTCGTCGAGCAGCATGACGTAGTCCGCGGACGTCGCGCGCGTACCTTCGTACATTCCTCGGGCGAACCCGCCGGAGCCGCCGAGGTTCGGCTGGCGCAGCAAAGTGAACTTGTCACCCAGCGCGGCGGCCGCCTCACCGAATCCATCGGCCTCGCTCACGAGCTTCGAGCCCTGGTCGACGATCATGAGCCGGTCGAGCACCTCGAGCAGGTCGGGCGACTTGGCGAACAGTTCCATCTGCGTGACGCAGTCGTCGGGACGGTTGTAGGTGGTGATGGACACGGCGGCCGTGCCCTTGCGGCGTGCGTGGCGCTCGTCGACGCTCCACGCGGCCGACACGATCTTGGCCGACGCGCCACCGGTCTCCAGGTCGAACCACAGCCAGCCTCCGTCGCCGAAATCCTTCAGCGAGACGTCGAACTCGACGACACCGGTGACGTCCGGTTCGGTGGCGACGCGGCGGAACGACCCGCGGACCGTCGAGCGGAACACGTTGACGCCGGCCTCGCCCTCGATCTCCACCGTGAGCCGTACCGAGTCGACATCGGTCCACTGCCGCCAGTACGCGGCAGGGAAGGCATTGAAGTAGGTCGCGAACGACACCGTCGAGCGGGCTGCGACCGTGACGGAGTGGCGCTCGATGCGCGACAGCGACTTCCGCGCGGTCGCGAGCATCGTCGGCCCGAGCGTCTGCGGCTCCTTGCTCTTCCCGCCGACGCGCTCCCGCTCCTCGCGAGAGGGTGCATGAGACGCCTGCGGGTTCGACACCGCGGTCCGGGTGTCGGCGTACAGCGGCAGTGCCATCGGGTCGGCGTCGCCCGGGAACGTCAGACGGTGGACGATTCGGCGACCTTCGGACGCGGGGCTTTCAGACATGCACAACCTTCTGTGTTCGGAGACGGCGCTCTACCGCCGAGTCGGTCAGGGGAGTCGCGTCGACATCCTATCGACGCGACCTTGGGAGTCTCCTCCGGGCCTGCGGTCGCGAACGCGCGTGCGCCTTCGCAGCCGCCGGATCACTCGCCGTCGCAGCCGACCACCCGATAGAGCCGCGCCTCGCCGATCTGCTTCACGAGCTCGACCGACTCGGAGGAGTCGAGGTCCTCGAACCCCGGGTACTGGTAGTTCTCGCCGTTGATCTGCTGCGTGCCGAAGTCCAGGACGTAGTTCACTCCTGTGCGCTGCAGAGCGCCGCATACGGGGCTGCCCGGCGATGCATCATTGGTCTCGTTGTCGATGAGGGCGATGTCGTCGTTCATGGCGATGATAACGGACGGATGCAGCACCTCGATCCCTGCGATGGCGTAGGCCATCGCGGTGCCCGTTCCCGGATTCCCGGCGATCACCGCGTCGGAGGGAACCAGCTCGGGAAGCTCACGGAGCAGGGCGAACTCATCGGGCGTCAGCAGGGGCGACGATTCCGACGGGATGTAGACGTACCGCGCGCGCTCTATCGCGTTGGGGATGGAGATCAGCTGAGTCGCGGCGACGAGGCTGACGCAGCCCACCGCCACGAGCGCGGCGTACGCGGGCGTCCCCGACGTCGTGACCCGACGCGGCCCCCGGCGCACGAACCACCTCCACGCGGCCTCGACACCGAACGCCGCGATGGGCACGGCCATCAACGGGATCAAGGCGGCCAGACGGGGCGAGTTGTCGTACCACGCGGCCGCGATCGCGCGTCGCAGCCACAGCCACTGCATCGACGTCGTGATGATGAACATCACCATCAGGACCGCGAGGTAGCCGACGGCGATCCGCGAGCCGACGGTGCCGCGCCGCCAGGCGACGACGACACCCAGCAGCATCGCCGCGGCGAGGATCACGGGGACCTGAGCCCGCTCCATCGACAGCGTGAGCACCTCGCCCAGCGCCTGCCCCGGGGTCTGGGACGGCGGCCAGAGGTTGAGGTCGATCGCGGGGCGCAGCGCGCGCCACAGCGCGAATCCCGCCACGCCCGCCACGCCGAGCGCGACAGCGGCGATCGCGATGCGACGCCGGCCCGGGCGTCGTCGCGCCAACAGGACGAAGGCGACGATCGCCGCGATGCCCGCGAGCAGCAGCCACGCGATGAACGCGCTCGGGTGGACCAGCAGCAGGCCGGGAACGGCCGCCGCGAGCACCACCAGCCACGGGACGAACGTGGAGCCGGGAGTGCGCTCCGTCAGCCCGAACATGGCGAGCGTGCCGGCGATGATTGCCGGCAGCGTGCACACCGCGAGGAAGTACGGGAACAGCACGCCGTAGTCGATCATCAGGATGGGGAAGGCCGGGGCGGCTGCGGAGAGGATGCCCAGTGCGACGACGTACGTGCGGGTTCGACCGAAGATCTGGGTGCCCAGCAGCATCAGCGACGCGGGCCAGACCAGCGCCCCCGCCGCGATCATGACGGCGTTGGACGCGACGGCGAGCGAGGCGCCGGTCGAACCGGCGACCAGCGCGACCACGCCATGCCACAGCGCCGGATAGAAGGTGATCCGGTCCGACACGCCCTGGGTCAGCTGCGACACACTGAGCGGGGAGGCGTTCTGGGTGTCGAGGATGTAGCGGGCGGCGTTGAGGTGGAAGATGTTGTCGAACGTCTGCGAGATATTGCGCGGATCGCCCACGATCAGCACGAATTGTGCGGCGATGAGGCTCCCGCCGAGGACCAGCCCGACGGCGAGTGCGCCGCCCGCGCGGGGGCGGGTCGTCGGGCGGAGCCCGATCCACTTCCTGAGAGAGAGACGCAGCGCGAGCGCGATCAGGCACGCGACCGCAGCCACTGCCAGCAGCGCCCAGACGGACCAGGGGAGGCCCACAAGCGGGGCGATCAAGGAAGCGCCGGCGATCACGGGCACCGCGACCGGTCCGGCGAATGCCCATGCGTGCAGGCCCCGGAATCCGAGGATCCGGACGACGGCGTAGCCGGGGACGACGATGATCGCCCCAGCGACGAGGATCGCGCCGAGCGCGCCCAGCCATTCGCTCATCGCGTGTGACCCGCCGTCGCGACGACAGGGGACGTCTGTCGATCTCCGGTGACACGGTGGATCGACGTAAGCGCTGCGCTCATGTAGGGAGGTCCTCTGGGGCGGGGGAAGATCGGTGGAATGCTATCAGCCGGGTCCTGCGGGCATCCCGAGTGCGGTGCGGGGGCGCAGTTGTCAGGCGAGGCTCACGTATGCTGGTGGGCGGCATCCGTCCTTGATCTCCTCGGACGCCGTCCTCCCGCCCTGCCGCACACCTCCACGCCATGACCGCTCTCACTCCCCTTGCCGCCGAGCAGCGTCGGCAACCCCAGCGGTCGCAGCGGTTCCGTCCCGACATCCAGGCGCTGCGAGCACTCGCGATCGTCCTCGTCGTGGTCGACCACCTATGGCCGACGCGGCTGCCGGGTGGCTACGTCGGAGTCGACGTCTTCTTCGTGATCTCGGGCTTCCTCATCACGGCCCACTTGTTCTCAGAAGTGGCGGCGACCGGCCGCATCCGCCTCGGTCAGTTCTATGCCCGCCGCATCCGGCGGCTGCTGCCGGCGGCGCTCCTCGTGCTGGCGGTGTCGGGACTGCTCGTCGCCGTCTTCCTGCCGTCCGCGCAGTGGCAGCGCAACGCCGCGGAGGTGGCTGCCAGCGCAGGCTATGTGGAGAACTGGCTGCTCGCAGCCCTGTCGGTGAACTACTCGGCGGTCAACGACGCCGCGAGCGTGGCACAGCACTACTGGTCGCTCTCTGTGGAGGAGCAGTTCTACCTTGTCTGGCCCATCGTGCTGCTCGCGGGTCTGTGGGTCGTCGGGCGCGGCTCGTGGCCCACACCGAGCCGGCGCCGCGCCGCGTTCGGGGTGCTCTCGGTAATCGCCGTGCTCTCGCTCGCGGCCAGCGTGGCCTACACCGTGTCATCGCCCTCGCAGGCGTACTTCGCCACCTTCACCCGGGCGTGGGAGTTCGCGTTCGGCGGTCTGATCGCACTGAGCGCACATCGTTTCGCGCCGGGACGTGTGCTCGGTGCGATGCTCGCTGCGGTCGGCTTCGCAGCGATCCTCGCGGCGGCCGTGTGGTTCGGTCCGCAGACACCGTTTCCGGGATGGACCGCACTGCTGCCGGTGCTCGGCACTGTGGCGATCATCGTGGCGGGAACCCGGGGCGAGAAGGCCTGGCACACGCGCGTCAGCTCGAGCGCGCCGGTGCAGTGGGTCGGCGACGTCTCGTACTCGCTGTACCTGTGGCACTGGCCGCTGATCGTGGTCGCCCCGTTCGTCCTCGGCGGGGAGCTGGCGGCACCATCCAAGCTCGGCGTGCTGGCTGTCGCGCTGGTGCTGGCAGGCCTCACCAAGCGGTACGTCGAAGATCCCGGCCGACGGGCGCGGTGGTGGAGCGGGTCCGTGCGGCGGTCATTGCTAGGCATGGGCGCCGGGATGCTGGTCGTCTTCGTGATCGCGGCGGGGCTGTTCGCCGGCACCGCCGCGAGGGATTCCGCGGAGTCGCGGGACGCTCCGCTGCCGGCGGGATCCTGCGTCGGTCCGGCGGCGATCCGCGACGTGGACGGGTGCCCCGACGCGTTCGGGCCGGCGGTGTCGACGGAGATGACCACGAAGAACTCGCCCTTCTTCTCCGCTCCCGAGTGCGTGGAGACGTCCGAGCTCGTGTTCGGGGGGCGAAAGACCACTCGAAGCTGCGACTTCTCGGCCGGTCGATCGGACGCTGCGGATGTGTGGCTCGTCGGCGACTCGCACGCCGAGCACTGGCAGGGCGCCGTCTTCGAGATAGCAGCGGAGCATGGCTGGAGGCTGACGATCAGCCTGTTCGGCGGCTGTCCCGCCGCGGACGTCGCGTTCGTCGGGTTCCGCACACCCGCGTCGGAATCCGAGGCGGCGGACTGCCGTGCGTGGAGCCGCGCGGTCAGCGATCGCATCGTCGAGGATCGCCCCGACATCGTCCTGACCTCGATGGCCGCCCGCCTTCAGCTCGTCGACGACGGGTCCGGACGTTCGCAGACCGATCAGTTCGTCGCGGGACTGGAGACGGACTGGACCGCCTGGACCGCAGCAGGCGCGACGGTCATCCCGATCGGGGACCCGCCGTTGAACGGCGAGGTCCGCAGCGCCGACTGCGTCGTCCTGCATGCGGCCGACCCCATCGAATGCGCGCGTCCGCGTGCCGAGGCGCAACCCGCCGATCCTCTCCTGGCGGCCGCTGCGGCCATGGCGGGCGAGCACGTCGTGCCCATCGACCTCACCTCGGATTTCTGCGACGACGCGTCGTGCTACGCAGTGATCGGCGGCGAGCCCGTCTACTTCGACGCCGACCACCTGAACCTGCGCTATGTGCGCATGCTCGTCCCCCGACTGGACGGCGTCATCTCCGCTCATCTGCCCGCGCCGCGCGGCTGACCGATTCCCTACGAACGAAAGCAATCGCATGGACATTCTCATCGTCGGATCCGGATTCTTCGGTCTCACAATCGCCGAACGAGCTGCAGCCGCGGGGCGCAAGGTCACCGTGATCGACCGCCGCGCGCACATCGGCGGCAACGCGTACAGCGAGGACGAGCCGACGACGGGGATCGAGGTCCACCGCTACGGTGCGCACCTGTTCCACACCTCGAACCCGACGGTGTGGGAGTACGTCAATCGCTTCACGACCTTCACGAACTACGTGCACCGCGTGTACACGAACCACAAGAACGTCGTGTACCCCCTGCCCATCAACCTCGGCACCATCAACCAGTTCTTCCAGGCCGCGTACTCGCCCGACGAGGCGCGGGCGCTCGTGCACGAGCTGGCGGGGGAGTTCGACCAAAAGGCCGCGCAGAACCTCGAGGAGCGGGGGATCGGACTGATCGGACGCCCCCTCTACGAGGCCTTCATCCGCGACTACACGGGCAAGCAGTGGCAGACCGATCCCAAGGACCTCCCGGCCGAGGTGATCAGCCGCCTCCCGGTCCGCTACAACTACGACAACCGGTACTTCAACGACACCTGGGAGGGTCTCCCGACCGACGGCTACACCGCCTGGCTGGAGCGGATGGCCGACCACCCCAACATCGAGGTGCAACTCGACACCGACTTCTTCGACGAGACGCAGCCGCTCAGCAAGGCGGCGACCGTCGGGCACGTCCCCGTCGTGTACACCGGGCCGGTCGACCGGTACTTCGACTTCGCCGAGGGCGAGCTCTCGTGGCGGACGCTCGACTTCGAAGAGGAGGTGCTCGAGGTCGGCGATTTCCAGGGCACGTCGGTGATGAACTACGCGGACGTGGACGTCCCGTACACGCGAATCCACGAGTTCAAGCACTTCCACCCGGAGCGCGCCGACCGGTACCCGACCGACAAGACCGTCATCATGCGGGAGTTCTCCCGCTTCGCGTCGCGCGACGACGAGCCGTACTATCCCGTGAACACCCCAGAGGACCGTGCGGGCCTGCTCGCGTACCGTGAGCTCGCCAAGGGTGAGAAGGACGTCCTGTTCGGCGGGCGTCTCGGCACGTACCAGTACCTCGACATGCACATGGCGATCGGGGCGGCGCTGTCGATGTGGAACAACCAGCTCGCGTGAGCCCCGCGGACCGCTATCGGGCGCTCCTGGTGCCCGCAGGTAGGATCGAACGCATGTCATCTCCCTCGCGCGTGCTCATCGTGATGCCGGCGTTCAACGAGGAGGAAGCCATCGGCGCCGTCGTGCGGGAGGTGCGTGCGTCGCTCCCCGGCGTTCGCTGCGTGGTCGTCGACGACGGATCCAAGGATGCCACCATCTCGGTCGCCGAGGCAGCGGGTGCCGACGTGCTCCGGCTCCCCTTCAACCTGGGCGTCGGCGGCGCGATGAGGCTCGGCTTCAAGTTCGCCGTGGAGAACGGCTTCGATGCCGTCGTGCAGATCGACTCGGACGGACAGCACGATCCCTCGGCGGTCCCGGAGCTGCTGACGCACCTCGACACGGCGGACATCGTCATCGGCGCACGCTTCGCCGGCGTCGGCGACTATCAGGCCCACGGCGTCCGACGTTTCGCGATGCGGATCATCGCCGGCGTCCTCAGTCGCACGGCCAGGACCAAGCTGACCGACACGACGTCGGGATTCAAGGCCTGCGGGCCGCGGGCGATCGCCCTCTTCGCGGAGAACTACCCGGCGGAGTACCTCGGCGACACCATCGAGGCACTGGTGATCGCCGCCCGCGCAGGATGCCGGATCGTGCAGGTTCCCGTTGCCATGCGGGTTCGTGCGGGCGGGCGCCCTTCGCACAACCCCGTCAAGGCCGCGGTGTACCTCATGCGGGCCTTCCTGGCGCTCGGGTTCGCCTACCTGCGACCGGCCCCCGTGATGATCGAGCGTGGAGCGCCCGCATGACCCCGACCAGCTACATCCTGGGCATCGCCGCCGCGATCGTCACGCTGATCGTGGTCGTGGAGCTCTTGCGGCGGCGGCGACTGCGGGAGCGGCACGCGGTGTGGTGGCTGCTGGCGGCGACCCTCGCCCTGATCGTCGGGATCTTCCCCGACGTGCTGGTGTGGGCGACCGCGGTCGCCGGCGTCGTGCTGCCGACGAACCTGGTGTTCTTCGTCAGCATCGCCATCCTCGTACTGGTGTGCATCCAGCACAGCGCCGAGCTCACCGATCTCGAAGCCGAGACCCGTGTTCTCGCGGAGCGTGCCGCCCTGCTCGAACTGCGGGTGACCGAACTCGAGCGCAGCAGGTCCCAGCCCGCCGTGGGCGAGACTGCCGAGGGCTGAGATCGTATGAGTCCTTCGGACAGCGGCGCGCAGGCGCCGACGCTCAGCGTGGTCATCCCGTCGTACAACTCGGCGAAGTGGCTCCCGTCGACCCTGGACGCACTCGCCCGCGCGGTGCGGGCGGCGGAGGTCGTCGTCGAGGTCATCGTCGTCGACGACGGCTCGACGGACGGCACCGCAGACGTCGTCACGTCTCTGGCCGAGACTTTCCCCGGTGCTCTGACTGTCATCGCGCAATCCAACCAAGGTCGATTCATCGCACGTTGGACCGGGATCACCCGGTCGACGGCGGACCTGGTGCTCCTCCTCGATTCCCGGGTCCTGGTCCACGTGGACGCCCTTCGGCATGCGCTCGGGGAGATCGCGCGACAGCCGGACCGGGTCGCCTGGAACGCGACCGTGATCACCGACGCTCGCGCGCCGCTGGTCGGTCTGTTCTGGGAGGTGCCGACCCATGTCTTCTGGGGGTCTTACCTCCGTTCGCCCCGGGCGATGGACCTCACAGCTGAGAACTTCGATCGCGTGCCCAAGGGAACCACCATGTTCCTGGCGCAACGGGACGCGCTCGTCGATGCGTTCGAGTTCGCTTGGCCGCAGGGCGACGCGCGGCTCGTCTCCGACGACACGAAGGTCCTCCGCCGCATCGCGCAGACGCGCTCCATCCGCCTCGATCCGGCGTTCGCAGCGACCTACCGCCCCCGCACGACCGTTCGCGGCTTCGTGAGGCACACGTACGACCGTGGAACGCTATTCGTGGACAGCTACGCCGGCACCACGGCGGCCCGCTCGGTGATCCTGCTCCTTCTCGCGATCGCACCGCTGCTGTTCGTCGGCGTGCTGATCGCTCTGCTGGTCGCCGGCCTAGGGGCAGTGGCGGGCTGGGTCGTCGTGGCGACCGTCGTGCTGATCCTTTTGCCCGCATCAGTCGCCGCCGTCAACGGATGCCGGGGGCGCGCGGTATGGGCATACGTGGCGTGTCTTCCGCTCTTCGTCGTCCCGTTCTGGCTCGGTCTGGTCCGCGGCGTCGTGATCCACCGGAGATCCTTTGCGCAGTCGCGCCAACCGCACGAGGGCGCAGCGCCCGGAACGGAGCCTCGATGATCGTCTTCATCTACGGAACGACCGCCGAAGCCATAAAGCTCGCCCCGATCGCCCGGCGCTTGGATGCGCGCGGCATCCCCTACGAGCATTGGGTGACGCAGCAGCACACGGATGCGCTGAGGGTCGCGATGCCTCAGCTCGGCTTTCGCGCACCGGACCGCGTCATCGCCGACGGGTGGCGAGGCAAGCCGCTGAAGACCCCGCTGCAGATGGTGGGCTGGATGTTCGACGTGGGCATCTGGACGCTGAGAAATCTCCGCTCCATCCGCAAGAGCCTGCCCCGCAACAGCGTCGTCATCGTGCACGGCGACACCGTCACGACGGTCCTCGGGACGTTCATCGGACGTCTCGCCGGCGCCCCCGTGGCACACGTCGAGGCGGGGCTGCGGTCAGGCGACTGGCGGCATCCGTTCCCCGAAGAACTCGACCGCCGCATCGTCGGCCGCCTCGCGCAGATCCACTACGCACCTGCCGAGGAGGCCGCAGCCAATCTCGCGGGCCGCGCGAACGTGGTCATGACCCACGGCAACACCGTGGTCGATGCCGTGCGGGACGCCGCCGCCGGCCGCATCGTCGTCGCCGACGAGGAATACGGGCTGGTGCTGCTGCACCGATTCGAGTTCATCTCCAACCCGCAGCTCGTGCGGGACACCCTCGTGGCGCTGGACCAGGAGAGCCCGTTGCCGATGAAGGTCGTCGTCGACTCCTACTCGCGCGACACGATGGAGCGGACGATCGCCTCCTTCGGACTTCAGAAGTTCTCGATCATGGCGAAGCAGGAGCACAGCGAGTTCGTGGACACCCTCCGTGCCGCCGCGTTCATCGTCACGGATTCGGGCGGGGTGCAGGAGGAGGCTGCCGTGTTCGGTCTCCCCACGCTCGTCCACCGGATGGCGACCGAGCGATCGGAAGGCATCGGCACGACCGCGATGCTGTCGCTGTGGGACCTGAACCGCGTGCGCGAGTTCCTCCGGTCGACGGATGCGCATCGAGGATCGAAGACCGCCGACCCGCGATCCCCGTCCGACATCGTAGTGGACGACCTGGTCGATCGCGGTCTCGCACAACCGGCTTAAGGCGTCGCCGGCGCCTGAAGCCGGTTGTGCGTCAGCGGGCGTCGAGCGTGACCCAGTCCGGGTGCAGCAGATCGGCCTTGGCCGTGCCGCTGAGCGTCCACGGTCGCGGTGCCACCACGAGCGCCTCCGACCGGTCCTGCATCATCTCGGCTGCCCACCAGCTGAAGCTAGAGTTGCTCATGATCATCGCCTTGCCGGCCGCCATCGCCTTCAGGGTCGCCCATGTGCCCAGCGCCGCATCGTCCTCCACGAACTCGAACTCGCCGGGCGCGGTGGCGAGTTCCGATTTGACGAGGTCCACCGAATCCGAGAAGACGCGGACGGGCAGATCGATGCCCTCACGACGCAGCAGCCGGATCGCGCGTATCGCGTAGTCGACGGATGCGATGAACTGCCGATCCGTTGGCACCGCGAGGTAGTCGCCCCGGCGCAGATGGAGCGTGATCGCGGGGCGCTCGCCCATCTCGCGAATCCGGGCCGTCTCCGACTCGGTGTCCGCTGTCGACCACATCGCCTGGAGAAGATCCGCGTGCACGCGTTCGAAGTAGCGGGGCGACTGGAAGTAGCCGAGCAGGGTCGTTCCAGGACGGATGGCCTCGATGCTCGGCATGTACGCATCTGCGGTGCGCTCGATGAACACCCGGCCCACCTTGGTCGGCACGGGGAGTACGCGCTCGCTGTTGATGCGCACGGACCGCCAGCTCTCTCGGGGAGCCAGCTCGATCGCGGGCACGCTGACGGCCTCGAGCCCATAGCGATGTGTTCCAGCGACCGCGAAGTGTGAGCGATCCAGGTAGAGGGGGCAGTCCAGCCGACGGGCCTGGTCCCATGCGGCGGCCAGGATGAACAACTGGTTGCCTAGACCTCCCGCGATGTATCCGCTGACTCCGTCAGTCCGCCGACTCATTCGATGTCCTCTCCTTGCCTTCGATCCTGACGGACCTCCTCGACCTCAGCCAATCGAAGAGCAGGAACGCCACGAGTACGATCACGCCGAGCAGACCGAATGCGGTGAGCATGGCTGCGATGTCGGGGAGTACCGCCGTGAACACCAGCCACTGGACGGCTACCGATATTACCAACAGCACGGCGGCGCCCCGCGACGAGATGGCGGTGATGCGGATCAGCATGCCTTGAGCCATGATCCACGGCAGGTACGCGACGGCGACCGGCACGAGGATGGCCGCGCCATCTTCGTAGGCGGAACCGTACAGCAGCGACATGATCGGGGCTCCGGCGAGAGCGAACAGCGCGATCATGGCGATGCCTCCCACTGCCGACAGTCCCAGCGTCGCCATGACACCGGCGCGCGTGAGCCCGGGCTCGTCGATGTTGCGGACGAACCGCGGCAGCAGGTACAGCGACAGCGTGGACGGCAGCAGGAACGCCGCCTTGACGAGCACGGCGACGGAAGCGTACGTGCCGGCGACGGTGGCAGACGCCGTACTGCGCAGGAAGAACACGTCTGCGCTCGTCAACCAGGCGAACGAGATCGTCAGCACGACGACGGTGAGTCCCGCTCTGCTGAACACCCCACGCGGGGGTCTCGGGATGTGGCGAGCCGTGATGAGCGCGCCGACCACCGCGGCAGCAGTCGCCGCGGTGACACCGCCGACGACGCCGCCGAGCCCCCAGCCGACCGCCATGGCGGCGACGACGAACAGGACTCGTGCCACCAGCGACGCGGTCGACCACCACACCGCGCCCGACGCGTTCCCGGTCCCCTGGATCAGTCCCAGCGAGTCGGCGAAGAGAAAGCTGAGCGGCACGCACACCGCGGCGGCGAGGACGACGGGAACCGTCGTGTCGAGGGAGGCGGCCAGCACCGGGGACAGCACGGCAACGATCGCGCCGCCGGTCAGACCGATGGCGAGCGCCTCGACGGGCCACCGGCTGCGGCGGCTCTCGGGCACCGCGGCCGCCAGGGCTGAGGCCGTCTCGACGGTCACCGAGTTCTGAACGGATGAGCTGCCGATCGCGGCGACGTTGACGATCGCGAAGAAGGCGGACAGGAGACCGAAGTCGGCCGGCCCGAGGTAGCGGGCGGTGAGGATCTGGAAGGCGAACGAAGCGAGCGCGCCGATGATGCTCGCGAGTCCGACGAGGGCCAACGCGGAGCCGTGCGTGCGGACATGCCTCCCGAGGCCCGAGAGCCGGCGCTTCGGTGTTCCGTCGCCGGCGCGGGAATGCGTCATTCGGTGGAGTTCTCTGCTGTTGGGGGCTCGCACGGCGGTTCGCGAGCAAGCATGGCGCGGCGCCGAGGGCCGCGGGAATCCTTACAGCCTACCAACCCGGTCGCCGAGCAGCGGGCGTCGAACGAGCATGAACTACACTCGACGGGGGCAATTCTGCGGCCGGGTCCACGTGCCGCGTCCCTATCTGGAGTCAGAAAATGCGTGTTCTTCTCACCGGTGGCAACGGCATGCTCGCGAAGGCGATTGCCGCCGCATGGTCCGAGCAGGACCGTCCGGACGACCTGATCGCCGTCACGCGCGCGGAGGCCGACTTGCGCGATCAGGCCGCAGTCCGACGCATGGTTGATGACCTGCGGCCCGACATGGTCATCCACACAGCGGCCCGGGTGGGAGGGATCGCTGCGAACATCGCGGATCCGACCGGGTTCCTGATGGACAACCTGCTCATCGACTCCAACCTGCTGTCGGCCGCGACGTCCACCGGCGTCGAGAAGTTCATCTACTTCGGCAGCTCCTGCATGTATCCCCGCGACTACCGCCAGCCGCTCGTGGAGTCGGATGTGCTCGCGGCGCCGCTGGAGCCGACCAACGAAGGCTATGCGCTCTCGAAGATCACGGCCGCACGCTACTGCGAGTACACCGCCAGACAGCACGGGCTCGACTACCGCGTCGTGATCCCGTCGAATCTGTACGGGCCGAACGACGACTTCACTCCGGGCAGGAGCCATCTCGTGGCCGCGACCATCGCGAAGGCCCACGCCGCGAAGGAGAGCGGCGCGGACTCCATCGACGTGTGGGGCGACGGAACAGCCCGCCGTGAGTTCACCTATGTCGGAGATCTGGCCTCCTGGGTCGTGGCGAGCCTCGACGCGATTCACGACTGGCCGACTCTGCTCAACGTCGGCCAGGGTGACGACCACTCGGTACTCGAGTACTACCAGGCGGCGCTGGAGACCGTGGGCTACTCGTGCGAGCTCGCCACCGATCCGTCCAAGCCGGCGGGTATGCACCAGAAGCTGATGGACTCCTCGCTTGCCAAGACGTTCGGCTGGGAGCCCCGGACGTCGCTCGCCGAGGGCATGCGATACTCCTACGACGCTTACCGCTCCTCCCTCGTCTGAATACGAAAGCACGGTCTGACACTGATGGATTCGATCCGTTACCCACTCGCCACCACGACCTGGGACGACGCCGAGTACAGCGCTCTGCAGAGCGTCATCGAGAGCGGGCGGTTCACGATGGGACCGCAGGTGCGAGCCTTCGAGGAAGAGTTCGCCGCCGCAGTCGGAACGAAGCACGCCGTGATGGTCAACTCCGGCAGCAGCGCCAACCTGATCGCGATGGCGGCGGCCGTCCTGAACCCGGACATCGACCTCAATCCGGGCGACGAGGTGATCGTCCCCGCCGTGTCGTGGGCCACGACCTACTACCCCGTCCATCAGCTCGGCCTGACGCTGCGCTTCGTCGATGTCGATCTCGACACCCTGAACATCGATCCTGAGCTCGCCGCCGCGGCGATCACGCCGCGGACCAAGGCGATCCTCGCGGTGAACCTGCTGGGCAACCCCGCCGATCTGGTCGGCCTGGCAGCCCTCGCCGAACAGCACGGTCTCGTGCTCCTCGAGGACAACTGCGAGTCCCTCGGTGCCGTGCTGGAAGGCCGTCAAGCCGGAACCTTCGGGCTCGCGGGCACCTACAGCTCGTTCTTCTCTCACCACATTTCCACGATGGAGGGTGGGCTGGTCACGACCGACGACGAGTACACGTATCAGGCGTCGGTGTCGCTCCGCGCGCACGGGTGGACTCGCGAACTGCCCGCAGACAACCTCATCCACCCCAAGACGGGTGAGACGTTCGACGATCTGTTCCGCTTCGTCCTGCCCGGGTACAACGTCCGCCCGCTCGAGATGTCGGGCGCGCTCGGCCGGCACCAGCTCCAGAAGCTGCCGGGCCTGGTCGCCGGACGCCGCGACAACGCCGCTCGATTCGTCGAGATCTTCGGCGGCCGCTCAGACGTCCGCATCCAGCGGGAGAACGGTGAGAGCAGCTGGTTCGGCTTCTCGTTCATCCTCGAGGAGCGCCTGGCGGGTCGTCGGGCGGATGTCGTGAAGGCCCTGGCCGCAGCGGGCATCGAGTCCCGCCCAATCGTCGCAGGCAACTTCGTCCGCAACCCCGTGATGCAGCACCTCCGCTCAGAGGTGCCGGCATCCCTCCCGGCTGCGGACCGGATCCACGTCGACGGCCTGTTCGTCGGCAATCACCACTATCCGATCCCGGCGGAGCTCGACCTGCTCGCGACCATGATCGACGGCGTCTGACGCTGCAGAGACAGGGAAGGCACACACGCATGACCGAGACCGCTCCGAAGCGCGCGCTCATCACCGGAATCACCGGGCAGGACGGGAGCTATCTCGCCGAGCTCCTGCTGTCCAAGGGGTACGAGGTGCACGGCCTCATCCGGAGAGCATCCACCTTCAACACCCTGCGCATCGACCACCTGTTCGAGGATCCGCACGACCCGCAGCACCGCCTCACCCTCCACTACGGCGATCTGACCGATGGTTCGCGCCTAGTAACGCTCCTCAGCGCGATCCAGCCGCACGAGGTGTACAACCTGGCGGCGCAGTCCCACGTGCGCGTGAGCTTCGACGAGCCCGAGTACACGGCCGACACCACGGGACTGGGCAGTGTCCGGCTGCTAGAGGCGGTCCGCGTCGCCGGCATCGACTGCCGCTTCTACCAGGCGAGCAGCTCCGAGATGTTCGGTGCGACGCCGCCGCCCCAGAACGAATCGACGCCCTTCTACCCGCGCTCGCCCTACGGTGCGGCGAAGGTCTACTCGTACTGGATCACCAAGAACTACCGTGAGGCCTTCGGTCTCTTCGCCGTGAACGGGATCCTGTTCAACCACGAGTCCCCCCGCCGCGGCGAGACGTTCGTGACGCGCAAAATCACTCGGGCCGTGGCTCGGATCGCGGCCGGGCAGCAGAGCGAGCTGTACATGGGCAACCTGGACGCGGTCCGCGACTGGGGCTATGCGCCCGAATACGTCGAGGCGATGTGGCGGATGCTGCAGCACGACACCCCGCAGGATTACGTCGTGGCGACGAACACCGCCTACACGGTCCGTGACTTCCTGGAGTTCTCGTTCTCGCGCGTGGGTCTGGAGTGGGAGAAGTACGTGCGGTTCGACGAGCGCTACCTGCGCCCGACCGAGGTCGATGCACTGATCGGCGACTACGGGCACGCCGAGCGGGAGCTCGGCTGGCGTCCGCAGATCGCGGCCCCGAAGCTCGCCGAGATCATGGTCGACCACGATGTCGCCGCACTCGCGAGCGGTACCGGGCACACCGTCGACACCGTGAACTGGGGCGCATGACCACCACGGCGGACACCCCGCGCGGGACGTAGCACGACGCGCCGTCCCGCGCTGGCGCATCGATCGATGTCACTGTGTGCACGCGCCGTCGAGCGACATGTGGTGACCGGATTCCCGCCTAAGATCGTGAACGTGAGCACTGCCGCCGTCGGCGCCCCCGGATCGCCCCGGCGCTACCTCCACTCGCTATGGCTGCTGTCGGCGCGAGATCTGAAGGTCCGCTACTCGACGAGTGCCCTCGGGTATCTGTGGTCGATCCTCGACCCGCTCGTCATGAGCGCGATCTACTGGTTCGTGTTCACGCAGGTGTTCCAGCGCACGGTAGGGCACGAGCCCTACATCGTCTTCCTCATCACGGCCCTGCTCCCGTGGGTGTGGTTCAACTCCTCCGTCTCGGATTTCACCCGTGCGTTCAACAAGGACGCCCGCCTGGTGCGGTCCACGGCGATTCCGCGTTCCATCTGGGTCAACCGCATCGTGCTGAGCAAGGGTGTCGAGTTCCTGTGCTCGCTGCCCGTCCTCGCGCTGTTCGTGGTGCTGTCGGAGTTCGGGGAGTTTCCGGCGAAGCTCAACTGGGGTCTGCTCTGGATCCCGGTGGCCATCGTGCTGCAGGCGGTCCTTCTGGTGGGGCTCGGACTCCTCGTGGCCCCGCTGTGTGTGCTCTGGGCGGATCTGGAGCGCACCACGAAGCTCGTCCTGCGGGCGCTGTTCTACGCCTCCCCGGTGATCTACGGCGTGGAGGACCTGCCGGGCGCGTTCGAGACGCTCGCCGCATTCAACCCGCTGTCGGGCATCTTCGCGCTGTACCGCGTCGGATTCTTCGCCGAGGAGTGGGATCCGTGGGTGATCGGCGTGGGCGCGGTGGTGTCGTTCCTGTTCCTCGCTCTCGGGGTCTTCGTCTTCCGGCGACTCGAGCGCCCCGTGCTGAAGGAGCTGTGATGACGGCATCCGATCTCGCGATCGAGGTGCAGGGCCTCGGCGTGCGCTTCCGCCGCAATCGACGCGGGCGCCGCAGCATCAAGGACCTCTTCTCCGACTCGACCCGCCGGTCCAAGCCCGGGGAGTTCTGGGCGTTGCGCGACGTCAGCTTCGACGTCGCTACCGGCGAGTCGATCGGCGTCGTCGGGCGCAACGGCCAGGGTAAGTCGACGCTCCTGAAGCTGGTCGCCGGCGTGCTCCTGGGCGACGAGGGGTCGGTATCGGTCAACGGCGGGGTCGCCCCGCTCATCGAGATCACCGGCGGCTTCGTGGGAGACCTCACCGTCCGCGAGAACGTACGCCTCACGTCGGGGCTGCACGGCATGTCCAAGGCCGAGGTCGCGCGCAGGTTCGACGGGATCATCGACTTCGCCGAGCTCGAGGAGTTCGTGGACACCCCCTACAAGCACCTCTCGAACGGGATGAAGGTGCGGCTGGCCTTCGCCGTGGTGTCCCAGTTGGAGGAGCCGATCCTGTTGGTCGACGAGGTGCTCGCCGTCGGCGACAAGGCCTTCCGCGAGAAGTGCTACACCCGGATCGACGAGCTCCTCGCCGACGGGCGCACGCTGTTCTTCGTCTCGCACAGCGAGCGTGACCTGCGGCGCTTCTGCACACGAGGGCTGTATCTCGACAAGCACCGGCTGGCGATGGATGCCACGATCGACGAGGTGCTCGACCGGTACAACGCCGACTATCCCACCGGCTGAGCGCGCGTCGGTCCATTAGTGTGGATGTGCTTCGCAACCCGAGCGGAGCGAGAAATGAGTAAACAAGGATGTTCGAACGTCGCCGCCGCGTCGATGACCGCCCGTTCTATCTGGTGTCGGCGGCGGGGCTGCCGAACTACGGCGACGAGTTCATCACACGTGCCTGGCTGGACTGGCTGGCCAAACGCCACCCGAACGTGCCGGTGTGGCTGGACTGCGTCGAGCCGGGCCGGGCGAACCATCTCTTCGCGGATGCCCATCCGCTTCTGAAGACGACGAACACGCTCTGGCACCTCGCTCTGAGCGCGCAGGAGATGTCGTTCGCGGACGGGATCGAGCATGCGCGGCGTCGTGTCCTGGATCTCGGGTCTCCCCGGTACGATCTCGGATTGCTCCAGTTGCGCGAGGCCCAGTCGGTGCACCTCCTGGGCGGCGGTTACCTCAACTCGGTCTGGGAGCATCAGCTTCTCTTCCTGCCCGCGCTGGTGGCGCTCAAGGAGCGCTTCAGGGTGCCGGTGTACGCCACCGGGCAGGGCCTCACGCCACTGAGCGAGAATGCCCGCGGTGCCGTGGCAGGGTGGCTGCGCCGATTCGACCTGTTCGAGACTCGGGACGCCCCGAGTGCGAAGCTGCCCGGCGCAGTCGCCGGCATCGACGACGCCTTCCTCGCATTCGCCAATCAGCGGCGGGTGTACAGCCAGGCCCCGACCCCTGACGTGATGCTCGTCCTGCAGGGCGACTTCTTGACCGAGGATGCCATCGAGCCTCTGGTCGACGCGGTCGAGCAGTTCGTCCGGAGTCAGCGGACCACGTCCGTCGGCATGGTCGAGTCCATTCCGCCGGACGATTCCTGGATGCTGGCTCGGGTGCGGGAACGGGGCGTGGACGTCGACTTCTATCCCTTCATCCGGCTGTGGGAGGAGGGCTTTCCCGCTAAGGCGTCTCAGACCTGGCTGAGCACGCGCTTCCACTTCCATCTGCTGGCCGCCGCCGCGGGCGCCAAGGGCGCCGTGATCGAGCTGCGTCCCGACTACTACGGCGTCAAGCACGCATCGTTGCGCGAGCTCGGGACCGGATGGTCCTACGCGGGCGACGCTGCCGCGCCGGGCTCTCTCATTCCCACGGGCAACCCAGCATTCGCCACCGGTCGGGAGCGGCTCGCCGAGAAGAAGGTCGCGGTCGCCCGCTCGATCTACGGCTGAGGATCAGCCCCCCGGGGGGCGGCAGGTGTTCGCATCGACTGGCGTCGTTCCGCCGGTCTGCATGCGGTAGATGAAGGCCGCCATCTCAGAGCGGAGCACGTTCTGCCCCGGCCGGTAGTCACGGCATCCGGATCCGACATCCCACCCGGTCGAGATGCCCTCGGCCGCTAGCCACAGGATCTCCTTGTAGAACACGGTGCCGGGCTGGACGTCGCGGAACGGGCTGGCACCGGAAGGCGTGTAGGCGGGGCTCTCCTGGAATCGATACAGGAAGGCGGCCATCACCTCGCGCGACGTCGCCCACTCCGCGCGAAACTCCGTTCCCCGTGGAGTCTCCCAGCCCCGTGAGATCCCTGAGCCCGCTAGCCAGGCGATCTCCTTGTAGAACACATGCCCGGTGGGCACGTCCACGAATGGAGATGACGACGGCGCGGTGAATGCCGGCTGGCCGGCGAGCCGATAGAGGAAAGCCGCCATCTCGCCGCGCAGGATCTGATTCTGCGGACGGAACTCATACACGGCCGGCCGCACCTCCCAGCCACGGCTGATGCCGTTCTGCGCCATCCAAGCGATCTCATTCTGGAAGACGTGACCGGCGGTGTCGGTGAACGTGATCGGTCGCAGCGGGATGACCGGCGCGGTGGGCGCCGATTGCGGGGAGGTGAGATTCCCCGCATTCGTGGCGGTGACAGTGAACGTGTAAGGCGTTCCCGCCTGCAGCCCTCCGATCACCGCGGAGAGTCCCGTCGTCGTCTTGATCGCGCCGCTGGGGAACACCCGCACCGTGTAGGAGGCGATCGTTTCGCCACCGTCTGACTCGGGTGCCTGCCAGGACACGGTCGCCGACCCATTGCCCGCAACTGCTGTGATCAAACGCGGAGCCGTCGGCGCCACGGGGAGAGGGCCGTCGTCTCGGGGGTGGATGGTGCCGTCGATGGCGGTGCGGTGCTGCCCGGGGACGAGGATGATGGGGTCGGCTGCGGCGAGCGTCGGCTTGTTGTTCCACCACTTTTCGGTGGTGTCGACGCCCGTGGTGGCATAGTCGGTCTCGAAGCCGACGGTGTAGGTGCCGTCAGGGATGGCCAGAGCGTAGGACGTGTTGCCGTTCCGGGTGGTGTCGAAATGAATCTCTGGGATGCGGACCCAGCTTCCGTCGAGGTTCTCGTAGACCAGGGCGCTGCCGAGGACGTCGCCGCTGCCGGTGAATCCTTCGGCGCGGAGGTGTCCGCTGATCCCGGCGTCGGCAGCCCGCGCAGTGACGGTCCCGGTGACGGAGTCGCCGGGGGTGACCTTCACACTGGTGCCGGTTGCGAAGCGGAGGAACTGCGCGGATGTGAGGGTGGAGGTGCTGGTCTGTTCGTCCCAGGTCGAGGTGGTCACCGCGACGCGGTAGTCGCCGGGGGTGAGGTTGCTCATGGACACGGGATAGTGGCCGTCCTGTGGCAGCGGGTCGCCGTAGCTGGTGAGGACGTTGCCGTCGAGGTCGGTGATCGAGATCCCGATGCCGTCTCCGGTGCCGAGTAGGGCGGAGACATCCAGGTCCATGTCGATTCCGCCGCCATGTTGGAGGTCCGCGTCGATGCCGGTCGCGTCGCCGGAAGCGGTGGACACGAGCGTCGCGCCCGCGCTGCTGACGGAGTCGTCGTAGTATTCCGAGGCGATGTCGGTGGACGTCCAGTCGGTGCCGTCGAAGTAGCCCGAGGCGGAGAACTGCACGATGAACTCGCCGGCGGGCAGACCGGAATACGTGTAGGCGCCGGTCGCGGCGTCGACCTTGGCATGAAGTCCGTTGCTGAAGTACTCACCACTGAGGGTCATCACCGAGATGCTGACTGCTTCCATCCACTCGGTGGGTGCGTCGGCGGGGAGGGTGATGGTGCCGGAGATGCTGTGGCCGGACTCGAGCGTCGCGTCGATGCCCGCCTTGTCGCCCCCGCTCACGTCCACCGGTGTTGCGCTGGACAGGGTGTAGGCGTTGTCGTAGTACTCGTCGACGAGGTTCGGGAGTTCGGTTCCGGGCATGCTGGTCATGACCCGGAACGCGACCTGATACGAGCCCGGTGCGAGCCCGGTGATCGTGTATCTCCCGGTCTCCGGGTCAGGGGTTGCGCCGATGCCGCCGATCATGCTGCCGTTGACCGCGGAGGCGGAGACCGTGATGGCGCTGAGCCATTCGGTGGGTGCTCCGGCGGGCAGCGTCACGGTTCCGGTGATGCTGCGCCCCGGTCGCAGGGTGGCGTCGATGCCCGACCGGTCGCCGGTCGACACGTCGACCGCTGTCGCCGTGGACCAGTCGGTGGCGGTGTCGTAGTACTCCGACACCAGGTTCGGCTTCACCGATGCGGTGCCGTCCCAGTAGGTGCCGACGTTGAACTGGACCTGATACGCGCCGGACGGCAGACCGGTGATCGTGTACTCACCGGTCACCGGGTCGATCTGCGTGTAGCCGGAACCACCGGTCGGCGACGACGCGTTCACGGAGATCGCGCTCAACGACGCCGGATCGACGCCCTCGGGAAGCGTGACGCGGCCGCTGATCGTGCGGCCGACAGCCAGCTGCGCATCGATGCTCGACGCGCTGGCCGCGGATACGTCGAGAACCGTCGCCGAGTTCCAGTCGGTGGTGTCGCCGTAGTACTCGCCCACCAGGTTGGGCTTGGTGTAGCCCGACCCGTTCCAGAACTGATTCACCGAGAACTGGATCCGGTACGAGCCCGGCGCAAGATCCGTCAAAGAGTACGCACCGGTCACCGGATCCACCGACACCGACTGATAGCCCAGTCCCGATACCGGCTGCGCCGACACCCGCACCGCACCCAGCCACTCCACCGGCGCCCCCGCAGGCAACGACACCACACCCGACACCGAACGCACCCCGTCAGGATCGACTCCATCGGGGTGGATGGTGCCGTCGATGGCGGTGCGGTGCTGCCCGGGGACGAGGATGATGGGGTCGGCTGCGGCGAGCGTCGGCTTGTTGTTCCACCACTTTTCGGTGGTGTCGACGCCCGTGGTGGCATAGTCGGTCTCGAAGCCGACGGTGTAGGTGCCGTCAGGGATGGCCAGAGCGTAGGACGTGTTGCCGTTCCGGGTGGTGTCGAAATGAATCTCTGGGATGCGGACCCAGCTTCCGTCGAGGTTCTCGTAGACCAGGGCGCTGCCGAGGACGTCGCCGCTGCCGGTGAATCCTTCGGCGCGGAGGTGTCCGCTGATCCCGGCGTCGGCAGCCCGCGCAGTGACGGTCCCGGTGACGGAGTCGCCGGGGGTGACCTTCACACTGGTGCCGGTTGCGAAGCGGAGGAACTGCGCGGATGTGAGGGTGGAGGTGCTGGTCTGTTCGTCCCAGGTCGAGGTGGTCACCGCGACGCGGTAGTCGCCGGGGGTGAGGTTGCTCATGGACACGGGATAGTGGCCGTCCTGTGGCAGCGGGTCGCCGTAGCTGGTGAGGACGTTGCCGTCGAGGTCGGTGATCGAGATCCCGATGCCGTCTCCGGTGCCGAGTAGGGCGGAGACATCCAGGTCCATGTCGATTCCGCCGCCATGTTGGAGGTCCGCGTCGATGCCGGTCGCGTCGCCGGAAGCGGTGGACACGAGCGTCGCGCCCGCGCTGCTGACGGAGTCGTCGTAGTATTCCGAGGCGATGTCGGTGGACGTCCAGTCGGTGCCGTCGAAGTAGCCCGAGGCGGAGAACTGCACGATGAACTCGCCGGCGGGCAGACCGGAATACGTGTAGGCGCCGGTCGCGGCGTCGACCTTGGCATGAAGTCCGTTGCTGAAGTACTCACCACTGAGGGTCATCACCGAGATGCTGACTGCTTCCATCCACTCGGTGGGTGCGTCGGCGGGGAGGGTGATGGTGCCGGAGATGCTGTGGCCGGACTCGAGCGTCGCGTCGATGCCCGCCTTGTCGCCCCCGCTCACGTCCACCGGTGTTGCGCTGGACAGGGTGTAGGCGTTGTCGTAGTACTCGTCGACGAGGTTCGGGAGTTCGGTTCCGGGCATGCTGGTCATGACCCGGAACGCGACCTGATACGAGCCCGGTGCGAGCCCGGTGATCGTGTATCTCCCGGTCTCCGGGTCAGGGGTTGCGCCGATGCCGCCGATCATGCTGCCGTTGACCGCGGAGGCGGAGACCGTGATGGCGCTGAGCCATTCGGTGGGTGCTCCGGCGGGCAGCGTCACGGTTCCGGTGATGCTGCGCCCCGGTCGCAGGGTGGCGTCGATGCCCGACCGGTCGCCGGTCGACACGTCGACCGCTGTCGCCGTGGACCAGTCGGTGGCGGTGTCGTAGTACTCCGACACCAGGTTCGGCTTCACCGATGCGGTGCCGTCCCAGTAGGTGCCGACGTTGAACTGGACCTGATACGCGCCGGACGGCAGACCGGTGATCGTGTACTCACCGGTCACCGGGTCGATCTGCGTGTAGCCGGAACCACCGGTCGGCGACGACGCGTTCACGGAGATCGCGCTCAACGACGCCGGATCGACGCCCTCGGGAAGCGTGACGCGGCCGCTGATCGTGCGGCCGACAGCCAGCTGCGCATCGATGCTCGACGCGCTGGCCGCGGATACGTCGAGAACCGTCGCCGAGTTCCAGTCGGTGGTGTCGCCGTAGTACTCGCCCACCAGGTTGGGCTTGGTGTAGCCCGACCCGTTCCAGAACTGATTCACCGAGAACTGGATCCGGTACGAGCCCGGCGCAAGATCCGTCAAAGAGTACGCACCGGTCACCGGATCCACCGACACCGACTGATAGCCCAGTCCCGATACCGGCTGCGCCGACACCCGCACCGCACCCAGCCACTCCACCGGCGCCCCCGCAGGCAACGACACCACACCCGACACCGAACGCACCCCGTCGTCGGCCGTCGCCGGGCGGACCGCCGGTCCTGCGAGTGCGATGACCAAGGCCAGGGCAAGGCCGAAGATCAGGAACGTGCGCTTCCGGATGCCGGATGCCGTCGACGCAGCTGACATGCAGACTCCCCATAAAGTCGATCGCGCTATGGGAAGAACTCCCCAATCAGGGATTGATCCTAGCGGGTGCGGCACGGCGATGGTCCACAACACCAGTCCCCTGTGGACGAGGCTGAGGATATGTTGAGGCGAACTCTCCGCTCGGCCCGGAGGCGGTGCTCAGCTCCTGCTCGTCGCCGCCTCCAGCGGCGGCATCGGCTCCCAGGAGGCGTCCTTCGCGATCTTGCGTCCGTCCCGCAGACCCCGGAAGAGGTTCGACGTCCCGCGGAACGTGCGCTCGACGAACACCAGCCGGATGAGCTCCTTGCCGAACGTCAGCGCCGTCCCGAGTCCGAACAGCAACGGGTTGTAGACGTCGAGCGAGCGATAGTACTTCTTGATGTACGCGCGGTTGCGCATGATGTAGTACCGGTACGCGTTGCTCGACGCGTTCATGTGGCGGATGCCCATGTCCCACTGCTTGATCTCGCGCGTGCGGCGCAGCACGAACTCGTCGACGATCACCGACTGGGTCTTGCGCGAGGCGAGCCAGCCGTACATCTGGTCATCCCAGTAGATGAAGAACCGTGGGTCGGGCAGGCCGATCTGCTGCACGATGTCGCGATGGATGAACATGCCCTCGAAGCATCCGGAGTTCATCGGCTTGTAGCCCGACTCGTCGAACTCGGCCGGAGCGAACGGGATTGGAATGCCGAGGGGCTCGGCCACGCGATACTGCCAGTAGAACGCGCTGCCGTCGTAGTCGTAGCGGCGGCCCTGGATGCTCTTGAAGCGCGGCGCCCACTTGCCCATCTTCGCGAGGCCGTCGGGGAGGACCTCGACGTCGTCGTCCATGAGCCAGATCCACTCGGAGCCGAGTTCGTAGGCGACGCGCATGCCTTCGCTGAAGCCGCCGGAACCGCCCGTGTTCGTGTCCAGCCGGCGGTACACGAGCGCGGAGGGCTCGAGGCTCTCGCGGAAGGACTCGACGACGTCCGTCGTGTCGTCGGTGGACGCGTTGTCGATGATGACGATGTGGCCGGGCTTCGGATCCATGGTGGCAAGGCTCGTCAGCAGACGCGACAGGAGGCCGGACCGGTTGTAGGTCACAACGGCGATCGTCGCGGAAGCGGGGTCGAACTGCGCAGCGGACGGAACGTGGGTCACGGGGATGATCTCCGGAAAACGGTGGCTGGCGCCGAGACGTCGGGCCGGAGAGAAGCCTACCCTGCCGTCACATACACGTCCCTGGACGCAACCGCACCGTAACCGACATGTGGAACGATGGCCGCGTGAAGGGAATCGTTCTCGCCGGAGGCTCGGGCACGCGGCTGCACCCGATCACGCTCGGTGTCTCGAAGCAGCTGATCCCCGTCTACGACAAGCCGATGGTGTACTACCCGCTGTCGACCCTGATGCTGGCCGGCATCCGCGACATCCTGGTCATCACCACGCCGCACGATGCCGCGCATTTCGCCCGGCTCCTCGGCGACGGGTCCCAGTTCGGGATCTCGCTCACTTTCGCGCAGCAGCCTTCGCCCGACGGTCTGGCGCAGGCGTTCACCATCGGCGCCGACTTCATCGGCGATGACAAGGTCGCGCTCGTCCTCGGCGACAACCTGCTCTATGGTCCTGGACTCGGCACCCAGCTGGCGAGGTTCGCGGATATCGAGGGCGGCGCGGTCTTCGCCTACTGGGTAGCCGACCCCGGAGCGTACGGGGTGGTCGAGTTCGACAGTGCCGGCCGAGCCGTCTCGCTGGAGGAGAAGCCGGCGGCGCCCAAGAGCAACTACGCGGTGCCCGGCCTCTACTTCTACGACAACGACGTGGTCGACGTGGCGCGTTCCCTCCGCCCCAGCGCCCGTGGCGAGTACGAGATCACCGATGTCAATCGCTCGTATCTCGATCGCGGCGCTCTCGCGGTCGAGGTCCTGCCGCGGGGAACCGCGTGGCTCGACACCGGAACCTTCGATCAGATGACGGATGCCGCGGACTACGTCCGCACCATGGAGCGACGCACCGGGATGAAGATCGGCGTGCCCGAGGAGGTCGCCTGGCGTCAAGGGTTCCTCTCGGAGGATGAGCTCCGTGTGCGCGCCGAGGCGCTGGTGAAGTCTGGCTACGGTGCGTATCTCATCGAACTGTTGGAAAGAGGACGTTGATGCGCCGAATACTCGTCACCGGGGGTGCCGGTTTCATCGGCTCCAACTTCGTTCATCATGTCCTCGCGCACACGGACGATCACGTCACCGTCCTGGACAAGCTGACTTACGCCGGCAACCTGGCGTCCCTCGAGGGGCTCCCTGTCGATCGGCTCGACTTCGTCCACGGCGACATCGCCGACGCTGTCCTCGTTGACGATCTGTTCTCCCGCGTCGACGCGGTCGTGCACTATGCTGCCGAGTCGCACAACGACAACTCATTGCACGATCCCCGACCTTTCGTCGACACGAACATCGTTGGCACCTACACTCTGCTCGAGGCAGCGAGGAAGCACGATCGCCGCTTGCACCACATCTCGACCGACGAAGTGTACGGCGATCTCGAACTAGACGACCCGGCGCGATTCACGGAGCAGACTCCCTACAACCCGTCTTCGCCTTACTCTTCAACCAAAGCGGGCTCCGATCTACTTGTGCGGGCATGGGTGCGTTCGTTCGGTCTCCGCGCCACGATCTCCAATTGCTCGAACAACTACGGTCCCTACCAGCACATCGAGAAGTTCATCCCGCGGCAGATCACGAGCGTGATCCGCGGCATCCGTCCGAAGCTCTACGGCGCGGGCGAGAACGTGCGCGACTGGATCCATGCCGACGATCACTCGTCGGCGGTTCTCACCATTCTCGACCACGGCGTCGTCGGCGAGACCTATCTCATTGGTGCCGACGGCGAGCGGAGCAACAAGGACGTCGTCGAGCTCATCCTCGGCCTCATGGGCCGGCCGACCGACGAATACGAACACGTCACCGACCGCGCTGGACATGACATGCGTTACGCGATCGACTCGACGAAGCTGCGAACGGAGCTCGACTGGGCGCCGTCGTTTGGGAACTTCGAGGAGGGGCTTGCATCGACGATCGCGTGGTATCGTGACCACGAGGCCTGGTGGGCTGCGTCCAAGGATGGCGTCGAGGCGTTCTACGCATCGAAGGGCCAGTGATGACCGTATTCGGCAGGCCATTGACGCTTACGTCGACCACGATTCCCGACCTCGTCGTCGTCGACCTTCCCGTGCACGGTGACTCGCGCGGCTGGTTCAAAGAGAACTGGCAGCGCGAAAAGATGACCGCGCTCGGGTTGCCGGACTTCGGTCCTGTGCAGAACAATATCTCGTTCAACGACGCGGTCGGTACAACGCGTGGGATCCATGCCGAGCCCTGGGACAAGTGGGTGTCGGTTGCCACCGGGCGCATCTTCGGCGCCTGGGTGGACCTGCGTGAAGGTCCCACATTCGGCACGGTCTATACGGCTGAACTCGACCCTTCGCGTGCGATCTTCGTCCCCCGGGGCGTGGGTAATTCGTATCAGACGCTAGAGCCCGACACTGCGTATACGTACCTCGTGAACGACCACTGGTCGCCCGAGGCCCGATACTCCTTCCTCAACCTCGCGGACGAGACCGTTGCGATTGACTGGCCGATCCCGCTCGAGGAGGCCGAGGTCTCCGCGAAGGACCTGGAGCACCCGAGAATGGCCGATGTCACACCCGTTCGGCCGCGAGGAGTGCTCGTCGTTGGAGCGGACGGCCAGCTCGGTCGGGCTCTGCGGGTTGCACTCGCCGATGTGAATCATGTCGAATTCGCCGCCCGCAGCAACCTCGATGTCACCGCGCCCGAGCTGGTCGGCGCACGCCGATGGCGCGACTATGGCGCGATCATCAACGCGGCCGCATACACAGCCGTAGATCGCGCAGAGACCGAGGAGGGCCGCCGCGACGCCTGGTCCGCCAACGTCACAGGAGTGGTGAACCTGGCCCGCGTCGCCGCAGCCAACGGAATCACCCTCGTACACGTGTCGAGCGACTACGTCTTCGACGGCACACTTGACCGCCCTTACCGCGAAGACGACCCGGTCTGCCCGCTCGGCGTCTACGGTCAGACCAAGGCGGCCGGCGACTCAGTCGTGAGTACGCTGGCGCGCCATTACATCGTACGGACGTCCTGGGTGATCGGCGCCGGCGGCAACTTCGTTCGCACGATGGCTTCACTTGCCGAGCGCGGCGTCGATCCGCGTGTCGTCGACGACCAGATCGGACGGCTCACCCCCGCGGTCGAACTGGCAAGAGGTATCCGCCATCTTCTGGACACGGAGGCCTCGTTTGGCACCTACAACCTCAGCGGGAGCGGCGAGCCCGTGACTTGGGCTGAGGTCGCAAGGCGCGTGTTCGCGGCCGCCGGTCACGACCCGACGCGGGTGACCGGCGTCTCCAGCGAGGAGTACTTCGCCGGCTCGCCTGTGCCCGTCTCGCCGCGGCCGCGCAACAGCGTGCTGGATCTGAGCAAGATCGAAGCGACCGGCTTCCTGGCGGCCGACGCCCTGGCCGATCTGGAGCGATCTGCTGGCTGACCGCTGGCTCCGGGAGGCTCGACGGGCTTCGCGGATCAGGCGGTTTCTCCCTGGGCGTGCGGCAGCCCCGAACCCTCGGCGCTGCCCACGGCCGGAGCATCCGTCCCGCGGTCCAGCGTCTCGCGCCACGAACGCGACTGGCCCGCGCGGACCGCGCACAGGACGAGCATGAGCCACCCGAGCCCGGTCAGGGTGAAGCTCTCGAACATCGAGTCCACGAGAAGTGCGACGAGCATCAACGGCGTCCACGCGTACACCACGGACCGCCGCTCACCCGCGACCAGCCACGACCGTCCCAGGGCAAGCGCCCCCAATGCGAGGAACAGCACCAGCCCGACCCAGCCGAGCTGCAGCGCCACATCGAAGTACGCGTTCAATCCCGTGGCGTGGTCCTTGTCGAGCCAGAAGTTGATGGCGTTGAAGGGGTACTCGCCCTGATCCCAGACGCCGAACCAGCCGAAGCCCTGCACGGGCCTCTGGCGAAGGATGTCGACCATGAAGTTCCACAGCTCGACGCGCATCGAGAAGTCGGTTCCGGCGCCGAGCAGCGCGATGATCGGATGCCGCGCCGTATAGCCCACGAACACCCCCACCACGACAAGGGCGCCGAGGCCGAGCTGCAGGCCCGCGCGGCGCTCGGGGCGGGCGTGACGCACGAGGGCGAGGGCGCCGACGGCGAGTCCGACGCCCAGGGCGAGCACGACGACGGTGGGGGAGTCGCTCAGGGCTGCGAGGCCGCCAGCGAGCACCACGGACGCCACCGAGACGCCGGGGGGCACCGACTGCGTGCGGTACTCGATGAGGAAGGTGATGAGCGCCATCACGGCGACGAAGCCGAGCAGGTTGCGCGTGCCGAAGATGCCCTGCACCGGCCCGAGCTCTGCGATGTTGCCCTGGATGCCGAGGAACGTGAACGGGATGTCGAGCAGGATGCCGGAGAGCACCTCGAGCGCGAGCGAGACGCCGAGGAGCACCCGCAGCACATCGCCGAGAGCGCGCACGGTCTGCAGCGTGTCACGGACGTGGCCGATGACGACCGCGAGGAACGCGAGCGCCGCCATCGACACCCAGTTCCAGAACGAGGTCGTCGCATCGCTCGACCAGAAGATGCTGGCGAACGCCCAGGCGATGAACGTCAGGACCGTCGTCGGCACGAGCCTCAGCAGTGAGATCTCGCGGCGGCGCGAGATCATCACGGCGAGGCCGAGCACGCAGAGGCCGGTGACGATGGTGACGTAGGTGACGCGGCCGGCGATCCGCTCGATCGCGTACGCGGAGAAGACGGTGGCGAAGACGACGAGGGTGAACGCGCGGGCGAAGGATGCCGAGGCGAGCAGCGTTCCCAGCCATCCGGGCGCTGCGGCATGCGGCGAGTCGGTCACGCGCCGCGCCCTGACGGCCGGTCGTCCGCCGTGGCCGCTGCAGTCCCCGGCTCGCGTCCACCGGGCTCATCACGCGCAACGGCCTCGCCGCGCTCGATCGCGACCGTCTGCTCGGCGGGCCCGACGCCGACATGGGGCGACTGCTTGATCTTGGAGCCGAGCATGACGAGGAAGAGCCAGCCCCACAGCAGCAGCGGGCTCGACTCGGCCAGTCCCTGAACCAGGAGGATGGCGCCCACCAGCGTGGGCAGCAGGGTCAGCGGCGAGTAGGGGCGATCGGCGCGGAGGTCCCACCGCGGCCGGTCGATCGCGAAGAACCATGCGCGCCACACGAACGCGAGGTAGAGGAGCGCGAGCAGCGCGACGCCGATGATGCCGAGCTGCATCGACACGTCGACCCACATGTTGTGGGCCTGCATGACCGTCTGGCCGTGGTCGATGATCCAGCCGTCGAACGCCGGGTCGGTCGGCACCCAGGGGGTCGCGAAGCCCCAGCCGGTCCACGGGCGCTCGGCGGCTCGCGCGAGCACCTTCTCCCAGATGCCCTCGCGGCCCGTCAGATCGGAGTTGCGGCCGAGCGCGGTGAAGATCGTGCCGCGCAGCAACCAGAGGGCCAGCAGCCCGCCGAGGCCGACGACGACATAGGCGACGTAGTACTTGGTGCGCTCGCCGGGTCTGGTCGCGGTGCGCATCAGCAGCACCGTGACGAGCACGACGACGACGGCGGCGGCGGTGAGGTAGGCGGTCGCCGAGCCGGCGCGCACGAAGAGGAACGCTGAGAGCCCGATCCAGATCCAGAGGAATGTCCGCCGTGGCGCACCGGAGAACAGCCGGATGGCGAACACGATGATCGCGAGGAGGGCCACGGGGGCCAGGAGGTTGGCGTTGCCCATGATCCCCTGGATGCGCTTGTCCCACTCGAAGAGGTTGTTGCGCGACCAGTACTCGATCGGGTCGTCGGCCTGGTCGACGACGAAGCCCGGCAGGATCGGCGCGCGTACGAACACCCAAACCCAGAGCTCGAACAGCAACGAGAGCGCCATGACCCACTTGAGCGCCGACGCCGCCGCACGCACGAGCTCGCGCCACGTGAGCACGCTCCCGATGAACAGCGCCTGGAGCGTGGTGATCCACAGCAGCAGCAGAGTGAGCGCGGTCGTCGCTGGCCAGGCCGACCACGTCAGCGACAGCGTCGCCCACGCGACGTAGGCGACGACGAACCAGGGGAGTCGTCGCCACTGCACCGGCGGACGGAGCACGATCCAGAGCACGGCCGACAGCACGCCGCCGGCGATGGTGATCACCGTCGTGGTGAGTTCGCCGAAGGCGTTCACCCACGCGGTGCCCGACAGTGACATGAAGAGCACGAGGATGCACCAGCCGCGCAGCATGAGGTGGCCGGTCTTCTCGCGGACCGGCGGTTCCGGCGGCGCCGACGCCGGATGCTTCGAATGGACGGCCATCGCTCTCAGGGTACCCCGGGCGGCATATGCGATCAGCGAGCTCCGGGGTGGGATCCCGACCCCGCCTGGCTAGGCTGTTCGGGTGCTGATCCCGCTCGCGAACGACCCCCGCGATTACGCCTGGGGCTCGACCTCCCTGCTCGCCGATCTCGAAGGGCGCGAGGCGTCCGGCCGTCCCGAGGCGGAGGTGTGGTTCGGCGACCACCCCGGCGATCCGTCCGAGACCGCCGACGGCCGCACGCTCGACCGCTGGATCGCGGACGAGGGCGCGGCGTCGGGCGTCGGCGAGCCGCTGCCGTACCTGCTCAAGCTACTGGCCGCAGCATCCGCTCTGTCCATCCAGGCGCACCCGTCGAAGGCTCAGGCCGAGGAGGGCTTCGCGCGCGAGGAGGCTGCGGGGATCCCGCGCGACGCCCCCGACCGCACCTACCGCGACGCGAACCACAAGCCCGAGCTCATCGTCGCGCTGAGCGACACGTTCCGCGCGCTCGCGGGCCTCCGCGACCTCGACGCGACGCGCCGGCTCGTGGCCACGCTCGGACCGGGCGCGGCGCCGCTCGCCGATCGGCTGAAGGGCGCGGATGCTTCGCTCTCGGCCGTCATCGGCTGGCTGCTGTCCGACGGCGCCGCCGCCGCGCGCGACGTGATCGCCGCGGCCGTCACCGCCGAGTCCGACGAGTTCGCCGCCGAACTCGCGCTCGCGCGCACGCTGGAGGCCGCGTTCCCGGGCGACCCCGGAATCGTCGTCGCGCTCCTCATGAACCTCGTGACCCTGCAGCGCGGTGAGGGCCTCTTCGTGCCGGCGGGCGTCCTGCACGCCTACCTCGAGGGCCTCGGCGTCGAACTGATGGCGGCGAGCGACAACGTCCTGCGCGGCGGCCTCACCCCCAAGCACGTCGACGCTGCGGAGCTCGTGAGCGTGCTCGACCCGACGCCGGGCCTGCCGCCGGTGATCGTCCCCCGCGAGATCGCAGCGGGCGTGCGCCGGTACGACGTCCCGGTCGCAGACTTCGCGCTGCTCGCCGTCTCGCCGGACGAAGACGGCGTCGAGGTGGTACTCGAAGGTCCCGCGATCGCGGTCGCCACCGCAGGCTCTCCGGCGTTGCGGGCCCTCGCGAGCGAGGATGTCGCGACGCTCTCGCCGGGCGCCGCCGTACTCGTCACTGCGAACGAGGGCGGCCTGCGGGTGACGGGCGAGGGCGAGATCTTCGTCGCCCTGCCGGGGCACTGACGAGGGCCCCATCACCGCCTCATCGGTTTCTCATCGGACCGTTATGACAGAGCGACACGCCGTCGGCGCGTCGTGAAGGTTCAAGAGGCGGTTGAGCATTTACTATCTGCGACTTGACCTCGCCGAACTACACGGGTGTAATTAGCCGTACAACACGCACCAGCGTGGAGCAGGATCACGGGGGGTGAGAACGACATGACGGTTTCGCAATTCCGTTCCGGCGTTCCCGACGACTGGTTCGTCGATCCGGTTCAACTGGGGGTTCCGGGGGTACGCCGCAACATCGATGCGGAAGAAGACAACCCGCTCGCATGGCAGACCGACGCACTGTGTGCGCAGACCGATCCGGAGGCGTTCTTCCCTGAGAAGGGCGGCTCCACGCGTGATGCGAAGCGCATCTGCACGTCGTGCGACGTCCGGGGCGAATGCCTCGATTATGCGCTGCAGAACGACGAGCGGTTCGGCATCTGGGGCGGTCTCAGCGAGCGCGAGCGTCGCAAGCTGAAGCGTCGAGCGGGCTGACGCGCACGCCGGGCGGCCGGTCGATCCGGCCGACCCGGCGCGTGCGCCCGGCGTGAGCTGCGAGCGCGACCTAGGCTGACCAGGACATGCCCACCGCCACGTCGAACACCGTCGCCTCGAACCGCGTCCACGCCATCCTGGTGGTTCGTCCCGATGGTCGTACCCCGGCGGCATTCCATCTGAAGCGCACCCTCGCCGCACTTCGCGAGCAGACGCGCCCTGTCGACGTCCTCACGATCGTGGTGTGCGGCGGCGACGACCATCTCTTCGAGATCGCGGATGCCGCGGGCGCCGAGTTCGTCTTCCGGGCCGGCGCATCGACCGCCTACGCCGCGGCGACTGCGCTGGTCACGCCGCGTCTCGACGGCGACGCCGTGTGGCTTCTCGCGCAGGACACCGCGCCGGAGCCCGACGCGCTCGCCCGGCTTGCCGGCGCGCTCGAGCTCTCGCCGTCGGTCGCCTTCGTCGCGCCCAAGCTGGTGCGCTGGGACGACCGCACGGAGATCGCGTCGCTCGGGGTCGGGATGACGCGGTTCGGCCGCACGGTCGGGTTCGCGGACGATGAGCTCGACCAGGGTCAGCACGACGCGCGGGAGGACGTCCTCGGCGCCGACGTCCGCGGCATCCTGGTCCGCGCCGACGCCTGGAAACAGCTCGGCGGCCTCGATCGGGGACTCTCCGGCGCCGACGAGGGATTGGATCTCGGGGTGAGGGCCCGCCTGGCGGGCGGGCGCGTCTCGCTCGTGCCGAGTGCACTTGTCGCGACGGCGGGCGACGGCGTCGCGGGTCTGCCGACACCGCTCACCCCTCAGCGGCAGCGCCGTGCCGTGTATGCGGAGCGCGTCGCGCAGCTGCATCGGCGGCTCGTGTACGCGCCGGCGGTCGTCGCTCCGCTTCACTGGCTCACGATCCTTCCGCTCGCGCTGTGGCGCTCGATCGTGGATCTGGCCCGCAAGCAGCCCGGACGCATCGCCGCGGAGTGGGCGGCGGCCGCGGTCGCACTCGTGCGCCTCGTGCCGGTATGGCGTGGGCGCCGTCGCCTCGCACGCGCCCGCACCGCGTCCTGGGCGCAGATCGCGCCGCTGCGCACGACGCGGAGCGAATTGCGCGAACGGCTCGACGACGACCCTGAGGTCGCTCTCGGCGGCCACCGTCGGAGCGATCTGAAGTTCTTCGCGGGCGGCGGAGCATGGCTCGTCCTCGCAGCGCTCGCCGTCTCGGTCGCGACGTTCCCGGCCCTGCTGGCGTGGCCGGTCCTCGGTGGGGGAGCGCTCCAGCCGCTGGCCACCACGGTCGGCCAACTCTGGGACGACGCGATGTACGGCCAGCGGGCCCTCGGCATCGACACGATCGGTCCTGCCGATCCGTTCGCCGCCTTGGTCGCCCTGCTCGGCTCGCTCTGGGCCTGGGCGCCGTCTCGCGGGCTGGTGCTGCTCTGGGTGCTGGCGCTGCCCCTCGCCGCGCTCGGCGGATGGTTCGCGTCGACGCGGGTGACCGAACGGGCGAGCCTTCGACTTCTCGGCGGAGCGGTCTGGGCGTTGGCGCCCACGTTCCTCGTCGCCCTGACGCAGGAGCGACCGACCGGCGTGATCCTGCACCTGCTGCTGCCCTGGCTGTTCTACGCCGGCGCCGTCGCGCACCGCTCGTGGGCGGGCGCCGGTGCGGCGTCGATCCTCCTGGCGGGGGTGGTCGCCACCGCTCCTTCCCTCGCACCGGCGATGCTGGTCACATGGGTGGGCGCGGTGCTCGCCGCCGTCATCCTGCGCGCGGGCCGTGGTGTGGCCCGTCTGATCTGGACGCTCATCCCGTCTGCGGCGCTGGCGCTCCCGCTCGTCTGGAACGCGCTCGCGAACGGCCAGGCGTGGGGCCTCGTCGCCGACCCCGGCGTGCCGTGGGCAGGTCCGCAGGTGGCTGCGGACGCCGCCGGGCGCGCGCTGCTGGCGGCCGGCATCCCGACCCCCGATCTCGCCGGGTGGACGACGATCCTGCCCGACGGGCCGACGTGGTGGGTGCCGCTGCTCACCGTGCCGCTCGCGCTCCTCGCCCTCGCCGCACCCCTCACCCAGCGCTGGGCGGCCGGGATCGTGCTGCTCGTCGTCACGGCGCTCGGCCTCGGTACGGCGTTCGCCGCCGTGGGGATCTCGGTCGCGTTCGCGCAGTCGATCACCGTGCCGCTCTGGCCGGGCGCTGGGCTGAGCCTCGCGTGGCTCGGCGGCCTCGGCGGTGCGCTCGTGGCGCTCGACGCCGGGCTGGCCCCCCGCGTCGCCCTGATGCGAGGTGTGGCGGCGGCCCTCGTGTTCGCGGCCACGGTGGTGCTCGCGGTTCCCTCGCTCACCGCGTTCACGCGGGGAACAGCGACCGTCGCCGACGGGCCGGCGAGCACGCTTCCCGCCTTCGTCGCCGCGGAGGGGCGCGACGACCCCGATGTCGGGACGATCGTGCTCACTCCACAGGCGGACGCCGGTGTCGCCGCACAGGTGGTGTGGGGCGCGAGCGAGACCATCGGCGGGCAGACGACCCTGCTGTCGACGCGCACGGAGCCGACCCCGCAGGACACAGAGCTCGCAGGGCTCGCCGCCGACCTCGTCACTCCTTCATCGGAGGACGTCGTGGGGCAGCTTGCGGCCAGAGGCATCGGTTTCATCCTGCTCGCACCGAGCACGCAGCCGGAGACGGATGCCGCGCGCACGATGCGGCTCTCGGCCATGACGGCGCTCGGCCAGCGCGACACGCTCGTCGTGGTGGGCGACACCGCCAAGGGCGAGCTGTGGCGGGTCGTCGACGAGATCGCGCCGCGACCGGAGGAGGCGGCATCCGTGTCGATTCTGGGCCGTTGGATCGCGTTCGGACAGCTCGCGATCTTCGGCATCGCACTCCTGCTCGCCGTGCCGACTGCCGCTTCGATCCGCGAGGCGCGGCGCACCCCGCGCGTCGTGGGACCCCACTGGCAGGAGGGCCGATGAGCGACCGACGCGTGTTCCGGTGGGCGACGACGAGCGCCCGCCTGCTGATCGGCACGGCTGTCTCGGTCGCTGCGGTGGTCACGGTGGTGACCGCGGTCTCGGTGCCGTGGCCGACCGTCGTGCGCGAACCCCTCAGCATTCCCGCGACTCCGGCCCCGGCCGCTTCGGTGATCGCCTGCGACGGCGGGCTGCTGTCGATCGGGCGCAACCCCACCGCGGCGTCCACGGTGACCCTCGCGGCCCCGCAGTCCGTCATCGGCGGCACCGCCGACGGCGAAGGAGCTGCGGAACAGCAGCTGCAGACGACAGGTGTCGGGCCCGGCCCGCTCGCGTACACGGCTGAGCCGCGGGACGGCCACGCGGTCGACATCGCCGCGATCGGTGCGGCGACGGCGAACGCCGACGATCTCTCGGGGTTCGCGGTCTCCGCCTGCCGCCCGCCGCTGCTCGACTCGTGGCTGGTCGGCGGCTCGGGCGCCACCGGCGCGGCGGATCTGGTGCTTCTCGCCAACCCGGGCGCGGTCCCCGCCACCGTGCAGCTGACGGTCTACGGCGTGGACGGACCGGCGACGCCGCCGGGCGGCGCCGACCTCGTGATCGCGCCGGGAACGCAGCGCGTGGTGCCGCTCGCCGGCCTCGCGCTCGGCGAAGAGACGCCGGTCGTGCGCGTGTCGGCGGTCGGGGCACCCATCCACGCGTCGCTCCAGGCGAGCATCACCCGCACCCTGACCCCCGGTGGGGTCGATCAGGTCGGGCCCATCGCCCACACCGAGAACACGCAGGTGATCACGGGGATCACGGTCACGCGTCCGACCGACGCGGACGGCGCGACGAACGAGACGACGGTGCTGCGGATGCTGTCGCCCACGCTTCCCGCGACGGCACGGGTGTCGGTCAACTCCGCCGGCCGCACCGAGCCGGTCGGTGAGCCGCAGGAGCTGGCCCTCGAGGCCGGCAAGCCGCTCGAGCTCGCCTTGAACGCACTGCCCCCCGGTGCCTACACGGTCACGGTCGAGGCGGACGCCCCCGTGGTCGCAGCCGTGTGGCAGGCGACCGGCATCTCGGCCGGCGACGACTTCGCCTGGTACACGCCGGCGCCCGAGGTGACGGTGCCGTCGCTGTTCGCGACGCCCGGAGGCCCGACACCCTCGCTCACGGTGGTGAACCCTTCCGGCGACCCGGTGACGGTCGACGTGACCCCGGTCGACGGCGGGTCGGCCATCAATCTGACCGTTCCGGCGAACGGGTCGGTCGCGATACGCCTGGCGACGCGAACGCTGTACCTGTTCGATCCTGCGGCTCCGGTCCGCGCAGGGCTGTCGTTCGCGGGCGACGGTGCGCTCGCGGGCGTGCCCGTGTGGCCCGCGGACGTCGCGACGCCGGAGATCGTCGTCTACCCCTGACCCCGACCGGGGGTGTCAGAAGTATCTGAAGCGCTCCGGGCCGAGGTCCCACGGGTCGCGATCGAGATACTCCGCCGCCGCACGGAACACGGCGCCCTCCACGAGCATGCGCCGGTGCAGATCGTCGTCGCGATGCATGTGGCTGAGGCGCTCGATCGGCAGGCGGTAGAGGATGATGCGGCCCGCGTCCGGCAGCACCGTCCAGCGCGGGATCCCGTCGTCGTCGGTCGCGGCGGGCATGTCGGCGACCTCGAAGCGGACGTCGCGCAGTTCCGGCCAGGCCGACCGCAGGAACTCCGCCGCGGTGCCGACCGCCAGGTCGAACCGGTCGACCCGGGTGTCGAGCGGTGGCAGGGGCGGGCGGACGACGGAACTCCGCCCCTCGCGCCCGTGGCGTCCGTGACGGGACGCGCGCCGCGGCGCGCGCTCGCTGGTCTTGCTCCGACGCCACGCCATGTTCCCATCCTAGGTCTGCGAGGGGCGTCCTCAGCCGAGGGTCAGAGCCGAAATGAGGGGCGGCCCGCCGTGATCGGCTCCTCAGCTCGGCTCTCGTCCTCAGCTGAGGATCCGGCGACGCAGAACGCCCGCGACGTCGTGCGGCGCGGCATCCGTTCCCATGTCGGCCGCGCGCGATAGCGTCTACCCGATGCGCGAGAGAGTCTGCTCCAAGGTCGGATGCGCCCGCGAGGCGGTGTCCACGCTCACCTACGACTACGGCGACCAGATGGCGGCTCTCGGTCCGCTCGGCGCCGCCGGCGATCCGCACGCCCACGATCTCTGCGCGATCCATACCGACCGCCTGTCCGTGCCCAAGGGCTGGGTCGTCGTCAGACACGAGACCCTCCGCGCCTGATCCTGCTCTTCTCGTGGGCCCGCGGCGGGCGTGGGAGAATGGGCGGATGCCGACCCACACGCCCGTCGCCACGCCTGCTGCCACCGAGGTCACCGAGTCCCGCGAGGGCTTCGAGTACGAGGTCGCCGACCTCTCGCTCGCGGAAGCGGGGCGCCATCAGCTGCGCCTCGCCGAGAACGAGATGCCGGGGCTCATGGCGCTGCGCGAGGAGTTCGGCGCGTCGCAGCCGCTGAAGGGCGCACGCATCGCGGGGTCGCTCCACATGACGGTGCAGACCGCCGTGCTCATCGAGACTCTGGTTGCCCTGGGCGCGCAGGTGCGCTGGGCGAGCTGCAACATCTTCTCCACGCAGGACGAAGCAGCCGCCGCCGTCGTGGTCGGCCCGACCGGCACCGTCGACGCCCCCGCCGGAGTCCCCGTCTTCGCCTGGAAGGGCGAGACCCTCGAGGAGTACTGGCGTCTCGCTGACCGCATCTTCGACTGGACCGCCGAGGGCTTCGACGGCCCCAACATGATCCTCGACGACGGCGGCGATGCGACCCTCCTCGTCCACAAGGGCGTCGAGTTCGAGAAGGAGGGTTCGGTTCCGGATGCTGCGGCCGACGACTCCGCCGAGTACCGCATCGTGCTCGAGACCCTGCGCGCCAGCCTCGCGCGCGACCCGCAGCGCTTCACGCGCATGGCCGAAGGTCTCCTCGGCGTCACCGAGGAGACCACCACGGGCGTCCACCGTCTGTATGAGCTCGCGGCATCCGGCGATCTGCTGTTCCCCGCGATCAACGTCAACGACTCGGTGACGAAGTCGAAGTTCGACAACAAGTACGGCATCCGCCACTCGCTGCCCGACGGCATCAACCGCGCCACCGATGTGCTGATGGGCGGCAAGGTCGCGTTCGTGTGCGGCTACGGCGACGTGGGCAAGGGGGCCGCCGAGGCGCTGCGCGGGCAGGGCGCGCGCGTCATCGTCAGCGAGGTCGACCCGATCTGCGCGCTGCAGGCAGCGATGGACGGCTACCAGGTGGCGCGGCTCGCCGACGTGGCAGGGCAGGTCGACATCGTCATCACCGGCACAGGCAACAAGGACGTCGTCACCGCCGACGACCTGCTGAAGCTCAAGCACCTCGCGATCGTCGGCAACGTGGGTCACTTCGACAACGAGATCGACATGGCGGCCCTGGAGGCGATCGACGGCGTCGAGAAGGTCGAGATCAAGCCCCAGGTGCACGAGTGGCGCCTGCCGAACGGGCGCAGCGTGCTGGTGCTCAGCGAAGGCCGGCTGCTCAATCTGGGCAATGCCACGGGGCATCCGTCGTTCGTCATGAGCGCATCCTTCACGAATCAGGTGCTCGCGCAGCTCGAGCTGTTCACGAAGCGCGAGGAGTACCCGACGGCCGTCTACGTGCTGCCCAAGCACCTCGACGAGAAGGTTGCGCGCCTGCACCTCGACGCGCTCGGCGTGCAGCTCACCGAGCTCACCCCCGAGCAGGCGTCGTACATCGGCGTGCCGGTCGAGGGCCCCTACAAGCTGGAGCACTACCGCTACTGACCGCGGCGCCCCGGGCTCAGCGCTCGGGGAAGCCGCGCGGCGGCGCCGACACCGGACCCGCGAGCGAGTCCGCGCGTGCGGTCTCGAGCCGCAGCGCCCGCAGTTCGCGCTCGCGGCGGACGGCGACGACCCCGATGAGGAACGTCTCGGGGTCGGCGGACGGTACCGGTGAGACGTGCTCGGCGGCTTCACGGGCGAGGGATGCCGCAACCCGCGCGCGTGCGGACGGCTCCATGCTCGCCGCCGACCGGGCGAACTGCGCCAAGCGCCGCGAGAGGCGTTCGGGCAGTCGTGCGACGTCCGCGACGGCGGCCCACTCCGCGAGCTGCGGCGGGATCCCCAGCTGCGGGTCGGACAGGCGCGGTGTGCGCGTGCGCTCCGAGTAGGTCCCGGCGAGCAGGTCCCCGAGACGCTGCGACCGGGGAGTGAAGGCGCCCACGAGCGCGGCGACGGCGCCCACCGTGAACCACAGCTCGAACACGCCGACGAGGGCGCGGATGAAGGCGTGACGGAAGCCCGAGGCGCCGCCGTCGGCCCGCACGATGCGGCCGCCGACGGCCAGCTTGCCGAGGCTGCGCCCATGGCTGGTGGTCTCGACGACGGTCGGGATCACCACCATGACGAGCACGAGCAGGACGATCGTGAGGATCGGCATCACCGCCTCGTCCACGACACCGATCCCCGCGAGCCAGGTGATGCCCCACGCCAGCAGCAGGAACACCACGACGCCGAGGATCATGTCGATGATCACCCCGAGTGCGCGCATGAAGAAGCCGAGCGGCTGCACGTCGAGCGCGACGGCCTCGCCGGTGAGCACCTCGTCCTGGTGGATGTCGACGATCGCGGGCTGGTCGGCGGGCATGGCTACAGTAAAGCGCATGGACCTCGACGCGCTGACGGCGGCTCGGCGCGAGGAATGGGCGCGCCTCGACGAGCTCAGCCGCGCCCGTCGCCTGTCGGGCGCCGAGGTGGACGAGCTCGTCACCCGGTATCGCGCGGCCTCCGCCGACCTGGCCGATGCGAAGACGTCGGCGGGCCGCAGTGTCCAGGGCGATCACATCTCGACCATGCTGGGCCGCGCACGGCTGCGACTGACCGGGGCGCCCGAGAATGTCATGCGCCAGATCCCGCGCTTCTTCGCGCTGCAGCTGCCCGCCGCGCTCTACCGCGTGCGCTGGCCCACGCTCGCGATCGCTGTCGGCTTCGTCATCGTGATGGTCGTCGTCGCGCTGTGGGTCTCCGGTGACCCTGCGCTGATCGCGAGCCTCGGCAGTCAGGCCGAGCTCGAGAAGTACGCCGAGAACCAGTTCACGGACTACTACAGCGAGAATCCCGCGGCGGTCTTCGCCGGCACCGTGTGGACCAACAACGCCTGGATCGCCGCGCAGTGCGTGCTGTTCGGCATCACCGGCATCTGGCCGATCATGGTGCTCGTGCAGAACGCGGTCGGCGTGGGCACCGCAGCGGCGATCATGGCGGCGTTCGACCGTGGCGACGTGTTCGTGCTGTACATCCTCCCCCACGGCCTGCTGGAGCTCACGTGCATCTTCGTGGCCGGGGCGGCGGGGCTGCGGATCTTCTGGGCCTGGGTCGCTCCCGGACCGCGCTCGCGCGGCGAAGCCCTCGCCGAGGCGGGCCGTTCCCTCGCGACGATCGCGATAGGCCTCGTGATCGCGCTGGGCGTCTCGGGCGTCATCGAGGGCTTCGTGACGGCACAGCCCTGGCCATGGCCGGTCAAGATCGGCATCGGCGCGGCCGCGCTCGCCCTGTTCCTCGTCTACATGCTCGTGGTCGGCCGGCGTGCGCACCGGCTGGGGGAGACCGGCGATCTCACCGAGTACGAGGCAGGCACGCCGACGCTCGTCGCGGGCTGATTCCCGAGACGGATGCCGCATACCACTGTTTTGAACAACTCAAAACAACGCTAAGCTCAGGGTATGGCCCCGCACACCGACGTCGAAGCGCGAGCCGTCGACACGGCGGCCCGACTGCGTGCCGCTGGACTGCGGGTCACCGATTCGCGGCGCGCCGTCGTCGATGCGCTCATCGAGCGTCCTCACGCGAGCGCCGACGAGCTGTTCGCCGTCGTCGCCCGGACGCTCCCCGCCACGAGCCTGCAGTCGGTCTACAACGCCCTCGGCGACTTCGTCGATGCCGGCCTCGCGCGCCGCATCGAGCCTGCGGGCCGCCCCGGCCTGTTCGAGCTGCGCGTCGACGACAACCATCACCACCTGATCTGCTCGCGGTGCGGCGCCGTAGAAGACGTCGACTGCGTCGTCGGCGAGGCACCGTGCCTGACGCCCTCCGACGCGCACGGCTACGCCGTGCAAGTGGCCGAGGTGACCTTCTGGGGCGTGTGCCCGGCATGCGCGCAGGCGGCACCGGGCGACGACGAGCCTGCCGTCGCGGGGCTCGCGCGCTTCTGACGTCCTGTCCGACTTCGATAGCCCATCCCGATTGGAAGGAAGCCATGACCGACACCAACGACACGATCCCGGAGATCGGTGAGAACCCGACCGACGCCGATCAGGCGGTCACCCCGATCGACACCCCGGTCGACGAGCGCGAGGACGGCGAGACCCGCCCGCGCCCGAACGAGACGGAGGGCTGCCCGGTCATCCACGGCGGTCAGCCGCACCCGACCACCGGAAACGCCAACAGCGTCTGGTGGCCGAACCAGCTGAACCTCAAGATCCTCGCCAAGAACCCGGCGGTCGCCAACCCGCTCGGCGAGGACTTCGACTACAAGGCGGCCTTCGAGTCGCTCGACCTGGCCGCGGTCAAGGCCGACATCGCCGAGACGCTCACCACGTCGCAGGACTGGTGGCCCGCCGACTTCGGCAACTACGGCCCGCTCATGATCCGCATGGCGTGGCACAGCGCGGGCACGTACCGTGTGACCGACGGCCGCGGCGGCGGCGGTGCAGGCCAGCAGCGCTTCGCGCCGCTGAACAGCTGGCCCGACAACGTCAACCTCGACAAGGCGCGCCGCCTGCTCTGGCCGGTGAAGAAGAAGTACGGTCAGTCGCTGTCGTGGGCCGACCTCATGATCCTCGCCGGCAACGTGGCGCTCGAGTCGATGGGCTTCGAGACCTTCGGCTACGCGGGTGGCCGCGCCGACGTGTGGGAGCCGGACGCCGACGTGTACTGGGGTCCCGAGACCACGTGGCTCGCCGATGAGCGCTACTCGGGCGACCGTGACCTCGAGCGGCCGCTCGCGGCTGTGCAGATGGGGCTCATCTACGTGAACCCGGAGGGCCCGAACGGCGAGCCCGACCCCCTGAAGTCCGCGCGCGACATCCGTGAGACGTTCGGCCGCATGGCGATGGACGACGAGGAGACCGTAGCGCTGATCGCGGGTGGCCACACCTTCGGCAAGACACACGGCGCGGCACCCGACACGAACGTCGGTGACAACCCCGAGGCCGCCGGCCTCGAGGAGCAGGGCCTCGGCTGGAAGAACGGCTACGGCACCGGCCACGGCGACGACACCATCACGTCGGGCCTCGAGGTGACGTGGACGTACCACCCCACGCGCTGGGACAACGAGTTCTTCCACATCCTCTACGCCTACGAGTGGGAGCTCATGCGCAGTCCGGGCGGCGGCCACCAGTGGCGCCCGATCAACGGCGGCGGCGCCGACATGGTGCCCATGGCGCACTCGAACGGCCGTCGCGAGCCCCGCATGCTCACGAGCGACCTCGCCCTGCGCACCGACCCCGCGTACGACGCGATCTCGCGGAAGTTCAAGGACGACCCCGAGGCCTTCGCCGATGCGTTCGCGCGCGCCTGGTTCAAGCTCACGCACCGCGACATGGGTCCGATCGAGCGCTACCTCGGCTCCGAGGTCCCGTCGGAGGAGCTCCTCTGGCAGGACCGCGTCCCCGCGGTCGACCACGCGCTCATCGACGCGGCGGACGCGGCGGCGCTCAAGGCGCAGATCCTCGACAGCGGTCTGAGCGTGACCGAGCTCGTCGAGACGACGTGGGCGGCAGCATCCTCGTTCCGCGGCAGCGACAAGCGCGGCGGCGTCAACGGCGCCCGCATCCGCCTCGCTCCGCAGAAGGACTGGGAGGTCAACAAGCCCGCCCAGCTCGCCACGGTGCTCGCGAAGCTCGAGCAGATCCAGGCCTCCTTCAACGACGGCCGCACCGACGGCAAGAAGGTGTCGCTGGCCGACCTCATCGTGCTCGCGGGCAACGCGGCGGTCGAGAAGGCGGCGAAGGACGCCGGCGTCGACGCCGAGGTCGTCTTCCACCCGGGCCGCACCGACGCCACGCAGGAGCAGACCGATGTGACGTCGTTCGCGTTCCTCGAGCCGACCACCGACGGATTCCGCAACTACTACGGCCCGCAAGCGTTCATGCCCGAAGAGCACCACCTCATCGACCGCGCCAACCTGCTCACGCTGAGCGCGCCGGAGCTGACGGTGCTCGTCGGCGGCCTGCGCGTCCTCGGGGCGAACTGGGACGGCTCGGAGTACGGCGTGTTCACCGACCGCAAGGGCGTGCTCACGAACGACTTCTTCGTGAACCTGCTCGACCTGGGCACCACCTGGAAGCCGCTCGACCCGGGCGCCCACGCTTTCGCGGGCGTCAAGGACGGGTCGGGCGCGCCGGTGGGCATCGGCACGCGCGTCGACCTGCTGTTCTCGTCGAACTCCGAGCTGCGTGCCGTCGCCGAGGTGTACGCCTCGGACGACGCGAACGAGAAGTTCGTGCGCGACTTCGTGAAGGCATGGGGCAAGGTCACCGAGCTCGACCGGTTCGACCTCGTCTGACCTGCGCAGACGCAGAAGAGCGGCCCGTCCCCGGAAGGGGGCGGGCCGCTCGTCGTGGTGCGTGCGGTGACTACTTGACGCGTGCCTCGGCCTGGACCGGGGGCAGCGTGCCCTTGGGCTCGAAGAGCGCGCGGTGCAGGACGCCGGCGATGAGGCCGCCGACGATCGGGAACACGATGAACACCCACAGCTGCGACAGCGGCCCGGGGCCGCCGTAGATGGCCGCGGCGATCGAACGGGCGGGGTTCACCGACGTGTTGTCGATCGGGATCGAGATCAGGTGGATGAGGGTCAGCGTGAGGCCGATCGCGAGCGGTGCGAGCGCCGCCGTGCCTCGGGTCGAGTGCGTGACGCCGAGGATGATGAGCACGAAGATCGCCGTCAGCAGCACCTCGGCGATGATGGCGGCGCCGAGCTCGAAGCCGCCGGGCGAGCCGAAGTCGCCGGTGCCGTAGCCGTTGGACGCGAAACCGCTGTCCTGTGCGTTGGCGAGCCAGTTGTCGGTGCCGAAGATGCCGATCAGGACGATGAGCGTCGTGCCCAGGGCGCCGCCGATCACCTGGGCGATGATGTAGCCGATCGTGTTCTTCCACTCGAAGCGGCCCGCCGCCGCGAGTCCGAGCGTGATGGCGGGGTTGAAGTGGCCGCCCGAGATCGGTCCCCATGCGTAGGCGCCCGCGACGACGGTCAGTCCGAACGCCAGCGAGACGCCGACGAACGCGATGCCGAGCGGGTTGCCCTCGTCTCCGGCCGGGAAGTTGGCTGCGAACAGCGCCGCGCCGACACCGCCGAAGACGAGCAGAAACGTTCCCAGAGCCTCCGCGACGAGCCTGTTCACCGTGGTGGGCGGGATGGTGGTATCCGACATGGCGGACTCCTTTCCTCGCCGCGAGGCTAGCGGCATTTTCAGCGGTTTCCCAGGAACCGCACGCGGAGTGTCTGCGTATAACGCCTGATCTCCGCAAGTTTCCCCCGTGGTTCAGGCGATGGTTGCCACCCGTTTGCGGTGTCGGATGCTGTCGCCCGCGGCATCCGTCCCCTCCGCTGGTCCGCTCGGCGTGGCGTCGCCCGCGGTTTGGGGCGCACAGGCTGCGCTCGGGGCGCATCCGGTGCGCCCCGAACGCGCGGGGCGCGCCCCAAACCCGGAGACGCGGCTCAGGTGTGGCGAGTGCGGGGCCTCACAGGCGACCGGCCGCCTTCAGCGCGAGGTAGCGATCTGCGATGCGCGGCGGAAGGTCCTCGGGCGTCGCCGCGATCGCCTCGCCGCCGGCCCGGCCGATGGCGGCGGCGACGACCGCGGCGTCATGGGTGCTCTGCTCGACCGCGGCGGCACGGTAGACGTCAGCGGCATCCGGGCGCTCGGGGAGGGGTTCCTGCTCGTCGGTGACGGCGCCGACCAGCACGTGCGCGCCCCGCGCGAGCGCCGGGAGCGACCCGAGGAACCCTCGCGCCGCCTCGGCGGCGTCCTGCGCCGTCAGCAGCACGACCAGCGACGGGCGGGAGGTGAGAGCGCGCACCTGCGCGAAGGCGGCGTCCCAGTCGGTGTCGATCAGCTGCGGCTCGACCGGGGCCATCGCGTCGACCAGCGCGGGCAGCAGTCCGGGTCCGTCCACGCGCGTGACGCGGGCGCGGATCGTCCGGTCGAACATCAGGAGGTGGACGTGGTCGCCCGCCCGTGACGCGAGTGCCGCGAGCAGCAGCGCCGCCTCCATCGCGGCATCCATCCGCACGCCGTCGCCGACGCGTGCGGCGGCCGTGCGTCCGGTGTCGATCACGATCACGACGTGCCGGTCGCGCTCGGGGCGCCACGTGCGCAGCATCGTCGTGCTCGCGCGCGCCGTGGCGCGCCAGTCGATCGAGCGAACGTCGTCACCGCGCACGTATTCGCGCAGGCTGTCGAACTCCGTGCCCTGACCGCGCACCTGCACGCTGGTGTTGCCGTCGAGCTCGCGCAGCCGGGCGAGCCTCGAGGGCAGGTGACGTCGGGCGGTGAACGGCGGCAGCACGCGAAGCGCGCCGGGTTCGTCGAGACGAGCCTGGCGTCCGGCGAGACGAAGCGGTCCGTCGGCGCGCACGACGATGAAGCGTGAGCGCAGTTCGCCGCGGCGGCGGGGGAGCAGCGGGACGCCGACGGTCCGGGCCTCGCCGGGTGGGATGACGACGGCCGGCCGCTCCGGCGGAGCCCCCGCCGTCGGCTGCCACGCGTCGCGGATCCGGCCCCGCAGCGTGCGCTCGCCGAGGTTGCGCAGCACCAGTTCGGCGACCACGCGCTGGCCGAGGAGCACGCGCCCCGGAATCCTCCGCATGACCGCGATCCTGCGGGGGTCCGGTGCCGCCGCGGCGTCGCCGAGCATCGCGGCGAGGCAGAGCAGCACCCACCCCGCGGCCGCGATCCACGCGTCGACGCCTGCCGCGGAGAGCAGCAAGACGGGCAGCGCTCCGACGGCGAGCAGCAGCGGCAGACGACCGGTGACGTACATGCGGCTCAGATCGGGACGCGGGTCTGCTGCAGCACCGAGCCCAGCACGGCGTCGACGGACACGCCCTCGAGCTCCGCATCGGGACGCAGCCGGATCCGATGGCGCCACGTGGGCAGCAGCATCGTCTGCACGTGGTCGGGCGTGATCGCGGGGTACCCGCCGAGCCACGCCCACGCCTTCGATGCCGCCAGCAGGGCGGTCGCCGCGCGCGGGCTGACGCCGAGCTGCACCGAAGGGCTCCGGCGCGTGGCCTGCGCGAGATCGACCACGTAGCCGAGCACGTCGTCAGAGACGGTGACGGATGCCGCGGCCCGCTGCGCCGCGCGGATCTCGTCGGCGCTCGCGGCACGGCGCAGGCCTGCACCCGCGAGGTCGCGCGGGTCGAAGCCGCTCGCGTGTCGGCGCAGCACGGCCAGTTCGGCATCCCGTGCCGGTATCTCGACGATGAGCTTCAGCAGGAACCGGTCGAGTTGGGCCTCGGGCAGCGTGTAGGTGCCCTCGTGCTCGATGGGGTTCTGGGTGGCCGCGACGAGGAACGGGTCGGGCAGAGGCCGTGTCACGCCGTCGGTCGAGACCTGGCGCTCCTCCATCGCCTCGAGCAGAGCCGCTTGCGTCTTGGGCGGCGTGCGGTTGATCTCGTCGGCGAGCACGACGTTCGTGAAGACCGGGCCCTCACGGAACTCGAACTCGCCCGTCTTCGCGTCGTACACGAGCGACCCCGATACATCGCCGGGCATCAGGTCGGGCGTGAACTGGATCCGCTTCGTGTCGAGACCCAGCGCCGTCGAGAACGCCCGCACGAGGAGGGTCTTCGCGACGCCGGGAACCCCCTCGAGGAGCACGTGGCCGCGAGACAGCAGGGCGATCAGCAGGCCCGTCACCGTGCCGTCCTGCCCGACCACCGCCTTGCCCACCTCCAGGCGCACGCGGTTCATCGCCTCGCGCAGCGTGGCGTCGTCGAGGGGTGGGCGATCCGTCGCGGCGGGCGCCTCGGTGCTCGCGGTGGCGGGGGTGTCCGTCATCGGGGACTCCTTTCGGGGCGGACGGCCGTGCGAACGGCGTCCTCGAGGTCTCTCAAGCGGGTGCTCAGGGCGACGAGGTCCGCATCGCTGCGCGGGACGTCGTCGATCAGGATGCCGCGCACGGCCCTCCGGTCGAGCCCTGTGCGGCCGGCGGCGGCATCGGCGATGTCGGGAGCGGCCGCGTTCGCGGCGAGGCCGAGAAGCGCGGCGATGCGCCGCAGTGCGCCGATCCGGAGCCGGTCCGCGGCGTGCAGCGGATCGCCGGCGCGCGCGTAGAGGCGGGCGCGACCCTCGGTCGTCTCGGAGGCGCGCACCGTCACGGGCAGGCGCTCCGCGACGAGCGGACCGAACCTGCGGCCCCGCCAGACGCCCGCCGCGATGCCGGCGACAAGGAGGAGGACGATGACCGCGCTCACCCAGGGCGGTGTGAGGTCGCCGAGCGACGGGTTCGCGTTCGCGAGGTCGGTGTCGCCGGGGTTCGGCACGTACCAGACGACGAGCGGATGCCGCCCCAGCAGGTTCACCGCGAGCGCCGCGTTGCCGTTCTCGGCGAGGTGCTCGTTGGCGAAGAGCGGCCGGGCGTCGACCGCGGCGATGCGGCCGCCATCGGCGGAACGGACGAGGAGACCGTACCGGGCGTCCGCCGGGTAGCACGCCTCGGCATCACCTGCGCTGTAGACGGCCCCCGGGGCGAGGGCGCCGGCGCGGAGTGCGGCGTCGAGGTCGCAGTCGGGCCCGATCGCCGCGTCGGGGGCGACCCCGGCGGGGGCGGAGCCCGGGAGCAGCAGGTCGAGCGTGCGGGCGCGGGGCTCGACGAGCACGACGTCGGTCGCCCCGGAGGCGAGGTCGGCGATCGCGTCGTCCGAGAGCGCCGGCGCGTCCGGGAGGACGAGGGTTGCGGGCGCTGTGCCCAGAATCTCTGCGGCGGCCGCACGATCACGCACCACCCGCACATCGACGCCGTGGCCCCGCAGGATCTCGGCCAGCGCGCGGGTGCCGCCGGGGCCGGTCGAGTCCGGGTCGAGCGCGTCGCGCTGGGCCCACTGGTTCGCCGCCGACACCGCACCGCCGATCCCGCCGATCACGAGCAGGGCGAGGCCGATCGAGACCCACGCCGCCCACCGGCGGCCGCGCCGGGGACCAGCTGGACCCACGCGTCCGGAGGATCCGCCCGGCGCGCCGGCGCCGGGCGGAGGGGACGCGGGGACCGGAGTCGACGTGTCGAGCGCCGCCGCCGTCATGCGGTGCCTCGGCAGCTGGTGGCGGGTGCACAGAATCGGAGGCATTCGGCGACACGCCGCCCGGTGGTCGCGCCACACGGGGTGTCGACCAGAATCTCCGATTCTGTGTGCGGGAGTCTCATGCGGGGACCTGCTCCCGGGCGACCGGGCGGGCGGCGGCGACGGAGTCGTCAGCGGACTCGACGAGACGGTAGAGGTCTTCGCTCCCTGGACGGCGCAGGTAGCGGACGTCGTCGAACGCGGTGGCCGCCGCCTCGAGCCGAGGCTCGAGCGCGGGGAAGGCCGCGCCCGCGGCTCGAGCGAACGCATGCACGGTCGCGCCCGGCGGGGGGTCGACGACACCGCGTTCGAGGCAGCCGCGGGCGAGGGCGCGGAAGCGCAGCACGATCGCTGCGTCCCAGTCCGACGCGCGGGCGCGCTCGGCGGCGGCCGCGCGCAGTTCGGCGGCCGAGCGGTGCTCGGCCTCGCCGAACAGCAGCGGAGTCCGCGGCGCGGCACGCCGGGTCACCCGCGGCACGCCCCACAGCAGGAACGCCGCGATGATGACGACGGCGACGACGATCGCGGCGACGAGCGCGAACGTCGAGCCCCATCCGCCGGAGAGGTCGGGGTTCAGGAGCGTCGCGATGAAGTCGCCGACGGCGCGGGCGATGCGGTCGAACGGCGTCGGTTCGGCCACGTCGTACGCCGGGTCCGACAGTTCCTGCTCCGCCCACCGCCGTGCTTCGTCACCGTCCGGCGTGAGCGGCGGGACGGCGTCGGACGCGCGCGCGAGCGCGCGCACAGCGGCGCGGATCAGGCCCACGGCGACTCGCGGTCGGCGCCGTCGGGTGCGGCGCCGGGGGCGGTCCAGCGGGTGGGGGAGGGCTCGTCCGCGGGCGTGGGCGGTGCGGGGGCTGCGGCGGGCGTGGCCGCGGGCGGCTGCGCGGGCGCCGGGGCCGCGGGGCGGTCGGCGGGCGCACCGTAGGCGGGTTGCGCGGGCGCACCATACGCCGGCTGCGCGGGCGCACCGTAGGCAGGCTGTGCCGGGGCACCGTACGCCGGCTGCGCCGGCGCTCCGTACGCAGGCTGCGCCGGCGCTCCGTACGCAGGCTGGGCCGGCGCTCCGTACGCAGGCTGGGCCGGCGCGCCGTAGGCAGGCTGGGCCGGCGCACCGTAGGCAGGCTGTGCCGGGGCACCGTACGCAGGCTGGGCCGGCGCGCCGTACCCGGGCGGCACGCCGTAGCCCGGCTGGGCGGGGGCTCCGTACCCGGGCGGCACGCCGTAGCCCGGCTGCGGACCGTACCCCGCCGGCGGACCGTAGCCCGGCTGCGCCGGCGTCGTGGAGAACACCGCGCCGGCCGGCGTTGGGTACGCCGGGGTCGCATATCCGGCCGGGTACGGCGTGTAGCCGGGCACCGGGTATGCCCCGGGAACGCCCCGCGGCGCGATCTCGCGCCCGATGTGCTCGCGATACGGGTCGGCGAGGGCGCCGGCTCCGGCGTCGCGTCGCTCCACGTATGCGAGGAGGTCGAGGTCGAGCCCTTCGCGGCGCATGCGGCAGTCGATGTAGATGAGAGCGGTCGCGGTGGACTGCACGACGACGGCGACCGACTGCAGGAGCAGCGTGAGCACCTGCGTGAGGAGCGTCGCGGCGATGAAGCCGATGATGGCGGTCGGCTCGGGATCGCCCGTCGGCGCGATGATCGTCGTCAGCCCCATCGAGAGGAAGCTCATGGGCAGGCTCACGACCTGCGCGACGGCGGCGAAGATGACGCTGATCACCAGGATGATGCCGAGGGCCGGCCAGAAGCGCCGGCGCGTGAGGGTCCACGAACGCGACAGCGCCTGGAGGATCGTGGCGTGCTCGACGATGATGGCGGCCGGCACCAGCAGGAGCTTGATCATCAGCCACCACGTGAGGGGGATGGCCGCGAGGATGACGAGGATCGTGAGCAGGATCGCCGCCGGCGGGGCCGCGATCGCGATGCCGATGATCCCGAGCACGACCACAGCGACGACCGCGACGATCGCCAGGACGACGAGCAGCGAGTAGCCGATGAGGCGCCATGCGATCGGCTTGACCTGACGCCAGAGCGCGCCGAGGGTCTGCTTCTCGGCGACGGCGGCGTGCGTCACCTCGACGACGACGATGCCCTGCACGATGACGCTGAGCGCGCCCGCCGCGAGGGAGAGCACGATGCCGGCGACGGCGGTGAGCGCGATCGAGCCCGCCATGACGGTGTCGTACTCCTCGGTGCCGGGCCGCAGCGTGTCGAGGCGCGAGAACGACGCCCACCCGATGGCGAGCACACCGCCGAGGACGACGATGTACGCGAGCGTCTGCACGACGAGCGCGAAGCCCAGCAGCACGCGCGGGTTCTGCCGCAGCGCCGAGAACGAGCGGGCCAGGATCGTGCCGAACGACAGCGGGTGCAGCGGGATGATCCCGGGGCGTGACGCCGGCGTCCAGGCCGGGTATGCGGACACGATTCCCCTCTCGGTCGGCGGCGCGTCGCGGGGTGTGCGGCGCGTCGGCCGCGCCCTCAGGACGGCGCTTGCCCCTATCGTTCCATATCGAACGGATGCTGCAGCCGCCGTGTGGATGAGCCTCTCGGTGTCCGTTCGGGCGAGCTTCGGCCGGTCCACAGCCCCGGTCGACTACTCTGTGGGAAGCGCATGGGGACGCGCACGTCATCCTCTGCGCCTGGACAGAAGGAACGAACGCGCGCGATGACTTCACGCATCCTGGTGGTCGACGATGACACCGCCCTTGCCGAGATGATCGGGATCGTGCTGCGCACGGAGGGATTCGAGACGGTCTTCTGCGCGGACGGTGCCGAGGCCGTCGACGCGTGGCGCACCGAGCGTCCCGACCTCATCCTCCTCGACCTGATGCTGCCCGGCATGGACGGCATCGAGATCTGCACCCGGATCCGCGCCGAGTCCGGCATCCCGATCATCATGCTCACCGCCCGCACCGACACCGCCGACGTCGTGAAGGGCCTCGAGTCGGGCGCCGACGACTACATCGTCAAGCCGTTCAACCCGAAGGAGCTGGTCGCCCGCATCCGCACCCGGCTGCGCCCGGCGAGCCAGCCGGCGAACGACTCGCTGCGGATCGGCGATCTCACCGTCGACGTCGCCGCGCACGAGGTGCGCCGCGGCGACGGGCCGATCGCCCTGACCCCCCTCGAATTCGAGCTGCTCGTCGCCCTGGCATCCAAGCCCCAGCAGGTGTTCTCGCGCGAGATGCTGCTCGAGCAGGTGTGGGGCTACCACTACAAGGCCGACACGCGCCTGGTGAACGTGCACGTGCAGCGGTTGCGGGCCAAGGTCGAGAAGGACCCCGACAACCCCAAGATCGTGACGACCGTGCGCGGTGTCGGATACCGCGCCGGCGCCGTCGTCTAGACGGCCATGACGGCGCCCATCACGGCCGTGACGCCGGCGCGCGCCCGCGTCCGGTGGTGGCGCCTCTGGCGGGCTTGGCCGGGGGACATCGCGGGCCTCTGGCGGCGCTCCCTCCGGTTCCGCACGATCCTCGTCACGATCGGCCTCACGGCGCTGGCCGTCGTGGTCGCCTGCGTGTGGATGGCCCTCGCCATCCAGAACGACCTGTTCGCCTCTCGCAAGGATCAGGTGCTGATGGACGCCGAGCAGGCGCGCGCCGCGGCGCAGCGGACCCTCGACGCCTCGGTGCAGAACGACTCCATCCAGTTGCAGAACGTCATGACCCTGGCGTTCACGGCGCTGCGCGATCAGTCGTCCGCCGTGATCGTGGGCGCCTACCGCATCGGGCCCCTCGTGCCCAACGCGCCGCAGGACTTCAGCACCAACGAGGAGGTGATGAACGAGCTGCTCACGACGCCGATGCGGGCGCTCGTGCGCACCAACCCCGACCAGCAGATCTGGCAGCCGGTGGCCCTTCCCGACGGCGACGACACGACGGTCCCGGGAATCCTGGTCGGGCAGCAGCTCACCATCGATCGCGTCGCGTCGTACGAGCTGTACCTCGCGTACGACCTCGCGAACGCGCCCGAGACGCTCACCTTCGTTCAGCGGACGCTGTGGGTCGTCGGCATCGGCCTCGTGCTCCTGATCAGCGGCATCGCCTGGTTCGTCCTGCGATCCGTGACCACCCCGATCAGCGAGGCGGCCGACACGAGCGCGAAGCTCGCGGCCGGGCGTCTCGACGTGCGCCTGGAGGTGCGCGGCGAGGACGAGCTGGCGACCCTCGGCCGGTCGTTCAACGCGATGGCCGACAGCATGGAGTCGCAGATCAAAGAGCTCGCCGACCTTTCGCTGGTGCAGCAGCGCTTCGTCTCCGACGTGTCGCACGAGCTGCGCACCCCGATGACGACGATCCGCCTCGCCGCCGACATGATCAACGACCAGCGGGAGGACTTCGATCCGGCCACCGCGCGCGCGGCCGAGCTGCTGAACGCGCAGGTGCAGCGCTTCGAGACCCTGCTCACCGACCTGCTCGAGATCAGCCGGTACGACGCGGGCTCGGTGCAGCTCGAACTCGAGCCGACGAGCCTGGCCCACCTCGCCGAAGACGTGATCGGGTCGATGCAGCAGCTCGCCGAACAGCACGGCACGGACGTGCGCCTCGTGGCTCCCGGGGGATATTCCCCCGTGGACATGGACCCGCGCCGCGTGCGGCGCGTGGTGCGCAACCTGCTCGGCAACGCGATCGAGCACGGCGAGGGGCGTCCTATCGTCGTCAGCGTCGACAGCAACCAGCAGGCCGTCGCCATCGGCGTCCGCGACTACGGCATGGGGATGAAGCCCGAGGACGTCGAGCACGTCTTCGACCGCTTCTGGCGAGCGGACCCCTCGCGCAAGCGCACGATCGGCGGCACCGGCCTCGGCCTGTCGATCGCGCTGGGCGACGCGAAGCTCCACGGCGGCGAACTGGCGGTGTGGTCGGAGGTCGGCCGGGGCACGAACTTCGTCCTGACCCTCCCGCGGCAGGCGATGCCGCTCGGGGGGGAGTCGCCGATCCCGGTCGATCCGGGCGATGACGCGGTCGCCGCCCTCGACGACCTCGGCCTCACCGCGCCGATCGAGCTGCCCCGAGACGGCGCGAGCGACACGGATGCCGGCACCCGGGGAGGATCCGCATGACCCGGGTACGCGGCATCCTGGCCCTCATCCTCGCGCTGTGCGCGGTCGTCGTCACCGGCTGCGCCGGCTTTCCCACGAGCGGCCCGCCGGAGTACGGGCTCGAGAACGGCAACACCGGCAACGGCTCGCAGAACGTGGTGTTCATCCCGAACCGGCCGCAGCCGGGCGCCACGCCGCAGCAGATCGTCGAAGGGTTCATCGACGCCGGGTCGGGTCCCGGCGTGCGTGGCAACTGGGCCGTCGCCCGCGAGTTCCTGGCACCTTCGCTCGCCGAGACATGGAATCCGGATGCGGGGGTGATCGTCGACGAGCGAGCCGAGCGGGACTACGTCGAAACTGGCGAGGGCCTCGTCGATTTCGCCTCGGAGGTGGCAGGGACGGTCGACGACAGCGGCGCCTACCAGCGGGCGGACCTGTCTCCCGGGAACTGGACGTTCGAACTCGCACAGCAGGACGATGGCGAGTGGCGCATCACCGAGGCGCCTGACGGGGTCTGGCTCGACGAGGCCCAGTTCCCGCAGGTGTTCCACCGCTACCCGCTCATGTACTTCGACCCGTCCTGGCAGTATCTTGTGCCCGACGTGCGCTGGTTCCCGGTCACCAAGGCGGCGGGAAGCATCGCTCTGGCGCTGGTCAACAAGCCGAAGAGCGAGTGGCTGGCCGAATCGGTCGAGACAGCGTTCCCCGATGGAGTGTCAGCGGTCACAGTCGTGCCTACCGCCGACGAGGGCGTGTCCGACGTCGCGCTCACAGGCGAAGCGATGCTGGCCGCGAGCAGTGAAGCCCGCAACCGCATGCTGACGCAGCTCGAAGAGAGCCTGCGCGCCGCCGGCGTGGCCGAGGTCGTGATGACCGTGGACTCCGCCCCGATCGACGCGCAGCCCGTCGCGGTGCGCTCCACTCGCGTGCCGGCCACGCCCCTGGTGCTGACGGAGGCCGGGTTCGGATTCCTCACGGGCGATGAGATCGACAAGATCCCCGGCCTCTCGGCTGCGGTCGAAGCCGCGTCGCCGCTGAGCGTGCAGGTCGGGGCCGAGCGCGATCTCGCCGCGGCGCGCCTCGCCTCAGGGGCGGTGGTGAGGCTGAACTCGGCCGGGACCGAGCCCGAGGTGCTGGACACCCGGCCCGGATTGGTCGATCCCGTGATCGACCCATACGGAGTCGTGTGGAGCGTCCCTCAGGACGACCCGGCCGCGCTGCGGGCCTATCTGCCCAACGGCGATGTGATCGAGGTCGCCGAGGCGTGGGGCGAAGGGACGGCCATCGCCGGCATGGCGCTGTCGCGCGACGGGACGCGCCTGGCCGCGCTCGTGAGCGCCGGCGGCCGCTCGGTGGTGTCGGTGGCCGGAGTCATCCGTGACGACATCGCGCCTGTGCGCCTCGGGCAGCCGATGCAGCTCGCCGTCGCGGGCGGTGCGGTGATCGGCGTCACGCGCATCGGAGTCACGTGGATCGACGACGTCTCGGTCGGCGTGCTGACCAGCGGCGCCGACGCCGACTCGACGGTCATCGAGCAGGTGGTCGGCGCGCCGACCTCCACCTCGACGGCGCCTTCGGGCATGGCCTCGATCGCGGGCGGAAGCGGCATCTCGAGTCTGCGGCTTCGGGCCGAGGACGGCACGCTCTACGTCAAGCGCGGCACCAGCTGGCAGCCCACCGCGACGGGCGTCGGGGTCCTCGCGACCCAGCAGGGCGCGCCGCAGTAGGAGGTTCCTCCCCAGGCCGCCCACCGCGATGGCCGTCCACCGATGCGGGATGCCGGCACCGAGACCACCGCGCGCGCCGGGATGCTGAGGCGGTGATACCGGAGATCCTCGTCGCTGTGCGCGAGGCGTGCGCCGATGCGCTGGCGCTGCTGCTTCCCGTCTCGTGCGCGGGGTGCGACGAGCCCGACGTCGCCCTGTGCGAGCGCTGCGCGCTCGCCCTGGCTCCCGACCCCCGAACGCGGTTCATCGAGGCTCCGGGCGGCGTCGTCGCGGTGTGGAGCGGCCTCGCCTTCGAGGGGGTCGCGGCGCGGGTCCTGCGCGCGATCAAGGAGGAAGGGCGCACGAGCCTCGCCGAAGCGCTCGCTCCCGCCCTCGCGGCGGCGCTGGCCCACGCGGGCGCCGGAGACGCCGTGCTGGTGCCCCTGCCGACCTCGCGACAGTCGTATCGCCGGCGCGGCTACCGAGTGCCCGATCTGCTCGTGCGCCGCATCGGCCGGCGGCCGAGCCGCCTGCTCCGGTACGCCCGGCGCACCGCGGACCAGCGCGGGCTCGACCGCGACGCCCGGGCGCGCAACGTCGCGCGGAGCCTCGTGGCCACGGGCGGCGCGGGGCGGCGGGTCGTGGTCGTCGACGACGTCGTGACGACCGGTGCGAGCCTCGCCGAAGCGGTCCGCGCACTGCGTGCGGAGGGTGCCGACGTGGTGGCCGCGATCACCGTCGCGGCCACTCCGCGAAGGCGTCCCACGGGTCGGTGAACGGCTTCCCGACGCAATCGAAACTCACAGGTGACAGAGTCCGAACGCCCGGCTAGCGTGGGGGAGACAAGGCGACTGATGGTCCGCCCTTGGCCGGGCGGACCGGAACAAGGAGGTCAAGGATGGAAACCAGCATCGTCGGCGTGGGAGTGGGGATCACAGATCGCTTCCGCGGTGTCGTCGAGGAGAAGGCCCTCCGCATCGAGAACCTCGCGCCCCGCGCTCAACGCGTGGAGGTCAAGGTCACGCACCGTGCGTATCACAACGGTCGCATGGAGGATGAGACCGTCGAACTCACCGTCAACGGCAAAGGCCCCGTCATCCGGGCCGAGGCGACGGACGGCGACAAGTTCACCGCTCTCGACCTCGCGGTCGACAAGCTGTGCGAACAGCTGCGCCGCGCGAAGGACAAGCGCGTCGACGCGCGCAACCACCCCCGCGGCGCCAAGTTCGAGAAGGGCAGCGGAGCGCTCCAGGGGATCGATCTGCAGCCCGCATCCGTCGACGTGCTCCGCGCCGTCGCCACCGGCGAGATCCCGATCATCACGGGCAACGAGGAGGAAGAGGGCTACACGCCCGTCGTCATCCGCACGAAGGAATTCCACCCCGAATGGATGTCGGTGGAGGAGGCCGTCGACCGCATGGAGCTGGTCGGCCATGACTTCTTCCTGTTCATCGACGCCCGCACCGACCACCCCAGCGTCGTGTACCGCCGCAAGGGCTGGGACTACGGAGTGATCTCGCTGACCACGCAGGCTCAGCCGGACGAACTGGCATCCTGACAGATACTCCGAGGGGTGGGGGGGGGGGGGGGGGGCCCCCCCCCCCCCCCGGGGGGGGGGGGGGGGCGCCCCCCCCCCCCCCCCCACCCCTCGTGCATCTGCGGACGAGAACGGATGCCGCGGCCCGGCCGAACGTCGATGGTATTCGGTATACCATCGACGGGTCGCGCCGGTCTGGCCGCGGCATCCGCTCATCCGTCGAGAGGCACCACCCGTGATCATCCGCAACGCGCGCCCGTGGGGCGCCGGGCCCGCCGACATCGTTATCGAGGGCGACCGCATCGCCGAGATCCGCGCCCACGACGCGTCCGCTCCGACGGGCCCGGACGACGTCGACGGCCGCGGCCGGCTTCTGCTGCCGTCGTTCAGCGACGTGCACGTGCACCTCGACTCCTCGCGCATCGGGCTGCCGTTCCGCCCTCACACGGGTGCCCCCGGCGTGTGGGGCATGATGCTCAACGATCGCGACAACTGGCGTGACACCGACGTGCCGCACGCCGCGATCGTGGCGGGCACCCTCGAGCAGATGATCGCGAAGGGCACGACGCGCGTGCGCACCTACGCGCAGGTCGACGTCGACTGCAAGCTCGAGAAGTTCGACTCCGTGCTCGCCGCGAAGGAGAGGTTCCGCGAGCACGCGGACGTGCAGATCATGACGTTCCCGCAGGCCGGCATCCTGCGCGAGGCGGGCACGGTCGAGTACCTCGAGGAATCGCTGAAGCAGGGCGCCGACGTGATGGGCGGGATCGACCCGAGCCAGCTCGACCGCGATCCGGTCAGGCACCTCGACATCGTGTTCGGCCTCGCCGAGAAGTACCAGGTCGAGATCGACATCCACCTGCACGAGCCCGGCGCCCTGGGCGTGTTCAGCACCGAGCTCGTGCTGGAGCGCACGCGCGCGCTGGGCATGCAGGGCAAGGTCACCTTGTCGCACGCGTACGATCTCGGCTCGGTGTCGGAGTCCGTGAGCCGCCGCCTCATCGACGAGTTCGCCGAGCTCGACATCGCGATGGCCACGGTCGCGCCGTCGACCAGCGGGCATCTGCGACTCGTCGATCTCGTCGACGCCGGCGTGCGCGTCGGGCTCGGTGAAGACGGACAGCGCGACTACTGGAGCCCGTACGGCAACTGCGACATGCTCGACCGCACGTGGCAGCTCGCGTTCGTCAACGGCTTCCGCCGCGACGACCACATCGAGCTTGCGCTCGCCGTCGCCACGGTGGGCGGAGCCTCGATCATGAGTCACGCGTCGCCGCGCATCGCGGGCGTCGGCGATCGGCCGGGCGTCGCCGCCGGAGACCGTGCCGACCTCGTGCTCGTGGACGGCGAGACGCCGACGAGCGCGGTCATGGACCGCGGTGTCGATCGCACGGTGATCCACGACGGCCGGGTTGTGGCCGACGCGCTCCAGGTTCTCACCGTCTGAGACCTCGATTCCTCTGCCGAAGCACGGGTCGGCGAAACGACACGCCGGGAACGGATGCTGCGCCCCGGCGTGTCGTCGTGACCAGCCCGTGTTTCGGCAATCAGGCCTGGGTCAGAACCCGAACCGGTGGCGCCGCGGTCAGTCGAAGATGCCGTCGAGGATGCTGCCGATCACGAGGCCGCCGAGGATGCCGCCCATGACGTCCGAGCCGCCGCCGCGGCGACCGCCGCCCCAGCCGGGCTGTCCGTACCCCTGCTGACCGTATCCGGGCCCGCCCCACTGGTCGGGCTGCGGGCGGGCGGCGTCGATGTCGCGCTGTGCCAGCTGCAGCGCCTCGCTCGCGAGGAACGCGGCACGGCGGGCCATCGCGAACGCCTGCTCGCGGTGGTCCTCGTCGATCGCGGTGACCGCGGCGGCCGACGAGCCGAGGTATCGGTCGAGGTCGAGGCGCACGCGCTCGGCCTCGGCGAATCGCGTGCGCGCGTCGGCGCCGATCCAGCCGCGGTGCCCGGCGATCACGTCGCGCGAGACGGCGAGCTGGCGGTCGGCGTCGTCGATGGCGTGGCACACGTGCTCGAGGGGCGGGATGGGTCGGGCCGCGCGATCGCGCGCGGCCGCGATCGCGGCATCCAGTCCCGCGTTCGCCTCGCGCAGTCGAGAGAGCTGCTCGAAGGGGTCGGTGTTCACGCCGGCCGCGGGAAGAGCCGCCAAGGCCGCCTGCAGCTCCTCGATCGCGGTCTGCACCGCGGGGGAGTGCGGCTCCTTGAGAGCGACGACGAGGTCGCCGCGGGAGTCCTCGACGATCGCGGCGAGCGTCGACTCGGCGCGCAGCGCCTCGACCTCGAACGTCTCGACGGCGTCGATCAGCGTCTCGGCGCGGCGCACGGACTCGGTCGAGGCCTCGAGCGCCATGTTCGCCTGCTCGCGCTGGCCCGCCTCGCGGCGGCGCTCGGCGACGCCGGCGCTGTGCTCAGCGAAGCCCAGGAGCTGCTCCGCCTCAGCCGGGTTCGCCTCGATCTGCGACAGCGCGTGCGACGAGTAACGGATGGCCAGCCGGTCGACGGTGGAGCGGGCGTCGGGCAGGCGCAGGCGTAGGCGCGCGGCATCCGCCCGCACCTTCGCGATGATCTCGGGAGCGCGCCGCGCGCGCTCGATCGGCGCCGCGAGGGCCTCGGTGCGGTCGTCGAGGAGGTCTTCGGCCCACTCGCACAGCTGCACGATGCGGGCGTTCCGGGTCCGCAGCTCCTCGGGGGTGTCGGGAATCTCGTCGTGGTTGAGCTGGTGGAGGTGGAAGGCCTCCTGCAGGTGCGTCCGCACCGACGCGAGCGCTTCGCGCAGCTCGTTGGTGGGGCCGGGGCCCAGCTCGGCGTCGGCGAACGCCAGCTCGTCGGTCGTGAGTCGGATGCGCTCGTCGGCCGCCACCAGCGCCTGCTGCGCGCGACGCGCCAGGTCGGCGTCCTGCGTGTTCAGTTCTTCCTGCTCGCGCTTGCGTCTGCCCCAGAATCCGGCCATGAATCGATCCTACGGGGGCCGCTGGGAGCAGGCTGAGGCGAGCGGGCGCCACCGTGGATTGTTCGCGCAGAGCGTGGCTCTCGCGCACGCGTGCCCCGGTGCCCCAGAATGAGCGCACACGTCGCGTGACCGGGTGCCTGGGGCCCTCGCGGCACCTCTCGCCGACGCGAAGGGGCCGGCGCGATCCTCGCCCAAGGGAGTCGACATGGCCCTGCCCACGTTCCTCGTTCCGGTCTCGCTGCGCGGCTACAAGATGTCGTGGCTCTCCCGCGACGTCATCGCGGGCGTGACGCTCGCCGCCGTCGCGATCCCTGAGGTCATGGGGTACACCTCCATCGCGCAGACCCCGATCGTCACCGGTCTGTACACGATCCTGCTGCCGCTGCTCGCGTTCGCCCTGCTGGGGTCGTCGAAGCTGCTCGTGGTCGGGGGCGATTCCGCGACGGCGGCGATCATGGCGGGAGGCCTGCTGACCGCCGGCATCGCCGGACTCGATCCGGGCTCACCCCAATGGGTGGCGCTATGCGGGTTGACGGCACTCGTCTGCGGCCTGCTGCTCATCCTCGCCCGGGTGCTGCGGCTGGGCTTCATCGGCGACTTCCTGTCGGCCTCGGTGCTCATCGGCTTCCTCACCGGCGTCGGCATCCAGGTCGCGACGAGCCAGATCCCCGACATCCTCGGCGTGCCGAAGGGATCGGGCGACTGGTTCCAGCAGCAGTGGGCGTGGATCAGCGAACTCGGCCGGCTGTCGTGGCCGACGCTCGCCTACGGGGCGGCGACCATCGGCATCATCTTCGCCTTCAAGATCTTCCTGCCGAAGGTGCCCGGCGCGATCATCGCGGTGGTGGGCCTCCTGATCCTCGCCACGTTCACGAACGCATCGAGCTACGGCGTCGAGGTCATCGGCGCGATCCAGGGTGGTTTCCCGCCGATCGGCTTCCCGTCCGGAGTGTCATGGGGCGATGTGCCCGCGGTGCTCTCGACCGCGTTCGCCTGCTTCATCATCATCATCGCCCAGAGCGCGGCGACCTCGCGCAGCTTCGCGGCCAAGCACGGGGACCGCGCGGATGTGAATCGCGACATCGTCGGGCTCGCCGCATCCAATCTCGCCGCGGGCTTCAGCGGCACGTTCGTCGTGAACGGGTCGCCCACCAAGACGCAGATCCTCGACGGGCAGAAGGGGCGCACGCAGGTCGCCAACCTCACGGTCGTGGCGGTGACGCTCATAGTGCTGCTGTTCCTCACGAACCTGCTCACCGACCTCCCGAAGGCGGTGCTCGGCGGCGTGGTCTTCGTGATCGGCCTCGAGCTCATCGACATCCGCGGCCTCAGGCGCGTGTCGCGCGTGCGCCGGGGCGAGTTCTTCATCGCGCTCGCGACGGCCCTCACCGTGTTCATCGTCGGCGTCGGTGCGGGTGTGATCCTCGCGCTCGCGCTGTCGCTGCTCGACGTCGTGCGCCGGCAGTACCGCCCGCGCGACTTCGTGCTCGGCGTGCGCGGCAAGCAAGGGTACGAGTACACGACCGCGGCCGCCGGCGAGCAGACGGCGCCGGGACTCGTGGTGTTCCGATATGACGCCGACCTCTTCTACGCGAACGCGTCGCGGTTCGTCGACGACGTGCAGCAGGTCGTGCAGAACGCGCCCGACCCGGTGAAGTGGCTGGTGCTCGACTGCGCCGGCATCTCCGACATCGACTATTCCGCCGGGGTGGCGTTCTCGGGCCTCGTGGATTGGCTCGATGCCCGCGGCGTCCGACTCGTGCTCGCGCGTCCCGAGACCGCGGTCCTGGACGAGTTCACGGCTTACGGCATGGCGAAGCGGATCCCCGCCGACCGCATCTACAACGACCTCGAGGATGCGGTGCGGGCCTTCCCCGCGCAGCAGGGCACGTCCGGTTGACCCTCCTGAACCGCGGGGACGGGCCCCCACGCCACCACCCGGGGCCGGCGCGCCGCGCGGAGCCTCCGGGCGCGTGGGCCCGGCTGCGACCCCGGCGGCGCGGCCGGGTCAGCCGTCGCTGCGCTTGTGCCGGGGCTTGCGCGCCGGACGGTCGTCGCCGTAGGAGCCGCGCGAACCCGAGTCGCGGTACGAGCCGCGGCTCTCCGAATGGTCGCCGTAGGCGCGGTTGTCGCGGTACGACCCGCCCGTGGCGTCCTTGCGTCGCTGCGGACGCCCGCTGTCGGGACGCAGCTCGATGAGCTGACCCGAGATGCGCGTGTCGGCGAGGCGGTCCAGCGCGCCGGCGGGGAGGTTCGCCGGCAGCTCGACGAGCGAGAAGTCAGGCATGATCTTGATCGCGCCGAAGTCGTCGCGACGGAGGCCCCCCTCGTTCGCGAGCGCACCGACGATCTGACGCGGCTCGACGCGCTGACGCTTGCCCACGTTGATGCGGTAGGTGGCGAAGCCCTCGCGGGGCGTGCGGCGCTCGCCGCGCTCGGGACGATCGCCGAAGGCGGGGCGATCGCCGCGGTCGGTCCGCTCCGTGCGCTCGCGCCGCGGAGCCGGCTCGGGGTCGGCCTCCAGGAGGAGAGGGGTGTCGCCCTGCGCGACGACGGCGAGGGCCGCCGCCACATCCGCCTCGGGCACGTCGTGGTTGCGCACGTAGTGGGCCACGATGTCGCGGAAGGCTTCGATGCGCTCGGCTTCGCCGAGGGCCGCGGTGATGCGGTCGTCGAAGCGCGACAGGCGGGTCACGTTGACCTCGTCGACGCTCGGCAGCGGGATCTCGGTGAGCTCCTGGCGGGTGGCGCGCTCGATCATCTTGACGAGACCGCGTTCGCGGGGCGTCACGAAGCTGATGGCGTCGCCCGAACGCCCCGCGCGACCGGTGCGGCCGATGCGGTGGACGTAGGACTCGGCATCCGTCGGGATGTCGTAGTTGACGACGTGCGAGACGCGCTCGACGTCGAGACCTCGCGCGGCGACGTCGGTCGCCACGAGGATGTCGAGCTTGCCCGACTTCAGCTGGTTGACCGTCTTCTCGCGCTGCGGCTGGGCGATGTCGCCGTTGATCGCGGCGGCGGAGTAGCCGCGGGCGCGGAGCTTCTCGGCGATCTCCTCGGTGATCGAGCGGGTGCGGCCGAACACGATCATGCCGTCGAAGTTCTCGACCTCGAGGATGCGGGTGAGCGCGTCCATCTTCTGCTGCCATGCGGTGATGAGATAGCGCTGCGAGATGTTGGCCGAGGTCTGCGTCTTCGACTTGACCGTGATCTCTTCGGGGTCGTGCAGGTACTGCTGGGACATCCGGCGGATCGTGGCCGGCATGGTGGCCGAGAACAGCGCGACCTGCTTGGTGTCGGGCGTCTCGGCGAGGATGGTCTCGACGTCTTCGGCGAAGCCCATCTTGAGCATCTCGTCGGCCTCGTCGAGCACGAGGTACTGCAGCCCCGAGAGATCGAGCGTGCCCTTCTCGAGGTGGTCGATGATGCGGCCGGGGGTTCCGACGACGATGTGCACGCCGCGTCGGAGGGCCGACAGCTGCACGCCGTAGCCCTGTCCGCCGTAGACGGGAAGGACGTGCACGTCCTTCAGGTGGCCCGCGTACTTCTCGAACGCCTCGCACACCTGCAGGGCGAGCTCGCGCGTCGGAGCCAGCACGAGGGCCTGCGGGGTCTTCTGCGACAGGTCGAGCCGGTCGATGATCGGCAGCGCGAACGCGGCGGTCTTGCCGGTTCCGGTCTGCGCCATGCCCACGACGTCACGGCCGCCGAGCAGCGTCGGGATGGTGGCCGCCTGGATCGCCGACGGGGTCTCGTAGCCGATGTCCTTCAGCGCCTTGAGGACGGGCTGGCTGAGCCCGAGGTCGGAGAAAGTCATCGCTGCGGGCTCGGTCTGAGCCTCGGCTTCGATCTGGTCGGCGTTCGTGTGCACAGTTAAGCGTAGCGGGGTGCGCCTGTGAGGCGACAGGATGCCGCTTCTCTGCGCTCGTCCGGGTGCCGTCGCACGACGAGAGGCAGGTCAGGTGATCGCGGTGCGACGTGTGAGTTCGGGGCGCCGCGGCGGCGCCAGCCAGTTGGTCACCGCGATCGCAAGAGGAAGCGCCACGACCACCGCGGCGATCAGCCACCACGGGATGTCCGAGATCTGCAGCGCGCCCTCCGACTGGATCGAGAAGCCGATCGGCGCAAGCACGCCGACGGCCGCCCCGGCGAGGGCGCCGAGGCCGGCGATGATGAGCCCCTGCCAGAAGCCGATTCCGCGTCGGAGCGACCTCGTGCCGCCGACGGCGGCGATGGTCGCGTCGTCGGGGCGGCGCTCGAAGCGGGCAAGGCCCAGGGCGACCGCGCTCACTCCGAGTACGAGAACGGCCACCGCGGCCAGGAGCGGCACCATCCATGCCGCATCGCTCGGGGGCCCTTCCTCGACGCCCGGAGCGAGCGTGAAAGCGGCCCCGCTCAGGAGCTCCGCCTGCGCCTGCATGCGGTCCCGCTCGGCCCATGCCAGCGGTGCCGGAGTCGTCGCAACCACCCGTTCCGGCACGAGCACCATGCCCAGACGCTCTGCGGTGCTCGGGGCGACGGCGATCGCCACCGGCTGCAGCGGGGCATCGACGACGATCGCGTCCATCCGCGCGACGCGCACCGGATCGGCCGGCGGGGGAGAGCTGGACCGACGCTCCCAGATGTTGTCGGGGGTGCGCCCCTCGTAGACGTCGGCGCCCGCGAACGTCGCGACGTCGATCGCTCCGCCCGAGACGAACCGACCGTCGGCGACGAGTGCGGCACCGTCGCGGTACGCGGCGAGGGCGGATGCCGGCAGCTCCAGACCCATCACGACCCTCACGTCCTCGGCGGCCACGACGGAGATCGGATTGCTCGGGTCCTGGCCGAACGACGAGGAGTAGTCCTGCGCCTCGGGGTCGAGCAGGTGCTGTTCGCCGAGAAGCGCGATCGTGAAGGTCACGTCATCGGGCACCTCCTCGGCGGACGGGTACTCCCACACGGTGTTCAGCTGGCGGGACACGACCGCCGCCCGGTCTGCGCCCGCGTCGTGCGCGATCTGGAGGGCGGCGGTGGTGCCGGCCTCGGCGTCTTCGGGATCGAGCACGCCGGGAGAAGACGAGCCGGGCCAGATCGGGACGGCGATGCTCCCGGGCGGTGCGTCGTAGTACCACAGCCGGGCGGTCTGGGCCGTCTGCATCGAGGACTGGGCGAGCGCGAAGACTCCGATGAACACCGTCGCGGCGATCGCGGCGAACGCCGGAACCGTCCGTGAGGCGTTGGCTGCGGCATCCCTCGAGGCGAGCCTCGCCGCCATGCCGGCGTGAGAGAGCCCGCGCGAGGCGGTCCAGAGGAGCCACCGTCCCGAGAGCAGGATGCCGAACTGCGCGACGATCGGCCCGACAACGATCCCGTAAGCGGGCACATAGCGCATGAGCGAGTCGTAGCCGAAGAAGTCGGTGGCGTTGATGGCGGCGACCGCGAACGCGCACAGCAGGGTGATCGCGACCCCGGTCACGATCAGCACCGACCCCCAGATGGGGCGCGCGACGACGGGTCTCTGCGGGCGGCGCGCGCCGCGCAGCGCGCGGAGCGCATCTGTGCGACCGACCGCGCGGGCTGGCATCCATGCCGACACGGTGCCGACGATCACCGCGAAGACGAGCACCGCGGCGATGAGCTCCCACGGCACGTGGAAGCCCCAGAACATCGTCGTGCCGGCGCCGGAACCCAGAGCGATCACGAGGGCCGCGATGCCGATCCCTCCGGCGATTCCGATGGCGCCGCCCACGAGGCCGAGTGCGGTCCCCTGCAGCAGCACCACCCGCGAGAGATCCCGGCGATTCGCCCCCACGCTCGCGGCGACCGCGAGCGCTCGCTGCTGACGGCGCGCCGCGACGGCGAAGGCGGCACCGGCGAGCATCACCACCACATAGCCGGCGAACAGCGCCGCAACCGACAGCATGAGCACGAGCGGCCACATCTTCGCCCACCGCTCGGTCGAGGCCGACGAGTAGTAGCGGTTCGAGAACTCCGGCGGGTCGAACGCCACGGTGCGCGAATAGGCGACGACACCGCCTTCGTCGTTGAGCCGCTGCACGTCGGCCCACGAGAGCTCGAGCTCCGGGAGATACCACTTCTGGGTGCCCCCGACGGCTCTGCGTGCGTGCTCGGGAAGGAACACCGCCGCGACGCCGTCGGCGATGGCTGCGGCGTCGAGAGTGCCGGTCACCGTGAAGGCCGGGCCGTCCGACAGCCGGAGCGTGTCGCCGAGCTCGAGCCCGAGCCGTTCCAGCGCGGCGGGCGTGACCATCGCATCGCGAGCCTTGGCCGGGCGATCGCCCGCCACCAGGACGAACGCCTCCGCGAAGCGCGGATCCCATGTCGTCCCGGCCCACGCCGGGAGCACGGCCGCGCCGTCATCGGTGGCGACCGAGACCATGCCTCTCGAGACGGGGAGGACCTCGGTGCCGGCGGCCAGCAGACCGGTCGGATCGTCCAGCGGCTCGCCGTCCGGCATCGTCATGACCCCGTCCGCGTCGATCGGGTACCCGTTCCACTCCGGCTCTGTCGGCACCTGCCAGAACCCCGCGCCGGGGACGCCGGACGGCGCGATCCACGCCTCCATGTCGCCGAGCTCCGCGGCCGTGCGCTCCTCAGGGCTCGCGATGGCGCTCGCGGTGAAGATGAGGAATCCGGTCATCCCCGCGATGGGAAGCGCCACCAGCGTCGTGACGAGCACGCTCGACACCCACGCGCGTCGCAGCTGCCGCTGCGCCATCCGGACGGCGACCCGCCAGCGGGCAGCCCGCGAGACCGGACCGGGGCCGTGCGGGGCCGGGGGAGCGGACGCGTCGACCGTCCGCTCGAGGGTGCTGGTCATCGCGCCGCCAGCAGCGAGTCCGCCCCCGCGCGCCGGGACTCGTCGACGATGCGGCCGTCGCGCAGGAACACGATGCGGTCGGCGAAGGCGGCGTGGCGGGCCTCGTGCGTGACGAGGATGCCGGCGGCTCCGGCATCCACCCGCGCGCGCAGCATCTTCAGCACCATCTCTCCCGTCACCGAGTCCAGCGCGCCGGTGGGCTCGTCGGCGAGGATCAGCCGGCGCCCGCCGACGACGGCGCGGGCGATCGCGACGCGTTGCTGCTGCCCGCCCGACAGGTCGTCGGGGTACGAGCCGGCCTTGTCTTCCAGGCCGACCGACGCGAGGGCATCGCGTCCGGCGCGTCGCGCCACTCGGGATCGGAAGCCGTCGAGTTCGAGCGGCAGGGTGACGTTCTCGAGCGCGGTGAGCGTCGGGATGAGGTTGAAGTCCTGGAACACGAAGCCGAGCGAGCGTCGGCGGAGCCGTGCGAGCTGCGCCGGCGTCTGCTCGCTGAGGTACTGCCCCTCGACGATCACCTCGCCGGAGGTCGGGATCGCGAGACCACCGGCGATCGACAGCAGCGTCGACTTGCCCGAGCCCGACGGACCCATCACCGCGACCAGCTCGCCCTGGCTCACCTCGAAGTCGACGCCCGACAGCGCCGAGACCGCCGTCGCTCCGGTGCCGTACTGCTGCGTCACACCGATGAGACGCAGCACCGTGTCGGTCATCGCGCCTTCTCGGAGGCGACGGATGCCTCGGCTCTGGCCGGACGCCCGCGCTTGGGCTTGTCGGTCGAGAGTTCGAGCGCCATGGCGTGATGCGGGTGCAGCGCCAGGCGCTGCTCGGAGTGGTCGAGCCAGCGCACCTCGGCTTCGGCCGAGAAGATCATGGAGTCGACGACGAGCGACCACGCGAGCTCCTCCGGGCCGTCGGGGCTCGCGCCGGCGTATTTCGCCCGATTGAGCTCCTGCAGCTGTGCGAGCGAGGAGCGACGCTGCGTCTGGATGATGTCCGACACGTCCACGCCTGGCAGGGTCGCGGCGACCGCGAGCTTGATCGCGAGCTCGTCGCGGGTGCCCTGCGCACGCTGCACCGGCGAGGCCAGCCAGTCGCGCACCTCGGCGGCTCCGGCATCCGTGATCTCCCAGTAGACGTGACCGTGCTCGTCCACATCGCCCTTCTCGACGAGTCCGTCGCGTTCGAGGCGGTCGAGCGTGTTGTAGATCTGGCCCACGTTGAGCGGCCAGGTCGACCCCGTGCGCCGGTCGAACTCGGCGCGCAGCTGATAGCCGTAGCACGGGCCCTGATCGAGGATCGCGAGCAGACTCTGACGAACGGACATGGGATCTCCTTCGGGTGGAGGGTCAGAAGCGCAATGCGTCGATGACGTTGGAGCGCACCGCCATGAGCGCCGGGATGAAGCCGGCCAGCGCGCCGATCGCGACGGCTGCGACGAGCCCGGTGACGGCGGCGCGCACCGGGAAGGGCGGGATGTCCTGCATGCCGGAGAACATGTCCATGACGAACGGCGCCTTGAGCACCGCCACCGCGATCGCGATGCCGATCACGCCGGCGACCGCCGTCGCCACGACGCTCTCGAGCAGCACCGACGTGAAGATGCGGCCCTGCGTCGCGCCGAAGCTGCGGCGCACCCCGATCTCGCGGATGCGCTGGCGCATCGCCACGAGCTGGATGTTGACGAGCCCGAGACCGCCCAGCAGCAGCACCAGCCCGGCGATGCCTCCGGTGATCACCTCGAACGCGGCCATCGAGCTCTGCGCGTCCGGCCGCGAGGCCCAGTCCGTGCGGTTCACGCTGACCTGGATGTCGTCCTGTCCCGCGCGCAGATCCGCCGCGAGCGCGGGCCCGAGGTCGGCGACGCCGTCCTCCGGCACCCACGTCTCCCATGCGATCATGGCGTCGGCGGGGAGCGCGTCACGCCGCGCGGCGTACGAGTCGTACATGAGCGTCACGCGCTTCTCCTCGTCGCCGGCGTACTGGCGCGGCGTCACGCCGACGACCGTGTACCGGCCGGCGAGATCGCCCTGCAGACTCAGTGCGAAGCCCGGGCCGAGGGCGGGGCGGCCGTAGACGTCCCAGAGGGCCTCGGTGATCACCGCCGGGGGAGCGAGCAGCTCGGCGTCGGCGTCCTGGAACCAGCGGCCCTCGAGGACGGCGGACCGGTGGATCACGGCGTAGGCGGGGTCGACCAGACGCGCCATCACCGGTCGCACCTGCTCGGGCGTCTGCAGCTGCAGCTGCACCGGGTCGACGATGCGCGTGAGGTGCGAGAACGAGTAGCGCTCCGAGACACGGGCGAGGTGGGCGTCGAACGACTCCCAGTCCATCGGCGCGCCGTCGGTGCGCGACGCCGTGATCGACAGCGTCGCCGGCCGGCCGCCACTCTGGTCGGACTGCTCGGCCATCTGCTGACGCTGGTATTCGCTGAGGGCGACGACCGCCGTCAGCGCACCGACCGAGACCGCGATGCCGATGAGGCTCAGCAGCACCCGCAGCTTGTGATGGCGCAGCTCCGACCACGCCTCGCCCAGCGCTCCGACAAGACCGCTCACGGCGCCACCTCCGCGCGCTCCGGTTCGTCTTCGCGCCAGGCGGCCTCGACGGCCCCCACGCCCCCTCCGCCCTCCGCCGGCACGCCGGACGGAGCCTCCGGGCGCGTGGGCCCGGCCCCGGCCTCGACATCCGGCTCCTCCACGCTCGCGGCGAGTTCGGGTGCCGACGGGTTCGCCTCCGCCGGCGTCGGTGCGCCGCCGAGGTCGAACCGCGTGAGCACACCGGCGTCGAGGCGGTAATGCCGTCGGGCGCGGGCGGCGACGTGGAGGTCGTGCGTGATGGTCACGAGCGCGGCGTCGGCCTCCGAGGCGATGTCGTCGAGGAGCTCCATGACCGTCGCGCCGGTCTCGACGTCGAGGGCGCCCGTGGGCTCGTCGGCGAGGATCAGCGCCGGCCGGCGCACGAGCGCACGGGCGATCGCCACGCGCTGCTGCTCGCCCCCCGACATCTGCTCGGGCGTCGACTCGAGGCGGTGACCGAGGCCGACGCGCTCGAGCATCTCGGTCGCCGTGCGCCGGCGGCGCCAGAACTCGCGGCCGCTCGCGTAGCCGAGCGGCATCTCCACGTTCTCCAGCGCCGTGCGCCCGGCGAGCAGGTTGAACTGCTGGAAGACGAATCCGACGTTGCGGCCGCGGAGGCGATCGAGCTTGCCGCGCCGCATCTTGCGCACCGGGTCGCCGCGGAACCACACCGCGCCCTCGGAGGGGCGGTCCAGCATGCCCATGAGGTTCAGGAGCGTCGACTTGCCCGACCCGCTGCGTCCGACGATCGCGACGTGGTCTCCGGCGGCGACGGCGAGGTCGATGCCGCGGAGGATGTCGAGGCGGCTGTCGTCGGGGAGCAGGACGTGCTTGGCGACGCCCTCGAGGCGGACGAGGCTCACCAGCTCCACCCCGCGGGCTCGCAGTACTCGCCGCCCATGCCGTCGTCATAGCAGACCGGGTCGTCTCCGGCGAGGACGCCGGGCACGTACTGGCGCACCTGCTCGCCCTCCTCGAGGCCCGCGGTCACCTCGACGAAGGCGCCGTCGCTCACGCCGAGCGAGACGTCCCGCTCCTCGAGCTCGCCGGTGCCGGCGTCCACCCAGACGACGCCCGTGCCCGACCCGCCCTTGACCGCCGTGGTCGGCACGACGAGCACGTCGGACACCGTGCCGAGGTCGATGTCGAGCTGCGCCTGCAGCCCTGCGAACACGACCTGATCGGCCGGCACCGCGCACGTGACCGTCGTGGTGCCGTCCTCGGCGACCGACACCTTCAGCCCGGTGCAGGTGAACGGCGCGGGGCCGCCCTGGATGGTGACGGATCCCTCGGACGGGGCTCCCTGCAGTCGGTACAGCTGCACCGGATCGACCGTGGCCTGCACGTGGAACCGAGCGGGCGTCAGCGACGCCAGCTCGCCGCCGATCGATGCGGGCTGCCCCTTCACCACCGCGATCTCGGTCACCTCGCCCGCCTCCGGGGCCAGGACGTCGATGCTCTTGACCGGATCGGTCTGCTTGATGGTGAACAGCTTCTGCCCCGCCGTGACGGCCTGGCCCTCGCCCACGTGGACCGCGGTGACGGTGCCGTCGACCTCGGAGCGGACCGGGTAGGCGGCGTCCCGGGCGATGGTGCCCGGCAGGCTGAGCGCGTTGGTGACGGCGCTGCGCTCGACGGGGATGACCGGATCGGCGATCTGCGCCGACGGCTGCGCGGCGGCGGTGGGCGCCGTGTCGGGGAAGAAGGCGATCTTCACCAGAGCGGCCGCGGCGATTCCCATCACGAGCACCAGCAGGATCGGGAAGACCCATCGACGCCAGACAACCATGTGACACCTCTCCGTTGGGGGCATACCGAGTATGTAGTCACCGAGTATATGCATACCCGGCATGCATCCCAACGGATGCTCCGCCCCTGCGCGTGTCGCGCTCGTACGCCGCGCGGGCGGCGGTTTCACCCGCTCGTCGCGGAGTAGTCGGCGGTGCCGCAGTCGCCATGGACGAATGCACACCCAGCGCACACCAAGGTCACGGGTGGATAACATAGGCAGGTATGTCTGGGGTCATGCACCCCGGCGGCACTGGCGCCGTTGCGCCGCTCCCGAAAGCCTGAAGATGGAGACACTCCGTGGCCAACCCCCTCGAGAAACTGCTTCGCGCCGGTGAGGGTCGCATCCTCCGGCGGCTCCAGCAGGTGGTGAAGGCCGTCGGCGCGCTGGAAGAGGACTACGAGCACCTCACCGACGAAGAGCTTCGGGGTGAGACCGCGGAGCTCCGTGCCCGCTACCAGGCCGGCGAGACCCTCGACCACCTCATGCCCGAGGCGTTCGCGGCTGTCCGCGAAGCCGCGAAGCGCACCCTCGGGCAGCGCGCCTACGACGTCCAGATCATGGGCGGCGCGGCGCTGCACCTCGGCAACATCGCCGAGATGAAGACCGGTGAGGGCAAGACGCTCACCGGCGCCTTCCCCGTCTACCTCAACGCGATCGCCGGCGAGGGCGTGCACGTCGTCACGGTCAACGACTTCCTCGCGTCGTACCAGTCCGAGCTCATGGGCCGCATCTACCGCGCGCTCGGCATGACCACCGGCACGATCGTCGCGGGCCAGACGCCCGAGGTCCGTCGCGAGCAGTACAACGCCGACATCACGTACGGCACGAACAACGAGTTCGGTTTCGACTACCTGCGCGACAACATGGCGTGGCGCAAGGAGGATCTCGTCCAGCGCGGTCACTTCTACGCGATCGTCGACGAGGTCGACTCGATCCTCATCGACGAGGCGCGCACGCCGCTCATCATCTCGGGGCCGTCGTCGGGGGAGGCGAACCGCTGGTTCGTCGAGTTCGCGAAGATCGCGAAGACCCTCGAGCCCGGCGTCGACTACGAGGTCGACGAGAAGAAGCGCACCATCGGCGTGCTCGAGCCCGGCATCGAGAAGGTCGAGGACTACCTCGGCATCGACAACCTGTACGAGTCCGCGAACACGCCGCTCATCTCGTTCCTCAACAACTCGATCAAGGCGCTGGCGCTGTTCAAGCGCGACACCGACTACGTCGTGATGAACGACGAGGTCATGATCGTCGACGAGCACACCGGCCGCATCCTGGTCGGGCGCCGCTACAACGAGGGCATCCACCAGGCCATCGAGGCCAAGGAGGCCGTGCCGGTCAAGGCCGAGAACCAGACGCTGGCCACCGTCACGCTGCAGAACTACTTCCGCCTGTACGAGAAGCTCGCCGGCATGACCGGTACCGCCGAGACCGAGGCGGCGGAGTTCATGTCGACGTATCAGCTCGGCGTCGTCCCGATCCCGACGAACAAGCCCATGATCCGCAAGGACCAGGCCGACCTCGTCTACAAGAACGAGACGGCGAAGTTCGCTCAGGTCGTCGAAGACATCGCCAAGCGCCACGAGGTCGGCCAGCCGGTGCTCGTCGGCACCGTGAGCGTCGAGAAGAGCGAGTACCTGTCGCGCCTGCTCGCGAAGAAGGGCATCAAGCACGAGGTCCTCAACGCGAAGAACCACGCCCGCGAGGCCGAGATCGTCGCGCGGGCCGGTCGGCTGGGCGCCGTGACCGTCGCGACGAACATGGCAGGTCGAGGCACCGACATCATGCTCGGCGGCAACGCCGAGTTCCTCGCGGTGCAGGAGATGAAGACCAAGGGCCTCGACCCGGTCGAGACGCCCGACGAGTACGAGGCCGAATGGGACGCGGTCTACGAGTCGATGCGCGACCGCGTCGCGCAGGAGAGCACGAAGGTCGTCGAGGCCGGCGGCCTGTACGTGCTCGGCACCGAGCGCCACGAGTCGCGCCGCATCGACAACCAGCTGCGCGGTCGCTCCGGCCGTCAGGGCGACCCGGGCGAGAGCCGGTTCTACCTGTCGCTCACCGACGACCTCATGCGTCTCTTCCAGTCGGGCGCGGCCGAGGCCATCATCGCGCGGACGAACTTCCCCGACGACGTCGCGATCGAGTCGGGCATGGTCACGCGCGCGATCAAGTCGGCGCAGAGCCAGGTCGAGGCGCGCAACGCCGAGATCCGCAAGAACGTCCTCAAGTACGACGACGTCCTCAACCGCCAGCGCGAGGCGATTTACTCCGATCGCCGGCACATGCTGCAGGGCGACGACATCGCCGACCGCGTGCAGCACTTCATCGAAGACGCGATCAACGCCGTGATCGACGACCACACCGGCTCGGGCCACAGCGAGAACTGGGACTTCGACGCGCTGTGGACGGAGCTCAAGACCCTCTACCCGGTGGGTGTCACCATCGACGAGGTCGTGGCCGAGGCGGCGGGCCGCAAGGGCGGCATCACCGCCGAAGGACTCAAGCGCGAGATCCTCTCCGACGCCCGCATCGCCTACGACAAGCGCCAGGACACCCTCGGCGAGGCCGCGACGCGCGAGCTCGAGCGCCGCGTCGTGCTCCAGGTGCTCGACCGCCGCTGGCGCGACCACCTCTACGAGATGGACTACCTCAAGGACGGCATCGGCCTGCGTGCCATGGCCCAGCGCGACCCGCTCATCGAGTACCAGCGCGAGGGCTACCAGATGTTCCAGGCGATGATGGGGCAGATCAAGGAGGAGTCGGTCGGCTACCTCTACAACCTCGAGGTCGAGGTGCGCCGCCAGGGCGAGGCCGGTGCCGAGCAGGTCACCCAGGTCGAGGCCAAGGGCCTCGGCGCCCAGCCCGTCGAGGCCCAGCGCCTGCAGTACACCGCGGCGAACGACGCCGGGGAGGTCGAGGTGCGCAACGATCGCGGGCAGGTGCAGCAGGCGGCCACTCGTCTTCGCCAGGCGGCTGCCGCGGCCGCCGCGGCTCCCGCCCCGCAGCAGGCGCCCGTCGCCGAGCAGCAGCGCGGAGCCTTCGGCCAGCGGACGGATGCCGAGGCCCCGGCCGCGCCGGCGGCTCCGCTGAACCGCGCGCAGCGTCGCGCGGCCGAGCAGCGCAAGAAGTAGGACTCGCTCGCCAGGTGGCCCGCGCGCGAGCGCGGGCCACCTGGCGTCCATTGGCCCTCCTCGTCCGCCGATATCCTGAAGCGATGAGTCCCCTCCGCCCCCTCGATCAGTCGAGCAAGCTCCAGAACGTTCTCTACGAGATCCGCGGGCAGGCACTGGCAGAGGCCGACCGGCTGGAGGACGACGGGCACACGATCCTCAAGCTGAACACGGGCAACCCCGCCGTGTTCGGGTTCGAGGCGCCGTTCCAGATCGTGCGCGACATGATCGAGGCCGTCCCGCACGCCCACGGTTACAGCGACAGCAAGGGCATCATGTCGGCGCGGCGCGCGGTCGTGTCGCGCTACGAGCAGGTGCCCGGCTTCCCGCAGTTCGACCCCGACGACGTCTATCTCGGCAACGGCGTGTCCGAGCTCATCACGATGACGATGCAGGCCCTCCTCGACGAGGGCGACGAGGTGCTCATCCCCGCACCCGACTATCCGCTGTGGACCGCGATGACGAGCCTCGCCGGTGGCACACCCGTGCACTACCGCTGCGACCCCGATGCCGATTGGCAGCCCTCGCTGGAAGACATCCGCGAGAAGGTCACGCCGCGCACCAAGGCGATCGTCGTCATCAACCCCAACAACCCGACCGGCGCCGTCTACAGCCGGGAGGTTCTCCAGGGGATCGTCGAGATCGCGCGCGAGAATTCGCTGCTGCTGCTCTCGGACGAGATCTACGACCGCATCCTGTTCGACGAGGCGCAGCACATCCCGCTCGCGACGCTCGCGCCCGACCTGCTGTGCCTCACATTCAACGGCCTGTCGAAGACGTACCGCGTTGCGGGCTATCGCTCCGGCTGGCTCGTGATCACCGGTCCGAAGAAGCACGCGGCGGGCTTCCTGGAGGGCATCCAGCTCCTCGCGTCCACACGGCTGTGCCCCAACGTGCCGGCGCAGTACGCCGTCCAGGCCGCGCTGTCGGGCGTCCAGTCGATCGACGCGCTCATCGCGCCCGAGGGGCGCCTCCATGAGCAGCGGGATGCGGCGTGGGAGGGCCTCGAGCGCATCCCCGGCGTGACGTGCCTCAAGCCGAGGGGCGCGCTCTACGCGTTCCCGCGGCTCGACCCGAACGTGTACGAGATCCGCGACGACGCCAAGCTCGTCTACGACTTCCTCGTCGCCGAGCACGTGCTGCTGGTGCAGGGCACCGGCTTCAACTGGCCGACCCCCGACCACCTGCGCATCGTCACGCTGCCCGAGGCCCGCGTCCTCGCGGAGGCCGTCGAGCGGCTCGGCAACTTCCTCTCCTCGTACAAGCAGTAGCAGACGTCGGCTGCGAGTCGCGGCGTGCGTCAACCCCCTCGCGTGACGCGGCCGCGCGTCGTACTTTCGCGGCATGTCCATCGAACTGAACCAGCCGGCGCTGCGCCATGCGCGGGCGCTCATCCGGGACGGCAAGGTCGTGCGCGATGAACGCGACGATTGGTCGGAAGCCGCGCCGACAGCCGACGAGGAGAACTCGTACATCGAGCGAGAAGGATGGACGGAGTACTCCCACTGGCACATCGGCATCGACCATCGCGAGAACGAGGAGACGAAGCAGGCGTACTCGTTCCCCATGGGCGACTTCAAGAAGGTCCACCGGTCCGGGGTGATCTCGGCTGAGAGCCGCGCCGGACAGCATGGCCACTACGAGATCCGCGACGCGCTGCGGTCGCTGCTCGAGCTCATCGACGACCACGACAAGAGCTGACGACGGGACCGGCCGCATCGTCGGGGCCGGCTCCGTCGCCGGATCGTGGACGCCGTCGCCTCCCACGGCACCGTCAGCCGGGCGCGGGTGACGGCGGCGCGTGCGTCAGAGCAGAGCGAGCGAGGTCGCGCGCCAGCGGCCGTCCATGCCCTCCAGGCGCACGGCGAGGGCGCGCGTGCGCGCAGGCCCCCGCACGACGATGACCGCCTCGATGATGCCGTCGGCGGGGGAGGACTCGTGCACCGACATGATCGTGTGCACGGGGCGCCTCGCCGCCACACCCCGCGCGCTGCGCGCCCGCGTCGCGAGGTTCGCGCGCGTGACGAGCTTGCGGTAGGCGTCCTCGGTGAGCCAGCGAGCGAGCTGGTCGACTTCGCGGACGCCCGCGAAGACCTCGAGCACGCCGACCGTGAGGTTGCGCAGGAACGGCTCCGGAGCGGGGAGCGCGGTGGACGGCGTCCGCTGCGGCGCGAAGAACTCTGCGACCTGCGCGCTGCTGCGGGACGCATAGGGTACGCGGGCGGTGCCCGCGGGCGTCGTTGCCATGGGTGCCAATCTCGACAGGGGGATGTCTTCCCGGACAGTAGATCACACAGCGAACTCTCAGGAAAATCATGCCCGGTCGGCTGTGGATAACTCGTCGGCCGATCGGCCGCGGTGCCCTACTCTCGCTGAGTGCGCTGGGACCGCTTCTTCGACGACCTCGAGGATCAGCTCGCCTCCGAATGGGAGGCGGAGCGTGCCGCGCTCGACACCGAGGCCGAGCGCCTGCGGCTCTCCCGGGTGCAGCTGTCCGAGCGCCTCATGCTGCTCGCGGCCCGCGAGGGGGCCTCGCCGATCGTCGCGTCGTTCGACCTCGGCGATGGCGCCACGGTGCGGGCATCGGTGACCGGCGTCGGCGCTGACTGGGTCGCCCTGGCCCTCGCCGACGGACCGGGCGGCGCGGTGCTCGTGCCGTTCGCCTCGATCGGGGCCATCGGCCTGCCGCACGCCGACCTCCTGCGCACGGCGCGCCCTGCGCCGCCGCGGTCGTCCCTGGCCGACCGGCTCACCTTCGGCTTCGTGCTGCGCGACCTCGTCCGCCGCCGGGCGGGGGTCGCGGTGCACCTGGTGTCGGGGCGGGTCCTCACCGGCACGATCGATCGCGCCGGTGCCGACCACCTCGACCTCGCCGTGCACGACCAAGGCTCGCCGCGGCGCGCCGATGCGGTGTCGGGATACCGGCTGGTGCCGTTCGGGGCCATCGCCTGGATCCGAGCGGACGAGGCGCCGGCGATCCCCTGACCGCCGGGCCGATGCATCCGCGTGAGGGATGCCGCGCTCAGTCCGGGTGGCGTACGATGCTGCCGCCCCACAGCTCGGGGAAGCTGGCGGTCTGGGACTGACGCCACAGCGCCATGCGCCGCGCCTCCTCGGCCTGGTCGTCGAGGTAGTCCCCGACGCTCGCGGCGTCGATCCGCCAGCGTGCGGGCGCGCCGACACGCAGTCCACGAAGCCGCCCTTCGTGGACCAGAGCCATGACCTCGTCGACCGACACGCCGAGCACTTCGCCCACCTGGGCGGGTGCGAGCAGACGCACGTCGGACGTCGGGTCATCTGACATGCCCCCATTATGGACCTGCCTCCCCAGTGCGGGCTGGGCCCCCTCACCCCTGTGGATAACGCCCGACGGCCTCGCGCCGAGTCGGCGACGATGGACGCATGACCGCCGCCCACGACCCCCTCCGAACCCCGCGCCGAGCCTTCTGGGCAGACGCCCGGTTCTTCCTCGGCGTGCTCCTCGTGGCGGCATCCGTCGTCGGCGTGTGGCTCGTCGTGTCGGCCGCGCGCCAGACTGTCCCGGTCTACGCCGCAGCCCACACGATCGTCCCCGGCGAGGCGATCGGGACCGGCGACCTGAAGGTCGTCGACGTCGCGCTCGGGACCCTCTCCGGCACGTACCTCACGGCGGACGACCTCGACCGACCCGTCGTCGCGACACGCACGATCGAGGCGGGCGAACTGGTGCCCGCGGCATCCGTCGGCGATCCCTCCTCCGCACGCACCACAAGTGTCGTCGTGCGCAGCGCCGTCGATGTGCCGGCATCGGTCGAGGCGGGCAGCGTCGTCGAGGTCTGGTCGGCCCCGCTGCGGGAGCAGGGCGCGTACGACGAGCCGCGCATCCTGGTCGCCGACGCCACCGTGGTCTCGGTGACGCGCGACGACTCCATGATCGGCGGCGGTGCGGCCGCCCTCGAACTCGTGATCCCGCGCGCGGACGTGCCGGCCACGCTCGCCGCGATGGCCGACGAGTCCGCGCTCTCGATCGTCCCGACGACGGGCTCCGGCTCGTGAGGGTCGTCGTCGCCGTCGACGAGGCCCGCCTCCTCGTCGAGGGACTGCGGCGCGAGGGGATCGACGTGATCGCCGAGGTCGCGGCATCCGCTCCCGCCCTCGCGGCGGCGGATGGGATGCTGGGCGCCGACGCCGAGACGATGCTCCGGGCCCTCGCCGACGCCGACGCGCTGGTGGTCGCGGTGTCGCGCGCCACGATGTCGCCGACCGTCGTCGCACTCTGCGACCGTGCCGGCACGCGCGTCGTGCCGCTCGTCGAGGACGCGGCGGGGGAGCGGATCGCCGCATCCTGCGGACTCGAGACCCCGCTGAAGCTGCACACCGAGCCATGGCGCATCGCCGAAGCCCTCTCGGCGACGCCGCAGCCGCCGACCGCTGCCTCGCACGCGCGCCCGCAGCCGCGCGTGATCGCGGTGTGGGGTCCCGCCGGCGCTCCCGGACGCTCCACCGTCGCGGCAGAGCTCGCCGTCGAACTCGCGCGCGGCGGACGCCACGTCGCGCTGGTCGACGCCGACACGCACGCCCCGTCGCTCGCGCTGACGCTCGGGCTCGCCGACGAGGGCCCCGGATTCGCCGCCGCGTGCCGGCAGGCCGAGCTCGGCGGCCTCGACGCGCGCGAGCTCACCCGCATCGCGGTGCCGCTCGGCCGCACCGGCGTCGACGTGCTCACGGGCATCAACAGGCCCTCCCGCTGGCCCGAGCTGAGCGACCGGCGCGTGGGCGCCGCGCTCGCCGCCTGCCGCGAGTGGGCCGACTACACGGTGGTCGACGTCTCCTCGTCGCTCGAGCGCGACGAAGAGATCATGAGCGACCTCGACGGGCCACGCCGCAATGCCGCCACCCTCGCCGCGCTGCGCGCCGCGGACCTCGTGGTCGCGGTGGTGGCGGCCGATCCGGTGGGCGTCGCACGGTTCCTGCGCGGGCACGCCGACCTGCGCGCCACCGTCGGCGCGACCCCGGTGGCCGTCGTCGCGAACCGGCTCCGCCCTGGAACCCTCGGCATCGACGCCCGTGGGCAGGTGCGTCGCACGCTCGACCGCTTCGGCGGCATCGAGGACGTCTGGTTCGTGCCCCAGGACCCGAGATCGGCGGATGCCGCGATCCTCGCGTCGCAGCCGATCGCCGACGTGGCGCCCCGATCGCCCGTCACACTCGCGATGCGCCGGTTCGTGGGCGAGGCGATCGTGCCCGCTCCCGCGCCGCAGCGCGCCGTGAAGCAGCGGCGGCGGGGCGTCCACCGCTCCGGTTCCGGGCGACCCGCGCACGCCGACGCCGACGACATGCCACGTCTCGGCGAACGAGTCGTGTGATCAGCGCGCTCTAGGCTAGGTCCGTGTCGACCCTCAGCGATCTCGTTTACGCCCAGGGCCGCTCCAGTGAAGAAGACGTGGAGTGGCTGCACCGTCTCGCAGGAGACGGCCAGCTCCTCGCCGATCTGGCGTTCGCCGACATCGTGCTCTGGGTGCCGACCTCCGACGACTCCTTCGTCGCCGTCGCCCACACTCGTCCCGGCGGCGCGGCGACGCTCTTCTACCGCGACATCGTGGGCGACCGCGTGCGGCCGCAGTGGCGCACGCAGGTGCGCGAGGCGTTCCAGACGGGCCGCATCGTCGACTCGGCGTCGCCCGACTGGTTCGAAGAGACCCCCACCCGCGTGAGGGCGGTGCCGGTGGCCCGCAAGAGCGGGAAGGAGGCGACGGTGATCGGCGTGATCAGCCGCCACACGAACCTCGGCGAGGCCCGCACGCCCTCGCGGCAGCAGATCACGTTCAACGACTGCGCCGACGACCTCTTCGGCATGATCGCGTCCGGCGACTTCCCCGACCTGTCCGCGCCGACGTCGCCGCGCCGCGGCGCGCCGCGTGCGTCCGACGGCCTGGTCCGGCTCGACGTCGACGGCATCACGACCTTCGCGAGCCCCAATGCGCTGTCGGCGTTCAACCGCCTCGGCTTCGACGACGAGCTCGAGGGCGAGTCGCTCGTCGAGGTGGTGACCGGCATCCTGCCGACGAAGCGCCAGTTCGACGAGTCGCTCCCGGTCGTGGTCACCGGCCGTGCCCCATGGCGCGCCGATCTCGAGGCGCGCGGGGTGACGGTGTCGCTGCGCACCATTCCGCTGCGCGATCACGGCACGCGGATCGGCGCGATCGTGCTCTGCCGCGACGTGACCGAGATCCGCCACCAGGAGCAGGAGCTCATCACCAAGGACGCGACGATCCGCGAGATCCACCACCGCGTCAAGAACAACCTGCAGACGGTCGCGTCGCTGCTGCGGATCCAGGCACGTCGTTCCCACACCGAAGAGGCCCGCGAGGCCCTCACCCAGGCAATGCGCCGGGTGTCGGCGATCGCCGTGGTGCACGACACCCTCTCGGAGGGGCTCGCGCAGAACGTCGACTTCGACGAGGTGTTCGCGCGTGTGCTCAAGCTCGTCGCCGAGGTCGCCGCCGCCCCCAACACCCGCGCGAAGACGCACTCCACGGGTCGCTTCGGCACCCTGCCCAGCGAATACGCGACGCCCCTCGCGCTCGCCCTCACCGAACTCGTCACGAACGCCGTCGAGCACGGGCTCGCCGGTCAGGAGGGCGACGTCGAGATCATCGCCGAGCGCAGTGACGACCGACTCGAGGTGCGCGTGCGCGACACCGGCTCCGGCCTCCCCGAGGGTCAGGTCGGTCGCGGGCTCGGCACGCAGATCGTGCGCACCCTCATCCAGGGCGAGCTCGGCGGCACCATCGACTGGCACACCATCATGGGCAGCGGCACGGAGGTCACGATCGACATCCCGCTGCGCTACATCGAGCGCACCAAGAACTGACAGCGATGAGCGGTCCCCGCTCCTGCTCCGCGCGGCGCCGGCGCGCTGCGCGGAGCCTCTCGGGGCGGGGGTCCAGCCGCGGGTCGCGGCATCCGCTCATCGAATGCTGTGTGGCGTCCTGAGGATCAGGAGGCGCGGCGCGCGCGGGCGGCGCGGCGCTTGAGCGCGCGGCGCTCGTCCTCGGAGAGACCGCCCCACACGCCCGAGTCCTGACCGGTCTCGAGGGCGTACTGCAGGCAGATCTCGGTGACGGTGCAGCGTGCGCACACCGACTTGGCCTTCTCGATCTGATCGACGGCCGGGCCCGTGTTCCCGACGGGGAAGAACAGTTCGGGGTCGACGGTCAGGCAGGCGGCCTTGTCGCGCCAGTCCATGGTGGTGCTCCTTGTGACAGAGGGGTGGGGAGTAAGGGCCCGGTTCGGGTCCGGTACCCTGTGGGATGTGCGAGAAGAATCTCGCCCCACGTCGCTGTGGGAGCACACGGCTTCACCAATCGTCCCATAGCGGTTTACCTGAATCAAGGGTTCATCGGCGGGTTTGTGTAGGACTTGCTGAGTGTTCCCCAGCGGGTATGGAGAGTTCGCACAAACCGCTGTCGGTGGAAGAAGGAGTCGACGGAGAATGCGGACAAACCTGTCCGGAAGGATCGCCGCCGTGCTGGTGGGGCTCGAGGGACTCGGGCTCGCGGCGCTCACGGTGCGCGAGATCGTCGCGATCGCCTCGGGCGACACCGGCTCGATCGAGAGCGCGATCGCGCTGGCGGTGCTGACCCTCGTCGGTGCGGCCGCGGTCATCGCCTTCGCGTTCGCGATCTGGCGCGGCCAGTCGTGGGGGCGTTCGGGCGGCATCGTCACGCAGCTGCTGATCCTCGCGGTGGCCCTCGGAGCGGCGACGGGCGCGTTCGCCGATCCCGCGGCCGCGCTTGCGCTCGCCGCCCCGGCCGTGGTCGTCCTGGTGCTCCTGGTGCTCGCCGTGCGCGACGCCGGCAGGGCCGGGCGCGGGGAGCGCGACGAAGAGGCCGGCGGGCGGGCGGGCTCCTAGACGCCGAGGAGCGCGCGCACGCGCGCGACGTGGCCCGTCGCACGCACGTTGTACAGCGCGTGCGTGATGCGGCCCTTCTCGTCGAGGACGAACGTCGAACGGATGACGCCCATGAAGGTCTTGCCGTAGTTCACCTTCTCGCCCCATGCGGCGTACTTCTCGAGCACCTTGTGGCCGGGGTCGCTCAGCAGGTCGTACGTGAGGCCGTCGCGCTCCCGGAACCGGCGGAGCTTCTCAGGCTCGTCGGGGGAGATGCCGAGCACCGTGTAGCCGGCGGCCTGGAGCGGGGCGAGGCTGTCGCGGAAGTCGCACGCCTCTTTGGTGCACCCGGGAGTCATCGCCGCGGGATAGAAGAAGAGGATCACGCGTCCGCCCCGCAGATCTTTCAGCGTCACGGCCTGCTCGTCCTGGTCGACGAGCGTGAAGGCGGGGGCGAGGGAACCGGGTTCGAGGCGCGTCGTGGTCACCGTCCCACTCTAGGCGCCGGGCTCCTGGCCCTTCTTGGCGAACGTCTCGAGCAGTCGCTGCAGCGAGTCGAGGCGGGCGGCGCCGCCCGGGCCCAGGCGGCCCTCCTCGACGGCCTCGACGATGGCGCAGTCCGGCGCATCGGCGAGGTGCGTGCATCCGCGGGGGCACTCCTGGGCGATCGCGTCGAGGTCGGTGAAGGCCCGCAGGATGTTCGCGGGGTCGACGTGGCCGAGGCCGAACGAGCGCACGCCGGGGGTGTCGATGACCCAGCCGTTGCCTCCTTCGCCGCGGTAGCGCAGCGACACGGTCGAGCTGGAAGTGTGCCGCCCGCGACCGGTCACGACGTTGACGTGCCCGGTCGCGCGCTTGGCATCGGGAACGAGCGCGTTGACGAGCGTCGACTTGCCGACGCCCGAGTGGCCGACGAACACCGTCGAGTGGCCGACGAGCGCCGCCCCGATGCGCTCGAGCGGCATCTCCTCCCGCCCGCTCGTGAACACCTCGAGGTCGAGGCCGTCGAAGTGCGCGAGGAACTCCGCCGGGTCGGCGAGGTCGGTCTTGGTCACGACGAGGAGAGGACGGATGCCGGCGTCCAGCGCCGCGACGAGGTAGCGGTCGACGAGCCGCGGGCGCGGCTCGGGGTCCGCGGCGGCGACCACGACGAGCATCTGATCGGCGTTGGCGACGACGACGCGCTCGACCTGGTCGGTGTCATCGGCGCTGCGTCTGAGCAGCGAGGTGCGCTCCTCGATGCCGACGATGCGCCCGAGTGTGCCGTCGTCGCCGGACGCATCACCGACGACGCGGGCGCGGTCGCCGGTCACGATCGGCGTCTTGCGCAGCTCGCGCGCCCGGACCGCGAGCGCCGTGCGCTCTGTCGGCAAGTCCTCGTCGACGAGCACGGTGTACCGGCCGCGGTCGACGCCGAGCACGCGCGCGATCTCGGCGTCGCTGTGCGCCGGACGGCGTTTGGTCCGGGGGCGGTTGGCCTTCGGATTCGGCCGCACGCGCACGTCGGCCTCATCGAACTCCGGTTCGTCGTCGTCGAGGTCGTCGAGCCAGCTCACGGTGTCGTCCCGCTCATCGAGTCATCCCGGATCGGTTCACGCTGGTCATCCCGATCGCTCCGCGAACGTGTCCACGCGCCGCCTCACGAGGCGCGCATCGTCTCCTCGGGGAGCCCGCCATCGGCGTGCTCGCCGTCGAGCATCCGCTGCCAGATCTGCGGGAACTCCGGCATCGTCTTGGCGGTCGTGCCGATGTCGTCGACCTCGACTCCGGGCACCGCCAAGCCGATCAGGGCGCCCGTGGTCGCCATGCGGTGATCGTGGTACGCATGCCAGGTTCCGCCGTGGAGCGGGCGGGGGACGATGCGGATGCCGTCGGGCAGCTCTTCGGCCTCGCCTCCGAGGCCGCGCAGCTCCGCGACGAGTGCCGCGATGCGGTCGGTCTCGTGGCCGCGGATATGACCGATGCCGTGCAGGGTCGACGGGGAGTCGGCGAAGGCGGCCAACGCGAAGATCGTGGGGGTCAGCTCGCCGGCGGCCGACAGGTCGAGATCGACGCCCTGGATGCCCGCCCCTGCGGTGACGGTGAGCGCTCCTCCGCGGCGCACCACGCGGGCGCCCATGAGCGACAGGATCTCGGTGAGCATCGCACCGGGCTGGGTGGAGTGCGCGGGCCAGCCGGTGACCGACACCGAGCCGCCGGCCACCATGGCCGCCGCCAGGAACGGCGCCGCGTTCGACAGGTCGGGCTCGATCGCGACGTCCTTGCCGCGGATGGGGCCGGCAGGCACGATCCACTCGCCGATGCCCGGACGCTCGACGTGAACGCCGCGGTGCCCGAGGGCTTCGACGGTCATGTCGATGTGGGGAATGCTCGGCAGTCGCGCCCCGGAGTGACGCAGCTGCAGCCCGACGTCGAACCGCGGCGCCGCGAGCAGGAGCCCCGAGACGAACTGGCTCGACGCGCTGGCGTCGATCGTCACCTCCCCGCCGCGAACGTGGCCATGGCCGCGGATGATGAAGGGGAGCGCCCAGTGGCCGCCGTCGTCGATGTCGACGCCGACGTCGCGCAGCGCCGTGATCATCGCGCCCATCGGGCGGTGAAGCGCGCTCTCGTGCGCCGTGAGGGTGACGTCGCCGCGTGCGAAGCCGCCGAGACCGGCCACGAACCGCATGACGGTGCCCGCCTGCCCGCAGTCCACGACGGTGTCGCCGCGCAGCGGCCACACCGGTGTCACCTCGATGTCGTCGCCGTACGGCCCGGTGCCCTCGACGCGCTCGATGCCGACGCCGAGGGAGCGCAGCGCGTCGATCATGCGGGCGGAGTCGTCGGAGTGCAACGGCGCGATCAGGCGGCTGGGGGCGTCGGCGAGGGCAGCCAGGATCAGCTCACGGTTCGTCAGCGATTTCGAGCCGGGAACGGTCACCGTGGCGTGCAGCGCGCCGTCCGCGACGGGCGCGGGCCAGTGGCCGCGCTCGATCGGCGCGGAGGGCGGGGAATACGCGTCGGCTGTCATCGGGTTCTACCCTACTGAACCCGGTGGGCACGAGCCGGGAGCAACCTACCGAGCGGAGCCGGATGTTCGCCACCCTCGAGCGCCTCGATCACGACGCGCCCCTCCTCGCCGAGCGCGACCCGGGCGTCCCAGGCAGCCTGCAACCTGCCGCCGTAGACTGGCGCGTGATGAGCGAGTCGACCGACCAGGCTGCCGAGGCGGACCTCGAACAGGATCCCCGTGCGCAGTTCGAAGAGCAGGCGCTGCCTTTCATGGACCAGCTGTACGCCGCGGCCATGCGCATGACCCGCAACCCCGCCGATGCGGCGGATCTCGTGCAGGAGACATTCGTCAAGGCGTTCGCCTCGTGGAAGACCTTCACGCAGGGCACGAACCTCAAGGCGTGGCTGTACCGCATCCTGACGAACACCTATATCAACACGTATCGCAAGAAGCAGCGCGAGCCGTACCAGGGCACGATCGACGACCTCGAGGACTGGCAGCTCGGCGGTGCCGAGTCGACCACGGCGACGAGCACCCGCTCGGCCGAGGCCGAGGCGATCGACCACATGCCCGCGTCGGTCGTGAAGGACGCGCTGCAGTCCATCCCGGAGGACTTCCGGCTGGCGGTGTACCTCGCCGACGTCGAGGGCTTCGCCTATCAGGAGATCGCCGACATCATGAAGACCCCCATCGGCACGGTCATGAGCCGTCTGCATCGTGGCAGGCGCATGCTGCGTGAACTGCTGGCCGACTACGCAAAAGAGCGCGGCATCACCCCCGCCGCCACAAGGAGCACGAAATGACCGACTGCGGCTGTGAGAAGGCGCGGCGCGACCTGGAGGAGTACCTGCGCCACGAGGTCTGCAAGACCGAGCAGAGCGACATCGCCGAGCACCTGGCCAACTGTGAGGGCTGCCGAGACGAAGCACTCGTCGCCACCACGCTGACCGAGGTGCTTGCGCGGGCGTGCAAGGAGAGCGCGCCCGAAGAGCTGCGCGATCAGGTGCTCGCCAAGCTCCGGGCGGTCCAGGCGGCGCACTGACGCCTGCGCCGGATCAGCCGGCGGGCGTGAAGATCGTGAGCGCGCCGGGCACCACGTCGACTCTCAGCGGGAGCGCGCCGATCGGGTCGCCGTCCGCGTAGGCGGTGACCCCCGGTGAGGACAGGCGCACCGAGCGCACACGTCGCATCGCGACCTCGGGCACGCCCGCGTGCGTGCCCCGGTACACCCGGGGGAGCAGGCGGAGCAGGCGGAGCCTGCCGGCGGGACGCACGAGCACGAGGTCGAGCAGGCCGTCGGCCGGGTCGGCATCGGGACAGATCGGGATGCCGCCGCCGTACGTGCGCCCGTTGCCGACCGTCGCCATCACGAGGTCGCCGACCACGTGTTCGCGCGTGCCGTCGGCGAGCTCCAGCTCCACCTCGTACGGGATGCCGGCGAGCGTCAGGAACTCGACCAGGATCGCGATGTTGTATCGCGATCCGCCGCGCGGCCACCGCATCGCGTTGGCGCGGTCGTTGACCTTCGAGTCGAACCCGCTCGCGAGCACCGATCCGAAGTACCTCGTCGATCCGTCCGCGCGGGTGACGCGGGCCAGGTCGATCGCCCGGGTGACGCCCCCCGCGATCGCGTCGGCCGCCGCCGTGACGTCGAGCTCGCGCAGGCCGAGCGTCGCCGCGAAGTCGTTGCCGGTGCCTGACGGCACGATGCCGAGCGGGACGCCGGTGCCCCCGACCTCCTGGATCGCGAGGTTGACGGTGCCGTCGCCGCCGGCGACGACGACCGCGTCCACGCCGACCTCGATCGCGGTGCGCAGCAGCGCGGAGGACTCGGCCGCACTGCCGCCGCTCAGGATCGACGTCTGCACCCCGTGTGCGCGCAGGCGCTCGGCTGCATGGGTCGCGGCACCGGTGTGGGCGCCGGCACGCGCCGCGGGGTTGACGAGCAGGGCGACCCTCATGTCCGCTCCGACGTGTCGCCGACCTGCTCGACCAGAGCGCCCGGGTTCATGATCCCGCGCGGGTCCAGCACGTTCTTCACCGCGCGCAGGACCTGCACGCCGAGCGGTCCGATCTCCTCCTCGAGATAGGGCCGATGATCGCGCCCCACGGCGTGGTGATGGGTGATCGTGCCGTGGGCGTCGCCGATCGCGCGGGACGCCGCATCCTTCGCCCTCATCCACTGGGTCTGCGGATCGTCGGTGAGCGCGGCGACCACCGTGAAGTAGAGCGACGCGCCCGCCGGGTACACGTGCGAGATGTGGCACAGCACGATGGGCTTCGTGCCTGCGGCGGCGAGGCTCTCGGTGAGCGCCGCGGTGACGGCGGCTTTGAGGGCGGACAGGTTCGCCCACGTCGTCGCGGTCTCGAGGGTCTCGGCGAGGACGCCGATGTCCATGAGGGTGTCGCGCAGCGCGGGCGAGGCGAAGCGGCTGCGCTCCCAGGAGCGTGCCGGATCCTCACCGCGCGACGATGCGCCGTGCGCGCGGAAGACCGTGTCGAGCGCATCTCGTGTCGCCTCGGCATCGGCGGACGTCGCGCCCTCGAAGGTGGCGACGGCGAGGCATCCGCGCAGCCGCGTCAGGTGTCCGCCCATCGCCGCGTTCACCCGCGTCTCCGTCTCGTCGCTCAGCCGCAGGACGGTGGGACGGATGCCGCGCTGCGTGGCTTCGCGCAACGCCGACGCCCCCGCGGCGAAATCGGGGAACGACCACGCGCGGTACGCGGTCGCCGCTGGGACGGGGCGGATGCGCACGGTCACCTCGGTGAGGACGCCGAAGGCGCCCTCCGAGCCGAGGAACAGCTGGCGCAGGTCGGGGCCGGCCGCGCTCGCGGGGGAGCGCCCGAGGTCGAGATCTCCCGCCGGAGTGGACACGCGCAGCGCATGGACGAGATGGTCGAAGCGGCCGTAGCCGCGCGAGGCCTGGCCGCTCGACCGCGTCGCCGCGTATCCGCCGAGGGAGGCGTACGGGAAGCTCTGCGGGAAGTGGCCGAGCGTGTAGCCGCGTGCGCCGAGCAGCTCTTCGGCCTGGGGCCCGGTCGTGCCGGCGCCGAAGGTCGCGAGGAGCGATACCTCGTCGAGCGCGAGCAGTGCCGCGGCCCGGCTGAGATCGAGGGTGATCACGGCGCGCTGGGCGCCGCGCACGGGGTCGACGCCGCCCACGACCGAGGTGCCCCCGCCGAAGGGCACCACGGCGATCCCGCGGTCGGCGCACACGCGCAGCACGGCGGCGACCTCGGCGTGGTCGGCGGGGGAGACCACCGCGTCGGGCGCGGCCTGCAGGTCGTCGAGCCGCCGCCGCAGCAGGTCGGGAGTGCTCTTGCCGCCGAGGTGCAGCATGCGCACCGCATCGTCACGCGTCGCCGCGTCGGCCCCGACCACGGCCGCGAGCGCCGATAGGTCGTCGTCGGGGAGGAGCGACGGCGTCAGGACGGGCGCGGGTCGGTGCGGCACGGGGTGCGCCTTGCCTGGCAGCAGCGTCGCGACGATCGTCTTCGCGGCGGCCGGAAGGCGCGCGGGTTCGGACCCCCAGGCGTCCCAGTCGCCGCGCGGTCGGGGCGTCGGGACGGCGAGCGGACGCCCGGGGTCGGTCGGGGGATCGATGGGCACCGTCGCAGCCATGGCGACAGTATGACACATTCTGTATTGTTGTCACATGGCCGATGGAGTGCCCGACACCGAGACCGCGATCCTCGACGCCGCGCTCGCCGAGGTGCTGGCGCACGGCATCCGCCGGACGACGGCGTCCGACATCGCCCGGCGCTGTGGGATCGCCCGCCAGACGCTCTATCGCTACTGGCCCGACGCGCAGGCGGTCTTCGCCGCGCTCGTGACGCGCGAGCTCGTCGCGGCGCTTCCCGCCGAGGCGGGGGAGTCGGCCGACCTCGACGGGCTCGTCGCACTGCTCGTCGAGACCGCAGACCGCGTGCGGCGTCTGCCCCTGGTCGATCGGCTCCGCGACACCGACCCCGAGCTGTTCGCCCGGTACATCCTCGATCGGCTCGGGACGAGCCAGCGGGCGATCCACGCCGAGACCGCCCGGCGCATCGCCGCCGGCCAGCGCGCCGGCTTCGTGCGCACGGGCGGTCCGCTGCAGCTCGCGGCCATGGTGCTGCTCATCGTGCAGTCGGCGGTGCAGTCGGCGCCGCTCGTCGCCGAGTGGCTCCCCGAAGACGCGTGGCGCACCGAGCTCGCGCACGCGCTGCGCGGCTACCTCGCACCGGCCGCCGAGGAGCAGCGATGACGACGCGCGTCGTGGGGCGCACGCCCGGGCCGTCGGCGCTCTCTGCGGCCCGGCGCGCCCGCGAGCTCGACGCGCTCGCCGGAGGGGACGAGATCGACGTGCTCGTCATCGGCGGCGGCATCACCGGAGCCGGGATCGCGTTGGATGCTGCGAGCCGGGGCCTGCGCACCGTCCTGGTCGAACGGCACGACCTCGCGCACGGCACGAGTCGCTTCAGCTCCAAGCTCGTGCACGGCGGCCTGCGATACCTCGCGTCGGGTCAGATCGGGATCGCGCACGAGAGCGCGACGGAGCGGCACATCCTCCTCACCCGGACTGCGCCGCACCTCACGCGCGCGCTGGCGCAGGTCGTGCCGCTGCACGAGCCCGGCCACGTCGCACGCGGCGCGTACATCGGCATGGGGTACGAGCTCGGCGACGGCCTGCGTCGCGCGGTCGGAACGCCCGGATCGCTGCTGCGGTCACCAGGCCCGATCGGACGCGATGCCACCCTCGCCCTCGCTCCCGCCGTACGCGCCGAGGGTCTTCGCGGCGGCGTCCGCGGCTGGGATGGACAGCTCTTCGACGACGCCCGGCTCGTCGTCGCCGTCGCGCGGACGGCCGCCGGGTACGGGGCATCCGTCCTCACCCGTGTCGAGGCCGTCTCGGTCACCGGACGCGAGGCGACCCTCCGCGACCTCGTGACAGGCCGGACGATCCACGTGCACGCGCGCGCGGTCGTGAGCGCGACGGGCGTGTGGGCGGGGGAGCTCGACCATGACGTCCGGCTGCGGCCGAGCCGCGGCACGCACCTCGTCGTGTCGACGGCCCGCCTCGCCGGTTCGGACGTGTCGCTCACCGTGCCGATCCCCGGCTCGTCGAGCCGCTTCGTCTTCACACTGCCGGCGCAGCACGGTCGCACCTACATCGGCCTCACGGATGTGCCCGACGACGGGCCGATCCCCGACGTCGCGCACGCGACCGAGGCCGAGATCGACATGCTCCTCAGCACGGTCAACACCGTGCTGGAGGAGCCCCTCGTCCGCACCGACGTGCTCTCGACCTTCGCCGGCCTGCGGCCGCTCCTCGCGGGCGCCGACGACCACGACACCAGCGACCTGTCGCGCCGTCACGCGATCATCGAGTCCTCCAGCGGCGTGCTCAGCATCGTCGGCGGAAAGCTCACCACCTACCGGCGGATGGCGGAGGACGCCGTCGACGCCGTGATCCGGCGCGACCCCGGGTTCGCGTCCCGCCCGTCGGGAACGCGCTCCATCCCCCTCGTCGGCGCGTGGCCCCGGCACCGCCTCGGCGAGATCGCCGCGGCGCCGCGCCTGGTGCGCCGGTTCGGCGCAGAGGCGCCCTACGCGGCCGCCCTCCCGACAGGGCCGGCCGCCGCATGCGGCGTGACGGCCCAGGAGTTCCAGTGGGGGGTCGCGGTCGAGGGCGCCCTGAGCATCGCCGACCTCCTCGACCGGCGCACCCGCCTCGGTCTCGTCGAGACCGACCGCGAGCAGTCGACGGATGCCGCCGCCGCCGCCTTCGCCCGTGTCGGCGTCGACCCGATCGAGGGGTGAGCGGCCGTCGCGGCGAGGCTCCTGATCCGAGGATCTGAGCCGGGATGAGGGGCGAGACGCCGGATGCGCTCCGCATCTCGGCTCGCATCCTCGGATGAGGGGGAAACGGAGAGCGGGTTGGCAGGAATCCGCTCCAGGACGGCGGCGCAGACGGGTCGGGGTGTCGCACGTCCCCGTCACACTGGAACGGTGACTCGCAGCGCAACCCACGGCGGACTCGGCGTCGTGCAGGGCACGGCGCTGTACATCGCGTCGGTGCTCGGAACCGGGCTCCTCGTGCTCCCCGGCCTCGCGGCCGACGTGGCGGGTCCGGCGTCCATCGTCTCGGTGCTGGCCGTCATCGTGCTCGCCGTGCCGCTCGCAGGCACCTTCGCCGCCCTGGCCGCGCGCTACCCCGATCCGGGCGGCGTCGCCAGCTACGTGCGCCGCGCGCTCGGTCGCACGGCCGCCCGCGCGACCGGCTACTGGTTCTACTTCGGGGTGGCCGCCGGCTTCCCGGTGCTCGCGGTCCTCGGCGCCGAGTACCTGACCGCGATCCTCCATATCGACCGCGTCGCCGTGCCCATCCTCGTCTTCGCCATACTCATCCCGCCGTTCGCCGTCAACATGCTCGGCGTGCGCGTCGCCGGGTGGGTGCAGTTCGTCCTCACCGGCCTCCTCGTCGGGATCGTCGTCTTCGTCGTGGCCGCGGCCTTCCCCGCGGTCGAGGCGTCGAGCTTCACGCCGTTCCTGCCCCACGGCTGGGCGGGCGTCGGCACGGCGATCAGCCTCTTCGTGTGGGCGTTCGCGGGCTGGGAGGTCGGCACGCACATCTCGGGGGAGTTCCGCGACCCGCGCCGCAGCATCCCGATCGCCACCGCCATCGCGCTGGTCGTGACCGGCCTCGCGTACCTGCTGCTGCAGGTCGTGACCGTGGGCGTGCTCGGCGAGGACGCCGGCGCCGGCGCCGTGCCGTTGCTCTCGCTCGCTGAGGCGGTGGCGCCCGGGTTCGGTCCGACCGCGATCGGCGCCATCGCGGCCATCGTGGTGCTGGGCGTCATGAACGCCTATCTCGCCGCGTTCGGCAAGCTCGGGGCATCGCTCGCGTCGTCGGGCGATCTGCCCCGCGTGCTCGCGCCCGGTGCCGAGCCGGGCGGAATGCCTCGCCGCGCCCTGCTGCTGACGTTCGTGATCGCGATGGTCTACTGCACGATCGCGCTCGCGACCGGAGGCGACCTGCAGACGTTCATCCTGATCCACACCAGCAACATGGTGTCGATCTACGCCGCCGGCATGATCGCGGCGACGCTCATCCTGCCCCGCTTCACGGCCGGCTGGTTCATGGCAGTTGTCGCGGCCGTGCTGTCGGTCGGCCTGCTGCTCCTGGCCGGAGCGAATCTGCTTCCCGCCGCTGCACTCGCGCTCGCCGCGATCCTCGTGACGGTCTGGAAGCGGCTGCGGCGCCCGTCGCGGCGCGCGGACGCGCCTGACGGAGGAATCGTGGCCGCGGAGGCCGGGTCCAACGTCGAGGTGAAGACGACGGCGGTTCCGGCTGAACGCAGTTCGGCCCTGGACTCAGCGCGAAGCTGAGTTCTCCAGGGCCGAACCTGCGGAAAGCTCCGCCTACAGCGTGAGCGCCTGCTGCATGATCGCGGCCTGCTCGGCCGCGTGCACCTTCGGCGAACCGGTCGCGGTCGAAGCCGCCGACGCGCGCGAGACGCGACTGATGGTGCGACCATTGAGGTTCTTCACGACCTCGAGGGCGATGAAGGGCCACGCACCCTGGTTCTCGGGCTCGTCCTGCACCCACACCAGCTCGGCGTTCGGGTACGAGTCGATGACCGCATTGAGCTCGTCGATCGGGGCCGGGTAGTACTGCTCCAGGCGCACCAGCGCGATCTCGGGGTTCGGGTTCTTGTCGAGCTCGGCGCGCAGATCCCAGTGGATCTTGCCGGCGTGCAGCAGCACGCGCTTGACGGCCGACTTGTCGAGGCCGCGGTTGTCGTCGATCACCGGCTCGAACCGGCCGGTGAGGAAGTCCTCGACCGGGCTCGTCGCGCCGCGCAGGCGCAGCATCGCCTTCGGGGTGAAGACGATCAGCGGGCGGCGCGGACGCGCGTACGCCTGGCGGCGCAGCAGGTGGAAGTACGACGCCGGGGTCGACGGGCGCGCGACGGTCATGTTGTCCTGCGCGCACATCTGCAGGTACCGCTCGATGCGTGCCGACGAGTGGTCGGGTCCCTGGCCCTCGTAGCCGTGGGGGAGCAGCAGCACGACGCTCGACTGCTGGCCCCACTTCTGGTCGGCCGCCGAGATGTACTCGTCGATGACCGACTGGGCGCCGTTGGCGAAGTCGCCGAACTGGGCCTCCCACAGCACGAGCGAGTCGGCGCGCTCGACCGAGTAGCCGTACTCGAACGCCATGGCCGCGTACTCGCTCAGCAGCGAGTCGTAGACGTAGAAGCGGCCCTGGTCCTCGCTGAGGTTCGTGAGCGGGATCCACTCCTGGCCGTTCGCGCGATCGTGCAGGACGGCGTGGCGCTGCACGAAGGTGCCGCGACGCGAGTCCTGGCCCGCGAGGCGCACATCGGTCTTCTCGAGCAGCAGCGAGCCGAAGGCCAGCAGTTCGCCGAAGCCCCAGTCGATCGAGCCGTTGCGGCTCATGTCGAGCCGCTTGTCGAGCAGCTGCTGCAGCTTGGCGTGGACCGTGAAGCCGTTGGGCTTGTTCACGAACGTGTCGCCGATCAGGCTCACCATCTCGCGCGAGACGCCCGTGGTCGCCGGCTCGCCGGCGGCCGGCTGGATGTCTGCGTCGGGCACGAGGATGGGCGAGGAGCCGGTCTCGGCCGCGTGCGTCTCGGCGAACGCGATCTCGAGACGGTTCTGGAAGTCCTGCTTCGCCTTCTCGTACTCTTCCTCGGTGATGTCGCCGCGACCGACGAGAGCCTCGGTGTAGAGGCGGCGCACGGAGCGCTTCGCCTCGATGAGGTTCGTCATGAGGGGCTGCGTCATCGACGGGTCGTCGCCCTCGTTGTGACCGCGACGGCGGTAGCAGACGATGTCGACCACGACATCGCGGTGGAAGCGCTCGCGGTAGGCGAAGGCCAGCTGCGCCACGCGCGTGACGGCTTCGGGGTCGTCGCCGTTCACGTGGAAGATCGGCGCCTGGATCGTCTTGGCGACGTCGGTCGCGTACACCGAGGTGCGCGCATCGGTCGGCGTCGTGGTGAAACCCACCTGGTTGTTGACGACCACATGGACCGTGCCGCCGGTGCGGTAGCCGCGCAGCTGCGACATCTGCAGGGTCTCGACCACGACGCCCTGGCCGGAGAAGGCCGCGTCGCCGTGGACGAGGATCGGCAGCCACGTGAACGTGCCGATGGGCTTGCGGTCCTGCTTCGCGCGGACGATGCCCTCGAGCACGCCGTCGACGGTCTCGAGGTGCGACGGGTTCGCGGCGAGGTAGACGGGCAGCTCGGACTCGTTGTCGGCGACGAACGTGCCTTCGGTGCCCAGGTGGTACTTGACGTCGCCCGACCCGCTCTTCGAGCCGATCGCGACGGACCCCTCGAACTCGCGGAAAACCTGGCCGTACGTCTTGCCGGCGATGTTCGTCAGCACGTTGAGGCGCCCGCGGTGCGCCATGCCGATCGCGGCGCCGTCGAGGCCCGCCTGGGCCGCACCCTGCAGGATCTCGTCGAGGAGGGGGATCAGCGACTCGCCGCCCTCGAGGCTGAAGCGCTTCTGACCGACGTACTTGGTCTGCAGGAACGTCTCGAAGGCCTCGGCCTGGTTCAGCTTGTCGAGGATGCGCAGCTGCTCGTCGTGGCCGGGCTTCTGGTACTTGACCTCGACGTTCTCCTGGAACCACGCGCGCTGCGTCGGGTCCTGGATGTGCATGTACTCGATGCCGATCGTGCGGCAGTACGAGTCGCGCAGCACGCCGAGGATGTCGCGGAGCTTCATCTGGCGCTTGCCGCCGAAACCACCGGTGACGAACTCGCGGTCGAGGTCCCAGAACGTCAGTCCGTGCTGTTCGATCTCGAGGTCGGGGTGCGTGCGCTGCACGTACTGGAGCGGGTCGATGTCGGCCATCAGGTGACCGCGGACGCGGAACGAGTTGATGAGCTCCTGCACGCGAGCGGTCTTGTCGACGCGCTCGGCGAGGTCGACGTTGATGTCGGCCGCCCAGTGGATGGGCGCGTACGGGATGCGCAGCGCCGCGAAGATGTCGTCGTAGAAGCTGCGCTGGCCGATGAGCAGCTCGTGCACCTTCTTGAGGAACTCGCCCGACCCGGCACCCTGGATGACGCGGTGGTCGTACGTGCTCGTGAGCGTGATCGTCTTGCCGATCGCGAGCTCGTTGAGCGTCTTCTCGCTCGCGCCCTGGAACTCGGCGGGGTACTCGAGGGCACCGGCGCCGACGATGCAGCCTTGGCCCTTCATGAGGCGCGGCACCGAGTGGACGGTGCCGATGCCGCCGGGGTTGGTCAGCGAGATCGTCGTGCCCTGGAAGTCGGCCGCGGTGAGCTTGTTGTTGCGCGCGCGGGTGACGAGGTCTTCGTACGTCGTGAGGTACTCGTTGAACGTGAGCTGCTCGGCGCGCTTGATGCTCGGCACGAGCAGGGCCCGGGTGCCGTCGGGCTTCGGCAGGTCGATCGCGATGCCGAGGTTGATGTGCGCCGGCGCCACGAGCGACGGCTTGCCGTCGATCTCGGCGTAGAACACGTTCTGGCTCGGGAACTCCTTGAGCGCCTGGATGATCGCCCACCCGATGAGGTGCGTGAAGCTCACCTTGCCGCCGCGGGTGCGCGCCATGTGGTTGTTGATGACGATGCGGTTGTCGATCATCAGCTTCGCCGGCACCGTGCGCACGCTGGTCGCCGTGGGGACGGTCAGCGACTCGTCCATGTTGGCGGCGAGGGTCTTCGGCATGCCGCGCAGCGTCGTGACGACGTCGGCGTCGGCCTCGCCGTCGGCGGCCGACGGCTGTGCCTTCGGCGCCTGCGCCGGGATCGGCTGCGGGGCGGCGGGGCGCGCGGTGGTGCGCGCCACCGGCTGCGAGCCGATCACCGGGATCGGCGCCGTCACCGGACGGGGCTCGGAGGCCGCCGGCTGGGTCGTCGCCGCAGTCGCGGCCGCCGGGGCCGCGGCCGCCGGGGGCGCGGACGCCGCGGGGGCGGCCTGGGTGGGTGCTGCTCCGTCTGCGGGGTGGTAGGCCTCGAGAACGGGCCACCACGCCTTGTCGACGGAGTTCCGGTCGATCTTGAACTGTTCGTACAGCTCCTCGACGAGCCACTCGTTGGCTCCGAACTCTCCCTCGTTCGAAACCCCGACGCCCGTCACCTGGCTCGACACGCTGAATCGCCTGCTTTCATCGGTGAAGTTCTGGGATGCGCGCGGGGCTCGATCGCCCGCACACGCGACGGTTAAGCCTAGCCCAGTCTGCGCAGGCAGTTCCGGCCTCAGGCGGCTGCGAACCTGAAAGAACCCGCATGATTATCCGCACAGGAACTGTCACTAACCTTGGCGGTCATGGAGTTCTACGGCGAAACACCCGACGTCGACCTGACCTACTCTGACGTCTTCCTCGTTCCGCGGCGCTCGGCGATCACGAGCCGCCTCGATGTCGACCTCGCGCCCGGAGACGGCACGACGGCCACCCTCCCGCTCGTCTCGGCGAACATGAACTCCGTCACGGGTGCGCGCCTCGCGGCCACCCTAGCCCGTCGCGGCGGGCTCGGCGTCCTCCCTCAGGACATGCCGCTGCAGGAGCTCGACGCCGCGATCCGCTGGGTCAAGGCGCAGCCCACCGCGTGGGACACCCCGCTCGTGCTGCCACCGGATGCGACGGTCGCCGACGCGGCGCGACTGCTCCCCGCCACCGAGGGGCACGGCATCGTGGTCGCGGACGCCTCGTCCGGTCACGTCGACGCGGACGACATCCTCGGCATCGTCCCGGCGACCCGGCTGGGCACGGCCCTTCCCGACGCGCGCCTGGGCGACCTCGCGCGCGGGCGCGCCGCATCCGTCGATGCCGATGACATCGAAAGCGCGCGCCACGCGTTCGACGTGCTCGTCGCCGCCGAAGCCGAGACCGTGTGCGTGCTGCACCACGGGCACCTCGTCGGCACCCTCTCGCGCCGCAGCGCGCTGCGCTCGACGCTGTACCGCCCCGCCGTCGACGCGTCGGGCCGGCTCATCGTCGCCGCGGCCGTCGGCATCAACGGCGACGTCGCCTCGAAGGCGAAGGCGCTCGCGGGGGCGGGCGTGGACGTGCTCGTCGTCGACACCGCCCACGGCCACCAGGAGGGCATGCTCCGGGCCCTCCGGGCCGTCGCCGACCTCGACCTCGGGATCCCGATCGCCGCGGGCAACATCGTGAGCGCCGAGGGGGTGCACGATCTCGTCACCGCCGGTGCCACGATCCTCAAGGTCGGCGTCGGCCCCGGCGCCATGTGCACGACGCGCATGATGACCGCCGTCGGCCGTCCGCAGTTCTCCGCCGTCCTCGAGACCGCCGAGGCCGCCCGCATCATGGGTGCGCACGTGTGGGCCGACGGCGGAGTGCGCTATCCGCGCGACGTCGCGCTCGCGCTGGCGGCGGGTGCGGCATCCGTCATGATCGGCTCGTGGTTCGCGGGGACCATCGAGGCGCCCGGCGAGCTGCAGGTCGACGACGCCGGCCGGGCCTACAAGGAGTCGTGGGGCATGGCCTCGACGAAGGCCGTGCACGAGCGGTTCGGGCGTCTCGATCCGTACGAGCTCGCCCGCAAGGAGCTCTTCGCCGAGGGCATCTCGTCGTCGAAGATCTACCTCGACCCGCTCCGCCCCGGCCTCGAGGACCTGCTCGACATGATCACGTCGGGCGTGCGGTCCTCCTTCACCTACGCGGGCGCCTCGACGGTCGCCGAGTTCCACGACCGCGCGCGGGTCGGGCTGCAGTCGGCGGCCGGGTACGAAGAGGGCAAGGCGCTGCCGGTCAGCTGGTGAGGATGTTGCGGATGCTGCGGCCCGCGGCATCCGTGATGCCGAAGGCTCCGTCAGCGCAGGCGGGCGAGCGCGCGCTCGTGCACGGCCGGGTCGGAGTCCATTCCCGCCGGTGACTCCGGCGCGTACACGACGAGCTCGGTGAACCCGAGTGCCGCGGCGCGCTCGGCGGCGGTGAGGTACTCGTCGACGCTCGTCGTGGGGCGCACGCGGCCGAACCCCAGCAGCAGCGAGCGGCGCACCGCCGCCGGGTCGCGGTCAGCGGCCCGGCACGCCTCGTCGAATCCCCGCGCCTGCTGGGCCAGCAGCGCCCAGTACTCCTCGGCCTCGAGCTGCGTCGATCCGGGGCCGCCGTACGAGTTCCAGGTGTCCGCGTACGCGGCGGCGAGCGCGAGCGCGCGGGGTCCGTGGGCGGCGAGCAGGAGCTCCGGGCGGGCGACGCCCCCGGGTGCCGGCAGGGTCTCCAGACCGCGGAACGACGTCGTGCGACCCTCCCACTCGGTCGTCCCGCCGAGCACCGCCCGGTAGCCTCGCACCACGTCTGCGAAGCGAGCCGACATCTCGGCAGGGCTCTCGCGGGTGCCGTGGTCGGCCAGCGCGCACGTCGGCGCACCCATGCCGAGCCCGAGGACGAGCCGGCCGCCAGAGACGTCCTGCACGGTCATCGCGACGCGCGCGAGGGTGACCGGCGTACGGAAGACGGCCGATGCCACGAGCGTGCCGAGGCGGATGCGCTCGGTGACGGCCGCCGCCGCCGTGAGCGTGGTGAACGCCTCGCTCAGCCACAGCCCCGGCGCCGTCGCGTGCGTGAGGTGGTCGTAGGTGTAGACGACGTCGTAGCCGACCTGCTCGGCCCACCGGTACCACCGCTGCTGGTCGCGCCACGGTCCGACCGGGGGGATCACGAGGCTGATCCTGTCCAGTGTCATAGCGCCATGCTGGCACCTGAGCCCAGGATCGTGCGGGGATGCCTGCCGTAGACTTGTCGGCACGATGGACGACCCTCCTAGTTGCAGACAATCGCCCCACCGACCCGCCACCCCGATGAATGGGGGTGATGCGTGATGGATTACGTCATGTTGGGCGTGGGGCTTCTTCTCACAATCGGCACCGGCCTGTTCGTCGCCAGCGAGTTCGCGCTCGTGAACCTCGACCGAGCGGACCTCGAGGCCCGCGAGGCTGCCGGTGAAACCCGGCTCTCGCTGACGATCAGCGCGCTGCGCATCACCTCGACCCACCTCTCGAGCGCGCAGCTCGGCATCACCCTGACCACCCTGCTCACCGGTTACACGATGGAGCCGGCGATCTCGAACCTGCTCGCGCCGGTCTTCGACGCGTGGGGCATCCCGAGCGGGGTGTCCCGACCCCTCGCCGCCATCATCGGCGTCTCGATCGCGACCGTCTTCTCGATGATCATCGGCGAGCTCGTGCCCAAGAACTTCGCACTCGCGGTCCCACGTCAGACCGCCAAGCTCGTCATGCCGTTCCAGGTGGCGTTCACGACGGTGTTCCGTCCCGCGATCGTCGTGCTCAACGGCAGCGCCAACGGCGTGCTGCGCTCGGTCGGCATCGAGCCGAAGGAGGAGCTCTCCGGTGCCCGGACTGCGGAGGAGCTCTCGAGCCTCGTCCGCCGCTCGGCGAGCGCCGGTGTGCTCGAGGAGGACACCGCGTCGCTGCTGGACCGCAGCCTCACCTTCGCGCGGCTCTCGGCGGCCGACGTCATGACGCCGCGCCCGAGCATCCACGCCCTCGCGGCCGACGACTCCGCGGAGGACGTCATCCAGCTCGCCCGGCGCACCGGCCACAGCCGGTTCCCCGTCTACGGCGAGGACATGGACGACATCACCGGCATCGTTCACCTGAAGGCCGCGGTCGGCGTTCCCCGTGAGCGCCGGGCCGACGTGCCCGCCGCCGCGCTCGCGACCGAACCGCTGCGCTTCCCCGAGGCGGTCCACCTCGACGTGCTGGTCGCAGAGCTGCGTGCACGCGGGTATCAGATGGCCGTCGTCGTCGACGAGTACGGCGGCACGGCCGGCGTCGTCACCCTCGAGGACCTCGTCGAGGAGATCGTCGGCGAGGTGCTCGACGAGCACGACCGCCGCCGCGCGGGCATCGTCCGAGTGCAGGACACGGTCATCTTCCCCGGCGAGCTGCGGCCCGACGAGGTGCGCGACCGCACCGGCATCCGCATCCCCGAGGGCGATGTCTACGACACCGTCGGCGGGTACATCATGAGCGTGCTCGAGCGCATCCCCGTCGTCGGCGACAGCGTCGAGATCGAGGACGGCGCCATCGAGGTGCAGCGCATGGAGGGCCGCCGCGTCGACCGCGTGAGGTTCACACCCACGCCGATGCCCCACGAAGACGCGAACGAGGGAGGTGATCGCCGATGAGCGACTGGGCAGGAATCGCCTGGCTGGTGGTGCTCCTCATCGCCAACGCCTTCTTCGTCGGCGCCGAGTTCGCCGTCATCTCCGCACGCCGCTCCCAGATCGAGCCTCTGGCCGAGAAGGGCTCACGCGCGGCCAAGACCGCGCTGTACGCGATGGAGCACGCGACGCTCATGCTGGCGACGAGCCAGCTCGGAATCACGATCTGCTCGCTGCTGATCCTGAACGTCTCCGAGCCCGCCATCCACCACCTGCTGGCCGAGCCGCTGGGGCTCACCGGCTGGTCGGAGGCCGTCGTCGACGGCGTCGCCTTCGCCGTCGCGCTGATCGTCGTGTCGTACCTGCACGTGGTGTTCGGCGAGATGGTGCCGAAGAACCTCGCGTTCTCGGTGCCCGACCGTGCGGTGCTGATGCTGGCGACGCCCCTGGTGTGGGTGTCGAAGATCTTCCACCCGGTGATCGTGAGCCTCAACTGGACCGCGAACCACATCGTGCGACTCTTCCGCGTGGAGCCGAAGGACGAGGCCGCCTCGACCTTCACCCTCGAAGAGGTGGCGACGATCGTCAACCAGTCCCGCATCGAGGGCGTGCTCGACGACGCATCGGGCACGGTCGCCGCGGCCGTCGAGTTCACCGACAAGAAGGCGGCCGACGTCGCGGTGCCGCTCTCGCAGCTGGTGACGCTCCCGGTGGTCACGACGCCCGACGAGATCGAACGCGCCGTCGCAAAGCACGGCTTCTCGCGCTACGTGATCGTCGATCAGGCGGGCGTGCCGGTCGGCTATGTGCACCTGAAGGACATCCTCCGGGCGGCCGAGGGGCCGGATGCCGCGACCGACGTGGCCCTCCCGATCGCGACGAAGCGCATCCACCACATGGTGCCGGTGCTCGAGTCGACGGACCTGGAGGACGCGCTGGCCGTGATGCGGCGTGCCGGCCGCCACCTCGCACAGGTGCGCGACGAGTCCGGTCAGATCACCGCGGTGCTGTTCCTCGAGGACATCATCGAGGAGCTCATCGGCGAGGTGCAGGACGCCACGCGCCGTCGCGGCTTCTGACGAACGAGATGAGCGGATGCCGCGGCCCGGGGCCGCGGCATCCGCTCATCGCTTCTCGTGTCAGAGGCGGGCGCGGAGGTACTGCGCCGGCCAGTAGTCGATGTCGACGCCCAGCTCGGTTGCGGCGCGCAGGCCGTAGTGAGGGTCGCGCAGCCACTCGCGGCCGGCCATGACCGCGTCGGCGAGGTCTTCGGCGAGCACGCGCTCGGCGTGGGCGGCGTCGTCGATCATGCCGACCGCGTTCACCGGAACGCCCGCCTCGCGCCGCACGCGCGCCGCGAGCTCCACCTGGTACCCCGGCCCCGTCGTGAGCTTCTGGTGGGCGACGAGTCCGCCGCTGGAGATGTCGAAGAAGTCCGCTCCGCGCTCCGCCGCCCAGCGAGCGACAGTCGCGGTCTCGTCGGGGTTCCAGCCGCCGTCGGCCCAGTCGGTGGCGGAGAACCGCACGATGACCCCAACGCCGGGGGCGGCATTCGTCACCGCGTCCAGCACGCGCAGCAGCAGGCGCGCCCGATTCTCGAGCGAACCGCCGTACTCGTCGTCGCGCAGGTTCGACAGCGGCGACAGGAACTGGTGCAGCAGGTACCCGTGGGCGCCGTGCAGCTCGAGCACCTGGAAGCCGGCCCCGACGGCGCGGCGCGCGGCCGCCGCGAAGTCGGCCACGATGCGGTCGATGCCCGCGCGGTCGAGGGCGACGGGCTCGGCGTAGCCGTCGAATGCGATCGCCGACGGGGCGACGGTGGCCCATCCGCCATCCGCTGCGGCCACCGAGCCGCGGCGGCCGGAGAACGGCGACCAGGTGGAGGCCTTGCGGCCCGCGTGGGCGAGCTGCACGCCCGCGACGGCTCCGCGGCTGCGGATCGCCGCGACGATCGGCGCCCACGCGCCCTGCTGCGCGTCGTTCCACAGCCCGGTGTCCTCGGGCGAGATCCGGCCCTCGGGCGACACGGCCGTCGCCTCCGCCATGACCAGCCCCGCGCCGCCCGACGCGAACTGCGCGAGATGCGTGTGGTGCCACTCCTGCGGCACCCCGTCGACCGCGCTGTACTGGCACATCGGCGAGACCCAGAGGCGGTTGCGCACGGTGACGTCGCGCAGGGTGAGAGGGGTGAAGAGGCGGCTCATCGGGTCTCCGGATCGGATCGGGTGCGCGGTACTGTGGCCGCATGGTGAGGACGTGGACGCGCGCCGATGCCGCTCGCGCCCTGCGGAGGCCAACCGCCGACGACGACAAGTATTCCCGAGGCGTGCTCGGCATGCGGACGGGCTCCGACGCCTATCCGGGGGCGGCGGTCCTCGGTGTGGAGGCGGCGTGGCGCACCGGCCTCGGCATGGTGCGCTACCTCGGACCCGAGCGTCCCGCCGACCTGGTGCTCGCACGCCGGCCCGAGACGGTGACCGCCGACGGGCGCGTGCAGGCGTGGGTGATCGGGTCGGGAACGGATGCCTCGGCCCGCACGCCGTCCGACACCGCCGCGCTGCGCGCGCTGCTGTCCGACACCGACCCGGTCGTGGTCGACGCCGGGGCGCTGGACCTCGCCGCCGAGGCCACGGCCCCCCGCATCCTCACACCGCACGACCGCGAGCACGCGCGCCTGCGTGCGGCGCTCGGCCTCGGGCACACGCCGGCCGACCGCGTCGCCGCCGCCCGCGAGACCGCCGAGGCCACCGGCGCCGTCGTCCTGCTCAAAGGCGGCGTCACCGTGGTGGTGGCGCCAGACGGATGGGTCGCGACGGTCGAGTCCGGCACGCCCTGGCTCGCCACCGCGGGGACGGGTGATGTGCTCGCCGGTGTCATCGGAGCCCTCGTCGCCGGGGCGATGGCGCAAGAAGGACGCGCGGATGCCGCGACCCTCGCCTCCCTCGCCGCCTCCGGCGCGTGGCTGCACGGGCGGGCGGGCGCGATCGCCGCGCAGAGCGCGAGCATCGCGCGGGCGTCGAGCTCCCCGCCGTTCGGCGACGGGCCGATCACAGCTCTGGATGTCGCGGACGCCCTGCCTCGCGCCGTCGCCGAGGCTCTCGCGCACTCCTGAACCAGCCCCACTGCGGGCACAGAATCGGAGGTCGCGCGCGAAGCGCCGTGTCGCGGCATCCGTTTCCGGCGTGGCGGGCATCATTTCCGATTCTGTGCGCGTCCAGGACGTTCCGCGGGCGCTCCCTAGGATGAAGGGGTGTTGCGGCGGATGTGGGTGTGGATCGCGTTCGTCCTCGTCCATGCGGTCGTCATCTGGCTCGGCTTCGCCGGCGACCACGCCGCCTCGTGGGACGTCGATCAGCTGTACCGCTGGTGGGCCGGGCTCACGCTCGGCGGCGATGTCGTGCCGGGCATCACCGAGGACTGGATCTATCCGCCGCTGGCGCACCTGCCGATCCTTCTCGTCGGGGCGCTGCGCGGTGTCGTGGACTACACCCTGGGCTGGGGATTGCTCGTGACGGCGCTCGATGCCGCGGCCTTCGCAGTGCTCGTCGGCAACGGGCGCTCGCGCGGCCGCATGATCGCGGCGTGGTTCTGGCTGGCGGCGATCCTCGCGCTCGGCGGCGTGGGCATGTTCCGGCTCGACGGCGTGACGGTGCCGATCGCGGTCGCCGGTTCGCTGTTTCTCGTCGGCCGACCGTGGCTGGGCTCCGTGCTCCTCGCCGTGGCCACGTGGATCAAGGTGTGGCCGGCGGCACTGCTCGCCGCGGCGGTGATCGCGGTGCGTCGCCGGCTCGCGGTCGTCGGCGGCGCTGCCGCCGTCTCAGCGGTGGTCGTGGCGGTCGTCCTGCTCGCCGGCGGCGGCGCGCACCTGCTCGGCTTCGTGGGCGATCAGACCTCGCGGGGCCTGCAGATCGAAGCGCCGGTGAGCAGCGTGTATCTGCTGCTCGCTCTGGCGGATGTCCCCGGTGCGCGGATCTTCTACGACCCCGACCTGATCACGTTCCAGATCACCGGCCCGTCGGTCGACACCGTCATCATGCTGATGACCCCGGTCCTCATGCTCGGGATGCTCGCCATCGCGGTGATCGGCGCCGTCAAGGCCTGGCGGGGTGCGTCCTTCGTCGCGCTCTTCCCGCCACTGGCATTCGCGCTGGTGCTCGGCTTCATCGTCCTCAACAAGGTGGGGTCGCCGCAGTACATGACGTGGCTGATCGCACCGATGGTCGTGGGTCTCGCGATAAATCGGCGCCGGTGGCTGCGCCCCGCAGCGCTCACGGTGGTGATCCTCGCCCTCACCCAGTGGCTCTTCCCGTTCGCCTACGACTGGCTTCTCGTGCTGTGGCCCGCCGCCGTCTGGCTCGTCGTCCTGCGCAACGCCATGCTCGTCGCGCTGTTCGCGTGGGTCGTGGTGCGCCTGGTGCGGCTCCCGGTGCGCCAGCCGGTGCGGCTGCGCGTGCCAGAGTAGTGCTGGCCCTGCTCGTCCCCCTCGAGAACCGGAGGTTCCCATGCTCGTCGCCTTCTCTGTCGCCCCCAGCGGGACCGGCCGCGCCGACGGCTCGGTGCACGACGCCGTGGCCGCCGCCGTGCGGGTCGTGCGCGACAGCGGCCTGCCGCACCGGACGACCTCGATGTTCACCGAGATCGAGGGGGAGTGGGACGAGGTCTTCGACGTCGTCAAGCGCGCGACCGACGCCGTCGCACCATACGGCTCCCGTGTCTCGCTCGTACTCAAGGCCGACATCCGCCCCGGCTACTCGGGCGAGCTCGACGGCAAGATCGAGCGCCTCGAGGCCGCGATCGACCGCCAGGACGGCGACGCCGCCGCCGAGTGAGGCTCCGGGTCCCGGTGCGTTCATGACGCTCCGCGTCGACGCCCCCGAATCGATTCGACAGGATGCTGCGACCGCCGCTAGCATGACCGCGTGACCTCCTCGAATCTGACGAGGGGGGCGGCGACGTGGGCGCTCCTTTCCCTCGCCGTCGGCAGCTTCGGCATCGGCATGACCGAGTTCGTCGTCATGGGCCTGCTGCCGAACATCGGCTCCGACCTCCTTCCGTCGCTCTGGCAGCTCCGCCAGGAGGATGCGATCTATCAGGCCGGCTGGCTCATCTCGCTGTATGCCCTCGGTGTGGTCGTCGGTGCTCCGACGATCGCCGGCGCGGTCGCGAAGTATCCGCGCCACCGCGTGATGATCGGGCTCGCGCTCGCCCTCACGGTCTTCAACGCGCTCACGTTCCTGGCGCCGACGTTCGAGTGGGTCGCCGCATCCCGGTTCCTTTCGGGGCTTCCGCACGGCGCCTATTTCGGCATCGGTGCGCTCGTCGCCGCCGACGTCCTCGGGCCGGGCAAGCGGGCGAAGGGCGTCGCGTTCGTGCTGACCGGCCTCACTGTCGCGAACGTCGTCGGTGTGCCGCTGGGCACCTACCTCGGCCAGCAGCTGGGCTGGCGGGCGGCGTTCATGGTCGTCGCAGCCATCTTCGCGACCGCCACGGTGCTCATCGCGTTCTTCGTGCCGGAGCATCCGGGGGATCCCTCGCGCACGCTGCGGGCGGAGCTCAAGGTGTTCCGCATCGGTCAGGTCTGGCTGGCGCTCGGCGTCGGCGCGATCGGCTTCGGCGGGTTCTTCGCGGTGTACAGCTACGTCGCGCCACTCGTGACCGAAGTCGCGGGCTCGCCGGAGTGGGTCGTGCCGATCGTCCTCGTGCTCATCGGGCTCGGCATGACCGTCGGCAACCTCGTCGGCGGCCACCTCGCCGACGTCGACCTCAAGCGGACGCTCATCGGGGGTCTCGTGGGGCTCGCCGCGGTGCTCGCTCTGCTCGCGCTGACTGCGACCTGGATCTGGGCGCTCGCGTTCTTCGTGTTCGCGGTGGGGTTCGTGGCGTCCGCGCTCAGCCCCACCATCCAGACGCGGCTGATGGATGTCGCCGAGGACAACCAGTCGATCGCCGCGGCGCTGAACCACTCGGCCCTCAACATCGGCAACAGCCTGGGCGCCTTCCTCGGCGGCGTCGTCATCGCGGCCGGATGGGGCTTCGGCGCACCCGCGTGGGTGGGTGTGGGCCTGGCCCTCGCCGGGCTCGTGCTCGCGTCGGCGAGCCTCGTGCTCGAGCGGCGCCGGGCGCCCGTCGCGGTCTGAGCCCCGCGCCGCGGGCCGCCGCGATGGATAGAGTGTGCGGATGCCGGAACCGACGCCGTCCGCCGACCGTGCCCTACGGGCGCTGAGCGACTCGATCGGCGGCGCCCGGACGCGCCGCCCCGAGGACGCTACCGACCCGGCGATCCCCGTCGCCGCGACGGTCGTGCTGCTGCGCGACGCCGGCGACGGGCTCGAGGTGCTGATGATCGAACGGCCGGACCGCGGGTCGTTCGCCGGTGCGTGGGTGTTTCCCGGCGGCAAGCTCGAAGACGCCGACCGCTCCGCCGACGGCGAACCCGAGGAGGTCGTCGCCCGCCGCGCCGGCGTGCGCGAGACGCACGAGGAGACCGGACTCGCGCTGGACGCCGACGCTCTCGTGACGCTGTCGTGCTGGGACCCGCCGCCCGGTCTCGCGCTGCGCATCCGCACGTGGTTCTTCGTGGCGCCGGCCGCAGCAGGCGCACTCGCCCTGTCGGCCGACGAGGCCGTCGCCGCCGAGTGGCTGCGCCCCGCCGACGCGCTCGCGCGGCACGGGCGCGGCGGGTTCACGCTTTATCCGCCGACGTGGGTGACCCTGCACGGCCTGGCCGAGCACGCGGATCTGGATTCCGCGGTCGGAGCCGCGCGCCTCGGCGGCGTCGAGCGCTTCGAGACGGTCGCCCGCCGCGGCGGCGATGGCCCCGTCCTCATGTGGCAGGGAGACGATGAGTGGGAGGCCGACGCCGAGGGCGCAGCATCCGGGTCCCGTCATCGTCTCGAGATCGGCGCCCTCCCGTGGCGCTACGAGCGCACGGACTGAGACCTCCGGGGGTTCAGGCCTCGAGCAGCCGCCGCAGGTGCGAGCCGACGGCGTTCGTCTCGATGAGGAACCCGTCGTGGCCGAAGTCGCTCGACAGCACGACGGCGCGATCGCCGTCGAGCGTGTTGCGGATCCCGCGCGCGATGCGGTGCTGGCCGTCGATGGGGAAGAGCCGGTCGCTGTCGATGCCGAGCACGAGAGCCTTGGCGGTGATGAGGGCGAGGGCGTCCTCGACGCCGCCCCGGTCGCGGCCGACGTCGTGCGAGTTCATCGCCTCGACCAGCGTGATGTACGAGTTCGCGTCGAAGCGGCGCGTGAACTTGTTGCCGTGGAAGTCCAGGTAGGACTCGACGGCGAAGCGCCCGCCGTGCCCGAGCGGGCTCACGCCGGACTGCCACGTGCGCTGGAAGCGCTGGTTGAGCTCCGTGGGGGAGCGGTAGTTGAGCAGCGCCATCCGCCGGGCGAGCGCGAGCCCGCGGTTCGGTCCGTCGCCGTCGCCCGCGTCGTAGTACTCGCCGCCCTGGTACCTCGGGTCGATGCGGATCGCCTCGAGCTGCACCGAATTGAGCGCGACCTGGTCGGCCGTGTTCACCGGCGGCGACGAGAGGATGCCGACCCGCTCGACGCGATCGGGGAGCAGGATGGACCATTCGAGGGCGTGCATGCCGCCCATCGATCCACCGACGACGGCGGCCCATACGTCGATGCCGAGGGCGTCGGCCAGGCGCACCTGGGCCGCGACCTGGTCGCGGATCGTCAGGTACGGGAAGCGCGACGCCCACTCGTAGCCGTCGGGGCCGATGGATGCCGGACCCGTCGACCCCTGGCAGCCGCCCAGCATGTTCGGGGCGACGACGAACCAGCGATCGGTGTCGATGGGCGCGCCGGGGCCGACGATGTCGTCCCACCAGCCCGACGTCGGGTGCCCCGCGCCTGCCGGCCCGCGCACGTGGCTGTCGCCGGTGAGCGCGTGCAGGACGAGCACGGCGTTGTCGCGCGCGGCGTTGAGCTCGCCCCACGTCTCGTAGGCGAGGCGATAGGCGGGCAGCTCGCGGCCGCCCTCGGTGCGGAACGCCCCGAACGCCGCGAAGTGACGGGCGCCCACGGGATCGCCGTCGCGCCACGCACCGGTCGCCGGAGGGCGGCCCAGCAGCAGGCGCGCGTCGGCCTCCGTCACGGGCGCGCTCGGCACCGTGTCTTCGGAGGTCTGCCAGTCCATTCGTCCATTCTCGCCTGAGCATGCGTGGTGGTGCGGTCTGTTACACCGGGCGGGTGGCACGGGTGGGGAGCTGGCGGCCGACTTCGTGGCGGACGAGCCCGACACCGACCAGGAATGAAGGATGCCTCGTCCCGGCGCGGTGCGCCGGGACGAGGCATCCGTGTCCCGAGGAGGGGGATCAGGCGCGAGCGGCCTCCGACACCCGGCGGGCCGCCGCGAGCGCCTGCTCGAGGTCGGCCTTGAGGTCGTCGATGTTCTCGAGGCCCACCGAGAGGCGCACGAGGCCCGGCGTGACCCCGGTCGTGAGCTGCTGCTCGGGCGTGAGCTGCGAGTGCGTGGTCGACGCGGGGTGGATCACGAGCGAGCGCACGTCGCCGATGTTGGCGAGGTGGCTGAAGAGCGTCAGCGAGTTGACGAACTCGCGGCCGGCCTCGACGCCGCCCTTCAGCTCGAACGACAGCACCGCGCCGACGCCCTTCGGGGCGTAGGCGTTGGCGGCGGCGTACCACGGCGACGTGGGCAGGCCCGAGTAGTTGACCGAGGCGACGTCGGAGTGGTTCTCGAGCCACTCGGCGATCTCCTGCGCGTTCTGCACGTGGCGCTCGACGCGCAGCGAGAGCGTCTCGATGCCCTGGATCAGCAGCCACGCGCTGTTCGGCGAGATGGCCGAACCGAGGTCGCGCAGCAGCTGCACGCGCGCCTTGATGATGTAGGCGAGGCCGTCGCCGACCGCTGCCGTGTAGGAGGCGCCGTGGTACGAGGGGTCCGGGACGGTGAGGCCGGGGAACTTGTCGACGTTCTTGGACCACTCGAACGTGCCGCCGTCGACGATCACGCCGCCGATGGTGGTGCCGTGGCCGCCCAGGAACTTCGTCGCCGAGTGGACGATGATGTCGGCGCCGTGCTCGAACGGCTTGATGAGGTACGGGGTCGCGATCGTGTTGTCGACGATGAGCGGCACGCCGTTCTCGTGGGCGACATCGGCGACGCCGCGGATGTCGAGCACGTTGATCTTCGGGTTGCCGATGGTCTCGGCGAAGAACAGCTTCGTGTTCGGGCGGACCGCGCGGCGCCACTCCTCGAGGTCGTCCTGGTTCTCGACGAACGTGACCTCGATGCCGAGCTTCGCGAGCGTGTACTTGAAGAGGTTGTAGGTGCCGCCGTAGATCGAGCTCGACGACACGATGTGGTCGCCCGCCTCGGCGATGTTGAGCACCGCGAAGGTCGCGGCGGCCTGGCCGCTCGCGAGCAGCAGGGCGCCGGTGCCCCCCTCGAGCGCGGCGAGGCGCTCCTCGACGACGGCCTGCGTGGGGTTCTGGATGCGCGTGTAGATGTTGCCGAACTCGGCGAGCGCGAAGAGGTTGGCGGCGTGGTCCGCATTGTCGAAGACGTACGACGTGGTCTGGTAGATCGGCGTGGCGCGAGCCTTGGTCACCGGGTCGGGCTGGGCCCCCGAGTGGATCTGCTTGGTCTCGAAACGCCAGTTCTCGGGTGCGGACATGGCCTGCTCCTGCGGGATCGGATGCCGGGAGCGTGCCCCCCAGCCGGGTTCGAGAGTACGGAGAACCCGGGGTTGTCAACAACGTGGGGGAAATGTGACGTAACGCGATCGGGCCCCGGAATCCCGGTCGGGGAGTGCCGCCGGGCGCGACGTGGGTAGCGTTGTGGTCATGGCGAACAGACGTGCAGTGGTGACCGGGGCGAGCTCGGGGATCGGCGAAGCGGCGGTGCGTGCGCTGCGCGAGACCGGATGGGACGTGGTCGGCGTCGCGCGACGCGCCGATCGGCTCGCCGCCCTGGAGGCCGAGACGGGCGCCGTCGCGTTCGCGGCGGACCTCACGACCGACGCCGACGTCGAGGCGCTCGCCGCGTTCCTGGCGGACTCCGGCCCGGTGCACGCCCTCGTCCACGTGGCCGGCGGCGCACGCGGCACCGACCGCGTCGAGGCCGGCCGCGTCGAGGACTGGCAGTGGATGTTCGACGTCAACGTGCTGTCGGCACAGCGGCTGGTCGCGGCGCTGCTGCCTCAGCTGCGCCGGGCCGCGGCATCCGACGGTCACGCCGACACGCTCTTCCTCACCTCCACCGCCGCGCAGACCGCCTACGCCGGCGGCGCCGGCTACAACGCCGCCAAAGCCGGTGAGGCGATGATCGCGCATGCGCTGCGGCTCGAACTGAACGGCGAGCCGATTCGCGTGATCGAGGTCGCTCCGGGCATGGTGCACACGCCGGAGTTCACCCTCAACCGCCTCGGCGGCGACAGCGCGGCGGCCGAGCGGGTGTACGACGGCGTCGAGAACCCGCTGACCGCCCACGACGTGGCCGACGTCATCGCCTACGCGCTCAATGCGCCCGGTCACGTCAACCTCGACCTCATCACCATGCGCCCGGTCGCGCAGTCGGCGCAGTTCCTCCTCGCGCGCGGCCCGCTGCGCCCGCGCGGCGCGGAGGAACTGTGACCCCCGCCGACGGCACCGTCGTCACCTATCCGGCCGGCGCCACCTCCTCCCGCGGCACGGTCGTCCACGTCGCCGACGCCGGCGACGGGCGAACGGCCGTCGTCCTCGACGAGACTGCGTTCCATCCCGTCGACACCGCGTGGCCAGACCAGCCCGCCGACCGCGGCACACTGGGCGTGGGCGGCACCGAGATCGTCGTGGTCGACGCCGTCGTCGGCGCGACGCAGGGCGACACCTTGCTGCTCGGCCCCGACGTTCCCGTGCGCACCGGCACCGAGGGCTGGACGTTCGTCGTCGCGCACCTCGTCGACGACGGCGCCGCGGTCGCGGCGGGCGACGCGGTGATCGTGACGGTGGACGCCGCCTACCGCGCCGCGCTCTCGGCAGGGCACACCGCCTGCCACCTGGCCTCCCTGGCCCTCGACGCGGCACTCGCCGGCGCGTGGCGCAAGGACGCGCCGACCGATGCTCTCGGCGCCCCGGCGTTCGACGCGCTCGCGATCCAGGAGTCGCGGATCCTGCCCGACGGCTCGCGCGACGTGTACCGCATCGGCAAGTCGCTCCGGCGCAAGGGCTTCGATCCCGATGCGCTGGCCGACCTCGACGCACTGGCGGCCCAGGTCGACGCGCAGCTCGCGGAGTGGATCGCGGCGGGCGGCGCGGTGCGCATCGAGCGCGATGGCGACACGCTCGCGGACCGCCGCACGTGGGTGTGCGGGCTGCCGGGCGCCGAGGCGAGGATCCCGTGCGGCGGCACGCACGTCGCGTCCCTCCGCGAACTGTCGGCGGCGACCGTGGCGTTCACGTCCGCGACGGTCGAGGGCGGCCTCGAGCTCGTCATGACCACCACGGCGGAGCGCGTCTGAGATGGCGATGACCCTGCCCGAACTCGCCGACGCCGGACTCATCGACCCGGAGTGGTCGGCGGCGCTCGCACCTGTCGCTGTGGACATCGCCGCGCTCGGCGAGCGGCTTCGCGCCGAGGTCGCCGCCGGACGCCACTATCTGCCGGCCGGCGACCGCGTGCTGCGGGCGTTCCAGCGGCCGCTTCCCGACGTCAAGGTGCTCATCGTCGGGCAGGACCCGTACCCCACGCCGGGGCATCCGATCGGGCTCTCGTTCGCGGTCGACGCGCACGTGCGGCCGCTGCCACGCAGCCTCGGGAACATCTACCAGGAGCTGGAGTCCGACCTCGGCATTGCGCGCGCCCCGCACGGCGACCTGTCGGCGTGGAGCGACCAGGGGGTCATGCTGCTGAACCGCGTGCTCACGGTCGCACCAGGGGCGCCGGCATCCCATCGCGGCTGGGGATGGGAGAAGGTGACCGAGCATGCCATCCGCACGCTCGTCGCGCGCGACCGGCCGCTCGTGGCGATCCTGTGGGGCCGGGATGCCGCGAACCTGAGACCGCTCCTGGGCACCACGCCGATCATCGAATCGCCGCACCCGTCGCCACTGTCGGCGAGCCGGGGGTTCTTCGGCTCACGACCGTTCTCGCGCGCCAATGAGCTGCTCGCCCGACAGGGCGCCGACCCCGTCGACTGGCGGCTGCCCGCGTAGAGTCGCCGGCCGACCGCAGACATCCAGGAGAAGCCATGCTCGAAGAGGAATACGAGAAGGACCGCCGCAAGCTGCCGCGCCATCTGCAACGGCAGCCCGAGCCCGAGCGGCCCTTCACATTCACGATCCGGCCCGTCGAGGACCGCGACATCCCCGACATCCGCGAGATCTACAACTACTACGTCACCAACTCGGTCGTCACCTTCGACGAGGATGTGTGGTCGGTGGCGCAGTGGCGCAAGAAGCGCGCCGGCCTCGCGAAGCAGGGCCTCCCGTTCCTCGTCGCCGAGTCGCCGTCGGGTCAGATCCTCGGGTACGCGCTCGTCCAGCCGATGTCGAGCAAGTCCGCGTACCGGTTCTCGGTCGAGAACTCGATCTACCTCGGCCAGGCCGCCACGGGCAAGGGGCTCGGGCGCGCGCTGCTCGAAGCCCTCATCGAGGCGTGCGAGGCGGCCGGGATCCGGCAGATGGTCGCGGTGATCAGCGACAAGGGCGCCGAGGGGTCGGTCGCCCTGCACGAGAAGATGGGCTTCGTCGAGGTCGGCCGCATGGGCCGCGTCGGCTTCAAGTTCGGCCGGTGGCTCGGCACGATCTACATGCAGAAGGCTCTCAAACCCGTGAAGAAGAAGGGCCTCTTCACGCGCTGAGCGTCAGCCGCTCGACCGACCGGGGTCGACGCTCTGCCGGCTCCAGTCGCGCACGGCGTCGACGAGCTCGCGCCAGGCGCCCACGACCTCGTCGTCGGGCAGCTCGGCCTCGAGGGGGCCGGTCCCCGACCACGTCGCGCGGATCGACCACACGAAGCCATCGGGCATCGGCTCGCGGCGTCGCGTCGCCCGGTGCTGGGCAGCGGCTTCGACCTCGTCGTCGGGGTCCTCGCCTGCGGCGGCGCTCGCCTCACTCCACGGGCAGCGGTCGATGAGCGTGATCCACTCGGATGCCTCCGCCTCGGGCGGCTGCGCCGACCACCGTCGCGTCATGCCGGCGATGCCGCCGGTGCGCGCGACATCGACCTCGACCGCGGGCGGCCTCGCGGGCGGTGCGGTCGGGTCAGGACTCGGCGTCTCGGTCATCCGGGATCACGCCGACGCCCGTCCACCCGGTGCGGACGGCGTCGACCTCCTCCGACTCCTCACCGTACTCCGCGGCCGCCGCTGCGAGGGTGGCGCGTGCGAAGGTGGTGAAGTCGGCCGTCGACGGAAGCGTCCCCGACGTCAGGGCGCGGTACCAGATGAGCCCGGCGCGCTCCCAGGCGTGGCCGCCGAGCGCCTGCGCCGTGAGGTAGAACGCGTGGTTGGGGATGCCGGAGTTGATGTGCACGCCGCCGTTGTCGTCGCGGGTCTCGACGAAGTCGCGCATATGTGCGGGTTGCGGGTCCTTGCCGAGCACGTCGTCGTCGTAGGCTGTGCCGGGGGCCTTGAGCGATCGCAGCGCCACGCCCTGCACGGCGTCGGTGAAGATCCCCTCGCCGATGAGCCACGTCGCCTCGTCGACCGTCTGCCCATCGCGGTGCTGCTCGGCCAGAGCGCCGAAGACGTCGGCGATCGACTCGTTGAGTGCTCCGGACTGGCCGCGGTACAGCAGGCCGCCCTCGTCCTCGATCACGCCGTGCGCAAGCTCGTGCGCGATCACGCTGAGCGACCTGGTGAACCCGCGGAACACCTCGTCGTCGCCGTCGCCGAAGACCATGCGCTCGCCGTTCCAGAACGCGTTGTCGTAGTCGCGGCCGTAGTGCACGGTCGCCAGCAGCGAGCTGCCGGAGCCGTCGATGCTGTCGCGGGCGTACGCGTCCCACCAGAAGTCGTACGTCGCGCCGAGCCCGTCGAACGCCTCGTCGACGGACGCGTCGCCCGTCGCCGGGTCGTCCTCGCCGCGCACCCGGGTTCCGGGCAGCACTTCGCGGTGCTTCGCATCGGAGATCTCGCGGTCGGGTGCGGGCGTCGCCTCGGCGACGAGCGTTCCCGGCTCCTGGATCGACAGGCGCAGGCGGGAGAGCACCGGACGGTACTCTCGCGGCGCCGCGAGGGTGCGGTGCGCCGCGTCGGCGGCCCGAGCCCAGTTCTCCTCCTGCACGGCGGCGATGCGGGCGAGCAGGTACGGCGGGACGATTCCGGGGCTCATCCTCCGAACCTACTGGCCGTCACCGACAGGGTGGAGTGCCGACGCACGTGCGCGCGACGCGCCACGCAGCGGCGATGTCGACCGTGGCACGGTCGCCTGACGAGGGGCGGCGAGTCCAATGAACCTTCACTGCCGAGGGGTCGCCGGCGCCGGGGCGCCGCACAGCGTGGGCGGGAAGCTCGATGTGCAGGCGACCGTCGTCGCCCACGGGCGCACCACGGTGGCGCAGGGCGCTGAGACAAGCGAGCCGTCCGCCGAGACGCACCGCCTCCCGGACCGCAGCGTCGACACCCGGCGTGACGTACCAGCCGACCCGCACCCGCACCAGCAGCCCGTAGGACACGAACATCCGCACGTCGACGTCCGAGAGTCCGATGCGGCGCAGGTCACGGGTGGACGCGACGTGACCTGCGCGCCCCATCGCCATCTGCCAGGACATCACGACGCCATGATCGCGGCTCACGCGCGCGGTTTGCTCTGCCGGAGATGTTCCTGGGGATAAGGACGACCCGTCACACCCCGGGGAGGAAGCGGCCGCGGCATCACGGGGCGGTCTCCGCGATGGTCGCGGCATCCGTCTCTCGAGCAGCTCTCGCGGGTCCCGACCGGGCGTCCTTATCGGCAGGACTGTTTCTCCACGGACTCGTCGCGCGCAACACCAGCGGGGAGCGGCCGTACGAGGGGAGGCCTCCCCGACTACGTGCCGTTCTCGATGACAGGGATGGAGGCCAGCAGCCGCCGTGTGTACGAGACCTGGGGCTGCAGCAGCACCTTCTCGGTCGGGCCCTCCTCGACGATGCGGCCATCCTTCATGACGACCACTTCGTCGCACAGGTTCTGCACGACGCCGATGTCGTGCGACACCATCAGGAGCGTCAGGCCGTCGCGCACGCGCAGCTCGCCGAGCAGTTCGAGGATCTGCGCCCGGACCGTGACGTCGAGCGCCGACAGCGGCTCGTCGCCCACGAGCAGGCGGGGCCGGTGCACGATCGCGCGGGCGAGGGCGATGCGCTGCCGCTGGCCGCCCGAGAACTCGTGCGGGAAGCGGTCGGCCATGTCCGCCTCGAGGCCGACGTCCTCGAGCACCTCGCGCACACGCGCGCGACGGTCGCCGTCGATCCCGAGCGCCCACAGCGGCTCGCCGACGATGCGTCCGACGCTCATGCGCGGGTCGAGCGACGCATACGGGTCCTGGAACACGATTCCCGTCTGCTTGCGCAGCCAGTGCAGCGACCGTGCCGAGGCGCTCGCGTCGACCGGTCGCCCGTCGAACTCGAGGGCGCCGGCGGAAGGCGTGTCGAGCGCCAGCAGGAGGCGGACGAGCGTCGACTTGCCCGAGCCCGATTCGCCGATGAGGCCGACCGCAGAGCCTTCGCGCACGTCGATGTCCGCGTCCTCGAGTCCCGTCGTGAACGCCTGCTTCTCGAACAGGTGCGTCTTCGGCATGGGGTAGCGCCGGGTGAGCCCGCGGCCGCGGATCAGCACGCTCACTCCGCGCCCCCTGGCCGCCACAGCGTCGCCGTCGCGTCGCGCAGCAGCTCTTGAGTGACGACGGATGCCGGAGCCGACAGCAGCTGAGACAGCGGAGCCTCCTCGACGACACGTCCCTGCTCGAGCACGACACCGTGCGTCGCGATCTGCGACAGCACCGCGAGGTCGTGCGTGATGAAGACGAGGGACATGCCGTCGTCGCGCGCGAGCGACAGCAGCAGCTCGAGGATCTCGGCCTGGATGGTCACGTCGAGAGCCGTCGTCGGCTCGTCGGCGATCAGCAGTCGCGGCCGGCAGGCGAGTGACATCGCGATCGCGACGCGCTGACGCTGGCCGCCCGACAGCTGATGAGGGTAGCGGGCCACGATCCGGTCCGGATCGGGGAGGGCGACACGGGATGCCTCGGCGACCGCGCGGGCCGCAGCATCCCGTTTCGAGAGTCCCTCGTGGATGCGTATCGACTCGGCGATCTGGCGTCCGACGGTGCGGATCGGGTTGAGCGCGGTGCGCGGCTCCTGGAAGACGATGCCGATCTCGTCGCCGCGGATCTCTGCGAGCTCGCGGTCGGGCAGGCCGAGGATCTCGCGGCCGTTCCATCGCACGCTCCCCGACGCCGCCGCACCGTCGGGCAGGAGGCCCAGGATCGCGAGGGCGGTGAGCGACTTGCCCGACCCCGACTCGCCGATGAGTCCCACGCGGGCGCCGTCGGGCACGGCGAACGACACGCCGTCCACGACACGGCGGTCGCCGATGTCGATCGTCAGGCCCCGCACCTCCAGGCTCACGAGACCACCTCCGGGATGTGCAGCCGTGCGCGCCGGGTCGCAAAGGGACTGCGCGAGAGTGTCGGGTCGGTCGCTTCTCGCAGGGCGTCGCCGAGCAGGTTCAGCCCCAGCACGGTGATCGTGATGGCGAGACCGGGCCACACCACCGACAGCGGGTGCACGCCGATGAACTGCTGCAGTTGCGCGAGGAGCAGACCCCAGGACGGCTCGGTCACCGGCGCGCCGAATCCGAGGTACGACAAGCCCGCCTCCGCGAGCACCGCGACCGCCATGCCCCACGAGAGCTGCACGATGAACACCGGCGCGACGTTGGGGAGGAGGTGCCGCCACAGGTTCTGCGCCGGCGTGAGGCCGGAGGCGCGTCCGGCCAGCACGAAGTCGCTCTGCAGCACACGGCGCAGCTCGGGCCGCGTGACGCGGGCGATGTTCACGCCGAAGCCGATGCCGACCGCCCAGATCACGACCCAGAGCGACCCGCCCCACACCGCCGAGATCATCATCGCGATGATGAGCACCGGGAACGCGATCAGGATGTCGACGAACACCGCCACGGATTCGCGCACCCAGCGCGCGGTGAGGGCGCCGAGGGCCGCGAGCGAGATGCCGATCACGGTTGCGACGAGGCCGGCGCCGATCGCGACGAACACCGTGGTGCGGGCGCCCGCCATCAGGAGGCTCAGGATGTCGCGCCCCGATCCGTCGGTGCCGAGCAGGTGCGGCCAGCCCGGAAGGGCCCAGCGGTCGGCGATGTCGACCTTCTGCGGGTCGAACGGCGTCCAGAACCGCGCGACGATCGCGGTGACCGCCACGACGGCGACCACGATGAGCCCGAAGCGTCCTGTCGACAGCGCCCACAGTCGGCTGAGCCACGCCCAGCGCGAACGACGTCGCGTGCTCACGATGCCTCCCGCTGCCGGGGGTCGATGAGACGGTGCACGAGGTCCACGACGAAGCCGACGATGAGCACGAACCCGGTGAGGGCGAGGAGCTCGCCCTGGACCTTCGGCAGGTCGCGCGCGGCGACGTCGGCCACGAGCATGCGGCCGATGCCCGGGAGGGAGAAGAGCTGCTCGATGACGACGGCGCCGACGATGATGCCGGCGACCTGCAGGCCCAGCACCGTGATGACCGACAGCCCGACGACCGGCAGGCCGTGGCGGATCAGCGCCTGGTCGCGGGTGAGTCCCTTCGCGGCCGCGGTGCGCACGAAGTCCTGACCGACCGCCTGCAGCGTGGCGCTGCGCACGAACCGCAGCAGCATGGCGCCTTCGACGATGCCGATCGTGAGGGCGGGGAGGATGAGCGCGCGCAGCGCAGCCCACGGGTCGCTCCACCCCGACCTCGGGAAGCCCTGCGCGGGCAGCCACCCGAGCCACACTGCGAAGACGACGACGAGCATCATGCCCGCCCACACCACGGGCACCGCGGCGAGGGTCTGCGCGCCGACGCTGAGTCCCGTGCCCGATGCCCGCCCGCGCCGCATGGCCGAGAGGACACCGAGCGGCACGCTGATCACGACGGCGATCAGAAGGGACAGGATGCCGAGGGGCACGGTCACCTCCGCCTTCTGGGCGAGCTCGTCCACGACGCTCGTGCCCGTGAGCAGGGAGGTGCCGAGGTCGCCGCGGAACAGTCCGCCGATCCAAGTCAGGTACTGCTCCGGGAGGGGGCGGTCGAGTCCCAGCCGCTCCCGGATGGCGTCCTGCTGCTCGGGGGTGGATCCCACACCGGCGATGAGGTGCGCGATGTCACCGGGGAGCACCCGGAGCGTGAGGAAGATCAGCACGCTGGCGACGAGAAGCCCGAGCAGGAGCAGGGCGAATCGGGTCAGCGTGTATCGGATCACCCGTTGCTCTTGGCGATCTCGGCGACGTTGAGGCGCTCGTTCACGTTGATCGAGGGCATACCGGCGATGTTAGTGCCGACGGCGACGACGGAGGCCCCGTTGTAGAGCCAGTCGGCGGCGGCGTCCTCCGACACGATGCGGGCGGCCTGCTTCAGCAGGTCGGCGGCCTCGGCCTCGTCGGTGGCGGCCAGCGACTGGGCGTACAGGTCCTGAACCTCGGGGTTGTCGTAGGTGAAGTAGTAGTCGGGGTTCGCCCAGTTCTCGAAGTCGCGGGCCTCCGTGTGGAGCACGAAGCTCAGGTCGTAGTCGTGGTTCGTGTAGACATCGGTGAGCCACGTGGTGAAGTCGACCGAGTCCACGTCGAGGGTGATGCCGACCTCGTCGAGATCCGACACGAGGATCTGCGGGATCGTCGTCGAGTAGAAGCTCGGGATGGTCAGCGTGAGCTCGAGGTCTTCCTCGTACCCGGCCTCCTTGAGGAGCTTCTTCGCGGCCTCCGGGTCATACGGCGCGACGTCCGACAGGTCCTCGTAGCCGGGGTCGAGTTCGGGGATCGGACCGTACTGGGTCTGCCCCGACGCGAGGGCTTCGATGATGGCGTCGTGGTCGATCGCCTGGCGGATCGCCTGGCGCACGCGCTTGTCGGACAGCGGACCGGAGGTCTGGTTGAACGCGAGCGTGCCCTTGTCGGTCGACTTGCCGAGCACGAGCGCGAAGTCGCCGCTCTGCTCGACCTGCTCCTTCAGGTTCGCGTCGAAGCCGGTCAGCACGTCCACCTCGCCCGCGAGCGCCGCGTTGAGGGCGGCCTGATTGTCGGGGATGTATTCGAACACGACCTCGGCGGCGCCGGATGCGTCGCCCCAGTAGGCGTCGTTGCGCTCGAAGGTGATGCTGTCGCCCTGGCGCCATTCCGTCAGCACGAACGGACCCGTGCCGTTGGCCTTGGTCTTGTAGTCGACGGTGTCGCCCTCCTTGAGGACGATGCCGGCGCGGCCGGTGAGGTTCCACAGCAGGCTCGAGTCGGGCTCGGTGAGGGTCAGCGTGATGTCCTGCCCTTCCGCCGTGATCGAGGTGACGTTCGCCAGACGCGCCGCGTCGCGCCATGCCGGGGTGTCGCGACGCGTGGTGAGCGACCACACGACGTCCTGCGGGGTGAGCTCCTGGCCGTCGTGGAACGTCACACCCTCGCGGAGCGTGAAGGTGTAGGTGAGGCCGTCGGGCGAAACGGTCCAGTCGCGCGCGAGCGCGGGGACGATGTCCTGCTCGGGCGTGCGGGCGACGAGGCCCTGGTAGATGTTGTCGACGAGGATCTGGTCCAGCGCCGACCCTGCGGTCTCGCGGATGTCGAGGTTGCCGGGCTCGAGCACCAGCCGGACCGCGACCGACGCGTCGGGGTCGGGCTCCCCGGGCGAGGTGGGCGCGGCGACGCCCCCGCCACCGCTGCAGGCGGTGAGGACGAGCAGACCGGCGGCCAGCAGCGACGCTGCGGCGAGAGCGGTGCGACGGAGCATGAAGGTCCTTTCGGGGGGTCCCGGGTGTGCTGTGCGGGGCTCCGGGGCTGCCCAGGGGGTCGGGCTGCCGGATAGGTATCAGCCTAGGGATATCGCCGAGGCGGGCGGCGACTGCGTACTCGGAACGCAACAGAAGTGTTAATGCTTCCCGAGCGGTGCCGCAACGGTCACACGGCGGCCATGGCGCGCAGGCGCGCCCCCAGCTCCAGCGGGATCTCCTCCTGCACGTTGTGCCCCGATGCGACGACGGCGACGGATGCTGCGGGCACGCGTCGTGCGAACTCCGCTGCATCGTCGTCGGTGACGTAGCCGCGCTCGCCGCGCAGGAGGGTCGTCGGGGCCGCGACGGCGGCGAGATCCTCCCAGCCGGACTCGCCGAGCACCGAGGCGACGGCGTCCTGTCCTTCCACAGGCTCAGGGACCGTCGGCCCGGCGGATGCCGCGTTCGCGAGGCGCGCGAAGTGGTGCTTCCACTCCACCCGGCCGTCGGGGCGGATGCGGGAGTTGAAGTACACGCCGCGCTCGGCCTTGCGACGGGTGCCGCCGCCGAGTCCGAAGGCCAGCGCGCGCTCGACGAGTTCGTCGCGCGAGGCCCAGTCGGCGGGGCCGGCGAAGAAGTCCCGGATCTGCTGCGCCCCGGCGTTCGGGTCGAGGCCCGGCGTGATGTCGATGACCACCAGCTCGCGCACGAGATCGGGTCGGGATGCCGCCACCGCGGCGGCGGTCAGCCCGCCGAGCGACTGGCCGACGAGGAGCTGCGGAGCGTCCGTCCACGCGTCGACGCCGGCGGCGACGTCGGGGGCGAGCACACGCGCGACGTAGAGGGCGTCGTCGCGCCACGACGAATCCCCGTGGCCGGGCAGATCGACCGCGAGAGCGGGGAGCCCGAGCGCGAGGATCGTGGTGTCCCAGGTGTGCGCGTTGAGGCCCGCGCCGTGGAGGAATGTCACCACGGGGGCGGCGCCAGGCGAGTCCTCCGGGGTGTACCGCAGCGCGCTCAGCGTGCGTCCGTCGGCGAGCGTCAGCGACAGGCGCTCGCCGCGGGGCACGAGAGCCTGGATGCCGGCCTCCGCGGCCTGCTCGGGAAGGAACGAGAACTCGTCGATGGGGTCGCTCACCCGCTCATCATGCCGCACCGCGGCGGCGCCCGGCCCTGCCCGAGCCGGCCCTGGGTAGTCTGGCGTCATGACGGCAGAACACCGCGTGCATCTCTCGCGAGCGGCGCGACCCGCCTATCAGGCGCTCTCGGCCTTCTCGAAGACCGTGGGCGGCATCGCCGCCGAGAACGGCATCGACGACCGGCTCAAGGAACTCGTGCAGATCCACGCGTCGCAGCGCAACGGCTGCGCCTACTGCGTGCGGGTGCATGTCGAGCGGGCGCTCGCCGCCGGCGTCACGGCGGACGACATCGCGCAGCTGCCGGTGTGGCGCGAGTCGGGCGTCTTCTCCGACCGCGAGCGGGCAGGCCTCGAGCTCGCCGAGGCGTATGTCTACATCCACGAGGACGGGATCCCCGACGACGTCTACAACCGCATCGGCGGCGTGCTCAGCGAGAAGGAGTACGTCGCCCTCAGCTGGATCCTCGTGTCGATCAACGCGTTCAACCGGATCGCCATCGCGGGCCGGTACAGCACGCCGCCCCGCGACGACCTCGTCGGCGAAGACAAGGACGCCGCCGCGGGTGCCGCCTGGTGACCGTCCCCACACCCCCTCTCGATCCGGCACCGGCCGACCCCGTCGTACCGGGGGCGGTCAACCTGCGCGACGTGGGCGGCCTGCGCGCGGGCGACGCGGCCACGCGGTTCGGCGTGCTGTTCCGCTCGGGCAACCTCGCCCGGCTCGATCGGGCCGGCACGCGCGCACTCGCGGATCTTCACCTGCGGCGCATCATCGACCTCCGCGCCGACGACGAGGTCGCGCGCGAACCGAGCCGCATCGCCGGTCTCGACGTCGTCACGCAGCGGGTGCCCCTGTTCCTCGGATCGGTGGAGTCCTTCTTCCGCGACGACATCAGCCTCGACGAGATGTATCGCCGACTCGTCGACGACTCCTCCGAGGGCGTCACCGCGGTGGTCCGGGGCATCCTCGCCGACCAGCCGGTGCTCGTGCACTGCACCGTCGGCAAGGACCGCACGGGCGTGACGATCGCGCTCACCCTCGCGGCGGCCGGTGTCGACCCCGATGCCGTGGTCGCCGACTACGCCCGCACCGAGGGTCTGCTCCCGCCGCGGCGCAATCGCAAGATCGTCGAGATGCTGCGCGCGATGCATCCCGACGCCGTCCACCTCGAGGACCTCGCGACCAGGTCTCCGGCGCCGGTCATGCGCGCGCTGCTCGACGACGTCGCCCGGCGGTACGGGTCGGCGGGGGAGTACCTGCGCGCGCACGGCCTGGCCGACGACGAGATCGCCGAGTTGCGCCGCGTGCTGCTGCGCCGCAGCGCATAAAGACGAGGCGTCCATTCTCGCGGTCGGTGATGAGGTAAGGCAACCCTTCGTCAGCGGCTATAGTGGAAGGGTCATGGTCCAGAACATCCAGCCTCAGAGTGCCGCGCACAACGCGTCGGCGTGCCGTGCGTCGCGTCACACGCGCGTCCAGCACCTGATCACGGCCGACGAGTCGTCGCTGGCCGAGCTCGAGGCCGTGCTCGCGACCCTCCCGATCTGCTCGACGGGCCGGGTGTTCATCGAGATTCCGGATGCCTCGTGGCTGGCCGAGATCACCGCGCCGAGTCGCATGGTCGTGACGTGGCTCGACCGCTCGCAGCGATCGGGTGCGCCCGGCACCGGCCGTGGCTGCGCCTCGGGTGAGGCGCTCACGCGCGCCGTCACCGCGTGGGCCGACGAGATGCTGTGCGCTGAAGACGACGAGACCCGCATCCACCTGCTGGGCGGCTACCTCGGAACGGCCGACATCGTCGACCACCTGGTGGGGCTCGGCATCCGCACGGACGCGATCCACACTCCCGCGCAGTACGGCCTCGCCACCGCGCGCTGACGCCTCCCGCCGTCGTGGTCGGCCTCCGCCGCCGGATCTACCGCGTCTTCCGCGCCGCGGCGCCCGCGGCCTAGGGTATTGCGCCGGTACTCACCCTGCGGACGCGGCCGGGCCATCTCGGCCGCGTCCTCGTCGTCTCGTGCGATCAGGCCGCGCCGCGCGGCACGTAGTTGCCGTCGGCGAGGCCTGCCTCGATCTCGAACCGGTTGCGCAACGGGTTGCGGCCGGCCAGCAGGTAGAGCAGCGGCATGAGCAGCCCGTAGCGCTGCCACTGGCGCTTGTGCACGGCCTCGTGCCGCAGCAGCGCGTCCGTGATGCGCCCCTCGCCGGTGAGGAAGCACCCGCCGACGCATGAGCCGCCCCGCGGGAACGTCCAGCGGGGCATGCCGCGGAATACCCACAGGCCCTCGCGCTTCTCGACGCGGCCGGTGCTCCAGAGGGTGCCCCAGACCCATCCCACCGCGCAGCCGTACCAGTACCCGACGCGACTGATGGGCGAGTCCAGGAGGAACGCCGGAATCGCCTCGTCGATGCGCCGCCCCCGGATCACGGCGCGCTCGGCTGCGGCGCGCCACCCGGCGGGCGGCGTGGGGATGGGGCTCACGCGAGCGCCCCGATCACGCGCAGGATCGCGCCGAGGTCGTCGGTCGCCGCCGCGAGCGAGGCGGGTGAGTAGCCGGCAAGGGACGCGCCGACGAGCGGCACGCGTTCGCGAAGGCGCCCGACGGCGGCGGTGAGCTCGGCCACGCTGATGCCGAACGGCTCGGGATGGGCGTTCCCGCTGATCTCCGAGGGGTCGAGCGCGTCGATGTCGACGTGGATGTACACCGCCTCGGCGCCGGTCGCGAGCACCGCGTCGGCGAGCGCGTCGCCCGCCGCGAACTGGTCGACGGTGAGCGAGGTGATGCCGAGGTCGGCGACGACCTGGAGTTCGGAGTCGTCGAACGAGCGCGTGCCGCCCAGGACGACCCGCTCGGCGGCGACCGTGCCCGCCGGCAGCGACAGACCCGGGTCGCCGTCGCCGATGACGGCGCGCAGCACCATGCCGGCGAAGGCGCCCGACGGCGAGGAGTCGGGCGAGTTGAGATCGGGGTGCGCGTCGATCCAGACCACAGCGAGTCCGGGGGCGCGGCGGGCGGCGTGCGCGATCGGGGCGAGCGCGATGCCGCAGTCGCCGCCGATCGTGAGCACCGCCTCCTCCGGAGCGGTGACGTCGTGTGCGTCCAGGGCCTGCGCGACCATCCCGCGCACGCGCTGCAGAGCGCTGAGGCGATGGATGCCCGTATCCAGCGACTCGCCGGCCTCCATCGGCACGTCCAGCACCGTGGTCGAGGCCCGGGGCAGGTCTCCGGCGATCGCCTGGGCGCCATCGATGAGCTGCATCGCGCGGGAGGAGGGGCTTCCCTGCCATTGCGGGACAACCAGGTATCGCGTCATCCCTTCATCTTCGCCTAGACCGCGGCCCGTGGCATCCGTCACCGCCGATACAGAGCAGGTGCCGGAGAAGCCGGGATCAGGAAGCGCCGCCGCAGACACGGCGAAGGGCGCCGGATCCTCGCGGACCCGGCGCCCTTCGCGGTGAGCGGTGAGCTCAGTTCTCGATCGCGGCCTGCGTCGGCGCGCCGATCTTGAGGGCCGCGAGGCGAGCCTCGACCTCGGTCAGCTCGCCGACGTCCTCGAGGGCGTTGAACTGGGCGTCGAGGCTCGACGCGGCCAGCTCCTGCTTGCCGGCGGCGAGGGCCTCCTGGCGGCGGACCTTGTCTTCGAACCGGCCGAGCTCGCTCGTCGGGTCGAGCACGTCGATCGACTTGACGGCGTCGTGGACCTTGTTCTGGGCCTCGGCGGTCTTGGCACGCGCGAGAAGCTCGGAGCGCTTGGACCGCAGCTGCTCCAGCTTCTGCTTCATGCCATTGAGGCCCTCCTTCAGCTTGTCGACGACCTCGTTCTGCGTCGCGATGGTCGGCGCGATCGCCTTGGCCTCGTTCTCCTCGCTGATCTGACGCTGCAGCGCGATCTTGGCGAGGTTGTCGAACTTGTCGGCGTCGGCGGTGTTGCCGGTCCTGCGCAGCTCGTCGGCCTTGCGGCTGGCAGCGAGGGCCTTGTTGCCCCACTCGGCGGCCGCCTGAACGTCCTCCTGGTGGTCGCGCTCGAGCAGGCGCAGGTTGCCGATGGTCTCGGCGATGGCCGACTCGGCGTCGGCGATCGAGTTGGTGTAGTCGCGCACGAGCTGGTCGAGCATCTTCTGCGGGTCCTCAGCGGAGTCGAGGAGTGCGTTGATGTTCGCCTTCATGAGGGTCGAGATGCGACCGAAGATGGACTGCTTCGCCATCGGATTTCCTTCCTATCGGACTTCAGTTCTGAGTCGGTGAGTCTGGTCTGGAGACGGATGCCGCGGCCTGCTGCCCTCGGGCGGCCGGGCGATTTCGGGTCAGAAGCGGCCACCTCCTCGGCGCGCGCGCGTGCCCCCGCCTCCGAAGCTACCGGGTCGCATGCCGCCCGACGAGCGGCCAGGGCCACCGCCGCCCAGCATGCCGCCGAGTCCGCCGCCCATGCCTCCCGAGGAGCGGCCGCCGCTCAGCACGGAGTTCAGCACGATGCCGCCGAGGACGGCGCCGAGCATGCCCCCGCCGGACTGGCCGCCCTGCTGGCCTCCGCCGAACATGCCGCCCGAGCCGGCGTCGAACGCGCCGACGTCGTTCTGCGCGAGCTGGATCGCCTGCCCGGCGAGCTGGTCGGCACGCTGCGCCTGCTGCATCGCCTGCTGCGGGTCGCTCGCCTGCAGCGCCTGGGCGCGGGCGAGGGAGGCTCCGGCCTCGGCGAGGCGGGTGCGCGCCTGGGCGCCGACCGCGCCGCGTCGCGCGGTGATGTAGTCCTCGGCCGCCGAGACCTGCGCCTGCGCCTGCATCATCACCTGGCCGACCATCTGGCGTGCGCGCTCAGCCTGGGCCGCGGCATCACGGACGCCCTGCACGAGCGTGTCGATCTGCGTGTTGGCCGATTCGAGGCTCTGGAGCGCCGCGAGCGGGCGCTTGGCGGTGCCGCTGAGCTGGGCGCGCGCGGCGTCGAGCTGCTGGCGCGTCGACGCGATGACGCCCGCGATCCGCCCGTCGGCGTCGGGGAGGGCCGATGCTGCCGCGATGTCGGATTCGAGCTCGGCGACGAGGGCGGTGGCGTTGCGCTCGCCCTCGGCGAGATCGGAGTGGAGCTTGTCGATGGCGTTCTCGAGCAGCGTCGCCTGGCCGACCGCCTCTTCGGCGGCGCGGATCCCGACCGCGGCCTCCCCGCCGTCGCCCGCGCCGATGGCGGCCTGCGCGGCGGTGAGCTGCTCGTCGGCGAACGCGAGGCGCTGCCGTGCCTGCTCGGGGTTGTCGACGACGGTCGCGAGCGCCTCGGGCGCGTACGCCGTCTGCAGGCTCTGCAGCCGGGAGGTCGCCTGGTCGAGGGATGCCTCGGCCTTCGCCTTCGCGTCGTGCACGCGCGCGAGCGCCTCAGGGGCGTTCTGCTCGAGCTTGCGCAGCTCGTCGAAGGCGGCCGCCTTCTCGTCGAGGAGCGCGTTGGAGGCCTCGCACAGCGCGATGATCCGCTCGTTCCAGGCGCGGGTGTCCTGCTCGGAGTCGGGGATGTGATCGTCGAGTTTCTGCTTGAGCTCGAACGCCTCGTCCAGGCTCTGCTGCGCGGTCGCGAGGGCCGCCTCGAACTCGGTCGTCGAGGCGTCTCCGAACTGCGCCTTCGCGAAGCCGAGCTCCTGCCTGCTCGTCTTGATGGCGTCGTCGGTCTCGACGAGCAGCGACGACGCGCGCCGCTCGAGTTCCTCGATGCTCGGCTGCGGCGGACCTGCCGGTCCGGCGGTCACCGCGCCCTTCTTGCGCCGGCGAAGGAACATCACCAGCAGCACGATGCCGACGGCGACGACGACGATGACGAGCAGCCACGTGAACCACCCGCTGCCGCCGGAGTCGGTGGCAGGAGCGCCGGCGACGGCGTCGGTCAGGCCGTCGGCGGCCGCATCGATCGCTCCCAGCCAGTCGTCCCGGGCGAGGGCGGGCTGGACCTGCTCCTGCTCGATGGTCGCGAGCTGCTCGTCGCTGACGGGGCCGGTCGGATCGCCAGACAGGTAGTACGCGCGGCCCTGGGTCGCGACGGCGAGCAGGTACTGGCTGACGCCGAGGTTGTTGTCGTCGGCGGTCTGGTTCGCCCAGTCGGCGGCGCTTGCCGGGTCGGTGAACTCGTCGACGTAGACGACCCAGAGATCGAGTCCGGTGTCGGACTTGAGCTGTTCGAGTCGCGACTGCGCCTCCGAACGCTGCCCGGACGAGAGCACCCCCGACTCGTCGAGCACGTACTCCGCGCTCGAGCCGAGCGTGACCGGCGGAGTCGCGAGCGCCGCCCCACCGCCGATCGCCGTGACCGCGACCACCGCAGCGGACGCCAGCGCTGCCGCCCAACGCAGTCGCATCGATCCCCCTCCGGGACTCGTGTTCCCCTCCCGCGAGTCTATTCAGCCGCGGGGATACGACGATAGCCCACGGCCCGGACGCCGGTTGAGTGTTCGCCGAGAACGCACGAACGAGCCGTCGATGCGGGTCGCTCCCGCACTGGGAGCGGGTCGGCGGGTAGCCTTGCCGGTCCGGAGGAGGACCATGGACGATCGCTACGGCGCCGATGTGCTGGCCACAGGCTGGAAGGGCCACGGGGTGCGGGAGCTGCCGCGGGTGGCGGCATCCCGCGATCTCGTCGTGGAGGTCGCAGATGACGGCTTCTGCGGCGCCGTCGTCGCCGCGTCGGGTGGCATGGTCGAGCTCGAGGACCGCCTCGGCCGCCGCCGGCTGTTCCCGCTCGGGGCGGGCTTCCTCATCGACGGCAAGGACGTCGTGCTCGGTCCGCCCGCACCCGCCGCGGCGCCCACCGGGCAGAAGCGCACCGCGTCGGGCTCGTTCGCGACCGCAGACTCGCGCGCCCGCGTCGCGCGTGCCAGCCGCATCCTCGTCGAGGGTCGCCACGATGCCGAGCTCGTCGAGAAGGTGTGGGGTGACGACCTCCGGGAGGAGGGCGTCGTCGTCGAGTTCCTGCAGGGCATCGATCTGCTCGACGCCGCGCTCGACGAGGAGCCGCCGTCGGCCGAGCGCCGCTACGGGGTGCTCGTCGACCACCTCGTGCCCGGCTCGAAGGAATCGCGCATCGCCGACGCGATCGCGCGCGGCCGCCACGGGAAGCACGTGCTCATCGTGGGGCACCCCTGGATCGACGTGTGGCAGTGCGTCACCCCGCGGGCCGTCGGCATCGAGCGCTGGCCCGACGTGCCGCGCGGCATCGAGTTCAAGGTGGGCGTGTGCCGAGCACTCGGCTGGCCCGCGCGCGATCAGGCCGACATCGCCCGCGCCTGGCAGCGCATCCTCGCGTCGGTGAGGACCTACCGCGACCTCGAGCCCGCGTTCCTGGGCCGCGTCGAGGAGCTCATCGACTTCGTCACCGTCCCGAGGTAGGCCGTCGGCGTCTCTGCCCCTGGGTAGCCTGGAGGGGTGACGAACCCTGCCACGCCTGCGCCCGAACCCCGCACCTTCCGTGAGAAGCCGGTGTCGTTCGTCCGGCGCAGCGGCCGGATGTCGGACGCCCAGGAGCGCGCGTGGAGCGAGCTCGCCCCGCGGTACGTCATCGAGGTGCCCCGCGACCGTGCGGCCACCAGCATCCTGCCGGACTCGGAGATCGATCCCGCCACGGTGTGGGGCCGCGACGCGCCGCTCGTCGTCGAGATCGGGTCGGGGCAGGGGCACGCGATCGTGCACGCCGCGACGTCGCGCCCCGACACGGACTTCCTCGCGATCGAGGTGTTCCGCGCCGGGCTCGCCCGCACCATGCTCGACGCCGACCGCGCCGGGGCGCGGAACCTCCGCCTCGTCGAGGCGAATGCGCCCGAGGTGCTGCAGCACCTGCTGCCCGAGGCATCCGTCGACGAGCTCTGGATCTTCTTCCCCGACCCGTGGCACAAGAAGAAGCACACCAAGAGGCGCCTCGTCGCCGCGGGCTTCGGCGCGATCGCTGCACGGGTGCTGAAGGACGGCGGGACGCTGCGCCTCGCGACCGACTGGGAGGACTACGCGCTGCAGATGCGTGAGGTCCTGTCGGTCGCCGCTGACTTCCAGGCGACTTTCGAGGGGGAGTGGGCCCCGCGCTTCGACGGCCGCGTGCTCACGGCGTTCGAGCGCAAGGGCGCGCGCGTGGGACGCGACATCCGAGATCTGTCGTACCGCCGCGTCGCGAGGTCATGAGCGGACCCACCGGACCCCTCACCGGCCCGGTCCCGCTGCCGGGACCGGCGCCCGAGCCCGCGCGTGAGCCTCATGCCGAGCTCGACGCGGCGACCCCCGTGACGCAGCGCGACGCTTGGCGCTTCGTGCGCCCGCTCGGTCACCGCGACTTCCGGATGCTGTTCGGCGCCGTCGTGCTGTCGATCTTCGGCGCGGGGATGTGGGCCGTCGTCATGGTCTACACGGTCATCGGCGCGGGCGGCGGTCCGGTCGAGCTCTCGGCCGTCGCCGCGGCGAACGCCGTCGGTCTGCTGGCGTGCGCGATCCCGGGCGGCATCGCGGCCGATCGGGTGCCGCGCCGGCTCCTGCTGCGCCTCGTCGAACTGGTGAACCTGCTCGCGATCACGTCGGTCGCGGTCGCCGGGTCGTTCGGCGTCGTGACGATCCCGCACCTCGCGATCGTGGCCTTCGCGCTGGGCGCGGGGGCGGGCTTCTTCTTCCCGGCGTACAGCGCGATCCTTCCGCGCATCCTCCCGCCCGCACAGCTTCTCGCCGCGAACGGCCTCGAGGGCGCCATCAGGCCCGCGCTGCAGCAGGCCGCGGGTCCGGCGGCGGCGGGTGTCATCGTCGCCGCGGTGCTCGCACCGGCGCACGCCGCGTGGGGCGTGGTGGCGGCGCACGCGCTGGCGTTCGTGCTGCTCCTCTTCGTGCGCCCCGAGCCCCCCGCCGCGCCGGGTGAGCAGCGCGAGGCACCCGAGGGCGTGCGAGGAGTGCTCCACGACCTCCGCGAGGCCGTGGGCTTCACGATCCGCACGCCGTGGCTGCTGTGGACGCTGCTGTTCGCGACCGGATGGGTGCTCGTGTTCATCGGTCCCGAGGAGGTGCTGCTGCCCTTCGTCACACGAGACCGCGTCGGGGAGGATCCGCGCCTGTTCGGCTTCCTCCTCGCGATCTACGGCATCGGCGGCGTTCTCGGCTCGATCGTTGTGTCGTCGATGAAGCTCCCACGCCGGTACCTCACGGTGATGATGGGCGTGTGGGGCGTCAGCACGCTGCCGTTCGCGATCGTCGGCATCACCCACGAGTACTGGCTCATGGCGCTGTGCCTGTTCGTCGTGGGCTTCGGCTTCAGCTACGGCAACGTCATCTGGGGGACGCTCCTGCAGCGTCGTGTGCCCCGCCACATGCTCGGGCGCATCTCGAGCCTCGACTTCTTCGTGTCCCTCGCGCTCATGCCGCTGTCGATGGCGCTCGCCGGACCCCTCGCCGAGGTGGTGCCGATCGAGGCGATCTTCATCGCGGCCGGTGTGATGCCGCTGATCCTCGGCGCGCTCGCGTACGTCGTCGCGCGCATGGCGAAGGATGAGATCGAGCACCCCCTCGACCACTGACCCCGTCCGAACCGAACCGACCGGAGCCGCCGAGCATGCCCGCACATCCCGACGCCCCGCCCGCGCCGGCCGTCCGCACGTGGTCCTGGTCTCTGGCGCCCGCTCTCCTCGTCTGCCTCGCCGCGCCGGCGTTCTTCGTCGTGCGCGTGCCGTGGCTCGGGTGGGTGCTGCTGGCGGCGGGTCTCGCGATCGCGTCGGTGACCGAGCGGGCGGATGCTTCGACCCGGCCTGCCGCCTCGGACTCCAGCATCCGCCGGCCGTCGCTGGTGCGCGACCTCTCGCTCATCGCCGTGGGACTGCTCATCGTGAGCGCGATCCCGCTCAAGGCGGAGCTCGACAACCTCGCCATCCTGCGGTTCGCGATCGCCCTCGGCGGCGCTGTCGCGGTGCCGTACGTGATCTCACGGTGGGCGTACCGGGACCGTGCCATCCGCTTCCCGTGGCGCGGCGGTGGACGGTGGACGAGGTTCCAGTGGACGTGGCTCGTCGCCGTGCTGCTGCTCGGCTGGCTGATCCTGCCGTTCTACTTCATCACGTCGGGCGTCTACCTCAACTGGCCGGTGGTCGACACCCCGGAGCTCATCGCACGCCTGTTCGTCGGCGTCGGCGCGGTGGGCATCTGGGACGAGCTGTTCTTCATCTGCACCTGCTTCGCGCTGCTGCGGCGGCACTTCCCGTTCTGGCAGGCGAACATCCTGCAGTCGGTGGTGTTCGTCTCGTTCCTGTGGGAGCTCGGCTACCAGGCATGGGGTCCGGTGCTCACCATCCCGTTCGCGCTGCTGCAGGGCTTCATCTTCATGAAGACGCGTTCGCTCGCGTACGTCGTCACGGTGCACCTGCTGTTCGACGCTGTCGTCTTCCTCGTGCTCGTCCACGCGCACAACCCGGGGACGCTCGATCGGCTCTTCCTCGTCTGAGCCCGGCGGGACGGATCCCTGCCCAGGCCCTGCCCAGGGCGCGCGGCTAAGGTGGTCGACGGATCCCCGACCGGATCCCCGGACGACGGATCAGTACCCGGTACGCGACAAGACTGGCCAGGAGCGCAGCCATGTCGTGGGTCATCCTCGTCGTTTCCGGCATCCTCGAGGCCGTGTGGGCCACCGCGCTCGGCAAGACCGAGGGCTTCACGAAGCTCTGGCCGTCGGTGATCTTCGGGGTCGCGCTCATCGCCAGCATGGGCGGACTCGCCTGGGCGATGCGCGACATCTCCACCGGCACCGCGTACGCGGTGTGGGTCGGCATCGGCGCTTCGCTGACCGTCGCCTACGCCATGATCACCGGCGACGAGGCGTTCTCGCTCGTCAAGATGCTTCTCATCCTCGGCCTCGTAGGCTGCGTCGTCGGCTTGAAGCTCGTCGGCCACGAGTGACCTCCGGGCACCGGATGCCGCGATCCGGCGACCGCGCCGGGTCGCGGCATCCGTCCTGGTCGGCCTCGATCATGAGAGCTCGATGAGAGTGCCCCTCGTGGGACTGGCCGTGCCAACGCGGAGTATGTGAGCATCCCCGCAGGAAGCCGGTGCCAGAGGGGTCACCGGCGGAGAGGCACGACCATGCCCATGAGAACCAGGCGCGCCTGGGTTGTCGCTACCGCGACCGCCCTCGTCGCCACCGTCGCTCTCGCAAGTCCCGCGTACGCGGCACCGAACAACAACTCGGTGAAGAAGATCACGAAAGCCGTGACGCTCGACGCCGTCTTGGACCATCTCGAGGCGTTCCAGGACATCGCCGACCAGTACGGCGACCGTGCCGCCGGACGCCCGGGGTACAAGGCATCCGTCGACTACGTCGTGAGTCAGCTCACCGCCGCCGGGTACACGCCGCAGGTGCAGCCGTTCGAATTCGACTACGTCGAGGAGAACAGCGAGCTCATCCGCGTCTCACCGAACCCCACGGCGTTCGTCGACGAGTCGGACTTCCTCCGCAACAACTTCGACAGCGGCAGCCCCAAGGGCACCGCGACCGGGCCGCTCGTGCCCGTCGGCGTGGTCTACCCGTCCGCGGCGCTCCCGCCGAACAGCAACACCAGCGGATGCGAGTCGACGGACTTCGCCGGCTTCCCGGCGGGCGGCATCGCCCTGGTCCAGCGCGGGACGTGCGGATTCGCGGTCAAGGTCCTCAACGCGCAGGCGGCGGGCGCGGCCGGCGTGATCGTCATGAACGAGGGGCAGCCGGGCCGCACCGGCCTCGTCGGCATGATCGGCGACGCCACCGGGCTCAACATCCCGGCGGTCTTCGCGACCTCGGCCACCGGCGCGAACCTGCTCTCGTCGGCGAACTCGATCGTCACCGTGACGGTCGACTACGAGGCGGACACCCGCACCGCGTGGAACGTGCTCGCCGAGACCACGGCGGGCAACGACGCCAACACCGTCATGGCGGGCGCCCACCTGGACAGCGTCCAGGACGGCCCGGGCATCAACGACAACGGCTCGGGCAGCGCCGCGCTGCTGGAGACCGCCATCCAGATGCAGAAGACCAAGCCCAACAACACGGTCCGGTTCGCCTGGTGGGGCGCCGAGGAGAGCGGTCTGCTCGGTTCGGAGCACTACGTGGGCGCGCTGTCGGAGGAGCAGGCGGGCGACATCGCGCTCTACCTCAACTTCGACATGATCGGCTCGCCGAACTACTTCATGGGTGTCTACGACGGCGACAACTCGAGCGGGACGGCCGCACCCGGCTTCATCCCGGAGGGGTCCGCCCAGATCGAGGACGTCTTCGAGCACTACTACACGAGCGTCGGAGAGCCGTTCCAGGACACAGAGTTCTCGGGCCGCAGCGACTATGGACCCTTCATCGCCGTGGGCATCCCCGCGGGCGGTCTGTTCACCGGCGCGGAGGGCGTCAAGAGCGCCCAGCAGGCGGCGATCTTCGGCGGCACGGCCGGCGTCGCGTTCGACTCGTGCTACCACGCTCCCTGCGATGACATCGACAACCTCAACGCGCACGCGCTCGACGTCAACTCGGATGCGGTGGCCGCCGCCATCATGACGTTCGCGTTCGACACGTCGAGCGTCAACGGCGTCCGCGCTCCGGGCAAGTCGCACGGTGCGGGCAAGAGCATGGACGCGTTCACGGACGACGCCACGCAGTGATCGACAGGATGCTGCGTCCCGGCGACTGCGCCGGGGCGCAGCATCCCTCACCCTCAACCTCATGTCGAGATGACTTCTTCGTGAACTCTTGACGACGGGGTTCGCGAGGAGGAAATTCGATCTTGCGAACGGACAACAGGAACGTAGGACCCGAAAGGGATCCCGGAACACGGAAACCCAACATCGCATTGACGATCCCCCCGGCGCTTCGGCACCGAGGGGATCATCGTTTTGCGCCCGGCATCGTCGGGGCTCTTGTTCGAAGCCGGAGCCCCGGCGAGGCTCGCTCCGCCGCGGTGCGCCGCTCGTAGTCTGACGACGTGGACTTCAGCCAGTTCCTGAGCACGCCGATCACGTGGTGGCAGGTGCTGTGGGCGATCCTCGCCCTGCTCGCCGGGTGGATCGCCTCGCGCATCGCCAAGCGGGCCGTCACCGACCTCATGGGCCACGTGCCCACGGCGACCCCGGCCGCGACCAGGTTCGCCGCCCGTTTCGCCCAGTACACGCTGCTGCTCCTCGGCTTCGGGATCGCGCTCGCGTTCCTCGGCGCGAATGTGCAGCCGGTGCTGGCCGTCGTGATCGTGCTGGTCGTCGTCGCCGCGCTGGTGCTGCGCGGCGTCGCCGACAACTTCGCGGCGAGCGTGCTCATCGCCACTCGCAAGCCCGTCGTGCTCGGCGAGGAGATCACCGTCGAAGGGCCGGACGGCAAGCCCATCACCGGCACCGTCATCGAGCTCAACTCCCGCGCCGTGGTCTTCACCACTCCCGACGGGCGCACCGCGCACGTGCCGAACTCGAAGCTCCTCGCCGAGACCCTCGTCAACAACTCGCGCCACGGCGGCAGGCGCAGCGAAGTGCAGGTGCGCGTCGAGCGGGCCGGCGCCGGCGTCGACGAGGTCGTCGAGGCGCTCGCCGAGTCCGCCGCTGCTGCCGAGGGCGTGCTCGCCGATCCAGCGGCGGTCGGCGTGCTGGTCACCGCCGTTTCGGAGACCCGGATCACCGGGCGCGTGCAGTTCTGGCACGATCCCGCGCGAGGTCTGTCCGTCACGTCGGGGGTGGTCGCGGCGCTCACCGCGGGACTGGCGCGGCGCGGGTGGTCGGCAACGGTGACGAGCGAGGCGGTCGTGCCGCCCCTCGTGCCCGGCGATCCCGTCTGACACCGCTCGATCGTGCCAAGGTGGACACGACTGTGCCCCACGTATCCAGGAGCAGGTATGCAGCGACCCCTCGCCGGACTGACCAGGCACAACCTGGTCACGGAGCTCACGGCGGGCGTGACACTCCTCGCGATCGCGATCCCGCTCAACATCGGGTACGCGCAGATCGCCGGGCTCCCGCCGACGGCAGGGCTGTATGCCCTCGTCGTGCCCACGCTCATCTACGCGCTGGTCGTGTCGTCCCGTCAACTCGTGGTGTCGCCGGATGCGGCGGCGGCGGCTCTCGTTGCCTCGTCGATCGGCGGGCTCGCCACGGCCGGCAGTACGGACTATGCCACGCTCGCACTCGCGCAGGCGATCATCTGCGGGGTCATGTTCGTGCTGATGTCCGTGTTCAAGCTCGGCTTCCTCGCGAACTTCCTCTCCAAGCCGATCCTCGTCGGGTTCGTCGGAGGCCTCGCCCTCGACATCCTGGTCAGCCAGATCGCGAAGATGCTCGGGGTCAAGATCGACTCCGGTGGGGAGTTCGTCGACAAGGTGTTCGGACTCGTGGCCGACCTGGAGACGATCAACGCGTGGTCGGTGGCGATCTCGGCGGTGTCCGTCGCCGTCCTCCTGCTCGGCAAGAGGTTCCTGAGGGCCGTGCCCTGGGCGCTCGTGGTGCTGATCCTGTCCACGGTGCTGGTCGTGCTGACAGGTCTGGACCAGGAGGGGGTCGATGTGCTGGGGGAGATCCCCGCCGGACCGCCGACCCTCACCTGGCCGGTCATCGACTGGCGGATGTGGATGGCACTGATCCCGTCGGCGATCGCGTTGACGCTCGTCACGACGGCGGAGGGCCTCCTCGTCTCCCGGTCCTACGGTGAGAAGCACCGCTATCCGTTCCACGCCAACCGCGACCTCCTCGCGTTCGGCCTCGGAAACATCGCCGCCGGCGCACAGGGGAGCTTCTCGATGGGCTCGTCCACGTCGCGCACCGCCGCGATGGATCAGGCGGGATCCCGCACCCAACTCCCGTCGCTCGTGCTCGCGGCGGGCACGCTGCTGCTCCTCCTGTTCGGCACCACGCTGCTCGCCGACATCCCGTCACCGGCCATCGGCGCCGTGGTCGGCGTCGCGATCCTGCCGCTGCTCGGTGTCCGGGAGTTCCGGGTTCTCTGGCGCCAGGACCGCTTCGAGTTCGCGATCGGCGCGGTGTGCTTCCTCGTGACGCTGTTCGTCGGCGCGATCCCGGGCATCGTCGTGGCGTTCGTGCTCGCCCTCATCAACCTCGCCAAGCGCGCGGCGAACCCCGCGATCGACGTCCTCGCCGCCGACGACGACGCGAAGCAGTCGCTCCTCGAAGACGCGGCGGCCGGCGCGACGACCGCGCCCGGCGTCGTGGTGGTGCGGATGGCGGCGCCGTTGTTCTTCGCGAACGGCACGGTCTTCTCCGCCGCAGTGAAGCGCGCGGTGACCGGGGCCGACGAGCCGGTGAAGCATGTGGTCATCGACATGGAGGCCGTGACCGATATCGATGTGACCGGCGCCGAGGCGTTCGCATCGCTCGAGGAGTGGCTCGACGAGCAGGGCGTGAGCCTGGCGTTCAGCCGGGTGCGGGTCGCTACGAAGGCGCGCCTCGACGAGCTGGGACTGCTGTCGGGGCAGACCGTCTTCTCGACCAACCGCGAGGCCGTGGCCGCGCTTGCCGCCGCCGGCTCGACGCCGCAAGACTGAGGATTCCGGCCGCCGGGGCCGGTGCGAAGGGATATCACCATGCAACAGCGCGAACCCGAGGGGTCGATCCGCGAAGCCCATGCGAAGGCGCTCGTTTCACTCCCGTTCGCCGACGCGGACGACTTCGCGGCGGCGGACCGCGGATTCATCGGCACGCTCGACGATCCGAAGATCCGCAACGCCGATGGCGACGTCGTGTGGGACGCCTCGAGCTACGACTTCGTGCAGGGCGACGCGCCCGCGTCGGTCCACCCGAGCCTGTGGCGGCAGTCGAAGCTGGTCGCCAAGCACGGACTGTTCGAGGTCGTGCCCGGGCTGTACCAGGTGCGAGGGCTCGACCTCTCGGTGATGTCGATCATCGAGGGGGACACCGGCGTGATCGTCGTGGACCCGTTGATCTCGGTGGAAACGGCAGCGGCCGCGATGGGGCTGTACCGGGAGCACCGAGGCGAGCGGCCGATCCACGCGGTGATCCACTCGCACAGCCATATCGATCACTTCGGCGGCGTGCTGGGCATCGTCAGCCAGGATGACGTCGACTCCGGGAAGGTGCAGATCATCGTTCCCGAGGGCTTCCTCGAGCACTCGGTCGCCGAGAACGTGTACGCGGGCACGGCGATGGGCCGCCGTGCCGGCTACATGTACGGCGCAGCGCTCGATCGTGGACCTCGAGGCCAGGTCGGCGCGGGACTCGGCCAGACCACGTCCACCGGCAACCCGACGATCCTCCCGCCGACCCTCGAGGTCACCGCGACCGGTGAGACCCACACCGTCGATGGCGTCGAGTTCGAGTTCCAGATGGCGCCGGGCACGGAGGCGCCCTCCGAGATGCACTTCTACCTTCCGCGCTACCGCGCGCTGTGCATGGCCGAGAACGCGACCCACACGCTCCACAACCTCCTCACGCTGCGGGGTGCGCTCGTGCGCGACCCGCACATGTGGTCGCGCTACCTCACCGAGGCTCTCGAGCGCTACGGCGACGAGGTCGAGGTGGTGTTCGCGTCCCACCACTGGCCGACGTGGGGCACTGACGAGATCCGTGAGTTCCTGGGGATCCAGCGCGACCTCTACGGCTACCTGCACGACCAGACACTGCGACTGCTCAACCGGGGCTACAACGGCGTCGAGATCGCCGAGATGATCGAGCTGCCGCCGACGCTCGAAGCCTCATGGAGCACGCGAGGCTACTACGGCTCGGTCAGTCACAACGTGAAGGCGATCTACCAGCGCTACATGGGCTGGTTCGACGGCAACCCGGCGCGTCTGTGGCCGCACCCGCCTCAGGCTCAGGCGGAGCGATACGTCGCCGCGATCGGCGGCGTCGATCGGGTGGTCGAGCTCGCCCAGGAAGCGTTCGACTCGGGTGACTACCGCTGGGCCGCGACTCTTCTCGATCATGCGGTCTTCTCCGACGCCGATCATGCTGCAGCCCGCACGCTTTATGCCGACACGCTCGAGCAGCTGGCGTACGGCTCAGAGAACGGCACGTGGCGCAACTTCTTCCTGTCAGGTGCGACCGAGCTGCGCGAAGGCACCTTCGGCACGCCCACCCAGGCGGCCGCGCCGCTGATCATCGCCCAGCTCACGCCCGAGCAGCTCCTCGACGCCGTCGCCATCCGCGTCGACGGACCGAAGGCGTGGGACCTCGACCTCGCCCTCGACGTGACCCTCACCGACCTCGGTCGCACCTTCCACGTGACGCTGCGCAACGGGGTGCTCGTCTACGTCGAGCGGGAGGCCGATCCCGAGACCCCGTTGCAGCTCACGCTCTCGAAGCCGCGCCTCATCCGGCTGGCGGGGGGCGATACGGACTCCGAGGGCATCGAGGTCCGCGGTGACGCCGGGGTGCTGCGGCAGATCCTCGGTGTGCTCGACCAGGGCGACCCGGATTTCGAGATCGTCCTGCCGTAATCGCGTCGCACCGCTCGCCGGCACCGCCCCCGCAGCGCCGGCGGGCGACTGTGAGGGGGCATGCGGTAGCAGTCCGGCCGAGGAGGGTCAAGGCCGGTCCCGACCGTCGTGGGCCGGGGTGAGACTCGGGACATGAGCCGGTGGCGACGCCTGTGGAGCGTGCCCCTGCTGGTGCTGACGCTGTGCGTCGCTGGTTGCGCGATCACAGTGCCGAGCGATCCGCAGGGCACCCTCGACCGCGCGCGCGGCGGCGAGCTGCGAGCCGGTGCGTCTGCGTCGGGCGAGCTCGTGACCGTCGATGGGTCCGACGTCGGTGGTTCGCTCGCCGGCATCGTGGAGGAATTCGCCGATTCGATCGACGCGAAGGTCGTGTGGACCGTGGGCAGCGAGGAGGACCTCGTCGACGGACTGGAAGGCGGCGACCTCGATCTCGCGATCGGAGGGATGACCGATGCGACCCCGTGGTCGCAGAGCGTCGCTGTCACCCGCGGCTACGCGGGCGTTCCCGGGGCCCGCGGCCCGGTCGTCGTGCTGCTGCCCATGGGCGAGAACGCGTGGCAGGCGGCCATCGAGGCCTATCTCGACAGGGAGGTGACGCGGTGAAGACGATGGGCCGTACCGACCTTCCCGAGACCCAGCAGAAGGCGCTGCGCAGCGCCATCCGCTGGGAGTGGTTCACGATCGGCTACACGGTGGTGACGATCGGGCTTCTCGCCTTCGTGGTCGGCGGCTCGCAGGCGATGAGGACCGCGTGGATCGAGGACATGCTCTCGGTGATCCCGCAGATCGCCTTCCTGGTCGCGCTGCTGTTCATCCGACGCCCGCCCACGCGCGCCTTCCCCTTCGGGCATCACCGCGTCATGGGGGTCGGTCATCTCGTCGCGGGCGTCGCGCTGCTCGCGGTGGGGGGAAACCTGGCCTATGAGGCGATCGGTGGACTGGTGCGGGCCGAGCACCCGTCCATCGGCACGGTGTACCTGTTCGGCCGGACCATCTGGCTCGGCTGGTTCATGGTCGCGGTGATGAGCGTGATCGTCATCGGGCCGTTCTTCTACGGTCACGCGAAGGCGAAGCTGGCGCCGAAGCTGCACAACAAGGTGCTGTATGCGGACGCCGACATGGCAAAAGCGGACTGGACGTCGACGGCTGCTGCGATCGTCGGGGTGCTCGGCGTCGGCATCGGGCTGTGGTGGCTCGACGGCGCCGCCGCGCTGTTCATCTCGGCCGGGATCGTGTGGGATGGCTGGCGCAACAGCCGCGCCGCCATCCGCGACCTCATCGACCAGCGGGCGCGCACCGAAGACGACTCCCGACCCCATCCCCTCATCGCCCGGATCGCCGATCGGGTGGAGGAGTTCCCATGGGTGCGCGCGACTGCCGTGCGGATGCGTGACATGGGCCAGGTGTTCCATGTCGAGGTGTTCGTCGTGCCGGCGCACCACAACGTGCGCCTCAACGAGATCGAGGACGCGCGCGAGGCCGTCGCCGCGCTCGACTGGAAGGTGCAGGACGTCGTCGTCATCCCCACCTCGACGCTGCCGGACGAGGCGGAACCGGCGGGCGATCGCACATCGCGTCGCGACGCCTGAGCGGCCACTTCGCGTGGGCCGCAGCATCCGTTCCTGATGATCAGCCGACGAAGGGCGGACCACCGCTGGACCAGATCGCGTCCGGGCTGGGCGCAGGCAACTCGTCCGGGATGGGGATGATCGCGAGCGGAACCCCCGGCATCAGCAGCAAATGGGCGACCCGCATCTCGCCCTCGCCGTCGTTGACCTCGAGCCAGTAGGGGCCTGCGGAAATCCCCGCCTCGATCTCGTCACGCAGATCCTCGAAGCGGCGACCTCCGATGCTGTAGTGGTCCCCGCCGTAGTAGATGTCTATCCGCTTCATCACCACTCCCATCGCCGTCGCTCATCTCAGTGCCGTCGCGCACCGCCTGCGAAGCACCTTGACAGGCCGAACCACGCGGTCTACGCAGACGCGTCAGCCGGCGAGGTCGTGTTCCTCGACGCCCTCGGCGCGCGGCATCGCCGGCTCCGGCACGAGATACAGCCCCGTGGGGGAGTTCGCCGTGTACGCCAGCGCGTCGATCCATGCCGGATTCAGCTGCGGTTTGCGGCTGCCGTAGAACTTGTAGACCAGCGAGCATCTCGGATGGATCCACACCGTCGTCCGCCCGTCCCCGATACTCGCGTCGTCCCGCCACGTGAAGTGGAACGGTTCGCCCCGGCGCAGCTTGGTGCCGATCACCAGTTGAAGGTGTGCCAGGGTCCTGTCGTCGAAATCGACCTTGACGGTCCCTTCGTAGATCAACTTGCCCATGAGGGGCCTCCCTGGGGAGATGCCGACGGCCGAAGCGCTGGGGGTCGCAAAAAGGGAAGGACGTCGATCCGCTCCGCTTCCCATGCTCCTCTGGCGGGAGGATGCGAGCCAGCCCTTGACACCCGCCTCAGATCCCGTATGTGTCGGCATCTGCGACGTCGCACTGCGCCCGCCGCGACAGCACGAAGACGGCTCCTCTGCCAAGTTCTCGCGCTTTCTCCGCCACCTTTGCGCGCAGGAGCATCGATCGTCGTCGCGCCCACCTCTCGTCGGTGAGACTCGTCGGTACGGCTGAGTGCAAAGGAACCTCGATGATCACTGTTCATCTTCGCTACGAGATCGATCCTGAGAAGCTCGACGACTTCACCGAGTACGGCCGCGCGTGGATCCGACTCGTCGACAAGCTCGGCGGCACCCACCACGGCTACTTCCTGCCCAGTGAAGGCGACAGCGACGAAGCGTTCGCGTTGTTCACCTTCCCCTCGCTCGCTGAGTACGAGATCTACCGGAGCGCCTCGAAGACAGATCCGGAGTGCCAGGAGGCGTTCGAGTTCGCGCGCGCTACCGGTTGCATCCGCCGCTACGAGCGCCGCTTCCTCTCTCCGGTCTTCTCCTGACATCCGGCAGCCCCCTCGCGCGTGCGAATCCGCTGTGGCGCATTCACCCGATGTCGGGGAGGAACTGATGCCACGCGCGTCGTCGTTCGCGGCGGGGATCGTGCTCGACGCGATCGGTCTCGTCGATGATCAACGTGGACCGGTCGGGTTCGCGATAGGACGGCCACGTCTGCTCGGGCGGAGCACCGGCTGCGAATCGCAGCCACATGGTTCGCATGCGGTGACCGGCCGCCGCGTACTCCTCCGCGCCCCCGAACGCAGTGATGATCCGCGCCATCGCCAGGTCGGTGCGGGCGAAGAGTGCGAACATCTCGACGCCATGGGTGGCATCCAGGCCGAGGATCTCCAGTAGTCGTGGCGCCACGTCGAAGCGGTATGCCCATGTCGCCGCGAAGCGTGAGTGGTAGTCCGCGACCTGCGTGCTGGGGAACCAGAATCCGAAGTCCCCGCCGAAGTCCGCGGCGGCCCGTCGCGCGGGGAGCCCGGGATAGGCGGCGCGCATTCGGCGCCGAGAACCGGCGGGGGCGCGCGCGAAGAGCGCCTCGATCCGCGCTGGAGTCCGCGGCAGGATGTCCACACGGCCCCGGAAGATCGCGCCCTCGCGATTGTTCGTTCCGATGACGAGCGGAACGCGGTACGCGGTTCCGTCTCGGAACGCCCGCAGCGGATGGTGGGGCAGGAAGTCGCCATCGATGACCGGCGCGAGGCAGAACATGCCCGGGTAGGCGTCCGGTGTGCGCATCTGGAGAACAGTGCACGCTGCGACGAGAGCGCCCGGCGCCGCGGTCGTCAGCAATTCGCGCGCGGTGGTGTCGACGGGGAGTGCCTGGGCAGGCTCCTCCAGCTCGTGTCCCGCTCGAGACTCGAGCACCCCGCGCAGGATCTCGACGAACTCGCCCGCCCATCGCGCGCTCATCGAGGACGGGTAGACCGCGCCAGGTGGAGGGCTCTGGGCTATCGCCCGGGCGAAGAGCCCGCGCGCCGACGGCGTTGCCATCAGCGTCGTCACCGCGTTGCCACCCGCCGAGGCGCCGAACACCGTCACGTTCTCGGCATCGCCCCCGAAAGCACCGATGTTGTCTCGCACCCATCTCAGCAGCGCCACCTGATCGCGAAGCCCGAGATTGCTCTCGAACCGCCGATCACGGGTCGAGTAGCGGCTGAAGTCGAGGTAGCCGAGCGGCCCGAGGCGATAGTTGAAGCTGACGTACACGACATGGCCATCGCGGACGAAACCCTCACCCTGTCCCGAGAAATCCCGGGACGATCCGGCGCTGTAGCCGCCGCCGTGGATGTACACCATGACGGGCAGCGGGTTCGAGCCGTGATCGTCCCAGAGGGGCGCGTGCACGTTCACCGTCAGGCAGTCCTCGTCCGCTGCGATGACGTCCGCCGGCGTGTGGACGAGCGGATTGCGCAACGCCTGCGGGGCGGCTGAGCCGAAGTCGGACGCGTCGCGGATGCCCGCCCACGGCACCACAGCCGCGGGACTCGCGAATCGTCTCCTTCCGACGGGCGGCGCCGCATAAGGGATTCCGCGCCACGCGAGCAGTCCGCGTTCCCGCACGCCGCGCACCACGCCACCAACGATCTGCACGTCGACGGTCTCGTCGTCGTGCCATCGTCGGCGACCGATCACGATCGCACGCTGCTCACCTCTCCACCTCAGCCTGATCGGTCGGTGTCCGCAAGGGGCAGGCCGCTCTCGATCGCGGCCGGCGCGCCCCGGATGCTGTCACTTTGTCGTCAAAGAGAAAGGGATCGAGAGTCCTGATGACTCTCGATCCCTTGTCCCGACTGGTGCCCCCGACAGGAATCGAACCTGCGACCTTTGGTACCGGAAACCTCATTCGGGCCGCGGGAGCCGCATGCCAGTCACCGAAATCCGCGGAATTCCGGGCATTTTGGACCTCTGACAGTCCGGTCATGCGGCCGCGCGGTCGGCCGTTGCTGACGTAGGTGGTTCCGGGCTTAGGCCAGGCGTGCTCGATGAGGGGGTGCCGCACCAGCCTGCGCGTCGCGGGGATCGGGTCGATCGGCTCGCTTCCGTCTCCGTGCAGATTTCGGCGTGACCCTGGGTGTACGGTGCGGAAGTGATGTCCATCCGAGTGGGTATCGTGGCCGATCCGGCGTCCCCGACGGAAGTCGCGCGGCGGATGACCGACCTCGTCGCTCCCGACGGAGAAGATCGAATCGCGTGGCACGTCGAGCTGTTGAGCGAGCCGTTCACCCTCGGTTCAGAGGAGGTCGACGTCGCGCTGGCGCGACTTCAGGCTCATGCCGCCCTCCACGAGTGGGACCTCGTCGTCGGGGTGACCGAGCTTCCGCTGCGCGATGACAACGGCAGCTACCTGCTGGCCGCTCTCGACCCGCAGCGGCACGCGGCCGTGCTTTCGCTCCCCGCGCTCGGCGGGTTCCGTGTTCGCTCGCGCGCCCGTCGTGCCGTGCGTGGGCTCGTCAACGGCATGGCCGCACCCGCTTCGCCCGATGAACAGCGCGTGCCGATGCCCGGTCTCATCGCCGGTTGGCGGGTGCTCGTGGGCATGGTGCTCGCCAACCGACCGTGGCTTCTCGCGACCGGGCTCAAGGCCGCACTCGTGGCGGCACTGGCGACCGGGGCGGTGGCCACGGTCGACTCAACGGTCTGGATGCTCGCCGCCTCCCTCTCAGGGTGGCGACTCGGAGTCGCGACGGTCGTGTCCATCGCGATCGTCGTCGCCTGGATCGTCATCGACGGTGAACTATGGGACCGTCCCGAAGACAGTTCCCGCCAGGCCCGGGAGAGGTCCCGTCTCTACAACGCCTCGACGCTGCTGACGCTGGCAATCGGGGTCGTGATCGGTTACGCGGTGTTGTTCGTCGTGAACCTGGCCTGGGCACTGTTCGTCCTGGACCCCGCCCTGATGGGCGACTCGGTCGGAACCCCGCTCGGCTATGGCGATCTGATCGTGCTCGCGTGGTTCGTGGCGTCGGCGGCGACGATCGGCGGTGCCCTCGGCACGGGACTGGAGTCGGACGAGGCGATCCGCGCGGCTGCGTACTCGAAGCGGGAAGAGGAGCGCCGTGCCCGGCTGGCAAGCGAGCGGGCCTAGAACTCGGACTGCGCCGGGGCTGCCGTCGGCGCAGGTACCCGGCAAGCTCTGTGTACTCTTCCCCCCGCACCGTGGCAACCCCCGTGACTATTCGGTGAAATGGCAGCAGCCTGAACGCATGGCGCGAGTCGGGGCAGTGCCCTCATGAGTGACCTGCTCATGGGGATCCCTGGCGTCGGCGAGGTCTACCCGGGGGTTCACGTCTGCGCCCTCTTCTCCGGACCCGTCGAGCGCGACCGCCTGCTGGTGCAGTTCCTGCAAGAGGGAGTGCGCCACGGCGATCAGTGCGCCTGCTTCATCGATGAGATCGATCCCGCCAGCATGCGGCAGCGGGTGTACGGAGGAGCAGGTCACGCCGACGACCGCCGGTCGGGGCGAATCGACCTGCACTCAGCGCCAGACGCCCATCTCAACTCCAGCGCCCTGTCGCCCCAGCAGCGAATCTCGGACCTCGTCTCGCACCCGGCGTCATCCGCAGACGACAGACGTCCGCTGCTGCGCGCCGCCGGCCAGACACCTACCCACGCCTCCGGGGAGACCGGCGCGAGGGAGATCTTCTCCTATGAGTCGGCGGTGATCCGGATTCTGGCGGAGTTGCCGGCCGTGTTCCTCTGCTTGTACGACGTGCGGCATTTCGGGATGGGGGTGATCGCTGACGTCCTGAAGGTTCACTCCAGGGCCCTGCTCGGCGGAATTGTGCTGTACAACCCACATGGCGTCGCCCCGACCGCCCCGGCCGTTCGTGCGCATGAAGCGGACCCGTGGCGGTCGCTCACCGGCACCGAAATCCGGGTCGCCGGGCTCGTCGGCACGGGGATGACGAACCGCGCGACCGCGGTGGAGCTGATCGTGTCGCCCCACACCGTGGACGCTCACCTCAAGCACATCTACCAGAAGCTCGGCATTCACTCGCGAGCCGAGCTCGCCGTCCTGTCATTCCGCCACGGCTCGCCGGACGCGCAACGCCTGCCGACCGAGGCCGGTCACTGAGACTTCGACGTTCCGCAAGTTCACCCATTCACGGGATGCCCGAGTCAGGCGCCGGCGAGACCATGACCGGGGAAGCCTTCGAGCGAACGGAGCATCTCATGGGCAGAAGTGTCGGTATCGACCTGGGAACGACCAATTCGGTGATCGCGGTGATGGAGGGCGGCCAGCCCCAGATCATCCCCAATACCGAAGGAAGCAGGACGACGCCGTCCGTCGTCGCGTTCCTCGAAAACGGTGAACGTCTCGTGGGTCAGATGGCCCGGCGCCAGGCGATCATGAATCCCAAGGGCACGATCTACTCGGCCAAGCGATTCGTCGGACGCAAGTACGACGAGGTTCAAACCGAGATCCATACCGTCTCGTACGACGTGGTGTCCGGCCCGGACGGCGCTGTCAGGTTCTCGGTCCACGGCAAGCTCTACGCTCCGGAGGAGATTTCGGCGCAGGTCCTGCGCAAACTCGCGGAGGATGCAGGGAAGGCGCTCGGCGAGCGGGTCACCGAAGCAGTGATCACCGTGCCTGCGCACTTCAATGATGCTCAGCGGCAGGCCACGAAGGACGCGGGCAAGATCGCGGGCCTTGAGGTGCTCCGCATCATCAATGAGCCGACCGCTGCGGCCTTGGCCTATGGAATGCAGAAGCTCGAGAACGAGACCATCCTCGTCTTCGACCTGGGCGGCGGAACCTTCGATGTCAGTCTCCTCACCGTCGGTGAAGGGGTGGTCGAGGTTCGGTCCACAGCCGGCGACACTCACCTCGGTGGGGACGACTTCGACCGACGCATCGTCGATTACCTCGCGGAGGAGTTCAAGAAGGATGTCGGCGTCGACCTGCGGCAGGATCCGCAAGCCTTGCAGCGCCTGTTCGAAGCGGCCGAGAAGGCCAAAGTCGAGCTGTCGGCGGTCACCCAGACGGCGGTCAACCTGCCTTTCGTGACCGCGGATGCTTCGGGGCCGAAGCATCTGAATGTCAACCTCATGCGCTCGACGTTCGATCAGCTGACCGCGGACCTCGTCGAGCGTTGCATGGGTCCGGTGAAGCAGGCCCTGGAGGACGCGAAGGTCACCGCGGATGACATCGACGAGGTCATCCTCGTCGGCGGTTCGACCCGCATCCCCGCAGTGCAGGGCCTGGTCCGTCGACTGACCGGCGGCAAGGAACCCAACATGACGGTCAACCCCGACGAAGTGGTCGCGCTCGGCGCCGCCGTCCAGGCTGCGATCATCAAGGGTGACGTCGAGGATGTCCTGCTCCTCGACGTCACGCCGCTCTCGCTGGGGCTTGAGACGCAGGGTGGCGTGATGACCAAGGTCATCGAACGCAACACCACGATCCCGGCACGTCGAACCGAGGTGTTCAGTACCGCCGAGGACAACCAGCAGGCGGTCGACGTGGTCGTCCTTCAGGGGGAGCGCGAGCGCGCCAGCGACAACCGGGTGCTCGCGCGGTTCCGCCTTGAGAACATCCGGCCGGCCCCGCGAGGCGAGCCTCAGATCGAGGTCACCTTCGACATCGACGCCAACGGCATCCTGCACGTCTCCGCGAAGGACAAGGACACCGGAGCCGAGCAGCAGGTCACCATCAGCGAGACCTCGACGCTGACGCCCGAGGACGTCGAGCGCATGGTCTCGGACGCTGAGGCGCACCGCAGCGAGGATGCTCAGCTTCGCGAGTTCGTGGACGCTCGAAACGAGCTCGACTCCGTGGCCTACCAGGTGGAGCGCGCGCTGAAGGAAGCCGGCGACAATGTCGCAGAGCACGACCGTGCCCGGGCCGAGATGCTGGTGAGTGATGCGCGTGCTGCTCTCGACGCGCAGACGCCGATCGATCGCCTGCGCTCGCTGGCGGGGGAGCTGCACCAGATGGTACAGGCGCTGCGTGCATCCGTCGGGAGCCGGGCCGGCGCCGGTCCCGCGGGGGCATCGCCCGGCGAGGCCGGGGCGGGCGACGGCGCCGATGACGTGATCGACGCCGAGTTCACCGCTCACTGAGCGCCGCCATGATGTCCGGACACGAGGAGCCCGTGGATGAGGTACCCGCGGAGGCGGTGGCCGGGGGCGAGCATGAAACCGCCCAACGGATCGCCGAACTGCAGGACTCGTGGCGTCGCACCGCCGCAGAGCTCGACAACTTCCGCAAACGCAGCGCCAGAGAATTGATCCGTGCGCGCGAACAGGAGCGGGCCTCGGTGGCGTCCCGCTGGCTACCGGTCGTCGACAACCTCGAGCGCGCCCTCGACCATGCCTCCTCCGACTCCGATCTGATCGCTGAAGGGGTGCGGGCCGTGCACCAGCAGGCTCTCGCGGTGCTCGCCGACCTCGGGTTCCCCCGGCGTGACGATGAGACCGGGAAACCGTTCAACCCTGTCCACCACGATGCCGTCGGCACCGTCGCCGACGCGGACCTCGTGCCCGGTACCGTCGCGCATGTGGTCCGGCCAGGCTACGGTGCCGATGGCGAGATCCTCCGTCCGGCGTCGGTGATCGTTGCGACCAGGAGCGAGTAAATGGCACGGGACGCCTACGAGGTCCTCGGCGTCTCCCGCGATGCCGATCAGTCCGAGATCCAGCGGGCCTATCGCAGCCGCGCCCGCAAGCTGCATCCCGACATCAATAAGGATCCCGGGGCCGAAGACGAGTTCAAGGAGCTCTCCGAGGCGTATGACGTGCTCTCCGACCCCGACCAGCGCAAGCGATACGACGCGTTCGGACCGGACTTCCGCCGCGTCGGTGCAGACGTCGATCCCGAGGCTTACCGGCGGGCACGGGCCTACGCAGGCGCGGGCTTCGGAGGAGGGAGAGCAAGGGCGCGCCCCGGTACCGGTGCCCCAGGCGGATTCCAGTACTCCGGGTCGGTCGGTGATGTCGATCTGGAGGACCTGCTGGGCGGCATGTTCGGCTCACGGGGACGCGGTCGGGGCGGGTGGGGGCGGGTAGACGGCTCCGATCAGGAGACGGAGGTCGAGGTGAGTGTCGAAGAGGCGTATAGCGGAACCCGGCGCACCCTGTCGATCAGTGGTGCCGATGGCCAGCGCACGATTGACGTCGACATCCCCGCAGGTGTCGTGGATGGCCAGAGGATCCGGCTGCGCGCGCAGGGCGGCCAGGGGTCGGGTGGCGGAGCGCCGGGCGACTTGTACCTCATCGTGCGCATCGCGCCTCACCCCCGCTACCGGACGGACGGTCGAGATCTGCATGTGATGCTGCCCATCGCGCCGTGGGAGGCCGCGCTGGGTTCATCGTTGCCGATCGAGACTCCCGGCGGTCCTGCCACCGTCAAAGTACCGGCCGGCACCTCTAGTCACCGGCGACTGCGTCTGAAGGGCCGTGGGCTGCCGAACAGTCGGGGAAAGCCGGGCGACCTGTACGCCGAAGCGCAGATCAGGGTCCCCAAGGCCCTTTCGCAGCAGGAACGCCGACTGTTCGAGCAGCTCGGCAGGGAGTCGACCTTCGACCCGCGGAGTTCACCATGACCGACCTGACCGCGGGAACGCGGTGGCCACTGGCGCGTCCCTATCGACTGAGCCTGGACAGCTACGCCCGGATCACCGGTGTGCACCCCGACCTGATTCGCAGGCTGGTCGCGCTGGGCCTGCTCGAGATCACCCGGGACGCCGAGGGGAATCTCTGGTTCGACCCTGCCCAGGTTCGGGAGATGGCCAAGATCCAGCGGCTGCACCTGCGTCTGAACATCACCTACGCGTCGCTCGGCCTCGTGATGGACCTGCTTGACCGGATCTCCGATCTCGAGAGATCACAACGGCGCCCGCACTCAGAGAGGGGACGTCGATGGACCTGAACAGACTCACGCAGAAGTCGCAGGAGGCGCTGCACGACGCGCAGACCAAGGCGCTGCGGTTCGGACATCAGGAAGTGGATGGCGAGCACCTCCTGCTCGCCCTGATGGAGCAGAGCGACGGACTGGTACTGCCTCTGCTCGCCCGTGCCGGTGCTGACGTTGACCGGTTGAGGGAGGATCTGACGGCCGAGCTCGAGAAGCGACCGCGGGTCACCGGGTCGGGTGTCGAGCCCGGCAAGGTGTTCGTCACCCAGAGGCTGAACCGCATCCTGGACGCCGCCGATCAGGAGGCCCGCCGACTCAAGGACGAGTACGTCTCCGTCGAGCACCTGGTCGTCGCGCTCCTCGACGAAGGGTCCAGCTCGGCTGCGGGACGGCTGCTCGCGCAGCACGGCGTGACGCGCGACTCGTTCCTCGAGACCCTGACCGCAGTGAGGGGGTCGCAGCGGGTCACGTCCGCCACTCCGGAGGGAACCTACGAGGCCCTCGCGAAGTATGGTCGCGACCTGGTCGCCGATGCGGCAGCCGGGCGGCTGGAGCCGGTGATCGGCAGGGACGCGGAGATCCGCCGCACCGTCCAGATCCTCTCCCGCAAGAGCAAGAACAACCCGGTACTGATCGGTGAGCCCGGAGTCGGCAAGACGGCCATCGTGGCAGGGTTGGCCCAACGGATCCACCACGGTGACGTGCCCGAGGGCCTGCGCGGGAAGCGCGTCTTCGCGCTGGATCTTGCCTCCCTCGTCGCTGGTGCGAAGTACCGCGGCGAGTTCGAGGAACGACTCAAGGCCGTCCTCAACGAGGTGCTGGCAGCCGAGGGGAGCATCCTGCTGTTCGTCGACGAACTCCACACGGTGGTCGGGGCCGGCGCAACGGAAGGCGCGATGGACGCAGGCCAGATGCTCAAGCCCATGCTCGCCCGCGGTGAGCTGCACATGATCGGGGCCACAACGCTCGACGAGTACCGCACCCACATCGAGAAGGATGCGGCGCTCGAGCGCCGGTTCCAGCCGGTGCTGGTGGACGAGCCGAGTGTCGAGGACGCGCTCTCCATCTTGCGAGGGCTGCGCGAGCGGTTCGAAGTGTTCCACGGCGTCAAGATCCATGACGGTGCATTGGTGGCCGCCGTGAGCTTGAGCCACCGCTACATCTCGGAGCGATTCCTGCCCGACAAGGCCATAGATCTGGTGGATGAGGCCTGCGCGATGCTGCGCACTGAGATCGACTCGATGCCGGCGGAGTTGGACGAGCTCAGCCGTCGTGTCACCCGCCTCGAGATCGAGGATGCCGCCGTGGCCCAGGAGACGGATACCGCCAGCCTGCGTCGCCTCCAGGAGCTGCGCAAAGAACTGGCCGACCTCAGGGCTGAAGCCGACGCCATGCGGGCACAGTGGGAAGCGGAGCGTCAGGCGTTGCGCGAGGTGCAGGCGCTGCGGCGGGAGATCGAGCAGGTGCGACTGGAGAGCGAACGAGCCGAACGCGAGTACGACCTGAACAAGGCCGCCAGCCTGCGTCATGGCAAGCTCCCCGAACTGGAACGTCGCCTCAAGGCGAGCGAAGATCGACTCGAGAGCAAGCAGGGCGCGAGGCGCCTGCTGCGCGAGGTCGTCACCGCCGACGAAATCGCCTTGATCGTCGCCCAGTGGACGGGTATCCCGGTGAGCCGACTCCAGGAGGGCGAGCGCGCGAAGATCCTCCGCCTCGACGAGCTGCTCCACGAGCGGGTGATCGGCCAGGACGAGGCCGTGCAGCTGGTGACGGATGCTGTCATCCGGGCGCGCTCCGGCATCAAGAGCCCGACCCGTCCGATCGGCTCCTTCGTCTTCCTCGGTCCGACGGGAGTCGGCAAGACGGAGTTGGCGAAGGCGCTCGCGGAGGCGCTCTTCGACAGCGAGGAGAACATCATCCGGATCGACATGAGCGAGTACCAGGAACGGCACACGGTGAGCCGGCTCGTGGGGGCGCCGCCCGGATACGTGGGATTCGAGGAGGGCGGTCAGCTCACCGAGGCGGTTCGCCGCAAGCACTATTCGGTGCTGCTGCTCGACGAGATCGAAAAGGCACACGTCGACGTCTTCAACATCCTGCTGCAGGTGCTCGACGACGGCCGGCTCACCGACTCCCACGGGCGCACCGTCGACTTCCGCAACACCGTCATCATCATGACCTCGAATCTCGGCTCGGAGTACCTGCTCGAGGGGGTCACCCGAGACGGCGATGTGCTGCCGGAGGCCCGCGCGCAGGTGATGAGTGCGCTCCGATCGCATTTCCGGCCGGAGTTCCTGAACCGGATCGACGAGATCGTGCTGTTCAAGCCGCTCACGTTCGCTGAGATCGAACGCATCGTCGACCTCCAGCTCGACGAGCTGCGGCAGCGTCTGGCGGAGCAGCGGATCACCATCGAGGCCACCGAGCGGGCTAGGCGGTTCTTGGCGGAGGAGGGCTTCGACCCGGCGTATGGCGCGCGCCCGTTGCGGCGGTTCATCTCTCGTGAAGTGGAGACGCGCGTCGCGCGTGCGCTCGTACGGGGCGAGCTGTCGGATGACTCCACCATCGTGATCGACCTGGCCGACGGGGAACTCACCGTCGTGCCGAGGCGACCCGAGGATCATGAGGCGGCAGCATGAGCACTCCTCAGGAGGGGACGACCACGGTCGTGGTCTGCCCGCACTGCGGCACGAAGAACCGGGTGCCCGGCGTGGCCGCAGGGGCCCCCGGTGTGGAAACTGCCGACAGCCGCTGCCGTGGGTGGTCGACACGTCCGACGCGGAGTTCACCACGGTGGTCGAGAGGTCGAAGTTGCCCGTGCTCGTCGACGTGTGGGCGCCGTGGTGTGGTCCCTGCCGCATGGTCAGTCCGGTGCTCGAGCGGTTGGCGACCGAGCTCGCAGGAAAGCTGAAGCTCGTCAAGATCAACGCGGACGAGGCGCCGGAGGTGAGTCGCCGCTTCGAGATCCAGGCGATCCCGACGCTGATCCTCATGCACGAGGGACAGATGATCGCGAAACAGGTCGGCGCCGCTCCCGCACACGTCCTGCGTACCTGGCTCACGCAGCACCTGCCCAGCGGAGAGACGAAGCCGGCGGCGACGAACGACGCGAACGGCGGGGACCGGCGATGATCGCGGGCGCGGGACGGGTCATGCAGGATGCGCACCTGGTGCTCGTGCGGCCGGTGGGGCCGCCCAGAGCGCGAGGGTGCGAGGAATGCCTCCGCCTCGGCACCCCCTGGGTGCACCTGCGGCAATGCCTCACCTGTGGGGAGATCTGCTGCTGCGACTCGTCGCCGATGCGTCACGCGCGCGCTCACGCCGCCACCACGGGCCACGTGATCGTGCGTTCGATCGAGTCGGGAGAGAGCTGGAGGTGGTGCTATGCCGACGAGCAGTTCGTCTGAGTCCGAGCTCGCCGACCTGCCCGAGACACCCGACACGAGCGGGGCATACCCTCGGCTTTCCGACGAGCAGATCATGCTGCTCCGCCCCTACGGTGACCTCAAGCGGCTGGCCAAGGGCTCGATGCTGTTCTGCGCCGGAGACCGCGACTGCGGGCTGTTCGTCGTCCTGGAAGGGCGCGTCCGAGTCGTTCAGGAGGACGACCCGGACGGCCCTCCGCGAGTGATCGCCGTCCACGGGCGGGGGCGCTTCGTGGGCGATCTGTCGATGCTGATGGGCCAGGCCGTCTACGTCACGGCCGTCGCCCAGACCGACGTCGACGTCCTGGAGATCGCGTACGACCGGGCCAAGGAGGCTGTCGCCCAGAATCAAGCGATCGGGGATCTGATCCTGCGAGCCTTCATCCTCCGACGCAGCTTCCACGCGGGCCTCGGCATCGGGTTGCGGATCATCGGCTCACGGTTCTCTGCCGACACCCGGCGGCTGAGGGATTTCGCCAGCCGCAATCGTGTGCCCTACCGCTGGGAGGACCTCGAGGAGGACGCCGCGGCCGAGAGCACTCTGCGGGCGTTCGACATCTCGCCCGACCAGACGCCGATCGTCATCTGGAAGGGGCGGACGGTCCTGCGCAATCCCAGCAATACGGAGCTTGCCGAGCTTCTGGGACTTCGCGAGAAGGCGCCGCCGCACGCCGCGGTTGACATCGCGGTCGTCGGCGCGGGACCGGCGGGCCTTGCCGCCGCGGTGGCGGCGGCTTCGGAAGGACTGTCGACGGTCGTGCTCGACGCGATCGCGACGGGCGGCCAAGCGGGGACGTCGTCCCAGATCGAGAACTATCTCGGGTTCCCGGCTGGTATCTCGGGGGCCGAGCTCGCGGACAGAGCGGTGGTCCAGGCCCGGAAATTCGGTGCCACATTCATGATCCCCGGCGAGGCGGAGTCGCTCCAACGCTTCGATGGCCGCTTCGCCATCGAGCTGACCGACGGGGCTCGTGTCGAGGCACACACGGTGGTGGTCGCGACCGGAGTGCGCTTCCGCCGTCTCACCGTGCCCGGCATGGATCGGTTCGAGGGCCCCCACGTCTACTACGCCGCCACTGAGTTCGAGGCGCGGATGTGCCGGGCGAACCCGGTCCTCATCGTCGGGGGCGGGAACTCCGTCGGGCAGGCGGCCATGTTCCTGGCCCGGACCGCGACTGATGTCAATGTCGTGATCCGCCACGACGACCTGAGCCGCGACATGTCCCGCTATCTGGCGGAACGGATCAGGGCGGCCCCCCGGGTGCACGTGTGGAACAACTGCGAGGTCTGCGAACTGCGCGGCGATGAACGCCTGGAAGAGGTCGTTGTACGAAACGTGAGAACCGACGAGCGCCGATCCCTCAGAGCGACCGCCCTCTTCGTGCTGATCGGGTCCGAGCCGCACACCCGATGGCTCGAAGGCACAGTCGAACTCGACGAACACGGGTTCATCATGACCGGCGTCGGCCTGGGAGGCGCCGCGATGTTCCAGACCTCGACCGACGGCGTGTTCGCCATAGGGGACGTGCGCAGTGGGTCCGTGAAGCGGGTCGCGTCGGCCGTCGGTGACGGCGCAGTGGCCGTGCGCCTCGTTTACGAGCATCTCGTCCGAGCGGGAAGAAGGTGATTGCCTCTGAGGTACGGGAGGAGCGTTAGATCGAACGCGATCGCCGCGGTGGTCCGCCGTCATTGGCCGAGCCCTCACTCATCAGCAGGCCCCGGCACCGGCATCAGAGAGGACATGGCCGTGACAAGCGACGATGAACAGCCCCGGCGCCGGCGGCGGCGAGAGCCCCCGCGGGCGGACCCCAGTCGTGCGGTGGCCTTCAGCGATGCCATCATCGCGATCGTCATCACTCTCCTCGTGCTCGATCTCCGGCCGCCCGAGACCGAGCAGGGCGAACTGCTGTCAGGCCTGCTGAACGAGTGGCCCACATACTTGGCGTACGCGGCGTCCTACCTCTACCTCGCAGTGATCTGGATGAACCACAAGGCCGCCTTCACCCGGATCAAAGAGATGGACGTGGGCCTGCAGTGGGCGAACTTGGGGATCCTTGCGACCTTGGCCTTGGTGCCCTGGCCGACAGCGGTGATCGCCGAGACGGCACGAACCGGAGACCCCACCGACGAGAAGGTCGCGGTCGGGCTGTACGCCATCGTCGGGGCCCTCTTGTGCCTGTCGTGGCTGGTCTTCTTCTCCTACCTCGCGAAACATCCCGAACTCACCAAGGACGAAATCGAGGACTCCTACTTCGCGCGAGAACGCCCGCGCGCGCTCATCGGGGTCGTGCTCTACCTGGCGGCGGGCGCGGCCGGTGTCCTCGTTCACCCGCTCATCGGATCGGTGGTCTTCCTGCTCGTCCCCGCCTACTACGCCTTCACCAGCCACGGCCACGACCAGCAGCCGGCCATCCTTCACCGTCGTACCCCATCTGACAGCACCAACAGCGCGCGCTGATGCACCGCAAACCCCACCACTGGGGCGGAGGCCTCCGGGGTCGATGACCAGACGGCGGATGCCGAGCCGAGGCCGCCTGAGACGAGGCCGCTTACTCGGCGCACGCACGTGGATCCCACCGCGTTACCCGCACTGGCCGAGCTGGCGATGGGATCGCCGAGCTGCTGAGTGGATCGCGGTAGGCCAGGCGTGTCGCGGTGGTCCGTTGCATCGGTTCTGCTGATGGCCGGCGGTCACGAACTACTGCCGCCCTGCCTGTCAACCCTGTGCTTCCGTTGTCGTGCCGCGGGCAACTCGGCCGCAGTCGACGCCAGTGCTGCCGCGGATGCGGCGGGGAGGACACCAGCGTGACGTACCCGATCGAACAGCCCGACACGGCCGCGCTCCTGGACGCCCGGTACCTGCTGCACGAGCGTGTCGGTGAAGGTGGCATGGCAGAGATGTACCGAGCCGAGAACGTGGTCCTCGGTCGCCATCAAGCTGCTCAAGGACGACGCGCAGGTGCTCGACTCGCCGGTCCGCGTGCATCGAGAGGCGAGCGCGCTGGCTCAGCTCAATCACCCATCGTTGGCGACCCTGCTGGATGCAAGTCTGTCCCCCGAAGGGCCTCGTTACCTGGTGATGGAGTAGGTGGACAGTCGGAGCGCAGCAACGTCTTGCCGCGCTCTTCGCCGGTGACCGGATCATGTCCACTTAGCCATACCCGCAACGCGCCGCTCGACAGCTCGTCGGCGCGGATCGCTGCATGCTCGACAACGGAGCGCGTCACCGAACTGTATGTCACCTCGACAGGCTCGCGCGCCAGCTGGGCGACCGCTCAGGGACCGTCTGCGAAGTCGAGATCGCCTATGCGGGTCGGGACGCGGTCGGGAATGGATCTGCGCGGGTATGGCCGTGGTGCATCCGGGCTTGATGACGTCGCTCATGGTTCTTCGCTGGCCCGCCCGATGGGGCGCTGTCTGTGACGAAACGACCCGGGTCGAGGACCGCCGCCATGCCGGTGGCGGTCCTCGACCCGGGCGGTGTCAGCGGCGTTCGCGCCGGTCCTGTCGACGGTCTTGGCGGCGGTCCACGCCGTTCGAGACGACTTTCGCCGTCCCGACGACGGCGGCGGTACGCGCCACCGGTCGGCCGATCATTCCGACGCGACCCAGTCGTCCGATTCCGATAGGCATCGTCATTCTCCTTCTTTGGACATGGATGCGATGAGCGCCTGCGTGGGAATGCGCCCCGAGGCGATCAGCTGTCCGCCGCCTCGGCGCAACGCCACGGCGAACGGCGCGGCCCAGGTGTTCTCCCACACCAGCACGGCGGCGGCGCTGCCCGGATCCATCGCCGCGGCGATATCGATCAGGTCCTGCTCGGCGAGCACTTCGGCGAGCGTCGCCTCGATCTGCGCCAGGTCGCCGAGATCGTCGATGTCTTCGAACTCATCGACGTCGATCGAGCCGTCCTCGCCCTTGTAGACGATCATCAGATCGAGGACGCGGATGGTGTCGCTCGCGGCCAGAGCCACGAGCTCGGCGGCGGCCTCGCCCGTCAGGCGAGTCTGTCCCGGGGGGAACTCCACCACGAGGTAGTCGATGGGCCCAAGTTCGTCGTCCGGCCGGTTGTCGGTGTCTGTCAATTCTGCTCCGTTCATGCGTCGTGTCGGGCGCGGAGTTCGCGACCGTGAACCGTGAGTGCGTAGATCACGAGGATGTCGAGCACGAGCACGGTGATCGACAGCCACGGCTGAGCGGCCACCAGGGTGAGTTGGCCGATCGCATTGATGATCACCAGGATGATCGCGACCACCCGTGCCCACGTGGCACCGGCCAGCAGCGCGAAGCCCACCAGGATGAGCAACAGCCCGGAGATGAGGTGCCACCATCCCCAGCCCTGCACATCGATCGAGAACAGACCGGACTCTGCGAGGAAGTAGGCAGTGTCGGGCCCGATGAGAGCTTGAAGTCCATGCAGGACGTCGATGAAACCAGCGATCAGCAGGACGATCGCGGCGAAGACGCCCCAGCCCACCCAGCCGGTCACGGCGGTGTCGTTGCTGCTCATGATTCTTCCATTCGGTAGAGAGGATGGACGCGGTCAGCCCGCGAGAGCCTTCGTCTTCAGGGCGTCGAACTCGCTCTGCGTGATCGCGCCGGACGACAGCAGGCCTTGCGCACGCTCGATCTCGCCCGCGGGCGAGGACGTCGGCGTGCCGGCGACGCTGCGGATGTAGTCGGCGTTCGCCTGCGCAGCGGCCTGCGCGTCGCGCGCCTGACGCTGGGCCATCGAACCACCGCGGGCGATGAGGTAGATAATCGCGCCGAGGAACGGCAGCACGACGAGGAAGATGATCCACAGCGCCTTTGCCCACCCATTGAGGGTGTGGTCTCGGAAGATGTCGATGAAGATCCAAACGAAGATCCAGATGCAGATCACGACGAGGTAGATCCACAGCATCCACAGCAGGAAATCGAAGAAGCCCATGAAGTTCCCATTCTCAGCAGTAAGCAGAAGCGGCCACATGGCCGACGACCGCCACGCTAGCGAGGGCCTCATAGGGGTCGCATCATCCGAATCGCGTGAAGGTCACACAGTCTGAATGGTGCACGATCGGCATGGGAGACATGGAATTGCGGTGGATGCCGGCACACCTGCGCCACGAAAGGATGCGAGCACATGGACGCACCAGAGCTGCTGCGGCGCTACTGCATCAACGACCCGCGACTTGCCGAGCATCACGACCTGTCTCCGACGATGCAGCTGGACTGGCGCACCACGACGCTGATGCGGATCGCCGCGCTGATCGCCGTCTCGGCTCCCGAGGCCTCGATGCGCACCGCTGTGGACGACGCGATCGTGGCCGGTGTTAGCTCCGACGAGATCATCGCGGTCCTCGACGATCTCGTCAGGATCGTCGGACTTCCCCGGGCTGTCGCCGAAGCCCCGCGGATCGCACTTGCACTGGGCTACGCCGACGACCTCGGCATCGGCGAAGGCGACTGAGGCTGCTCTACTCGCCAAGCAACCCCAGTGCGACGGCCCGCTCGACGGCCTGACTGCGAGAGGTCACCGACAGCTTCCGATAGATCGAACCCAGCTGCGAGCTGACGGTGTTGCGCGACACGAAGAGCCGCTTGCCGATCTCGGCGATCGTGAGATGCGTCTGCAGGTACGGAAGCAGCCGCAGTTCGGCGGGAGTGAGCGGGACGGCCCCCGTCATGGGCGCGATCGCCAGCCCCAGGCGCAGCTCCTCCACCAGCGCCCCGGTCGTGCCCAGATCCGGTCGGATCCGCAGGATGTCGTCGCACTCGCGGAGGAGGTGCGCCGCGGCAGCGCGGTCGCCGAGCATCAGGTGCACCTTCGCGAGCTGCACCCGTACCCGCACCGACAGATAAGGCAGGAGGTGCGTGCAGCCGACGCGCGCCCGCATCCCCCGCGCCAGCAGCCGCTGGCCCGCTGGATGATCACCGCCGTGGACGGCGACCCGGGCAGCCACGGCGAGCGCGAGTGCCGTCGTCGGGTATCCCTCCATGTGGCTCGCATCGATCGCGTCGATGCCCCGCCGCGCATGGTCGGCTGCGTCGGCCCACCGCCCCTCGTCGATCGCGATCAGCGCGAGCTCGGGCTCGCTCAGGATCACCGTGTCGGGATTGCCCATCACCGTCGCGAGCGGGATGGCCTCCTCGAAGCTGACCCTGGCGGTCTGCTCGTCGCCGCGGAGAAGCGCCGCCATGCCGTAGAGGTGGAGCGCCTGATCGCGCCACGGACTGTTCGCCGGCTCATGCTCGAAGGCGAACGCGGCATCCGCGGCCGCTCGGTGATATCCGTGCTCGCACATCGCCGACCGAACCATCGCGCGCGCCGATTCGAACATCACCCGGTCGGTTTCCGGGAGCTCCTCGGCGCGAACGTCGTCCAAGGCGCGGGCCCACCGCTTGCCTGAGCGGACCTCACCCAGCAGTATCGCCGTCCAGGTCATCGAGATGACCAGCGCCGGATGCGCCAGCAGCACGTCGTCGCCGAGTTCGTGCAGCCACCGGCGAACCGTGGCGACCTGTCCCTCCCCGTACATGCCGAGGCCCAACTCGGCGACGAGCCCGCTGGCGCGTTCGTACTCCCCGGCCCGAATCCAGTGCTCGACAGCGTGGGCCGGCACCTGGTGCGCCTCGTGCCACGTCGCCGCGCGCCGGTGGAGCTCGGCGACCGCCGCCGCGCCCTCAACACGCTCCAGCTCGGCCAGGAGGAACTCCCGGAACAGCGCATGGAACCGGAACCAGGCACGGTTCCGGTCGGTGGGCGCGAGGAAGAGGTTCGCGGCCTCGACCCGATGGATGAGCGTGCGGGCAGTGTCAATCTCGAGCACGGAGTTGCAGATCTCGGGCGAGAGCTGATCGAGGATCGAACTGCGCCGCAGGAAAGCCGCCAGATCCTTCGGCAGTCGCGACAGGCACTCGCGATACAGATAGTCCGCCACGTACCGGTCGCTCCCGGCAGCCGATACGGGTCCCGTGGAGGACCGCGCCACGAGTGCGCAGAGGAAGAGTCCCGTCGGCCAGCCCTCGCAGCGTATGACAACCTCGGCCAGCTCGTCGTCGTCGACGTCCGTCGCGCCGGCGGCCTCGAAGACGGCTCGCGCTTCCGCGCGGTCGAACACGAGGTCGGTGGCTGACACGTCCCACGCGTCTCCGGTGCCGCGCAGCCGGGCAATGAGGGGCGACTCCTGCCGACTGGCCAGGACCACCTGCGAGCCGGTCGCGATGCGCGCCAGCACCACCTCGAGCGCGTCCTGGCACTCCTCCGAGCCGACCAAGTGCACATCGTCGATGAAGAGGACGAAGCTCACCGGTGTCGACGCGAGCGCCGCCGCGAGCATCGGAGCGGACCTTCCGAGCGCGCCTGCCCCGATGCCACGCATGTCGGCCATGACCGCGGCAGCCAACGGTGAGAAGGGCGAGCACGCCGCGGCGATGAGAGGCAGCAGAAGCGCCGGATCGTCGTCGGTACGGTCCACGGAGACCCACGCGACCCGGCGGCTCTCGGTCGCCGCCCACTCGCTGAGCATCGTCGACTTGCCGTAACCGGCCGGAGCAGCGACCGACACCACGCGCGCACCGCTGTCGCGCGCCTCACGGATCTGGCGGCTTCTGCTCACGGAACTCGCTCGGAGATGTGGGATCTGGGTCTTACTGTCCAGCAGGGCCGTGTGCAGTTCGGGTCCCCCCAGGACCACATTGCGGAGCATGTCCGGCATGCACCGAATACTAGGGCGGCGCCGTGAACGATGAGAAACTGACGCGGACGCAGACTCGTGCCACCCACGGGAAGTCCTCTCGTCCCGCACGGGGAGACCACGCACGTGAGGGGCCACCCCGAGTAGCAGGCCCGCGAGCGATAGTCGGGTGCGCACCGGCCACAGGTCCGCCCGGCCGCGCCTCCTACCAACTCCATCAGCCGCAAGCGAACGGGGCTGCGATGGGGCGAGGCGACCGCGCTTCGCGTCCGCCATCTCGATCCGGCTCGGCGCCGGGTGAAGGTCGAAGAGAACGCTGTGCTCGTCTCATTCGAGGTGCACGTGGGCACGCCGAAGACGCACCGGTCGCGGTGCGTCCCATATCCCGAGTTTCTGGCGACGCCACTTGACGCAGTAGCCGCCGGCAGATGTTGTCAAAGTGTTGTCACGAGAAAGGGATCGAGAGTCCTGATGACTCTCGATCCCTTGTCCCGACTGGTGCCCCCGACAGGAATCGAACCTGCGGCCTTTGGTACCGGAAACCAACGCTCTATCCCCTGAGCTACGGAGGCGTGCCGATCGAGACTACCATCCAGGCGCAGGTCGCCCGGCCACCTCAGGGCGCCGGGGGAGTGTCGTCGAGCGGTGCGTCGGCGACGATCGCCGGCTGCTGCTCCATGCGTTCGATCGCCGTCGCGACGCGGTCGGCGAGGTAGGCATGGCCGCCGGTCGAGGGGTGGTCGCGCCCGATGGGGCCGGTGTCGATGACATCGAGGTAATTGGCCTCGGTGATCCAGTCCTCGCTGATGGGGGAGATGTACCACCAGCCGCGTGCGCCGGCGAGCTCGCTGAGGGCGGCGTCGATCTTGCGCGTCGCGTCCTCTACCGGCAGCACCTGCGGCGACGGACCGAGGACCACGATCTCGGCGTCGGGGTAGCGGGCCTCGAGGGCGTCCCACGCGGCGGTGACGGCATCCCGGTATCCGGCCGGATAGAGCTTGCGGTCGTTGATCGACCCCTCGACGATGATGACGTCGGGGTCGAGGGACGGATCCAGCGCGCCGATGCGCTCGCCGTAGGCGGGGCCGTCAAGTCCGGGCTTGAGGTAGCCGCTGCCGCGCACGCCGTCCACGACGGTCTCGACGCCGAGCTCGTCGGCGAGGAGGTACGCGAAGCCGAGCGTCGGCACGGTCGCGGCCGAGCCGTAGACCCACGAGTCCCCGAAGACGAGAACACGCGCGTCGTCTTCCAACACCAGGGGAGCGGGAGGGACGGATGCTGCGACCGCCGGCTCGCCCTGGGCGACCGCCGCCGGCGCCACCGGTTCGGGCGCGCCCCACGGACGCAGAACGGCCACCGCGCACACCGCAGCGACGGCCAGCGTGGCGCTCACCAGGGGCAGCCACAGCTTCCGGGCTCGGGTACCGCCGGGCGCGTGCATAGAGAGAGGGTAAGTCATGCATCGACGAGGTCTTCCCCCAGGCCGTGAACTGGGGAAAAGAGGGCCGTGATCCTGAGGGTTGGAACCGCTTCCAGAACACTCGCAGCAAGAGGTTGTCAACCCCGCGCGAGCGAGCCCTCGCGGCATGCGAGGATACTTCGGTGCAACGCGTCGTGACCGCTGAGATGGACCTCGAATTGGGGGCATCCGTCGACCTCATCTTCCAGATCGCAGCCGCTCAGGCGGTGCCGATCTCGAGTGAGCATCTGACGTTCACCCAGGGCGATCGCGTGTACACCCCGACCGAGATCGTCGACCAGTCGGGAAGCAGGCTGCACCGCCTGACGGGCGAGCCCGGGCACCTCGAGATCCGTTACGAGGCGACCGTCGACGGGCAGGCCGCGAGCAACCGCACGAGCGATCTCGAGGCCATCACGTACCTGCGCCCGAGCCGTTACGCGCAGTCCGACGAGGTGTTCCAGCAGGCCCGCCGCCAGTTCAAGGGACTGTCGGGCCACGACCTCATCGCGGCCGTGTCGGAGTTCGTCTCCACGAGCACCACGTACACGCCGGGTCTCAGTCAGGGCACCGACAGTGCGGTCACGACGCTCATGACCGGCCAGGGCGTCTGCCGCGACTACGCGCACGTCGTCATCGCCCTGCTGCGCGCGATGGACATGCCGGCCCGCTATGCCGCGTGCTTCGCGCCGGGGCTGCGCCCGATGGACTTCCACGCCGTCGCCGAGGCGTATCTCGACGGCGCCTGGTATGTCATCGACGCGACGCGTCTCGCGAACCGCAACTCGCTGGTGCGCATCGCGACAGGTCGCGATGCCGCTGACTGCGCGTTCCTCAGCTACCACGGCGGCTACGTCGGCCTCAAGCGCCTGCGCGTCGACGCGTGGGTCGTCCCCGAGGCCGCGACCCTCGACGGACTCGACACCCTGCCCGAAGTGCTGCCCGAGGCATCCGATCCCGCTGCCGACGACTTCGGCGCGCTGGTGCAGATCTCCTGACCTCGCGCGGGGGCGGAGCGGGTCGCGCCCGTAGACTTGACGGGCTATGAATCCCGAAGCCCTCTCCGCCGCCCTGCTCGCCGTCGTCGCCCCGCTCGCGGAGGCGCGACGACCCGGTGCGGCCGAGGGGCTCACGGTCGCCGATCTGCCGCTCGAGCGGCCCAAGAACCGTGACCACGGCGACTGGGCTTCGAACGCGGCGCTGAAGTTCGCGAAGGCCGTCGGCGCGAACCCCCGGGAGTTCGCCGCCGACATCGCGGCCGGTCTCGCGCAGGTCGACGGTGTCGCCGATGTCGAGGTCGCCGGTCCCGGCTTCATCAACATCCGATTGGATGCCGCCGCCGCCGGTGCGCTCGCGAAGACCATCGTCGACGCGGGCGCGGCGTTCGGAACGAACGAGTCGCAGCGCGGCAACACGATAAACCTCGAATTCGTCAGTGCGAACCCGACGGGTCCGATGCACATCGGCCACACCCGGTGGGCAGCGCTCGGCGATTCGATGGCGCGACTGCTGCTCGCGAGCGGTGCGACGCTCGTCCGGGAGTTCTACGTCAACGACGCCGGCGCGCAGATGGACCGGTTCGGCCGCTCGGTGCTCGCCGCCGCAAAGGGCGAGCCGACCCCCGATGACGGCTACCCGGGTTCTTATATCGACGACCTCGCGCACCGTGTCCTCTCGGCGGTGCCAGAGCTGCTGACGCTGCCGGAGGACGAGCAGCTGAGGATCGCGCGCGACCGCGCCTACGAGCTGCAGCTCGGCGACCTGCAGTCGTCGCTCGAGAAGTTCAACGTGCACTTCGACGTCTTCTTCAGCGAGCGCACGCTGCACGCGAAGGGATCGGACGGCGAGCCGAGCCTCGTGGACGAGGCCGTCGACCGCCTGCGCGAGCAGGGCCACGTGTTCGACGACGAGGGCGCCGTGTGGGTGCGCACCACGGACTTCGGCGACGACAAGGATCGCGTCATCCGCCGCTCGAACGGCGAGTACACCTACTTCGCGGCCGACGCGGCGTACTACCTCAACAAGGGCGATCGCGGCTTCGCGCACAAGATCTACCTGCTCGGCGCCGACCACCACGGCTACGTGCACCGCCTCAAGGCGCTCGCGGGCGCGGCCGGCGACGACCCCGAGAAGGACATCGAGGTGCTCATCGGGCAGCTCGTGTCCGTCAACGGCGCACGGCTCTCGAAGCGCGCGGGGAACATCATCGAGCTCGACGACCTGCGGGACTGGATCGGCACCGACGCGCTGCGCTATTCGCTCGCGCGCTACCCCGCGGACTCGCCGCTCACGCTCGACCCCGAGATCCTGCGTAAGCGCACCAACGACAACCCCGTCTTCTACGTGCAGTACGCCCACGCGCGCACGCACAATGTGGCGCGAAACGCCCACGGTTCGGGCGTCGACCGCTCCGAGTTCGCCCCCGAGCTGCTGACCCACGAGACCGAGTCGGCTCTCCTCGGCGCGCTGCAGGAGTTCCCGCGTATCGTGGCGTTCGCCGCCGAGGTGCGTGAGCCGCACCGCGTCGCGCGATACCTCGAGGAGCTCGCGGGGCTCTACCACCGCTGGTACGACAACTGCCGCGTGATCCCGCTGGGCGACGAGCCGGTCGAGCCGGTGCACCGCACTCGTCTGTGGCTCAACGACGCCACCGGCCAGGTTCTGCGAAACGGGCTCGATCTCCTGGGTGTCACCGCACCGGAACGGATGTAGCAATGGCCAGAGGCGATGCGCAGGCGACCGAACCGATCCCCGACGGGACGCTGTCGACGGCACCGGCGCAGCCGCGCCGTGTGTGGCCGTGGATCGTGGCGTTCGCGATCGTCGCCGTGCTCGCCGTGGCCGCGTGGTTCGCCGCCGAGGCGATCGCCCGGCAGATCGTGACCGGCGTCGTCCGCGATCAGGTGCGCACCCAGCTGTCGCTGCCTGCCGACCACCCGGTCGACGTCGACGTCGCCGGCGCCGTCATCCCGCAGCTCATCTCGGGCTCGCTCGACGACCTCACGATCGCCTCCGACGATGTCACGCTCGGCGGTGTGAGCGGCGATGTCACGGTGACGGCACATGACGTCGCGGTGCGCGGCACGGGCGAGATGAGCGGCGCCACCGCGACGGTCTCGCTCGACGAGTCGCAGCTGCGCACGCTGCTGGCGACGGTCGAGGGCTTCCCCGCCGACACGGTGGGCCTGGCCGCGCCGAACGTGACCATGTCGCTCGACCTGCAGCTGTTCGGCGTGTCCGTCCCCGTCGGCGTCGCCCTGGCACCATCCGCGGCCGACGGCGCGATCGTGCTGGCGCCCGCGGCGCTCCGCCTCGGCGAGTCGGAGGTGACCGCCGATGCGCTGCGCAGCCAGTTCGGGAATCTCGCCGACATCGTCCTGCGCGAGTGGAACGTGTGCATCGCGCAGTACCTGCCATCCGGAGTGACCCTCACCGCCGTCGAGGTGACCGGCGACGCGCTCGTCGCCGACTTCGACGTCGACGGGGCCATCGCGACCGATCCGGCGCTTCAGGAGAACGGCACCTGCGCCTGAGCGGCCGCAGGGCGTCACACGGCGCAGGCCTCCGGAGTCGTGTGCCCTAGACTGCTACCACCGCCAGGCGCGTGACCCCCTCCGGCCTGGCAGAGCCGCACCCGGACTCCCGGACGGCCAGCGTCGAAGCTCCCACCGATTGGTCCACCGTGTCCGCCGACCCGCACCACCGTTCCGTCGCTCCCGCGTGGCTCGAACGCCCCGCCGACGCGAACGGGCTCGCTCCGGCCGTGTGGCCGGCGGCCGCGGCGCGCGATGCCGACGGCGTGCTGGAGCTCGGCGGCATCCCCGCGACCGCCTTGCGCGAGCGGTTCGGCACGCCACTCTACGTCGTGGACGAGGACGAGGTGCGCCAGGCCGCCCGCCGCACGCTCGACGCCTTCCGCGCGGCGGCGGCGCTTCACGGCGTTCAGGCCCGCGTCTACTACGCGGGCAAGGCGTTCCTGAGCACCGAGGTCGTGCGCTGGGTCACCGAAGAGGGGCTCGCCGTCGACGTGTGCAGCGGCGGAGAACTCGCCGTCGCACTCGCGGCGGGCGCCGACCCCGCGCGACTGGGCTTCCACGGCAACAACAAGTCGGTGGCCGAGCTCGAGCGGGCCGTCGAGGTGGGCATCGGCTCGATCGTCATCGACAGCCTCATCGAGATCGAGCGTCTCGCGGCGATCGTCGAGCGCCGCGGAGCGACCCAGGCCGTGCTGCTGCGGGTCAACAGCGGCGTGCACGCCGAGACGCACGACTTCCTCGCCACGGCTCACGAAGACCAGAAGTTCGGCTTCACGCTGACGGATGCCCCCGCCGCCGTCGCCCGCATCCGTGAGCTCCCCGGGCTCGAGTTCGTGGGCCTGCACTGCCACATCGGCTCGCAGATCTTCGGCACCTCCGGGTTCGAGGAGTCCGCCGCCCGCCTGGTCGAACTGCATGCCGAGCTTCGCGAAGGCGGTGAGCTGCCGGTCCTGAACCTCGGCGGCGGGTTCGGCATCGCCTACACGTCGGTCGACGACCCCACCCCGATCGAGCAGCTCGCGCTGGGCATCGCCGAGGCGGTCGCGCGGCAGTGCGAGGTGCGCGGCATCCCGATGCCGAACCTCGCGTTCGAGCCGGGCCGCGCGATCGTCGGTCGAGCAGGCGTGACCCTGTACGAAGTGGGCACGACCAAGCTCGTCGAGCTCGAGAGCGGCGACACCCGCCTGTACGTGAGCGTCGACGGCGGCATGAGCGACAACGCCCGCCCGGCCCTGTACGGCGCGCAATTCTCGGCTCGCATCGCGTCGCGCACCAGCGACGCCGAGCCGGCGCTGTCGCGCGTGGTGGGCAAGCACTGCGAGTCAGGCGACATCGTGGTCGATGCGGAGTACCTGCCGGGCGACGTCTCGCCCGGCGACCTGCTCGCGGTCCCCGCGACGGGCGCGTACTGCTTCTCGCTCTCGAGCAACTACAACTACGTCCCCCGCCCGCCCGTCGTGGCGCTGCGCGGGGGAGAGGCGCGCATCATCGTGCGGGGCGAGACGATCGATGATCTGCTCGCCCGCGACGCCGGCCTCAGCACCGTGCACGACGGGCGCGAGCTCGCCGGAGCACCGACGGAAGGAAACCAACGCATGCCCGTACTGAGCGAGCGAAGCGAGCCGAAGTGACCGACTACCGCCGCCTCCGCGTCGCACTCCTGGGAGCCGGAGCCGTGGGCTCGCAGGTCGCCTCGCTGCTGCGACAGCACGCCGACGAACTCGCCGACCGCGCGGGTGCGCGACTGGAGCTGGTGGGCATCGCGGTGCGTGACGTCGACGCCAAGCGCGACGTCGACCTGCCACGTGAGCTCTTCACGACCGACGCCGACTCGCTCATCGTGGGCTCCGACATCGTCATCGAGCTCATGGGGGGCATCGAACCGGCGCGCGAGTACCTGCTCCATGCGATCAACTCGGGTGCCGACGTCGTGACGGCGAACAAGGCGCTCCTCGCCACGCACGGGCCCGAGATCTTCGACGCCGCCGACCAGGTGGGTGCCGAGGTCTACTACGAGGCGGCCGCCGCGGGCGCGATCCCGATCATCCGCCCGCTGCGCGACTCGCTCGCCGGCGACCGCGTCCAGCGCATCATGGGCATCGTCAACGGCACGACGAACTACATCCTCGACCGCATGGACACCGAGGGCGCCGAGTTCTCGGACGTGCTCGCCGACGCGCAGCGCCTCGGGTACGCCGAAGCCGACCCGACGGCCGATGTCGAGGGCTACGACGCCGCCCAGAAGGCCGCGATCCTCGCGAGCCTCGCCTTCCACACCACGGTGCCGCTGGATGCGGTGCACCGCGAGGGCATCACGTCGATCGACAAGTCGATGATGGATGCCGCGCGCCACGCGGGGTACGTCATCAAGCTGCTCGCCGTGTGCGAGCGCCTGACCGAGGCATCCGGTGAATCCATCTCGGTGCGCGTCTACCCCGCGCTCATCGACCGCGCGCACCCCCTCGCGAGCGTGCACGGCGCCAACAACGCGGTGTTCGTGCAGGCCGAGGCCGCCGGCAACCTCATGTTCTACGGCGCGGGCGCCGGCGGCGTGCAGACGGCGTCCGCGGTGCTCGGCGACGTCGTTTCGGCGGCGCGCCGCCACATCGCCGGCGGCGTCGGCGTCGGAGAGTCGACGCTCGCGAACCTGCCGATCGTCCCCGTCGGACGCGTCACCACGCGCTACCAGATCACGCTCGAGGTCGACGACCAGCCGGGCGTTCTGGCGACGGTCGCGGGCATCCTGAGCGAAGGCCGCGTGTCGATCGCGACCGTCGAGCAGACCGTCGTCGAGTCGGCCGAGGGCGAGAGCGGCGTTGCCCGACTGGTGATCGGCACGCACAAGGCTTTGGAGCAGGACCTGAGCGAGACGGTCGACCGCCTCGCCGCGAGCGGCGTCGTCGAGCGCGTCGTCTCGGTGCTGCGCGTCGAAGGCAATTGAAGACTTTTCTGAAGGAGAACTGACATGGCACACGTTTGGCGCGGGGTCCTCCGCGAGTACGCAGATCGTCTGGGCGTCACGGATGCCTCGACCGTGGTCACCCTCGGCGAGGGCGGCACGCCGCTCCTGCCCGCCCCCGCGCTGTCGCGCCTTACCGGCACCGACGTGTGGGTGAAGTTCGAGGGCATGAACCCCACCGGCTCGTTCAAGGACCGCGGGATGACCGTCGCCGTCTCGCGCGCGATCGAGCACGGCGCGAAGGCCGTCATCTGCGCCTCGACCGGCAACACGTCCGCCTCGGCGGCCGCCTACGCGGCGCACGCCGGCATCACGGCGGCGGTGCTCGTGCCCGAAGGCAAGATCGCGATGGGCAAGCTCAGCCAGGCTGTGGCGCACAACGGCCGTCTCATCCAGATCCGCGGCAACTTCGACGACTGCCTCGAGATCGCGCGCGAGCTCGCCGACAACTACCCGGTGCACCTCGTCAACTCGGTCAACCCGGACCGCATCGACGGGCAGAAGACCGCCGCCTACGAAGTCGTCGAGCAGCTGGGCGACGCCCCGGACTTCCACTTCATCCCGGTCGGCAACGCGGGCAACTACACCGCCTACACGCGCGGCTACCGCGAGGAGGCCGAGGCCGGCGTCTCGACGCGCGTGCCGCGCATGTTCGGCTTCCAGGCCGCCGGCTCGGCGCCGCTGGTCACCGGCAAGGTCGTGAAGAACCCCGAGACCGTCGCCAGCGCCATCCGCATCGGCAACCCGGCGTCGTGGGACCTCGCGCTCGAGGCCCGCACGGCGACCGACGGGTACTTCGGCGCCATCGACGACGACCGCATCCTCGCGGCGCAGAAGCTCCTTGCGGGCGGGGTCGGCATCTTCGTCGAGCCGGCGTCGGCGATCAGCGTCGCGGGTCTCCTCGACCGGGTCGAGGCCGGCACCGTGCCCCAGGGCGCGCGCGTCGTGCTCACGGTCACCGGCCACGGCCTCAAGGACCCGCACTGGGCGCTGCGCAACGCCGACGGCTCGGAGGTCGAGCCCACCGTGGTCGACGCCACGACGTCGGAGGTGGCATCCGTCCTGGAGCTTGCTCCCGCGGCGGCGACCGCGTGAACGCAGCCGTCGCTCCGGCCCCCGGCCGCCGGGTGGTGGTGCGGGTGCCCGCGACGAGCGCCAACCTCGGACCCGGGTTCGACACCCTCGGTCTCGCGCTGAGCGTGTACGACGAGCTCGACGTCACGGCGCTGCCCGAGGGCGAGCTCGAGATCGAGGTGGAGGGAGCCGGTGCGGACGATGTGCCGCGCGACGCCTCGCACCTCGTGGTGCGGGCGATCGCGTACGCGTACGAATCGGTCGGGCGACGGATGCCGGGACTCCGCCTCGTCGCCAAGAACGTGATCCCGCACGGACGCGGCCTCGGTTCGTCAGGCGCGGCGGTGGTGTCGGGCCTGCTGGCTGCCAGAGGACTGCTCGAGGGCGATGTCGAGCTCGGACCCGACGCCCTGCTGCGCCTCGCGACCGAGCTCGAAGGTCACCCTGACAACGTGGCACCCGCCCTGTTCGGCGGCCTCACCATCGCGTGGGTGGACGAGGGCGGCCCGCAGCACAAGAAGCTGCTCGTGCACCGCGGGGTGTCGCCGCTCGTCTTCGTGCCCACGTTCACGATGTCGACCGAGCTCGCGCGCAGCCTCCAGCCGATGCATGTACCCCGTGAGGACGCTGTCTTCAACGTCTCTCGCTCCGCACTGCTGATCGCGGCGCTCACGCAGAGCCCCGAGCTGCTGCAGGCGGCGACGGAGGACAAACTGCACCAGAACTACCGCGCGAGCGCCATGCCCGAGACCGACGGTCTGGTGCGGGCGCTGCGCGCGGCGGGCTTCGCGGCGGTCGTGTCGGGGGCGGGACCGAGCGTGCTCGTGCTCGCCGACGGCCCGGGACGACGCCTCGAGGCGGCGGCGCTCGCAGCTGCCGCGACCGACACCCCGTGGGAGGCGCTCATGCTCGCCGTCGACTTCAAGGGTGGTACAGTGAGGGAGTACGCGGAGGGTTCCACGTAATACGTGAATCTGGCCTCCGTCGCAAATCTGCGAAACCACCGCACGGCATTCTGACCTGCCGACGTCCGCTGAGCACCCTCGCGGTCCCTCACCCCGTCGGCGGGTGTCTCGACAGGCGTGACAACTGATCGAGACAGGCAGACGCCACCCGGCAGCGCCGTGCGATCGTGCACAATCGTTCCGTTTTTCACAAGGGAGAACTCGTGGAGTCCATCTCCGAGATCCACGCCGACGTTCCGGCCGACGAGCGCGCGGAAGCGCCCGAGGCATTCGGAGACGCCGGCAGCGTCGAAGCCCAGGCCGAGGCCGTGGCTGAGGAAGCCGTCATCGAGGCCGTCGAGGCCGAGGTCGTCGCCGAAGAGGCCGTCGAGGTCGCCGAGGCGGCCGACGCCGTCGCCGACGAGGCCGTCGTCGAGGCGCTCGCCGCCGAAGAGGCCGCCGAGGAGGCGGTCGCCGAGGCGATCGTCGCCGAGGAGTCGGGTGACGCCACCGCCGCCGAGGTCGCTGAGGAAGCGGCCGAGGAGGCCGTCGCCGAGGCGATCATCGCCGACGCCGTCGCCGAGGAGGCGGTCGCCGAGGCTGCTGTCGCCGACGCGGTCGCCGAAGAGGCGGTCGCCGAGGCCGTCGTCGCCGAGGTCGTGGCCGAAGAGGTCGTCGCCGAGGTCGTCGCCGTCGAAGCGGCTGCCGAGGCACCGGCCGAGGCGCCTGCTGCGCCCGCGAAGGCCCCGCGCAAGCGCGCTCCCCGCCGTGCCAAGAGCACCGATGTCGCGCCGGCCGAGCCCGCCGCGCAAGCACCGGCCGAGACGCCGGCAGAGGCACCCGCCGAGGCCGGCGAGCAGGCTGCTGAAGAGGCATCCGCCCCCGCCGAGGCGCCCGCCGAAGGCACCGAGGCGCCCGCCGCCGACGCAGAGGCGCCCGCCGAAGGCACCGAGGCGCCCGCCGAATCCGGCGAGGGTGGCGAGCAGGCCGCCGAGGGCGAGGGCGCCGAGACGCCGTCGCGCAGCCGGAGCCGCAGCCGCAGCCGCAGCCGCAACCGCAACGCGCAGAACCAGAACGCCCAGGGTGGCCAGGCCGCACAGGGCCAGAACGCGCAGGGCGGCCAGGCCGCACAGGGCCAGAACGCCCAGGGCGGCCAGACCCAGAGCGCCCAGCCCGTCGCGGAGCCGGCGAAGGCCGACACGCAGGACGACGAGCAGCCGGCCCAGGGCAACGGCCGCGGCCGCCAGCGCAACAAGCGCCGTGGCACGCAGGCCGCCGCCGGCGGCGACGAGTTCGAGACCGAGATCGGCGAGGACGACGTCCTCATCCCGATCGCGGGCATCCTCGACGTGCTCGACAACTACGCGTTCGTGCGCACCTCCGGGTATCTGCCCGGCCCGAGCGACGTCTACGTCTCGCTCGGTCAGGTGAAGAAGTACAACCTGCGAAAGGGCGACGCGGTCGTCGGCTCGATCAAGCAGCCGCGCGAGGGCGAGCAGTCCAGCCGCCAGAAGTACAACGCGCTGGTCAAGGTCGACGCGATCAACGGCCTGTCAGTCGATGACGCCGCCGCGCGCGTCGAGTTCGGCAAGCTGACGCCGCTCTACCCGCAGGAGCGCCTGCGCCTCGAGACCGCGCCCGAGAAGCTGACGCAGCGCATCATCGACCTCGTCGCGCCGATCGGCAAGGGCCAGCGCGGCCTCATCGTCGCGCCCCCGAAGGCGGGCAAGACGATCGTGCTGCAGCAGATCGCCAACGCCATCGCGAACAACAACCCCGAGGTGCACCTCATGGTCGTGCTCGTCGACGAGCGCCCCGAAGAGGTCACCGACATGCAGCGCACCGTGAAGGGCGAGGTCATCGCCTCGACCTTCGATCGCCCCGCCGAGGATCACACCACGGTCGCCGAGCTCGCCATCGAGCGCGCTAAGCGCCTGGTGGAGCTCGGCCGCGACGTCGTCGTGCTGCTCGACTCGATCACGCGCCTCGGCCGCGCCTACAACATCTCGGCGCCGACCTCGGGCCGCGTGCTCACCGGTGGCGTCGACGCCTCGGCGCTGTACCCGCCCAAGCGCTTCTTCGGCGCCGCGCGCAACATCGAGAACGGCGGATCGCTCACGATCCTCGCGACCGCCCTCGTCGAGACCGGCTCCAAGATGGACGACGTCATCTTCGAGGAGTTCAAGGGCACCGGCAACAGCGAGCTGCGCCTGAACCGCCAGCTCGCCGACAAGCGCATCTTCCCGGCCGTCGACGTCAACGCGTCGTCCACGCGCCGCGAAGAGATGCTGCTCTCGCCCGACGAGGTCAAGATCACCTGGAAGCTCCGTCGCGCGCTGGCCGGCCTCGAGCCCCAGCAGGCCCTCGAGGTCGTGCTCGGCAAGCTCAAGGAGACGCAGTCGAACGTCGAGTTCCTGGTGCAGATGCAGAAGTCGATCCCCGCGCCCGCGAACGGGCACGGCGGTGGCCGCAGCCACGATCACGACAACAGCATCCGCTGATCCTCGATGCCCGAGCCCGCGATGTTTGATTCTGTCCGGGGTCTGATCGACGAGCACCGCGCGGTCCAGGAGGAGCTCTCCGACCCCGCGGTGCACGCCGATGCGGCGCGCGCCAAGCGGGTGAACCGGCGCTACGCCGAGCTGTCGCGCATCGTGAAGGCCCACGAGGACTGGGTGGCGGCATCCGATGATCTGGATGCCGCCCGCGAACTCGCCCGCGAGGACGACGCCTTCGCCGAGGAGGTGCCGGCCCTCGAGGCCGGGCTGGCCGAGGCGCAGGAGCGCCTGCGGCGCCTGCTGATCCCGCGCGATCCCGACGACGCCCGCGACGTGATCATGGAGATCAAGCAGGGCGAGGGCGGCGCCGAGTCGGCGCTGTTCGCCGCCGACCTCCTGCGAATGTACCTGCAGTACGCCGCCTCGAAGGGGTGGAAGACCGAGCTGCTCGAGCGCAACGAGTCCGACCTCGGCGGCTACAAGGACGTCCAGGTCGCGATCAAGGGCGCCTCGTCCGATCCCGCGCAGGGCGTGTGGGCGCACCTCAAGTACGAGGGCGGGGTGCACCGTGTGCAGCGGGTGCCGGCGACCGAGTCGCAGGGGCGAATCCACACGTCGACGACCGGCGTGCTGGTGTTCCCCGAGGTCGATGAGCCCGAAGAGATCCACATCGACCCGAACGACCTGAAGATCGACGTCTTCCGCTCGTCGGGCCCGGGCGGTCAGTCGGTCAACACGACCGACTCCGCGGTGCGCATCACCCATGTCCCGACGGGGATCGTGGTGTCGATGCAGAACGAGAAGTCGCAGCTGCAGAACCGCGAGGCAGGCATGCGCGTGCTTCGGGCACGCCTCCTCGCCAAGCAGCAGGAGGAGCTCGAGGCCGCGGCATCCGACGCCCGCAAGTCGCAGATCCGCGGCATGGATCGGTCGGAGCGCATCCGCACGTACAACTTCCCCGAGAACCGCATCGCCGACCACCGCACCGGCTACAAGGCGTACAACCTCGACCAGGTGATGGACGGCGCCCTCGAGCCGCTCATCGAGTCGGCGATCACCGCCGACGAGGAGGCCCGTCTCGCGGCACTCGGCTCCGACGACGCCTGACGCGCTGCCCGCGTTCGTCGTCAGACGCTGCCTCGCTCGCCTACGGCTCGCCGAGACACGCCGATGGCGGATGCCGCGCCTCGGAGTGTCTCGGCGACTCGAGCAGGCGGCACTGCGGGGCGGGCGCGCGGGCGCGTGCGGGGGACGGATGCTTCGCCGCTAGGCTTCGAGCGTGCTCACGCTGCTCATCCGCGCCCTCATCTTCCTGGTCTCGGCGGCGCTCGGACTTGTCGTCGCCGACCTGATCCTGCCCGGCTTCTACCTCCACTGGAACGACTGGTGGGGGATCCTCCTCGCCGTCGTCATCTTCGCCGTGCTGCAGAGCGTGCTCGCGCCCTGGCTGTTCAAGATCACGCGCCGGCACGCCAACGCGCTGATCGGGGGCATCGGACTGCTCTCGACGTTCGTGGCCCTGCTCATCGCTGTGCTCATCCCTGCCGCGGGTATCGGCATCGACGGCCCGGTCGCCTGGATCATCGGGACGCTCATCGTGTGGCTGGTCACCGCGCTCGCGACGTGGCTGCTGCCGCCGCTGTTCATCAAGAAGAAGGTGCAGGACCGCCGCGGCTGACGCCCGAGGATAGGGATTCCTCCCGATCCCGACCAGCCGCCTCAGTCACGAGGCTGGTGGGATGATAGGCGGTATGCAGATCGGCCGGGTGCCCCTCGTCGGCCGCCAGGCGGACCTCGACGCGCTGCGCGAAGAGGTCGACGCCGTCGGCGCGGAGGGCCGCGCCGTCGTCGTGTCGGGTGATGCCGGGATGGGCAAGACCCGCCTGCTCCGCGACTTCACCGAGACTCTCGACGGCGCCGTCGTCGTGCGGGGAGCCTGCGTCGACTCCGGTTCGGGGCCGGCACCGCTGACGGCGATCACCGACCTTCTGCGCGACCTCGTCGACGCGCTCGGTGTGGAGGCGGTACGCGAGGCCGCCGGCCCGGGCGCGGACGCGCTCGGCGTGCTCGTGCCGGCTCTCGCCGACAGCGCCGGCGACGCCGAGCGGCTCGCGGACGTCGTCGTCGAGCTGTTCTCCCAGCTGGCCCGCACGCACCGGCTGGTCGTCATCATCGAGGACCTCCACTGGGCTGACAGCACGACGTGCGACATCGCGGCGCGGCTCGTCCGCCGCGCGGCCGCGCTGCCTCTCTTCGTGCTGCTGTCGTACCGCACCGACGACGTCGGGCGGGCGCATCCGCTGCGTCCGGTCCTCGCCGAGCTCGATCGCGCGCGCCTGCTGACGCACCGTCCCCTCGCACGCCTCAGCCCCGCTGAGGTCGGCGCGCTCGCCACCGCCGTGCACGGCGATGCGCTCGCACCCGGTGTGTTGAACGACATCGCCGCTCGCAGCGAGGGGATCCCGTTCTACGTCGAAGAACTCGCGAGCTTCTCCGGCGCCCGGCTTCCGGTATCGCTGCGGGACGTGCTCCTGCTGAGGTACGAGCGATTGGATGCCGAGGCCCGCCGCTTCGCACGCGTGCTGGCGACCGGCGGTGTCGAGGTGGCGCACCCTGTGCTGCGCGATGTGTTCGCTGACAATGAGGCGGCCCTCGAAGAAGCCGTGCGCAGCGCGGTCGACGCGCAGGTCGTCGTCATCCGCGAGGATGCCTACGCGTTCCGCCACGCGCTCATGCAGGAGGCGGTCTACGCAGAGCTCCTCCCGACCGAGCGGACGCGGCTGCACACCGCGTACGCCGTCGCGCTCGAGAACTCGGCTCCGACGGCGCGCGTGCTCGCCGACATCGCCCACCACTGGCGCGCCGCGCGCGTGCCTGACCGCGCCCTGGCTGCCGGGGTGGCGGCGCAGCGCGCCGCGAGCGTCGCCTCGGCGTGGTCGACGGCGGCCGAGGCGGGGGAGCGGGTGCTCGAGCTCTGGGACGCGGTTCCCGAGCCGGAGGAGGTGTGCGGGATGCCGCGCGCCGAGGTGCTGCGGCGGACCTCCGCGGCGCTGGTGTCGGCGAACCGGAACGATCGAGCCCTCGCGTTCGCGCAGGAGGCTGTGGCGCTGTGGCCCGCGGACGACGTCGTGGGCCGCGCCGAGATGCTCGGAGACCTCGCCACCATCGAGTTCCAGGCCGGGGTGTCGGACGGGATCGAGAGCATCGAGCAGGCGCTCGCGATCCTCGGCGACGATCCGCGCCACGGCGTGCAGCGCGCCGGACTGCTGCTCAGCTCGGCGCGCGTGCACATGCTCAACGGGCGCCAGGTCCTCGGCGACGAGGTGGCCGCGCAGGCGCGCGCGACGGCACAGATGGCGGAGTCGGCCGGCGACCCTGCCGCGGCCGAGATCGTGGCGCAGGCTCTGCTCATCTCCGCGACCTGCCGCGCCAGTATCGGCGACGTGCGCGGCGTCGCGCTCTTCGACGAGGCGCGCGGGTACTCGACCGGGTTCGTGCGCGCGATGATGCGCTACTACATCAACTACTCGAACACGCTGATGCAGGTCGGCCGGTACGACGACGCGGTCGCGGTGGCGCAGGAAGGGCTGGAGTACGGGCGATCCCACGTCGCCGACGTGGGGCCCCTGGTCATGATCGAGGCCAACGTCATCGAGGCCCACATCTACGCCGGACGCCTCCGCGAGGCGGAAGAGCTCGGGGGACTGCTGCCGCTGGTCGAACCGGGGCTCTACTCCGCGTTCCTCCGTGAGCGGCTGGTCTGTCTCGCGATCTGGCGCGGTCGCATCGACGGCGCCGAGACGGCGCTGGAGGCGGCACGCCTCGAGCTCGACCGGTTCGGCGCCTACGAGTATCAGACGCGGTTCGGCATGGCTTACGACCTCGGCGAGCTCGCCCTCGCCCGCGGCGATGCGCACGAGGCGCTGGCGCACGCTCGCCTGGCGTGGGAGACGCCCGCCGGCGGCGTGCTCGCCCTGCCGCTGACCGCGATCGCGGCCCGGGCTGCCGTGATGCTGCGCGAACGCGGAGACGACACCGACATCGAGCCCTACCGTGAGGTGCTGGCGACCTTCGAGGACTGGCCGGTCACCCCGTTGTGGGCAGCGGTGTTCGCCGCCGAGCTCGGCGAGGGCCCGTGGGCGGCCGCGATCGACGCGGCGGGTCCCGCCTACATCCGCGCGTACGCACGATTGCGGCACGGCGAGACGCTGCTTGCGGCGGGCGAGCGCACCGCAGCGAAGGAGGCGCTCGCCGCCGCCACCGCGTACGCCGAGGAGCTCGGGGCGGACGGACTCGCCGCGCGCGCTCACGACGTGATGACCGATGCCGGCCTCGGCGAGGTCGCCCCGCGCTCGCTGCTGACCGCCCGCGAGGAGCAGGTGCTCGAGCTGGTCGCCGAAGGGCTCAGCAACGGACAGATCGCGCAGCGGCTCTACATCAGCGTCAAGACGGTGTCGGTGCACGTGTCGGCGATCCTGCGCAAGCTCGACGCGCCTTCGCGCACCGCCGCCGCCGCCATCTACCGTCGCAGCGCGGCGTAGACCCGGCCGGACCCGCGGCGCCGCGCCAGGCCGCGGACCGCGGCATCCGTCATCCCGGCCGCGTCAGATGTGGTACTCAGGCGTCGTGAGCAGGGCGCGGGTGTCGTCGCCGACACGGCGGGCGCGCGGCTTCGCGGGCACGCCGACCAGCACGCTGTCGGCGGGGGCGTCCTTGGTCACGACCGCGTTCGCGCCGACGACGGATCCCGCGCCGATCGTGATCGGGCCGAGGATCTTGGCGCCGGCGCCGACGGCGACGCCGTCCTCGATCGTGGGGTGGCGCTTGCCGCCCTCGCGCTGGCGGCCGCCGAGCGTGACGCCGTGGTAGAGCATGACGTCGTCGCCGACCTCGGCGGTCTCGCCGACCACGACGCCCATGCCGTGGTCGATGAAGAAGCGGCGGCCGATGGTGGCGCCCGGGTGGATCTCGATGCCGGTGAGCCACCGGGTGATCTGGGATCCGGCGCGCGCGACGAAGCGGAGGTCCCGCGTCCACAGGGCGTGCCACACGCGGTGCGCCCAGATCGCGTGCAGGCCGGGGTACAGCACGGCGATCTCGAGGCCGCCGCGCGCCGCGGGGTCGCGGAGCTTCGCCGCGGCGATGTCCTCCCGGGCCCGGGCGAAGAATCCGATGCGCTCGTCGGTCACTTGGTCTCGGCCTCCGGCTCGCGCAGGTGCTCGTAAAGCGCGGTCGACAGGTATCGCTCGCCGGAGTCGGGCACGATCACGACGATGCGCTGCCCGGCGGCCTCAGGGCGTGCAGCGATCTGCAGCGCCGCCCACACGGCTGCACCGGCCGACATCCCGGCGAGGATGCCCTCGCGGGTGGCGAGTTCGCGCGCGACCGTGATGGCGTCGTCGAACTCGACGTCGAAGATCTCGTCGACGACCGATCGGTCGAGCACCTCTGGGACGAAGTTCGGCCCGATGCCCTGGATGCGGTGGCCGCCGGCGCGGCCCTCCGTCAGGACGGGGGAGTCCTTCGGCTCGACGAGGACGATCTTGACGTGAGGGTTCCGCTCCTTGAGCACCTGGCCGACGCCGGTGATCGTGCCGCCGGTGCCCGACCCCGCGACGAACCAGTCCACGCGGCCCTCGGTGTCGCGCCAGATCTCCTCGGCGGTGGTCTTGCGGTGGATCGCGGCGTTCGCCTCGTGCTCGAACTGGCGCGCGAGGATCGCGCCGGGAGTCTCGGCGACGATGCGCTGGGCGGTCTCGACCGCCTCCGTCATGCCCTTGTACGGGTCGGTGAGCACGAGCTCGGCGCCGAAGGCCTTCAGCAGCGTGCGACGCTCCTTCGACATAGACGCGGGCATCGTCAGGATGACGCGATACCCGCGCGCGGCGCCGATCAGCGCGAGCGAGATGCCCGTGTTCCCGCTCGTGGACTCGACGATGGTGCCGCCCGGCACCAGCTCTCCGGCCGCCTCTGCGGCCTCGACGAGCGCGTAGCCGAGGCGGTCCTTGACCGAGGAGCCCGGGTTGTAGAACTCGAGCTTCGCGAGCACCTCGGCGCCGAGGCCCTCGGTGAGCGCGTTCAGCCGCACGAGCGGCGTCTCGCCGAAGGCGGTGGTGATGTCGGAATGGATCCCGGGCACGTGGTGCTCCCTCGATTAAGGCGCTGCGAACGACGACGGCGCGCCGACGCCCCAGGATGGTTGAGCCGGCGCGCCGTCGTGACGACTCAATCTTCGCGCAGATCCTCGTAGAGAGCGGTCGACAGGTACCGCTCGCCGAACGACGGGACGATGACGACGATGTTCTTGCCGGCGGCCTCGGGGCGTGCAGCCACCTGGAGCGCCGCCCAGATCGCCGCGCCAGACGAGATGCCGACCAGGATGCCGTCCTGCGCGCCGACGGCGCGTGCCGTCGAGATCGCGTCGGGGAACTCGACGTCGATGACCTCGTCGATGACGCCCTGGTCGAGGATCGCCGGCACGAAGTTGGGGCCGATGCCCTGGATCTTGTGCGGGCCGGGCGTGCCCTTCGTGAGCAGCGGCGAGTCGGCCGGCTCGACGGCGACGACCTTGGCGCCGGGCACGCGCTCCTTCAGCACCTGGCCGACTCCGGTGATCGTGCCGCCGGTGCCGATGCCGGCGACGAAGTAGTCGATCTGGCCATCGGTGTCGCGGATGATCTCCTCCGCGGTGGTCTTGCGGTGGATCTCGACGTTCGCCTGGTTCTCGAACTGGCGGGCGAGGATCGCGCCGGGGATGGCGGCGACGAGCTCCTCGGCCTTCGCGATCGCGCCCTTCATGCCGCCGGCGGGGTCGGTGAGCTCGAGCTCGGCGCCGTAGGCCTTCAGCAGGAGGCGGCGCTCGATCGACATCGACGAGGGCATCGCGAGGACCACGCGGTACCCGCGCGCCGCGCCGACCATGGCCAGCGCGATGCCGGTGTTGCCGCTGGTCGCCTCGACGATCGTGCCGCCCGGCTTCAGCTCACCCGAGGCCTCCGCGGCATCGACGATCGCGATTCCCAGACGGTCCTTCACGCTCGAGGCGGGGTTGTAGAACTCGAGCTTCGCCAGGACGTTCGCGCCGGCACCGTTGGTGACGCGGTTCAGGCGCACCAGCGGCGTGTTGCCGAATGCGGACGTGATGTCGGGATGGATGCCGGTCATGTCGGGACCTTTCGCGGGTTCTCGGCTGAATCGAGCACCAGCCTAGGGGGAGGTGTTCTCCGTGAGTCCTTCTGTGACGAAAGGGTGGCGGGCACGCGGTACCCTCCCGTGCGCCTCGCACGGAGCCGGCCCTAAAGTGGATGCGGTCATGGCTTCTCCCGACGAATCCCCCCTGCTCTCCGATTCCCTCCGCCGCGCCGCCGCGCGCCTGGCCGAGGTCGGCGTCGCCGATCCGTCCGTCGACGCCGAGCTGCTGGCCGCCTTCGTGCTCGGCTCCGGGCGCGGGGGAGTGCAGGCCGGCGCGATCCGCGGCGATCGCCTCACCGCCGCCCAGGCCTCCCGCCTCGACGAGTTGGTCGCCCGCCGCGTCACTCGCGAGCCGCTGCAGCACATCATCGGGACCGCGCCCTTCCGCCACCTGGAGCTGCGCGTCGGCCCCGGGGTCTTCGTGCCGCGTCCCGAGACCGAGGTCGTCGCGCAGCTGGCGATCGACGCGCTGCGGGCCGCGGCATCCGCGTCTCCCATCGCGGTGGATCTCGGCACCGGCAGCGGTGCGATCGCCCTCGCGATGGCGACCGAGGTGCCGCATGCGCGCGTCTACGCTGCCGAGAACTCGGTCGACGCGTTCGTGTGGACGAAGGAGAACTTCGCGAACGTCGGCGCCGACAACGCCTCGCTCGCGTTCATCGACCTCGCCCACGCGTTCGGTGAGCTCGACGGCACGGTCTCGGTGGTGGCATCCAATCCTCCGTATGTCCCGGATGCTGCGATCCCGAGGGATCCGGAAGTCCGCTTCTTCGATCCGCCCGCGGCGCTGTACGGGGGAGAGGACGGTCTCGACGTCGTCCGCGTGCTGAGCGGGGTGGGCCTGCGCCTCGCGCACCCCGGCGGCATGATCGTGATCGAGCACGGCGAGTGGCAGGGCGAGGCGATCCGCGGGATCCTCGAGGCCGACGGCTGGCGCGCCGCCTCGACCCACCCCGACCTCACGATGCGCGACCGCGCGACCACCGCCCTGCATCCCTGATCGCCCGTCCCGGTCTCGGAGCGTTCGTCCGGGGCCGCGCAACTAGACTTCCTCTGACATGTCCCCCATCTACGACTGCCGTGACGAGGCGCAGCTGCTCACCGGCATGCGCCAGGCGCGCCAGGCCATCGGCCGCGGCGAGCTCGTCGTCATCCCCACCGACACCGTGTACGGCGTCGCCGCCGACGCCTTCGACCACGCCGCCGTCGCGCGCCTGCTCGCTGCCAAGGGCCGCGGACGCCAGTCGCCGCCGCCCGTGCTCGTCGCAGGACTCACGACGCTGCGCGCGCTCGTCGCCGAGGTCCCCGAGCCCATCGAGCGCCTCGTGGAGGCGTACTGGCCGGGAGGCCTCACCATCGTGCTGCCGTCGCAGCCGTCGCTGTCGTGGGATCTCGGCGAGACCCGCGGCACGGTCGCCGTGCGCATGCCCGCGCACCGCATCGCCCTCGAGCTGCTCGAAGAGACCGGTCCGCTCGCGGTCTCGAGCGCCAACCTCACCGGCATGGCGGCCGGCATCACCGCCGAGGACGCGGAAGCGATGCTGAAGGACAGCGTCGCCGTCTACCTCGGCGATGGGCCGTCCAAGACCGGCATCCCCTCGACGATCATCGACGCGACCAGCCTCGTCGTCGGCGACGCGCCCCTGGTGCGCGTGCTGCGCGACGGCGCGGTCAGCCGCGAGCAGCTGCGCGACGTGCTCGGCGACCTCCTCGAGCCCGACCCGGGCTCCGAGCCCGACGCCGACGCCTCCGGGCCCGCGGGCCCGGCTCCGGCCGACGAGGCTGCGGCGCCCGGGGCGCCGGAACCCGACCGCTCGTGAAGCAGTACGTCTTCACGATCCTCCTCACGGCGGCCGTCACCTTCGTCCTGTCGTGGGCGGTGTGGCGACTCAGCCTCAAGTACAAGCTGTACCCGGGCATCCGCGAACGCGACGTCCACAAGACCCCCACGCCGCGCCTCGGCGGCATCGCCATGTTCATCGGCGTGCTGGCGGCGTTCGCGGTGTCGTCGCAGCATCCGTATTTCTCCATCGTCTGGGCGCAGCCCCAGCAGATGTACGCACTGCTCGGCGCGACCGCGCTCATCGTCGTGATCGGCGTGCTCGACGACCTGTGGGACCTCGATTGGATGATCAAGCTCGGCGCGCAGTTCCTCGCGGCCGGCGTGATCGCGTGGTTCGGGCAGCTCCAGATCTACACGCTGCCGCTGGGCGGCATGACGATCTTCTCGAGCTGGGCGAGCTTCACCCTCACCGTGTTCTCGATCGTCGTCGTCATGAACGCGGTGAACTTCATCGACGGCCTCGACGGCCTCGTCGCCGGCGTGTGCCTGATCGCGAACGCGGTCTTCTTCGCGTACTCCTACATGGTGTTCCGCGACATCGGCTCGAGCACCTACTTCACGCTGTCCTCGCTCATCGCCGCCGTGCTCATCGGCGCGTGCATCGGGTTCCTCCCTCTCAACTGGAGCCCCGCGCGCCTGTTCATGGGCGACGCCGGGGCGCTGATGCTGGGACTCTTGATGGCGTGCTCGGCGATCTCGATCACCGGCAACTTCGACCCCGCGATGATCGCCGACAACGACGCGTTCGGCCGCTCGCAGCTCCTGGGTGCGTTCATCCCGATCCTCTTGCCGGTCGTCGTGGTGCTGCTCCCGCTGCTCGACTTCGGCCTCGCCGTCGTGCGGCGCATGAGCCGAGGCAAGTCGCCGTTCTCGCCCGACCGCAAGCACCTCCACCACCGCATGCTCGATATGGGCCACACAGATCGTGACGCCGTGCTCATCTTCTACGCGTGGACGGCGCTGGTGAGTCTGTCGGTGCTGCTGATGTACATCGGCACCACCCTGCAGTGGCCGGGCGACTATCTGTTCGGCGTGTTCTACGGCATCGTCGGCATCGCCGCATGCCTCGTCGTCACGCTTCTTCCCTCACACCGCCGGCCCGTCTCCGCACCGGCGGCCCCCTCGGCTCCCGGACCCGAACCGCAGCCCGATCCCGCGCCCGCACAGGAGGACGCCCGATGAGCACCAGCCCGAATCCCCGCACCCCGATCTCCAGCACCCCGATCCTGCGCACCGTTCTGGTGTGGTCGGGCACGGTCACCGCCATCCTCGCGGTCGTCGGCGCGGTCGTCGGCTTCCTCGTCGCGGGCACGACGGGCCTCTGGAGCGCCCTGGCCGGCGTCCTGGTCGCCGCGGTGTTCCTCGGCATCACGGGGGCGAGCATCCTCATCGCGAACCGCTGGTTCGGCGACCCGCTCTACGTGCCGATCTTCTTCGGCATCGTGATGGGCGGGTGGATCCTCAAGTTCGTCGTGTTCATCGTGATCCTCCTCGTCCTGCGCGGTCAGCCCTGGATCGAGCCCAGGGTGTTCTTCGTCGCAGCGGTCGTGAGCGTGCTCGCCTCGCTGGCCGTGGACGTCGTCGTCATGGTGCGGATGCGGGTGCCGCACGTCAGCGATGTGGAGCTTCCGACCGACCCCGACGCGGGGGACAGGCGCGACGACGAGTCCGACGGATCCTGATCCGCCGCCGCGCGGATTCAGCGACCTCACAAGTTTGATAGGCTGAACGAGCGCCCGCCCACTCGCTCAGCGAGTACTTGCGGAGTGACGCTCATCGACCATCGTCGCAACGGTTCTCGACCGGTGCCCCGAAGCTGGAGCCAGCGCTGTCTATTCATGCTGCGACCCTGATCGCCCCCTTTGCCACGGATGAACCGCCCGTCTTCCACGGGCCCTCGATCGATGAGTTCTTCCCCGAGGTGCTCTTCAATCTGGCGGGTGTTCCGATCACTCGGATCCACCTCATCCAGTTCCTCGCCACGATCGCCGTCGTCGTGATCTTCTGGCTCGGCACGCGCCGCATGCGCGTCGTACCGGGTCGCTTCCAGAGCCTCGTCGAGATGGGACTGGACTTCGTCCGCGTCAACATCGGCGAGGACCTGCTCGGCAAGAAGGACGCTCAGCGCTTCCTGCCGATCCTCACGACGCTCTTCTTCATGATCCTGTTCATGAACATCACGGGCATCATCCCGTTCCTGAACATCGCCGGCACGAGCATCATCGCCGTGCCACTGACGCTCGCGGTCGTCAGCTACGTCACGTTCATCTACGCCGGCATCAAGAAGAGCCCGAAGAACTTCTTCAAGAACTCGCTCTTCCCGTCGGGCGTGCCGTGGCCGATCTACATCATCGTCACGCCGATCGAGCTGATCTCGACCTTCATCATCCGGCCGGTGACGCTGACCCTCCGACTCCTCATGAACATGATGGTCGGCCACCTGCTGCTGGTGCTGTTCTTCGCCGCCACGCAGTTCTTCATCTTCGACCTGGGCGGCTGGTGGTCGATCCTCGGCGCCGGCAGCCTCGCGTTCGGCTTCGTCTTCACCCTGTTCGAGATCCTGGTGGCTGTCCTCCAGGCCTACGTCTTCGCCCTTCTCACCGCGGTCTACATCCAGCTCGCGGTCGCCGAAGAGCACTGATACGGGACGGCTGGAAAGCCGCCCACAACTGAAAGGAAACACCCCCGTGGACGCAACTACGGTTCTCGCCGAGGTCACCGGATCCATCGCCACCGTCGGTTACGGCCTCGCCGCGATCGGCCCGGCCATCGGCGTCGGCATCGTCGTCGGCAAGACGATCGAGGGCGTCGCCCGTCAGCCCGAGCTGGCCGGCCGCCTGCAGGTGCTCATGTGGATCGGTATCGCCTTCACCGAGGCGCTCGCCTTCATCGGCATCGCGACCGGCTTCATCTTCGGCTTCTGACCGCGAACACCCAGTCGTAAGGAGACAGGATGCTGCACGCTCTTGTCACGTACGCCGCGGAAGAGGGTGCGGAGGCGCACAACCCCCTCCTCCCCGCGTGGTACGACATCATCTGGTCGTCGGTGTGCTTCATCGTCATCCTCGTCATCTTCTGGAAGGTCGCCCTTCCCCGGATGAAGAAGCTGCTCGACGAGCGTTCCGCCGCGATCGAAGGCAACATCGCCAAGGCCGATGAGGCCCAGCGCAAGGCCGAGGCTGCACTCGAGGAGTACACCTCGCAGCTCGCGGACGCGCGCAAGGAGGCCGGTGAGATCCGTGACGCCGCCCGTGAGGACGGCAAGAAGATCGTCGCCGAGGCCAAGGAGACCGCATCCGCGGAAGCCGCGCGTCTCACCTCGACCGCGCACGCCCAGATCGAGGCGGAGCGCCAGACGGCTCTCGTGTCGCTGCGCAGCGAGGTGGGCACGCTCGCCCTCGACCTCGCCGGCGGCGTGATCGGCGAGACGCTGTCCGACGACAAGAAGGCTCAGGCCGTCGTCGACCGCTTCCTCGCGGAGCTCGAGGAGTCCGAAGGGGCCAAGGCGTAATGGGCAGCGCGACCACTCAGGCCCTGGCGGCGACGACGGCGGCGCTGCGCGCCGCGTCGGGCGTCGACCTCGACGTGGCCGGCGAGCTGTTCGCCGTCGCGCGCGCCGTGGGCGACTCGTCGCAGCTGAGCGGCGCGCTCGCCGACTCCGCCGCGTCGGCCGAGGCCCGCCGCAAGGTCGTCGCCGACGTGTTCGGCGGGGCCGTGAAGCCCACGACGGCGTCGCTGCTGACGACCGCCGTCGCTCAGCGGTGGTCCTCGTCCGACGATCTCGTCGACGGCATCGAGGAGCTCGCCGTGCGCGCCGTCGCGGTCGCCGACGCGAGCGCCGACGTCGAGGCCGAACTCTTCGCGTTCACGCGGACCGTCGCAGACAATCCCGAGCTCGAGCTCGCACTGGGGAGCCGGCTGGGCGACTCCGCCGCGAAGGGCACGCTCGTCGAGAAGCTGCTCCAGGGCCGTGCGAGCGCAGGGGCGACGCTGATCGCGTCCGCTCTCGTCCGTCAGCCCCGTGAGCGCCGCGTGCGTCAGCTGCTCGCGCGCGCGACCCGGCTCGTCGCCGACCAGCGCAACCGCGCGGTCGCGACCGTCGTGGCGGCGGCTCCGTTGAGCGCTGCGCAGAGCGAGCGACTGGCCTCCGCCCTCACCAAGCGCTACGGCACGCCCGTCTCGCTGAACACCATCGTCGACCCGACCGTGGTCGGCGGCCTGCGCGTGCAGATCGCCGATGACGTGATCGACGCGAGCGTGTCGGCGCGTCTGGCCGACCTCCGTCAGCGGCTCGCCGGCTGACACAGACTTCCCGCGCAAGCGGAGATTTCGGGGCCGAGGCCCCTTGAACGAAGGAAAACAATGGCAGATCTCTCTATCAGCCCCGATGTCATCCGTGACGCGCTGAAGGACTTCGTCGCCGCCTACGAGCCCAGCGGGGCTGCGGCCACCGAGGTCGGCACGGTCGTCGACGCCGCTGACGGCATCGCGCACGTCGAGGGCCTTCCCGGTGTCATGGCGAACGAGCTCGTGACGTTCGCGGACGGCACGCAGGGCCTCGCGCTGAACCTGGACGAGCACGAGATCGGCGTGGTCGTCCTCGGCGACTTCTCCGGTGTCGAGGCGGGCCAGCAGGTCACCCGCACCGGCGAGGTGCTCTCGGTGGCCGTCGGCGACGGCTACCTCGGTCGCGTCGTCGACCCGCTCGGCAACCCGATCGACGGTCTCGGCGAGATCGCCACCGTCGGCCGCCGCGCCCTCGAGCTGCAGGCGCCGGGCGTCATGCAGCGCAAGTCGGTGCACGAGCCGCTGCAGACCGGCATCAAGGCCATCGACGCGATGATCCCGGTCGGCCGCGGCCAGCGCCAGCTCATCATCGGCGACCGGCAGACCGGCAAGACGGCCATCGCGATCGACACGATCATCAACCAGAAGGCCAACTGGGAGTCGGGCGACGTCAGCAAGCAGGTGCGCTGCATCTACGTCGCTATCGGTCAGAAGGGCTCCACGATCGCGGCCGTCAAGGGCGCCCTCGAGGACGCCGGCGCACTGGAGTACACGACGATCGTCGCGGCTCCCGCCTCGGACCCCGCCGGCTTCAAATACCTCGCGCCGTACACCGGCTCGGCCATCGGCCAGCACTGGATGTACGAGGGCAAGCACGTCCTGGTCATCTTCGACGACCTGTCGAAGCAGGCCGAGGCCTACCGCGCCGTGTCCCTGCTCCTGCGCCGCCCGCCGGGCCGCGAGGCGTACCCGGGTGACGTCTTCTACCTGCACTCGCGTCTGCTCGAGCGCTGCGCGAAGCTGTCCGACGAGCTCGGCGCCGGCTCGATGACCGGTCTTCCGATCATCGAGACCAAGGCCAACGATGTCTCGGCGTACATCCCGACCAACGTGATCTCGATCACCGACGGGCAGATCTTCCTCCAGTCCGACCTGTTCAACGCCAACCAGCGCCCCGCTGTCGACGTCGGCATCTCGGTCTCGCGAGTCGGCGGCGACGCCCAGGTCAAGTCGATCAAGAAGGTCTCCGGCACGCTCAAGCTCGAGCTCGCCCAGTACCGCTCGCTCGAGGCGTTCGCGATGTTCGCCTCCGACCTGGACGCGGCTTCGCGCCGCCAGCTCGCCCGCGGTGCGCGTCTGACCGAGCTGCTCAAGCAGCCGCAGTACTCGCCGTACCCGGTGGAGGAGCAGGTCGTCTCGATCTGGGCCGGCACCAACGGCAAGCTCGACTCGATCGAGGTCGAGGACGTGCTGGCGTTCGAGCGCGAGCTGCTCGACTACCTGCGTCGCAACACCACGATCCTCGACACCCTGCGCGACACGAACGTCCTCGACGACGACACCGTGGCCGAGCTGACGAAGAAGACCGACGAGTTCATCCTCGAGTTCCAGGCCGGCAAGGGCCAGTCGATCACCAAGCCCGGCCACGAAGAGGTCGCGGCTGCGCAGGCCGACGACGTGAACCAGGAGAAGATCGTCAAGGGCCGCCGCTAAGGCGGGCCTGGGCTAGCAGACATGGGCGCACAACTCCGGGTCTACAAGCAGAAGATCTCTTCTGCTCAGACGACCAAGAAGATCACGAAGGCGATGGAACTCATCGCGGCTTCGCGCATCCAGAAGGCGATGGCGCGTGTGCGCGCGTCGTCGCCCTTCGCGCGAGCCGTGACGCGTGCCGTCTCCGCCGTGGCGACGCACTCCAACGTCGACCACCCCCTGACCCTCGAACGAGAGACGATCCGCCGCTCCGCGGTCGTGATCTTCTCGTCCGACCGCGGTCTCGCGGGCGCGTTCAACTCGCAGATCCTCCGAGAGGGCCTCGAGCTCGCGCAGCTGCTGCGCGAGGAGGGCCGGGAGCCGGTGTTCTACCTGGTCGGTCGCAAGGCCGTCGGGTACTTCCAGTTCCGTCGCATGCAGAGCGCTGCGGAATGGACGGGCGACACCGACACCCCGCACTTCACAACGGCGGAGGAGATCGCGGCGACCCTGCTCGACGCGTACGACCGCGGCGGCGAGGAGAACGGCGTCGACGAGATCCACCTCGTCTACAACCGCTTCGTCAGCATGATGACGCAGACGCCCGAGACGGTGCGCCTGCTTCCGCTCGAGGTCGTCGAGGCCGAGGAGTCGTCCTCGGCCGCGGTGTACCCGCTGTACGAGTTCGAGCCGGACGCCGAGACCGTGCTCGACGCGCTCCTGCCGGTGTACATCCAGAGCCGCGTCTTCAACGCCCTCCTGCAGTCGTCGGCCGCGAAGCACGCCGCGACGCAGAAGGCGATGAAGTCCGCCAGCGACAACGCCGACAAGCTCATCACCGACTACACGCGCCTGCGCAACAACGCGCGCCAGGCCGAGATCACGCAGCAGATCGCCGAGATCGTCGGCGGCGCCGATGCGCTCTCGTCCGGCAAGTAGCGCTGCGACATCAGACCACACGAAAGAGAAGAAGCCATGAGCCTCACCGCTGACAAGACCGAGACGGCGGTCGTCGGGCGCGTCGCCCGCGTCACCGGCCCCGTCGTCGACATCGAGTTCCCGCACGACTCGATCCCCGACATCTACAACGCGCTGAAGACGACGATCGTGATCGGCGACGACGCGTCCGAGATCACGCTCGAGGTCGCTCAGCACCTCGGTGACGACCTCGTCCGCGCCATCTCGCTCAAGCCGACCGACGGCATGGTCCGCGGTCAGGAGGTGCGCGACACCGGCGGCCCCATCACGGTGCCCGTCGGCGACGTCACCAAGGGCAAGGTGTTCAACGTCACGGGTGACGTCCTGAACGGCGAGCCCGGTGAGACCATCGAGATCACCGAGCGCTGGGGCATCCACCGCCAGGCGCCGTCGTTCGACCAGCTCGAGTCGAAGACCGAGATGTTCGAGACCGGCATCAAGAGCATCGACCTGCTCACCCCGTACGTGCAGGGTGGGAAGATCGGCCTCTTCGGCGGTGCCGGCGTCGGCAAGACCGTCCTCATCCAGGAGATGATCCAGCGCGTCGCGCAGGACCACGGCGGTGTGTCGGTGTTCGCCGGTGTCGGCGAGCGCACCCGTGAGGGCAACGACCTCATCGGCGAGATGGAGGAGGCGGGCGTCTTCGACAAGACCGCCCTCGTCTTCGGTCAGATGGACGAGCCGCCGGGGACGCGTCTGCGCGTCGCCCTGTCGGCGCTCACGATGGCGGAGTACTTCCGCGACGTGCAGAAGCAGGACGTGCTGCTGTTCATCGACAACATCTTCCGCTTCACGCAGGCCGGTTCCGAGGTCTCGACGCTGCTCGGCCGCATGCCGTCCGCGGTGGGCTACCAGCCGAACCTCGCTGACGAGATGGGCGTCCTCCAGGAGCGCATCACCTCGACGCGCGGTCACTCGATCACCTCGCTTCAGGCGATCTACGTCCCCGCCGACGACTACACCGACCCGGCTCCGGCGACCACGTTCGCGCACCTCGACGCCACCACCGAGCTCTCGCGTGAGATCGCGTCGAAGGGTCTGTACCCGGCCATCGACCCGCTGACGTCGACGAGCCGCATCCTCGACCCGCGCTACATCGGTGAGGACCACTACCGCGTGGCCACCGCCGTGAAGCAGATCCTGCAGAAGAACAAGGAGCTGCAGGAGATCATCGCGATCCTCGGTGTCGACGAGCTCTCGGAAGAGGACAAGATCGTCGTCGCCCGTGCGCGCCGCATCCAGCAGTTCCTCTCGCAGAACACCTACATGGCGAAGAAGTTCACCGGTGTCGAGGGTTCGACGGTCCCGATCAAGGAGACCATCGAGTCGTTCGACGCGATCGTCAAGGGTGAGTTCGACCACGTCGCCGAGCAGGCCTTCTTCAACGTCGGCGGCATCTCCGACGTCGAAGAGCAGTGGGCGCGCATCCAGAAGGAGAACGGCTGATCATGCCGCTCAAAGTGAGCCTCGTCTCCGCGGACGCGGAGGTCTGGTCGGGAGAGGCGTCGCTCGTCGTCGCCAAGACCGTCGAGGGCGAGATCGGCTTCATGACCGGTCACGAGCCGGTGCTCGCGATCCTCGCCGAGGGTCAGGTGCGCATCACCGAGACCTCGGGCACGAAGATCATCGCCAACGCGCAGGACGGGTTCCTGTCGATGGAGGGCGATGACCTCACGATCGTGGCCGGAAACGCCGCACTGATCTCCTGATCAACCATCATTCGCACTCGGCCGGTCCCCTCGGGGATCGGCCGAGTCGTTTCATCCGGCGACTTCGCCCCGAGCCCCGCCACGGAGAGCCATGCTGATCCTGCTGCCCCCGTCCGAGACGAAACGGACCGGCGGCAAGCGCACGCCGCTGGATGCGGCAGGACTGGCGCTGCCGGAGCTGGCGCCGCAGCGCGAGGCGGTCGTCGCGGCCCTCGTCGCCCTCTCGGCCGACGAGGACCACGCCGCACGCGTCCTCAAGCTCGGCCCCAAGCAACGAGGCGAGGTCGCCGTGAACGCCGTGCTGCGCGACGCCCCGACGATGGCGGCGATCGACCGCTACACCGGTGTCCTCTTCGACGCGCTCGATGCAGCATCCGTCTCCGCCGCCGGACGGCGCTGGCTGGGAGCCCATGTCCTCGTGCACTCGGCCCCGTTCGGTCCAGTGGGCGCGCTGGATCCCATCCCGGCGTATCGTCTCGGCGCCGGCACGTCGCTTCCCGGTGTGCCGCCGCTGCGGCGACTCTGGGGCGCCGACGTGACCGCCGCCCTCGCTGCGCTCGACCCGCGCTTCGTGCTCGACCTGCGCTCCGAGGCGTACGTCGGCCTCGGCCCCGTACCGGCCGGCGTCGCCTCCCGGTATGTGCGCGTCGTGAGCGAGGGCGCCGATGGCGCCGTGCGCGCCCTCAACCACTTCAACAAGCATGCGAAGGGTGCGCTCGTTCGCCGTCTCGCCGAGGATCGCCCGCGGATCGGGTCTGCCGCGGCCTTCCTGACGTGGGCGGATGCTGCCGGCCTCCGCGTGCGGGAGTCCGGCGCCGGCGAGCTCGAGCTCTTCGCCTGAGCGCTACGCGGTCGGTGTGCGCACCGCCGAGAAGCGATTGCGGCGGCGCAGCGCGAAGCCGAGACGTTCGTACGCCGCGATCGCGCCGACGTTCGATGCCGCCGCGTGCAGCAGAGCGCGGTCGCCACGCTCCTGGATGTGGAATGCGACGTCGAGCACGAGGCGCGACGCGAGGCCCTGACGACGGTGGTCGGCGTCGACCGCGACGGCGCTGATCTCGGTCCAGCCCTCGGGGTGAAGTCGCTCGCCGGCCATCGCGACGAGGCGGCCCTCGCGGCGGATGCCGATGTAACGCCCGAGTTCGTACGTCCGCGGCCGGAACGGACCGGGTTGGTTGCGCTCGACGATCGCGAGCATCTCGGGAACGTCGTCAGCGCCCAGGAGGACTGCTTCCGGGTAGGGCTGCGGCCGAAGCGCGTCGGTCTCCACGAGCTGGACCCCCTCGCCCTGGCCGACGACCTCCCAGCCCTCCGGCACGTCGCCGTCGTAGCCCGAGAGCCCGATCTCGGCACCGGGACCCACGAGGTCGATGAGCGCCTGCCACACCGCCGGCTCGTCCCACGATCTCACCGCGACGAACGGCGCGACGTCTTCCGGGTAGCGGCGCACGAGGTCGTCGCCGATCGCGAACGAGGCGTGCGGACCGGTCAGCGAGTGCCAGGGGGCGTTGTCGAGCACGGTGGCGTCGGTGTGCGGGGCATCGAGGATGGGGGCGAGGGAGGCATCGGGCACCCGCCCACTCTGCGCCTGCGGCCCAGTCGGCGCAAATGCCCGGCGTCACCGCACGCAACACGTGCGAGAACGCCGCCCGGTCAGCGCTTCGTGTGCTCGGCGGTGCGCTCGGTGTTCTCGGCGATCGCGATGAGGGCGACGACCGCCTCGATGATGAACCTGAGCAGGATGATCGCGAGGAACGTCACGACCGGGACCACGATGATGGTCGCGATGAGCCCGGTGATGCCGGCGCCGACGTTCAGCCACATCACGGAGATCGCGCTCATGATGCCGCCGACGAAGTACACGATGAAGCCGATGGCGATCGCGATCAGGCCGACGAAGTAGAACACGCTCGCCAGGCGCCGCGTGATGAAGGTGCGGAACGAGAGGTCGAACAGCGCGGAGAAGAACCCTCGGCCGACCTCGTTGACCTCGCCGCGGACCGACGGGACGCCCGTGTCGTCGGGATCGGCGCCGCGCGCGGCGTCAGCGGCGGACTGCGGGGGCAGCGGCGGGGGAGTCGAGGAGGACGGAGTCTGGTCGGTCATGGGCAGCCCTTCGGTCGGGAGTTCTGCTCAGGCTATCCACCGCCGTCTCAGCGGGCCATCCCCTTGATATGGGCCGCCAATGCTGACAGGCAGCTGAGAGCGTCGCTAGCATGTGTCCAGCGGAGCAGGGGCTCCGTGGGCGCGAATCGACACGCCCCGAACCGACTCTCTCGGAGGTCGCTCCACATGGACTACAACGACGGCAGCGGAGCTGGGGCGCTCATCGCCTGGCTCGTGCTCGCTCCCTTCCTCTTCCTGCTCGCGATCGCCGGATACGTCATCGGGTCGTGGTTCCTCATGAAGATCTTCGACAAGGCCGGCGTGCAGGGTCGCTGGCGTGCCTGGGTGCCGGTCTACAACACCCTGATCTTCGTCAAGCTCGGCGACCTCAACCCGTGGTGGCTGCTGATCCTCTGGGGCGGCACCATCGTGCTCGGGTGGGTACCCGTGCTCGGCACCCTCATCGGCATCGCCGCCTTCATCTACACTCTCCTCGCCGCCTGGCGCGTGGGCCTGAAGCTGCAGAAGGAAGCCGTCTGGCTCATCCTCTACTTCTTCCTCGCGATCGTGTGGCTCGGCATCAACGCGTTCGACCGCTCCCGCTGGAACACGGCGATCCCCGCAGCCCCGTGGGCAGGCACCTTCCTCGCCGACAACACGGTGTGGTCGGGAATCCCCGCACAGGTGCCCGCCGGCGGCTACCCCGCCAACCCTGCGACCGCCCCCGGCTACGGCGCCCCCACGGGGTACCAGCCCCCGGCCGGGTATACGCCGCCGCCCGCGCCTCCCGCCGGCTACACGCCTCCGCCCGCGCCCCCTGCGGCGCCCGCTGCCCCGGTGCCGCCGCCCGCTGCCCAGCCGCCGGCCGCGCAGCCGCCGGCGACGCCGCCTCCTGCCGCCGAGCCGCCGGCGACAGAGCCGCCCACCGCGGAGCCGCCGGCGACAGAGCCGCCCACCGCGGAGCCGCCGGCGCCCGAGGCGCCCAAGCCGTAATCGAATCGACAGCCCCTCGCCCGACGGCGAGGGGCTGTCGCTTCGGCCGCGGGTGGAGGCATCCACATCCGGGGATAGCGTGGAGGCATGACCTCGACTGTTCCCCTGCGCCGTGTCGGCGCGTCCGGCCTGCTCGTCTCCGCCGTCGGCCTCGGCTGCAACAACTTCGGTCGCCCCGGCACCCGCACCGAGACGCTCGAGGGCACGAGGGAGGTGCTCGACGCGGCGATCGACGCCGGCGTGACGTTCCTCGACACCGCCGACATGTACGGCGGCGACCCTGGGCAGTCCGAGACGCTCATGGGTGAGGCGCTCGAGGGCCGGCGCGACCAGGTCATCCTCGCGACCAAGTTCGGGCATCCCGGTCGCGACATGGGCTACCCGGCGTCGGGTGCGAAGGGCTCGCGGTCGTACATCCGGCGGGCGGTCGAAGCATCCCTCACCCGCCTCAGGACCGAGTGGATCGACCTCTACCAGCTCCACGTGCCAGACAACGACACGCCGATGGAGGAGACGCTCGACGCGCTCGGCGACCTCGTCCGCGAGGGCAAGGTGCGCTACATCGGGCACACGAACTTCTCGGGCTGGCAGGTCGCAGAGGGCCACTTCACCGCGCTCATGCGCCATGGCGTGCCGTTCGTCTCGGCGCAGAACGAGTACAGCCTGCTCGCACGCGGGGCCGAGCGGAACGTGCTGCGGGCAGTCGAGCGCTACGGTCTCGGCTTCTTCCCGTACTTCCCGCTCCACAACGGGCTGCTCACCGGCAAGTTCACGCGGGATGCCGCGCCCGCCGACACCCGCATCATCCGGCAGCGCCGCCACATCTACGACGATGCGCCGTGGGATGCGCTCGAGGGGTATCAGGCGTTCTGCGACGAGCGCGGCGTCACGATGCTCGAGGCGACCTTCGGGTGGCTGCTGTCGCGTCCGGCCCTGTCGAGTGTCATCGCCGGCGCCACCACTCCCGAGCAGGTCCGGGCGAACGCGGCGGCGGCTTCGGTGTGGACGCCGACGGCCGCGGACCTCGCGGCGATCGACGTGCTGTTCCCCCCGCCGGAGGCTGCCGCCTGACGCCTCGACGCATCGCGTCGGGCGAGTTCGCCGACGGCGTAGGCGCCGGACTTTCGGCGGCGCGCACGCGGGCGTAGCGTCGCTATCCGTGCGCGGTCCGTGCGAACGGATGACTCCGCGCGCCGGAAAGGACCGTCGTGCTCGGAAAGCTCCTGGTGCGGTATCTGAGTCCCGCGTGGCCGCTCATCGTGGCGGTGGTCGTCTTCCAGCTCGCACAGTCGATCGCGTCGCTGTGGTTGCCGACCCTCAACGCCGACATCATCGACAACGGCGTCGTCACCGGTGACATCCCGTACATCTGGTCGACCGGCGGCGTGATGCTGATCGTGAGCCTCGTGCAGGTGGTGTGCGCGATCGTCGCGGTGTACTTCGGGTCGCGCCTCGCGATGGGCATGGGACGGGACCTGCGCGGCGACCTGTTCCATCGTGTGGTCGCGTTCTCCCAGCGGGAGGTCGGTCAGTTCGGCGCTCCGTCGCTCATCACCCGCAACACCAACGACGTGCAGCAGGTGCAGATGCTGGTGCAGGTGTCGGCGACGCTCATGATCTCGGCGCCGATGCTCGCGATCGGCGGCGTGATCATGGCGATCAGCCAGGACGTCGGCCTGTCGTGGCTGATGGCGGTGGCGATCCCGGTGCTGCTCATCATCGTCGGTCTCATCGTGTGGCGCATGGTGCCGGCGTTCACGCAGATGCAGAAGCGCATCGACCGCGTGAACCAGATCATGCGCGAGCAGCTGAGCGGCATCCGCGTCGTGCGGGCGTTCGTGCGCGAGCGCCAGGAGCGCGCCCGCTTCGAGGCCGCCAGCGAGGACGTGAAGGCGACGGGGCTGCGCGCCGGCAACCTGATGGCCCTGATGTTCCCCGCCGTGATGCTGGTCATGAACGTCTCGAGCGTCGCGGTCATCTGGTTCGGCGCCTTCCAGGTGCAGAACAACGGCGTGCAGATCGGCACCCTGTTCGCGTTCCTCACCTACCTGATGCAGATCCTCATGGGCGTCATGATGGCGACCTTCATGTTCGTGATGATCCCGCGCGCCGCGGTGTGTGCGAACCGCATCGGCGAGGTCCTCGAGACCGATCCGTCGGTGTCGGCGCCCGAAACGGCGGCGTCGGCTCCCGCCCCGACCGGGCGCATCGAGTTCGACCACGTCGACTTCGCCTATCCGGGCGCCGAGGACGCGGTGCTGCACGACGTGACGTTCACGGTCGAGCCCGGGACGACGACGGCGGTCATCGGCTCGACCGGCTCGGGCAAGACCACGCTCGTCAGCCTCGTGCCGCGCCTGTTCGACGTGACCGCCGGCAGTGTGCGCGTCGACGGCGTCGACGTGCGCGACTACGACCCCGACGAGCTCTGGACGCGTGTCGGACTCGTCCCGCAGCGCGCCTTCCTGTTCTCGGGCACGATCGCGTCGAATCTGCGCTACGGCGACCACGATGCCACCGACGAGCAGCTGTGGACCGCGCTCGAGCTCGCCCAGGCCGCCGACTTCGTGCGTGCCATGTCCGAAGGGCTCGAGGCGCCGATCGCGCAGGGCGGCACGAACGTGTCGGGCGGGCAGCGCCAACGCCTCGCGATCGCGCGGGCGCTCGTGAAACGCCCCGAGTCGTACATCTTCGACGACTCGTTCTCGGCACTGGATCTGAGGACGGATGCTGCGCTCCGCCGCGCGCTCGATACGCATCTGCCCGACGCGACCAGGCTCGTCGTCGCGCAGCGCGTGTCGACGATCCAGCACGCCGACCAGATCCTCGTGCTCGATCACGGGCGCATCGTCGGGGCCGGCACGCACGACGAACTCGTCGAGACCAATGAGACGTACCGCGAGATCGTGGAATCCCAGCTCGCGGCGGAGGCGGCGGCATGAGCGGCCCGGGGCGCGCTGCGCAGCGCATGCCGATCGGCCGCGGTCCGATGGGCCAGGCGACGGGCGGCGAGAAGGCCCGGAACTTCGGTCCGAGCGCGAAGCGCCTGCTCGCGACCCTGCGCTCGGATACGCCGCTGCTCGTCGTGGTGCTCGTGTTCAGCATCCTGTCGGTCACACTCTCGGTGATAGGCCCGAAGCTCCTCGGCGAGGGCACCAACATCGTGTTCGCCGGCTTCATCTCGCTGCAGATGCCCGCCGGGGCCACCAAGCAGCAGGTGATCGATCAGCTGGTCGCGTCGGGCAACCAGGACCAGGCGAACATGATCGCCGCGATGGACTTCGTGCCCGGCGCCGGCATCGACTTCGACCAGCTCGCGCGGATCCTGACCCTGGTGCTGCTCGTCTACGTGTTCTCGAGCCTGTTCGGGTGGCTGCAGGCCCGCATCCTCAACGGCGTGGTGCAGCGCGCGATGCATCGCCTCCGCCTGCAGGTCGAGGACAAGGTGCACCGGCTGCCGTTGTCGTACTTCGACCGCGTGCAGCGCGGCGAGCTTCTCAGCCGCGTCACGAACGACGTCGACAACATCGGCCAGACGATGCAGCAGACGCTGTCGCAGGTCGTCATCTCGCTGTTGACCGTGATCGGCGTGCTCACGATGATGTTCATCATCTCGCCGCTGCTGGCGATCATCGCGCTCGTGACGATCCCGCTCACGATCGTCATCACCGTGCTGGTGGCCAGGCGCTCGCAGAAGCTCTTCGTGCAGCAGTGGAAGACGACGGGCGTCCTCAACGCCCGCGTCGAGGAGACGTTCTCCGGCCACTCGGTGGTGAAGGTGTTCGGCCATCAGAAGGAGGTCGAGGCCGACTTCCGCGCCGAGAACGAGGAGCTGTACCGCTCGAGCTTCGGGGCGCAGTTCCTCTCCGGCGTGATCATGCCCGCCATGATGTTCATCGGCAACCTCGTGTACGTCGCGATCGCCGTCGTCGGCGGACTGCAGGTGGCCGCGGGGCTCATGTCGATCGGCGACGTGCAGGCGTTCATCCAGTACTCGCGCCAGTTCACGCAGCCGCTCAGCCAGCTGGGATCCATGGCGAACCTGCTGCAGTCCGGCGTCGCCAGCGCGGAGCGCGTCTTCGAGCTGCTCGACGAGGAGGAGCAGACGCCCGACGACGACCCCGCCCTGACGGCGCCGGACTCGGCGAGCCACCTCGAGTTCGAGGACGTCTCGTTCCGGTACACCGAGGACAAGCCGCTGATCGACTCGTTGACGCTCGCCGCGCGGCCCGGCAGCACGGTAGCTATCGTCGGGCCGACCGGCGCCGGCAAGACGACGCTCGTGAACCTCATCATGCGGTTCTACGACGTGGACGCCGGCCGCATCGTGCTGGACGGCGTCGACACCCGCCGCATGACGCGCGACGATCTCCGCGCGCGAACCGGGATGGTGCTGCAGGACACGTGGCTGTTCGCAGGCACGATCCGCGAGAACATCGCGTACGGACGACCGGAGGCGTCCGAGGAGGAGATCGTCGCCGCGGCGACGGCGGCCTACGTCGACCGCTTCGTGCACGCGCTGCCCGACGGCTACGACACGATGCTCGACGACGAGGCCACCAACCTCAGCGTGGGCGAGCGTCAGCTCGTGACGATCGCCCGGGCGTTCCTCGCCGATCCGCGCATCCTCATCCTGGACGAGGCGACCTCGTCGGTGGACACCCGCACCGAGCTGCTCATCCAGCGCGCGATGTCGCGGCTGCGCGAGGACCGGACGGCGTTCGTGATCGCGCACCGGCTGTCGACGATCCGGGATGCCGATCTCATCCTCGTCATGGAGAACGGTGCGATCGTCGAGCAGGGATCGCACAACCAGCTGCTCGCGCAGAAGGGTTCGTACCGACGCCTCTACAACGCCCAGTTCGAGGGCGCGGCCGAGGAGGAAGAGGCGGTCGAAGTGCCGACCGTGCCATTGCCGCCGCCGCCCACGACCGCGCAGATCGTCGTCGAAGCGCTCGCCGAGTCCGAGGACGCCGTCGAGTAACCCACTAGTATGTGAGGACGCCGGGGCGAAGGGTTCCGGCGTATTCCGACGGGGAGGACAGGGCGTGCCCGAAGTTTCCACCCAGTCTCTCGCCGTCCCGGTTCCCGGTGGCGTGCTCGAGCTCTCCTGGGCAGCCGTGACCGACACCGGACGACGTCGCGAGGTGAACCAGGATGCGATGTTCGCGGCGTACCCGCTGTTCGTCGTCGCCGACGGCATGGGCGGGCATGTCGGGGGCGAGATCGCGAGCGCCAGCGCGATCGAGCGACTCCGCGCCGTCGCCGACAGCGGCACGGTGACGCCGAAGACCATCGAGAAGGCGCTCGCGCGCGCCGTCAAGGACATCGCGTCGCACCCGGAGGCGACGGACGACGGCACGGGCACGACGGTGACCGGCGTGTTCCTCGACACCTCGGGGGACGCCGCCCACTGGGTCACGCTGAACATCGGCGACTCGCGCGTGTATCTGGTGCGCGATGGCGCGATCGTGCAGATCACCACCGACCACTCGGTCGTGCAGGAACTCGTCGCGGCAGGGCGACTGAGTCCCGAAGAGGCCGAGAGCCACCCCTACGGCAACGTCATCACCCGTGCCGTGGGGCCGAGCGAAGGCGTCACTCCCGACTACGTGCGGCTGGACGCCCTCGACGGCGACCGCTTCGTCATCTGCTCCGACGGGCTGACCAAGGAGCTCACCGACTACGGCATCCGCCACTTCCTCGAGGAGAACGCCGACGCGGGCGACGCGGCATCCGCCATGCTCGAGGCGGCGCTCGAGAACGGCGGCCGTGACAACATCACCATCATCGTCCTGGACGTGGGTCGCCCGGCCGACGCCGATTCCTCCCCAACCGAGGACTGACCGCCGAGATCCACAGATCCGGCTTTCCCGGATCTGTGGCGAGCCGGCCCGCGCTGAAGTGGGCGCATGCGCTCACCCGTTCCTTCGACGTTCTCGACCGGTGGCGTTCTCGACGATGAGCCGCTCGCCCTGCCGGCGGCGTGGGTTCCTCCTCCGCGCGCCCCGCTGCCGCTCGTGGCCGCGATCGTCCCCGTGGTCGGCGCCGTGGCGCTCTGGCTCGTCACCGGCTCGCTCTTCTCCCTCTGGTTCGCACTCCTCGGACCGCTGATCGCGGCGGCGACCATGCTCGACGCGCGCCGCGCCGCCCGCTCGGACGGGCGACACGCCGCAGCCGACGCGGTGCGTGCCCGCGACGAGGTCGCCTCGGCCGTGGCGGCGCGTCACGAGAGCGAGCGGGCGCTGCTGTGGGCGCGGCATCCCGATGTCGCGCGCCTCGTCACCCGCGAAGGGGAGATCTGGCGCGGCGGCCGCGACGCGTGCCTCGTGGTCGGCGAGGGCGAGCGTGCGAGCGTCGTCCGCGTGACCGGAGGAGACGGGGACCCGGATGCCGCGGACCTGCGTCGCCGCGCGGCTCGCGTCGCGGGGGCGCCGGTGACGCTCCCTCTCGCCGCGGGCGTGGTGATCGTGGGCGGCGAAACCCTCGCCGCCGCCGTCCAGCGGGCGCTCGTCCTGCAGGCGTGCCTCGCCTTCCCGCCGGACGAGCTGCGCGTCGGCCCGCCGCTCGGGCGCGGTCTCGACTGGGTGGAGGCGCTGCCGCACCGTGACGGCCAGGGCGGATCGCTGCTGGCAGTCGTCGGTCCTGGCGAGCTGGTCCCCGCGGACGCCGATCTCGTCATCGCGCGCGGCCGCCCCGGCGAGCCGCTGCCGCCGAGGTGCCAGGCGGTGCTCGCGATCTCCTCACCCGGCGTCGCCCGGCTCGAGCACGCCGGCGAGGCCGTCCCGGTCAGCGTCGAGGCGGTGGCCCGGGGTCAGGCGGAGGAGATCGCCGCCGAACTCTCCGCTCGCGCCGCGCACAGCCTGGGACTGCGGCGCGGGACGCCGGAGCCGATCGCCCTGTCGCCGCTCCTGGCCGCGGTGCCGGCCACGGTGGGCGGGCTGCCCGCGGTCCTCGGTGCGAGCCGAGGCGAGCCGGTGCTCGTCGACCTCGTCGCCGACGGACCTCACGCCGTCGTCGCGGGAGTCACCGGGGCCGGCAAGAGCGAGCTGCTGATCACCTGGATCCTCGCGCTGTGCACCACCCGCTCCGCAGACGAGGTGACGTTCCTGCTGGCGGACTTCAAGGGCGGCACCGCGTTCGACGGCCTCGCCGGGGTTCCCCATGTCAGCGGGGTCATCACCGACCTCGACGGTGCGGGCGCCCGTCGCGCCATCGAGAGCCTGCGGGCCGAGCTGCGCCGACGCGAGGCGGCGATCGCCGCGGCCGGCGCCCGTGACATCGCCGACCCGCGGGTGCGGCTGCCGCGCCTCGTGGTGGTGGTCGACGAGTTCGCCGCTCTGCTGGGCGATCACCCCGAACTGCATGGCCTGTTCGCCGATCTCGCGGCCCGCGGCAGGGCCCTCGGCATCCATCTCATCCTCGGCACCCAGCGAGCGGCGGGGGTGATCCGCGACAACCTGCTGGCGAACTGCCCGCTGCGGATCAGCCTGCGCGTGACCGATGCGGCCGACAGCCGGGCGCTGCTCGGCACGGAGGATGCCGCTCGCCTTCCCGGCGGGATCGCCGGCCGCGGGACGGCGTTCGTCCGTCGCGCCGGCGATCCGAGTCCGCAGCAGCTGCGCATCGCGCTGTCCGGCCCCGACGATGTGGCGGCGGCCGCGCTCAAGATCGGGCAGCGTGCGCCCAGTCGGCCCTGGCTGCCCGAGCTGCCGAGGCTGCTGACCCTCGACGATCTCGTGGATCGCTGCGCAGCGCAGCGGGATGCACCACCCGTCGGCGCCGTGCTCCTCGGGCTGGCCGACGAGCCCGAGCGCCAGCGGCAGCCGGTGGCGTTCCTGGGCGCGTCCGACCGCGGGCTGCTGGTGCTCGGCGGGCCGGCGTCCGGGGTGTCGAATGCGCTCGACCTCGTCGAAGCCCAGCTGCCTGGGGCGGCGGTGCGGCTGCCGACCCACCCGGAGCGGCTCTGGGACGCCGTCGCCGCGCTGCACGAGGAGCTGCCGCGCCCCGGCTCGGCGGTGCTCGTGGACGACCTCGACGTGGTCGCACTGCGGCTGCCCCCCGAGTACGCGCAGATCGTCACGGAGCGGATCGAGGGGATCGTCCGCCGGGCGGCCGATGCCGGAGTGCTGATGGTGGTGGGAGCGCACCGGCTGACCGGTCCCGTGTCGCGCGTCGCCGAGCTCTTCCCCCGACGCCTCATGCTGCCCTACGCCACCCGTGTCGATCATGCTTCCGCCGGGGGCGATCCTTCGGCGTTCGATCCGGCCGCGCCCGCCGGGCGGGGGCGACTCGACAGGCGGACGCTCCAGCTCGCGACGGCGCCGTTCGCGTTCCGCGAGCCGATCGAGCCCGAGGCGCCGTGGATCCCCTCCGCCGCGCTCACCGGAGTCGTGGCTCGGCGCTCGCCGGCCGGGCGACGGGCGCTCGCCGACTGGGAGGAGCGCGGTGTGCGGGTGCTCGGCGTGGAAGCCTACATGGCGGATCCCGGGGTCGCCGCCACGGGACGCGTGGTCGTCGTCGGCGAACCCGATGACTGGCAGCGACAGTGGCGCCTCCTCGCCGATGTGCGCGGCGACCACGACCTGGTGATCGACGCATCGTGCGCGTCGGAGCTCCGCGTCCTCACGGGATTCCGCGGTGTACCGCCGTACTGCGAGCCCGGTGCCGCGCGCGCGTGGCTCATCTCCGCCGGAGCCGATCCCGTGCGCATTGTCCTCCCGTCGTGAGATGTCCGGCCTGACCGTCGGGCAGGTGTCTTGACCCGTGCTTCTCGCACGCCATAGCGTCGCCATGTGGCTACATCCCCGATCGACCTGCACCGCCCCGAGGGCAAAGGACTCGCCGCGGGCACGCTGGGGCTGTGGGGTTCCACCGTCATCGGCCTCGCGTCGACCGCGCCCGTGTACTCACTGGTGGCGACCCTCGGGTTCGTCGTGCTGGCGGTCGGGGCGCAGGCGCCCATCGCGTTCGTCATCGCGTTCATCCCGATGCTCTTCATCGCCTTCGCCTATCGCGAACTCAACAACGACGTCCCCGACTGCGGCACCACCTTCACGTGGGGCACCAAGGCCTTCGGGCCATGGGTCGGCTGGATGGGCGGATGGGGCGTCGCCGTCGCCGGCATGGTCGTCCTGGCGAACCTCGCGCAGATCGCCGGAATCTACTTCTGGGCGCTCGTGGACGGCATCGTGGGCAACCCGGAGGATGCACTGCTCGCCGACAACGTCCCGCTCGTGACCGCGACGGGTGTGGTGTTCATCGCAGCGATGACGTGGGTGAGCTGGAGGGGGGTCGAGATCGGCGAGCGCATCCAGAACGTGCTGCTGGCGATCCAGTACCTCGCCCTTGCGATCTTCGTGGTGGCCGCGCTCTGGCAGTTCTTCGCAGGCACGGCGCCGGACCCGACGCCGTTCGACTGGTCGTGGTTCAACCCGTTCGCGTTCACCGAATGGAGCGGGTTCGTCGAGGCTGTGCTGCTCGCGCTCTTCATCTACTGGGGCTGGGACACGTGCCTCGCCCTCAACGAGGAGACCAAGGATCCCAAGCGCATCCCGGGTCGTGCGGCCCTGCTGACGACGGTCATCCTGCTCTTCACCTATGTCGGCGTGACGGTGGCTGCGATGATGTACGCCGGCCTCGGCGAGACGGGGACGGGTCTCGGCAACGAGGCGAACGCGGACGACTTCTTCCTCGCGATCAAGGACGGCCTGCTCGGGCCTCTCGGCTGGGTGCTCGTGGTCGCGGTGATGATCTCGGCGATCTCGTCGACGCAGACCACGATCCTGCCGACGGCGCGCGGCACGCTCTCGATGGCCGCCTACAAGGCGCTGCCCCGCCGGTTCGCCACGGTGCACCCGCGGTACAAGACGCCGTCGTTCTCGACGCTCGTCATGGGCGTCGTCGCGATCGTCTACTACGTCGGCATGACCTTGATCAGCGACAACATCCTGCAGGACTCCATCCTGTCCCTCGGGCTCGCGATCGCCTTCTACTACGCCATCACCGGCTACGCCTGCGTGTGGTACTTCCGGCGGGAGCTGTTCAACAGCGCGAGGAACTTCTTCTACCGGTTCCTCTTCCCGCTGCTGGGGTCGCTGATGCTGACGTACGCCTTCGTGCAGTCGGCCATCGACATGTACGACGTGGACTACGGGTACACCGTCCTGCTCGGCATCGGCGGCACGTTCGTCCTGGGCATCGGCTCGCTCGCGTTCGGCGTGCTGCTCATGGTGCTGTGGTTCCTGTTCCCCCGGGCGAAGGCGTTCTTCCGGGGCGAGAGCCTCAATCGCGACACCCCGGTGCTCGTCCCCGAGGACCCGGCAGACTTCGCCCGGTCGATCGACGGCGGGCTCGTCTGAGCCGGGGCGCCACGGCCCTCACGGACCGAGGTGCGCCCCGCAGCCGACGTCGTACGCCTCGCGCAGCCAGGCCGCGACGTGCTCGTCGAACTCGCCCCCGTCGGCGAGGCGGAACTGATGGACGAAAAGGCGTCGGCCGTACGGCGACGCGCTGAGCACGCGGGGGTCGGGCGGAAGCTCGCGCATGAGATCGAAGTAACCGCGAACCCCTGCACGCCACGGCCTGACGCCGGCGAAGCCGCGGCGCGGACCCTTGAACGTGATCGTCGTCTTCGCGACCGAGTGCGTCACCGGCCCGAACGACCGGATCAGCCCGTCGATGCGGTGCCACAGCTCGACCGCGGCGGGGTCCGCATCCCTGAGATGATCGTCCACCGTCCACACGTGCGCGTCCGTCACCACTCCAGTCTCGGCCAGGGCGCCGACACGCGCACCGCAGCAGACAGTCGGAAGCCCCCGACTCCCGAAGGAGTCCGGGGCTTCCTCCACCCCGCGAGCGCCGTCAGACCAGGGCGGCCTCCAGCGGAGCGAGCTCGAAGTCGTGCGCCGTCGCCACGCCCGCGTTGACCACGCGGCCGCCGACGGTGTTGAGACCGGCCGCTAGCGCGGCATCCGCTCGAAGGGCTTCTTTCCAGCCGCGACGCGCGATCTGGCGGATGTAGGGGAGCGTGGCGTTGGTGAGCGCCGAGGTCGATGTGTTGGGCACCGCGCCCGGCATGTTCGCGACGCAGTAGAAGATGCTGCCGTGCACAGGGAAGGTCGGATCGGCGTGCGTGGTGGGGTGGGTGTCCTCGAAGCAGCCGCCCTGGTCCACGGCGATGTCGACGAGCACGGAGCCCGGCCGCATGCGCGAGACCATGTCGTTGGTGACGAGCTTCGGCGCCTTGGCCCCCGGGATCAGCACGGAGCCGATGACGAGATCCGAGGCGGTGACCGCGCGATCGAGGTCGAGCGGGTTCGACGCGGCGGTCTTGACCCGGCCCTGGAAGTGGTCGTCGAGGTAGCGCAGCCGCTGCACGTTGGTGTCGAAGACGGTGACGTCAGCGCCCATGCCCACCGCGATCACCGCGGCGTTGGCGCCGGCGACGCCGCCGCCGATGACGGTGACCGTGGCCGGCCGCGTGCCCGGCACCCCTGACATGAGCAGGCCGAGACCTCCGGCGGATCGCATCAGCGTCGCCGCTCCGACCGTCGGGGCGAGACGCCCGGCGACCTCGCTCATGGGCGCCAGCAGCGGGAGGCCGCCGCCGGCCAGCTGGACGGTCTCGTAGGCGATCGCGGTGACGCCGTCGGCGACGAGGCGTTCGGTGAGCGGGCGGTCGGCCGCGAGGTGCAGGTAGGTGAACAGCACGAGGTCGTCGCGGAAGTAGCCGTACTCGCTCGCGATCGGCTCCTTGACCTTGAGGAGCAGTTCGGCGCGCGCCCACACCTCGGCGGCATCGTCGAGCAGCACCGCCCCCGCGTCCTCGTACTCGGCATCCGGCATCGACGAGCCTGCGCCTGCGCCGCGCTGCACGAGCACCTCATGGCCGGAGGCGACCAGGTCGTGCACGCCCGCGGGAGTGAGGGCGACCCGATACTCGTTGTTCTTCACCTCGGTGGGGACGCTGATCCGCATCGTGTGATCCTTTCCGCTCCGCCGTTGGAGCGCTCGGGCTCCTCGTGGGAGCGCCTCTAGAAGGCGGGGCGGATGGCCCCGACATCCTGTCCGCCGCCGGTGACGGCCAGCGGAAGCCTCGACATCGTGTCGGCGACGTCCGCCGACGCCAGCGCGCCGTGCCGCTCGAGCAGGCGCAGTGCGACGGCGGTGGCCGCGCGGCCGCTGCCGTCCAGCATCTTGAGCGTCACCGTCGTGCCGTTCGGGGCGACCATCACCATGACGCCTTCGGCGCCGCCCTTGGCGAACACGCCCAGCCGCTCGATGGCGATCGTGTCGGCGCGGCCGGGACCGTCGATCGTCCACGGGTCGGCGCGCACCGCGTCGACGAGTGCGCCGGCGCTGCGGTGCAGTGCGAAGGGTGACGTCGTCGAGGAGTTGCCGATCCGGTGGATCGCACGCGCGAGACCGAAGAGGGTCATCGCGTAGACCGGGGCGCCGCAGCCGTCCACGGCGGTCGCGGCGACCTTCTCGCCGATCAGGCGTTCGACGGTCTCACGGACGAGGATCTGCACCGGATGATCCGGCGCGAGGTAGCTCTCGGGGTCCCAGCCGTTCAGGACGCTGGTGAGGAGCATCGTGGCGTGCTTGCCGGAGCAGTTCATCCGGATCCGCGACGGCTGTCCCAGTTCACGCACCAGCTCGTCGCGGGTCGCCGTGTCGGCGGGCCAGGCGGCCGGGCATCCCAGTGCGTCCTCACCGAGCTCGGCGAGGGCCAGGATGTCGCGGACCACGGCGACATGACGGTCGGTGCCGGAGTGGCTCGCAGTCGCAAGGCCCAGTCGCTCACCCTCGAGAGGCGCGCCCGCCGAGAGGCACGCGAGCGCCTGCAGCGGCTTGAGGCTGGAGCGGGGGAGGATCAGTGCCGACGGATCACCGAGCCTCTCGGCGATGGTCCCGTCGGCGGCGAGCACGATGGCGATGCCGGCGTGGCGCGACTCGACGAAACCGCTGCGTTCGACGACGGCGAGCTCGACGGCGTCGGTCGCGGCGAAGGTCTGCGGCACCCCGACAGCCTACCGCCGGAGGGGCCCTGCGCCCGCATGACAGACTGTGCTCATGTGGGGCGAGCATCGATACTCCGTCCGGACGACGTGGACCGGTGATCGCGGCACCGGCACGTCGGGCTACCGGGACTACGACCGGGCGACGACCATCGAGATCGACGGCAAGCCGGCGCTGCTCGCCTCCTCCGACAAGCCCTTCCGCGGTGACCCGTCGCGCTGGAACCCCGAGGACATGCTGCTGGCGTCGCTCAGCGAATGCCACCTGCTGTCATATCTCCACGCGTGCGTGCAGGCAGGGGTCGTGGTCGTCGGCTACGAGGACGAGGCATCGGGTCTCATGGTGGAGGACGGCCGCGGCGGGGGCGCCTTCCGGGAGGTCGTGCTGCGGCCGCGCGTGACCGTCGCGGACGCTTCGATGACGGATGCCGCGACCGCCGCGCACGCGCAGGCGAACCAGTGGTGCTTCATCGCGAACTCGGTGAACTTCCCGGTGCGCCACGAGCCCATGATCCTGGTCGCTTCACCCGGTCGCTGAGCGAGCCTGCGGGTCGAGACGCCGTCAGCGGCGCTCGTGGGGGAGGACCTGCTTGATGCGGTCGATCGTGTTGTGCGCGGGGACCTCGTTGTAGGCGTTCGCGAGCTCCTGGCCCGAGAGTGCGTGGATCGCGGCCATGATCTCGTCGGTGGCGAGACGGCGTGCCTTGCCCGAGGAGGCCGGGCCGTGGTGGGCGAGGTCGAGCGGCTCGCCGAACTTGACCGTGATGCGGTGCTGGAACGACGGCTTCTTCGCCCCGACCGGCATCACCTTGTCGGTGCCGATGAGGCCGACCGGCACGACGCGCGCCCCCGCCTGCAGCGCGAGGAACGCGACACCGGTGCGACCCTTGTAGAGGCGGCCGTCGAGCGAGCGCGTGCCCTCCGGGTAGAGGGCGACGGCCTTGCCGTCGTCGAGAAGGGCGCGCTGCTGTTCGAGCGCGTCGAGCGCGGCCTGTCCGGCGCCGCGTTGCACGGGGATCGCACCGATCGACGTGAAGAACCATCGCGACGCCGGCTTGTCGAAGTAGCTCGACTTCGCCAGGAAGTGCACCGGACGCGGCGCTGCGACCGGGATCGCGATCGAGTCGATGAAAGACAGATGGTTGCTCGCGAAGATCACCGGGCCGGACTTGGGAACGTTGGCTTTGCCCTCGATGCGGGGGCGGTACACGATCCGGGCCAGGGGAGTCAGGATGCTGCGCCCCAGCGCGTACGTGAAGCCCATGCGGCGCGCCGGAGCGGCGGGGGATTCGGGCTCTTCCGCCGTCTCGTCGGCGGTGTCTTCGGCGCCGGGCACGAGGTCGGAAGTCACCCGTAGAGGGTACTCCCGATTGCATTCCGGTATCGGCATGCCGTTTCCCAGCGCGAACAGAGGAAAGATGCGAAAGGATGGAGGCTTCCCTTCCCCTGACTCGAGGTTGTTCCGTGCGCATTCGCCCGTTCGCCGCCCTGTCCGTCGTCGCCGCGGCGACTCTTCTGCTCGCCGGGTGCACCGGGTCGGCCGATCCGAACGCCACTCCGACGCCGACGTCGACCGCTTCGTCGGAGTGCGGTCTCGACCCGCAGGAGGGTGCCGACTCCGACGCGGTCACCGTCTCGGGCACGGCTCCCGAGCTCACCGCCGATGTGCCCACGGATCTGGAGTTCGCCGACCTTCAGCGCACCGTGGCGACGGCGGGCGACGGCGACGACCTCGCGGTCGGGCAACTCGTCTCCGGTCAGTACCAGATCATCGATCCCGCCACCGGGGAGGTCCAGCTGGACTCGGCGACGACGTCCGCGGACGACAGCGGCCTCGTCCCACTGATCGTCGACGCCAGCAGCATCGTGGGAAGCGCCGTGCTGTGCACGCCGCTCGGCTCCTCCACCGCGTTCACCATCCCCGGCTCGATGCTCGGTGACGGCGCTTCCAACGTCGTCGTGGTCGCGCAGTCCGTCGATGAGCTGCCGACTGCTGCCACAGGTGAGGACCAGGACCCCGTCGCGGGCATGCCCGAGGTCGAGCTCGCCGAGAACGGCGAGCCGACGATCACTGTCGCCGACGACTTCGCCGCCCCTGACACCACGCAGATCGCGGTCCTCAAGAAGGGCGACGGCGCGACGGTCGAGTCGGGCGACAACGTCTTCGTGCAGTACACCGGAATCCTCCCCGACGGCACGGTCTTCGACTCCAGCTGGCAGCGCGGCGCGCCCGCCCAGTTCCAGACCACCGGCGTCGTGCAGGGGTTCCAGAAGGCGCTCGAGGGCCAGACCGTCGGCTCGCAGGTGATCGCGGTGATTCCGGCGTCGGAGGGGTATGGCGACACCGCGCAGGGATCGATCCCTGCCAACTCGCCCCTCATCTTCGTCGTCGACATCCTCGGCGTGCAGCGCGCCGCCGCCCAGCAGTAACCCGGGGCGGCCGCATCCGGCCCGGCGATAGGCTGGCCGGATGCGGCGCGTCATCATCCTCGGCTCGACCGGCTCCATCGGCACGCAGGCGCTCGACGTCGTGCGGGCCAACCCGCGGCGGTTCGAGGTGGTGGGTCTCGCTGCGGGATCCGACCGCGACACGCTCGAGGCGCAGGCGACCGAGTTCGGCGTCGACAGCACCGCGCTCGGGGCCGTCGAGGCCGAGCAGCTCGTGCGCGATGTCGACGCCGATGTCGTGCTCAACGGCATCACCGGCTCCGTCGGCCTCGGTCCGACCCTCGCCGCGCTCGAGACGGGTCGCACGCTCGCCCTCGCGAACAAGGAATCGCTCATCGTGGGTGGCGACCTCGTCACGGCGGTCGCACGCCCCGGGCAGATCGTGCCGGTCGACTCCGAGCACTCCGCCATCGCACAGGCGCTGCGGTCGGGGGAGCACAGCGAAGTGCGCCGGCTCGTACTGACGGCATCCGGGGGTCCGTTCCGGGGCCGCAGCCGCGCGTCGCTGGAGGACGTGACTCCGGCCGAGGCCCTCGCGCACCCGACGTGGGACATGGGTCGCGTCGTCACGACCAACTCGGCGACCCTCGTCAACAAGGGCCTCGAGGTCATCGAGGCGCACCTTCTCTTCGCCGTGCCGTACTCCGAGATCGACGTCGTCGTGCATCCGCAGTCGATCGTGCACTCGATGGTCGAGTTCGTCGACGGCTCGACGATCGCGCAGGCCTCGCCCCCCGACATGCGCCTGCCGATCTCGCTCGGGCTCGACTGGCCCAACCGCGTCGCGGGCGTCGGCCGGCCGCTGGACTGGACCACCGCGACGTCGTGGACCTTCGAGCCGCTCGACCACGCCGCGTTCCCCGCCGTGCACCTGGCGAAGCAGGTCGGGCGTGCCGGCGGCACCTATCCCGCCGTGTTCAACGCCGCCAACGAGCAGGCCGTCGACGCGTTCCACGAAGGACGCCTGAGCTTCCTCGGCATCATCGACGTGATCGAGCGCGTGGTCGACAAGCACGACGCCCCTGACGCCCTCACCCGGGACGCTCTCGCCGACGCCGAGCACTGGGCACGCCGCAAAGCCGACAAGGTCATCGCCGCGGCATCCTGAGTCCCTGGGCCCCGCAGCGAGGGGCTCAGGATTCGGGATGGACCGGACGCAGGGGGTCGGATGCCGGGGTCTCGTGCTCCGGGTACGGCACCGGCCAGTGCGGCTCGGGCACGGGCCAGCCGGCCTCGCGCAGCGCGCGGCGGGCGAGCTCGCGCGCCGAGTAGGGCGTGCGGACGCCGCGGATGTCGCGGTAGTCCTGGTGACCGGGACCGGCCCAGAGGATCGCGTCGCCGTCGCCGACGAGTGCGACGGCCTCGATGATCGCGCGCTCGGGCGGCGAGAACTCGTAGATCTCGGCATCCGGCTGCGCGCGACGCGCGCCCTCGACGAGGGTCGCGCGGATCGAGTCCGGGTCCTCATGACGGGGGTGGTGGTCGGTGATGACGAGGATGTCGCTGCCCTCGACTCCGGTGCGGCCCATGTCGTGGCGCTTCGTGGCGTCGCGGTCGCCGTCGGCGCCGAACAGCATGACGACCTTGCCCGGCGTGACGCGGCGCACCGCCGAGAGCGTCTTCTCGAAGGCGTCGGGGGAGTGGCCGAAGTCGACGTACACGGCGGGGCCGGTCTCGCCCGAGACGAGCTCGGTGCGACCCGGCAGGTACGCCTCGATCCGGCCGCCGTCGAGGGCCTCGACCAGGCGCTCCCAGGTGTACCCGCCCTCGTGGATCATCACGATCGCGAGCCCGGCGTTGGCGGCCATGTGGCGGCCGATCACGGGGACGAGCGTGGTCAGCGTGCGCCCGTCGCGGGCGGTGAGGCGGAACTCGGTGCCGACCTGGCGCTCGTCGAGGATCTCGACCACCCAGTCAGCGGCGGCCGCGGCATCCGGATCCGACGCGAGGGCGGGCGTGCCCACGGTGACCGTCGGCACCTCGCTGCGTGCGACCACCTCGGCACCGGGCTCGGAATCGACGCACACGACCGCGCGGCGGGCACGGTCCGTGCGGAACAGCGGCAGCTTCGCCTCGAAGTACTCGCGCATGTCGGCGTAGTCGTCGAGGTGGTCGTGGGTGAGGTTCGTGAAGCCGGCGACGTCGAACACGATGCCGTCGACGCGGCGGCGGCTGAGCGCCTGCGCGCTCACCTCAACGGCGACGGCCTCGACGCCGCGCTCGCGCATGAGGGCGAGGAGGGCGTGCATCTCGTACGCCTCGGGGGTCGTCAGCCGCGACACGATGACCTGCCCGGCGATGTGGCGCTCGGCGGTCGAGGAGAGGCCGGTCGTCACGCCGAGCTGCCCGAGGATGCCCTCCAGCAGGTGCGAGACGCTCGTCTTGCCATTGGTCCCGGTCGTGCCGAACAGCGTGGGGAGGTCGTCGTCGCGGCCCGTGCTGTAGACCCAGGCCGACAGCTCGCCCAGTACCGCGCGCGGATTCTCGACCAGCACCACGGGCAGCCCGCTCGCTGCCGCGGCGTCGGCGCCGGCAGCATCCGTCACCACCGCGACAGCACCCTTCTCGGCGGCCGTGGCGGAGAACTCGGCACCGTGGCGGTTGACGCCCTGCACGGCGACGAACACGTCGCCGGGGCGGAGGTCGGCGGTCGCGAGGGTGAGGCCCGTCAGTGTGGCGTCGGCGACGTCACCGCGGACGTCGACGGCGAAGCGTGCCGCGAGGTCTGCGAGCGAGTGTGTCGGCGGCGCGTCGGGACGGAGTACCGGGGGCAGGTTCGAAGGCGCGTCGGTCGGCATGGCGCATCCATCTTCGCATGGGGCCGGTCGTCGAGCGGCGGGTGGTGCGCTCGCCCGACGACCGGCGGCGGTTCGCGTCAGGCCCTGCGGCGTCCGCGCACCAGCACGACCACGAGCGCCGCGATCCCCGCGGCGAGTCCGCCGGCCGCCAGCCAGCGCGCGACCGGGTCGGCGGAGGGGACGGATGCCGCGTCCCCGGCATCCGCAGCGGCCGCGGCTGAATCATCCGACGCATGGCCGGCGTCCTCGGCGTCACCATGTCCGGCGTCCGCGTCGTCCGCGACGGCGCCGACCGCGACCAGCGGCGCGGGTGCGTCGAGGTCGTGCGGGTCCTCGCCGTCCTCGGCGATCTGGGTCCACGCCGTCTCGCCCTCGGCGCAGGTCTGTGTCACCGGGAACGCGAGGGTCGAGTCGGCCGTGCCCTCGGCGAAGAGCACGTCCATCGAGACGGCGGCCTTCAGGCCGTCCTCGACCGGGGTGTCGGCGGTGTACACGACGCGCGTCGGCACGCCGTCGGCGCCGAGCTCGCGCGTGATGGTCCAGCCGCCCTGCACGACGGGAGTGGCGTTGCCGACGCCTGCGGGGATGTCGACCGCGAGGGCCGTCGTGGGGGAGCCGTCGCAGCCGTGCGAGAACGAGAACGTGAGTGTCGCGGTCGCGCCCGCGGACGCCGTCTCGGGAGTCACATGGACGTGGGCCGACGCGGCGAGCGGTGCGCCGATCGCGAGGGCGAGGCCGGCGGTGACGCCGATCACGAGGCGGCGGGTGCGAGAGGAACGGGAGATGGAATCGGTCATGGCTGTGGTGTCGTCTTTCGTCTGAGTCGTCGGCGGGATCGCCGATCGGGGCGCGCCGGCGGGAGCCGGGCGCGCAGGAGGGTTCCGGCGCGCGCATGGGCGCGGGCCGGCTGCGGTGCGGCGCGCGGCGCCGCTCAAACGAGAACGGGAGGACCGCGCCGCGAGACGTCCGACAGGACGATCCGCGCCGCGACGACCACCGGACCGGCCGGCGCCGGCGCGAACCGCGGCATCGGCGGCCGTGGCGCGATCGCGCGGGCGCGAGAGAAGAGCGAACGGATGCCGCGGCCCAGGGCACGCAGCATCCGTTCCCCGCCGTACAGCGCGGCAACGGTCGCGATCGCCGCGAGCACGTGCGCGGCGAGCATGGGGGAGTCGGGGAGGACGACGGCGCTCAGGTCGCCGCCGAGGTGCGTCACGTGGTGGCCGTGCAGCGCCGCGGGATCGGCGTCGGCGGTCACGGCGAAGGCGACGTGGAACAGACCCTGGCTCGCGAGCACCGTGGCGCCGACGCGCCACGCGGACAGCCGCCGGCCGACGAGGGCGACCGCGAAGGGAGCAGCGAGGATGCCGACCGCCGCGACGAAGGCGGGCGACGGTGCGCCGCCCCCGCTGAGGGTGTGCGCCGTGGCGGCGACCACCGTCGCGACCCACGCGGCAGCGGTGCCGCGCAGCGCGCGCACATGGCGTGGGGTCACGGCTCCTCCTCGCGTCGAGCCTACGGGAGCAGCGAGGCGCCCTGCGCCCGCCGACGGTGGGCGGTCGTCACACCCAACTCAAAGGCTGGCGCGGGTACCGTGAGCGTGTGGAGATCCTCGCGTTCGTCATCGGTGTCGCCCTCATGGTCGTGGGCCTCGCCGTGTCGATCGCGCTGCACGAGCTCGGCCACCTCTGGCCGGCCAAGAAGTTCGGCGTGCGCGTCGGCCAGTACATGATCGGGTTCGGCCCGACGCTGTGGTCGAAGCGCTGGCGCGGCACCGAGTACGGGTTCAAGGCGATCCCGCTCGGCGGCTACATCTCGATGGCAGGCATGTACCCGCCGTCGCCGCAGGCGGCCAGACGCGACGGCCGCGCCGCCGGGGGCTTCTTCGCGACGATGGTCCAGGACGCCCGGGACGCGAACGACGAGACGCTGCACGGCGATGACGACACGCACGTGTTCTATCGCCTGCCGATCCACAAGCGCATCGTCGTGATGCTCGGCGGCCCGCTGATGAACTTCTTCTTCGCCATCGTGCTGTTCTCGATCCTGCTCACCGGAATCGGTGTCCAGACCGCGACGACGGAGGTCGCCCGCCTGTCGGAGTGCGTCCCCACGACGAGCTCGACCGAGTGCACCGACGCGTCTCCCGCGGCTCCGGCCGAGGCCGCCGGCATCCAGCCCGGTGACGTCATCGTGTCGATCGACGGGGAGCCGGTCGCCGACTTCGCCGCGGCATCCGCCATCATCCGCTCCTCGCCCGGCGAGCAGCTGACCTTCGTCGTCGAACGCGACGGCAGCGAGCAGACGCTGCAGGTCACGCCGGCGACGATCCAGACCGAGGTGACGGCGGCCGACGGCACGACCACCACCCAGGAGGTCGGGTTCGTGGGCATCGGCCCCAACGTCGCGTACGTGCAGCAGCCGATCTGGGCAGGGCCGCAGATGGCTGTCCAGAACGTCGGCGCGGTCGCGGGCATCATCTGGCAGCTGCCTGCGAAGGTGTGGCAGACCGGCGTCGACCTCGTCACGGGGCAGCCGCGCGATCCGAACGGGCCGCTGAGCATCGTCGGCGCGAGCCGGCTCTCCGGTGAGGTCGCCGCCGCGGACTCGCCCGTGCTCAACCGCGTCGCGGGATTCCTGTCGCTGCTCGCATCGCTGAACATCGCCCTGTTCGTGTTCAACCTCATCCCGCTGCTGCCGCTGGACGGCGGCCACATCGCGGTGGCCCTCTGGGAGGGCATCAAGCGGCTGTGGGCCAAGCTCTTCCGGCGTCCGCCGCCCAAGCCGGTGGATGCGACCAAGCTCGTGCCGCTCACGTTCGCCGTGTTCGTGGCGCTGCTCGTGATGGGCGGCATCCTCATCCTCGCCGACCTCTTCAACCCCGTCACGCTCTTCTGACGCCCGCGGACCAGCCGAGAAGAATCTCGGTCGGTCGTGTCGAAATCGGTCTTGTCCGTTCGCTGTAGGGATGCAACGGTTCCACTGACGAAAGGACACGACCGTGAAGTACGTGATCATGTTCACCTCGACCCCCGAGCTCGACGCCGCCGTCCCGGATGAGCGACGCCAGGAGGTCTACGGGCGGATCTACGAATGGTTCCAGACCAACTCGGCCCAGATCTCCGACGGGGGCGCCGAGCTGATGCCCCTCTCGACGGCGACCACGGTGAAGTACGGTCCCGACGGCCCCGTCGTCGTCGACGGGCCGTTCTCCGAGGCCAAGGAGGTCATCGGCGGCTTCAGCGTGCTCGACGTGCCCGACCTGGACGCGGCCATCACCCTGGTGAAGACCTGGCCGTCGATGGAATTCCCCGGCATCGCGATCGAGATCCGCCCGATGGTGACCGACTACAGCCAATTCGAGTGATGTCCGCAACGGATGCTGCGACCCCGCGCGACCCGGAACACCCGGGCGGCGCCGGGGCCGCGGCATCCGATCGCCTCCTCGCCGGCGTGGTGCGCGAGGAGTCCGCCCGGATCACGGCGGCGCTGACCGTCTCGTTCGGAAGCTTCGACGTGGCGGAGGAGGCGGTCGCCGAGGCGGTGGAGGAGGCCCTGCGCGAGTGGCGCGGCCGGGGGATCCCGCCGAAGCCCGGCGCCTGGCTGATGCAGGCGGCGAGGCACAACGCCCTCGACCGCGTGCGGCGCGAGCGGGTGCTCCGGGACAAGGTCGCGCTGCTCGCACCTGAGCCGGCGGTCGACGGCGCGCCGGCGGATGAGCGGCTTCCGCTCCTCTTCGGATGCTGCCACCCCGCGCTCGCGCCCGATGCGCAGCTCGCTCTCACGCTGCGGGCGGTGTGCGGCCTCACGACCGCGCAGATCGCCCGGGCCACGTTCTCGACCGAGCCCGCCACCGGGCAGCGGATCTCGCGGGCCAAGCGCAAGATCGCCGACAGCGGCATCCCCCTGCGCGTCCCCGAGGGAGCGGACGCGGCCGCGCGGCTCGACCTCGTGCTCACGATCGTGTCGGTGATGTACAGCGAGGCCCACTTCGTGGCGGGGGCGGATGCCGCGGCCGACCGCGACCTCGCCGACGATGCGCTGTGGCTGGCCCGGGTGGTCGCCGAGGCTCTTCCTCACGCGGCGGAGGCGTGGGGACTGCTGTCGCTGCTGCGGTTCCACCGGGCTCGCGAGTCGGCTCGGTCGGTCGACGGCGAGCTCGTGCTGCTCGCGGAACAGGACCGCACGCGGTGGGACGCGGCGCTGCTCGCCGGCGCGCGCGACGCGCTCGGGCGGGCGGCGCGCCTGCGGCGGCCCGGACGCTGGCAGCTGCACGCCGCGATCGCAGCATGCCACGCGGATGCCGCCGACGCGGCGTCCACCGACTGGCTGCAGGTGCTCACGCTCTACGACATGCTCCTCGCGTACGACCGGTCGCCGGTGGTGAGGCTGAACCGCGCGGTCGCGCTCGCCCGGGTCGACGGTGCGGCCGTCGCGCTCGCCGAGGTCGACGCGCTCGAGGACCCGCTCGCACGATCGCATCTCTGGCACGCCGTGCGGGCGTCGCTGCTGCGCGACCTCGGACGCGACGACGAGGCGCTCGCCGCGGACCTGCGCGCCCTCGAGCTCACGGCCAACGAGGCCGAGCGCCGCCTGCTCGCCACCCGCGCGGGGCGCTGAGCCGCAGCATCCGTCGTCCCCTTCTGGTTTGGGGCGCATGTTGTCCGTTGGGGCGCAGAATCGACGCCCCATGGGAGCAAATGCGCCCCAAACCCGGAGACGAGGAGCAAGGGGGCGCGGGTCAAGCGGGGACGGGACTCAGCGCCTGCTCCACGAGCCGCTGGAGCGTCGTCATGCCGTCGCGCGACAGGATCGACTCGAGGTGTCCCTGCACCGAGGCGAACCCGGGACCGCGGAGCGCATAGACGTCACCTGCCGCGTCGGCGGCGACCTCCGCCTCGCCCGCGCGCGTCAGTCCGGCGGGGACGCGCGCGGTGAAGGTGTTGTAGAAGCCGATGGATGCCGGCACGCCGAAGACGTCGACCGACTTCTGCAGGCCCTGGTGCGGCGCGTCGAGCGGCGCGAGGTCGATGCCGAACGTGTCGGCGAGGATCTGGTGGCTCAGGCATACCGCGAGGAGCGGCCGGCCGGCGGCGCGGCGACGCGCGACGACCTCGCGCATACGACGGATGCGGGGGCTCGACACGTCGCGAGGGTCACCCGGCCCCGGGCCGGTCACGAGGAGCTCCGCCGCATCGATCTGGGCGTCGGTGACCTCGCTCCACGGCGAGATCTCCACCTCGAGCCCGAGGTGGCGCAGCTGGTGGGCGAGCATCGTGGTGAAGCGGTCCTCGGCGTCGACGACGAGCGCCGAGCGCCCCTCGAAGGGTCCGGGTTCGCCCGAGCCCTGCGGGTTGAGCCAGAACTCGGCCAGGCGTCCGTTGCGCGACGCCAGGAGGTCGGCGATCGCCGGGTCGTCGGCGAGGCGGCGCGGAGCCGCCGCGGGTGCGTCCTCGTCGATGACCTCGCTGCCGGCGGCCGTGGACTCGGCCTCGATGTCGCGGGGAACGGCGCCGATCGCGCCGAGCACGCCGGCGGCCTTGCCGTGGGTCTCGCCGACCTCGCCGTACGGGTCGGAGTGGCGCACGAGCGTTGCCCCGACCGGCACGCGCAGCCGGCCGTCCTGCAGGTAGGCGGTGCGGATGAGGATCGGCGCGTCGAGGTCGTGGGTCGCCTCGCCCGCCCCTCCGGGTTGCTGGGCTTGTCGAGGCACACGGGGAGTGAAGAGCGCCGCGACGCCCGAGTAGTAGCCGCGAGGGGTCGTCTCGTGACGCGTGATGACCGTGCACGCGTTCTGCATCGGCGAGCCGGTCACCGTCGGCGCGAACATCGTCTCGCGCAGGATGTCGCGCGGGTCGAGCCTGCTGCGGCCCCGCAGCACGTACTCGGTGTGGGTGAGCCGCGACATCTCCTTGAGGTGGGGGCCCGTGATGCGGCCGCCGTCCGAGCAGACGGCGCTCATCATCTTGAGCTCCTCGTCGACGACCATGAAGAGCTCCTCGGTCTCCTTCGTCGAGCGGAGGAACTCGCTGAGCGTCTCGGGGGTGGCCCCTCCCGCGGGGTGGCGGAACGTGCCGGAGATCGGGTTCATCGTCACGACACCGTCGCGCGCGCTCACGTGCGCCTCGGGGCTCGCGCCCACGGCGACATGGCCGGGGGTGACGACCGCAAAGGTCCAGTACGCGCCCCGCTCGTGCTCGAGGAGGGCCCGGAACCACGTCAGGGCGGCGGTGGCGGCATCCGTCGACACGCCCGCGGTGAAATCGCGACGGATGACGAAGTTGGCGCCCTCGCCGCGACCGATCTCATCGGCGATCACGCGCCGCACGATCTGGGCGTACTCCTCGTCGGCGATGTCGAAGCCGGGGTTCTCGAGGGCGACCGCGGCGGTCGGCAGCTGGGCCAGAGCCTCGTCGCGGGGGAGCGAGGCGCGATCCTGCACGATGAGGCAGCGCAGCGGTGCGCCGTCGTCGTGGCACTCGAACCCGCGCTCGCGCACCTGACGGAACGGGACCAGCGCGAGCACCTCGTTCGGCGCGCCGGACGCTCCGGTCAGCGGGATGTCGGCGAGGAGGTCGACGTCGACGACATCGCCGGTCAGCACCTCGACGGTGCGGTCGTCACGAGCGATGAGCGCGAACGGGAGTCCGCTCGCAGCGAGGTCGGGAAGGGACGGGGAGGCGGGCCCGGACATGTGCGTCGTCTTTCGTCGTGGGGCGGAGTCCCGTACGAAAAAGAAGACCGCCCCGTGGGCGGTCTTGGGGTCGCGCGAAACCCACCGCCTATGCGGTGAGCCACCAGGAGAGGTGCGCGGACATGCGCCGAACCTACCACACGCCCGCTCCCGCCATCGGCCCACCGGCCGTGCGTTACGCACCATACTGGGGCCAGCCCGTTTCCCACGCATCCCCGCGTCGCGAAGGTACGCCATGACCCAGCTGACCATCACCGAGCGCTCGCCCGAGCCCGCACGGCCGGAGCCGCGCCCTCGTCGCGGTCCGTCGATCGCCGACCGCATCCGCAACATGGGCGAACAGCGCACCGGCGCCCTGCTGCTGGTGCTCGCGACCCTCGTCGCGATCGTCTGGGCGAACATCTCCGCGACGTCGTACCACGACTTCTGGGAGACGGAGCTGACGATCGGGTTCGGCGACATCCATCTCGAGTTCACGCTGCATGCGCTCGTCAACGACGCGCTCATGGCCATCTTCTTCTTCACCGTCGGGCTCGAGGTGCGTCGGGAGTTCGCGATCGGCGAGCTCACGAGCTGGTCGCGCGCGATGATCCCTGTGATGGCCGCGATCGCGGGGCTGCTCGTGCCGGCAGGGCTCTTCCTCGCGATCGCCGCCGGGTCGGGCAGCGAGCACGCGTGGGGCGTGGTGATCTCGACCGACACCGCGTTCCTCGTCGGCGCGCTCGCCCTCATCGGGCCTCGCGCCTCCGGCCGATTGCGCGTGTTCCTGCTCGCGCTCGCCGTCGTCGACGACATCGGAGCGCTGAGCATCATCGCGCTCTTCTACACCGAGAACTTCACGCCGCTGCCGCTCGTGGTCGCGGCGGTCGGGCTCGCGGGCATCTACTTCACCCGCTACCTGCGCCGCGGTCGCGGCCCCATCTACGCGACCCTCTCGATCATCGTGTGGCTGGCGTTCCTCGCGTCGGGCGTGCATCCGACGCTCGCCGGTGTCGCCATCGCCCTGCTGATCCCCGTCTACCGGCCGAATCGCCGCGACGTCGAGCAGGCGCTCGAGCTCGCCCGGGTGTTCCGCCAGTCGCCGAACACCGAGTACGCCCGGCAGGCGGCGAACAGTCTGCGCGAATCGATCTCGATCAACGAGCGCTTGCAGTCGGCGTACTCCCCGTACGTGGCGTACGTCATCCTTCCGCTGTTCGCACTCGCCAACGCGGGCGTCGAGATCTCGGGGCCGATCCTCGCGGCGGCGGTGCAGTCGCCGGTCACGTGGGCGATCATCGTGGGGCTCGTCGTCGGCAAGTTCGTCGGCGTCTTCGGCGCGGCCGCGATCATGAAGGTGTTCAAGCTCGGCGAGTTCGGGCTCGGCCTCACCCTCGACCGCATCGCCGGCGGCGCGATGCTGTGCGGCATCGGGTTCACGATCTCGCTCTTCATCATCGATCTCGCGATCGACGACCCCGGCGTGCAGAACGAGGCGCGCGTCGGTGTGCTCGCAGCATCCGTCCTCGCGTTCATCCTCGCCGCGATCGTATTCCGCATCTCGGACGCCCGGCGGCCCGACGACGACGGCGGCCGCACCCTGGTGCGCGCGGTCGATCCCAAGCGCGACCACATCTACGGCGACGTGAACGCGCCGCTCACGATCGTCGAGTACGGCGACTTCCAGTGCCCGTTCTGCCTCAAGGCGTCCGGATCGATCGAGGAGGTGCGCCGGGAGCTCGGCGACCGGCTGCGGTACGTCTGGCGACACGCCCCCCTCGAGCGGCAGCATCCGAACGCGCTCGCTGCGGCGGAGGCCGCCGAAGCCGCGAATCTGCAGGGCAGGCTGCCGGAGTTCTCACGCAGCCTGTTCGCCGATCAGGACCACCAGCTGCCGTCCGACATCATCCGGCGAGCCCGCGAGCTCGGTCTCGACGTCGAGCGCTTCGAGGAGGACCTCAGCTCGCCGAAGGTGACCGAGCGGGTGCGAGACGACATGCTGGATGCCGAGGCGATGGACATCACGTCCGTGCCGACGTTCTTCATCAACGGCGTGCGGCACGTGGGGCCGTACGACGCGCGCACGCTGATCCGTGCCCTCACCGGCTCGGAGCCGGACCGGGCCGACGCCCAGCCCGCGCCCCGCGCCGACGCCTAGTCGCGCCTGCGGCGCTCCACGCTTGCTCGCTCGGCCCCGTCCGCAGGCGGCCGGGCCACACTCGCTGCGCGTAGGCTGTCAGACGTGCCAGCCGTCAACATCGGGATGCCCAAGGTCCCCGAAACGCTCGCCCCCCGTCGCAAGACCCGCCAGATCAAGGTGGGCAAGGTGCTGGTGGGCGGTGACGCCCCCGTCAGCGTCCAGTCGATGACCACGACGCCGACCACGAACATCAACGCGACGCTCCAGCAGATCGCCGAGCTCACCGCCTCGGGCTGCGAGATCGTGCGTGTCGCCGTCCCGTCGCAGGACGATGCCGATGTGCTGCACATCATCGCGGCGAAGAGCCAGATCCCGGTGATCGCCGACATCCACTTCCAGCCGAAGTACGTGTTCCAGGCGATCGACGCCGGCTGCGGCGCGGTGCGCGTGAATCCCGGCAACATCCGCAAGTTCGACGACCAGGTCGGCGCGATCGCGGCCGCGGCGAAAGCCGCCGGGGTGTCGCTGCGCATCGGCGTCAACGCCGGCTCTCTCGACAAGCGGCTGCTCGAGAAATACGGCAAGGCCACGCCCGAGGCGCTCGTCGAGAGCGCCGTGTGGGAGGCATCCCTCTTCGAGGAGCACGACTTCCACGACTTCAAGATCTCGGTCAAGCACAACGACCCGATCGTCATGGTCAAGGCCTACCGGCAGCTCGCCGAGCGCGGCGACTGGCCTCTGCACCTCGGCGTGACCGAGGCCGGCCCGGCGTTCCAGGGCACCATCAAGTCGGCGACGGCGTTCGGCATCCTCCTCTCCGAGGGCATCGGCGACACGATCCGCGTCTCGCTGTCGGCCCCTCCTGCCGAGGAGGTCAAGGTCGGCCACCAGATCCTGCAGTCGCTCAACCTGCGCGAGCGCAAGCTCGAGATCGTCTCGTGCCCGTCGTGCGGTCGCGCCCAGGTCGACGTCTACACGCTGGCCGACGACGTGACCGAGGGCCTCAAGGACATGACAGTCCCGTTGCGTGTCGCGGTGATGGGCTGTGTCGTGAACGGCCCGGGCGAAGCCCGCGAGGCCGACCTCGGCGTCGCGTCGGGCAACGGCAAGGGCCAGATCTTCGTGAAGGGTCAGGTCATCAAGACGGTGCCCGAGGCCGATATCGTCGCGACCCTCATCGAAGAGGCGAACCGCATCGCCGACGAGATGGGCCCCGACGCTCCGATCGGCACCGCGCAGGTCGTCGCGTCGTAGCGCCGCGCCGGTCATCGGTGCGCGGCCCGCCGCCGCGCGTGGTACCGGCCGGCGATGACGGCCGCAGCCACTTTGAGCAGCGGCGCCTCGCCGAAGCGGTAGTCCGCGCCTCGCGCGAGACGCGCGGCGAGATCCGGTCTCAGGCTCCAGAGGTGCTCGCGTCCGACCGCGGCGTGGGGCGGGTTCGACACGACCTTGATGGCGTCTGCGTCCTCGACCAGCGCGATCGCGTTCTCGATGTTCTGCTGCGTGGTCGTGCTCGTGGTGTCGAGCAGGATCCGTCCGGTGTACCCGCGGCTCTCGCGGGCGTAGCGCGCCATCAGCTCGGCCTCGGGGATGTCGCCGCCGACGCTGCCTCCGCACAGCACGAGCACGCTGTCGCGCGCCCGGGGACTCCGCGAACGCAGCCCCACGCGAACGCGGTACCGGTTGACGAAGTTCGCCTTCGGCCCTCGATCGCGGTAGCCCAGGACCACCACCGCCTCGATGCCCTCGGGGGCTGCGCTGTCGCCGAGCGCGCGGTAGGAGGCGCGCCGGTTCACGTACTCCGCCCACGCGAGCACGCTCAGGCCGGCCGCTGTCGCTGCAAGCGTGAACGCGGGGACGAGTCGACGCACAGACCGACCCTACGCGCACGATCCCCGCGGGCATGGCAGGATCCGAGGGTGCACCCGCCCGCGATGCCGCCTGCCGGCGCCGGCTTCGGCCGTCTGTCGCCGCGGCAGCGTGCCCTCGTCGCAGCGTGGCTCCCCGGCGCCGAAGTCATCGCGGACCTCAGCTGGAACCAGGTCGAGACCGTCGTGCTGCAGGTGCGCCAGGGCGATCGCGCGCTCATCGTCAAGGCGGGCGGCGACGCCGATCACCACCTCGGCCGCGAGCTCGACGCGCACGAGGGCGGGTACGTCTCCGCGTGGGCGGAGCGCGGTCACGCGGCGAGGCTGCGATGGGCCGATCGCCAGGCCCGCGTCCTGGTGCTCGACTGGCTGCCCGGCGAACTGGCGTACCGCACGGCCGCAGGCGTCGACCCCGAGGTCCATCGTCGTGCGGGCGCGCTGCTGCGGCAGTTCCATGCGCAGGCGACGCAGCCCTCTGCGGGGACGGATGCTGCCGCCACCCGCCGCGCGATCGCCTGGCTGGACTCGTCCGCCGCGATCGCGCCAGACGTCGAGCGCCGGCTGCGAAGCATGCTCGCCGCGCTGCCGCCGATCGAAGACGACCTCGTTCCCACCCACGGAGACTGGCAGCCGCGCAACTGGCTGGTCGACGGCGACGAGGTGCGCGTCATCGACTTCGGGCGCTTCGCGTTCCGCCCCGCTGCCACGGACTTCGTGCGGCTCGCCGCGCAGGAATGGTGTGAGAACCCCGCGTGCGAGAGGGCCTTCTTCGACGGCTACGGCCGGGACCCCCGGCATCCGTCTCGGTGGATCCTCTTGCGAGCGCGCGAGGCCATCGGCACGGCCTGCTGGGCGCATCAGGTCGGCGACACCCGGTTCGAGGCGCAAGGCCATCGCATGATCGCGGACGTGCTGTCGGAGTTCGACGCGCGCTGAGGCCCGCCGCACGGGGCCGTGCAAGGGCTCCGTTACTGTGAGCGCATGGTGCACTTGCGCAGGGTCGGCGATGTCGAGGTGTACGAGCGCCTGCGTTTCGTGCCGCTGACGGTCGGGGCGGGCGCCGCGGGCATCGTCCTCGTGCTGCTGCCGGTGTTCGACCCTCGCTACCTCGGATTCTCGGTCGGGCTGGGTCTGGTGGTGTGGCTGCTGTGGGCGTTCGCGGTGTGGCCCCGCGTGACGGTGGAGACCGACGCGGTGCACGTGCGGAACACGTTCACGACCACCACCTTCGCGTTCTCCGCCCTCGACGGCGTGGCATCGGGCTTCACGCTCGACTTCCTCCTCCGCGGCGGCCGGCGTGTGCGGGCGTGGGCTGTGCCGGGGCAGCAGAACCTCGGAATGGAGGCGATGCGATCCGCGGACGCGCACGCGAGCGGGTTCCAGCCCGTCAGGAGGGTGGCCGAGCTGACGGTCGGCAGCGCGACCACGCCCGCCGGCCGGGTCGCGGCGTCCATCGCGCGCAGACTCGCTGTGGCCGGTGCGGAGCGGGACGGCGTCGCCGATCCGGGGGATGCCGTCCGTCGGGTCAACGTGATCATGATCGTGGTGACCTGCCTGCTCGTGGCCCTCGCGGTCGCCGGCATCGCGGGCGGCGCATCGTGACCGCATCGCGAGGATCGCGACGGCAAGAGGCATGACCGAGGACTCCTCGACCGGCGCGGCGGCGTCGGATCCTTCGCCCGCTCCGCCCGAGGCCGCACCGCTGTCGCGGCCGATCGTCGCGGGCATCGTGACCGCTCTCGTCGGCGTCACGAGTTCGTTCGCCGTGGTGCTCACGGGCCTCGACGCCGTGGGGGCGTCGCGCGCGCAGGCGGCGAGCGGCCTCCTCGTGCTGTGCCTCACGATGGGTGCGTCGGCGATCCTCCTGGCGTGGCGCTATCGCATGCCGATCACCGTCGCGTGGTCCACGCCGGGCGCCGCGGTGCTCGCGGCCACTGGAGCCGTCGAGGGCGGCTGGCCGGCGGCGGTCGGCGCGTTCCTCGTGACCGCCGGCCTCATCCTGCTGACGGCGCTCTGGCCACAGCTCGGCCGGCTCATCGCGCGGATCCCCCCGTCGATCGCACAGGCGATGCTCGCCGGCGTGCTGCTTCCGCTGTGTCTCGCCCCGATCACCGGGCTGGTCCTGAACCCGTGGGGAGTCGTACCGGTCCTCGTCACGTGGCTCGTGTTCGTGCGGCTCGCGCCGCGGTGGGCGGTGCCGCTCGCGTTCGTCGCGGCATCCGTCGTCGTGGCGGTGGATGTCGTGGTCACGGGCGCGACGATCGATCCCGCGCTGCTCGTTCCCCGACTCGAGTTCACGGCGCCGACGCTCACCTTCGGCGCGGTCGTCGGACTCGCGCTGCCGCTGTTCCTGGTGACGATGGCGTCGCAGAACGTGCCGGGCATCGCGATCATGCGCAGCTTCGGCTACCAGGTGCCGTGGCGGCCCGCGATGCTCGTGACCGGTGTCGGCACCGCGATCGGCGCGACGGCCGGCGGACACGCGATCAACCTCGCCGCGATCAGCGCCGCGCTCGCCGCAGCACCGGACGCCGATCCCGACCCGAAGCGGCGCTGGGTGGCGGGCGTGTCGACGGGTGCGAGCGGCATCGTGCTCGGCGGGCTGTCGGCTGCGCTCGTCGCACTGGTGGTGGTGGCGCCGGAATCGGTGATCCCGGCGGTCGCCGGCATCGCGCTGTTCGGCGCCTTCGGCTCGGCGGTGCAGCAGGCGATCGACGATCCGGGGGAACGGCTGCCGGCCGTCGTGACGTTCCTCGTGGCCGCGTCCGGCGTCGCGATCGCGGGCGTGAGCGCCGCGTTCTGGGCCCTGGTCGCAGGTCTCGTCGTGCGGGAAGTGCTCCACTTCGGCCGCCGCTCGCGCTGACCGCGCCGCATCCGTGAGGAGGACGCGGCGGCCTCAGCCCTCGCGACGTGCGCGCCGCCGGCGAAGCGACGCGTAGACGCCGAGGAGACGCGGCACGACGACGTAGACCGCGAGCGGCACCACGACGGCGGTGAGCACCAGCGCCCGAAGGATGGGATGCCACGATTCCGACACAGGTCCCAGCAGCAGCATCCCCACCGACACGAGAGGGAAGATCGCCAGCCATGTGATGACGGCGCGGACGTGGACGGACGGCACGGGAACCGGGGCCTCGATGCGGACAGGCTCGGTGGTCGAAGAAACGGACATGTGCGGCATCCTTCCGAGAAGCCAACTGAATGGTTGCAACTGGCTGGTTGTAAGTGAATCACCGCGCAGACTATTCCGCAACCATCCAGTTGGATTCTTCGTTATCATCGGCACATGGCGTGGGACACCGAGCGCACCCGGCGGCTGCTCCTCGAAGCGGCGACGGCGGAGTTCAGCGAGCACGGGCTCGCCGGAGCACGTGTGGACCGCATCGCCGCCGCCGCCGGCGTGAACAAGGAGCGCATCTACCAGTACTTCGGCAAGAAGGACGAGCTCTTCGCCACGGTGCTGGCCGAGGCGCTCCAGGCCGCGCTGCAGGCGGTCCAGGTCGAGGGCACCGGGCCGCAGGCAGTAGGCGACTACGCCGCGCGGCTGTTCGACCACCACATGGCGAACGGCCACATCCCGCGCCTCGTCTACTGGGAAGGACTCGAACGCGGCATCGCGGCGGCCGCGAGCCCCGTGCGAGCCGAGTTCCACGCCGAGAAGGTCACACGCATCCAGCGCATGCTGCCGGGCGTGGGCCGCGTCGAGGCAGGGGAGCTCCTCCTCACGCTCGTGAGCCTCGTCAACGCCTGGCCGGTGCTGCCGCAGCTCGACGCCCTCATCGTTCCCGACGCGGGCGATGGCGCCGCACGCATCGCAGCACGCCGCGCCGCGATCGTCGCGACCGTGACCGCTGCCGCGGCGGCCGTGGCCGCGTCCGTCGAGCCCGCCGTCCGCTGACGCCCCAGCCTGCTCAGTGAAGCGTCCCGCCGGGCACGGCGGTGTCGGTCGTCACGTCGAGGCTCGTCCGCACCGCGATCTCGAGCGCACGGGCGATGTCCGAGAGGGGCAGGGCGGTCGCATCCGTCGAGGGCGCGAGCTCGGCAGACCACGGAACGTGCACGAATCCGGCACGGGTTCCGGATGCCGCCGCCTCGAGCGCCGTGAAGAACACGTGATTGCAGACGAACGTGCCCGCCGAGTACGACACCTCGGCGGGGATCCCGCAGTCGGCGATGCGCCGCGCGATCTCCTTCACGGGGAGCGTCGCGAAATGCGCGGGCGCGGCACCGGTCACGCTCGGCACGTCGACGGGCTGGTCGCCGTCGTTGTCGGGGATGCGCGCGTCGACGAGGTTGACCGCCACGCGCTCGACGCCGATGGCGGCGCGACCGCCCGCGAGCCCGGTGGCGATGACGACGTCGGGCTGATGCTCTGCCAGCAGTTCGCGCATCCGTTCCGCTGCGCCGGCGAACGTCACCGGCAGCACGGCGGTGACGAGCAGTTCCGGTCCTTCCCAGCGCGAAGCCACGAGGTTCACGGCCGCTCCCGACGGGTTGGAGGAGTCGCCGCCGAACGGCTCGAACCCGGTGAGCAGCACTGTCGTCATGCGACCACGCTATGCCGTGTGCTCGAGCACGACGGTGCCCGAGTCGATGTCGACGGTCTCGAGCCGCAGGCGCACGGTCGCCCCCGCGGCCGCGTCGAGCCCCGCGACCTTCGCGGTGACCGGCGGATCCGTGAGCTGCACGCGGGCGCCGTCGCCTCGCTGGCCGAGGACCACGGATTCGAAGACCTCGCCTTCGTGACCGGAAAGGAGTGCGGCCTCGACCCGATCGACGGTCGCCGCGCCGAGACGGTTCGCCACGCCGTCGCTGCGCGCCATGATCTTCGGCAGCGACGGAAGGCTCTCCCGTGCCCACGTGGGCACCTCCTGCCCGTTCGCGAGGGCCTCGCAGATCACGAGCGACCAGCGGTCGACGAGGCGCCGCAGCGGCGCGGTGGCGTGGGCATAGGGTGCGCCGATCGCCGCCTGCAACGGGTCGGCGGGCGGTGCACCGTCGAAGGTCGCGTAACCCGCGCCGCGGAAGAGGCCCGCCGCGGCATCCAGAATCGCGAGCGCGGCGGGCGAGTCGCGCTCGAGACCGCGCAGGTAGTCGCCGTAAGGGACGTCGGCAGGCCAGGGGATGCCGAGCGCCACCGTCTGGGCTCGGAACGCGGCGACGTCGTCGGCTTCGGCGGCGGGCATCGTACGCAGGATGCCCACGCGGCCCTTCAGCATGATGTCGGCGGCCGCCATGCCGGTGAGGAGGGAGACCTGCGCGTTCCAGTCCTCGATGGCGAGCGGCGCGTCGCGTTCGAGCCGATAGCCGCCGTCGTCGGCGACGATGCGGGCCTCCGGCACGTTCAGGCTCGCTCCGCCGCGCTCGGCCTCGCGTTCGAGCCGCAGCGGGCCGAACCAGGCGAGCGCCTCGAGGCTCGGGGGAGCGGTGCCGGCATCGACCGCGGCCTGGGCGTCGACGTAGCTCCATCGCGCCCGTGAGCGGATGATCGCGCGCCGCAGCGTCGTCTCGACCGGCCGTGCCCGGTCGTCGAGGACGAACCGCCAGACGAACGCCCGCCGGTCCTGATCCGGCAGCAGCGACGCCGCGTCCTCGCTGATGACGACGGGGTGCAGCGGGATCCGGCCGTCCGCCGCGTAGAGGGTCTGTCCGCGCAGCCGCGCTTCGGCGTCGATCGCGCCACCCGGGATCACGAAGGCGGGGACGTCGGCGATCGCATAGTGCAGCACCGCCCCGGTCCCGGTGCGTTCGAGGTGGAGGGCCTGGTCGAGATCCACCGACCCCTCAGGATCGATCGTCACGAAGTCGATGTCGCGCAGATCGTCGAGCTGCGCCGCGTCCGGATCGGTGGCGACGGCACTCGCCGCATGATGCGCCTCGGCCTCCACCTCGGCGGGGAAGGCGGCCGCAAGCTCCAGGTCCTCGCGCAGGTGCGCGAGCGACTCGACGAGCTCGTCGTGGGCTTGCGTGGGAGCGAGTCGGGGTCGACGTGCGGGCACCCGATCAGTGTAGGCACCGGTGCTCGTCGGAAGACCGGGATCGACATCGGCGAGGGGGCGCAGCATCCGTTCGCCCTAAACTTGACCCTCGTGGTCACCCGTCTGTCGCACTTCTTCCTCCGCACGCTCCGTGAAGACCCCGCTGATGCCGAGGTCACGAGCCACAAGCTGCTCGTGCGCGCCGGCTACATCCGGCGTCAGGCGCCTGGCATCTTCGCGTGGCTGCCGCTGGGTCTGCGCGTGAAGGCGAAGGTCGAGCAGGTCATCCGCGAAGAGATGACGAACGCGGGTGCGTACGAGGTGCACTTCCCGGCGCTGCTTCCGCGGGAGCCTTACGAGATCACCAATCGGTGGGAGGAATACGGCGACGGCATCTTCCGTCTGAAAGACCGCAAGGACGCCGACTACCTCCTCGCGCCCACGCACGAGGAGGTCTTCACGCTGCTCGTGAAGGACCTGTACTCGTCGTACAAGGACCTGCCGCTGACGATCTACCAGATCCAGGACAAGTACCGCGACGAGGCGCGCCCCCGCGCGGGCCTCCTGCGCGGCCGTGAGTTCACGATGAAGGACGCGTACTCGTTCGACTCCTCCGACGCCGGACTGGACGCGAGCTACATGGCGCAGCGTGACGCGTACGAGCGCATCTTCCAGCGCCTCGGTCTCGAATACGTCATCGTTCAGGCGGATGCCGGGGCGATGGGCGGTTCTCGTTCCGAGGAGTTCCTGCACCCGACCGCCGTCGGCGAAGACACCTTCGTGCGCTCGGCCGGCGGGTACGCCGCGAACGTCGAGGCGTTCACGACCGTCGCGCCCGAGCCCATCGCGCTCGACGGGCTCGGCGCCCCCGTGATCTTCGACTCGCCGAACACGCCGACGATCCAGACGCTCGTCGATCACTCGAACGCGCACCTGGAGGCGCCCGTCTCGGGCATCGCGGGTCCCGCCACCGACGGTGTCACCGAGTGGACGGCGGCGCACACCCTCAAGAACGTCGTGCTGGCGCTCACCCACCTCGACGGCACGCGCGAGCTCGTGATCGTCGGCGTGCCGGGCGACCGCGACGTGGACGACAAGCGCGTCGAGGTGGCGTTCGCCCCGGCCGCCGTCGAGCCCGCCACCGAGCAGGACTTCGCGGCGAATCCGCTGCTCGTGAAGGGCTACATCGGCCCCTGGTCGGAGACCGGCGCGGTGCTCGGTGAGGAATCGGCGACCGGTATCCGGTTCTTCCTCGACCCCCGCGTCGTCGACGGGACCGCGTGGGTCACCGGCGCCAACATCGACCAGAAGCACGTGCACACCCTCGTCGCGGGCCGCGACTTCACCGGCGACGGATTCGTCGAGGTCGCCAGTGTCCGTGCGGGCGACCCCGCACCCGACGGCTCGGGTCCGGTCGAGCTCGCCCGTGGCATGGAGATCGGCCACGTCTTCCAGCTGGGCCGCAAGTACGCCGATGCGCTGGGCCTCAAGGTCCTCGACGAGAACGGCAAGCTCGTGACCGTCACGATGGGCTCGTATGGAATCGGCGTGACCCGCATCCTCGCGATCATCGCCGAGCTGAACAACGACGACAAGGGCCTCATCTGGCCCGCCTCGGTCGCGCCGTTCGATGTGCATGTCGTCGCGGCCGGCCGCGAGCCTGTGATGTTCGATGTGGCCGCGCAGCTGTCGGCCGACCTCGAGGCCGCGGGTCTCGACGTGCTCTACGACGACCGGCCCAAGGTCTCGCCCGGCGTGAAGTTCGGCGACGCCGAGCTCGTCGGCGTGCCCAAGATCGTCATCGTGGGCCGCGGCGCCGCCGACGGCCAGGTCGAGCTCTGGGACCGCCGCACCGGCGACCGCGAGGTCGTCTCGGTCGCCGACGCCGTCGCCCGCCTCAGCGCCCGCTGAGCGGCGGCGGTTCCTCCGTCACGATGACTCCGGGACCGGGACCGGGACCGGGACCGGGCCCGGGACCGGGCTCGGGCACGGGCGGCGCCGGCGGGGGAGTGAAGCGCGGCCTCTTCCGGAAGTAGTGGCCGACGGGCCGCAGGAACGGCAGGATCGCCGCAGCGATCGCCGTGAGGAAGAGGGCGCCCACGACCACCCAGAACGTCGTGTCGCCGCCGACGTCGGGGCCGACGAACGCCACCGACGATGCCGCGGCCTGCCACGCCCACCACATGTTCGACAGGATCAGCATCGCGCAGCCCGCGCCCGGGAGCGCGAGGACGGCCAGCACCACACGCGCCACGCGGCTCGCGCGCCGCAGTCGCAGCACGAAGACCACCTCGACGACCACGAGCGCGAGGGTGGGCAGGCCGATCGGCACGTAGACGAAGAGGATGTCCCAGGCCGGACCGCCGACCTCGGCGGCCTGGCCGAAGACGAGTCCCATCCACGCGAGCCCGACGGACTGCACGAAGATCAACACCCACCAGAGGTAGAAGGCCGCGATCACGGGCCAGGGCGCGCGCGGCCGCGGAAGTTCGGCCGTCGCCGGCTGTTCCAGAGTGATCGGAGTGCTCATCACGGTGTCTCCGCCCAGAAGACCGACTTGATCGTCCCGTCGGGCTCGACCAGATCGAACTCGTATCCGCCGTTCGACACGTCCTCTTGCGAGACGTCGAAGATGTCGTAGTACGTGAAAGTGCCGTCGCCGTTGTCGCGCCCGCCGTCCTCGATGGTGGGATACCCGGGGATCGACACCGTCGTGTACTCCGTGTAGTCGCCGTCGTAGACGAACCAGTAGCTCGGAGGCGCAGTCCACGAGAAGCAGTCCAGCCCGCCGTCGGGCGTCGCCTCCATCGTGACGGGCACGGCGACGTACACCCCGTTCTGCGGCGGCGCCGCGGCCCTGTCGGTGACGTCCACGGGGGCATCCACCGTGAACGTCGCGATGTCGCGTGGTTCCATCGCGGCGGTCGGCGCGACCGTGATCGTCCTCCCGTACGGGAACGAGGGTTCGGCGATGGTGTCGACCCCCACCAGGTCCGGTGCGAAGAAGGCCGAGGAGTAGGCGTCGGCGTCGATGTCGATGTCGTCCGGCGGGGTTCCCGAGAGCAGCTGGCAGTCCGCGTAGCCGTAGACGTGGACGCCGAGATCGGGCTGCGGGATCGCGCTCGCGGCGCCGAACACGCCCGCGACCAGCGCCATCACCACCCCCGCGACTGCGGCCGCGGAGCGACGCCCGCGCCCTTCGAGCGCGACGATGCCCGCGGCGATCGCGGCGACGGCGAGAGCCACGGTGACCGACGGCCCCGCGGTCTGGCCCCACCCGTCGAAGAGCATGAGCAGGCACGAGAGCGCCGCCGCACCGCCGAGGGCGAGCGCGAGAACGGCGGGCAGCCGCGATCGAGCGGGCGCCGCCGACCCTCTGTCGAGGGCCGGCGGCGGACCGTCCGGGGGGATGACATATGCAGTCGAGGCAGCTTCTTCCTGCGGCGCCACCCCCTCGGCGGTCGCTCGTGGTGCGGGGCTGTAGCCGACGTCGCCGCCACCGGCGCCGCCGCCGCGGCGCCAGGGTTCATCAGCAGTCATGTCGCACCCCCAGTGGCATCCGCTCCCTCGCGCATGCCATGTGTCCCCACGCAGAATGATGCACCCGACCACCGTTCGGATACAACGGTGTATCTATATCGATCCGTCATGCTCCGCGCCGGCGTGACGAGATCGTTCACGCGTCGTCCACCGAACGGCGGCTCCGCGTGGCACTCTGGGCGTCATGGGCCCCAGCGACACCGGAACCATCCCGCATCCCGTGACCGAGGAGCTGCGCGCGACCATCGCCGCAGCGGGCATCACCGAGAGCACCGATCTGGTGGCCCGCATCCTCGCGACGGGCATCGGACTGGGGATCGACGACACCGAGCGCCTCGACCTCAAGATCACATCGGCCGCGCTCAGCGAGATGCGCGCCGCCTTCCGCCTGTTCGCGCCGTACCGGGGGACTCCGAAGGTCACGATCTTCGGCTCCGCGCGCACGCTGCCGGACGACGCGCTGTACCGCCAGGCGTCCGAGGCGGCGACCGCGCTCGCCGAGCGCGGGTGGATGGTGGTGACGGGCGCAGGACCGGGCATCATGCAGGCCGCCGCCGAGGGCGCCGGCCCCCACAACTCGCTCGGCGTGTCGATCCGCCTCCCGTTCGAGGAGAGGCCGAACGCGGTCGTGGGCGCGAACGCCCGCAGCGTGGCGATGAAGTACTTCTTCACGCGCAAGCTCATGCTCGTGAAGGAGTCGAGCGGCTTCGTCTGCGTTCCCGGCGGCTTCGGGACGCTCGACGAGATGTTCGAGCTGCTGACGCTGCAGCAGACCGGCAAGGCCGATCCGACCCCGATCGTGCTGCTCGACGCGCCCGGCGGCACGTTCTGGACGGGGCTGCGCCGATTCGTCGACGATCACCTGATTCCGTCCGGCGTGATCTCGAAGGGCGACTTCGATCGGGTGCTCATCACCGACTCGGTGACCGCCGCCGTCGACGAGCTCACCGGGTTCTACCGCAACTACGACTCGCTGCGGTGGGTCGGCAAGCGGCTCGTGCTGCGCGTGAAGGCCGAGCCGACGGATGCTGAAGTCGAGGCGCTCAACGCCGCGTTCGGCGACCTCGTCACCGAAGGCGGCATCGAGCGGCGCGGACCGCTCGCGGTCGAGATCGAGGACGACGACGAGCTGCAATGGCCGCGGCTGGTCCTGCGACTGGACCAGTTCCGCGTGGGCGAGCTGTACCGCCTCATCCGGGCGGTCAATTCGCTGGAATCCGCACCGGCAGGCTGACCGTTCGGCGTCCCGCCGACGGGGGATGCGGCATCCGTCTCGATGAAGCCGTTCTCATGTCCTCGTCGCCGGCCGTTCACCTCCGGTTCCGGTGAGCTTCGCCGCACGCGGCGAGGCTGGCGCCACCCCACGCCAGCCCGCTGTCATGCATGCCGAGAGGACGCTCGTGAGCATCATCGAAGGATTCCGCCGTTCCCTGCCCATGGCAGAGCACGCACGAGGCAAGCGCCTCGCCGTGACCTGCCAGTACAAGTGCGCCAACGCGTGCCTGGGCCCCGAGTGCAACTCGTCGCACAACGAGACCTTCCAGGAGGTCGCCGCGGCCGCGCTGTCGCGTCGCGCGCTCCTCGGACTGGGTGCCGCAGGTGCCGTCGCTGTCGCCGTCGGCGGACTCCGCGGGCAGACGCCGGTGTCCGGCGCGGGCTCGTCGGGTGTCGGGGGAGCGGGCGCCGCCTTCGCGCGGCCCGCGGGCGGCAGCCTCCCGTTCGACCCGATCGCGCCGGTGAACCGTCTGGTCGACGAGTTCACCGTCCCGGCCGGCTACACGTGGCGGCCGATCATCCGCTGGGGCGACCCGCTGTTCTCGAAGGCTCCGGCCTTCGACGTCAACGCCCAGACGCCCGCCGCGCAGGCCGTGCAGTTCGGCTACAACAGCGACTACCTCGACATCGTCGCCGACCCGAGCGGCAAGACCGGTGTGCTCGTGAACAACCACGAGTACGTCAACCCCGAGATCATGTTCCCGCCGACCACCGACGCCGCCGAGCTGCAGCGTCGGGGCGACATCTACAAGGCCGCGCAGGGCATGTCGGTCGTGGAGATCACCCGCAGGCGCACCGGCGAGCCGTGGTCGTACGTCGTCGACGGCAAGCGCAACCGTCGCATCACGGTCGAGACGGTGTTCGAGCTCACCGGTCCCGCCGCCGGCAGCGACCTCGTGAAGACCGCTGCCGACCCCGAGGGCCGCTGGGTGCACGGGACGCTCGGCAACTGCGCGGGCGGCACCACGCCCTGGGGCACGATCCTGTCGGGCGAGGAGAACTTCAACGGCTACTTCGCGTGGGCTGCCGACACCGCCGCGCAGAAGCGCTACCAGTCCTCATCCTCGACCTCGACATCGACAGGCTGGGACAAGTACGACCCCCGCTTCGACGCGCACAACGCCGACTACGTCAACGAGCCCAACCGCTTCGGCTACATCGTCGAGATCGATCCCCAGGACCCGACCTCGACCCCCCGCAAGCACACGGCGATGGGCCGGTTCAAGCACGAGGGCGCCAACGTCATCGTCGCCGAGGACGGCCGCGTGGTCGCCTACATGGGCGACGACGAGCGCAACGACTACCTCTACAAGTTCGTCTCGAAGAACAGGATCTCGGGCTCGCGCAAGAAGAACCTCCAGCTGCTGAGCGAGGGCGACCTGTACGTCGCCAAGTTCTCGGGCAACTCGCCGGCGAACCAGATCACAGGCGCCGGCGCGCTGCCGGCCGACGGCAAGTTCGACGGCTCGGGCACCTGGATCCCGCTCACCCGCAACGGAGAGAGCGTCGTCCCCGGGTTCACGACCGAGCAGGTGCTCGTCTACACGCGTCTGGCGGCGGATGCCGTGGGCGCGACCAAGATGGACCGCCCCGAGGATGTCGAGCCCAGCCCCAAGACCGGCAAGGTGTACCTCGCGCTCACGAACAACTCGGCGCGCTCGGTGGCGAGCATCGACGAGGCGAACCCCATCACCGGGAACCGCTACGGCCATGTGGTCGAGCTGACCGAGACGGCCGGGCAGGCGGGCACCACGTTCGGCTGGAGCATCCTGCTCCTGTGCGGCGACCCCGCGGTGTTCGGCAACTCGTACTTCGCCGGCTTCCCGAAGGAGCTCGTGTCGCCCATCTCCTGCCCCGACAACGTCGCGTTCGACTCCGCCGGCAACCTCTGGATCTCGACCGACGGCGCGCCGAGCACGATCGGCTACAACGACGGCCTGTTCCTCGTGCCGCTCGAGGGCGCTGAGCGCGGCCACGTGCAGCAGTTCCTGTCGGTGCCCCGCGAGGCTGAGACGTGCGGTCCCGTCATCCACGACAAGGACGGCCTCGTGTTCGTCGCCGTGCAGCACCCCGGTGAGGGCGGCACGTTCGCCGCGCCGACGTCCCTCTTCCCGGACTACGGCTCGACCGCGGCCGGCGCCGTCGCCACGGCGCCGCGCCCCTCGGTGGTGCAGGTCTACCGCGCCTGAACTCATCCACCGCATCGAGACGCCGCCCCGCCTTCCTCAGGCGGGGCGGCGTCCTCGTCGTGGCGTCAGGACTCCGAATTGGGATCACCGAGGATCCACGGCGGTCCCAGGGGCACGACGCGGCGCCCGATGGTCCGCCAGTAGAACTTCTCGACGAGCATGTAGGCCGCGAGCGCCGATGCCGCCATCAGCAGGATCGAGCCGGTGATCGCGAGGCCCTCCGTCGCGGTGAACGCCGCGACCGACTGGAGCCCCAGCCCGAGCGAGACGCTCAGCAGCGTGATCGGCAGCACGGAGTTGTGCACCGCACCCGCCGGCGTGAACAGCAGCGCCAGGATCGCGAACACGAGCGAGAAGAGGCCGCGCGCCTGCGCGGTGACCTCGAAGAAGCCGAGCTCCTCGCCGAGGAGGAACCCCGGGACCACGATCCAGTACCAGCCGAAGGCGTTGTACACGATGAAGTGGAAGTTGTCGCCCGCGAAGTACGACAGCATGCCCGCCGTCACCTGCACCACACCCCCGAACACGGCGCCCACCCAGAACACGGGCGCGTCGTCCTGAAGGCCGAGATGCGCGAGCTGCGCCGTGACGGTGGCGATCACGAAGCCCAGCAGGCCGATGAGACCGGGGTCCGCGACGCGCAGCCCGCCGCCGCGGGGAGCGGGCAGGGCGTCGGTGATCGCGATGTTCGTCGTGCCGTCGGTCATGCCCGTGCCCCCTGTGGATCGCCGCTGCCGCCTGAGTCGTGCACGGCCAGTATGGCGGAGCGCAGCGGGAACGAGCCGGTGTCCGCGCCGGTCCGCGGTGTGACGGCCTGCGCCCGGCGGGCGTCAGCAGCTGACTCTTCCGTGCGACATGGTGTCGTCGGGCGTGTCCCTCGTCACGAGCGCCTTGAGCATGCCTGCCGCCGTGACGAGCTTGCCGTGCCGGGGCTCCCAGAACTCGCATTCGACGGGCGTCACCCGAAGCAGCACGATGCCGGGGGTCTCGAGTCCGTTCTCGAACCAGATGTCGAGGCTGGGGGAGTACAGCTCCTTCATCTTCGCCGCGTCGCGCACGACCTGGGCCCGGCCGGCGACCGAGACATAGCGATGCCCCTTGGAATCGAGGTACGACAGGCCCACGTCGTGCTGCGGATCCGCCTGGCTCTCCGACACCTTCGCCGTGTCGGCGAGAGTGAAGAACCAGATGTCGCCGTTCCCATCCATCTGCCGCGTGCTCATCGGCCGGCTGACGAGATTCCCCGCGGGATCGCGAGTGGTCAGCATCGTGAAGTCGATGTCCTCGACGAGTTCCTTGACCCGCGCGATCGCTTCGGGGCCGGTGACGAGATCTTCCTCTGTGTGCGTCATGCGATCAGATTCCGCTCGGTCGCGCGCCTCTGCCAGGCCATTGACAGGACGGGTGCCGCGGGTCAACCTCGTGCCCGGGCCCCGGTCACATCCACGCGAAGCGGGCACGGGCGATCGTGAAGACGCCGTAGGCGAGCAGGCCCAGTCCGACCACCCATGCGAGCGCGGGACCGAGCGGCAGCTCGAGCACCGCGTCGACGGCGCCGTCGAGCCCGCCCGCGACTCTCGCGTCGGCGCGCACTGCCGCGACGCCGAGCAGCACCCCCACGATCAGGAGGGCGATGCCCTTCGCGACGAACCCGACGACCCCCAGCGTCGTGAAGCCCCGGCCGAGTCCGCCGTCCGGGATGCGGATGCGATTGCGGAAGCTCCTCCGGACGCCCATGACGACGAAGGCCACGCCGCCGACGCCGATCCCGACGCCGACGAGGCCGAGCACGATGTGCCCGCCTGGAATCTGCAGGAGACTTCGGCTGGCTCCTTCCGCGGTCTTCTCGCCGTCGGGTCGCGCCCCCATCGCCACGGCGGCCGAGATCCCGCCGAGTGCGACGAACACGGCCGCCTGGCCGAACTCCGAGAGGCGGCGACTCCACTTGCGGGCGGCGCCTTCGATGTCGTCCGACAGGTCACGCGCGAGGATGCCCTCGCTCACGTGCCACAGCGCGAGCGCCCACAGGCCGATCGCGATGAGCCACAGCACCACGAAACCGACCGGGGCCCCCGCGACCGCCTTCATGGCGCCCAGCTGATCGCCCTCACCGCGTCCGCCGGAGGCGATGACGATGACGATGGCGCCGATGAGCGCGTGGATGACGCCGTTGGCGACGTACCCGGCGCGCGCGAGCGTCTCGAAGGCGAAGCTCGACTCCGCCTCACGGGCGAGGTGCTTCGCGTTCGCCTTCACGCCGTCGCGGGTCTCCACATCCTCACGCTAGCCGTCGCCGTGCGGGCGAGCGGGGGGTTGACGCGCCCTCGCCGCGAGGGGACCCACTCCCACGCGTCGGGCGCCCTCATATGCGATCGATCTATCATGGGGCGGATGATCCGCGGGGGCCGTCGACCGCCGGCGACCGGCTGGAGCGTCGTACCTCGCCTCGTGCGCGGAGCGCCTCCCGCCGTGCTCGTCGTCGTGGGCGCGCTCTCGCTCCTGGTGGGGCTGCTCATCGTGACGCGGCCGCTCACCTCCCTCGTGCTGCTGACCGTCTACGTGGGCCTCAGTGCCGTCTTCTCAGGCCTCGCCCGCATCATCGCGGCGCCCGAGACACCGCTCTGGTCCCGGCTCGTGTTCGGCGGCCTGTGGATCGCGCTGGGCCTGGCGGTGCTCTTCGGTCTCGGCCGCACGCTCGAGCTGCTGCCCGAGATCATCGCGGTGCTCCTCGTGCTGGGCGGCCTCGCGTCGATCTACGACGCGGCGTCGCGCGGCAGTGTCAGCCAGCGCGTGCTCGCCGGGGTCTGGGGCGGCACCCAGATCGCGTTCGGCGTGCTCTCGTATGCGTGGCCTGATGTCACCGTCCTCCTCGTGGCGGTGATCTTCGGTGTCCGCACGATCGTGTTCGGTGCCACTCTGCTGGTCCGCGCCGTGCGCGCATTCGTGGAGGGAAGGCGCTCCGTTCCCGCGACAGGGCTGCCCGCAGCATCCGTTCCGGCGTCCACGACGCGTCGCCGCCGCGCCCGCGCCGTATGGCTGGCGGTGGGGCGCTACGCGCTCTCGGCTCTGCTGGTGGTGCTCGCGGCCGGCGGGTGGTGGGCGAACTCGTGGTTCGAGGACGGCGCCCAGGTGGTGGACGCGTTCTACGACCCGCCCGCCATCGTGCCGTACGACCACGGGCGCCTGATCCGCAGCGACGACTTCTCGGGGCAGAAGCCCGCGGGCGCCGACGTCCGCCGCATCCTGTACACGACCCGCGACGCCAATGGCCAGCCGGCGGTTGCGAGCGCGTTGGTCATCGTGCCCCAGGACCCGCCTCCCGGCCCTCGACCGGTCGTCGTGTGGAACCACGGCACCACCGGCGTCGCCCGCGGGTGCGCGCCGAGCCTGCGCGATGCGTCGGCGACGAAGTGGGCGATCCCCGGACTCGACCAGGCGATCGCGAACGGCTGGGTGGTCGTCGCGTCCGACTACTCGGGGCAGGGGGCGCCCGGCGTCTTCCCGTATCTGATCGGCCGCGGCGAGGCACGCTCGTCCCTGGACGCCGTCATCGCCGCGCGAGAGCTCGACGGCATCACGCTGTCGAGCCGCACGGCGGTCTGGGGACACTCCCAGGGCGGGCACGCGGCCCTCTGGACCTCGCAGATCGCCGACGACTACGCGCCCGATCTGGACGTGCGGGGCACGGCGCTGCTCGCGCCGGCCGCCGAGCCGGTCGCGCTCGCCGAGGAGCTCACCAGCGGCGACGCGAACGCCCTGCTGTCGATCCTCATCTCGTGGGTGCTCGTGCCCTACGCCGACACCTATGACGATGTCGACCTCAGCCGCTACATCGCTCCGGGATCGGAGGCGATCGTCCGCGAGATGACGCAACGATGCCCGTCCGAACCCGGCGTGATCGTCTCGGTCGCGACAGCGCTCGGCGTCTCGGAGGACCGCCCGCTCTTCGTCGGCGACCTCACCGCGGGAGCGCTCGGCCGCCGGCTCGAGGACAACACGCCGACGGGTCCCTGGACGCAGCCGATCCTCGTCGCATGGGGGGACCAGGACGAGGTCATCCCGCCCCATCTGCAGCGCGAGTTCGTCGACCGGCTGTGCGCTGAAGGGAACCAGGTGCGCAGCCTCGAGTACCGCGGCTACGACCATCTGCGCACGCTGCTGCCCGGATCGCACTTCGTGCCTGTGCTCATCGAATGGACAGACGCCCGGTTCCGCCACTCCGACACCCACGTCGACGACTGCTCCGGCTGAAGGCGGGCGGGGCGCCGGCCGCCGCGCGGGGCGTCGAGTCGACTCGCAGAACCGTGGGACGCGGCATCCGGTAATGTTGGAGGGTTCCGGCGCGCGTCGACGTGCCGGTGAGAGCTGAATACGGAGGCCACTGTGGACATCGATCTCGGACTGCTGCGGACTGTCGAGCGCGAGAAGGAGATCCCCTTCGACGAGCTCGTGCGCATCATCGAACAGGCGATCCTGACCGCGTACGCGAAGCACACCTCGCCCACGGGCGAGCTGCCGGAGGGTGCGCGCGCAGAACTCGACCGCAAGACCGGTCACGTGGCCGTGTTCATCCCGCTGCTCGACGAAGAAGGCGCCGTCGTCGGCGAAGAGGAGTCGACCCCCGAGGACTTCGGCCGCATCGCCGCGTTCGCCGCGAAGCAGGTCATCAGCCAGCGTCTGCGCGACATCGCCGACGACGCGGTGCTGGGCGAGTTCCGCGGCAAGGAGGGCGACATCGTCGCCGGAATCGTTCAGCAGGGCCCGAACCCGCGCATGGTGCATGTCGACCTCGGCTCCGTCGAGGCGATCCTGCCCCCCGAGGAGCAGGTCCCCAGCGAGGACTACGCGCACGGGGCGCGCATGCGCGTCTACGTGACGTCGGTCGCCAAGGGCACGAAGGGCCCGCAGATCACCGTCTCACGCACCCACCCGGGGCTCGTGCGCAAGCTGTTCGCCCTCGAGGTGCCCGAGATCCCCGCCGGTCTGGTGGAGATCGTCTCGCTCGCCCGCGAGGCCGGTCACCGCACGAAGATCGCGGTGAAGGCGAACGATCCGTCGATCAACGCCAAGGGCGCCTGCATCGGCGAGCTCGGCCGTCGCGTCCGTGCGGTCACCGAAGAGCTCGGCGGCGAGAAGATCGACATCGTCGACTACGACCCGGAGCTCGCGAAGTTCGTCGCGAATGCGCTGTCGCCCGCGAAGGTGACGTCGAGCTTCATCCTGGATGCCTCGAACAAGGCCGTGCGCGCCCTCGTGCCCGACTACCAGCTGTCGCTCGCGATCGGCAAGGAGGGCCAGAACGCCCGTCTGGCCGCGAAGCTCACGGGCGCGAAGATCGACATCCAGCCGGACTCCATCCTCGAGGAGGGCTGACCCGCGGCGCTGGCTCCCAGCCCCGGGGTGTAAGATGGACGCTGTACGAACGTGCGTCGGATGCCGCACGCGTGCTCTCCGGACCACCCTCCTCAGGGTGGTCGCCATCGATTCCCACCTCGTCGTCGACGAGCGTGCATCGATGCCCGGACGAGGCGCGTGGGTGCACGAGACGCCGGAGTGCGTGGATGCCGCCATCCGGCGCCGCGCCTTCGTGCGGGCATTGCGTGTGTCAGGCCCGCTTGACACGCAGACCATCGAAGAGCACATCCAGCGAAAAGGCTGAACGGCTATGGAAACAAAGTGAACGGCTCGAAATGAGACCCGTCCGCCAATAACGGTCTGCCCTGTCTGGGTGGACCCAGACAGGAGAATTTGTGGCTGCCAAACCACGCGTGCACGAGATCGCTTCCGAGCTCGGCGTCGACAGCAAGGTCGCGCTCGAGAAGCTGAAGGCGCTCGGCGAATACGTCAAGAGCCCCTCGTCCACCATCGAACCCCCCGTAGCGCGGAAGCTCCGTGCTGCGCTCGAAGCCGACGGCGCGGCCAAGTCCGCTGACGCGGCGCCCGCGGCGGCGAAGCCCGCTGCCGGGTCACCCGCCGCGCCGGCGGCGAAGCCCGGCGCACCCGCGGGTCGTCCCGGCCCGGCTGTGAAGCCCGGTCCGGCGCGTCCGGCCGCTCCGGCTGCCCCTGCGGCTGCGGCCTCCAAGTCCGCTCCGGCGGCCGCTGCCCCTGCGGCTCCCGCCGCGAAGGCCCCGACGGCACCGGCTCCCGCCGCGCCTGCCGCCAAGGCCGCTCCCGCCGCCACGGCGCCGGAGGCTCCGGCCGCGCCCGGTGCACCCAAGCCCGGCCCTGCCGCCGCGACGCCGCAGCCGCCGCGTCCGGGTGGCACCCCGCGCCCCGGCAACAACCCCTTCGCGTCCTCGCAGGGCATGGGCCAGCGTCCCGCCGGCCCGCGTCCGGGCAACAACCCCTTCGCGTCGGCGCAGGGCATGGGCCAGCGCCCGAGCCCCGGCAACATCCCGCGTCCCCAGGCTCCGCGCCCGGGTGCCCCCCGTCCCGGCGCTCCGCGTCCCGGTGGTGGTGGTCGTCCCGGTGGCGGCGGTCGTCCCGGTGCTCCGTTCCAGCAGCGTCCCGGCGGCCCCGGTCGTCCCGGCGGTGCCGGTGGCGGCGGCTTCCAGCGTCCCGGCGGCGCGCCCGGTGCGGGCGCACCCGGCGGCTTCGCCGGTCGTCCCGGTGGCGGCGGCGGTCGCGGCCGTGGTCCTGGCGGTGGTACCGCAGGTGCCTTCGGCAAGGGCGGCGGCAAGTCGAAGCAGCGCAAGTCGCGTCGGGCGAAGCGCCAGGAATTCGAGATGCGGTCGGCGCCGGTCGTCGGCGGCGTCAACGTCTCGAAGGGCAACGGCGAGATCATCCGCCTGCGTCGCGGCGCATCGATCGCCGACTTCGCCGACAAGCTCGAGGCCCTGCGCGGCTACACCGTGCAGCCCGGCACGCTCGTCACGATCCTCTTCAACCTGGGCGAGATGGCCACGGCCACCGAGTCGCTGGACGAGGCGACGTTCGAGGTGCTCGGCGCCGAGCTCGGCTACAAGATCCAGATGGTCTCGCCCGAGGACGAGGACAAGGAGCTCCTCGAGGGCTTCGGTCTCGACCTCGAGGCCGAGCTGGAGGCGGAGAACGAGGAAGACCTCGAGATCCGGCCTCCGGTCGTGACCGTCATGGGTCACGTCGATCACGGTAAGACGCGACTGCTCGACGCCATCCGCCAGACCAACGTGGTCGCGGGCGAGGCCGGCGGCATCACGCAGCACATCGGTGCGTACCAGGTGTGGACCGAGCACGAGGGCATCGAGCGCGCGATCACCTTCATCGACACCCCGGGTCACGAGGCGTTCACCGCCATGCGTGCCCGTGGTGCGCAGGTGACCGACCTCGCGATCCTCGTGGTCGCGGCCGACGACGGCATCATGCCGCAGACGGTCGAGGCCCTGAACCACGCGCAGGCGGCCAACGTCCCGATCGTGGTCGCGGTGAACAAGGTCGACAAGCCCGACGCCAATCCGGCCAAGGTGCGCCAGCAGCTCACCGAGTACGGCCTGGTGGCCGAGGAGTACGGCGGCGACGTCATGTTCGTCGACGTGTCGGCCCGTCAGGGCACCGGCATCCAGGACCTCCTCGACGCGGTGCTGCTGACCGCCGACGCGGGTCTGGACCTCACGGCCAATCCGAACAAGGATGCGCGCGGTGTCGCGATCGAGGCCAAGCTCGACAAGGGCCGCGGCTCGGTGGCCACGGTGCTCATCCAGTCCGGAACGCTGCGCGTCGGAGACGCGATCGTCGCGGGCACGGCCTACGGCCGCGTCCGGGCCATGGCGGACGAGAACGGCGACCCGGTCGCCGAGGCCTACCCCTCGCGTCCGGTGCAGGTGCAGGGTCTCAACTCGGTGCCGCGAGCCGGCGACACGTTCATCGTGACCGAGGAGGACCGCACCGCGCGTCAGATCGCCGAGAAGCGCGAGGCCGCCGAGCGCAACGCGCAGCTGGCCAAGGCCCGCAAGCGCATCTCGCTCGAGGACTTCACGCGTGCGCTCGAAGAGGGCAAGGTCGAGTCGCTCAACCTCATCATCAAGGGCGACGTGTCGGGTGCCGTCGAGGCGCTCGAGGAGTCGCTCCTCAAGATCGAGGTCGACGACTCGGTGCAGCTGCGCATCATCCACCGCGGTGTCGGTGCGATCACCGAGTCCGACATCAACCTCGCGACGATCGACAACGCGATCGTCATCGGCTTCAACGTCCGTCCCGACACGAAGGCGCGCGAGCGCGCCGCCCGTGAGGGTGTGGATGTCCGGTTCTACTCGGTCATCTACAACGCGATCGACGACGTCGAGCAGTCGCTCAAGGGCCTGCTCAAGCCGGAGTACGAAGAGGTCCAGTCGGGTGTGGCCGAGATCCGGGAGGTGTTCCGCTCTTCCAAGTTCGGCAACATCGCCGGTGTCATCGTCCGCTCCGGAACGATCACGCGCAACGCCAAGGCGCGCGTCATCCGCGACGGTGTGGTCCTCGCGGACGGCCTGGCGATCGAGTCGCTGCGCCGTTTCAAGGACGACGTCACCGAGGTCCGGACGGACTTCGAGTGCGGTATCGGCCTCGGCAAGTACAACGACATCCAGGTGGGCGACGAGATCGAGACCACCGAGATGGTCGAGAAGCCCCGCGCGTAAGTAGCGCAACGTGAGGGGCGTCCTGATCCGTCAGGGCGTCCCTCACGCTTCGAAAGGAGCATCATCATGTCTTCGGAACGTCAGGCCCGTCTGGGCGACCGCATCCGCGTGATCCTGGCCGAGAGGCTCGAGAAGGGTCTGCGCGACCCGCGCCTGGGCTTCGTCACCATCACCGACGTGCGCGTCACGGGTGACCTGCAGCACGCGTCCGTGTTCTACACGGTGCTGGGTTCTGCCGAGGAGCGCGAGGATTCCGCCAAGGCGCTCAAGGCGGCGACCGGGATGCTGCGCTCCGAGGTGGGCAAGCACCTCAACGTGCGCCTCACCCCGTCGCTCGAGTTCATCCCCGACGCGATCCCCGAGAACGCCGGCCACATCGCCGACCTGCTCCGTGAGGCGCAGGAGCGGGATGCGGCGGTGGCGGGCCTTGCGGCCTCGGCCACGTACGCCGGCGACGCCGACCCGTACCTCAAGCCGCGCGAACTCGACGAAGACGAGTAAGCGCGCCACAGCGCACGCAGAACGCCGCGACCGACATGATCGGTCGCGGCGTTCTGCGTATGCGGGTGCGTCGCTCAGACCGGGAGGCGCAGCAACCCGTCGACCGCCTCGGCGAGTCCGTCCGCGATGAGCGAGTCGATGGCGCGGTCGCGCTGCAGCCTGTCAGGCCAGTCCGGCACGACTTCGGCCAGAGGCACCGCGTGGGTCGCAGCATCCCTCAGCGCCTTGAGCACCGCGCCGCGCGCCTGCCGGTCGCTGCCCTCGTACCGCGCCTGCTTGCGGCGCTCGTCGCCGGTGTCGGGCCGGCCGGCGGCGAGCCAGGCGCACCGGTCGGTGAGAGGGCACACCTCGCAGCGCGGAACGCGCGCGGTGCAGACCGTCGCGCCGAGCTCCATCGTCGCCGCGTTCACGACGGCGGCCGTCGTGCGGTCCACGGGCAGGATCGCCTCCATCGCCCGGAGGTCGCGACGTGAGGGAGGACCCGGCTGCGACCTGCCGTCGATGACGCGGGCAAGCACCCTTCGCGTGTTCGTGTCGACGACGGGATGCCGGTCGCCATAGGCGAAGACCGCTACGGCCCGGGCGGTGTAGTCGCCGATGCCGGTCAGCGCGAGCAGCGCGTCCACGTCGCGCGGGACGACGCCGTCGTGGCGGTCGCGGATCTCCACCGCAGCGCGGTGCAGCCACAGCGCCCGGCGCGGGTACCCCAGGTTCGCCCACTGACGCACCGCGTCGGCGGGGGCGGCGGCGGCGAGGTCGGTGGGCGTCGGCCATCGCGTGAGCCACGCCTCGAGATGAGGGATCACCCGATTCACGGGCGTCTGCTGCAGCATGAACTCGCTCACGAGCACGCCCCAGGGCCCGAATCCGGCCCGCCGCCACGGCAGGTCGCGCGCGTTCGCCCGATACCACTCGACCAGGGGAGCGGCGAGGTCGGGCATGCCATCCAGCGTAGGCGTCCGGACGAGGCGCGGTGCCTGCGCGCCGTAGGCTTGAGGCATGCGCCTGCCCGTCACCCCGACCACGACGCTGTGGCGCGAGCTGCGCGACCGCGTGCGGCGGCGGTACCCCGCCGGCCGGGTGATCGTGGCGATCGACGGACTCGACGGCGCGGGCAAGACGGTGTTCGCCGACGGCCTGGCCGAGGTCTTCGCCGAGACCGGCGACGCCGTGTTCCGCGCGGGGATCGACGGCTTCCATCGCCCCCGCGCCGAACGGTACGCGCGCGGACGGCGCAGCCCGGATGGCTTCTACCGGGACTCGTACGACTACGCCACGTTCCGCCGCGTGCTCATCGACCCGTTCCGCGACGGCGCGCAGACCGCAGGCACGACCGGGTTCCAGCTCAGTGCATTCGACGTCGCGCGCGACGCCTCCGTCGAATCGCAATGGGTCACCGCTCCGCTCGACGCGGTGCTCGTCGTCGACGGCATCTTCCTCAACCGTCCCGAGCTGCAGGACCTCTGGGACTGGTCGGTGTGGCTCGATGTCCCCTTCGACCTCGCATACGCCCGCCTGGCGCTCCGAGACGGCTCGGATCCGGACCCCGATGCACCCTCGAACGCGCGCTACCGGCAGGGGCAGGAGATCTACGTGAACGAGGCGCACCCGCGGGACGCAGCATCCGTCATCGTCGACAACGCCGACCTCGCACACCCCCGGATCGTCGGGCGCAGCTGATGGCGGCACCCGGAATCCTGCTGGTCGACAAGCCCGGCGGCATCACCTCGCACGACGTCGTCGCGCGTGCCCGGCGCGCGCTCGGCACGCGCAAGATCGGCCACGCCGGCACGCTCGACCCGATGGCGACGGGCCTGCTGGTGCTCGGCGTCGAGGGCGCGACGCGTCTGCTGACCTTCGTGGTCGGGCTCGACAAGACGTACGAGGCGACGATCCGGCTCGGGGTCGCGACCGACACCGACGACGCGGAGGGCCAGACGGTCTCGACGACGGATGCCTCGTCCCTCGATGCCGCGGGGATCTCCGGCGGCATCGCCGCCCTGACCGGCCGCATCTCGCAGGTGCCCAGCACCTACTCGGCGATCAAGGTCGACGGGCGCCGCGCCTACGACCTCGCACGGTCGGGGGAGGACGTGCAGCTCACAGCCCGCGAGGTCACCGTGTCCCGGTTCGACGTGCTCGCGGAGCGCCGGTCCGCCGGCACCGTCGACCTGGACGTGGTCGTCGACTGCTCGAGCGGGACCTACATCCGCTCGCTCGCGCGCGACCTCGGCGCCGCCCTCGGCGTCGGCGGCCACCTCACGGCGCTGCGCCGCACGCGCATCGGCCCGTTCGACGTCGCGGAGGCCGCGGCCGTCGACGAGCTGGCCGACGCCCCGCTGCGCGGCCCTGCGGACGCGGCCACCGCCGTGCTCGGCCGGTTCGACGTCACCGCCGACGAGGCGCGCGACCTCCGCCACGGCAAGCGGCTGCTGGGCGCCGCGGAGCGGCTGCCCGCGAACCCGACCGCCGCGATCGATCCGGACGGCGTGCTCGTCGGCATCGTCGAGCGCCGCGGCGCCGATGTGAAGAGCGCGATGAACATGCCCGAGGAGGCCGCCCGATGATCCTGTGGTTCACGATCGCGCAGGTCGCCGTGGCCGTCGCAGCCGGGCTGTTCTGCGTGATCGCCGGCCTCGCGGGTCGTCGCCCCAGCGACTGGACGGTCGGCTCGCTGGCGCTGGTCGAGCTGCTGCTGCTGGTGCAGGTCGTGATCGCGATCGTCGCGCCGCTCACGGGCAACCCGCCGTCGGGGAGCCTGCTCGAGTTCTGGGTCTATCTCGTCTCGGCGGTGCTGCTGCCGTTCGCCGCCGTCGCGTGGGCGCTCCTCGAGCGCAGCCGCTGGAGCACGGTGATCATGGGGATCGCGGCGCTGTCGATCGCGGTGATGGTGTGGCGCATGTACGTCATCTGGACCGTCCAGGTCGCCTGAGAAGCCAGGGCCCCGGCGACACGAACTAAACTCGTCTGGTTATGTCGACCACTTCCGCTCGCCCCCGCATGACCGGTATCGGCCGCGTGCTCGTGATCGTCTACGCGATCATGGCCCTCGGTGCCACCGGTCGGTCCTTCGTGCAGATCGTCGAGCGCTTCGACGAAGCGCCGGTCGCCTACACGCTGTCTGCGCTGTCCGCCGTCGTGTACATCGTGGCGACGCTCGCGCTGGTGTTCGCGGGCCGCCGCGGCTGGTACGTCGTGGCGTGGGTGGCGATCGTGTTCGAGCTCGTCGGCGTGCTGGTCATCGGAACCCTGAGTCTCGTCATGCCCGAGCTCTTCGCGCACCCGACGGTGTGGTCGTGGTTCGGCATGGGCTACCTGTTCGTCCCGCTCGTGCTGCCGTTCCTCGGCATCTGGTGGCTCGCGACCCACCACCCCGCCGCAGAGGCGCAGACTCCCGCACCGGCGGCGGTCGCATCGTGATCGTCTTCCGGGACCCGAGCGAGGTGCCCGCGGGCTTCGGTCCCTCCGTCGTCGCGATCGGCAAGTTCGACGGCGTGCACTCGGGCCATCGCGCGGTCATCGACCGGGCGCGCGTGGATGCTGCGGCCTCCGGTGCTCGCGTCGTCGCGGTGACGTTCGACCGCAACCCGCTCGCGCTGCTGCGCCCCGAGATCTGCCCCGACAGCCTGGTCGGCGTCGAGCAGAAGCTCCGCCTTCTGGCGGACGCGGGCGTCGACGCGACGCTCATGCTCACCTTCGATCGCACACTCGCCGACCTGAGTGCACGCGAGTTCGTCGAGCACGTCCTCGTCGGCGCCTTGGGCGTGCGGATCGTGATGGTCGGTGCGGACTTCCGCTTCGGCCGCGGCGGCGCCGGCAACCCCGAGCTGCTGCGCGAACTCGGACCTGAGTTCGGCTTCGAGGTCGATGTCGTCGACGACGTGCGCGCGATCGACGCCGGCCGCCGCGTCTCGTCGACGTGGGTGCGCGAGCTGCTCGACGCCGGCGAGATCGCCGACGCGACGCGTCTGCTCGGCCGCTCGCATTCGGTCCGCGGCGAAGTCGTCCACGGGCTCAAGCGCGGACGTGAGCTCGGCTTCCCGACCGCGAACCTCTCAGCCGACCTCGAGGGCTTCGTGCCCGCCGAGGGCGTCTACGCCGGATGGCTGGTGGACGAGGGCATGCCTCGGGACGGAGCATCCGAGCCGCGCAGCAGCGTGCGGTACCCGGCTGCGATCAGCATCGGCACGAACCCCACCTTCGATGACGTGAAGGTGCGCCAGGTCGAGGCGTATGTGCTCGACGAGACCGACCTCGACCTCTACGGACACGTCGTCGAGATCGAGTTCGTCGGCCGCATCCGCGGCATGGTCGCGTTCGAGGGGATCGGGCCGCTCATCGCGCAGATGAGCGACGACATCGTGCGGGTGCGCCGCGAACTGACCTGACGCACCAGGCGGCGGCATCCGTCGCTCGTCGACGCCTCACCCGTAGACCCGCGCACCCGCCCGCCCCTACGATCGAGGCGTGCACGCGCTGGACCTGCTGGCGGCCGCTGCTGCCGCCGAGTCCCCCAACCTGTGGGGCGCGCTGGGGTGCGCGGTCGCGTATTCCGCCTCGCTGCTGGCGACCCTCGACGCATTCGCCGATCTCATCCTCGCGCGCGGCGACTCGCCGGCGGGCCGCCTGACGCCGGGCATCGGCATGAAGTTCGCGTCGAAGCTCATCGCTGCGGCGATCGCGGTCGTGTCGGCGGCGATCGTGCTGGCGCTCGATGACAACTGGTTCGCCTTCACGACACTGTCGGTCGCGTTCATCGTCGTGGTGGGCATCGGCGTCTTCGTCCTGCTGCGACACGCGAAGGTCGCCGCCTCGCCGCCGGCGGCCGCGGGTGGCGGAGGCATCCGTCCCGCCTCCTGACTCGAGCCGTCGTGCTCATGTGAGCAAAGTCTGTTCAGATGTTGGCGCGTGCGCCCGGTCTGTGTCAGCCTGGGGGAGACGACGAAGGGAGGATCGTGGACGCCGTCGACGAGCTTCTCTCGATCCGCGCAGCCGAGCTCTACTACGAGGAGAACCTCACTCAGGAGGAGATCGGCCGCAATCTCCAGATCACCCGCTGGAAGGTCGGGCGCCTGCTCACCCAGGCGAAGGAGGAGGGCTTCGTCCGCATCGAGATCCTCCACTCCCGCGCGCGCCGTCCGCAGCTCGAGCGACGTCTTCGCGACGAGCGCGGCCTGGCCGACGCCGTCGTGGTCTCGCGCGCGGGCGTCCGCAGCGAGGACGAGCTCCAGCAGCGGGTCGCCCAGGCGGCCGCCGACTACCTCGCAGGCCTCCGCCCGAGCCCGGGCGTGCTCGGCGTCAGCTGGGGACGCACCCTCTCCGACATCGCGCACCACCTGCGCGACGGCTGGTCGCGAGCCACCGATGTCGTGCAGATCAACGGCGGCGTCAGCATGAGTCAGCGTCCCGGCACCGCGGCGGCGACCGCAGTCAGCATCGCTCAGAAGGGCGGGGGCACGGCGGCGCTGCTTCCGAGTCCTGCGATCCTCGAGCAGCGGGCGACGAAGGAGGCCATAGAGGCCGACCGCGTCGTCGCCCGAGTGCGCGACGCGGCACGGTCCGCGAACGCGTACCTGTTCAGCGCGGGCGCCGCCGACCATGGCTCCGTCCACGTCGACAGCGGCTATCTGACGACCGCCGACATCGACCGACTCGTCGCGGCGGGCGCCGTCGGCGACGTCGTCGGGCGCTACATCGACGCCGACGGGCGCATCGTCGACGCCGATCTCGATGCCCGCACGGTCGGTCTCTCGCTCGACGATCTGCGTCGCGCAGACATCGCGATCGCCGCGATCACCGGCTCGTCCAAACGAGCGATCGCGGCCGCTGTCGTCGCCTCGCGCCTGTGCACCGTCCTCATCACCGACGAATCGACCGCGCGCCACCTCCTCGATGAGTGACTCACGGAGCCGGCGCCCCACGTCCCGAAACCCAGAACGAAAGTCAGGTCATGACATGTCAGGCACCTCCATCGTGACGCTGCCCGAGCGGGCCGTCGAGCTGCTCGGCGGGCAGCCCGACGACACCACGCTGCGGCGCTACCTCCATGGGCTCCCGGGCGTCGACGCTGTCGGGCTCGAGCAGCGCGCCGCGGACCTCGGCACCCGCTCCATCAAGACGACATCGAAGTCGTGGGCGCTCGACAAGATCATCGAGCTCATCGACCTCACCACGCTCGAAGGCGCCGACACGCCCGGCAAGGTGCGCTCGCTCGTCGCGAAGGCGCTGAACCCGGATGCCTCCGACCCGACCTGTCCGCGCGTGGCCGCCGTGTGCGTCTACGGCGACATGGTGCCCTACGCCGTCGAGGCGCTGGGCGCCGCGCACGGAGACCCCGACGACGGGGGAGTGAGTGTGGCCGCCGTCGCCACGGCATTCCCGAGCGGCCGCGCGTCGCTCGAGATCAAGCTCGCCGACACCGCGGAAGCCGTCGCGCACGGCGCCGACGAGATCGACATGGTCATCGACCGCGGGGCATTCCTCGCCGGTCGCTACGGTCTCGTGTTCGACCAGATCGCCCGCGTGAAGCAGGCGTGCCGCCGTGCCGACGGCACCTACGCGTCGCTCAAGGTGATCCTCGAGACCGGTGAGCTCAGCACCTACGACAACATCAAGCGCGCGTCGTGGCTGGCGATCCTCGCCGGCGGCGACTTCATCAAGACGTCGACGGGCAAGGTGCAGCCGGCCGCGACGCTGCCGGTCACGCTCCTCATGCTCGAGGTCGTGCGCGACTGGCACCGTGCCACCGGCGAGAAGGTCGGCGTGAAGCCGGCCGGCGGCATCCGCACCTCGAAGGACGCCATCAAGTATCTCGTCACCGTCGCCGAGATCGCGGGCGAGGAGTGGCTGCAGCCGCACCTGTTCCGGTACGGGGCATCCAGTCTCCTCAACGACGTGCTCCTGCAGCGGCAGAAGCTCAAGACGGGGCACTATTCCGGCGCCGACTACGTGACCATCGACTGATGCTTCGACAGGCTCAGCAACCGAAAGAGATGCACTCATGAGTTTCCTCGAGTACGCACCGGCGCCCGAGTCCCGCGCCATCCTGAATCTGCGCGACGAGTACGGGCTGTTCATCGACGGCGACTTCCGTCCCGGCACGGGCGAGTCGTTCGTGACGATCTCGCCGGCCGACGAGACGCGCATCGCGACCATCGCCTCGGCGAGCGAGGCGGATGTCGACGACGCCGTCGCCGCCGCGCGCCGCGCCTACGACAAGACGTGGTCGAAGATGAGCGGCCGCGACCGCGGCAAGTATCTGTTCCGCATCGCCCGCCTCGTGCAGGAGCGCGCCCGCGAGCTCGCCGTCGCCGAGAGCCTCGACAACGGCAAGCCCATCAAGGAGAGCCGCGACGTCGACGTGCCGCTGGTGGCCGCGTGGTTCTTCTACTACGCGGGCTGGGCCGACAAGCTCGACTACGCGGGGCTGGGGTCCGACCCGAAGCCCCTCGGCGTCGCGGGCCAGGTGATCCCCTGGAACTTCCCGCTCCTCATGCTCGCGTGGAAGATCGCGCCGGCGCTCGCGGCCGGCAACACGGTCGTGCTCAAGCCCGCCGAGACGACGCCGCTCACCGCGCTCCTGTTCGCCGAGATCCTGCAGCAGGCCGACCTTCCGCCGGGCGTGGTCAACATCGTGACGGGGGCCGGCGCGACGGGGGCGGCGCTGGTGCGGCATCCCGACGTCGACAAGGTGGCGTTCACCGGCTCCACCGCCGTCGGCCGGGAGATCGCGAAGGCGGTCGCCGGCACCGACAAGAAGGTGACGCTCGAGCTCGGCGGCAAGGCGGCGAACATCATCTTCGAGGACGCCCCGATCGAGCAGGCCATCGACGGCATCGTGACGGGGATCTTCTTCAACCAGGGTCAGGTGTGCTGCGCGGGGAGCCGCCTCGTGGTGCAGGAATCGATCCACGACGAGGTCGTCGACCGGCTCAAGGCGCGCCTGTCGACGCTGCGTCTCGGCGACCCGCTCGACAAGAACACCGACATCGGCGCGATCAACTCGCTCGAGCAGCTCAACCGGGTGCGCGAGCTGTCGCGCATCGGCGACGAGGAGGGCGCCGAGCGCTGGACGGCCGACTGCGTGATCCCCGACAAGGGGTTCTGGTTCGCGCCGACCATCTTCACGAACGTCCAGTCGAGCCACCGCATCGCACGTGACGAGATCTTCGGTCCCGTGCTGTCGGTCCTCACCTTCCGCACGCCCGACGAGGCGATCGCGAAGGCGAACAACACCCCCTACGGCCTGTCAGCGGGTGTGTGGACCGAGAAGGGCTCGCGCATCCTTGCCGTCGCCGACAAGCTGCGCGCGGGCGTCGTGTGGGCGAACACGTTCAACCGGTTCGACCCGTCGTCGCCGTTCGGCGGTTACAAGGAGTCCGGCTACGGCCGCGAGGGTGGCCGTCACGGCCTGGCCGCGTACCTCAAGGGAGCCTCGGCGGGCGATGCCGCGCGGCGCGTCGAAGCCGGCCGTTCGAAGAAGGAGGTCTCGGCATGAGCAAGCGACTGACCGTTCCCAAGACGTACAAGCTCTACATCGGCGGCGCCTTCCCGCGCAGCGAATCGGGCCGCACGTACGAGGTGGCGACGCCGAAGGGCGACTTCCTTGCGAACGCCGCGCTGGCCTCCCGCAAAGACGCACGGGATGCCGTCGTCTCGGCGCGCGGCGCCGTGAAGGGCTGGTCGGGTGCCACCGCCTACAACCGCGGTCAGGTGCTCTACCGCGTGGCCGAGATCCTCGAGGGCCGCCGTGCCCAGTTCGTGGACGAGATCGTGCAGCAGACCGGCGTCTCGGCCGCCGTCGCCGGCGCCGAGGTCGACGAGTCGATCGATCGCTGGGTCTGGTACGCCGGCTGGTGCGACAAGTTCGGCCAGGTCGCCGGAAACGGCAACCCCGTCGCCGGTCCGTACTTCAACATCTCGGTGCCCGAGCCGACCGGGGTCGTGGGGGTCATCGCCCCGCAGGACACCGCTCTCGTCGGCCTCGTCTCGGCGATCGCGCCCGCGCTCGTGACGGGCAACTCCGTCGTGGTCATCGCCTCGCAGCGCTACCCGCTGTCGGCGATCTCCCTCGCCGAGGTGCTCGCCACCAGCGACGTGCCCGGGGGGGTCGTGAACGTTCTGACCGGCTCACCCGCCGAGATCGCGCCGTGGCTGGCGTCGCACCCCGACGTGCACGCGCTCGATCTCGTCGGCGCGGGCGAGCTCGACTGGATCGACCTGCAGATCGCCGCGGCCGAGACGCTCACTCGTGTGCTCCCTCCCGAGAACGGTACGGATGCTGCGGCCCCGAGCCTGGCCAGGATCACGGCGTTCACCGAGACCAAGACCGTCTGGCACCCGAAAAGCCTGGTCTGACCCGACCGGGGCGGGCCTCGGGTTCAGCGGAGCTCGAGGCCGCCCCACCGGCCGGGCTCGCGGAGCTCGCCGTAGTGCACGTCGACGTCGCCCTGCGACACCGAGGCGACGCATGCCAGGAGCGACAGGGTCGGGTACCCGAGCGGGCGGTTGTCGCGGATGATCGCGCCGTCGTCGGTGGGCGCGAGCTCGGCCGAGCGCTCGAGCACCTCGACCCACGGCATCCACCATCGTCCGTCCGTGGCAGGCTCGGTCGACTGGAACTCGCCCAGCCACCGGGCGATGCGGGGTGTACCGCTGTCGTCGACGTCGTCGTGGGCGATCATGTGCGTGCCGGGCGCCAGTTCCGTCGTGCGGAGGGCGACGCCGTCCCACGTGAGCACGCGGGCGTGGGAGCCCTCGACCTCCACGAGGTTGAAGCCGTGCGTCGCGGGCTCGCCCGCGGGGGAGCGGCCGGCCACCGCGTCGAGCACGATGCCGCCACGCGAGACGAGCTCGGACTCGGGGCGCGTCGACTCGTCGGCGCGGTTGAGGAGCACCCCGAGGCGGCCGGCAGCCGGATCGGCCGCGAGCCACGCGCCGCCCGCGCGCACATCGCGCACGCCGACGACGCCGTCGTGCGCCTCGGGCCACCAGCGGCCGAGCGGGTTCCACGGCCGTTCGGGATCCTCGTCGCGGATCGCGAGCACGCGCGTGGGCTCGTCCGGCGACTCGGGTACGCGGATCACGACGGTGCACATCGCGGCACTCCTCGGGTGGGTCTTGCGGCCGGTGGGCCGGGTGCTCGGGCAGTCGTGCCAAGATCGGAAGGTGTTCGTCGTGGTCGGGGTCACCGGTGGCATCGCCGCCTACAAGACGGTTCAGCTCGTGCGCCTGCTCGTCAAGGACGGGCATGAGGTCCACGTCGTTCCCACGGAGGACGCGCTGCGCTTCGTGGGGATGCCGACCTGGGAGGCGATCAGCCGCCATCCCGTGACGACCTCCGTCCACGACGACGTCGCACGCGTTCGTCACGTCGCGCTCGGCCAGGCGGCCGACCTCGTGATCGTGGCGCCCGCGACGGCGAACACGCTGGCGAAGATGACCGCGGGACTCGCGGACGACCTCCTCGGAACGACCCTACTCGCCACCACGGCACCCGTCGTCGTGGCCCCGGCGATGCACACCGAGATGTGGCGCCACCCCTCGACGGTCCACAACATGGCGGTCCTGGGCGAGCGTGGCGTCATCGTGGTCGGCCCGGAGGACGGCGAGCTCACCGGCGGCGACAGCGGACCGGGGCGGATGTCGGAGCCCGAGGTCATCTTCGAAGCCGCTCTGGCCGCGACCGCAGGCGGCGCCGGTGACCTGCACGGACTGCGGGTCGTCGTGAGCGCGGGCGGGACGCGCGAGCCGATCGATCCCGTCCGCTACATCGGCAACCGCTCCAGCGGGCGGCAAGGTGTCGCCGTCGCGCTGTCGGCGGCGGAGCGTGGAGCCGACGTCGTGCTCGTCGCCGCCCATGTCGACGACGGGGTGCTGGCCGCGGCATCCGCTCGTCCGGGGCTGAGGGTGGTGCGCGCGGGCACCGCGGCGGAGCTCGGTGAGGCCGTCACCGCGGAGGCGGGTGCGGCCGACGTCATCGTGATGGCCGCCGCCGTCGCCGACTACCGCGTGGCCGAGGTGTCGCCGCTCAAGCGCGCGAAGGAGTCCGCGCCGGTCGGGGGGATCACGCTCGACCTGATCGAGAACGACGACATCCTCGCGGGGCTCGTCCGGCGTCGGCGCGAGGGGCAGACCATCGTCGGATTCGCGGCCGAGATGCCGGGTGACGGCGAGACGCTGCTCGACAGAGGGCGCCGCAAGGCGGCGCGCAAGGGAGCTGATCTGCTCGCGGTGAACGAGGTCGGCTGGTCGAAGGGATTCGAGGCCGCGGACAACGCGGTCACGATCATCGGAGCCGACGGCGAGGTCATCGGTGCGCGGCGGGGGAGCAAGGACGACGTCGCCGAGGCGCTCTGGGACGCCGTCCGCATGGTGCGCGAAAGCCAAGCCAAAACAAAGTAACGAATAAGTAACGGCGCATGTAGAGTGGTCCGCACCACGTCGACGATGACGTGGGTACGACCCCCGGAGGACATGCCCGATGCCCTACTCCGCGGCATCCGATCGCTCACGCGACCGGATCCATGCTCTGTCCGTCATGTGCGTCCTCGCGATCGCGAGTCTGGTGATCGCCGTCCTCGGTGCCACTCCTGCGCGCGTGAGTTCACGCGAGCTGATGGGTGACGAGCGGACGCCCGGGGAGGCCGCGTTCATCGCCAGTCATCGCGGGGGAGCGGCGACCGCGCCCGAGAACACCCTGCCGGCCATCACCGCCGCGCTGGCGGCCGGGTTCGACTACGTCGAGGTCGATGTCGCGCTCACCGCCGACCGGCAGCCGGTGCTCATGCACGACAAGACCGTGGACCGCACCACCGACGGGCACGGGCGGCTCGCCACCCTCACGCTGGCCGATGTGAAGGCCCTCGACGCCGGCGCCTGGTTCGACCGCAGCTACGCCGGCACGCCTGTCCCCACCTTCGTGGAGTTCCTCGACGCGCTCGTCGCCGCCGACGGGCGCGCGATCGTGGAGCTGAAGGGCGAATGGGATGCCACGGCCGTCGACACGGCGGTCGCCGAGGTCGCCGCGCGCGGCCTCGAACGTCGCATCGTCTTCGCTAGCTTCGATGCGCGGACGCTCGCGCTCGCCGCGGCCGGGTCGGACGTGCTGTCGCGGCTGCTCATTCTGAAGCAGGTCCCGTCGGACGTCGTGAGTGCGGTCGCCGAGGCCGGAGCGCGGGGCGTCGTCGTGAACCGCAAGGCGGTGCTCGCACGGCCGGGCATCGTCGATGAGCTGCACGCCGCCGGTGCGCGCGTGGTCGTGTACACGCTCAATGACGACTCCCAGTGGGACGAGGTCACGGCCCTCGGCGTCGACGGCATCGTCACCGACGACCCTCACACCCTGTCGGAGTGGCAGAGCGCCTACGCCGGACCGTGACGCCTGTGCTCGTGCGCGCGGCGTGGCCCGCGGCATCCGTCCTTCCGCCTCGTTAGGGTCGAAGGGCGCGCCGCCTCCCGTCTTCCGCGGCGCGCGAGAGGTGGCGTGGGGATGGTCGTGCAGAGCCGGCTGACACGGATCGTGATCGGGTGCGTCGCGCTCACGGCCCTGGCCGGGGTCGTGACCGGATGCCGGCCCGAGTCCGAGGCGACGCCATCGAGCAGCCCCTCCATCACGATGAAGGACCAGACGCCGGGTCCGTCGGCGACTCCGGTCGAGACTGAGAAGCCCCAGGCCGACTTCGAGGTGCCGGGCGCGTGCGAGGAGATCTACTCCGCCGCGATGCTGGCGCAGCTGGAGTCGGCGAACCCTCCCCTCAACGACCCGGGCGTGACCATGCTGTCGACGGAGAACGCAGACCTGCTCGAGATCATCCACGGCGGAGCGCCGACGCTGCGCTGCTCATGGGGGCAGCCGAGCGAGTTCGGGCTCGCGACCAACGTGACCGCGGTCGACGTCGATCAGGAGACGGCGGTGCTTGCGGCGCTGCCCGCGGCGGGCTTCGGCTGCGAGGCGCTCGGCGACGGCACCGTCTGCCGCATCGAGCAGAAGGGCGTGACGCTCGACGACAAGGAGTACACCCGCGGCGAGACCCACTACGTCGGCGGCGGCGGACTGGTGACGACGGCGTGGATCAACTTCGCCCCCGAGGGGTACACCGAAGACATCGTCGCGACCGTCTGGGGCTGAATCTCCGCTTCTCTCGCGCCCGCGTCCCCCGTTCCGGAGCCTGTTCCCCTAGAATGGTGGGCGGGGAACCGTTGACGATGTCGCAGCTCGCAGAAGCGAGTGCCCGCGACCGTCGGCGGCGAATCCCTGGTCCCGCGTTCGCGACGGCGTTCGCGCCGCCCGCGGGAGCACGCAGAACCATCGGTGTCATCCGATCCCCGCCGGACCCCCTATCCGGCATTCACGCTCAGGAGGAGCATGCCGACCACGGCACCCGCCCAGACGGCGCAGCGTCGCCGCAAGTCCTCGTCCGCGCGCCGCGACGACGAAGCCCCCATCATCCCGATCCTCGCCCGCAAGGTGCGCGAGGTCGAGGCGAAGGCCCAGCGCGGCAAGCTCGGGCCGACCAACCGCGTCAAGTTCCAGGTCATCGCATTCCTGGTGCGCGAGGAGCGCGCGCGGGTGAAGGGCGACACCGAGCTGACGGATGCTTCGCGCGCTGAGCTGCTGAAGCGCCTCGACGGCGTCGCGACCATTCTCGCCAAGACGGCCGCGCGCGACACGTCGCTCATCCAGCTTCTCGAGGTCGACCAGGCCACGTCGCCCGTCGCACGCCGGATGCGCCGCGACTGGCTGCTCGAGTCGGGTGCCGAGCTCGCGCCCGACGAGCTCATCATCACGGACGTCGCCCCGGTGGTCGCGCCCGTCGTGCCCGCCGCCCTCGCTGAGCGCCAGGTGGTGCCGCCGCAGGTCGAGGCCCGTCGCGACTCCAACCCGTTCCTCGCCCCCGACCTCACGATCCGCGCCCCGAAGCAGACGCCTCGCCGGCGTCTCGACAGCTGGGAGCTCATGGGCCCGCTGTACAAGGCGTTCGAGACCGGTGCCGGCGGCGCGACCGCCTCGATGGAGCTCCCGCCTGTTCCGGAGTTCGACCGCCTGTCGCCCAAGGGCCTCGAGGTCATGCCGCACCAGTCGCGCTTCCTCGAGTCGGTGCGCGCCGGGCACCGCACGTTCCTCCTCGCCGACGAGCCGGGCCTCGGCAAAACGGCGGAGTCGGTGCTCGCAGCATCCGTCGCGAACGCGTATCCGCTCCTCGCGGTCGTGCCGAACGTCGTCAAGATGAACTGGGCGCGCGAGGTCGAGCGCTGGACGCCCCAGCGTCGTGCGACCGTCATCCACGGCGACGGCGAGAACATCGACGCGTTCGCCGACGTCTTCATCGTCAACTACGAGATCCTCGACCGTCACCTGTCGTGGCTCAGCTCGATCGGCCTCAAGGGCATGGTCGTCGACGAGGCGCACTTCATCAAGAACCTCACGTCCCAGCGTTCGCAGAACGTGCTGGCGCTCGCGACGCGCATCCGCGAGCAGGTGCCCAACCCTTTGCTGCTCGCCCTCACCGGCACGCCGCTGATCAACGACGTCGAGGACTTCGACGCGATCTGGCGCTTCCTCGGCTGGACCACCGGCGAGAAGCCCGGCCCGGTGCTCATGGAGAAGCTCGACGAGACCGGGCTCACGCCCGCCGACAAGTCGTTCTACCCCGAGGCGCGCGATGCGGTGATCTCGATGGGCATCGTGCGGCGCAAGAAGAAGGATGTCGCGGCCGACCTGCCCGACAAGCTCATCGCCGACCTTCCCGTGGAGCTCGACGACGAGTTCGGCCGGTCGATCCGGCAGGCCGAGCGCGAGCTCGGCGAGCGGCTCGCCGCGAAGTACCGCCGCATCATCGATGCGCGCGGCGACCGCGGGTACGGCCCCGGCCACATCGACGAGGACATCATCCGCCTCGTCGCGCACAACGAGCTGGAGGAATCGAAGGCCGCCGGCACGGGGTCCGAGAACGTCTTCACGATGGTGCGCAAGATCGGCCAGGCCAAGGCCGTGCTCGCCGCCGACTACGCCGTGCAGCTGCAGCGCTCGGTCGGCAAGGTCGTGTTCTTCGCCAAGCACATCGACGTCATGGACGCCGCCGAGGCGCACTTCGCCGCCGCAGGGCTCAAGACGGTCTCCCTGCGCGGCGACCAGGCCACCACGGCCCGCCAGCAGGCGATCGACGCGTTCAACAGCGACCCCGAGGTCGGCATCGCAGTCTGCTCGCTCACCGCGGCAGGCGTCGGCGTGAACATGCAGGCGTCGTCGAACGTCGTGCTCGCCGAGCTGTCGTGGACGGCCGCCGAGCAGACGCAGGCGATCGACCGCGTGCACCGCATCGGCCAGGACGAGCCCGTGACCGCGTGGCGCATCATCGCCGCGCACACGATCGACACCAAGATCGCCGAGCTCATCGACTCCAAGCAGGGTCTCGCCGCCCGTGCGCTCGACGGCGAGGCCGTCGACCCGCAGTCGAGCGACTCCGTGCAGCTGTCGGCGCTCATGCACCTGCTGCGTCAGGCACTCGGCGCCGCCTGACGCGCGGTTCGACGGGGGCGGTGCGGGTTCGCACTGCCCCTCGGTCGTTCCACAAGGGTGATTCCCGGCCCGCTAGGGTGGCGGGATGTCTGTCGACGCCGACGTCCTGCTGGCGGGCCCGCGCGGCCGTCGCCTGTGCCTGGAGTACGCGGTGGCATGCGCGTTCCGGGCCGAGACAGCGCAGAGCCGTGCGGCTGCCGACACCGTGTGGTGGGCGGCCGGCGCCTGCGAGACGAACGGCACCACGATCGTTCTCCGTTCCAGCGGCGACAGGACGCGGTACGAACCGCCGATCGCCTCGCCCACGGACGCGGCCGCGGCGCTCGATGCGATCGATCTCGCCGCGCCGACTTCCGCGACGCTGCGCGAAGCGCTTGCGGCGTCGGTGCAGGCGGCGATGTACTGGCAGGAGCCGGACGGGCGTGACCTGCTGTGCGCGACCGACGACGTGCAGTCGGCGCTTCGCCGCATCGCGGTGCTGATCGCCGGCTCGGCCGCCGCCGAGTGGTGGAGCGACGGCGTCGCGGGGGAGGACCAGTGGAGCGTGCCGTGGCAGGGCGCCGGCCGCCCCGCCGGCGACCTCGAGGCCGCCCTGCGTTCCTGGCGAGAGGCGACGGCGGCGGATGAGGCGCGTGCTGCGGCCGAGCGCCCCTCCGACCCCACCGCCCGATGGAGCGGACAATGGTGGTCGATCCCGCCCGCTTCGCTCGTACGCACGACCCGCGCGCTCGCCGGCGACGGGCCGGCGGGACTCTGGTTCGTCGAGGACTCCTTCGGCGAGGACGCCGCCGCGGCCACGCCCGTCGACGTGTACCCGGCGCGGGTGCTCGAGGTCTGCGGACCGGAGGACTGGGCGCGGCTGTGTGCGCAGCATCCGCTCGATGTCACCGCCTCCCGACGCCACGACTGGTTCCGCGTGACGGGCCGAGACGGCCGCTGGGTCATGCCCGACTGGGCCGCCGTCGCCGCCGAGACGGATGCAGTCCATCTGAGTGTCGCGGGCTACCTGTCGACCGCCACGCGGCTGATCCAGGTCGACGGTGACCGTGCGGCGGTGCTCGCCGGGTGGAACCCGGACGAGACGTTCTGGTTCCGTGGGACCTCCGCACGCCCGGCGGGCGAGCAGCGGTGGCGGCGCGAGAACGATGTCTGGGAGCGTGTCGCGGACTGAGCCGACCTGGGCGCGGCAGCCGCGTGTGGCAGGGCGCGCCGTCCGGCACTAGTGTCAGGGGAGGCAGCGTCGCCGTCCCTCTTCCCCCGACTTGCGAGGAACACAGCATGAAGATCGGCATCCTGACGAGCGGCGGCGACTGCCCCGGACTCAACGCGGTCATCCGCGGCGTCGTGCTCAAGGGCACGACGACCTACGACCTCGAGTTCGTCGGCATCCGCGACGGCTGGCGCGGTGTGGTCGACGGCGACTTCTTCCCGCTGACCCGGCACGAGGTGAAGGGCCTGTCGAAGGTCGGCGGCACGATCCTCGGCACCTCGCGCACGAACCCTTACGAGGGCCCCCGCGGCGGCGCCGAGAACATCGCCAAGACGATGTACGGCCACCGCCTCGACGGCATCATCGCGATCGGCGGCGAAGGAACCCTCGCGGCGGCGAACCGCCTCGCCAACGACGGCATCAACGTGCTCGGCGTCCCGAAGACGATCGACAACGACCTTCGCGCCACCGACTACTCCTTCGGCTTCGACACCGCCGTCAACATCGCGACGGACGCGATGGACCGCCTGCGCACCACCGGCGATTCCCACCAGCGGTGCATGGTCGCCGAGGTCATGGGCCGTCACGTCGGCTGGATCGCCCTTCACGCCGGCATGGCCGCGGGCGCGCACGCCATCTGCATCCCCGAGGTGCCGATGTCGATCGACGAGATCACCGCCCTGGTCTCGAAGGCCCACGACCGCGGCCGCGCGCCGCTCGTCGTCGTGTCGGAGGGCTTCACCCTCACGGGCATGGACGAGGCCTACAGCGACAAGGGCCTCGACGCCTTCAACCGCCCGCGCCTCGGCGGCATCAGCGAGATCCTCGCGCCCGAGATCGAGCGCATCACGGGCATCGAGACCCGTGCCACGGTGCTGGGCCACATCCAGCGGGGCGGTTCGCCGTCGGGCTTCGACCGCGTGCTCGCCACGCGCCTCGGCCTGCACGCCGCCGACGCGGTCGTCGACGGCGCGTGGGGTCAGATGGTCGCGATGCGCGGCACCGACATCGTGCGCGTCCCCTTCGCCGACGCCCTCGGCGAGCTCAACACCGTTCCCCTCTACCGCTACGAAGAAGCCGCCGCGCTGTTCGGCTGAGTTCATCGTCGCTCTGTCTCACTGAGATCAGGAGATCTGGCGGGGACAGGTCGTTTCGCGTCGTGTCGTCCTGTGCGGGCCAGATTCCTGATCTCGGGAGCGGATGCGTGGATCCCGCTCAGACGTCGGCGACGCCCAGCACGTCCAGGAGCCACGCCAGCTCGAACGCGCGTTCGCGCCAGGCGTTGTAGCGGCCCGAGACGCCGCCGTGACCGGCGACCATCTCGCATTTGAGCAGGGCGTCGGCGCCGACCTCGCGCAGGCGTGCGACCCACTTCGCAGGCTCGACGTACAGGACCCGGGTGTCGTTGAGCGACGTGACGGCGAGGATGCGGGGGTACGCGGCATCCGTCCGCACGTTCTCGTAGGGCGAGTACGACTTCATATAGGCGTAGACGTCGGCGTTGTGGAGCGGGTCGCCCCACTCGTCCCACTCGATCACCGTGAGCGGCAGCGACGGGTCGAGGATCGTGGTCAGAGCGTCGACGAACGGCACGTCGGCGAGCACGCCGGCGAAGAGCTCGGGCGCGATGTTCGCGACCGCGCCCATCAGCAGGCCCCCGGCCGAGCCGCCCTCGGCGACGAGCTGGGAGGCCGTCGTGTAGCCGTTGTCGATGAGGTGCAGCGCGCTGTCGACGAAGTCCGTGAAGGTGTTGCGCTTGTTGAGGAGCTTGCCGTCCTCGTACCACTGGCGGCCCATCTCGCCCCCGCCGCGCACGTGGGCGACGGCGAAGACGACGCCGCGGTCGAGCTCCGACAGGCGCGGCACCGAGAATCCGGGTTCGATCGAGTGCTCGTAGGAGCCGTAGCCGTACAGGTGCACCGGGCGGGGTGCGACGCCGGCATCGCCGAACGAGCGCTTGTAGACGAGCGAGATCGGGATCTGCGTCCCGTCCTGCGCGGTCGCCCACACGCGCTCCTGCGCGTATTCGGACGGCTCGTAGCCGCCGAGCACAGGCTGGCGCTTGCGCAGGTGCAGCTCGCGCGTGGCGACGTCGAGGTCGTAGACGGTGCCGGGCGTGACGAACGAGCCGTAGCCGAGGCGCAGCAGGGGAGGAGCCCACTCGGGGTTGCCGCCCGTGCCCACCGAGTACAGCGGCTCGTCGAACGAGATCTCGTCCACGGCGCCGCTCGCGTAGTCGAGCATGCCGAGGCGTGCGAGGCCGCCGCGGCGGTAGCCCACGACACCCCAGTCGCGGAAGGTCGAGACGCCGAGCAGGCGCTCGCCGGGACGGTGGGGGATCACGACAGAGCGGTCGCCGGACGGATCGGATGCTGCCACCCGCACCAGCTCGAAGTCCAGGGCTCCATCGTTGTGGAGGACGAACAGGACGTCCTCGCCATCGACGACGGCGTGCTCGGAGTCGTATTCGACGCCCTCGGTCCGCGGCCACACCACGCGCGGCTCGCCGCGGAGGTCGTCGGCATCCAGCAGCCATTCCTCACTCGTGATGGAGGAGCCGAGGCCGATCACGAGGAAGCGGTCGCTGCGGGTGAATCCCGCGCCCACCCAGTACTTCTCGTCGGGCTCGTGGAAGAGCTTCGCGTCGTCGGCGACGGCCGTGCCGAGCTCGTGCAGCCAGACGGTGTCGGGGCGCCACGCGTCGTCGACGGTCGTGTAGACGATGAAGCGGCCGTCGGGGGAGAAGGTCGCACCCGCGAAGGTGCCGGGGATCTCGTCGGGGAGCTGCTCGCCCGTCACGAGGTCGCGCACGCGCACCGTGTAGCGCTCGTCGCCCGCGACGTCGACGCCGTAGAGCATGAGCGTGCCGTCGTTCGACACCTCGAAGCTCCCGAGCGAGAAGAACTCGTGGCCCTCGGCCTCGACGTTGCCGTCGAGAAGGATCTGCTCGCCCGCGACCTCGACGTCGGGGGAGAGCTCAGGGGGCGTCCAGTCGTCGGCGGACGCGAGCGGGGCGCGGCACTGGATGCCGTACTGCTTGCCCTCGAGCGTGCGGCCGTAGTACCACCACTCGCCGCGGCGGGTCGGCACCGACAGGTCGGTCTCGAGGGTGCGGCCCTTGATCTCGCCGAAGATGCGCTCGCGCAGCCCCTCGAGGTGCGCGGTGCGCTGCTGCGTGTACGCGTTCTCGGCCTCCAGGTGCGCGATGACGGCCGCGTCGTCTTTCTCGCGGAACCACTCGTAGCGGTCTTCGACGTCGTCGCCGTGATGCGATCGGACCGTGATCTTGCTGTCTGCGACGGGCGGACGGATGCCGGCGACAGGGGTGGACGAAGAGGCTGCGGAGTCGCTGAGAGTCACCGTTCCACGCTAGTCGCCTGCTGAGTTGACCGTCAGGGTCGCCGATGTAGGATTCTTCCTGGCCGGTTGCCGGTTCCTGAACTCTTGGTGAACTGTTCGTTCGTCGCGCCGATCTCGTCGGCACACCCTTCTCCACTCCTCCTCCCCGAAAGCGAACGGTGGAAACCGCAACCCTCATCATCGTTCTGGTGATCGCGCTGGCGCTGTTCTTCGATTTCACGAACGGCTTCCACGACACCGCGAACGCGATGGCGACGCCCATCGCCACGGGCGCACTCAAGCCCAAGACCGCCGTGCTCCTCGCCGCTGTGCTGAACCTGGTCGGCGCGTTCCTGTCGACGGAGGTCGCCCAGACGATCTCGGGCGGCATCATCAACGAGGATCAGATCTCGCACGACATCTTCCCCGAGATCATCCTCGCCGGCCTCATCGGCGCCATCACGTGGAACATGCTCACGTGGCTCCTCGGCCTTCCCTCTTCGTCGTCGCACGCCCTGTTCGGCGGGCTCATCGGCGCCACGATCGTCGGGGTCGGCCCCACCGCGGTGAACTTCGGCGTCGTGATGTCGAAGGTGATCCTGCCGGCGTTCATCGCGCCCGTCACGGCCGGCGTCATCGCGTTCACCGCCACGAAACTCGCGTACGTGCTCACGCGGCGCTACGACAGCAAGCCCGACGGCCGCGACGGCTTCCGGTTCGGCCAGATCTTCACGTCGTCGCTGGTGGCGCTCGCTCACGGCACGAACGACGCGCAGAAGACGATGGGCATCATCACGCTCCTTCTCATCACCGCGGGTCTGCAGTCGGCCTCGAACCCTGAGCCGCAGACGTGGGTGGTGTTCGCGTGCGCGATCACGATCGCGCTCGGCACGTACATGGGCGGCTGGCGCATCATCCGCACCCTCGGCAAGGGTCTCACCGAGGTCAAGCCGGCGCAGGGCTTCGCGGCCGAGGCGTCGACGGCGTCCACGATCCTCGCTTCGAGTGCCCTCGGCTTCGCGCTGTCGACCACCCAGGTCGCATCGGGCTCGGTCATCGGCTCTGGCCTCGGCCGTCGCGGCTCGCAGGTGCGGTGGCGCACCGCCGGCCGCATCATGGTCGGCTGGATCCTCACGCTTCCCGCGGCCGGTGCGGTCGGCGCCGTCGCGGCGCTCATCGTCGTGTGGCTGCCGGTGTGGGGCGTCATCATCGACGCGGTCCTCGCCGTCGTGATCATCCTCTTCCTCTTCATGCGCTCGCGCCGCGACGAGGTCACCGCGTCGAACGCGATGAGCGAGGTCGCAGACTCCGGTCGGGCCGTCAAGGTCAAGCGCAACCCTCCGCCCACGCGCCGCCAGCGCGCACTCGCGCGCGACGAGGCGCGGCGCGTGGCCGCGGCGGAAGCGGCGGCGAAGAAGGCCGCCAAGGCGGCCGGGCGATCCGAGAACCGGCCGAAGGACGGAGGTCCGCGATGACCATCAACTGGCTCGCCTTCGTTCAGGTGTTCGTCGCGGCGTTCATCTCGGCCGTCGTGGTCGTCTCGTTCTACGCGCTCGGCCTGCGGCTGCTCGTGCGCGCCGGCCGCGCCCCCGTGGTGGCTCCCGCGGAGTTCACCGACGCCATCACCGTCATCTCCGAGAAGGAGGCGCGGCGCGCCGAGAAGGCCGCCGCGAAGGCGGCCAAGCGCAGTCCGCTCACCGACGGCCAGAAGCGGTTCGCGCTCGTCGGCGCCTACGCGTGCTTCGCGGTGTGCGCCGCGGCCGTGCTCGGCGGACTGCTGCTCATCGTCTTCAACCACTGAGCGGCGCGACCGCGCCGGGGCGGGATGCTGTCGGCACGACGGCCTAGGCTGAGGCCCATGGCCACCGCCACATCCGTCCAGTTCGGTCAGTACCCGCCTGCGCGGCGCACGCTGCTGCATGTCAGCGACACGCACCTGCTCGCCGGCAACGCGCCGCTCGGCGGCCGTTTCGACACCGCGGCGAACCTCGCCCGGACGCTCGAGGCGGCCGAGGCCACCGGCATCCGTCCCGACGCGATCGTGTTCACGGGCGACCTGACGGATCTCGGCGAGCCAGAGGCCTACACCGCGCTGCGCGCAGCAGTGGAGCCGGTGGCGGAACGACTCGGCGCCCCGGTGGTCTGGGTCGCCGGCAATCACGACGAGCGTCCGGCGCTGCGGCGCGATCTCCTCGGGCTGGCGCCGACCGAGGAACCCGTGACCGGCGTGTGGGATCTCGGCGGACTGCGGCTCATCGGCCTCGACTCGACGGTGCCCGGCTGGCATCACGGCGATCTGGACCACGGGCAGCTCGAATGGCTGCGCCGTGAGCTGGCGACCCCGGCGCCGCTCGGCACGATCTTGGCGCTGCACCATCCGCCGCTGCCGTCGCACGTGCCGCTGTTCGACATCCTCGAGCTCCGGGACCAGGGGCGGCTCGCCGACGTGATCGCCGGCACCGACGTGCGCGCGATCCTCGCGGGCCACCTGCACTACTCGACGAGCGGCACGTTCGCGGGCGTCCCGGTGAGCGTGGCCGCGGCCACGTGCTACACGATGAACCTCGCGCGTCCCGCGGTGGAGGTCAATGGCATGGACGCCGGCCAGTCCTTCCACCTGGTGCACGTGTACGACGACACGATCACCCACGCCGTCGTGCCCGTCGTCGAGGCGCCGACCGGCGACGTCTTCTCCGCCGAGTGGGTGGAGCGGATGTCGCGCCTCACGCCCGAGGAGCGGCTCGAGGCCTTCTCGCGCAAGCGTGGCTGATGGGGTTCTCCCCACCCCGTCCCGCCACCGTGTATGCGTTCGTGTGGTCAGGTGTACGCCGTGTACAGCCCGGCCGGCGGGTGCCGCGAGTAGGCTCGAATCATCCCGCACACCGCTGTGAACGACCCACGAGGACTGCAACACATGGCTCTGGACGCAATGACGCGAACCCGCATCGAGACCGACTCCCTGGGATCCCTGGAGATCCCCGCCGACGCGTATTGGGGCATCCACACCGCCCGCGCGCTGGAGAACTTCCCGATCTCGAAGAGGCCGATCTCGGTCTACCCCGACCTGGTGCGGGCGCTGGCGATGGTGAAGCAGGCGTCGGCTCGCGCGAACCGCGAGATCGGGGTGCTCGACCCCGCGAAGGCCGACCTCATCGACCGGGCCGCGCAGCTCGTCATCGACGGCGACTTCCACGACCAGTTCGTCGTGGGGGTCATCCAGGGCGGCGCCGGCACGTCGACCAACATGAACGCGAACGAGGTCATCACCAACATCGCGCTCGAGCTCGCCGGACGCGAGAAGGGCGACTATGAGTTCCTGTCGCCGATCGACGACACCAACCGCAGCCAGTCGACGAACGACGTCTACCCGACCGCGATCAAGGTCGGACTCGGTCTCGACCTGAAGACGCTGCTCGAAGAGCTCGACCTGCTGCGCCGCGCGTTCCTCGCGAAGGCCGTCGAGTTCCACGACGTGCTCAAGGTCGGCCGCACCCAGTTGCAGGACGCCGTGCCGATGACCCTCGGCCAGGAGTTCCACGGGTTCGCCACGACCCTCGGCTACGACCACCAGCGCCTCACCGAGAACGCCTACCTCCTGTACGAGGTCAACATGGGCGCGACCGCGATCGGCACCGGCATCACGACCCACCCGGCGTACGCGCCCGCAGTGCTGCGCCACCTCCGCGAGATCTCGGGGCTCGACCTCGCCACGGCCTCCGACCTGGTCGAGTCCACGAGCGACACCGGTTCGTTCATGTCATTCTCGGCGTCGCTCAAGCGCAACGCGATCAAGCTGTCGAAGATCTGCAACGACCTGCGTCTGCTCTCGTCGGGCCCGCAGGCGGGGTTCGGCGAGATCAACCTTCCCGCACGACAGGCGGGGTCCAGCATCATGCCCGGCAAGGTGAACCCCGTCATCCCCGAGGTCGTCAACCAGGTCGCGTTCTCGGTCGCGGGCGCCGACCTCACGGTCACGATGGCGGTCGAGGGCGGCCAGCTGCAGCTCAACGCGTTCGAGCCGGTCATCGCGCACTCGATCTTCCAGTCCATCACGTGGCTGCGTCAGGCGATGTTCACGCTGCGCGTCAACTGCGTCGACGGCATCACCGCGAACCGCGAGCGGCTCGGCGCCATGGTGGGTTCGTCCGTCGGCGTGATCACCGCGCTCACGCCGTTCATCGGCTACGCGGCAGCCGCGGCGCTGGCGAAGGCCGCCCTGCTCACCGGGCGCGGCGTCGCCGACCTGGTGGTCGAGGCCGGGCTCATGTCGCGAGACGAGGTCGCCAAGCAGCTCTCGCCCGCCCGCCTGTCGGGACTCGAGACCGTCACCGCCGCCATCCCGATCGTGGTGGCGCCCGAGGACGTCGTCGCGGAGGCACCGGCAGACACGCGCTGAGCCGGTTGCCGCGGGCGGCTCCCGATCGATAACGTCAGGGAGACTCGAACGAAAGGCGAGAAATGACCGATCCGCAGAACCCGGCCGCACCCGAGCCTCCGCAGCAGCCCGCGTCGCAGCCCACTGCGCCTCAGCCCCCCGCCGACGCGCCGGTTGCGCCCGCGGCGGAACCCGTCGCTCCCGCACCGGACTACCCTGCACCGTCGGCGCCCGCCGCCCAGCCCGAGTACGCGGCGGCTCCGCCGGCGTCCCCCGCGGGCGCGCCGGCCTACAGCGCCGCGCCCCCGGCGTACAGCGCGGCGCCGCCCGCCGCGTACGGGGCGCCGGCCGACGCGCCCGTCCCGGGCAAGACGCTCGGCATCGTCGCGTTCATCCTGTCGTTCTTCGTCCAGCTGGTCGCGCTGATCCTCGGCATCGTCGCGCTCGTGCAGAGCCGCAAGGCCGGGGTCAAGAACGGCTTCGCCCTCGCGGCGATCATCATCTCGGCGGTGCTGATCGTCGTCGGCATCATCGTGACGATCATCATCCTGACCGTGGTGTTCGGTGGTCTCGCAGCTGCCTGCGCCGAACTCGGCCCGGGTGTGTGGGAACTCCAGGGCGGTGGCACGATCACCTGCAACTGACGCAGGCATCGACGTGGGAGGCGGGTCCGCGGCGCGGGCCCGCCTTTCGCGTCGTCAGAGCGCGACCTCAGCCGAGGATGCGGCAGTGCGTCGTGAGCGCGCCGATGCCGTCGATCCCCACGGTGACGGTCGAGCGGTCGCGCAGGAACACCTGCGGATCCCGCGAGTAGCCGGCGCCGCCCGGACTGCCCGTCGAGATGAGCGTCCCCGGCAGCAGAGTCGCCGACCTCGACAGATGCGAGATGAGCGTGGCGACCGGGCGCACCATCTGGCCCGTGGTCGCATCCTGCAGCGTCGTGCCGTCGAGGACTGTCCAGATATGGAGGTCCTGCGGATCAGGCACTTCGTCGGCGGTGACCACGAACGGCCCGGTCGGCGTGAAGCCGTCGAAGGACTTGCAGCGCGACCATTGCGCCTCGGAGTACTGGATGTCGCGCGCGGTGATGTCGTTGACCACCGTGTACCCCCAGACGTGGTCGAGGGCGTCCTCGGGGGACACGTCTTTCGCCGGGGTGCCGATGATGACACCGAGCTCGGCCTCGTAGTCGACGGACTCGCTGAGCGAACGCGGCCAGGTCGTGGTGTGGTCGTGCCCGGCCAGCGAGTTCGGCCAGAGCACGAACACGGTCGGCGTCGAGTCCGTCTTCAGCCCGAGCTCGCTGGAGTGCGCCGCGTAGTTGAGGCCGATCGCGAGGATCACCGGGGGCGAGAGAACGGCGGATGCGAAGCCCATTCCGTCGAGCGGATGCCGCGTGCCACGGTCTGCGGATTCCCGCACGCGTGCGAGCAGCTCGTCGCCGCCGGCGATGAGCTCCTCGAGCACGCGAGGCGCTCCATCGAACAGCTCCTCGACGATCGCCACCTCGTCGCCCTCGACGAGTGCGAGCCTCGGCTCACCCGACTCCGGCGGCACGACATGGGCGAAGCGCATGCCCCCAACCTAGCCGCCGGGGTGTGCCGGTGGGCGGTCCACAGCCCGGATGACGGGTGAGCGTCGTGCACCCATAGGCTGTGCGCATGACGCTCGACCCCGGTGCCTCCCGTCCCCGGCCCTCGCTCACGCCGCCGGAGTTCGCCTCCGCGCTCGCACAGCCCCGCGTCGCGGCTCCCGCGGCGATTACGCCCCCGCCGTCCTCGCCCACACCCGTGCAGCTGCCCACCGCCGCCGCGCGTCGCGGACGCAGCGCATCGGTCTGGATCATCGGCATCCTCGTGCTCGTGCTGATCGTGCTGGTGGCGTACTTCCTCACCGCGCTCGGCCCGGCGGCGTCGCTGATCGGGATGGTGCTGGCGGTGGTGCCGCTGGTGGGCGTGCTGTTAGCGGTGCGGATCGTGGACCGCTGGGAACCCGAGCCCCGCGGACTGCTCATCCTGGCGATCGCGTGGGGTGCGATCGCCGCCGTCGGCATCGCGCTCGGTGTCGACCTGCTGCTGTCGATGGTGTTCGGCCCGGCGACCGGGGCCCGCGAGGTGCTGCAGACCGTCGTCCAGGCGCCGGTCGTCGAGGAGTTCGCGAAGGGGCTCGGCGTATTCCTCATCTTCGCGACCGCTCGGCGCGCGTTCGACGGCCCGATCGACGGCATCGTCTACGGCGCGCTGGTCGGCGCCGGCTTCGCGTTCACCGAGAACATCCAGTACTTCGCGGTGAGCTTCATCGAGGGCGGCGCGACCGAGACGACCACGACGTTCTTCCTGCGCGGCATCCTGTCGCCCTTCGCGCACGTCATGTTCACCAGCGTCACCGGCTTCGCGCTCGGTCTTGCCGCGCGCCGCGGACTGTCGACCGGTCAGGCGATCGGGCCCGGGCTGCTCGGGCTCGCGGGCGCGATCGCGCTGCACGCGTTCTGGAACGGGTCCGCCATGTTCGGGGACTTCTTCTTCCTCTACCTGACGTTGCAGGTGCCGCTGTTCATCGGGTTCATCCTCGGTGTCGTGGCGCTCCGGCGAGAGGAGTCGCGACTCACGCGACGCCGGCTCGGCGAGTACGCAGCCGCCGGCTGGTTCACGCCGCAGGAGGTCGACATGCTCGCGACCTCGGCGGGGCGCAAGGCCGCCCTGGCGTGGGCGCGGACGCTGCGAGGGGACCGCACGCCGCTCATGAAGACCTTCATCACTGATGCCACGGCCCTCGCTGCGACACGCCAGCGGGCGATCACGGGGCGCGATCCGCAGGCCGCCGCTGAGGAACGGGACCTGCTCGCGAAGACCGCGGCGACCCGCGCCGCGATGTTCGCGCCGTGACCCGCGCAGCGCCGGGAGAACCCCCGATACGAAGACTCAGCGCTCGGTGCCGCGGCGATGCCTGCGTGTCTACCGAGCGCTGAGTTGGTCTGCCCCCCAGCATGCCGGGACGCCTGCGCGGGTGTCAAGAGAACCCCGGCGGTTCTCCTGACGGCGAACTCGCTCGGCGCCGGCGCGCTTCCAATGATTGGATGGACGCATGACTGACGACCGCACAAAGCCCGAGATCGACGCACCCGCCGGCCCGGCGCCGGCCGACCTCGTCGTCCGCGACATCGTCGTGGGCTCCGGCGCCGAGGCGAAGCCCGGCGACACCGTGACCGTCCACTACGTGGGCGTCGAGTACGAGACCGGCGAAGAGTTCGACTCGTCGTGGAACCGCGGTGAGAGCATCCAGTTCCCGCTCCGTGGCCTCATCCAGGGCTGGCAGGACGGCATCCCGGGCATGAAGGAGGGCGGTCGCCGCGAGCTCGTCATCCCGCCGCACCTCGCTTACGGTCCGGCCGGTGGCCACTTCCTCGGCGGCAAGACGCTGATCTTCGTCATCGACCTCATCAAGGTCGGCTGACTCCATCCCGATCGTCCGGAGGGGGCGGATGCTGCGGCATCCGCCCCCTCCGTGGTCTCCAGGAGTTCGCACGTAATTTACATTCACGGGAATAGAACGTCTGCGAGGCTGTGTTGGAACCCGTATGCCCGTCCCCTCGGGCGCCCCACACGGACCTGAACACGAAGGACGAACATGACCGACTCCACCACGATCGACGTTCCCGGCTACAAGGCGGGCACCTGGGTGCTCGACCCCGCGCACAGCGAGGTCACCTTCAGCGTGCGCCACATGATGATCTCGAAGGTGCGCGGCACCTTCGGCATGAAGAGCGCCACCCTCGTTGCCCCCGAGAACCCGCTCGAGGCCAAGGTGGAGGCATCCGTCGACGTCACCTCCGTCGACACCAAGGACGAGGGCCGTGACAACCACCTGCGCTCGGCCGACTTCTTCGACGTCGAGAACCACCCCACGATGGAGTTCGTCTCGACCGGCGCGCACGTGAAGGACGGCGAGTTCTTCGTGGACGGCGACCTCACCATCCGCGGCATCACCAAGCCCGTGTCGTTCGAGTTCGAGTTCGGCGGCTTCGGCACCGACCCGTGGGGCAACTACAAGGCGGGCGCGACGGCCAAGACGGTCGTGAACCGCGAGGACTTCGGCCTCACCTGGAACGCGGCCCTCGAGACGGGCGGCGTGCTGGTCGGCAAGGACGTGACCATCACGCTCGACCTGCAGGGCGCGCTCCAGCAGGACTGACCTTCCGCAGGCGAGAGAAGAGCGGATGCCTCGACCCCGAGGCATCCGCTCTTCGCGTACGCAGTCGGTCCTGCGCGAGCAGGATGCCGAGGAACACGACGAGCGCGCCGATCGGCTCGTTCCACGTGATCGTCTCGCCGAGGATCAGGATGCCGAGGATCACCCCGACGACCGGGGTGATGTAGGTCACGGTCGAGGCGCGCGTGGGCCCCCACGCGCGCACGGTGTTCTGGTTCCACACGTACGCGATGCCTGTTCCGAGACAGCCGAGCAGCAGCAGGCTCACCACGATCGGCACGTCGAGGCGCACGGGCGTCAGCACGAGGAACGGCGTCAGCAGAGCCATGACGACGCCGGCCATCGCGATGTAGCCGAACGTGAATGCGAGCGCCGACATCCCGGTGTTCGAGACGAAGCGCCGCATGTAGGCGAAGCTGAAGCCGTAGCTCGCCGTCGCGCCGAGGATGGCGAGTTCGGCGACGAGGCTCCCGTCGAGGGCGATGCCCTGCCACGGGGCGATGATCACCACGACGCCGAGGATGCCGACGCCGATCCCGAGGACCTGCAGGGCCTTGAGTCGCTCGACGCGGAAGACCAGCCACGCCATGATCGCGGTCATGATCGGCGTGGTCGCGTTGAAGATGCTGGCGACGCCGGAACTGACGTGCTGCTGCGCCCACGAGAACAGCAGGAACGGGATGACGCAGAACGTGAGCCCGAGCACGGTCAGGTGCGCCCACACCTTGAGGCTGCGGGTGAGGTGCTCGCGCCGCAGGAGGACGAGTGCGCCGAGGGTCAGCGCGCCGAGGAGGATGCGGGTCCACGCGACCTGCGCGGGCGAGATGCCGGTGAGCGACACCTTCATGAAGAGGAAGCTCGCGCCCCACACGATCCCGGCGAGGACGAACTGCACCGTGATCCAGCGCGGGGACGGCAGCCTCTCCGCACGCGTCGCCGGCGGAGCCGTTCTTGTCGAGGTCACGGTGGCCACCGTACGCCCGCCCGCCGACGCTGGAGCCCAGGAGGGGATGCGACGTCCGAAATCCGCCGTTGTGCGGCCGTCAGGCTACGGGCGCGGCTCAGGGGACGGGGTTCTCGGCGTCGTACGCGCGGAACCGCGGCGTGAGCCGCACCAGCGTCGCCACCAGCCCGATGATGATGAGGCCGCCCACGAGCGGCGGGAACCACAGTGCGGTGAGCGTCGCCAGCGTGCCCGCGTACAGGGCGCCGAGGCGTGGACCGCCCGTCACCACGACGATGAAGATCCCCTGCAGGCGGCCGCGGATCGTGTCGGGCACCGCGGACTGCACCATCGTGTTGCGGAAGATCGAGCTGATGTTGTCGGCGGCGCCCGAGACCGCGAGCACCAGGCACGCGAGTGCGATGAGCACGAGGTTCGGGGTGTCGGCGTCGACGCCGTCCGGGGCGAACCACCCCAGCGCCGCGGCGCCCAGGACGAGCCCCAGGGCGGCGATCGAGCCGCCGTACGCGAGGATCGCGCGCTCGATCCCGACGCCCTGACGTCGGATGCCGCCGACCCGGCCCGAGAACAGACTGGAGGCGAAGGCTCCGGCCGCAACCGAGGCGGTGAGCACGCCCGTCGTGATCGGCCCGCCGCCGAGCAGCACCGCGCCGATCGCGGGGAAGAGCGAGAGCGGCTGGCCGAAGGTCATCGCGATGATGTCGAGGATGAACTGCAGCCTGATGTTCGACGCGCGCTTCAGGAACCGCCAGCCGTCGCGGAGCGACTCGAGTCCCGGCCGCACGACCTCGCCCTCGGGACGGAGGTTCGGAAGGGTCCACAGCCCGAGGAAGAGCGATGTCATGAGCACGACGTCGAGCGTGTAGGTCCACGCGTAGCCGGTGAGGGCGACCAGCACACCCGCGAGGGCGGGCCCGGCCATCACCATGATCCCGACCGTGATGCCGCCCAGCGCCGACGCCGCCGGAAGGAGCTCGCGCGGGAGCAGACGCGGAACGATCGCCTGACGCGAGGCGAACACGATCGAGTTCGCCGACGAGTTGACGATGCTCAGCGCGTACAGCCACCACACGGTCTCGAGGTCCGCCCAGGTCAGCACGGCGAGCAGCGCGGTCGAGGCGAACGTGACGGTCGCGGCGATGAGGGCCACCGCCCGGCGGTCGAACGCGTCGGCGAGCATGCCGCCGTAGATCCCGGCGAAGACCATCGGCACGAGCCCCGCGACCGCGATCATCGACACCGCGAACGTCGACCCGGTCAGGTCGTACATCTGCAGCATGATCGCGACGATGGTCAGCTGCCCGCCGAGACCGGCGAGCGTCGAGCCGATCCACATGCGCGCGAACGCCGGGCTGGCGCGGAAGGGCCGCAGGTCGATGAAATGGCTGCGATGCTCCCCGGCGCTCACTCGTCGGCCTCGGTGTGCTGCACGGATCCGAGCGTACCCGGGCGCATGGGCGGCCGGTTCGCCGGGGCATCCGTTGGCTGGTAGACTCTTCAGGTTGCCGTTGGATCGGCCGCGGAGAAAGAGAGCTCGCACATCGGGTGACGAGCACCGCGCAACAAGCAGAGAGGGGATCACCTATGGCACTGGAAGCAGACGTCAAGAAGGCGATCATCGAAGAGTACGCGACGCACCCCGGTGACACCGGATCCCCCGAGGTGCAGGTCGCGATGCTGACGCAGCGCATCAAGGACCTCACCGAGCACCTCAAGGAGCACAAGCACGACCACCACTCGCGTCGTGGGCTGTTCCTGCTCGTCGGTCAGCGCCGCCGCCTGTTGGGCTACCTCCAGGACATCGACATCAACCGTTACCGCTCGCTCATCGAGCGCCTCGGTCTCCGTCGATAAGGCATCGACCAGCGTTCAATCGCGCAAAACATTCTTGAGAAGGCCTCCCCACGGTGTGGGGAGGCCTTCGTCGTTCCCGGATGTCTCAGCCCGACAGTCGAGCGGATGCCCCGGCCCGCGCCGCGACCAGATCCGCGTGGTGGATCTCGGCGACGTCGGGGTGCGCGCGCAGCCGCGACTTCAGCGCGTTCTCGCCGTATAGAGCGTGGATCGGGTTCGACGGATCCTGAGTGACGCCGCGCGCCTGCGCCGCGAGCTCGTCGGGCAGCTCGATGAGCGGCAGACGCTTGTCGAGGGCGGGATTGAAGAAGAACGGCACCGAGATCCGGTCGTCCGGGTAGCGCGGCGAGATCACGCGGTGCTTCGTCGCGATGAGGTAGCCCTGCGTCGCGTACTCGAGCAGCTCGCCGATGTTGACGACGAAGGCGCCGGGCACCGGCGGGGCATCCACCCACTCGCCGTGGCGCTCGACCTGGAGGCCGCCCTTGCCGGGCTCGACCCACAGCAGAGTCAGCACGCCGGAGTCCTTGTGGGCGCCCACACCCTGCTGCGGCGTCGGGTCCTCCTTGCCCGGATATCGCACGATCTTGATGAGCGTCGAGGGCTCGCCGAAGTGCTCGTCGAAGTAGTTCTCGGGTGCGCCGAGCGACAGGGCCCAGGCGCGCAGCAGCCTGCGAGCGACGCCCGACAGGTGGTCGTGCCACTCCGAGACGACCTCGCGGAGCTCCGGCTGCGCACTCGGCCACAGGTTCGGGCCGATGAGCCGTGCGAAGTCGGGGGCGTCGGCGTCGGTGATCGCCTCGCGCTCAGGACCGATGTCGATCTGCTCGCGCCAGTCGACCTTGCCCTGCGTGCGCTCGCCGCCGATGCGGGTGTAGCCGCGGAAGTGCGGGCTGTTGACGTTCTCGATCGCGAGCTTGTCCGCCTCGGGGAGGGCGAAGAAGTCGCGTGCGGCCTGGTGCAGTCGCGCCTCCAGCTCAGGCGAGACGCCCGTGCCGGTCAGGTAGAAGAAGCCGACGTCGTGCGTCGCGGCGCGCAGGTCGTCGCGGAACTGCGCGGCCGCCTCCGGGCCCGCGTCGAGCCGGGAGAGGTCGAGGATCGGCAGATTGAGGTCGGTCATGGTGCGAGAGTAGGCGGCTGTCGCGGCATCCGTCCTGTTTGTTGCGCACGGTTAAGCCGGGGCGGCGGGAGGTTCCGACGCCCCGGCTCGGAGTTCTTCAGGACCGTGCGAAGAAGGTGCGGATGTCGCCGACGACGAGCTCGGGGACCTCCAGTGCCGCGTAGTGGCCGCCGCGCTCGAAGCGGCTCCACTGGACGATGTTCGAGTTGTCGCGCTCGGCGAACACCTTGATCGTCTGGAAGTCGTCCTTGAAGACGGCGACTCCTGTGCGTGCGTCGCTGACGCGGGGTTCGGCTTCCGCCAGCATGTTGTCGCGGTAGGCGCGGCTCATGCCCGCCGAGGCGTTCGCGAACCAGGCCACGCTCACCTCGGTGAGGATCGCATCGAGCGGGACCAGCGACGTGCCGTTGCCGAACGAGTTGAACAGCTCGGCGTAGGCGAGGTGACCGACGGGCGAGTCGGACAGCGCAGCGGCGACGGTCTGGGGTCGGGCGGCGTTCATCGTGTTGTAGGCGCCGACCGACTGGAACCACTGCATGTGCTCGAGGCCGGCGTAGTCCTGCGGCTCGAGCTTCTCGAACTCCGCGGGGTCGCCCGAGGGGAACGAGAACAGCTGCAGCACGTGCAGCCCGAGGAAGCCGTCGGGGGCGAGCAGACCGAGTTCGCGGGCGACCATCGCGCCGTTGTCACTGCCGTGGATGCCGTACGAGTCGTAGCCCAGGCGGCGCATGAGCACGTCGTACGCGGCGGCGACACGGGAGGTGGTCCAGCCGGCGTCGGTCACGGGCTGGCTGAAGCCGAAGCCCGGGGCATCGGGCACGACGACGTCGAACGCGTCCTCGGCGCGGCCGCCGTGCGCGACCGGGTCGACGAGCGGGCCGATCATGTCGAGGTAGTCGACGAACGAGCCCGGGTACGTGTGCGCGAGGAGCAGCGGGGTCGCGCCCTCGTGCGGAGAGCGGGCGTGCACGAAGTGGATCGTCTGTCCGTCGATCTCGGTCGTGAACTGCGGGAACTCGTTCATGCGGGCTTCGGCGGCACGCCAGTCGAAGCGGCGCCAGTGCGCGACGGCGTCGGCGAGGTAGTCGTTGGGCGTTCCCGACTCCCAGTCATCGGAGGGTGCGGGCTGGGGGAGTCGTGTGCGGGCGAGCCGGTCGCGGAGGTCGTCGACGTCGGCCTCGGGCACGTCGATGCGGAAGGGGCGGATGTCGGTGCTGGGGGCGGTTGCGGTGTTCATGTCTCCGACGCTACGGTCGAAACAGGCAAGCTATCTTCCTGTTATCCGAACTCATGACGAATCGAGCGCGATGGCCGACACCTCGGCGCGGATGCTCGCGCTCCTCGCGCTGCTGCAGAGTCGCCCGCGCTGGCCGGGGCCGGAGCTCGCGGCGCGGCTCGACGTCTCCGTGCGCACGATCCGCAACGACATCGAGCGTCTGCGCACGCTCGGCTATCCGGTCGAGGCGGAGCGCGGTCGCGCCGGCTCGTACCGGCTGGCCGCCGGAGGGAAGCTTCCGCCGCTGCTGCTGGACGACGACGAGGCGGTCGCCGTGGCGATCGGGCTGCGCGTGACGCGCGGGGTGGCCGGCGTCGACGAAGCCGGTGCCCGCGCGCTCGCGAAGCTGCTGCAGGTCCTCCCCGATCGGCTGCGGCCGACCGTGGACGCCGTCGCGACGACGATCGATCGCGGCCCCGAGAACGTCGGCACCGATGCGCCGGACCCCGAGGTCGAACCCCACGTGCTGAGTGCCGTCGCGCAGGCCGTGCACGCGGGGGAGTGGCTGAGATTCGAAGATCGCGGCACTCCGCGTCGAGTCGAGCCGTATCGGCTGTTCAGCTGGCAGCGACGGTGGTATCTGGTCGCACGCGATCCCGACACGGACGACTGGGAGACGTTCCGCCTGGACTGGATCGAGCCGCGCATGCCGACGCGCCGACCCTTCGACCCGGTGCCGGTGCCCGGGGGAGACTTCACGGCCTTCGCGCTGAGGTCGATCGCGGCCGCGGGCTGGAACGTGCACGCGCGCCTGCGGATCGCCGCTCCCGCCGACGACGTGATCGCGCGGATCAACCCGACCGTGGGGGTGGTGGAGGCGATCGACCCCACGACGTCGGTGCTCGTCACCGGGGCCGACAGCCTCGAGACGATCGCGGCCTACATCGGCATGCTCGGCATGGACTTCACGGTCGACTCCCCGGTCGAGCTCGTGCCGCACCTGCGGCGTCTCGCGGAGCGCTATGTCCGCGCGTCGGCCGAGGCATCCGCGCTGTAACCGAGATGGACAGCCGCCCAGCTGTTCGGTAGCGTCGTAGGTAAGGCTCACCTATGTTGAGTGTCTCCGCTCGCGGAGGCCGCAGGTGTGCCGCGGTGCAACGGAGCGCCGAGTCATCCGCACCACCTTGGGAACCCCGTTGCTCGCCACTTTCCTCATCGGCCTGCGTGAAGGCCTCGAAGCCGCGCTCGTCGTCGGCATCCTCGTCGCCTACCTCACGAAGCTCGGTCGCCGCGATGTGCTGCCCCGTCTGTGGGCCGGCGTCGGCCTCGCCATCGCGCTCGCGGTCGCCATCGGGGCGATCCTCACGTTCGGGGCGTACACCCTGACGTTCGAGGCGCAGGAGCTCCTCGGCGGGCTGCTGTCGCTCCTCGCGGTCGCGATGGTCACCTGGATGATCTTCTGGATGCAGAAGACCGCCCGTACCCTCAAGCGGACGCTCGAGGGTGACATCGATCGCGCGCTCGCGACGGGGAGCCTGTGGGCTCTGGTCGCGATCGGCTTCGTCTCGGTCGCGCGCGAAGGCGTCGAGACCACCCTCCTGCTGTGGTCGATGGTGCAGTCGTTCGGCGAGGCGCCTGCCGCGCTCGCCGGTGCGCTGCTGGGACTTGTGACCGCCGTCCTTCTCGGCTGGGCGCTGGCGCGCGGGATGCTGCGCCTCGACCTCCGCATCTTCTTCGGGTGGACCGGTGCCTTCCTCGTCATCGTCGCCGCCGGCGTGCTGACCTACGCGATCCACGACCTGCAGGAGGCCGGGGCGCTTCCCGGCCCGTTCACCGCGGCCGCCCCGATCGACCCCGTCACCGGCGAGGTCGCGGTCGGCTGGGCGGCGTTCCCGCTCGGCTGGGCCTTCGATGTGACCGCGTCGATCCCTCCGGGAAGCGCGCTCGCGGCCATCCTGCAGGCGACCGTCGGCTTCATGCCGCGCATGTCGTGGCTGCAGGTCGTCGCGTGGGTGCTCTACGTCGGCATCGTCGGCGGTATCTGGCTGCGCGGGCAGGTGCGCTCCCGCCCCGCCGCGCGCCCGGCTGCGACCGAGGTCGCCGCATCCGCCGCGCCCGCGTCCGAATCTTCCGAACCGTCGCCCGTTCCGTCCTCGCAAGGAGAAGCATGACCTCTCGTCTCTTTCCGGCCCTCGCCTTCGCCGGCGTCGGCGCCCTCATCCTGTCGGGTTGCGTCGCGAAGGCCGACCTCGCCGGGTCCGACGCGCTGTCGGTGTCGTCGACGGCTGCCGGCTGCGAGGTGTCCGGCTCGTCCGCCACCAGCGGCACGCTCACGTTCGACGTGAGCAACGACGGCGACGAGGTCACCGAGTTCTACCTGCTGGCCGAGGATGGCCTGCGCATCGTCGGCGAGGTCGAGAACATCGCCCCCGGCGCCTCGCGCACCCTCACCGTCGTCGCCCAGCCGGGCGACTATTACACGCTGTGCAAGCCGGGAATGATCGGCGAGGGCGTCGGCAAGGCCGCGTTCGCGGTCTCGGGCGAGGCGGTCGAGGTGTCCGGTGAGGACGCCGAGCAGAAGCAGCAGGCTGTCGAGCTGTACGCCGGGTTCGTCAAGGACCAGGTCGGGCAGCTCGCCCCGGCCGTGTCCGATTTCGTCGCCGCATACGAGTCGGGCGACGACGAGACCGCGCGCACGCAGTTCCCCGCCGTGCGCGCGTACTACGAGCGCATCGAGCCCGTGGCCGAGGCGCTGGGCGACCTCGACCCGCGCATCGACTACCGCGAGGTCGACGCCGTCGCCGAGGGCCTCGATTGGACGGGCTTCCACCGCATCGAGAAGGACCTGTGGGTACCCGCCGCCGACGCGCTGAACGCCGACGGCGAGACCCCCGCGTGGCAGGACTGGGCGCCGTCGACGACCGAGGAGCGCGCCGCGTTCGGCGACCAGCTCATCGCCGACGTGCAGGAGCTGTACGACTACGTGCACTCCGACGAGTTCCAGGATTCGCTCGACGCGCAGGGCATCGCCGGCATCTCGAACGGCGCGATCGCGCTCCTCGACGAGGTCGCGACCGGCAAGATCCAGGGCGAGGAGGACTGGTGGTCGGGCACCGACCTGTCGGACTTCGCCGCCAACGTCGAGGGCTCGAAGATGGCGTTCTCGCTGGTGCGCGACTTCGCGGCGGCACAGGGCGACGCGGGCACCGCGCTCGCCGACGAGATCGACGGCGGGTACGCCGAGCTCGAGTCCGCGCTGGCGGAGTACGGCTCACTCGAGGACGGCTTCGTCGTGTACACCGAGCTCACCGACGAAGACAAGCGCGAGCTCACCGACCTCATCAACGCCCTCGCCGAGCCGCTCGCGCAGCTCACGAACACCGTGCTGGCCTGAGTTGACCACATCCTCGACCGGCCCGAACGTCACCGGCGGCACCGCCTCCGCCACGGAGGCGGTGCCGCCGGCATCCGCGAGCCTGTCGCGCCGTGGCGTCCTCGGTCTCGCGCTCGGTGCCGGCGCCGCCGGCCTCGCGCTCGGCGCCGGCGCGGGTGCGACGGCGGGGGTCGCCGTCGGGCGTGCGCGCGAACAGGATGCTGCGGCATCCGTCTACGACTTCTTCGGCGCCCATCAGGCCGGCATCACCACTCCCGTGCAGGACCACCTGCACTTCGCGGCGTTCGACATGATGGCGCGCACCGATCGAGGCGACCTCGTCACGCTCCTGCAGGACTGGTCGTATGCGGCGGCGCGCATGACGCAGGGGCTCGACGTCAGCGCGACGGGCGCCGTCGGCGGGTCTCCCGAGGCACCGCCGGACGACACCGGCGAGGCCCTGGGTCTGGCGGCGAGCGGCCTCACGATCACGTTCGGCTTCGGCCCCACCCTCTTCGAGAACGACGGTGAGGACCGCTACGGCCTCGCCGCCATGCGGCCGGCGCAGCTCGAGAAGCTCCCGGCGTTCCTCGGCGACGACCTCGACCCCGCCCACTCGGGCGGCGACCTCTGCATCCAGGCGTGTGCCGACGACCCCCAGGTCGCGGTGCACGCGATCCGCAACCTCAGCCGCATCGCGTTCGGCCGGGCCCGCTTGCGCTGGTCGCAGCTCGGCTTCGGACGCACGTCGCGCACGACGGCGGCGCAGTCGACGCCGCGCAACCTCTTCGGCTTCAAGGACGGAACCGCGAACGTCCTCGCGACCGACCAGGCCGCCCTCGACGACCACGTCTGGGTCGCGGCATCCGATGAGCCGGCGTGGATGGCGGGCGGCTCGTACCTGGTCGCACGCAAGATCGCGATGCTCATCGAGACGTGGGACCGCGTGCGCCTGTCCGAGCAGGAGGCGATCATCGGCCGCACCAAGGGCGCCGGCGCCCCGCTCTCGGGCGGCGATGAGTTCACCGAGCCGGACTTCCACGCGACCGGCGCCGATGGCGAGCCGGCGATCCCCGTCACGAGCCACATGCGCCTCGCCCACCCCGAGCTCAACGACGGCAACCGGATCCTCCGCCGCGGCTACAACTTCGTCGACGGCAACAACGAGCTCGGTCGTCTGGACGCTGGCCTCTTCTTCCTGTCGTACCAGCGCTCGCCCGAGCAGTTCGTGACGCTCCAGCGCGCGCTGTCGACCGACACGATGAACGAGTACATCCGCCACGTGGGCTCGGGCCTGTGGGCGATTCCGTCGGGCGCGGCGCCCGGCTCGTACGTCGGGGCGGCACTCTTCGCATGATCTGACGCCCGTTGCGACCGAGACCGTCGTCCGGCGTGCTGGACGCATGACGCGTCCCCCGCGCAGCGTGCTGGTCAACAACGCGGGCATCAGCGAGCTCGGCGCGACGGCCGCGATGCCGGTGGGTGGCCGGGCCGGCGTCCGGCCCGGCCATCCGCGGTTCTCAGGGGGTGGGCCGGTTCATGTCCGGGATGGTGATGGGGGTGGTCGTGCCCGATGCGCCGCGGTTCAGGAAGGCCATCGCGATGCCGCGCAGCAGCTGGTCGAACAGGTAGAAGTTCGCCGGCATGAGCGGAAGGAGCCCCTCGCGGAACGCGATGTAGCTCGGCCAGCCGACCCGGATCGTGGCGGCCGACACGTAGTCGCGGGGGAGGCCGAGCCAGTCGCCGATCTCGTTGCCGAGCTGATAGCGGACGAACTCGTTGAGGAAGCCGCGCGTCACGCCGAGATCGACCTGCGCAGTGAGGCCGAGGAGGGTCTCGGCGAGCTCCTGGCCCTCGGGCGTCCACGCCAGCTTGGGCGTCAGGATCTGCGCGGCCTGGGCGTGCGCGGCGTCCCAGGTCGCGGGGATGTACTCGTCGCGGACGCCGAGGAAGTGCAGTGCGACCTGCCACGAGTGCAGGAAGGCGTCCTGGTCGGCCGTCGACATCGGCACCCGCCACTCCTTGAGCTTCTTGTGCGCGAAGGTGCCGGTGCTGTGGAAGGTGACGAGGATGTCGTGGTTGCTGATGGGGATCTGCTCGTCGTGACCGCTCTGCTGCCAGTGCGGCGACTGCGGCAGGAGATGGCGGACGGCGGAGTGCACCATGCGCGTCTTGTTCGACGTCACCATGAACTCGCCGGTCGTCTCGAACGCGTTGATGTCGCTCAGGTCGTAGCCGAAGCTGAACGTCTTCGCCGCGCGGTCCTGCATGTCGGCGCCGCCCTTGGAGTGGTACACCGACCGCGCCTCGCGCGGGATGACGGTGCTCATGATGCCGCCGCCGATCCCGTAGATCATGAAGAGGTAGGTGTCCTTGCGGCGGTTGAAGTCCGCCGCGCGGCGCAGCTTGGTCCGGTCGGCCCAGGACGGCAGCTGGGTCGAGCCCTGGAGGAAGCCCGCCAGCTCCGGCGGGAGGCCGGTGGGCACCGGCTGCCAGTTGTTGACCCAGGGCAGGATCGCGTCGTTGATCGCGGCGGTCTGACCACTGGAGATGACGGAAGCCATGATGCGGTCGAGGTCGTCGTCCCACACCCACTGCGGATCGACGCCGGAGCCGGTGCCGAGCACCGACCCCGCGGGCGACCACGACCAGGCCGCTTTGGGGATGGCGACGCCGGCGAGACCGAGCGCGGCCCCCAGCGTCAGGACGGAGCGTCTGGTCATTTCGGGCATGGGGGTACCTGCTTCCCGACGGGGGACGGATCCCGCCCGGCGACATCCTCGACGCCGGTTCCCGCGTGTCGATCCATCCAGGACGAATGTGATTCGCCGTTAACATATGTGGTACGCGCGCGCCGCACAACCCCCTGATGTCCAGGGGTTTCGCAACGGAGTCAGCCGTTCTGGCGCGGATCGGGCCGGGGCATCCGCGGTTCCTCCCGCGGCCGGCGCGATCCGGTGGGATCGTTGCGCCGTCCTTCTCGGCGGGCGAGGGTGCGATCGGCGAACAGCCACGTCGGACGCGGCTCGACCAGCGGGCGGAAGATGCGGCGCACGGGTTTCGTCGCGAGTCCGAGGGCGATCAGCACGGATCCGACGATCACGAGAGGCAGCCACAGCCACGTCGGCTCCGCGTTGCGCAGCAGGCCGTTCTCGCGGAACGGGTAGAGCACGAACGAGTGCAGCAGGTAGACGTACATCGTGTACTGGCCGAAGTGCGTCCACCAGTGCGTGCTGCGCGGCACGAGCGCGAAGAACGCCGTCGACAGCACGACCGCGACGATCATCAGCGCGAGGCGCACGCCGCCCGCCCACCACTGCGTGCCGCCGATCGAGGCGTAGTTCTCGTCGTAGAACAGCCACTCGCGCAGGTTCATCGCGCGCCAGTCGTCGACGAAGAACCATGCCGCCCAGCCTGCGACGGCGAACAGTCCGAGCCCGCCGGCGAGCACCCACCAGGGCCGACGGTCGAGGAGTCGAAGCCGCGCCACGATGTCGTGCTCGCGCAGCCACCAGCCGAGCGTGAAGAACGGCAGGAGGCCGAGCGTGCGCGACAGCGAGAACGTCGAGCCGATGTTGGGGAGGTATCCCGCTCCGATCGAGATCACGACGGTCCACAGCAGCGGCCAGCGCAGCAGGGCGAGGTAGGGGAGCACGACGCGGAAGATGCCGAGCGCCAGCAGGAACCACAGCGTCCAGGAGGGCTGGGTGATGTTCGGGTTCGCCTGCCCCTCGACGATCCACTTGGTCAGGGTCCACAGCCCCTCGAACACGAGGTAGGGCACCAGGATGTCGGTGATGACGCGTGCCATCTGCGTCTTGGTCGGGGCATCGGACTTCGAGAAGTAGCCCGAGATGATCGCGAACGCCGGCATGTGGAACGCGTAGATGACGAGGTACAGGCCCAGCGCGATGTCGGAGTCGTACGTCAGCCGCTGCACGGCGTGGCCGAGCACCACGAACACGATGCACGCGAAGCGGGCGTTGTCCCAGAACGGCGTGCGCCGCCGCGGACGGGCGACGGATCCCGTCGGGGTGGGGGTCGTCGCGGTGGGCGGAACGCTGCTGCCGGTCATCGTCACCTCTCGCCGGGGCGCAGACCAGACTAGCCGCGTGCGCCGCTCGGCGCTCTCGCTTGACACCGAGTCCCGCACTGGCTGAATCTGAGTACGAGCGTGCCGACCACGGTCGCCGGGAGGGATTCACCGATGTCGGATGCTGCGACCCAGGCGGGTTCGACAGGCCCGGCGACCACCCGCCCCGTCGTGACGGTGAGCACCGGGGTCGTCCGCGGCACCCGGGAGGGTGGGCTCGACCGCTTCCTCGGCATCCCTTACGCCGCCCCGCCGGTGGGCGAGCGCCGCTTCCGCGCTCCCGAGCCTGCCGCGACCTGGGCGGGGGAGCGGGATGCCTCGGCCTTCGGACCGACCGCGCCGCAGCGCCCGTACAGTCCGGCGATCGCGAAGTACCTCGCGTCCGTCGAGGTGCCCGGCGACGACATCCTCACCGTGAACGTGTGGACGCCCGCCGATCGAGCACCGGACACAGCTCTGCCGGTGCTGGTGTTCGTGCACGGCGGCGCGCTGACGCGCGGCACGACCGCGCTTCCCACCTACGACGGCGAGCGCTTCGCGCGGCACGGCATCGTGTACGTGTCGATCCAGTACCGGCTCGGCCAGGAGGGCTTCGCGGTGCTCGACGACGTGCCGCAGAACCTCGGCGTGCTGGACCAGGAGCTCGCGCTGCGCTGGGTGCGCCGCGAGATCGCCGCCTTCGGCGGCGACCCGGCCCGCGTCACCGTGATGGGACATTCGGCCGGCGCCAACACGCTGACCGCGCTGCTGGCGCTGCCGCACGCGAAGGAGCTGTTCGACCGGGCGATCCTGCAGTCCGGGCCGCTCGAGGCGCGGCCGCCCGAGAAGGCGGGCCGCATGACGCGAGAGATCGCCAAGCGACTGAAGATCGCCGCCACCCGTGCGGGATTCTCCGGCGTCCCCGCGGACGAGCTCGTCGCACAGCAGACCGCGCTGGCTGCGGGCGGCTCTCCGCTCGGCGGCGGGCCGACGGTCGCGCTGGCGATCGGTGGCGAGGCCGTGCCCCGCAGCCCGCTCGATGCCCTGCTCGCGGGCGCGGGTCGGGGCATCCCGGTCCTCATCGGCTCCACCAGCGAGGAGTATCGTCTGTGGCTCGTCCCGTCGGGGGCGGTCGACAAGGCGAGCTGGCTCACGGTGACGGTCGCCCGGTTGGCCGCCCGCGTGCCGGCGCGCATCGTGCGGGCTCACCGCGCTCGCCGCCCGGGCGCGAAACCGGGTGAGGTGCTGGGCGAGGTGATCGGCGACATCCTGCTGCGCGGCCCGATCACGCGGTTCGCCGACAGTCGGGTCGGGTCGACGGGCTCGCCGACGTGGGTGTACGAGTTCCGGTGGCGGAGCCCGGTCGACGGGCTCGGCGCCGCGCACGTCATGGAGCTCGGGTTCGTGTTCGACCGGCTCACCGAGCCCGACGCGATCGGCATCGGGGGTCCGGACGGGCCCCAGACCCTCGCCGACGCGATGCATCGGGCGTGGGTGTCGTTCGTGGTCGACGGCGATCCGGGCTGGGAGGCATGGTCGGCGCGGCGGCCGGTGCAGGCGTTCGATGCCGACGGCGGGCACATCGCCTACGCGCCGCGGCAGAACGAGCTCGACGGCCTTCCCGAGGGGTAGTCTCGCAGGCGCGATGACGACGATCGACGACGCGCTGCAGCGCGACCAGGCCATTGCCGACCTCGACTGGCATGTGTTCCCCGGCGGGACCGAGCGCGACGTGTTCCGCGCCCCCAGCGGGGGTCTTGCGCGGATGCGCCTCGGTGAGCACGACGCGCCGAGAGTCGTGCTCGTCCCGGGCGTGGCCGGCTCGAAGGAGGACTTCGTCCTGCTGTTCCCGCTGCTCGCCGCCGCCGGCTACCGCGTCGAGTCGTACGACATCGCCGGTCACTACGAGTCGGCCGAAGCCGGGCCGCGCCATCTCGATCCACCACGGGACTCCTACGACTACGCGCTGTTCGTCGACGATCTCATCGCGATCCTCGAGGACGGCGGCCCCGCCCACGTGCTCGGCTACAGCTTCGCGGGCCTGGTCACCGAGCTCGCGCTCGTCGAGCGTCCCGACCTCTTCCGGAGCCTCACGCTCATGGCCGCGCCGCCCGCGACCGGCCAGGTCTTCCGCGGCGTGAAGCACATCGGGCCGATCTCCGACATGTCGCCGCACCGCGCAGCGGGTCTCATCCTCTGGGGCATCCGCTACAACCTCAACCGCACGCCACCGGGTCGCATCGCCTTCGTCCGCGAGCGTCTCGGCGTGACACGGCGCGCCTGCATCGACGACGTGGTCGGGCTCATGATGTCGACGCCCGACTTCGCCGACGCCGTCGCGGCGGTCGACATCCCGAAGCTGATCGCCGTCGGTGACCAGGACCTCTGGCCGCAGGCGCAGCACGATGCCTACGCCGCGCGCATCGGCGCCCGCGTCGCGACGTACCCGACCGGTCACGCGCCCTGCGAGACCGCGCCGCACCAGCTCGCGCGCGACATGCTGCGACTCTTCGCCGACGCGCGGTGAGGAGGAGGATGCCGCGGCCCGCGGCATCCGTCCCCTTTCACTCACTTGATCGAGCCCCGTGTGACGCCCGAGATCACCCAGCGCTGGCTGAAGATGTAGACGATGAGCAGCGGCGCCATCGCCATCAGGTACGAGGCGAAGGCCACGGTGTAGTCGGTGTTGAACTGGCCCTGGAACACGTACTGCGCGAGCGACAGCGTCCGCGCGGACGGTTCGGTCAGCACCACCAGCGGCATGATGAAGTCGTTCCACGCCCATACGCACGTGATGATGCCGACGGTCGCGTTCATCGGCATGAGGAGCGGGAAGATCACCGACCAGAAGATGCGCCAGGTCGAGGCTCCATCGACGCGTGCCGCCTCTTCGAGCTCGATCGGGATCGAGCGGATGTAGGCCGTGTAGATGAAGATGTTCAGCGACAGGCCGTAGATCGTGTAGAGGATGATCATGCCGGCCTGGTTGTCGAGCCCGAGGATCGACGTCTGCTTCACCAGTGGCAGCATGATGATCGGGAACGGGATGAACAGTGCCGCGAGCAGGTAGAAGAACACGCCCTTGAAGAAGGGGCGGTGGATGTTGCGCGCCAGCGCATACGCCACGATCGAGCTGGTCAGCAGCGTGAACACCACGGAGCCGACGGTGATGATCGCCGTGTTCAAGAGCGCCTGGGGAAAGCTCGTGCGCACCCAGGCGTCCGCGAAGTTCTCCCAGCGGATCGGATTCGGAAGCTCGAACCCGGTGCCCTCCGTCAGCTGCTCCGGCGTCTTGAGGGCGACGACGACCGCCAGGTAGAGCGGGATCAGCACGGTGAGCGAGCACACCGCGATGAGCGCCGTCGCCCACCAGTTGGTCTTGCGGGTGTCGTCGTCGGGTTCGCCGCGTCGCTTGCGGCGGTCGTTCGCCGTGGCGGCGTCGACCTCCTGTTCGAGCTGCGAAGCGGTGTTGGTCATGGTGGTCATCAGAAATCGGCCTCTCTGCGCTGAAGGACCCGGAATTGGAAGAGCGAGACGACCGTGATCACGATGAAGAAGACCACCGCGTTGGCCGTCTGGTAGGCGAACTCACCGCCCGAGAAGCCGCCCCGGAAGATGAGCAGCGTCACCGATTCGGTCGACGTGCCCGGTCCGCCGTTGGTGAGGGCGACGATGGGGTCGAAGACCTGCAGGAACCCCTTCAGGCTCAGCACCACGTTGATCGTGAAGAACGCGCCGATGAGCGGGAACGTGATCGAGCGGAACTGCCGCCAGGGCGAGGCGCCGTCGAGCGAGGACGCCTCGTAGAGCTCGGTGGGGATCGTCTGCAGCCCCGAGAGGTAGATGATGATCGCGAACGCGCACGCCTGCCAGACGGCCAGGGCCACGATCGCGGTCCACGCCCACGTCTCGTTGGTGAGGATGTTGTCGCGGAACAGCGGGATGCCCGACAGGATCTTCGGCAGCGAGTTCGAGAAGAAGAACTGGAACACGTAGCCGATCACCAGGATCGCCAGGATGTAGGGCACGAAGTACACGCCCCGCCAGAAGTTGCGCGCCTTGATCTTGGCGTTCAGTCCCAGCGCGATGGCGAGCGAGAACGCGTTCGTGAGGATCGTCGCGACGATCGCGAACAGGAACGAGAACCCGTAGGCCTGCAGGACACGATCGTCCTTGAACAGGTTGAAGTAGTTCGACAGCCCCACGAAGTTCCAGGCGCCGTAGCCGGCGTAGTTCGTGAAGCTGAAGAAGATGCCCACGACGACCGGCAGGGTGTGGAAGGCGGCGAAGGCGATGACCGCCGGCCACACCATCCAGTAGTAGGTCGCGGGGGCGCGGGACGAGTCCGCGCGCGTGCGGGTGGCGCGCTTGCGGGCAGTGCCCGCCGGAGTGGATCGGACGGCCTCGGTGAGGGTGGCCATGTCATTCTCCCGTCACGGGGATCGTGCGGGCGGCCACTTTGGCCCACTCGCGGTCGAGGGTCTGCAGCGCCTTTTCGGCGTCGCCGTCGAACAGGAACTGCTGATCGGTGGGGATGAGCGGGATGGCCGGCGGGATCTGGTGATCGATGAAGCCGGTGATCCTCCGGTCCTCGAAGAAGGGCCGGACGGACTGGAGCGCCGGATCGTCGCTGAGCTGCGCGCCCTCGACGGAGGGCACCATGTTCTGCGACGCGGCGAACTTCTCGATCACCTCGGGCTGGAACACATAGTCGATGAAGCGCATCGCCGCGTCGTGCTTCGGGTTGTCCTTTCCGAGCGTGAAGACGACATCGACGCCGGACACGAGCAGGCTCTCGCCGGGCTCATCGGTGGGGTAGGGGAAGATCCCCATCCGGATGTCGGGATTCACCTGCTTGATCGGATTGGTGGCCCAGATGCCCTGGAGCAGCATCGCCGACTCGCCGCGCGCGAAGGCTGCGTTGCCGTCGTCGTATGTCTTGCCTCGGTAGCCCTCCTGCATGTAGGAGTACAGCTGGTACTGCCGGTCCATCGCCTCCGCGAAGTCCTTCTCGAACGACACCTCGGAGTCAGGTCCGACCTCGGCGCCCTCCTCCCGCATCTTGTCGAAGAATCCGTTCTGCGAGGGGTACGCGCCGAGCGCGTTCCACGACGGAATCCCGGTCCACGAGTCGGCGAGGGTTCCGTAGAACGGCTGGATGCCGGCTTCCACCAGCGCGTCGCACACCGCGATGAACTCGTCCCACGTCTGCGGGACCTCGAGGCCCTGTTCCTCGAAGATGTCCTGGTTGTAGATGACCCCGTTGGCGTTGTTGACGTAGCCGAGGCCGTTCACCTCGTCGCCGTAGGTGCCGAGGTCGGCGAGGATGTCCTGCACCGCCGGGTTGATCGTGTCGAGCACCGGTTCGTCCGAGAAGTCGTAGAACACGCCCGCCTGTGCGAGCCGGCCGAAGTTGCCGTTGGCGTTGAGCGTGATGACGTCGGGGATGCGGTCCTTCACCAGGAGCGTGCGGATGGCCGTGTCGGCGTCGGCGACCTGGTTCTGCACCACCTTGATGTCGGGGTTCTCTGCCTCGAAGCCCGCGATGATGTCGTTGAAGTCCTCGAGCGCCTCGCCCTTGAACTGGAAGAAGTTCAGGGTCGTGACGGCGTCCGCGGGATTCTGGGCGCAGCCGCCGAGCGCGGCGACTGTCGCGGCGACGGCGACGACCGCGAGCGGCCGGATCCATCGTCGGTGAATGGTTCTCATCGTGCGCCTCCTTGCGCGTGGGGGTTGGGAAACCGGGTGTTCAGTTCTCGGCGGTGAGCTCGATGACAATCGCCTGCTGCGGGCGCTGCACGGGTGGGCGCACGCCCACTTCGGCCAGTTGCAGGCCGGTCAGCACGGTGTCGGACTCGGCCCACTCGAGGGGGGACTGCCCGGCGTCCTCGCCGTCGCGCACCAGCACGCGAAGGCGGTAGGTGCGTGCGGGGTCGAGCCCCGGCATCCGGATGCGACCCGGCGGGTACGCGGCGGTCGTCGCGGTCTGCACGATCGTGAAGACCGCGGATGCGGCGCCCGCTGCCACCATCCCCCGCACATCGATCCCGGGCTCGGTGCCGTCGACGTGGACGACGCGACCCGACGCGATGAGGGGCCGGAGGCGCTTCGCGAGTGCGACCCACTCCGCGATCTCGGCGCGACGGGCATGGTCGAGGCTGGTCAGGTCCCACTCGATGCCGAAGTGGCCGAACAGGGCCACGGCACCGCTCAGGCCGAGCGAGACCGTGCGCCCCGACGAGTGGACGACGGGGCTCGTCAGATGCATGCCCAGCATCTCGGGCGGCACGACGACGCCCGTGTACTTCTGGTTGTCGAGCCGCTCGAGCGGGTCGAGGCTGTCGCTGGTCCACACGCGGTCGGTGCGGTCCAGGATGCCGAGGTCCACACGGGCTCCGCCCGATGCGCAGCTCTCGATCTCGAGGCCGGGGTGTGCCGCCTTCAGCTCGTCGAGCAGGCGGTAGACCGCGAGCGTGTGCTCGTGCACGCGCGCGCTCCCGGCCGGTCCGCTCGCGGCGTCCACCAGATCGCGGTTGTGGTCCCACTTGAGGTAGGCGATGGGGTACTCGTCCAGCAGGGCGTGCAGGCGGGCGGCGATGTGGGCGTACGCCTCGGGGTGCGAGAGGTCGAGCACCTGCTGCTGTCGTGCGGACGGCGGCAGCGACATCCGTCCCCGCAGGATCCAGTCCGGATGCCGGCGCGCGAGGTCGCTGTCGGGGTTCACCATCTCGGGCTCGACCCAGAGGCCGAACTCCATCCCGAGGGCGTGCACGTGGTCGGCGAGCGGATGCAGGCCCTCGGGCCACACGTCGCCGTCGACGGTCCAGTCGCCGAGACCGGCGGTGTCGTCGCGACGACCCTCGAACCAGCCGTCATCGAGGACGAAGCGCTCGACCCCGACGGATGCCGCGGCATCGGCGAGGGCCGTGAGCCGCTCGAGGGAGTGATCGAAGTAGACCGCCTCCCACGTGTTCAGCGTCACGGGGCGCGGGCGCCGCGGGTGCTGGGGGCGCCCACGCCACTCGTCGTGGAAGCGTGCCGAGAGCTCGGTCAGGCCGTCGCCCCACGAACCGATCGCCCAGGGGGAGCTGTACGCGGCGCCGGACGCGAGCACGACCTCGCCGGGCAGCAGCAGCTCGCCGCCCGCGAGGAGCGCATCGCCCGTGGTCGTGCGCTCGGCGGTGACCCGATGGTTGCCGCTCCATGCGACGTGGATGCCGTGCACCCGCCCACGCTCGAAGCCGAACCCCGGCCGACCGGCGGCGAGCAGGATCGCCGAGTCGGCGCCGGTGCGGCCGCGACGGCTCTCGCGGACGTGGGAGCCGGTGCCCAGCGTGCGCCGCTGCGGTGAGCGCTCGCGCAGGTGATGGCCCGTCGTGTCGAAGATCTCGGTGGCGTCCCAGGGGAGGGGGAACGTGGGCTGGGCCGACTGCAGCGTGTAGGGCGTCGGGCCGGTGTTGCGCACGGTGACGCGCTGGTGGAACAGGCCGCTCGGGCCGATCCGCAGTTCCACGCGCACGGCGAGGCCTGCCTCGGCGTCGGCGAGGGCGATGCTCGCGCGGTGCTCGCCTGCCTGCACATCGGCGAGCGCGAGACGGATGCTCAGCCCGGAGCCCTCACGGTGCCCCTCGAGGCCCGGGGTTGCGAACCAGCCCTCCGCGCCGGTGGGCACCAGCGTCAGCGCCGGGGTCGCGTCGAGACCGCCCGACACGCGCTGTGCCCGCGCGGCGACGGCGAGCGAGCCGAGCGTGGCGGGCGCGGAGTCTTCGAGCGCCGCGCCCCAATGCACGATCGCCGGTGCCGGCGCGGCGTCCAGGTCGACGAGGACGCTCGTTCCTCCCCGGAGGAGATGCAGAACGCGAGGATCCGGGGCAGGGACGGTGTGCTCGGCGGCGAGCAGCCTGTCGGTGCTGTGCATAGATTTAGTTCTATCACGGAAGTAATAAGCGAACAAGAGGGGAGCTCGAACTGTTTCAAACGTCTCTGGGCGGGGTATTCGTGCCAGAATGAAAGCATTTCGCGCCGGAGGGGGATTGTCGACGATGCTGACGGACAGCGAGCGAGCACTCGCCCGAGCTGTGCTCATCCACGGCCCGATCGCGCGCAGTGCGCTCACGCGCAGGCTGGGGCTGTCGCCGGCGAGCCTGACCCGACTCGCCAAGCCGTTCCTCGATCGCGGATATCTGGTCGAACTCGACGATCTCGCCGACGGGTCGGTCGGACGGCCGGTGCGCCCGCTCGACGTCGCACCGGGCCTCGGGCGCTTCGCCGGCGTCAAGGTCACCGGCGACGCGATCGAGGTGGTCGTCACCGACGTGCGTGCGGGGCTGCTCGCGCAGCGCACGGTGCCGCTCGACACGCATGAGCCCGTGCTGGTCGCCGCGCGGATCGCCGACGCGATCCGCGCACTCGACAGCGATGCCCTCGTCGGGGTCGGGGTCGCGCTCGGCGGGGCTGTCGACGGCGGCATCGTGCGCTACGCGCCGTTCCTCGAGTGGGAGGACGTCGCGTTCGCATCGCTTCTCGAGCAGGATCTCGGCGTTCCGGTCGCACTCGAGAACGACCTCGTCGCGCTCGCCGAGGCGGAGCGCTGGTTCGGGCTCGGACGAGGCATCTCGGGCTTCGTCGTCCTCACGATCGGCGCGGGTGTCGGCTACGGCCTCGTCGTGGGGGGCGAGGTCGTGCGCACCGCGGAGGCGGGACTGGGCCTGGGCGGCCACATCCCGCTCAGCGACACCGGTCCGCTCTGCCAGGCCGGCCATCGCGGCTGTTCGCAGGCGATGCTCACGTCAGGGTCGATCGCCGCGCAGGTGTCCGCGGCGCTGCAGCGCCCGGTGTCCTACGACGAGGTGCTCGCGCTCGCCGCGGCAGGTGAGCCTGCAGCCGTGATGGTGGTCGACGCTGCAGCCGACGCGCTCGGCCGGTTCATCGCGCTCGCGGCGAATCTCACCTTCCAGGCCGCCGTGGTGCTCGCCGGCGAGGGGATCGGACTCTTCGCGATCGCAGAGGAGCGCGTGCGGGCCGCGATCTCCGCAGGCAGGGATCCGCGGGCGGAGCCCGTGCGGCTCTTCGTCGACGACTCCGGCTTCACCGCGTGGGCTCGCGGCGCCGCCGCCGTCGCGATCCAGTCGGCCGTCGACCGGCTGCGGCTCGACTGAACGCCGGTGCCATGGGGGCGGCACGGGCCGCGGCATCCGTTTCGGAATAATCTTGGTGAGCACACGTTCTACGAGATACATTCATTTGCATAGATTCGTCCGACGGAGAACCCGCACGGCGAAGGAGCGGAGAAGCGATCGTGAGCGAGAGCACCACGTGGTCGGGAATGCAGTTCGGCATCTTCACGGTGAGCGACATCACCCAGGACCCGACCGACGGCACCACGCCCAGTGAGGCGGAGCGGATCAAGGCGACCCTGAAGATCGCCAAGCACGCCGAGGACGTGGGCCTCGACGTCTTCGCGCTCGGCGAGCACCACAACCCGCCGTTCTGGTCGTCGTCGCCGACCACGACGCTGGCGTACATCGCGGCGCAGACCGAGCGCCTCATCCTCTCGACCGCCACGACGCTCATCACCACGAACGACCCGGTGAAGATCGCCGAGGACTACGCGATGCTGCAGCACGTGTCGGACGGCCGCGCCGACCTGATGATCGGCCGCGGCAACACCGGCCCGGTGTACCCGTGGTTCGGCAAGGACATCCGCCAGGGCCTGCCCCTCGCGATCGAGAACTACAACCTGCTGCACCGCCTCTGGCGGGAGGACGTCGTGGACTGGGAGGGGCAGTTCCGCACGCCGCTGCAGGGATTCACCTCGACACCGCGTCCCCTCGACGGCGTCGCGCCGTTCGTGTGGCACGGCTCGATCCGAACCCCCGAGATCGCGGAGCAGGCGGCGTACTACGGTGACGGCTTCTTCGCGAACAACATCTTCTGGCCCAAGGAGCACTACCAGCGCCTGATCCAGCTGTACCGTCAGCGCTTCGCGCACTACGGGCACGGCACGCTCGAGCAGGCGATCGTCGGCCTCGGTGGACAGGTCTTCATAGCCGCGAACTCGCAGGACGCGGTGAAGCAGTTCCGCCCGTACTTCGACAACGCGCCGGTCTACGGTCACGGCCCGTCGCTCGAGGACTTCAGCGAGATGACGCCGCTCACGGTGGGGTCGCCCCAGCAGGTGATCGACCGATACGCCGCGATGCGCGAGACCTACGGCGACTACCAGCGCCAGCTGTTCCTCATGGACCACGCCGGCCTGCCCCTCAAGACCGTGCTCGAGCAGCTCGACATCCTCGGCGGCGAAGTGGTTCCGGTGCTGCGCAAGGAGCTGCAGAAGAACCGTCCGGCGGACGTTCCGGATGCCCCGACCCACGCCAACCTCGTGACCGCGAAGTACGGCGACGAGGCGCCGCGCCAGGCCGTTCCCGGCGCGAACCGCGGCGACAACCTCGTGGGCTCGAGCCCCTACGCCGACACCCCCGCCCCCGCGGGCGCGGCGTTCGGTCTCAGCCGGAAGGAGGCATGACATGACCAGCTCCGCACGCCGCATCGCGGTGATCTCGGCCGGCCTGTCGAACCCGTCGTCGACCCGCATGCTCGCCGACCGGCTCGCCGCGGCGACCGCGAAGCAGCTCTCCGAGCGCGGCATCGAGGTCGAGGTCGATGTGTTCGAGCTGCGCGACCACGCGCACGACATCACGAACAACCTCCTCACGGGGTTCGCGCCTCCGGCGCTCGAATCGGTGATCAACGCCGTCGTGTCGGCCGACGCGGTCATCGCGGTCACGCCGATCTTCTCGACGAGCTACTCGGGACTGTTCAAGTCGTTCATCGACGTGCTCGACCCCGACGCCCTCACGGGCAAGCCCGTGCTGATCGGCGCGAACGCGGGCACCGCCCGCCACTCGCTCGCGATCGACTACGCGATCCGGCCGCTGTTCACGTACCTGCACGCCGAGCCGGTCTCGACCGGAGTGTTCGCCGCGTCCAGCGACTGGGGTGCCTCGGCCGACAACGTGGCCCCGCTGGGTGAGCGCATCGACCGCGGCGCCCGGGAGCTCGCCGACGCCATCGCGCGTCGGGAGCCGGCCTCCGACTCCGATCCGTTCGACCCCGCCAACTACCTCGGCGAAGGACGCTCGTTCGGCCACCTGCTGGGCGGTCTCGCGGGGGAGTAGCCCTCAGCCGAGAACGACATCCTCCGGTTCGCGGAGGGGGCGCCATGCGTCCTCTCCGCGCACCGTCGTGCGGGGGAGCACGTCGGCGGCCACCAGTGGGCCGAGATCGACACCGGTGAGCTCTTCGATGTCGGCGATCGGCACCTGGAACGTGCGGAACGCGCCGAGCACCGGCACCGCGAGCACACCTCGACTCAGGTCGATGAGCTCCGACTGGTCGAGTACGAAGCCCGCGGCCGCGAGCCGCGGCATCCCGTCGTCGTCAGGCGTCACCCACGCGGCGACCTTGAAGAAGCGTCGCGGAACACGGATGCCGCGGTAGGCGGGGTCGTCGGCCTGCAGCACCGGTGCGGTGAAGACGCTGAGTCGCTCGTCGGTCGCCTGCGCGAACGTGAGCACGTGGTCCTCGAGGCCGAGCCACAGCTCCTTCGACTGGTTGAACCCGCTCGCCTGCGGTGCGGCGTTCGGGTACGTGAACGTCGCCTCCGTCGCCCGCCGCGCCTCGGCCGCCGAGCCCCACCCCGGATCGCGTCGGCGCACCAGGTGTCCACGGTCGAGGTCGTTCGAGGCGTAGACAGCGGGCCCCGCCTGCTCGGCGACGGGAACGCGCGGATCGAGCTCCCATTCGCCGGTGCGGGGGAGGTCCTGCAGCGTCGCCCCGTCGATGTTCACGCCGGTCACGACCGCGAGCCGGCGCTGGGGATCGAGGAGCACGGTGAACCGAGGGTAGGTCAGCTCGCGCACCTCGCGCCCATCCACCGGACGCGGGAGGGGGAGCGGGATGCCGAGGAAGCCGTCGTCGTATGCGTCCGAGGTCACGTCTGCCACGTCCCCATCCTTGTCGTCCCCGGCGACATCGCGCGAGGCCGCCTGTTCAGTCATCGCCCGCGGCGCTGCGGTCCCGGAGCCGGCGCGCGAGAACCGCGTCGACGGCGAGCCCGAGGCCGACCGCGAACGCCACCGAGACCACGACCGCCACGACGGGCCCGCCGGGCACGAGCGCCGCCACGACCGCCCCCACGAGGGCCTGGTAGACGGCCCACGCGAGCGCGGCGAGAGCGGCCACGGCGAGGTAGCGCGGCGCCGGCAAGCGCGTCGCACCCGCCGTCAGATTGACCGCGAGTCGCGCGAACGGGATGAACCGCGCAGAGAACAGCACCAGTGCCGCACGGTGCTCCAGGCGCAGCCGCGCCCAGGCGAAGGCGGTCTGCGCCCGCGACGTGCGCATCCAGCGCCAGCGCTGGAGGCCTATCGAGCGCCCCACGAGGTAGCACGCGGCGTCGCCGGTGAGAGCGGCTGCGGCGGCGACGAGCACGATCGCCGCCAGCGGGGGCTCGCTCTGCGACACCGCCAGCGCGCCCAGCGCGGTGACGGCGGCCTCACCGGGGATCACCACCAGGAACGCGTCGCCCAGCACGAGCACGAACAGCAGCGGCAGCGCCCACGCGCTCGACGCCACCGTGGTGAGCAGGTCCTCGACCATGTCTTCTTGGTACCCGCCCGCGGTGAACGGCGACGGAACGGGGCACGTCCGGTGACCCGCCGCGGTGCATCCGGTGAACTCTTCCGCACGGACGCCGGTTCGCGGCATCCGTCTTCATCCGTCGCGTCACGCTGGAGGCGTGAGAGTCGCACTGCTCGCCGAATCGTTCCTGCCCCACATGAACGGGGTGACGGGATCGGTGCTCCAGGTCCTCCGGCATCTGGCCGCGGAAGGACACGAGACCCTCGTCATCGCCCCGCGCGCCGGTGAGATCACCACCGATCTCCACGGCGCGCGCACCGAGCTGCTGCGCTCGGCGCCACTGCCGTCGTATCCGGAGGTGCGCGTGGTGTTCGCGCGCGCCGCCCGGCTGACGGCGATCCTCCGCGAGTTCCGGCCTGATGTCGTGCACCTGGCGTCGCCGTTCGTGCTCGGCTGGCAGGGGCTCGCGGCCGCCGATGCGCTGCGCGTGCCCTCCGTCGCCGTGTACCAGACCGACGTGGTCGCGTACGCGCAGAAGTACGGGATGCCGCAGGCCGCCGCGCTCGTCGGACGCCACATCGGGCGGCTGCACCGACGGGCGACGCTCACCCTGGCGCCGTCGACCGCGTCGCTGCAGCAGCTCGAGGAGCTCGGCGTGGACCGCCTCCGTCGCTGGGGGCGCGGCGTCGATGCCGAGCGCTTCGGTCCCGAGCGGCGCAGCGACGGCTGGCGCGCGCGCGTCGCGCGGGGCCACGCGATCGTCGGCTACGTCGGCCGCCTCGCGCCCGAGAAGCAGGTCGAGGATCTCGCGGCGCTCGCCGGGCTCCCGCGGACGCGCCTCGTCATCGTCGGTGACGGACCCTCACGACCGGCGCTCGAACGCGCGCTGCCCGACGCCGTCTTCACCGGGCATCTCACCGGACCCGCGCTCGCCGAGGCGCTCGCGAGCTTCGACGTGTTCGTGCACCCCGGCGAGAGCGAGACGTTCGGGCAGACCATCCAGGAGGCGCTCGCCAGCGGCGTGCCCGTCGTGGCGACCGGCGTCGGCGGACCCGTCGACCTGGTGCGATCCTCGGTCGACGGCTGGCTCTACCGGCCCGGAGACCTGGTCGATCTGCGCGCCCGCGTCGCCGATCTCATCGGCGACGACGGCAAGCGCCGTGCGTTCGCCGCCGCGGCTCACGAGTCGGTGCGCGAGCGCACGTGGCACGCCGTCTGCAGCCGCCTGGTCGAGCACTATGACGAGGCACGGATGCTGCGCCCCATCGACGACGCGCAGCCCCAGCGTGCGGCGACCCGGCCGGCGCTTCCGACACCTGCTCCGCGGGGCTCGTGGTCGCGGTTCGTCGCGCTCGGCGACTCGATCACCGAGGGGCTCTGCGACGTCTCGCGCATGCCGACGGGGCAGTACCGCGGGTGGGCGGACCGACTCGCACAGCTGCTCGCGCACGCCGGCCGTGCGGGCGAGCCGTTCGGCTACGCCAACCTCGCGGTGCGAAGCCGCCGCGTGCGGCACGTCGTGAGCGAGCAGGTGCCGCAGGCGCTGGCCCTGCGGCCGCAGCTGGTGTCGATCCTCGTCGGCGCCAACGACCTCGTCGGGCGCCGCGTCGACCCGATCGCCGTCGCGTGCGAGCTGGAACAGTCCGTGAGGGAGCTGCGCAGCGCCGGAATCGACGTGCTCCTCGTGACGCCCTTCCTCCCGCGTCGGCGCCCTGCGCGGCTGTTCGCCCGCCGGTTCGCGGTGTTCTCGTCGGAGCTGCGCCGGATCGCCGCGGCCACCGGCGCGGTGCTGCTCGACACCGACGCGTTCCTCGACGCGCGCGGGCTCCCCGCCATCGGCGACCTCGACCTCTGGGCCGACGACAAGGTGCACCTGCGTCCGCGCGGCCACCGGTACCTCGCCTACCGCGCGGCCGAGGCGCTCGGGGTGCCCGACGCCGAAGCGCTCGGTGAGCTCGACGCGAGCCTGCACGCCGACGACGACCGGGTGCTGCCGGGCACGTGGCTGCGCCGGGACGCCCTGCCGTGGGTGTGGCGACGGCTCCAGGGACGCACGGCCGGCGACGGGCTCGTCGCCAAGCACACGGACTACGTGCTCATCGGCGGACCCGGCGACGTGCCTGCTCGCGTGCACGCCGGATGAGGCATCCGCTTCGTCCTTTCACTCCGCCTCGCCGATCGTACGGCGGGCGAGGAGGGCCGCCGCGAAGAAGCAGAGCGCGCCGACGCCCGTGCCGAGGTTCGCCCACAGCGGGCTCACGAGCTCGCCGGTCGACGGCAGCACGAACGCGGCGACCGCCGACACCCCGAAGGCGATCGACCCCAGCAGGTTGAGGCCGGTGCCGTGCCATGTGCGCGCGTCGCGATCCCACAGCGTTCCCCGGTCCTTCGTCGCCACGACCGCCAGGACGCTGGAGACGAGGAAGGCCGCGGAGCCCCACGCGTCAGGCCGCCATCCGGCCCCGACGTAGTCCGGATCCGTGATCGCGGCGATGAGGGCGGCCGCGGTCGACACGTTGAACAGGAGCGTGCCGGCGAACTGGATGGCGGCGGCCCACCAGTCGACGCGGTCCGCCCGGTTCATGCGCGCGTCAGGCGCGCGGCGCCCGCTCAGCAGGAGCTGGATCAGACCCGCCGTGGTGAAGAAGATCGATCCCGCGAAGAACGTGACGTTGGCGCCGACCGGACCCGCCCACGCGGCGTAGGCCGGGACGACGCCGATGAAGAACAGCGCCGACCCGACTGCGAAGCCCCAGGACTCCCGCCGGAGTCGCCCGATCCGCCGCGCGGTCGGGTCCAGCGGTCGTCGCGCGCTCAATGGTGGAAGCTGGGGCCGATGCCGGGGTGGGGCATGGGACTCTCGAGCGAGTCGAGGAACTCGGTCTCGCTGCGGATGTCCTTCAGCAGGTCCTCGGCGAGGTCGCGGCTGAGCCCGTTGCGACACACGATGCGCATCACCGTCTGATCCGACAGCTCGCCCGACAGCGGATACGCGGGGACGAGCCATCCCTTGATCCGCAGTCGCTCCGACAGGTGGTACAGCGTCCACTTGTCGGTGTGGCCCGGGGTGAGCCGCCAGGCGAACACGGGGATGTCGGTGCCGTCGCTGAGCAGCTCGAACGCGTCGAGTTCGGCGACCCCCGACGAGAGGTACACGGCGACGTCCTGCGAGGCCTGCTGGATCGCGGTGTAGCCGGCGCGGCCGAGCCGGAGGAACCGGAAGTACTGCAGCAGCACCTGCGTGCCCGGACGCGAGAAGTTGAGCGCGAAGGTGGGCATCGAACCGCCCAGGTAGCTCACCTTGAAGACGAGGTCGTCGGGCAGCGCCGCGGCGTTGCGCCACACCACCCAGCCGACCCCCGGATACACGAGCCCGTACTTGTGGCCCGACGTGTTGATGGACTGCACGCGCTCCACACGGAAGTCCCACTCGAGGTCGGGCTGCAGGAACGGCGCGATCATGGCACCCGATGCGCCGTCGACGTGCATCGGGATGTCGAGCCCGGTCTTCTCCTGGATCTCGTCGAGCTTCGCGGCGATGGCCTTCACCGGCTCGTACGCGCCCGTGTAGGTGACACCCACGATCGCGACGACGCCGATCGTGTTCTCGTCGACGTAGTCCTCCAGCCCCGTGCCGTCCATCAGCGGGTGCTCCGCGGTCACGGGGATCAGCCGCATCTCGACGTCGAAGTAGTTGCAGAACTTCTCCCAGCACACCTGGACCGCCGAGCTCATGATGAGGTTCGGCTTCTCGGTGGACTTCCCTGCCGCGCGACGTGCGTGCTGCCAGCGACGCTTGAGTGCGAGGCCGCCGAGCATGCACGCCTCCGACGAGCCGATGGTCGACGTGCCGATCACGTCGTCGTTGTCGGGCACGTTCCACAGGTCGCCGAGGATGCGCCAGCAGCACTCCTCGATCGCAGCCGTGGCGGGATACTCGTCCTTGTCGATCATGTTCTTGTCGGCGGAGTCCACGGCGAGCCGGTTGGCGTAGTCGTCCATCCACGTGCCGACGAAGGTCGCGAGATTCAAGCGTGCGTTGCCGTCCAGCATCGTCTGGTCCCGGATCACGCGGTACGCCGTCTCGGGCAGCATCTCTCCCTCGGGGATGACGTTGTATCTCGCGGTCGTCGCCTCGCCGGCTCGGGTGAAGGTGGGCTGGAGCGCCTCGTCCTGGTACATGCATCCTCCGTCGCTTGCGGACCTGTCGCGCGGATGCGCGTCGGAGTGTGCGGTGCCCAGTCCACCGCACCCCCGGTTCGGCCCCTTCGGTGCCGAAGCTATACCGCTGAGGTCCTGCCGTCATCCCTGAATCGCGCGTGAGCGCGATGTTTCGTCGCTGTTCGCCTTACGGAAGGGACGGATGCTGCGCCCACGCGTACTCGGACTCCGGCCGGCCGCGCGTGCCGTAGCGCGCCGCGCGCTGCGCGCGGCCCTCCGTCACGAGGTGCTCGAGGTAGCGACGAGCGGCGACGCGCGACATCCCCAGCCGCGCCGCGGCCTCCGCGGCCGAGACGGGGCCGCGCTCGCGCACCTCGTCGCTGATGCGGGCGAGCGTGTCGGCGGAGAGGCCCTTCGGCAGCGCCACCCGGGTCGCGGGTCGAAGCGCCCCGAGGAGCGCGTCGATCTCAGCCTGCGTCGGTGCACCCGCAGCCTCGGCCGCGCGCCGCCGGAACTCGCGGTACTGCTCCAGGCGCTCGCGGAAGACTGCGAAGGTGAACGGCTTGACGAGGTACTGAGCGACGCCGAGCGACACCATCTGCCGCACGACGTCGGCGTCACGGACGCCCGTGATCGCGATGACGTCGACGGCGGCGCCGCGGGCGCGCACGTGCCGCAGCACGTCCAGCCCTGTGCCGTCGGGCATCGTGACGTCCAGCAGCACGAGGTCGATCTCGTCCCCGCGCTCCAGCACGGCGTCGATCGCAGCACGAGCGCCCGTGCACTCGGCGACGGCCTCGAAGTCGTCCAGGCGCGCGAGGTAGTCCCGGTGCAGTTCGAGCGTGAGCGCGTCGTCGTCGACGAGGAGGACGCGGATCATGTCGGCCTCGCCGGGAGGGTGACCACGAAGACCGTCGGGTCGTCGCGCAGCTCCAGCCGACCGCCTGCGCTCGCCACGATCGAGCGGACGAGCGCGAGGCCCACACCGCGTCCCTCGGCTCCGCCGGGCTTGGTGGTGAAGCCGTGCTCGTAGATGCGCTCTCGCAGCGCCGCGGGAACGCCGGTGCCGCTGTCCGACACCTCCATACGCAGCGACGCGGGGGAGGAGGGCGTCCTCCCGAACACGACCCGCACCCAGCGGGGCGCCTCCGCTGCGGCCGCAGCATCCATCGCGTTGTCGATGAGATTGCCGACCACCGACACCGCGTCGACGGGCGACAGCACGCTTCGTGGCGCGTCCGGGTCGATCTCGGCCGACCACTCGATGCCGCGCTCACGTGCCTGGGCCGCCTTGCCGAGCAGCAGCGCCCCCACGGTGGGGTCGCCGCCACGCCGCGCAGCCACCTGGTCGACGAGTTCCTGGCTCTGGCGCGACGTCTCGGTGAGGATCTCGATCGCCTCGCCGGTGCGGCCGAGCTCGAGCAGCGACACCGCGGTGTGCATGCGGTTGCCGTGCTCGTGGGTCTGCGCGCGCAGCGCCTCGCCGAGCGTCCGCACGGACTCGTACGAGGCGACCGCGTCGCGGATCGTCCCGGCGGGCAGGTCGCCTGCAACGCGCCGAGTCGTGCGGCGGGCGAGCCACGCGCCCACGAGGCCCGCCGCGAGCAGGGCCAGTGCGATCGACACGACGAAGGGCAGCCGCGGCAGGATCTTCGACCAGATGCTGCCGATCGTGACGCCGACCGAGACCCAGCCGACGAGTTCGCCCTCGGCGGTCACCGGCACGATCGTCCGCACCGACGGGCCCAGCGTGCCCGTGAACTCCTCGGTGAAGACGCTCGGCGTGCTCGGGATCGTGCCGAGGTAGTGCCGGCCGATCTCGGCGGGGTCGCGGTGGCTGACTCGGATGCCGTCCGGGGTCATGATCGTGACGAAGTCCAGGCCTGTCTGCGCCATCACGTCAGCCGCGAGCGGCTGCAGCGCCTCCGAAGGGTCGGGCGCGCTCAGGGACTGAGCCACCTCGGGCAGCGACGCGAGGGACGACGCGACCGCCCGCGTCACCTCCTCGGCCTCGTTCCGTTCGGAGCGCTCCGCGTCGAGCACGAGCACGGCGGCGAGGGCGGCGACGATCACGGCTGCCGAGACGGCGACGACGACGAACACGCGCGATGCCGCGCTGCCCCGCTGCGTCTTCGCTGACATGGCCCTCCTCGTCGATGCCGCCGCCTCCATCCTCGTCTGCCGAGGGCGGCAGGCGGGAGTCCGCGGGTGCGACCAATACGACCGTAAATCGCCGGTCGCCTCCGAGACGCGCACGCTGTCTCACACGCCGCACTCTCGAGCGGCACCGCGGAAACACCGCCGTTTCATCCCGCAGGAGGCAATGATGGCTCTCTCAACCCGCACCACGTCCTTCACGCTGCCCGGCTTCAACTGGAGACGTGGCAAGCAGGCGTGGGACAAGCACACCTGGCTCTACCTCTCGGTCATCGCCGCCGTCGTTCTGGGCGCGATCGTCGGGCTGGTCTGGCCCGACGTCGGAGTCGCGCTCAAACCGCTCGGCGAGGGCTTCGTCGCCCTCATCAAGATGATGATCGCGCCGATCATCTTCTGCACGATCGTGGTGGGCGTCGGTTCCATCGCGAAAGCGGCCACCGTCGGCAAGATCGGCGGTCTCGCGCTGCTGTACTTCATGGTGATGTCGACGTTCGCACTCGCCATCGGCCTCGTCGTCGGCAACCTGCTGCACCCGGGCGAAGGTCTGAACATGGCGAACGCCACATACGAGGCGACCGCCGAGGCGAAGACCACGCAGGAGTTCATCCTCGGCATCATCCCTGCGACGTTCTTCTCGGCCTTCACCGGCGAGAGCGTGCTGCAGGTCCTCTTCATCGCTCTCCTCGTCGGCTTCGCGCTGCAGCAGATGGGCGACAAGGGCACGCCCATCATGAACGCGGTGAAGCACCTGCAGGCGCTGGTCTTCCGCATCCTCGGCATGATCCTGTGGCTCGCGCCGATCGGAGCCTTCGGCGCCATCGCCGCAGTGGTCGGCAACACCGGCATCGCCGCGATCTGGGCCCTCGGCACGCTGATGATCGCGTTCTACATCACGTGCGTGCTGTTCATCGTGGGAGTCCTCGGCACGCTGCTGTACGCCGTCACCCGCGTGAACATCTTCAGCCTCATCAAGTACCTGGCGCGCGAGTACTTGCTGATCGTCGGCACGTCATCGTCCGAATCGGCGCTGCCCCGCCTCATCGCGAAGATGGAACACCTCGGTGTCTCGAAGCCGGTGGTGGGCATCACCGTGCCGACCGGGTACTCGTTCAACCTCGACGGCACCGCGATCTACCTGACGATGGCCTCGCTGTTCATCGCGAGCGGCATGGGCGCCCCGATGTCGATCGGCCAGCAGATCGGCCTTCTCGTCTTCATGATCATCGCCTCGAAGGGCGCAGCCGGCGTCACCGGTGCGGGCCTGGCGACACTCGCCGGCGGTCTGCAGGCGTACCGGCCCGATCTCGTGAACGGCGTCGGCGTCATCGTCGGCATCGACCGGTTCATGTCGGAGGGCCGTGCGCTCACGAACTTCACCGGCAACGCCGTCGCCACGGTGCTGATCGGCACATGGACGAAGGAGTTCGACGCCTCCCGCGCGCGCCGCGTGCTCGCCGGGGAGCTGCCGTTCGACGAGACGACCCTGTCGGGCGACGGCCACGACGGGATGTCGCCCGCCACGGACGCGGTCGGCGTGCAGGGCCTCGAGGAGGCTGCGATCAGCGAGGCGGAAGCCAAGGAGCGCCGCGCCCGCCAGCGCGAGGAGCTGCTCTCTCGCTGATCCGACGGCACGGGCGGGCGCGGGTCGAACCCGCGCCCGCCCGTTCAGTCGTCCGGGGCGATCTCGCCGGCCTCGATGGCCGACTCGCGCTCCTCGAGCTCGAGCTCGTCGACATCCTCTTCGACCGCCTCGAGGGGGTCGATGGTCGGCGGCGGGAGCTCGAACTCCACGCTGTCGTCGACGGGCACGTCGCGCTCGTCGTCGGGGATCCGCTCTCGGAAGTCGCTCATGGCCTTCTCGCGATCACTCCTCGCCGTACGGCGGCAACTCGTCTTGCTCGATGGCGCCCGCGACGGGAGGGCCGTCGTCCTGACCGTCCAGGTCGGGCAGCTCGTCGGCCTCGTTCGAGATCTCGTGGAACGTCGGGTCGAAGACCATGGCCTTGCTCCTATCCGCTCTTGCGACGGAACTCGCGCTTCGTGACCGCGCCGTGCGTGCCGTGGATCGCCGAGTCGCCATCCATGTGGGACTCGCCCTCGCGGTGATTCGCGTTCTTCTTGTCGAGTGCTTCCTTGAACTTGCGCTTCATCTCTTCGGATGCCGCAGACGCCGGCTTCTCGTCGGTGCTCATGCCCCCACCCTAGGCGCGGCATCGGACGCTCGCCAGGGTGGGGGGCTATCCGAGGCGCTGCTGATAGGCTTGGGCGGGTTGCCGTGTGGCAACCGCTCAATTCCATATGTGAGCTACACGGAGCAGGCCGGCAGGAAGCTGGTCCCCTGTGGTGGATTCCCCGCCGGACGACGTCGGGTGATCTTCTACTGGTGACCAGCGCTGGCGAACCCCGCGGCACCCCCGCGCGCCGAGATCTGCCTGTTCCTGCTCCTTCGCACAAGCTCGTGCGCGAAACGCGCGTGCGAGCCTAAACAAAGAAGGAGAGACCTCTTGGAAGGTCCTGAAATCACCGCCGCTGAGGCCGTTCTCGACAACGGCCGCTTCGGCACCCGCACCGTCCGGTTCGAGACCGGACGACTCGCGCAGCAGGCACAGGGTGCCGTCGCCGCGTACCTCGACGAGGAGACGATGCTCCTGTCGGCGACCAGTGCCGGCAAGTCGCCTCGCGAGGGCTTCGACTTCTTCCCGCTGACCGTCGACGTCGAAGAGCGTTCGTATGCTGCGGGCAAGATCCCCGGTTCGTTCTTCCGTCGCGAGGGCCGCCCCTCGACCGAGGCGATCCTCGTCTGCCGTCTCATCGACCGCCCGCTGCGCCCGTCGTTCGTCGACGGTCTCCGCAACGAGGTGCAGATCGTCGTCACGGTGCTCTCCATCGCGCCGGGCGAGTTCTACGACGCGCTCGCGATCAACGCGGCCTCGCTGTCGACCCAGATCTCGGGCCTGCCGTTCTCGGGCCCGATCGCCGGTGTGCGCCTCGCGCTCATCCCGGGTCACGGCGAGCACTCCGACCAGTGGATCGCGTTCCCGACCGTCACGCAGCTCGAGGAGGCCGTGTTCGACCTCATCGTCGCCGGTCGCGTCCTGCCCGATGGCGACGTCGCGATCATGATGGTCGAGGCCGAGGCCACCGAGCACAGCTGGAACCTCATCAAGGCCGGCGCCACCAAGCCGAGCGAAGAGATCGTCGCGCAGGGCCTCGAGGCCTCGAAGCCCTTCATCAAGGAGCTCGTCGCGGCGCAGAACGTCGTGGCGAACGCCGCGGCGAAGGAGATCCAGCCGTACCCGGTCTTCCCGCAGTACAGCCAGGAGGTCTATGACTTCGTGGCCGGTCGCGCGTACGACCAGCTCGTGCCGGTGTACCAGATCGCCGACAAGCAGGAGCGCCAGAACGCCGACGACGCGATCAAGGACGCCGTCAAGGCCGAGCTGCTCGCCGCCGTCGAGGCAGGCGATCTTCCCGCGGTCGCGACGCTCGAGTTCAGCGCCGCATACAAGTCCGTCACGAAGAAGATCGTGCGCGGCCGCATCCTCGCCGAGGGGGTCCGCATCGACGGGCGCGGCCTGGCCGACATCCGTCCGCTCGACGCCGAGGTGCAGGTCATCCCGCGCGTCCACGGCTCGGCGATCTTCCAGCGCGGCGAGACCCAGATCCTGGGCGTCACCACGCTGAACATGCTCAAGATGGAGCAGCAGATCGACTCGCTGTCGCCCGTCACGAGCAAGCGCTACATGCACCACTACAACTTCCCGCCCTACTCGACCGGTGAGACCGGCCGTGTCGGCAGCCCGAAGCGTCGCGAGATCGGGCACGGCTTCCTGGCCGAGCGCGCGCTCGTGCCGGTGCTGCCCAGCCGCGAGGAGTTCCCGTACGCGATCCGCCAGGTGTCCGAGGCTCTCGGCTCGAACGGCTCGACGTCGATGGGCTCGGTGTGCGCCTCGACCCTGTCGCTGCTGAACGCGGGTGTGCCGTTGCGCGCCCCCGTCGCCGGCATCGCGATGGGTCTCGTGTCGGACGAGGTCGACGGCCAGACGCGCTACGCCGCGCTGACCGACATCCTCGGCGCCGAGGACGCCCTCGGTGACATGGACTTCAAGGTCGCCGGCACGAGCGAGTTCGTCACCGCGATCCAGCTCGACACGAAGCTCGACGGCATCCCGTCGTCGGTGCTCGCCGCCGCGCTCACGCAGGCCAAGGACGCGCGCCTCACGATTCTGGGCGTGCTCAACGCCGCGATCGACGGCCCGGACGAGATGGCACCGACCGCCCCGCGCGTCATCAGCGTGCAGATCCCGGTCGACAAGATCGGCGAGCTGATCGGCCCGAAGGGCAAGACGATCAACGCCATCCAGGACGAGACCGGCGCGCAGATCTCCATCGAGGAGGACGGCACCGTCTACATCGGCGCGACCGACGGCCCCTCGGCCGAGGCCGCTCGGGCCCAGGTCAACGCGATCGCCAACCCCACCAACCCGGAGGTCGGCGAGCAGTTCCTCGGAACGGTCGTCAAGATCGCGACGTTCGGCGCGTTCATCTCGCTGCTGCCTGGAAAGGACGGCCTGCTGCACGTCAGCGAGGTCCGCAAGCTCGCCGGCGGCAAGCGCGTGGAGAACGTCGACGACGTGCTCTCCGTGGGTCAGAAGCTGCTCGTCAAGATCACGAAGATCGACGACCGCGGCAAGCTCTCGCTCGAGCCGGTGCTCGAGGAGGCTGCTGACCAGGAGGGTCGCGCCGCGGCCAGCGAGGGCCCGGAGGCTCCCGCCGAAGGCTGACGCCTCGCCGTCCGGTGAAACCCGGTCGTCGGATCACGGATGCCCGTCCCCGAGAGGGGGCGGGCATCCGTCGTGCGTCGTCCGGTAGGGCTTCGCGCACGTTGTCCACCGGGCAGGGGACGTATCCCCTGGGGATCAGCCCTTGTGACCAAAGCGTTATGTAATGTTTATCCATAGTTCGCCTCAGTGAGCGGCGCCCTGTCCGGACTGGCCTACCCTGTGTGTAAGCGCCGGGGGGCGCGCACAGTGATCACGAGTCCCGCGGGGATCTCGTGAGGGGGTGGCACATGGCTTACTTCGGCGTTGACTCGACGCTCCCATCGTCGAGTCCGGATGCCGCATCCACGCAGCCGGGCGCCGTCGTGCGCGGCCCGCACCCCTCCGCTCCGATCCCCGTGCAGGGCCCCTCGATCGGCAGCAACGTTCGCGTCGCGCTCGGCGAGAGCGGCTCGCACATCTTCCCGCTGATCCTCGGCGCCGCCGAGTTCGGGTGGAACGTCGACCTCGAGTCGAGCCATGCGATCCTCGACACGTATGCCGAGCTGGGCGGCAACACCGTGCACACCGCCGACAGCTACTCCAGCGGTCGCAGCGAGCACATCATCGGCCAGTGGCTGCAGTCGCGCGGTCTTCGCGACGACATCGTGCTCGCGGTCCGCGTCGGCGGTCACGCAGACAACCCCGGTCTCGGCCCGGTCAACCTGGTGCGCGCCGTCGAGGCTTCACTGACCCGGCTGCGCACCGACCGCATCGACGTGCTCTACCTCGATGCGACGACCGATCGCTCCTCGTCGCTCGAAGACACGCTCGCCACGGCGGAGTGGCTCGTCGAGACCGGCAAGGTGCGGGCGCTCGGCGCCATCGGCTACAGCGCCGCGCAACTCGTCGAGGCGCGCATCTTCGCGTCGGCGGGCTACCCCCGGATCACCGTGCTCGACGTCCCGTTCAACGTGCTGCGCCGCCACGAGTTCGACGCCGATCTGCGTCTCGTCGCCGGGGCGCAGGGCATGGCGGTGACCCCGTCGCACGCGCTGGAGCACGGCTTCCTCGCGGGCCGGCAGCGCTCGAAGATCCGCGGCGCCCTCTCGGTGCGAGGGGCGCAGCTGGCGGCCAACCTCAACCGCCGGGGGAGCCGGACGCTGCGCGCGCTCGACGCCGTCGGCGCCGAGCTGGGTGTTCCCGATGCGGCGGTCGCCGTCGCCTGGCTGCTCTCGCAGAAGCTCGTCACCGGGCCCATCGTGAACGCGTACGCGCCGCAGCACGTCGAGGAGCTCGTCCAGGGCGTCGGCGTCCGCCTCAGCCGCAGCCAGCTGGCCGACATCGGACGCGCCTCGGAGTAGACCCACCGGCGCTTGAGACTCGCCGTCCACAGTCGCTGAACCGCCCCGACGAGGTGTCGTAGGCTGGATGCTGTGCCTTCCCCAGGGCACGCGATCCCCGACGGAGTGAACTGCGTGACGCACTACATCTACCTCGTGCGGCATGGCGAACATCAGGACGCCGAGCACGGACTCGTCGACGGACCGCTGTCGCCTCGGGGCCGCCGGCAGGCGGCGCTGCTGGCGGACCGGCTCTCCGGGGTGCCGTTCGACGCGCTGTGGCATTCGCCGCTCGAACGCGCCAGCCAGACGGCTCGCGCGGTCGCCGAACGGATGCCGTCGCTCACGCCCGAACCGTCCGCCCTGCTGTTCGACTGCGTGCCGACGGGCATGACAGACGAGACCCCCGCCGCTTTCGAGCCGTTCTTCGGCTCGATCACCGAAGCCGAGGTCGAGGCGGGTCGCGCCCAGATGTCGGACGCGACGAGCGAGTTCCTGGCGCGCAAGCGCGGCGAGGTGCACGAACTCCTGATCACGCACAACTTCGTGATCGCGTGGTTCGTGCGCGAGGTGTTGCAGGCGCCCGACTGGCGCTGGATGACGCTCAACCAGGCGCACTGCGGGCTGACCGTCATCGCACAGAAGCAGGGGCGTCCATGGACGCTGCTGTCGCACAACGACCTCGCGCACCTGCCGGTCGAGCTGCGGACGGGCCTGCCCGAGGTCTACCCCGTCTGACCCGCCTCGGTGCTCAGAGCACCTTGCCGTACCAGCGGGACGCGTTCGGGTTGTCGTTGTAGGGCTCGATCGCGACGAATCCGGTGCGCGCGTAGAGTGCGCCGGCTGCCTCGAGCGAGTGGTGCGTGTCGAGTACGAGCTCGGCGGCGCCGAATCCGCGGGCGCGTTCGATGAGGTCCTCGACGAGCAGGCGCCCCCACCCGCGCCCGCGTGTGACCGGCCGCAGGTACAGGTGCTTCAGCTCGTACCGCGGGCCGAGCGGCCCTTCGGGGATGAGACGGATGCCGCCGCAGCCCTGTGCGACGCCCTCGTCATCGTCGAGCACGACGAAGACGCCGGCGGGAGGCAGGAAGGCCGCCGGATCGGGGAAGGTCGTCCGATACGCGACGCCCTGGTCGGCGAATCCCTCGGTGCGGATCCGGAAGTACTCGGCGAGGAGGTCGTGGGCGTCGGGCGCATCGACGGGGGAGGGTCGGAGAGTCACCACGCCTCCAGAGTAGGCGTCAGCCGCTGCCGCGCGGCCCGGCTGCTCTCCGGCCCCCGCCTAGGATGGAGGCATGACGACACGCGTGGCCATCGTCGGAGGCACCGGAAAGCTCGGAGCGATCATCCGCGACGTGGTCGACGCCGAACCAGGTTTCGAGGTCGCCGGGGTGCTGTCGTCCCGGTCGGAGCTGTCGGAGCTCGACGGCGCGGACCTGGTGGTCGATGCGTCGACGCCCGCCGTGTCGATCGACGTCGTCCGCGCCGCGATCGAGCGCGGCATCAACGTGCTCATCGGCACCTCCGGCTGGTCGGCCGAGCGCATCGCGCTGGTCCGCCCGCTCGTCGAGGCCGCCGGCACGGGCGCGGTCTTCATCCCCAACTTCTCGCTCGGCTCGGTGCTGGGCTCGGCGCTCGCGGCCGCCGCGGCGCCGTTCTTCCCGTCGATCGAGATCGTCGAGGCGCACCGCGAGACCAAGATCGACTCGCCCAGTGGCACCGCCGTGCGCACGGCCGAGCTCATCGCCGCCGCGCGCGACGGCGTCGGCCCGGTCGAGTCGCCCCACGTCGACCAGCGCGCCCGCGGCCAGCAGGTCGCGAGCGTGCCGATCCACTCGCTGCGCCGCCCGGGCGTCGTCGCACGCCAGGAGACGATCCTGTCGGGGGCGGGGGAGTCGCTCACCATCGTGCACGACACCGTGGAGCCGGCGCAGGCGTACGGTCCCGGCATCCGTCTCGCCCTTGCCGCCGCTCGGGACGCCTCGGGAGTCACCGTCGGCCTCGACAGCCTGATCGACATCGGCGTCGGTCGCCGCACGTCTCAGCCCGACGGGCGCCCCGTCGACGAGGGCGGCGTGCCCGGCCAGGTCGCCCGCGCGACGGGGGCATGAGCGCGCGCATCGGCGTCGCCGTCATGGCGGCGCTGCTCGCGCTGTACATCGTGCTCGTCGGGCAGCGGGCGTGGCTGCTGCTCGTGAGCGGCGACCCCGTGGGCATCGCGATGGGCGCGGCGCTCGTCGTCCTGCCGCTCATCGCCGCGTGGGCGCTCGGGCGGGAGCTGTGGTTCGGCGTGCGTGCGCAGCGGCTCGGCAAACGGCTCGAGGCCGAGGACGCTCTCCCGCAGGAGGAGGTCGCCGTGCGTCCGAGCGGCCGCGTGATGCGCGAGGACGGGGACGCCGTGTTCCCGGTGTACCGCGCCGACGTCGAGGCCCACCCCGACGACTGGCGGGCGTGGTACCGGCTCGGACTCGCCTACGACGCCGCCGGCGACCGCCGTCGCGCACGAGAGGCGGTGCGCGCCGCCATCCGGCTGGAGAAGGCCGACCGCCCCGGCTGAATCCCGGCGCGCGATCAGGATGCCGCGGGCACGGCGGCTGCGACCGCGTCCTCCACCGTCGGGTGCGAGAACGCGAAGCCCGACGTCTCGAGCGCATCCGGCACGACGTGCGCATCTGCGGTGAGGATCGCCTCCGTGGCGTCCGCACCGAGGGCGAGCTTCATGCCCCACACCGGCGCGCGCAGCAGGAACGGGCGGTTCATCCGCACCGCGAGGGCGAACCCGAGATCGTTCGCCGTTGCGCGCGTAGGCCCGGAGAGGTTCACCGGACCGGTGAGGCGGGCGTCGATCACGTGTCGGATCGCGCGGACCTCGTCCTCGAGCGAGATCCACGGCCACGCCTGCGTCCCGCGGCCGATCGGGCCGGAGAGGCCGAGCTTCGTCAGGAGCATCAGCGGCTTCAGCACGCCGTCGGCGTGCACGACCGGGGCAGTGCGCAGCACCGACACCGCAGCATCCGTCCCCGCGCCGTATGCCGCGGCCTCCCACTCGCCGCAGAGATCCGCGAGGAACGACTCGCCGCGCGGTGCGTCCTCCGTGAGGCGCGCACCGGGCGCGGAGCCGTAGTAGCCGACGGCCGATGCCGACACGAAGTGCGGGGACCCCGTACCGAGTTCGCGCACGGCTCGGGCGAGCGCGCGGGTCGGCGCGATGCGCGACCACAGCAGTGTGCTCTTGTACGACCGCGTCCACGGGAAGCGTCCGATGCTCGCACCGTTGAGCCCGACGACGGCGTCCGCCCCCTCGAGCACCGCGGGATCCAGCCGCTCGGCCGTCGTGAGCCACTCGACTTCGTGCGCGGCCTCGGCGGGCCGGCGCACGAGCGTCGTCACCTCGGCGCCGTCGGCGCGGAGGCTCTCGACGAGCGCCCGGCCGATGAGGCCGGACGCCCCGGCGACGACGATCCGCCTGCCGTCGTCACTGCCCGGCGGGCCTTCAGGCAAGCGTGGCCTCGATGGTGATCTCGATGCCCGCGAGGGCCTGCGAGACGGGGCATCCGGCCTTCGCGCTCTGGGCGAGTCGCTCGAAGTCCTCCGGCTCGAGTCCCGGGACGACGGCGTTGACGTTCAGGTGGCTGCCGGTGATGCCCGTGCCCGGCTTGAACGTGACGGAGGCGGTCGTGTCGATCGACTCCGGGGGAGTGCCGTTCTCGGCCAGGGCGAGCGAGAACGCCATGCTGAAGCACGAGGCGTGGGCGGCGGCGATGAGCTCCTCGGGGGTCGTGACGGACGTCGAGCCCTCGCTGCGCGCCTTCCAGTTGACGGGGAAGGTCCCGAGGCCGGACGACACGAACGTGGTCTCACCGGACCCGTCGAACAGTCCGCCCTTCCACACCGTGGTTGCTTCGCTGGTGACGGTCATATGGGCCTCCTCGCTGACGGACGCCCGCGTGCCGGGCGTCTCGCGTCAGCCTATGGCGTCGGCCCGCCGCACCGCGATGGGTTGACAGGGGATGCTGAGCCCCTCGGCCCGCGGACGGCCGACCGGGCGTCAGGCCGAAGCCGGGCGGGCGCGGCCGACGATGCCGGCGCGCTGCAGGAGGAGGTACAGCTGGCAGCCGAGGCAGAGCCCGAAGACGGCGTTGAGGAACGCGGCGATGAAGGCCGCAGCGGCGGCGATCGTCAACGCCCACGGCATGCCGAACAGCTGCAGCGCGAGACCGAGTGCCGACACGAACAGGCCCACGCCCTGCGCGAAGCGCGGCGGGCGCGGGTCCTCGAGCTCGCTCGGAGCCGATAGGCGCGGCGCCACGACGGTGCGGTACAGCGCGCCCCACGGCGCGGTGCGCGGCGAGACCACGCCCCACAGGAAGAGGAGGGTCGTCGCGAGCAGCAGGAGGAAGGCGGGGTCGAGGAACCGCTGGGCGACGCTCGCCGCGGAGACCGCCCATCCCTCGGCCGTCTGCGCCGTCGACAGGCCGGTGAGCCCCAGGAACACGACGATGAGCAGCAGCACGGCGGTGATGCCGGCTGCGAAGCGCGGGCCCCGGGGGTCGATGCCGCGTGGGGAAGCGTCCGCTCGGTCAGACATTCGCGTCCTCTGCGATCAGGCGGTTGAGCTCGAGCTCGAGCACGTCGCGGCCGGGCGCGCCGCCGAAACGCGTCTGCACGACGCCGTTGCGGTCGAGCACGAGCGTGGTCGGCGTCTGGAGCACCTGGAAGTGCTTCGCGATGTCGGGGCGGTGGGTGAGGTCGACGTCGAGGTGGCGCACGCCCTCGTGATCGTCGGCGATGGCCGAGAGCGTGCGGTGCACGCCGGGACAACGGGCGCAGAGCTCGGTGCTGAACTGCAGCAGGGTGGCGACTTCGCCGAGTCCGTCGGCGCCGAGGCGGTGAGGTTCGATGACCTCGTGCTCGACGTTGCGGCGGGCGTGGGACTGTCGCCAGTTCAGGAAGACACCGAGTGCCACCGTCGCCGCGAGGAGCGCGGCGAGGGCGATGAGGGCGCCGACGAGGTTCACAGCAGATCAGGCTAACCCCTTTCACCTGAATGGAGGCCGAATCGGGGAATATGACGCGATCGATGTAACAGAAGGGGCGGCGCCGTGAGGGACTCGCACGGTGCGGGCACGGCCGGGATGTCCCGGGCGCCGGTATCGTGGCAGCCGTGACGACGCCGATCCCGACCCCGTACGAAGACCTTCTGCGAGACGTGCTCGAACACGGCACCCACAAGGACGATCGCACCGGCACCGGCACGACCAGTGCGTTCGGCCGGCAGATCCGGTTCGACCTCGCACAGGGCTTCCCGCTCATCACCACCAAGCGCGTCCACTTCAAGTCGATCGCGTACGAGCTGCTGTGGTTCCTCCGCGGCGAATCGAACGTCGCGTGGCTGCAGCAGCACGGCGTGACCATCTGGGACGAATGGGCGGATGCCGCCGGCGAGCTGGGCCCGGTCTACGGGGTGCAGTGGCGGTCGTGGCCGACGCCGTCGGGGGAGCACATCGACCAGATCGCGCTCGTGCTCGACCAGATCCGCGCGAACCCCGACTCGCGTCGGCTGATCGTGTCGGCGTGGAACCCCGCCGACATCCCCGACATGGCACTCGCGCCGTGCCACGCGATGTTCCAGTTCTACGTCGCCGACGGCAAGCTGTCGTGCCAGCTGTACCAGCGCAGCGCGGACCTCTTCCTCGGCGTCCCCTTCAACATCGCGTCGTACGCGCTGCTGACCCTCATGGTCGCGCAGCAGGCGGGGCTCGAGCCCGGCGACTTCGTGTGGACCGGCGGCGACTGCCACATCTACGACAACCACGTCGAGCAGGTGCGCGAGCAGCTCACCCGCGAGCCGTACCCTTACCCGACGCTGCGCATCGCGCGGACGCCCGAGTCGATCTTCGACTACCGCTACGACGACTTCGTGCTCGAGGACTACCAGCACCACCCCGCGATCCGCGGGGCGGTCGCGGTATGACGGCCCCGATCGGCCTCATCTGGGCGGAGGCGCACGACGGCGTGATCGGCGCCGACGGCGGCATGCCGTGGCATGTGCCCGAAGACCTCGCGCACTTCAAGGCCCTGACACTCGGCGCACCGGTCGTGATGGGCCGACGCACCTGGGAGTCCTTCCCCCCGCGCTTCCGCCCGCTGCCGGGGCGGCGCAACATCGTGATCACCCGACAGGAGCAGTGGACGGATACCGGCGCCGAGCGCACCGCATCGCTCGAGGCCGCGCTGGCCCTGGCCGACGAAGGCGGGCCCCAGCGCATCTGGGTGATCGGCGGCGGGCAGCTGTTCCAGGAGGCCATCGAGCTCGCCGACCTCCTCGAGGTCACCGAACTCGATGTCGCGGTCGCGGGAGACACCCTGGCGCCCGACCGCGCCGGCTGGGTCACGGCCGCGACGGACCCGGTCGACGGCTGGCACACGTCGGGTTCCGGCATCCGCTACCGCTTCCTGCGACTGGTGCGGCCGGAGGCGCACGGCTTGAACTGACACGGCAATAGGCTGGCGCGCATGGCGAAGACGGCGCTCATCACCGGTGCGAGTTCTGGTCTCGGTGCGGAGTACGCGCGCCAGCTGGCGGCGAAAGGCGCGCACCTCGTGCTCGTCGCGCGAGACCGGCACGCGCTCGAGCAGCTCGCGGTGCGGCTGCGGTCGACCTACGGGGTCGAGGTCGACGTGCTCGGAGCCGATCTGCTCAAGCGCCGCCAGCGCGAGCGGGTCGAGGCGCGCATCGCCGACGAGGCCCGGCCGATCGAGATCCTGGTGAACAACGCAGGCTTCGGGCTGCCCCTGGCTTTCGAGCGCAACGACATCGAGGACGAGGTCCGTCACCTGGAGCTGCACGTCGAGGTGCCGATGCGCCTCACGCACGCCGCGCTGGGCGCGATGCTGGCGCGCGGGCACGGCCGCGTCATCAACGTCGCGTCGGTGGCCGCCTTCATCCCGCGCTCGACGTACGGCGCCTGCAAAGGGTGGCTCGTGAGCTTCAGTCGCTGGGCGAACGGCCGCTACGGCCCACGAGGCGTCACGGTGACCGCGGTGTGCCCCGGCTACACCCACACCAACTTCCACGAACGCCTCGGGCTGCCGCCGGGGCAGGAGGGCGTGCCCGACGGGATGTGGCTCGACGCGCGCGACGTCGTGGCCGAGTCGCTGCGCGACGCGGCACGCGGTGCCGCGGTGTCGATCCCGTCGCTGCGGTACAAGGCGCTCGTGGCCCTGGCCCGCTTCGCCCCGCCGTCGGTCGCCGCGCGCATCGGAGAGCGCGGCCGCTGAGCCGGCCCGGGTCTCACCGGGGACCCCCTCCCATTGCCGAAACACGGGTCGGCAAGGGCGACACGCCGGTGTCGGATGCCGCGGCCCGGCGTGTCGCGCGATCGACCCGTGTTTCGGCGGAATGCAGCCGGCGGTCGCACCGTCGAGCCCGGCTCGCCTGCAGCCGTCGTGAGATTCACCGGTCTGTGTGCCGAGGCACGGGTCGGTAACGGGGGCACGCCGGTGACGAATGCTGCGACCCGGCGTGTCGGATGACCAGCCAGTGCTTCGGTGGCAGCCGGGGAGGGGCCTCGTGCGCTCGGCGGTGCGACGGGGGAGGGAACCCGGGGTTCCTCCCCTGACGACTCGGCTCGAAGCTTCTCCACTGATCGACCCACCTGGTCCGCCGGTGCGAAGAGATGGCGCGACCGTGAGGCATGACCGTCGAATCCGCCGTTGCTGCCGTGGAGCTGATCGGAGGCGTCGCGCGCACCCGGGACATCGTCGCGCAGGGCGTCCGGAAGAGTGACCTCGGCCGGGCCCACGCCGAGGGGCTCCTCCTGCGACCTCGGGTCGGCGTGTACGCGACACCTTCCACCCCAACAGCAACCGTCGAGGCGCTGAGCCATCGCGGACGCATCGCATGCGTGACCGCGGGACGCGCCTACGGGCTGTGGCTCCTCGACGACGGCGATCAGGAACCGGTCCACACCTGGATCGACGAGAAGCACCACCCGATGCGGATCGCCATCCATCCTGAGCCCGAGGAAGGTGCATGCTGCGCCTTCCACCGTGACATCGCCGTTGACGAGCCGACATTGGCGTCCGTCGGAATCCTTCACTGTCTCCGGCAGATCCTTGCGTGCCGGGGCGAGGAGGCGTTCTTCGCGGCGCTCGAATCGGCTCTGCGGCAGAGTCTGGTCGATGATCAGGCGCGAGAGCGGCTGAAGCTCAGCCTCCCCGCTGGGTTTCGCTGGCTCGTCGACTTCGCTCGCACCGACGCCGGCAGTGGGCTCGAATCCCTCGTTCGGCTGCGGCTCCGCAGGTACGGGCTCGCGCTCACCCCGCAGGTCGCCGTTCCCGGGGTCGGCGTGGTCGATTTCGTCATCGGCGACTGCCTGATCGTGGAGGCCGACGGCGACACCCATGACGGACCGTCTCGGCACCGTGACCGCGTACGCGACGCCGCGGCGATGGCACTCGGCTTCATCACACTTCGCTTCGACTATGCGCTCATCGTGCACGACTGGGAGATCGTCGAGGCTGCGATCCTGGCCGCTTTCTCGCGGAACCTGCACCGGAGCCCCGCCGGCCTCACGTGGTGAGAACGGTCTGCCTCGGTCCGACCCGCGGCACGCAGCATCCGTGTCCCTCCACTCGTGCGAGCGCCGAAACACGGGTCGACGACTTCGACACGCCGGCGACGGAGGCGTCGGCCCAGCGTGTCGCGCGATCGACCCGTGTTCCGGTGAAGCCGGGTCGCCGTCGTGGGGTGACCGTCACCGGGCGCGCCGGGGCGCGGCATCCCGATAACCTGAATGCATGACGCATACGGGCAACCCCTTCGGACAGGTGCTCGTCGCGCTCGTCACCCCCATGACGGCCGACGGCGAGGTCGACTGGCCCGCTGTCGAGAAGCACATCGACGACGTCATCACCGCGGGCGCCGACGGCATCGTCGTGACCGGCACCACGGGTGAGACGTCGACCCTCACCGACGCGGAGAAGATCCGCCTCGTCGAGGTCGGAAAGGATGTCGCCGCCGGCCGCGCCAAGATCATCACGGGCGGCGGGTCGAACGAGACCGCCCACGCGATCGAGCTCTACAAGGCCAGCGAGAAGGTCGGCGCCGACGGCATCATGATCGTCACGCCGTACTACAACAAGCCCACGCAAGCCGGCATCCTGACGCACTTCCGCCTGGTCGCCGATGCGACCGATCTGCCGGTGATCCTGTACGACATCCCGGGCCGCACCGGCGTGCCGATCCGGTACGAGACGATCCTGCGCCTCGCGAAGCACCCGAACATCCTCGCCATCAAGGACGCCAAGGGCGACTTCAGCGAGGTGAGCCGCGTGCTCAACCAGACGGACCTGATGTACTTCTCGGGCGACGACGCCAACGTGCTGCCGCACCTCGCGATCGGCGCCACGGGGCTCATCGGCGTCACCGCGAACATCGCGGCGCAGCCTTACCGTGCGATCGTCGACGCCGTCAACGCCGGTGACCTCAGGACGGCCACCGCAGCGCACCAGCAGCTCGAGCCGCTCGTGCGGGCCGTGATGACCCACGTGCCCGGCACGGTGTCGGCGAAGTACATCCTCCACGGCCTCGGCCGCATCGGCAGCCCGCGTGTGCGGCTGCCGCTGGTCGGACCGGAGGAGTGGGAGGCCGCCAAGATCGAGGACGAGCTCGCTCTCGTGAACGATGTTCCCGGCGCCGACTTCTCGAACTTCCGCCCCGACCGCAACGCCGCCGCCGGCGGCGCGCTGCCGAAGGTCTCGGGCACCACGAGATGACCACCGCGCCGTCGAACCGTCGACGGCGCGCAGATGACGGGCGTCCCAGCGCCCGGAGGAGGCTTCGCAATGCCCACCACCCCGTACGACCCGCCGGAGCTCGAAGCAGGAACCCTACGGATCGTCCCGCTCGGCGGCCTCGGCGAGGTCGGCCGCAACATGACGGTGTTCGAGTACGGCGGGAAGCTCCTCGTCGTCGACTGCGGCGTGCTGTTCCCTGAGGAGCACCAGCCCGGCGTCGACCTGATCCTTCCCGACTTCGAGCCGCTCAAGAAGCGGCTCGACGACATCGTCGGCGTCGTGCTCACGCACGGACACGAGGACCACATCGGCGCGGTGCCGTACCTGCTGAAGCTGAAGAGCGACATCCCGATCATCGGATCGGGGCTGACGCTCGCACTCACCGAGGCCAAGCTCAAGGAGCACCGGATCAAGCCGTACAGCCTCACGGTGGCGGAGGGGCAGCGCGAGAACCTCGGGCCGTTCGAGCTCGAGTTCGTCGCGGTGAACCACTCGATCCCCGACGCGCTCGCCGTCGCGATCCGCACGCCCGCGGGTCTCGTTCTCGCGACCGGCGACTTCAAGATGGACCAGCTGCCGCTCGACGGCCGGCTGACCGACCTCCGCGCGTTCTCGCGGCTGGGGGAGGAGGGTGTCGACCTCTTCCTCGTCGACTCGACCAACGCCGATGTGCCCGGCTTCACGCCCCTCGAACGGTCGATCGGCCCGGTGCTCGACCAGGTGATCGGCAAGGCGCCGCGGCGCGTGATCGTGGCGAGCTTCTCGAGCCACGTCCACCGGGTGCAGCAGGTGCTGGATGCTGCCGCCGCCCACGGCCGCCGCGTGGCCCTCCTCGGCCGCAGCATGCTGCGCAACATGACGATCGCCGAGGACCTCGGCTATCTGCACGTGCCCGAGGGCGTGCTCATCGACTACAAGAAGGCCCGCGATCTGCCGGACGACCAGATCGTCTACATGTCCACCGGCTCGCAGGGCGAGCCGATGGCCGTGCTCAGCCGCATGGCGAACCTCGACCACGCGATCGAGCCCGGCCCCGGCGACACGGTGATCCTGGCGTCGAGCCTCATCCCCGGCAACGAGAACGCGGTGTACCGCGTGATCGACGGGCTCACCAAGCTCGGCGCGAACGTCGTGCACAAGGGCAACGCCAAGGTGCACGTGTCGGGCCACGCCGCGGCCGGCGAGCTGCTCTACTGCTACAACATCCTGAAGCCGAAGAACGTGCTGCCGGTCCACGGCGAGTACCGCCACCTGATGGCGAACGCGCGTCTCGCGCAGGACACGGGGATCGACCCCGAGCGCACGATCCTCGCCGAGAACGGCACCGTGATCGATCTCAAGGACGGCGGCGCGCACGTCGTCGGACAGTACGACCTCGGCTTCGTCTACGTCGACGGGTCGACGGTGGGCGAGATCACGGACGCCGACCTCAAGGATCGCCGGATCCTCGGCGAAGAGGGCTTCATCTCGGTGATCGTGGTGGTCGACGCGTCGACCGGCAAGATCATCTCCGGACCGGAGGTGCACGCCCGCGGCTTCGCCGAGGATGACGCGGTCTTCGAAGACGTCAAGCCCAAGATCGCCGCAGCGCTCGCCGAGGCAGCCAAGTCCGGCGTCCGCGACCAGCACGCACTCTCGCAGATCGTCCGCCGCACGATCGGCCGCTGGGTCAACCAGTCGCTGCGCCGCCGGCCCATGATCGTCCCGCTCGTCATCGAAGCGTAGCGAGATGACCATCAAGCGGAGAATCGAAGCGTAGCGAGATGACCGTCACGCGGAGAATCGAAGCGTAGCGAGATGACCATCACGCGGAGAATCGAAGCGTAGCGAGTTCGCCATCCGCGGAGTATCGAGGCGTAACACGCGAGCCGTACGATCGGCGTCGTGGCCACTTCGTTCCGCATCCGCCCCGCCGTGTCGGCCGACGGCGCCTTCCTCGGCGACATGGTCGTCGAGGCGGCCAACTGGCGCCAGGGCGGCGCGCGGCCCCGTCACGAGGTGATCGGCGGTGCCGAGCACCGGCGCTACGTGGCGGGCTGGATGCGGCCCGGCGATGCCGGCTTCGTGGCGGAGGACGCCAACGGCGAGCCGGTGGGCGCCGCCTGGTACCGCATGCTCCCGCGCGACGAACCCGGGTTCGGGTACGTCGGCACGGGGGTGCCCGAGCTCATCATCGGCGTCCGCCCGATCTGGCGCGCCCACGGGGTCGGGCGCGCACTGCTGCAACGGCTCTGCGAACACGCGGGAGCGCAGGGGTTCGCGCGCATCAGTCTCAGCGTGGAGCGGGGCAACTTCGCCTCGACGCTGTACCGCAGCGAGGGCTTCGCCGTCACGCAGAGCGGATCGGGCCGCGACACGATGGTCAAGCGCCTGCGCTGAGGCGTCCGGCGAAGCGGGCCCCCGCGACGCGCCCGGCCCGCGGCGTCACGGCGGCGTGGTTGCGGGCAAATGTCGGGCTGTCGGCCTACCGTGGGGGGATGGCCAGGAGCTCAAGCCCGACCAGCCGGTCGCGCGCGTCTTCGAGCGCGTCGACGAACGCGCGTTCGAGCGCGTCCTCGTCGACGCGCAAGCCCGCGGCCGCGAAGCCGGCACCCGCACCCAAGCGCTACGTCGACGAACCCGACCGTCCGCCGGTCATCGTGCGGGCGTGGATGGGTCTCGCGCACGCCACCGGCGGCCTGTTCCGCGCGTTCGGTCCCGAGGTGCTCGAGAAGGACCAGCGCCGCGACGGCTTCCCGTTCCTTCTCGTGCTGCTGGCGATCGCCGGCGCCGTGAACGAGTGGTTCTTCATCGGCGGCGAGGTCGCCAAGACCATCAGCGCGTACACCGTGGGGGGCCTCATCGGCCGCGAGGCGTTCGTGCTCCCCGTGCTGCTGCTCGTGCTCGCGGGCTGGATGTTCCGGCATCCGTCCTCCGTGCACGACAACGGGCGCGTGGGCATCGGCTTCGGTTTGCTCGTCGTCACGATCGCGGGCTTCTGCCACGTGGCGGGCGGACGCCCCCAGCCCAACGAGGGGCTGCCGGCGCTGAGCGAGGCGGGCGGCCTCTTCGGCTGGATGCTGGGCGAGCCCCTCGCACTGGTGCTCACCGACGTCGGCGCGTACATCGTGCTGTCGCTGCTGGCGGTGCTCAGCATCCTGATCATCACGAAGACGCCCCCGAACCGCATCGGGCGCCGCCTGGGCGAGCTCTACGCCTGGATGTTCGGCGCGGAGCCCCGGGACGAGAAGGCGACGACGGATGCTGCGGCCCCGGCCGCTGCGGACGACGAAGGCGACCCCTCGCTGCCGTTCTGGCGCCGCAACAAGACCGGACGCGAGAAGGACCCCGAAGGCGGTCTCGGCTCCCAGGATCTGACGGAGCTGCTGCCGGCCGGTTCGTCGCAGGGAGGGTTCGAGCAGGCGGTCGTCCAGCCCGTGCCGCCACCCCCCGCGCCCCCGACCGACGCGCTCACCGAGGTCATCGACCCGGCGGTGCTGTCGGCGGCGAAGGCGGCGACCTCCTCGCGCACGTCGCTCCGCGACGACGCCGAGGTCATCGAAGACGACGGCACTCTTCCCGGCCTCGACGGAATCGGCTCCGTCGCGTCGGTCGATTCCCCGTCCGCACCGTACCGACTGCCCTCGGTCAACGCGCTCGCCGCGGGGTCGCCCCACGTGGCGCGCTCCCAGGCCAACGACGACACGGTCCGGGCGATCACGAGCGTGCTCGACCAGTTCTCCGTCGACGCGCGTGTGACGGGCTTCTCGCGCGGACCGACAGTGACGCAGTACGAGATCGAGCTCGGCCCCGGCGTCAAGGTGGAGCGCATCACCGCGCTCACGAACAACATCGCCTACGCGGTGGCCTCCAACGAGGTGCGCATCCTCGCGCCCATCCCGGGCAAGAGCGCCATCGGCGTCGAGATCCCGAACACCGACCGCGAGATCGTGACGCTCGGCGACGTGCTGCGCTCGCAGACGGCGACCAGCCAGACGCACCCCATGACGATCGGCGTCGGCAAGGACGTCGGCGGCGGCTACGTCATCGCGAACCTCGCCAAGATGCCGCACCTGCTCGTCGCCGGGTCCACCGGTTCGGGCAAGTCGAGCTTCGTGAACTCGATGATCACGAGCCTCCTGATGCGCGCCAAGCCCGCCGACGTGCGCATGGTGCTCATCGACCCCAAGCGCGTCGAGCTGACGTCTTACGCGGGCGTGCCGCACCTGATCACGCCCATCATCACGAACCCCAAGAAGGCCGCCGAGGCGCTGCAGTGGGTCGTGAAAGAGATGGACATGCGGTACGACGACCTCGCGTCGTTCGGCTTCCGTCACATCGACGACTTCAACAAGGCCGTCGTGGCAGGCGAGATCACGCTTCCGCCGGGCAGTGAGCGCGTTCTCAAGCCCTACCCGTACCTGCTTGTCGTCGTCGACGAGCTCGCCGACCTCATGATGGTCGCGCCTCGCGACGTCGAGGACTCGATCGTGCGCATCACGCAGCTCGCGCGCGCGTCGGGCATCCACCTCGTGCTCGCGACGCAGCGACCCTCGGTCGACGTCGTCACGGGCCTCATCAAGGCCAACGTCCCGTCCCGTCTCGCGTTCGCCGTGACGAGCGTCACCGACTCCCGCGTCATCCTGGACCAGCCCGGCGCCGACCGCCTCATCGGCCAGGGCGACGGCCTCTTCCTGCCGATGGGCGCCTCGAAGGCGCTCCGCGTGCAGGGCGCGTGGGTGAGCGAGAAGGAGATCGAGGAGGTCGTCAAGCACGTCACCCACCAGGCGCGACCGGAGTATCGCGCCGACGTGGCGGCGGTGGCCGAGAAGAAGGAGATCGACGCCGATATCGGGGACGACCTCGAGCTGCTGCTCGCGGCGGCCGAGCTCGTCGTGTCGAGCCAGTTCGGCTCGACGTCGATGCTCCAGCGCAAGCTCCGTGTCGGCTTCGCCAAGGCGGGACGCCTGATGGACCTCCTCGAGTCCCGCGAGATCGTCGGCCCCTCCGAGGGGTCGAAGGCCCGCGACGTGCTGGTGACGGTCGAGCAGCTGCCGTCGGTGCTCGCGCGGCTGCGCGGCGAGGATGTGCCCGTCGCGGCGCCCGCACCCGCGGCTCCTGCCGCGGAGGCGGACGACCGCTATGGGGCGGATGCCGTGGCCTCGCAGTACGACGGCTACCCCGTGGTCGAGAGCGAGGACGACGGCTCCGAGGACGCGTGGGGTCTCACCGGCCGCGACTGACCCCAGGCTCCGCCCGACCGGGGCGCGCCGATAAGCTCGGGCCATGGCGATCCCCCGGCAGCTGCCCAACGCGATCACGATCGTGCGCATCCTGTGCGCGCCGGTCTTCCTGTGGATGCTCCTGGCCGACGGGGGAGCGGACGGCGCCCTGCGGTGGTGGGCGGCCGTGCTGTTCATCGTGGCGATCGCGACCGACGGAATCGACGGCTACCTCGCGCGAAAGCACGACATCGTCACCGATCTCGGCAAGCTGCTCGACCCCATCGCCGACAAGGTGCTCACGGGCTTCGCCTTCATCGGCCTGTCGATCCTCGGCGAGCTGCCCTGGTGGATCACGATCATCGTGCTCATCCGCGAGATCGGGATCACGGTGTACCGGTTCATGGTCGTGAGCGACCACGTGCTGGCGGCCGCCTGGATGGGCAAGCTCAAGACCCTCGCCCAGGGTCTCGCCCTGTCCTTCGCCCTGCTGCCGCTGTGGACCCTCGTGGGCGACTGGATCTTCTGGGTCAACGGGGGGCTCATGACGATCGCGGTGATCCTGACGATCGCGAGCGGCATCGACTACATCGTGACCGAGATGCGTGCCGCCGGCGCGAAGCGGAGGGACGCGTGACGGATGCCGCAGCCGCGGTGCTGCGCGCACTCGACGGTCGCGGCTGGTCCATCGCGGCAGCCGAGTCGCTGACGGGCGGGCGCGTCACCGCGACGCTCGTCGACGTTCCGGGGGCCTCCGCGCACGTGCGAGGGGGGATCGTCGCGTACGCCACCGACATCAAGGCGACCCAGCTGGGCGTGGATGCCGATCTTCTGGCGGACCGCGGTCCGGTCGACGCGGAGGTCGCGGTGCAGATGGCGAAGGGCGTGCGTCGCGCGCTGCACGCCGACGTGGGCGTCGCGACGACCGGAGTCGCCGGCCCGGATCCGCAGGACGGCAAGCCCGTCGGCACCGTCCACATCGCGGTCGTGACACCCGAGGAGGTCGTGTCGTCATCCCTCGAACTGGCGGGAACGCGCGACGAGATCCGCACCCGGACGGTCCAGAGCGTCCTGGAGCTCGCGCTCACCGTGGTGGGAGGCATCCGTCATCCGTGAGACCGAGTCCGGGAACAGAAGGTGTTTCGTCTCGGTTACATTCGGTGATTCCCACCCATTGCCCAGTTCACGGGATTAGATTGACATCATCCGGTGCTGTACTGTTGGCCACCCGGACGACGGTGGAATCAGAAGTGAGGAGGGGCCCTGATGATCCTGGTACGTCAAGAGATCGGCGAAGTGCTTCGTGATTTCCGCCAGCAGAAGGGACGGACCCTCCGCCAGGTGGCCAGCCGCGCAAGCGTGGCGCTGGGCTATCTGAGTGAGGTGGAGCGCGGCCAGAAGGAGGCCTCGAGCGAGATCCTCGCGTCGGTGGCCGAGGCGCTCGATGTTCCCATCTCGATCATCATGCGCGAGGTGGGCGACCGCATCTCGGTCCTCGAGGGCCTGCAGACCTTCCCCGACGTCGTCCCCGACGACCTCATGGCATCGGTCGACGCCGAGCTTTCGCTGCGCTGATCGCGCCGCTTCTCCATATGCGTCGCAGTGAGTTCCAGCGCGCCGTGAGCGACGAGTTCGGCGCACGCGCGAACGCCGTCGTGACGGATCTGTATCTGTCGAAGGTGGGCGGTCGAACAGCCGCTGAGGCGATCGATGCGGGCGTCGACCCGCGCGAGGTATGGCTCGCACTGTGCGAAGAGCTCGAGGTTCCCGCCGAGCGCCGGTACGGCGTCGGACGACTCGAGCCGCGCCGCCGCTGACCTGCTCCGCGGCGCGCGTTTCCGCCGCCGCGGCACGGCGTGTCATCGAAGAAGTGTTCGAGATCCGCGTAGGCTCCTGCACAGCAGATGTCGAGAGCGTGTTTTCCACGCAGCGGGAAGGAGCGAAGACGGATGTCGGAGCCCCTCCCTAACGTGAACAGCGTCGAACGACACCTCACGCCTTGTCGCAGCATCCGTCCCACCGGGACCGAGCGCGACAGCCTACAGGCGACGGAACGCGAGCACAGAGGAGCACGTCATGCCATCACCCGTTGACCGCGAGAAGGCCCTGGAATCAGCCCTCGCCCAGATCGACCGGCAGTTCGGGAAGGGCTCGGTGATGCGCCTCGGCAGCGACGAGCGCGCTCCCGTCGAGGTCGTGCCCACCGGCTCGATCGCCCTCGATGTCGCACTCGGCATCGGCGGACTCCCGCGTGGCCGCATCATCGAGATCTACGGACCGGAGTCGTCGGGTAAGACGACGCTGACTCTCCACGCGATCGCCAACGCGCAGCGCGCCGGCGGCATCGCCGCGTTCATCGACGCCGAGCACGCGCTCGACCCCGACTACGCGCAGAAGCTCGGCGTCGACATCGACGCACTGCTCGTCTCGCAGCCCGACACGGGTGAGCAGGCCCTCGAGATCGCCGACATGCTCGTGCGCTCCGGCGCGATCGACCTCATCGTGATCGACTCCGTCGCCGCTCTCGTGCCCAAGGCCGAGATCGAAGGCGAGATGGGCGACTCCCACGTGGGTCTGCAGGCGCGCCTCATGTCGCAGGCGCTGCGCAAGCTCACCGGTGGTCTCAACCAGACCAACACCACGATGATCTTCATCAACCAGCTGCGCGAGAAGATCGGCGTGTTCTTCGGCTCGCCCGAGACCACCGCCGGTGGAAAGGCGCTCAAGTTCTACGCGTCGGTCCGTCTCGACATCCGTCGCATCGAGACCCTGAAGGATGGCGCTGAGGCGGTCGGCAACCGCACCCGCGTCAAGGTCGTCAAGAACAAGATGGCGCCGCCGTTCAAGCAGGCGGAGTTCGACATCCTCTACGGCGTGGGCATCTCGCGCGAGGGCAGTCTCATCGACTTCGGTGTGGAGCACGCCATCGTCAAGAAGTCCGGCGCCTGGTACACCTACGAGGGCGAGCAGCTCGGGCAGGGCAAGGAGAACGCCCGCAACTTCCTCCTCAAGAACCCGGATGTCGCGGCAGAGATCGAGACGAAGATCAAGACGAAGCTCGGCATCGGCGTGCCCAAGGCCACGGGTGAGGTCGCGGACGAGCTGGCGGCGCGCCGCCCGGCCTGATGGTCTTTGTTCCGACGGAGCTCAACGAGCGGGGTGAGCGATGAGCGGCGGGTCCGACGTGGAGAACAACGGCGGGCTCGCCCCCGTGACATCGCTCTTCGGCGACCGTAGCGCGAAGGCGTACCCGAAGACCGCGGCGGACGTCAGGCAGGAGCTCGAGGATCGCATCCCCGCGGGTCGAGTCGACCAGGGCTCCTCGGCCGGGCCCGCTTCCGCGCCCTCGGCAGCGGCTGCGGCTGAGTGGCGGACCGAATGGGACGACGACCCCGGCGCGAGCACGGGCGCACGCACGGGAGCCGAGCACGACGAGCGAGATGAGCAGCCCATCGACCTCGACGCCGAGCGCGCCGGCAGAGGACGCTCGGTCGGGGGTCGGCGAGGTGTGCCGGAGGCCGCCGATGCGGCCGAACTCGGTCTGCTGAAGAAGCTGCGCGCACGGCAGCTCTCGGTCTCGGAGGCGAAGACGTACCTCGGCCAGTACGGGCTCGGCCAGGAAGGCGTCGAGGCGATCCTCGACGCCTTCCTCCAACGCGGCTACCTCGACGACACCCGTCTCTCGGAACAGGTGGTGCACGCCGGCGTCGATCGCAAGGGACAGGGGCGGCAGGCGCTCTCGCAGAGCCTCGCGAAGCGGGGTATCCCGCGCGACATCGCCGACGCGGCGCTCGCAGAGCTGCCCGACGACGACGCCGAACGTGCGCTCGAGTTCGCCCGATCCAAGGCGGGCTCCATGCGCGGGCTCGAGCGGGACGTCGCTCTTCGTCGTCTCGCCGGCCAGCTGGCGAGACGCGGCTACGGAGGCTCGGCGGCGCTCAACGCCGCCCGGCAGGCGCTGGACGAGTCGACGCGTCCCTCCGGGCGCGTGCGGTTCGACTGACGCCCAGGCCTGAGCTCGTCCGTGGCATGCCACGGGCGGGGCCCGGTTGCCGCCGTTCGGGGACGCAGGATCCACTGCCAGCCTCCGCGCATGCGGACGGCTCGTAGAATGGCGGGATCATGTCTTCCCCTTCCGCCACCCCGACTCTGATCGCGCCCTCCCAGGCTGCGCACGATGTCGACGGGCGTGCGCGCACCTATGAGGTGCGCACGTTCGGCTGCCAGATGAACGTGCACGACTCGGAGCGTCTCTCCGGTTCGCTCGAGAGCGCCGGCTACGTCCGCGCCGAGGCGGGCGAAGAGGCCGATGTCGTCGTCATCAACACGTGCGCCGTGCGCGACAACGCCGCCGGCAAGCTGTACGGCACGCTCGGTCACCTCAAGTCCCGCAAAGACAAGCACGAGGGCAGGCAGATCGCCGTCGGCGGCTGCCTCGCGCAGATGGACAAGGATGTCGTGCAGCAGAAGGCGCCGTGGGTCGACGTCGTCTTCGGCACCCACAACATGGGATCGCTGCCGAGCCTGCTCGAGCGTGCGCGCCACAACGGCGAGGCCGAACTAGAGATCCTCGAGTCGCTCGAGATCTTCCCGTCGACGCTGCCCACCAAGCGCGACAGCGTCTACAGCGGTTGGGTGTCGATCTCGGTCGGCTGCAACAACACGTGCACGTTCTGCATCGTGCCGAGCCTGCGCGGCAAGGAGAAGGACCGCCGCCCCGGTGACATCCTGAACGAGATCCGCCTCCTCGTCGACGACGGCGCGATGGAGGTCACCCTCCTCGGCCAGAACGTCAACTCGTACGGCGTCGAGTTCGGCGACCGCCAGGCGTTCGGCAAGCTGCTGCGCGCCGCGGGTGAGATCGAGGGGCTCGAGCGCATCCGCTTCACGAGCCCGCATCCGGCCGCGTTCACCGACGACGTCATCGACGCGATGGCCGAGACCCCGGCCGTCATGCCGCAGCTCCACATGCCGCTGCAGTCGGGCAGCGATCGCATCCTCAAGGCGATGCGCCGGTCGTACCGCAGCGATCGGTTCCTCGGCATCCTCGACCGTGTCCGCGAGAAGATGCCCGACGCGGCGATCACGACCGACATCATCGTCGGGTTCCCGGGCGAGACCGACGAGGACTTCGAAGACACGATGCGCGTCGTCGAGCAGGCGCGATTCGCGAGCGCCTTCACGTTCCAGTACTCGATCCGCGAAGGCACCCCGGCGGCGACCATGCCCGACCAGGTGCCCAAGGAGATCGTGCAGGCGCGCTACGAGCGGCTCGCCGCCCTGCAGGAGCGCATCTCGCGCGAAGAGAACGAGAAGCAGCTCGGTCGCGAGCTGCAGGTGCTCGTCTCGACCGGCGAAGGCAAGAAGGACGCCGAGACCCACCGCCTCACGGGCCGCGCCGAAGACAACCGGCTCGTCCACTTCGAGGTGCCCGAGGGCTCCGAGACCCCGCGCCCCGGCGACGTCGTCTCGGTCGTGGTGACGCATGCCGCGCCGTTCCACCTGCTCGCCGACGGGGTCGATGGCGCGCCGCTGCGCATCCGTCGTACGCGCTCCGGCGACGCGTGGGACCGCTCGCAGGCGGAGTCGTGCGGCATCCCCGCACCAGCCGGTGGCGCTTCGACAGGCTCAGCAGGCGCACCGCGCGCGGTCTCGCTGGGCCTGCCGACGCTGCGCATCGGCGTCTGACCCCTCCGTGAACACCCCGGCCGACGACGCCGCAGTGACGCCGCCGCGCCTGTGGGCCGTCGTCGGTGCGACGGGGACGGGCAAGACCGCGCTGTCTCTCGAGCTCGCCGCAGCGCTCGCGGCCGGCGACCGCCCGGCAGAGATCGTGAACGCCGACGCGATGCAGCTCTATCGCGGCATGGATATCGGCACCGCGAAGCTCCCCGCAGCCGAGCGGCGAGGCATCCGTCATCACCTCTTCGACGTGCTCGACGTCACCGACGACGCCGCGGTCGCCTGGTATCAGGATGCTGCGCGCACGGCGATCCGCGAGGTCCATGGTCGCGGCGCCGACGCCGTGCTGGTCGGCGGTTCCGGGTTGTACGTGTCGAGCGTGCTCTTCGACTTCCGCTTCCCGCCGCGCGATGAGGAGCTCCGCGCGCGCCTCGAGGCGGAGCTGGACGCGCGCGGCCCCGGAGCCCTCTACGGGCGCCTGCGCGAGCTGGATCCCGCGACGGCGGCCAAGGTCGATCCGCGCAACGGCCGCCGCATCGTGCGCGCGCTCGAGGTGCTCGAGCTCGGTGAGCGCACCCACGGCGCGATGCTGCCCGACGCGCCCGTCCGCTGGTATCCCGACACCCGCATCATCGGCGTCGCCGTGCCCCGCGATGAGCTCGTGGTCCGCCTCGACGCGCGCGTGGAGGCGATGTGGCGAGACGGGCTCCTCGACGAAGTGCGGGCGCTGCGCGCGCAGGGCCTCGAACGCGGGGTGACGGCGCGCCGTGCCATCGGCTACGCGCAGGCGCTGGCTCAGCTGACAGGCGAGATGACCGAGGCCGAAGCGATCGCCGAGACGCAAGCGCTGACGCGCCGTTACGCCCGGCGCCAGGTCTCGTGGTTCAAGCGCTACGACGATCTCCGGTGGGTGGATCCGGGAACGGATGCTGCGGCCCTGGCAGACTCGTGGTCATGAGCATCGCGATCCGGGCCTTCGATCTCCCCGACACCGAGGCGGTCGTCTCGCTGTGGCAGCAGGCGGGGCTCACGCGGCCGTGGAACAACCCGTACCAGGACATCCGCCGCAAGCTCTCCGTGCAGCCGGAGCTGTTCCTCGTCGCCGTCGACGACCGAGCGATCGTCGGCACGGTCATGGCCGGCTACGACGGCCACCGGGGCTGGCTCTACTACCTCGCGAGCGCGCCGGACCGGCGCGGCGAGGGCATCGCACGCAAACTGGTCGCCGAAGCCGAGGAGCTTCTGACCGAGATGGGCTGCCCGAAGGTGCAGCTCATGGTGCGGCCCGAGAACGGGATCGCGAGGGGGTTCTACGACTCGCTCGGCTACGAGCCGTTCGAGACGTGGAACACCGGCAAGCGCCTCATCGCCGACTGAGCCGGGCCGGGCCGGGGCCCGGATCCCGCCCGTAGACTGGTGCGATGCCGCAGACGATCGCGTTCACCAAGGGCCACGGCACCGGCAACGACTTCGTGATCGTCCCCGACCCCGACGGCGCGCTCGACCTCAGCGACGACCAGGTCGCGGTGCTGTGCGACCGGCGCTTCGGGATCGGCGGCGACGGCATCCTGCGCGTGGTGCGCGCGGGAGCGATCGACGAGGCCGCCCAGGCGGCGGAATCCGGGGCCGAGTGGTTCATGGACTACCGCAACGCCGATGGTTCGAAGGCGGAGATGTGCGGCAACGGCGTGCGGGTCTTCGTGCGCTACCTCGTCGACGTCGGCTGGGCCGACGTCGACGGTGAGCCGCTCAAGGTCGGCACCCGCGCGGGCATCAAGACCGTCACGCGCAGCGACCGCGGGTACGAGGTCGACCTCGGCCCGTTCGTCGTCGACGACTCCGGAGTGCTCGTGCGCACGCGCGGCGGGGGCGCTCCTCGTCCGGGTGTCGGGATCGACGTCGGCAACCCTCACGTCGTCGTGGCGCTGCCCGACGACGCCGAGCTCGAGGGACTCGACCTCGCGGCGCAGCCCCTGCTGCAGCCGGAGCCTCCCCACGGCGCGAACGTCGAGTTCGTCGTGCCGAGCGACCCGCTCGTGCACGAGGGCGTCGGCTCGATCCGCATGCGTGTGTTCGAGCGTGGGGTGGGCGAGACGCTGAGCTGCGGCACCGGGGTCGCGGCCGCGGCGCTCGCGGTGCGGCACTGGGCCGGTCCTGCGGCACCGGACCACTGGGTCGTCGACGTCCCCGGCGGCACGCTGGGCGTGCGGATGCCGGAGATCGACGGCGAGCGGCACGTGCTCCTGTCGGGTCCCGCGACCCTCGTCTACACCGGCGAGGTCACGCTCGCGTAGCGGCTCTCAGCCCTCGGGCAGTTCGGGCAGGTCGATCGGTTCGCTCGGCGGTGAGCCGTGGCGGCGCACCTTGAGCACGCGGAAGCCGCGAGCGGTCGCCGCGCGGTGCACGGTGAAGCGGCGGTCGAGCGTCGCCGCGAGCCATCGCTGGAGCGAGTCCGAGCCGAGGTTGCGCTGCACCGCGAGCCAGGCGTCCGCGCGGTCGTCGAGCCGGGGGAGCCAGCGCTCGAGCAGGCCGTGCAGCTCGTTCTTTCCCACGCGGATGGGCGGATTCGACCGGATCGTGCGGAACAGGATGTCGTCGGGAACATCATCGGGCAGCGACGCGTTGACGTTGGAGAGCCCGAGTGCTGCCGCGTTGCGGCGCACCAGGTCGAGCGCTCGCTCGTTCACGTCGACGGCCCATACCGTCGCGTGCGGCGCGTCGAGCGCGAGGCTGAGCGCGATCGGTCCCCACCCGCACCCGAGGTCGAGGAAGTTCCCGCTCGCCGGAGGCGGGGGAGTGTTCGACAGCAGCACCGCGGTTCCCGAGTCCACGTGATCGGGGCTGAAGACGCCCCCGGCAGTCGTGACCTCGAGATCGCGACCGGCGAGTGTGACCCGGATGCGGCGCAGGTTCTCGGGGCTGGCGGGCGTCGCACTGAAGTAGTGGTCGCTCCCCATGGCTGACGAGCCTAGCGGAGGTGCTCCGCACAACGGGAGCGCGCCGGCGATCCAGGGGTTCGGGGCGAAGCCCCATCGGGCAGAGCTAGAATTCACGGATGCTGCGAACCGGCCGATGAACGGCGGAAAACGGCATCCACGGCAACAAGCGAAGGAACACATGACGGATACCACGACACCCCAGAGCACCGACGAGACGCCGGTCGACCCGGTGGATCGCGTGCTGGCGCGCGCCGAAGCGCGCTCGGGGGTGCACGTCTTCGGAGCCGCCCAGGCGCTCCAGGACGAGGCGACGATCGGGCGTGCCGACACCGACGGCGAGCAGTGGGACCGCGAGGAGCGGGCCGCACTGCGGCGCGTCCCCGGGCTCTCCACAGAGCTCGAAGACGTCACCGAGGTCGAGTACCGGCAGCTGCGCCTCGAGAACGTCGTCCTCGTCGGCGTGCACCCGCAGGGGGAGACCGAGGACGCCGAGAACTCGCTGCGCGAACTCTCGGCGCTGGCCGAGACCGCCGGAGCGGTCGTGCTCGACGGCGTGCTGCAGCGGCGTCCGCACCCGGACCCCGCGACCTACGTGGGTCGCGGCAAGGCGGAGGAGCTGCGCGACATCGTCGCGTCGGTCGGCGCGGACACCGTGATCGCCGACACCGAGCTCGCGCCCAGCCAGCGGCGCGCCCTCGAGGACGTCGTCAAGGTGAAGGTGATCGACCGCACGACGGTGATCCTCGACATCTTCAGCCAGCACGCGAAGAGCCGCGAGGGCAAGGCCCAGGTCGAGCTGGCGCAGCTCGAGTACCTCCTTCCGCGCCTGCGCGGCTGGGGTGACTCGATGAGCCGCCAGGCCGGTGGCCAGGTGGGCGCGGGCGGCGCGGGCATGGGCTCGCGCGGCCCCGGTGAGACGAAGATCGAGCTCGATCGTCGCCGCATCCGCACGCGCATGGCGCAGCTGCGCAAGCAGATCCGCGACTTCGCGCCGGCGCGCGACGCCAAGCGGGCCGAGCGCAAGCGCAACACGATCCCGTCGGTCGCGATCGCCGGGTACACCAACGCCGGCAAGTCGTCGCTGCTGAACCGCCTCACGAGCGCGGGCGTGCTCGTCGAGAATGCCCTGTTCGCGACGCTGGACGCGACCGTGCGGCGCACCGAGACCGGCGACGGCCGGATCTACACGCTCACCGACACGGTCGGGTTCGTGCGCAACCTGCCCCACCAGCTGGTGGAGGCGTTCCGGTCGACCCTCGAAGAGGTCGGCGACGCCGACGTCATCGTGCACGTCGTCGACGGCTCGCACCCCGACCCGGCCGCACAGCTGGCGACGGTGCGCGATGTGATCGGCGACGTCGGCGCGCGCGACATCCCCGAGATCATCGTCTTCAACAAAGCCGATCTGATCGACGACGACGCGCGGCTCCTGCTGCGTGGACTCGAGCCGAAGGCGGTGTTCGCGTCCTCTCGCACGGGCGAGGGGATCGACGAGCTGCGGGCCCTCATCGAGGAGACGCTGCCCCTGCCGGCCGTCGAGGTGCGGGCGCTCGTGCCCTACGACCGCGGCGACCTGGTGTCGGCGATCCACGAGCAGGGGATGATCCTCTCGCAGGAGCACGAGGAGGGCGGCACTGCCGTGCACGCCCGCGTGGGCCAGCACCTCGCCGCGCGTCTGTCCCCCTTCACTGTCTGAGACCGCGAGCCGCCGCTCGAGACGCTAGTCGAGCTCGAGCGGCGGCACTCCCGGCGTGTCGAAGCCGAACACCTGCCCGAGGAACGCGAGTTCGGCCTCCATCGTGCGCACGAGCGTCGTCGCGCCGCGGAAACCGTGCCCTTCGCCCTCGAACGCGAGGTACGCATGGGCGACGCCGTTCGCCGCGAGAGCGTCGCGCACGGCCTCGGACTGCGACGGCGGTACGACGCGATCGTCGAGGCCCTGCTCGATCAGCAGCGGGGTGCGCAGTCGATCCAGGTGCGACAGCGGCGACCGCTCCACGTACAGCGCCTCCGCCTCGGGAAGCGGCCCGACCATGCCGTCGAGATAGCGGGCTTCGAAGTCGTGCGTGTCCTCAGCCAGCTTGCGCAGGTCGGCCACGCCGTAACGGCTGATGCCCGCGCCGAACGCGTCGGAGTTCGTCAGTGCGCACAGCACCGTCCAGCCGCCCGCCGAGCCGCCCGCGATCGCCAGCCGGCCCCCGTCGGCCGAGCCCGCCTCCGCGAGTCCGCGGGCCGCGGCCACGACGTCGTCGACGTCGACCACGCCCCACTGCCCGAGCAGGCGCTCGCGATAGGCGCGGCCGTAGCCGCTCGAGCCGCCGTAGTTGACGTCGAGCACGCCGATTCCCCGGCTGGTCAAGTACGCGATCTTCCCGGATGCCGCGCCGCCCACGTGATCCGTCGGACCGCCGTGCACGAACACGACGTACGGCGCTCGCTCGTCATCGGGCGCCACGACCCCCGGGTTCGTCGGCGGGTAGTCGAAGGCGTGCACCGGCCCGTGCGGCCCGGGCACGGTGATCGGGCGGGAGCGCGGCATCCACTCGGCTCCCCACGGTGAGGTACCGCCGACGATGAGCCGTGTCGCCGCGGGATCGTCGACGCGGACCTCCCACAGCCCGGCGCCCCCGGAGCCTGCGCCCGAGAGCAGCACGCGGGTGCCGCGGGCGTCCTCGATCGACAGACGCGTCACCGCGTCGACGGGCAGCGCGCGCCGCTCGCCGGCGGCACCGAGAACGACGAGCTCCTCCGCCCCGTTCGCCTCGACCGCGGCGATGCGCCCGTCGGCGAGCAGCGTGAACCACCGCGTGCCGAGCACCCACAGCGGACCGCCGGTGTCGGCGTCGACAGCCGCGACCGGCTCGTGGTGGAGGTCGGCCGTGAGCCGCAGCCGCCACAGGTTCCAGCGGCCCGTCGGGTCGTCGGCGTAGACGAGGTCGTCGTCGTCCACCCACTCGGGCTGCAGCGGCGAGGAGCCGCCGCCGGCGACCGTGGTCCATTCCGGACCGTCCCCGCCGACGAGTCGGCCGACGCGCAGCTCTGCGCGATCCCAGGCCATGTGGGGGTGGTTCCACGCGATCCAGGCGAGACGCGAGCCGTCGGGCGACAGCGCGGGGTGGGCGACGAAGTCGCTGCCGCTCGCGAGCGATGCCAGGCGTGCTGCTGAACCCACGCCCCCTCCGTCCCGGGGGATGTCCACGATGTCGCGAGCCGGGACCGCGGTGCCGCGGGTGTGATCCTCGCGCACGGCGAGCAGGCGGCCGTGCTGCAGCGTCAGGCCGCCGAAGCGGACGTCGCCGCCCTCGGGCGTGAGCGGGCGCGGCTCAGCGCCCGGGTCGAGCCGCCAGACGCGCTGGTCGGTCTTCTCGACGAAGTACAGCACACCTTCGTCGTCGGCCGTCCATGAGCCGCCGCCGTACTCGTGCACGCGCGATCTGGCGCTCCACGGCGCGGGGAGCACATCGACGACGGCTCCGGATGCCGCCCTCCGGCGCACCGCGGAGCGGCCGCCCTCTTCGGGCACGGACTCGCCCCACCACACGTCCGGCTCATCCGCACCGACGAAGCGCGCACCCTCCAGACGCGGCGAGGCCGCGGAGACCTCCGCGGCGGAGATGGGGGAGGGCCAGCTGCCGTAGGGGCGCACGTGCGGTGTCGTCACGACACCACGGTACGACGAAGCCGGCCGGAGCCGCGATCGAAACAGAACGTCACAGGCGGCACCACGGCGGTGCGCTCCGCTACCGTGGACGAATCGTCGCCCGGTCGTCCTCACGGACGCCCCGAACCTCGGGGCCCGGGCAGGAGCGACAGCCGAGCCCGGCACCCGCCCGCGAATGACACCCCTTCCGCCGTCCCGGCGGGTGGAGGTGCCGCGGCCGATCGGGCCTTCCCGTACGGCTCAGCCCTGTCCGCCGATCCCTGAGAAGCAGGCCATGTCGATCGACCTGAGCACTCCTCCCGTGCCGATCTCCTTCGAGGTGTACCCGCCGCGCTCCGACGCGGGCGTCGCCGCCCTCCACGAGACGATCCGCCACCTGGCGTCGGTCGACCCGCGGTTCATCTCGGTGACCTACGGAGCGGGCGGCTCCACCGGCGGTCGTTCGCTCGAGCTGCTCACCCACATCCTGCGCGAGACCCACGTCGACCCGCTCGCGCACCTCACGTGTGTCGGAAACACCTACGCCGGCGCGAACGCGCTGATCCGGGAATTCCTGGATGCCGGGATCACGAGCTTCCTCGCACTCCGAGGCGATCCGCCGGCAGGCGTATCGGAGGACGACGTCTTCCTCGGCGATCTCGACAGCGCGGCGCAGCTCGTGCAGCTCATCGACCGCGTGCAGGCGGAGCGTGAGCCCTACAGCGAAACGCCCATCCCCGGCGTGCCGGGTGCGGTCCGGCTGGCGGAGCGCCCTCGCGTCGACATCGCCGTGGCGGCGTTCCCGAACGGCCACCCGCGGTCGAGGCATCCGTTCGAAGACATCGACGCGCTGCTCGCGAAGCAGGCGGCCGGCGCGACGCTCGCGATCACCCAGCTGTTCTTCCACGCTGACGACTATCTGGCGTTCGTGCAGCGATCGCGCGAAGCCGGTGTCACGATCCCGATACTCCCCGGCATCATGCCGATCACCTCGCCCACACGGCTGCGCCGGGTGCTCGAGCTGACAGGCGAGCAGCTGCCGGCGGACCTCGCCGTCGCGCTCGACATCGAGCCCACCGTCGAAGGCCAGCGCGAGGTCGGCGTCGCGCACGCCGCGCGACTCGCTCGCGAGGTCGTGGACGGGGGCGCCCCCGGCGTCCACCTGTACGCGTTCAACAACCACGAGACGGTTCTGGACGTGCTGAGCGAAGCCGGGGTGCTCGACCCCGCCACGCGAATGCCCGACGCCGTCCGCTGACCCCGGACGCCGCGATCCGTCGTATGCCCGACGGGTCTCTTCGGCGACCCCGAAAGCCCCCCACTCCGAGATGAACGAAGCGAAAGAGAGAGCACGATGACCGAACCTCGCAGCACCTTCCCCCACGGCACGATCCTGGGCTATCCCCGGATCGGGCGCCGCCGCGAGCTCAAGCGCGCAGTCGAGGCGTACTGGGCCGGCACCGCCGACGCCGTGACCCTGGAGCAGACGGCGGCTGGCCTGCGCCGCGCGACGCGGGAGCGCCTCGCGGCGCTCGGCCTCGGCCGCGACGACTCGTCGATCCCCGAGTCCTTCTCGTTCTACGACCAGGTGCACGACGCGGCGGTGACCGTCGGGGCGCTGCCCGAGCGGTTCGCCGCGCTGCGAGATGCCGACGGCGCCATCGGCCTCGACGCGTACTTCACCGCCGCGCGCGGGGCGGGCGACGATGCTCCCCTCGAGATGACCAAGTGGTTCGACACGAACTACCACTACCTCGTTCCCGAGGTCGGCCCCGAGACGGTCTTCTCCCTCTCGAGCGACCGGTTCGCGCGGCAGGTGGCGGAGGCAAAGGCGGACGGCTTCACCGTCCGACCGGTGATCGTGGGCCCGGTGACCCTCCTCGCGCTCGCGAAGGCGACGTATTCCTCCCCCCGGGGCTTCGACCCGCTCAGCCGCCTCGACGACCTGCTGCCGGTGTACGCCGAGCTGCTGTCCGCCCTTCGCGCCGCGGGCGCCGAATGGGTGCAGCTGGACGAGCCCGCGCTGGTGAGCGAGAGCCTGCCCGCGGACCCGGCCGTGCTGGCGGACGCCGCGGCCCGCGCCTATGCCGCGCTGGGGGTTCGCGGGGACCGGCCCGCGATCCTCGTCGCGGCAGGTTATGCGCAGTTGTCGCCGGAGGCCTGGACGGCTCTCGCGGCGGCGCCGATCGAAGCCCTCGCCATCGACCTCACCCGCGGCGCGGTGCCCGAGGCCGTGCCGGGCCTGGACCGCAAGACTCTCGTGGGCGGAGTCGTCGACGGACGGAATGTCTGGCGCGGTGACCTCGACGCCGCATGGGAGCGCCTGCAGGTGCTGAGCGCCGTGGGCGCCTCGGAGATCAGCGCGGGCACCTCGACCTCGCTCCAGCACGTGCCCCACGACGTCGCCGACGAGTCCGCGCTCGATGAGCGGCTCGCGTCGTGGCTCGCGTTCGCCGACCAGAAGGTCGCGCAAGTGGTGGCGCTCGCCACCGGTCTGGTCGACGGGCGGGAGGCCATCGCCGAGCCGCTGGCCGAGGCATCCGCCGCCCTCGCGGACCGTCGCACCGCACCCGGCGTGCGCGACGGCGCGGTGCGCGCGCGGGCCGCGGTGCTGGACTCCGGTGACTTCGAACGCGGCGACTACGACGCCCGCGTCGCGGCGCAGGATGCCGAGCTCGCGCTTCCGGTGCTGCCCACCACCACGATCGGGTCGTTCCCGCAGACCGGCGACATCCGCCGGGCGCGTGCTCGCCACGGCCGCGGCGAGCTCAGTGCCGACGAGTACCAGCGATTCCTGCGCGACGAGATCGCGCGCGTCGTCACGCTCCAGGAGGACATCGGCCTCGACGTCCTCGTGCACGGCGAGGCCGAGCGCAACGACATGGTGCAGTACTTCGCCGAGAACCTCGACGGCTTCGCAGTGACAGAGAACGGCTGGGTGCAGTCGTACGGTTCGCGCGCGACGCGGCCGTCGATCCTGTGGGGCGACGTGGCGCGACCGGCGCCCATCACCGTCGCGTGGTCGACTTTCGCCCAGTCGCTCACCGACAAGCCCATGAAGGGGATGCTCACGGGGCCGGTGACGATCCTGGCGTGGTCGTTCGTGCGCGACGATCAGCCGCTCGGCGAGACCGCGAACCAGGTGGCGCTGGCGCTGCGGGATGAGATCGCCGACCTCGAGGGCGCGGGCATCCGTGTCATCCAGGTCGACGAGCCGGCGCTGCGGGAGCTCCTCCCGCTCAAGGCGGCGGACCAGCCGGCCTACCTCGAGTGGTCGGTCGGCTCGTTCCGCCTCGCGACCGCGGGTGCCGCGCAGGCGACCCAGGTGCACACCCACCTCTGCTACTCGGAGTTCGACGTGGTCATCGACGCGATCGCGGCGCTCGACGCCGACGTGACCTCGATCGAGGCCGCCCGCAGCCGCGGCGAGGTGATCGGCGACATCCGGGCGTCGGGCTTCACGGCCGGCATCGGCCCGGGCGTCTACGACATCCACTCGCCCCGCGTGCCGTCCGTCGGCGAGATCGCCGATCTCCTCGGCCGTGCGGTCGCCGAACTCCCGCTGCGCCGCGTCTGGGTCAACCCCGACTGCGGGCTGAAGACGCGCGGGTACGACGAGACGGTCGCATCGCTGAAGAACCTCGTCGAGGCGACCGAGGCGGTGCGGGCGAGCGTGCCGGCCTAGGAGCCCTTCTTCTTCGACCCGGATGCCGCGGCCACGTCGGTCGCGGCATCCGTCGCGTCCGGGATGACCTCGGTGTCGTTCAGCGGCTCCAGGACGGCGGTCTCCGCATCGCCCGCCTCTTCGTCGACGACATCGGCTTCGGCGACATCGATCTCGAGGTCCGCGGCGGCGGCCAGAGCCTCGTCGGGGCGACGCTGCAGCAGCTCGAAGACCCACCAGACGATGAGCCACACGATCAGCACGAGGAACACCTCGCTCACGCTGAGCGGCCGAAGAAGCATGAGCCAGAGGATCGCCAGGCCTCCCAGCACGATGCGCACGAGGATCCGCTGCGCGTAGAGCCACGTCCCGAAGCGGCCGGTGTCGATGCCGCGCTTCAACGCGGCCCCCCGCAGCCCCGCATTCACCGAGGCGACACCGCTGCGTGCCGCCGTGGCACCACGCCAGCGACCGGACATCCACGCGATCACGGCGATCACGACGCCCAGCAGCGTGAGCACGATCGCCGTATCGCGCATCGCGGCGGTGATCTGCTCGTACATCGACGCGAGGGCACCTGCGGGTACGCCGAGGTTCGGCGCGCTGAGCGCAAGCACCGAACCCCCGATGCCCAGCGCGATCGCAAGGATCCCCGCACCGACGGCGATCCCGACCCCGCTGCCGAGGACGGCGGTGGAGCGCCGCCGCGCGATCAGGATGCCCGCCAGGAAGAGCACGAGCGCGATGATCGGGGTCCACCAGCCGGCGGCGACGGCGAGGTTGTAGACGGTGCCGACCACCGTGAGGGCGTCGCTCTGCGCGACGACGATGGTCTTGTCGATGACCGGGATGGACTCGGCGAAGGTGATGCCGCGATCTACGAGGCGCTTCTTGACCTCCTCGATGATCGGGCCGAGCTGGATGCCCACCTCGCCGGTGTCGCTGATCACCACGGCGCCGCCGGAGGTGCCCCCGGCGGCGACGGCCGCCAGCGACTTGTGACTGGCTCGCAGCGCCGTCTCCCACACATCGGCGAACGCGTCGGACTGCACCAGACGCGTCACCGTGGTGTCGACGAGGTTCTGCAGACCTTGGGCGGCGGGTGCCCGCAGCAGATCGAGAGCGGCGAGAGCCCGCGGCGGCAGATCGAGCTGCTGGATGCCGTCGAACAGGTCGTTCGTCAGGCCCTCGAGGTCGAGCGAGTCCTCGATCGCCGTGGTGACCTGGTCGGCCACGAGTGCCTGCACCTGCGGATCTTCGGCGAGCGGGGCGAAGGTCTCCACGAACCGGGTCTCGTCGACCAGTTCGACCCGCGCCCATGCCGCGACGATCGAGACCGGCACCAGGATCGTCGCGATGACGATGCACAGCGCCGACAGGAAGGCCCGCCAGCGGTTGCCGTGCGCCCTCTCGGAAGGAGCTGGCGGCGGCGGCGATCCGGCGCGCAGTCGGGCGTTCTCGGCCTCGAGGGCGTCGAGGCGGGCGCGGAGCGCGGCGGACTCGTCCGCGGCGGTGACGTCGGTCATTCCCCCCTTATAGCGCTTGGCCGTGATCCACCGCCACCCGCCTCACGAGTTGGTGTCGAACTGTGCCTGAACGAAGGTCGACGAGATCGGCACGGCTGCGCTCGATCAACGGATTCAGACCGCGCGCAGCACCGCGACGACCTTGCCGAGCACGGTGGCGTCGTCGCCCAGGATCGGCTCGAACGCGGAGTTGCGGGGGAGGAGCCAGGTGTGGCCGTCGCGCTGGCGGAACGTCTTCACGGTCGCCTCGCCGTCGAGCATCGCCGCGACGATGTCGCCGTTGTCGGCGGTGGCCTGCGATCGCACCACGACCCAGTCGCCGTCGCAGATCGCGGCGTCGATCATCGACTCGCCGGAGACCTTGAGCATGAAGAGGTCGCCCTTGCCGACGAGCTGGCGCGGGAGCGGGAAGATCTCCTCCACCTGCTGTTCGGCCGTGATGGGAACGCCCGCGGCGATGCGTCCGACCAACGGAACGAGCGCGGCGTCGCCGACCGACGGCGCCGCGTCGGCGGGGCTCTCGGTGGCGGTGCCGGGCAGGTCGATGAGGACCTCCATGGCGCGGGTCTTCCCGGCATCGCGCCGCAGGTAGCCGCTCAGCTCGAGCTGGTTGAGCTGGTGCGTGACGCTCGACAGCGACTTGAGGCCGACGGCATCGCCGATCTCGCGCATGCTGGGCGGGTAGCCGTGACGGGCGATCGAGCGCTGGATCACTTCGAGGATCGCGAGCTGCTTGTCGCTCAGGCTCTTGCGCCGGCGGGTCTGGGGCTTCTCTCGCCCGGCCGCGTCGCTCATCTTCCGGCTCCGTCCTGCGCTCGGCCCGAGCGCTGTTTCTTCGAATGTCGGAGGCCCGTGGTGGGGTTCTCGTATCGAAACCGTATCCGGATCGCACGCGATGAGGTGGCAACCTCCCCGCGTGTCGCGTTCGAGAGATCGACGTCGGAATCCGGTATTGACATCGTACAGACTCGAAGATAGCTTCGGAAGAGAGGTTCGCATTCCCCACTCCCGGCCGAGTGGAGAATGCGAATCTCTCCCCATCAGGAGGAGACGAGCATGACCGCGATCGACTTCACGACGACCGTCCCGTCGCCGGCCCGGGCAGCCGGCGCCGCAGCCCAGCGCGCCACGCGCGCCGTCGCCGGGCGATCCACGCGTCTGCGGTTGACGGTGCGCGGTCGTCGCGTGCTCGCCGTGCTGGCCGCCCTTCCGGCGGTGATCGCCCTGAGCGTGGCGGTGCTCGGCGGCGGCGTGGCGCTTGCGTCGCGCGACGCGGGTGCCCCCGCGGGATCGTTCACCACGGTCACGGTCGCGCCCGGCGAATCGCTGTGGACGATCGCCGAAGAGGTCGCCCCCGACCGCGACCCGCGCGACGTCGTCGACGAGCTCGTGCGGCTGAACGCGCTCGACACCGTCCTCGTCCAGGCAGGCCAGCGTCTCGCGATCCCGGCGGCGTACGGCCGCTGATCCAGCGGTGCGTCGCGCGGCGTCACGCGGCGACGACGTGCCGACGGGCGGGCCTACCATGGGATGGGTGAGTGCACGTCTCGAAGACCTCCCCATACGCGCCGATCTCCGCGGGCAGAAGCCCTACGGCGCCCCGCAGGCGCCGCTTCCGGTCGCCCTGAACGTCAACGAGAACACGCACCCGGTTCCCGCCGAGGTCGCGGACGACATCCTCGACTCGATCGCACTCGCACTGCGCGACGTCAACCGCTACCCCGACCGCGAGTTCACCGCCCTGCGCGAGGGCTTCGCCGGCTATCTGGGTCACGGTCTCACCCGCGACCAGATCTGGGCTGCGAACGGCTCGAACGAGGTACTGCAGCACATCCTGCAGGCGTTCGCAGGCCCGGGGCGCACCGCCTTCGGGTTCACGCCCACGTACTCGATGTACCCGCTGCTCACGCGCGGCACCGGCGCGGAATGGATCTCGGGCACCCGCTCGGCCGACTACACGATCGACGCCGAAGACGCGGCGTCCCAGATCGCGGACGCCTCGCCCGACGTGATCTTCCTGTGCTCGCCGAACAACCCGACGGGCACACCTCTTGGCCTGGACGTCGTCGAAGCCGTGTACGAGGCGAGCGACGGAATCGTCATCGTCGACGAGGCGTACTTCGAATTCGCCCCGCACGACGAGCGCTCGGCGCTGACGCTGCTGTCGGGGCGCGAGCGCCTCGTCGTGTCGCGCACCATGAGCAAGGCATTCGCGTTCGCCGGGGCGCGCGTGGGCTACCTGGCCGCGGATCCCGCCCTCATCGACGCGCTGCGCCTCGTGCGCCTGCCCTATCACCTCAGTGCGCTGACCCAGGCGGCGGCGTCGGCCGCGCTGCGCCACGCCCCCGTCATGCTGGGCATGGTCGACGAGATCGTCGCTCAGCGCGACCGCATCTCGGCCACGGTCGAGGCGCTCGGCTACACGCCCCACGAGTCGTGGACGAACTTCGTGCTGTTCGGGGGCGTCGCCGATCCGGCGGCCACCTGGCAGGCCCTGTACGACGAGGGCGTGCTCATCCGCGACGTCGGCATCCCGTCTCACCTGCGGGTCACCGCGGGCACCGCGGATGAGACCACCGCATTCCTCGACGCCCTCGCCTCGGTAGGATCGGCGACATGAGCGCCGCACCACGTACCGCCTCGCTGCGCCGGGCGACGAGCGAGTCGACGGTCGAGCTCGAGCTCGATCTCGACGGCACCGGCCGCAGCCGCATCGACACCACGGTGCCGTTCTTCGACCACCTCCTGACGGCGTTCGCGAAGCACTCGCTCACCGACCTCACGGTCCGGGCGTCGGGCGACACCGACATCGACGCCCATCACACCGTGGAGGACATCTCGATCGTGCTCGGCCAGGCCATCCGCGAGGCGCTCGGCGACAAGTCGGGCATCTCGCGCTACGGCGACGCGCTCGTGCCGCTCGACGAGGCGCTCGCGCAGGCGGTGGTCGACATCAGCGGCCGCCCCTACCTGGTGCACACCGGCGAGCCCGCAGGCTTCGAGCACCACCTCATCGGCGGCCACTTCACCGGATCGCTCGTGCGGCACACCTTCGAGGCCATCGCTTTCAACGCGGCGCTGACCGTGCACGTGCGCGTGCTGTCGGGGCGCGATCCGCACCACATCGCCGAGGCGGAGTACAAGGCGTTCGCGCGGGCGTTCCGTCAGGCGAAGGCGCTCGACCCGCTCGTCGATGGCGTCCCGAGCACGAAGGGCGCCCTGTGACCGCAAGCACTCCCGCCGAGCGGGAGAAGCCGCTCGTCGCCGTCCTCGACTACGGTTCGGGCAACGTGCACTCCGCGGTCAAGGCCCTGGTCGCGGCCGGCGCCGACGCGCGTCTGACCTCCGATCGCGGCTTCATCATGGACGCGGACGGACTCTTCGTTCCCGGTGTCGGCGCATTTCGCGCGGTGGCCGAGGCGCTCCGCGCCAGCCGCGGCGACGAGCTCATCGAGCGCCGCCTCGCCGGGGGCCGTCCGGTGCTCGGCGTGTGCGTCGGCATGCAGATCTTCTTCGAGCGCGGAGTGGAGCGCGGCGTCGACACCGAGGGCATGGGGGAGTGGCCGGGCGTCGTGACCGAGCTCGACGCCCCCGTACTGCCCCACATGGGCTGGAACACCGTCGAGCCCGGTGAAGGCTCGCGCCTCTTCCGCGGCATCGAGCAGGAGCGGTTCTATTTCGTCCACTCGTTCGGCGCGCAGAAGTGGCTGCTCGACGTCCAGCCGCCGTTCCCCGAGCCCGTCCTGACGTGGTGCGAGTACGGCACGCCGTTCCTCGCCGCGGTCGAGAACGGGCCGCTGTCGGCCACGCAGTTCCACCCGGAGAAGTCCGGGGATGCCGGCATCCGTCTCCTCACGAATTGGATCGACGGCCTCGGCGGGGCTACCCTCTGAGACCGTGCCGTCTGCGGGAGCGCGTGCTTCCGCGATCCGCCCCACAGCTTCCCCACGTCTGAGTCAGGATCCATGAACGATTTCGCGTCCACACCCAAGCTCGTCCTCCTGCCCGCTGTCGATGTCGCCGACGGCAAGGCCGTCCGCCTGACGCAGGGCGAGGCCGGCACCGAGACCAGCTACGGCGACCCCGTCGACGCAGCCCTCGACTTCGCGCGGCAGGGTGCGGAGTGGATCCACCTCGTGGACCTCGACGCAGCCTTCGGTCGTGGCAGCAACGCCGGCGTGCTCCGCAAGGTCATCAAGCAGGTCCGCGGCGTGCAGGTGGAGCTCTCGGGCGGCATCCGCGACGACCGCACGCTCGAGGCCGCCCTCGAGAGCGGCGCGTCGCGCATCAACCTCGGCACCGCCGCGCTCGAGAACCCGGAGTGGGCCGCCGACGTGATCGGCCGCTACGGCGACGCGATCGCCGTGGGCCTGGACGTGCGCGGCACGACGCTCGCCGCGCGCGGCTGGACGCGTGAGGGCGGTGACCTGTGGACCGTGCTCGACCGCCTCGAGGCGGCAGGCTGCAGCCGCTACGTCGTGACCGACGTCACCAAGGACGGCACCCTCAAGGGGCCGAACCTCGACCTCCTGCGCGAGCTGACCACGCGCACCCCGAAGCCGATCGTCGCCTCGGGCGGCGTGTCGAGCCTCGACGACATCGCGGCGCTGCGCGACCTCGTCCCGCTCGGCGTCGAGGGCGCGATCGTGGGCAAGGCCCTGTATGCCGGCGCCTTCACGCTCGCCGAGGCGCTGGATGTCGCCGGACACTGACCCTCACGGACACGCGCACGGCGGCGACTCCGCCGGCGTGCCGTGGGAGGGGCGCAGCTTCCAGGCGAACCCGCACGCCTCCGACGACGGCTCCGCCGATCCGGCGCTGCTGGGCGCGCTCACCGCGTTCCGCGCGGGCACCGGCGGCCAGCGGGAGGTCGTCGACGCCTACCGTGCCGCGCGCCTGCTGATCCCGCTGGTCGCCGAGAAGGGCGACCACGGCATCGGGGCGCACGGCCTCGAGGTCGACAAGACGCAGGAGCTCTCCATCGTCACGGTGGCCGCTCCGGACGGCCGCCGCGTGCTCCCGGTGTTCACGTCGGTCGATGCCATGAGGCGATGGGATGCTGCGGCCCGGCCGGTTCCGGCCGACGGCGTCCGCACCGCCCTGTCGGCTGCGGCCGACGACACCGACCTCATCGTGGTCGACCCGGCGTCCGAGACCGAGTTCGTCATCCGGCGCCCCGCCGTGTGGGCGATCGGCCAGGGCCTGCCGTGGGAGCCGAGCTTCCTGTCGCCGGAAGTGGTGGCGGGACTCCACGAGAGCATCGGCGGCGAGCTGTCGGTCATCGACCTGGCCGTCGAGGCCGGCGACCCCGACGCGCGGCTGCGCGGCCCCGAGCTCGTGGTGCGCCTGCACCTGATGGACGGACTCGAGAAGGCCGAGCTCGACGCGGTGCTCGCGCGCCTCGCGAAGCGCTGGGCGGCCGACGACCGCATCGCCGTCCTCGTCGACTCCCTCACCGTCAAGCTCGTCCGCGCCTGAGCCCACCCCTTGCGCACGGGCGACCGCGCGGCGGAGGATCGGCTCGGCGAAGGGGGCTCCTATGGGCGACGGCGCGGTGACGGAGCAGTATCGGCAGGCGCTCGAGGTCGCTCACAGGCACGCGGCCGGGTGGCTGGACACGCTCGCGGATCGTCCGATCCGCCCCGAGGTCGACGTCGACGGCGTGCGTGCCCGGTTGGACGGAGTCCTCCCGGAGGAGGGGAGGGATCCCGTCGCGGTGGTCGAGGAACTGGCGGCGGCATCCGCGGATGGTCTCATGGCGATGGGATCGCCGCGCTTCTACGGCTTCGTGATCGGCGGCACATACCCCGCTGCGCTCGCGGCGGACTGGCTGGTGACCGCGTGGGACCAGAACACCGGCTCCCGTCAACCCACTCCGGCGACGGCGGCCGTCGAGGAGGTCGCAGCGACCTGGCTCCTCGACCTGCTGGGACTGCCCGCGGAGAGCGGGGTCGGCTTCGTGACGGGTGGCACGATGGCGAACTTCTCCTGCCTGGTCGCAGCGCGCGACGCGGTGCTGCGCCGGGCGGGCGCGGATCCGGCGGCGGGGATCCAGGCCGGGCCCGCCATCCGATTCCTCGCCGGCGACGCGGTGCACACGTCGATGGTGCTTGCCGGCCGCCTCGCGGGGCTCGGGGCCCCGAGGACCGTCGGCGCGGACGATCAGGGACGCATCGACGTCGCGGGCCTCGAGCGGGCGCTCGGCGCGGCGACAGGACCGGCGATCGTCGCGCTGCAGGCCGGCGACGTGCACTCCGGCGCGTTCGACGACTTCGCCGCTGCCGTCGCCGTCGCGCACCGCGCCGGCGCGTGGGTGCACGTCGACGGCGCCTTCGGACTGTGGGCTGCGGCGAGTCCCCGGCTGCAGCATCTCGTGCGCGGGATGGCCGACGCCGACTCGTGGGCGACCGACGCGCACAAGACCCTCAATGTGCCCTACGACTGCGGTGTCGCGATCGTGCGCGACGAGCCGGCGATGACGGCGGCTCTGGGGGCGCACGCGGCGTATCTGCCGAGCGTGGAGAGCATCTCCGATCCGTACGATCGCACGCCGGAGCTGTCACGCCGTGCGCGGGGGGTCCCCGTCTGGGCGGCTCTGCGCTCGCTCGGCCGTCAGGGGGTCGCCCGTCTGGTCGACGGGCTGACGGATGCCGCCACCGCCCTCGCCGCCGGCTTCGCCGGGATCCCCGGGCTCGAGGTGCTGAACGACGTGCCGTTCACCCAGGTCTGCCTCGCAGCCCCCGATGACGGGGCGACCGCGGCGCTGGGGGACTGGCTGCGAGCCGAGGGGACGGTCTGGGCCTCGTCGTCCACGTGGCGCGGCCGCACGGTGGTGCGCTTCGCGGTGAGCAATCACGGGACGGATGCGGAAGCCGTCCGGCGAACGGTCGACGTCGTGGCCCGAGGCGCGGCCGCGCTCGGCATCGGAGAGCGATGAGCGGGCGTCGCGGAAGTCAGCGCGACCGGATCAGGTGACCGGGCCGGTCCACTTCTCGCCAGGGCCCTTGCCGATCGGGTCGGGGATGACCGAGGCCTCGCGGAACGCGAGCTGCACCGAGCGCAGGCCGTCGCGGAGCGACCGAGCGTGCATGTCGCTGATCTCGGGCGCGCCGGCGGTGATGAGCCCCGCCAGAGCGTTGATGAGCTTGCGGGCCTCGTCGAGGTCGGTCTGCGTCTCGGGGTCGTCCGCCAGTCCCACCTTCACGGCGGCGGCGCTCATCAGGTGCACAGCGGCCGTCGTGATGACCTCGACGGCCGGCACATCGGCGATGTCGCGCGAGGCGGAGGCGGCCGCCCGCTCCTGCTCCTCCCAGCGCGCCTGGCGCTCAGCATCCACTGCCGTCGCGCTCGTCGGATCGCCGTCCTGGTCTCGAATCGTGTCCACGCCGTTCTCTCTGATAGACTGCTGCGGTCTCCGGTGCGTTCTGTACCGGATCGGAAAGTGGATCACATCCCACCCGCGCTTGCCGTTCCAGGCTACCGGGTCATGCACTCCGCCCCGACCGTTCCGCGGCCGGGGTAGCCGTCAGGGCGACCGGGCGGGAACTCCGTCACCGGAGAGGGTGCAGGAAGTCGGCGCTCGAAGCGTCTGACGGGTGGAGTGGATCTTCCTCCGCCCGCGATACGACTGCGTGTCGCGGTGGTCCAGCCCATATACCCAAGGAGTTCCGCATCAGCGATCCCCGCACCAACGACCGCATCCGCGTCCCCGAGGTCCGCCTCGTCGGACCCGCGGGTGAGCAGGTCGGCGTCGTCCGCATCGAGGTGGCGCTGCGCCTGGCCCAGGAGGCCGACCTCGATCTCGTCGAGGTGGCCCCGAACTCGAAGCCGCCCGTGGTCAAGATCATGGACTACGGCAAGTTCAAGTACGAGGCTGCGCAGAAGGCCAAGGAAGCGCGTCGCAATCAGGCGAACACCGTCCTCAAGGAGGTCCGGTTCCGTCTGAAGATCGAGGCCCACGACTACATCACCAAGCTCAAGCGCGCCGAGGGCTTCCTCCAGTCCGGCGACAAGGTCAAGGCGATGATCCTGTTCCGCGGTCGTGAGCAGTCGCGTCCTGAGCAGGGCGTGCGTCTGCTCCGCAAGTTCGCGGAGGACGTGGCCGAGTTCGGCACGGTCGAATCGAACCCCACGATCGACGGCCGCAACATGGTGATGGTCGTCGCACCGCACAAGAACAAGTCCGAGGTGAAGACCGAGCAGAACGCTCAGCGCGCCGCGAACAAGGAAGCTGCCCGCTCCGCCCGCAGCGGCGGTGCGACGCAGGCCGGCGCTCCGGCCGAGGCCCCTGAGGCCGACGCCCCGGCCGCCGCCCCCGAGGCAGCCCCGGCCGAGTAAGGCCCCACAGACTCCCGCACCGCGGGATACCGACTCCCGCCTGGGCGGGAAGTGAAACGAAGGAAGAAGAGATGCCGAAGCAGAAGACCCACTCGGGCGCCAAGAAGCGCTTCAAGGTCACCGGCAGCGGGAAGCTCATGAAGCAGCAGGCGAACCTTCGCCACAACTTCGAGGGCAAGCCCAGCCGCCGTACCCGCCGCCTGTCGCAGGAGCAGGTCCTCGCCCCGGGCGACGCCAAGGTCGCGAAGAAGCTCCTCGGCCGCTGACGCGCGCCGACGCAAGTTAGGAACATCAAGAAATGGCTAGAGTCAAGCGGGCCGTCAACGCCCACAAGAAGCGTCGCGTCATCCTCGAGCGCGCCTCGGGTTACCGTGGCCAGCGTTCGCGCCTGTACCGCAAGGCGAAGGAGCAGGTCACCCACTCGCTCGTCTACGCGTACCGCGACCGTCGCAAGCGCAAGGGCGACTTCCGCCGCCTGTGGATCCAGCGCATCAACGCCGCCGCGCGTCAGAACGGCATCACGTACAACCGCTTCATCCAGGGTCTCGGCCTCGCGGGTGTGCAGGTGGACCGCCGCATGCTCGCCGAGCTCGCGGTGAACGAGCCGAAGACGTTCGCGTCGCTCGTCCAGACCGCCAAGGAGGCGCTGCCCGAGAACGTCAACGCTCCCAAGAGCGCCTGACCACGGCATCCGTTGTCTCGAAAGGGGCGTCCTCCTCGCGGAGGGCGCCCCTTTTCGCATGCCCTGCGGCGAGAATCGCATGCCGGAGACGCATCCCCACGCCCTCTCCAGACGCCGCTGGCGCGTCGTCAGGAGCCTCTGGGCGCGTGGGCCCAGCCGCGACTCTAGACTGAGAGCCGTGCTCGAGAACCCTCGCTCTCCGCGTGTCCGCGCCGTCGCGAAGCTGACGAAGCGCAGCGCCCGTCAGGAGACCGGCCTGTTCCTGCTGGAGGGTCCGCAGGCCGCCCGCGAGGCGCTGGCGTACCGACCCGACACCCTCGTGGAGATCTTCGCCACGCCCACCGCGCTCGAGAAGCACACCGACGTGCGCGACGCCGCGCAGGACGCCGGACTCGAGATCGTCTACACCACCGAGGCGGTGCTCGACGCGATGGCCGACACCGTGACGCCGCAGGGCATCGTCGCGGTCGCACGTCAGTCGCCGACGTCCCTGCGCGACGTCTTCGCCTCCTCTCCACGTCTCGTCGCGATCTGCGAAGAGGTGCGCGACCCCGGCAACCTCGGCACGATCATCCGTGCGGCCGACGCGGCCGGTGCGGACGCCGTCGTGCTCACCGGACGCACCGTCGACCCGTACAACCCCAAGGTCGTTCGTGCGACGACCGGGTCCCTCTTCCACGTGCCGGTCGCGGTCGGGGTCGATCTCGCGACCGCCGTCGCAAAGGCGCACGAGGCAGGCGTCCGCGTGATCGCCGCCGATGTCGGGGGAGGGGACTTCCTCGCGTCGCGCGACGTGCTCGCGGAGCCGACGGCATGGCTCTTCGGCAACGAGGCGCGCGGACTCGAGGACGACGCTCTTGCGCTCGCCGACCTCTCGCTGCGGCTGCCGATCTACGGCGCGGCCGAATCGCTGAACCTGGCCACCGCGGCCAGCGTCTGCCTGTACGAGACCGCCTTCGCGCAGCGCGCGGCACGCTGAGGCGTCCTGTTACAACACGGTTAAGACGCGGGCAAGGCCCTGGCATCGTGTCGGAGCGCGGCTCTATGGTGTGGCTATGACGCCCGATGACAGTGCGCAGGCGCAACCGCCGGCCGCGCAGGCGAATCCGACGAGCAACATCTCGGTCCGCCGCGGTGACCCCCTCGTCCAGATCTCGAACGTTCAGAAGCACTACGGCGATTTCCAGGCGCTGAAAGACATCGACCTCACCGTCAACCGCGGTGAGGTCGTCGTCGTGATCGGTCCGTCAGGCTCCGGCAAGTCGACGCTGTGCCGCACGATCAACCGACTCGAGACCATCACGAGCGGCACGATCAGCATCGATGGCAAGGAACTCCCGAAGGAGGGGAAGTCCCTCGCGGAGCTGCGTGCCGACGTCGGGATGGTCTTCCAGTCCTTCAACCTGTTCTCGCACCTGACGATCCTCGAGAACGTCACCCTGGGGCCCATCAAGGTCAAGAAGATGAAGAAGGCGGAAGCCGAGGCCGTGGCCAAGCAGCTGCTGGACCGGGTAGGGGTGGGGCACCAGGCATCCAAGCTCCCCGCCCAGCTGTCGGGCGGTCAGCAGCAGCGCGTCGCCATCGCGCGCGCCCTGGCGATGCAGCCCAAGGTGATGCTGTTCGACGAGCCGACCAGTGCGCTCGACCCGGAGATGATCAACGAGGTGCTGGACGTCATGGTCGGCCTCGCCCAGGACGGCATGACGATGATCGTCGTCACGCATGAGATGGGCTTCGCCCGCAAGGCCGCGGATCGCGTCGTCTTCATGGCAGACGGTCAGATCGTCGAAGAGTCGACCCCGGAGGAGTTCTTCACGAATCCGCAGAGCTCGCGCGCGAAGGACTTCCTCTCGAAGCTGCTCACGCACTGACCCTCGCTGCAGCCGTCGAAAGGACGACACGAGCACACATCTCAGACTTCGAACCGCACGAACCCGACGTCGGAACATACGGAACCCGTGGAAACACATGCAACAGGAGGAACACATGCGCAAGACGAAGTTGATCGCGGGCGTCGGCCTCGCCGCCGCCGCCCTTCTCGCCCTCACCGCGTGCAACAGCGGCACGCCGGGGGCGGCCCCGTCGGAATCAGCGGCAGGCGGTGGCGAGGAGACCTCGTCGACGCCCTGGACCGTGGCCACCGACGTCACGATCGAGGGAAGCCCGACCTTCGACGCGATGACCGAGCGCGGCAGCGTCAAGGTCGGCGTCAAGGAGGACCAGCCCGGTCTCGGCTACCTCGACCCCACCACTGGTGAGCGGACCGGTTTCGACATCGACATCGCGCGCTGGATCGCGGCATCGCTCGGGTTCGACGAGGACCAGATCGAGTTCCAGGCGATCCCGTCGGCGAACCGCGAGCAGGCGATCGTGAACGGCGACATCGACTACTACGTCGGCACGTACTCGATCACCGACAAGCGCAAGGAGCAGATCTCCTTCGCCGGTCCGTACTTCGTGACCGGCCAGGGCCTGCTGGTCGCCGCCGACAACGACACCATCGACGGGCCCGAATCACTCACGTCCGACATGGTGGTCTGCTCCGCGACCGGCTCCACCTCGATCCAGCGGATCAAGGACATGGGCACGGCGCAGACGAAGGAGTACGACACCTATTCCGCTTGCGTCGAGGACCTGAAGAACGGGCAGGTCGACGCGGTGACCACCGACGAGGCGATCCTCATCGGCTACGCCGCTCAGGATCCTGACAACCTCAAGGTGGTCGGTGACGTCTTCAGCGAGGAGCGCTACGGCGTGGGTCTCGCCAAGGGCGACACGGCGCTGCAGGAGTACATCAACACGATGTTCACCGACGGCGGCGACATCTGGCAGCAGATCTTCGACAACAACCTCGGCGCTTCGGGCGTCGAGGGTGAGCAGCCGGAGGTCGACCCGGTCAGCTGACCCGATCCGTGGCGGCGCCGTCCCGGCGCCGCCACGGCAGGTCGGTTGCCGCGGCGGTGTGGACGAGGAAGGCGGTGCGATGGGAGTCATCACAGACAACGGCGACCTGTGGAGCGAGGCGATCGTCGGCACATTGGTGCTGTTCTTCGGCGGCGGGCTGATCGCGCTCGTGCTCGGGTTCATCGTTGGAGCCATGCGCGTGTCGCCGGTGCCGATCGCGCGCGCCGTCGGCGGGGTTTACGTGAACTGGATCCGCAACACCCCGCTCACGCTCGTGATGTTCTTCTTCGCGTTCTGCCTGCCGATCATGCTGCAGCAGCGCGTGTCGCCGATCGTGCTGGCGACAGCCGCCCTCGGCATCTACACGGCGACCTACGTCGCCGAGACGATCCGCTCGGGCGTCAACACCGTTCCGGTGGGGCAGGCCGAGGCCGCCCGCGCTCTCGGCCTCACGTTCGGACAGGTGATGTCGCTCATCGTGCTTCCGCAGGCGACGCGGTCGGTCATCCCGCCGATGATGAGCGTGTTCATCGCCCTGCTCAAGAACACGACGGTCGCCGCGGGCTTCTCCGTCGTCAATCTCGGCACCGTACGTTCCAATCTCAGCGAGCGCGGCGAGAACCAGCTCGTCGTGCTGCTGTGGGTGATGGTGATCTTCGTCGTCCTGGTGCTCCTGCTCGCCTGGCTCCAACGCATCCTCGAGCGAAAGTGGAGGATCGCCCGATGAGCAGCTCCGTCCTCTACGACCTCCCCGGTCCGCGGGCGGTCGTCCGCAACCGCATCATCGGCGCGGTGACCATCCTCGTCGTGCTGGGCTTCATCGGCTGGGTGCTCTGGCGCTTCTACGAGACCGGCCAGTTCAGTGCCGAGAAGTGGGAGCTCTTCACCTACTCCTCGATCTGGATGCTGTTCCTCGAGGCGACGTGGAACACGCTGTCGGCGTTCGCCGTGGCGGCGGTCGGCGCCATCGCGCTCGGCTTCGTCCTGGCGCTCGGCCGCATGTCCGATCATGCGTGGCTGAGGATTCCCGTGGGCTGGATCGTCGAGATCCTGCGGGCCATCCCCGTGCTGATCTTCATGATGCTGCTGTACTACGGCCTCCCCGTGATCGGCGTCAAGATGTCGCCGTACTGGGCGGTCGTCATCGCCCTGATCGCGTACAACGGCTCCGTGCTCGCCGAAGTGATCCGCGCCGGCGTCGAGTCGCTGCCCCGCGGGCAGAGCGAGGCCGGCTATGCGATCGGGCTGCGCAAGTCGGGAGTGATGCGGCTCGTGCTGCTCCCGCAGGCGGTCCGCGCGATGCTGCCGGTCATCATCTCGCAGCTCGTCGTCACCCTGAAGGACACCGCGCTCGGCTTCATCATCACGTTCCATGAGCTGCTCTACCTCGTGAAGCTGCTCGGCTCGCAGGCGCTGTACAACTCGCCGCTCATCCCATCGGCCATCATCGGCGGCTCCATCTACGTGGCGCTGTGCCTCGCCCTGTCATACGTGGCCTACCTCGTCGAGAAGCGCACGCGCCGCTCGCCGCGCGTGCCGCAAGTCGCCGCCGCCAACGCTCCGGCGGGCACCGACACGGAGCTCATCGTTGCGCAGCGCGTCAATGACGGATCCGACTACCGCACCGGCGGAGGCGCCTGAACGCGGGCCGGTCCTGCCCCGAGCCGTCGGTAGACTCGTGTCTCGTGTCCGACGCTCCCGAAACCACTGAGATCACGCCTGAGGCGGTGAACTCCGCCGTCGACGCCGCCCTCGAGGCCATCGCGGCCGCGGGCGACACCGCGACGCTGAAGGCCGCGCGCTCCGCGCACTCCGCGGAGGGCTCGCCGCTGGCGAAGCTCAACGCGCGGCTGCGCGACGTGCCGAACGACAAGAAGGCCGAGTTCGGCAAGCTCGTCGGTCAGGCCCGCGGCCGGGTGAATCAGGCGTTCGCCGCGCGCGAGGAGGAGCTCGCCGCGGCCGAGACCGTCGCGAGGCTCGAGGCGGAGCGCGTCGACATCACGGCGCTCGCGGCTCGCGCGCGCGTGGGGGCGCGGCATCCGATCTCCCTCCTGCAGGAGCAGATCGCCGACATCTTCGTCGGCATGGGCTGGGAGATCGCGGAGGGTCCCGAGCTCGAGCACGAGTGGTTCAACTTCGACGCGCTCAACTTCGACGTCGACCACCCCGCGCGCCAGATGCAGGACACGTTCTTCGTCGATCCGGTGGAGCGCCACCTCGTCATGCGCACGCACACGAGCCCCGTCCAGGTGCGCTCGATGCTCGAGCGCGACCTGCCGCTTTACGTCCTGTGCCCCGGGCGCGTGTACCGCACCGACGAATTCGACGCGACGCACCTGCCCGTCTTCACCCAGTTCGAGGGCATCGTCGTCGACAAGGGCATCACGATGGCGCACCTCAAGGGCACGCTCGACCACGCCGCCAAGGTGCTGTTCGGGGCCGAGGCGAAGACGCGCTTCCGTGCGAACTTCTTCCCCTTCACCGAGCCGTCCGCCGAGCTCGACCTGTGGCACCCCACGTTCAAGGGCGGCGCCCGCTGGATCGAGTGGGGCGGCTGCGGCATGATCAACCCGAACGTGCTGCGCGCGGCCGGGATCGACCCTGAGGAGTACTCCGGCTTCGCGTTCGGCATGGGGATCGAGCGGACGCTCATGTTCCGCAGCGACGTCCAGGACATGCGCGACATGGCCGAGGGTGACGTCCGCTTCAGCGAGCAGTTCGGAATGGTGGTCTGATGCGCGTCCCGCTCTCATGGCTTCGTGAGTATGTCGACGTCCCGGCGGATGCCGCGCCCGAGGACGTCCTCGCGGCGCTCGTGCGCGTCGGGTTCGAAGAGGAGGATGTCCACCGCTTCGAGCTGCAGGGTCCGATCGTGGTCGGCGAGGTCCTCGAATTCGTCGAGGAGCCGCAGTCCAACGGCAAGACGATCCGCTGGTGCCAGGTGCGCGTCGCGCCCGACGGCGAGACCGCCGCGGACGGCGGCGACGCGGTGCACGGCATCGTGTGCGGCGCCCGCAACTTCTTCGTCGGCGACAAGGTCGTGGTGACCCTTCCCGGCGCGGTGCTGCCCGGCCCGTTCCCGATCGCCGCGCGCAAGACGTACGGCCACGTGTCGGACGGCATGATCGCCTCGGCCCGCGAACTGGGGCTCGGCGACGAGCACAACGGCATCCTCCGGCTCGTCGAACTCGGCATCGACGCGCCCGTCGGCACCGACGCGATCTCCCTGCTGGGACTCGACGACGTCGCGGTCGAGATCAACGTCACGCCCGACCGCGGCTATGCGCTGTCCATCCGCGGTGTCGCGCGAGAGTACTCGCACTCCACCGGCGCCGCGTTCCGCGACCCGGCAGAGCGCACGTGGGAAGACGTCGCGCCCGGTGCGGGCTTCCCCGTGAGCGCCGAGGACCTCGCCCCCATCCGCGGCCGCGCGGGAGTCACCGAGTTCGTGGCGCGGGTCGTGCGCGACGTGGACCCCACGAAGCCCACCCCCGCCTGGATGATCTCGCGGCTGTCCCTCGCGGGCGTCCGCTCGCTCGGCATCCTCATCGACATCACCAACTACGTGATGCTCGAGCTCGGCCAGCCGATCCACGGCTACGACCTCGACAAGCTGCAGGGCGGCATCACCGTGCGCCGGGCGACGCCGGGCGAGAAGCTCGAGACGCTCGACGGCAAGGTCCGCACCCTCGACCCGGAAGACCTGCTCATCACGGACGACTCTGGCCCGATCGGCCTCGCCGGCGTCATGGGCGGCGGCACGACCGAGATGGGCGAGGCGACCCGCAACGTGCTCATCGAGGCCGCGACGTTCGACACCGTGTCGATCGCGCGCACCGCTCGCCGGCACAAGCTGCCGAGCGAGGCTTCCCGCCGCTTCGAGCGCGGCGTCGACCCGCTCGTGCCCTTCGTCGCCGCCCGTCGCGTAGCCGACCTCATGGTCGAGTACGCCGGCGGCACCAGCGACGACGAGTACGGCGCCGCGCTGTTCGCCGAGGTGTTCATCCCCGGCATCGAGCTTCCGCCGACTTTCGTTCAGCGCCTCATCGGCGTCGACTACACGCCGGGCCAGATCGAGGCCGCGCTGCGGCTCATCGGCTGCGACGTCGTCGGCGCCGAGGGCAGCGAAGGATGGCAGGTCATCCCGCCGTCGTGGCGCCCGGACCTCACCGACAAGTGGACGCTCGCCGAGGAGGTCGCCCGCATCGAGGGCTACGACCGCATCCCGTCGGTGCTGCCGCTGCCGCCCTCGGGCCGTGGCCTCACCGCCGCGCAGCAGGGCCGTCGTCGTGTGGCGAACGCGCTCGCCGCTGCGGGCTTCGTCGAGACGCCGTCGTTCGGGTTCACCAGCGAGGAGCAGAACGATCTCCACGGCTCTGCGTCGGGGGAGCAGCTCCCGAGCGTCAAGCTGGCGAACCCGCTCGACGGGCAGGCTCCGTTCCTGCGCCGTTCGCTCGTGCCGGGCCTTCTGCAGGTCGCGCACCGCAATGTATCGCGCGGCTTCACGGACCTGTCGCTCTTCGAGACCGGCGTCGTCTTCCTCCCGAAGGTCGGCGTGCGGTACGGAACGTCGTTCGTGCCGCCGCTGGCGGTGCGACCGGATGCCGCGACCCTTGCCGAGCTCGACGCCTCGATCCCGCCGCAGCACCGCCACGTCGCCGTGCTGCTCACGGGCAGCCTGGTCGCGAAGCAGCCCGGCGTCGCGCCGGTGACGGCCGACCTCGCCGACGCCCTCGATGCGGTCCGAACGATCGCGGCAGCCGCGGGCGTCACGATCGATGTCGCCCAGGGTCAGCGCGCCGCGCTGCACCCGGGCCGCACCGGCGTGCTGTCCGTTGACGGCACCGAGGTCGGCTACGTCGGCGAGCTGCTGCCGGCGGTGGCCGAGGCGTCCGATCTTCCGGGTCGCGTCATCGTGGCGGAGCTCGATCTCGATCTCGTGCTCTCGCTTGCGGGGGACAAGGTCGTCGCGGCTTCGCTGTCGGGGTTCCCGGCAGCGACGCAGGACGTGTCGCTGGTGCTCGGCGCCGACGTCCCGGCCGCCGAGGTGCGCGGTGCGCTCGTCTCCGGCGCCGGCGAACTCCTCGAGTCGGTGCGCCTGGTCGATGACTATCGCGGACAGGGCGTGCCCGAGGGCGAGAAGAGCCTGACGTTCGCGCTCCGATTCCGCGCCACCGACCGCACGCTCACGGCCGCCGAGGCGACCGAGGCGAAGCTGGCGGGGGTGGCCGTCGCGACCGAGCGTTTCGGGGCGACGCTGCGCGAGTAGCATCCGTACCGGAGGTGCCCGATGCCCGAGATGGTCACGGTGCCGCTCGCCGACGGCGGGCTCATCGACGTCTACGTCGCCCGCCCTGCGGGCGAGCCGATCGGGGGTCTCGTGCTCATCCACGAGATCTGGGGCCTGGTCGGTCACATCACCGACGTGGCCGACCGCTTCGCCGCCGAGGGATGGCTGGTCGCGGCGCCCGACATCCTGAGTCACGGCGGCGTGGCACCGGCGCTCGGCGAGGAGCTCTTCGCGCTGATGAACAGCGATGACGAGGAGACCCGCACCGCGGCGCAGCCGCGCATGCGCGAGGCCCTGTCCGGCATGCGTGCACCCGAGTACGCGAACTGGGCGGTGGCCGCTCTTCGCGCGACGGTCGACTGGCTGACGGAGCAGCCCGGGGTCGACGACCGGATCGCCGCGACGGGCTTCTGCTTCGGCGGGACCTACGCGTTCCTCATCGCTGCGCACGACGACCGCGTGCGCGCCGTCGCGCCCTTCTACGGCACGGCGCCGCCGGCGGACCGTATCGCCGATATCTCCGCGCCGGTGCTGGCCGTCTACGGGCAGCGCGACCCCGCGCTCATCGACGCCCTTCCCGCTGTGACCGAGTCGATGGCGGAGGCCGGCGTCGACTTCACGGCCGTCGTGTACCCCGACTCGGCGCACGCGTTCTTCAACGACACCGGCCGCCGGTACAACCCGACCGACGCGGCCGACGCCTGGGAGCGCGTGACGACCTTCCTCCGCAGCCACGCCTGACGTTCTGCCCTCGGCGGAGAGGGATGCCTCGGCACGGTGCATCTGGTTGGGTGGAGGCGTGACCGACGTACTGGTGCTGGGCGGGACGGGCTGGCTGAGCGGGCGCATCGCCGAGAGGTGGGCGGATGCCGGCGCCGTCGTCACCTGCCTCGCCCGAGGCGGACGCGACGCACCGTACGGGACGGCGCTCGTCGTGGGTGATCGCAACCGCGAAGACGCGTACGACGAGGTCGCGCGCCGCGAGTGGGACGAGATCGTCGACGTGTCGTCGAACCCCGACCATGTCGCCGGGGCCGTGACGGCGCTGGGGGAGCGCACGCGGCACTGGACGTACATATCGACGGTCTCGGTCTACGCCGCCGACGACGCGCCCGGCGCCGACGAGTCCGCCGGCCTGCTGACACTCGCCGGCCCCGGCGAGGACGAGGGCTACGGTCGCGCGAAGGTGCGGGCAGAGGCATCCGTCCGCGCCGGTCTCGCGTTCCGCGCCGCCATCGTGCGGCCGGGGCTGATCGTGGGACCCGGCGACCCGACCGATCGATTCGGATACTGGGTGGGCCGATTCGCTCTCGCTGCGACGGACGACGTGCTCGTGCCCGAGACGGTCGATCGGGGTGCGCAGGTGATCGACGTCGACGACCTCGCGGTGTTCGTGCAGGCCGTGGGGCGCGAGAAGTGGACGGGGGTCGTGAACGCGGTGGGCGACCCGGTCGGCCTCGACCGGCTCTTCGCGGAGGCGCGCGCCATCGCCGGTCATTCCGGCGCCCTCGTCGCCGCGGACGACGACTGGCTCGAAGAGCACGATGTCGCGTACTGGATGGGGACGCGGTCGCTGCCGTTGTGGCTGCCGGGCGGAATGCCCGGGTTCTGGACCCGCTCCAATGTTCTGTACCGGCTCCTGGGCGGGCACCTGCGTCCGCTGCGCGAGACCCTCGAGCGCACCCTCGGCGACGAGCGCGCTCGAGGTCTCGATCGCGAGCGCCTGGCCGGGCTCACCCGGCCCGATGAACTCGCTCTGCTCGGCGAGGCTCAGCGGTAGCGACGACCTTCGTCGCGTCGGTACAGCCAGACCGCGAGGACCCCCAGCACCAAGGTCCACGCGAGGATGCCGAGCACCGCCCACAGCGGCGCGCTCTCGCCGAGGGCGGCCGCGATGACGATCTCGCGTGCTTCGCGCACCCACAGGAACTTCGAGGCGAGGTCGAGCCATTCGGGGAACAGGATCGGGGGGAGGAACAGTCCGCCGCCGAACGCGAGCAGGAACATCACCACCTGTGTGATGGCGATCGCAGCCTTCGGCCCGGCGGTCGTGCCGATGATCGTCCCGAGCAGTGCCGAGGGCACCGCCGTGAGGACCGCCAGCCCGATCGCCGCGAACAGATCCCCGGGGTGCACGGCTGCTGCGGTGAAGATCCCACCGACGATCAGGAGCGGGATCATCGCGAGGATCGAGACGACGAGCGTCGCCGCCATCAGCCCGATGATCCGCGCCGCCGGCGAGCCCGGGAGCGTGCGCAGGTAGGGCCACCAGGCCTTGGAGCGCTGATCCGCCATGTCCAGGCCGATGCTGAACAGGCTCGCCGACATGAAAGCGAAAACGACCATCGACGCGATGGCGGCCGTCGCGAAATCGGGTTCGTCGACGACCATGCGCTGCGGCAGGACGAACAGGCAGAACGCGAGCGTCGGGAACACGAGCGATCCGATCACGGCGATCGGCACGCGCATGGTCTCCAAGAGGTTGTACTTCGTGTGGACGGCAGCGAGCGTCAGCGTCGACATCAGACCATCGCTCCCTTCGTGATCGTGAGGAAGGCTTCTTCGAGGGATGCTCCCCGCACCGTCAGGTCGGTGAAGGGGGCGCCGGACGCGACGAGCGCCCGGATGAGCGCGTCGGAGTCCGAGACGACCGCGGTCACGAGGCCGTCGTCCGGGTCCGCGGCGACGGCCGCTTCGGGATCGAGTGCGAGGATGCCTGCGACGGTGACCCCGCGCAGGGTCACGCGGCGGCGGCTCACGCCCGCCACCACGGCGGCGAGCGTGTCGTCGGCCCGCACCACGCCGTGGTCGATGACGACGACGCGCTCCGCCAGCTGCTCGATCTCCTCGAGGTGATGGCTGGTCACGACGACGGCGGCGCCTTCGCGATGGCGGGTCCGCACGGCCTCCCAGAGCGAGCGCCGGGCGTCGACATCGAGGCCGGTCGTCGGCTCGTCGAGGAGGACGAGCTCGGGGTCGCCGACGAAGGCGAGGGCGACCGCGACGCGACGCTGCTGGCCCCCCGAGAGCGCCCCGCACTGTTTCGCGAGCAGCGGGCCGAGGTCGAACTCCCGGATGACGCGATCCACCGGGCCCGGGGCGGGGTAGTGGGATGCGACGAACCGCAGCACCTCGCGCACCTTGAGCGCCTCCGGCAGCGCGGTGGCCTGCGGCGTGGATCCGAGCCGCGCGCGGCTCGCCGGGGTGCGCGGATCGCCGTCGAAGAGGCGCACCACACCGGAGGTCGGCGGCCGCAGGCCCTCGACGAGGGAGAGCAGGGTCGTCTTGCCGGCCCCGTTGGGCCCGAGGAGGCCGACGCACTCCCCGGCGTGGATGTCGAGCGTGACACCGTCGAGGGCGACGGTGTCCCCGAATCGCCGTGTGAGGGCTTCGGTGTGGACGACTGCGGTCATGCGGATCCTCCGAGGAGCGCGAGCAGCTGCGTGCGATATGCGCGGAACGCTCCGCGCCCGGCGTGGGTGAGTGTGATCTCGGTGACGGGCTTGCGGCCGGCGAACGACTTCGCGACCTCGACGTACCCGGCATCCGACAGCTTGGCGAGATGGGTGGTGAGGTTGCCCGCGGTCATGCCCAGGAGCTTCTGCAGCGCCGGGAAGGTGATCGTGTCGCCGTCCCCGAGCACCTCGACCAGCGTCGTCATGATGCGCAGCCGTGCCGGGGCGTGGATGACCGGGTCGAGTTCGTTCATGACCGCTCCGCGGCACCGGGTGCGACCGGTCCCCAGAGCATGAGCGCGGCCACGATGAGCATCGCAACGGGTCCGGCGATCGCGTAGACGAGGAAGTGGGTCGGCGCGCCGAAGAAGAGCCCGACGACGGCGATCACGATGAGGAAGCCGCCCAGGATGTACATCGGCACCGCCCGCCACACGGCGCCGCCTGACAGATAGAGCACGCCCACCAGGAAGATGTAGAGACTCGGGTACAGCAGCTGCGAGAGCTCCTGCGACAGGCCGTTGCTCTGCAGGCCCGAGATCAGCCCCCACGCCGCCACCATGACGATCGTCCACGAGCAGCCGTACAAAGCTCCCTGCAGCTGGCTGCGCCCGCGGATCCCGTCGCTGCCCGCGCGGATGCCGACCACTGCCGACCACACGATCGCGATGACGAGCGCACCTGCGAAGATCCACCAGCCGACTGCGGTGGGGAGCACGTCGACGCCTCCGACCCCGCCGGTGAGCCAGAGCGCACCGAACCCGACGCCCCATGCGATCGCCCAGAGCACCAGCAGCCCGGCGTAGCGACCGGTGATGCGACGGACGGCCTCACGACGGGTCGTGTCGATGAGGTCGAGCATCCGGCGCGGGTCGTTCGCGGCATCCGTTTCGTCGTCCATGCAAAGTAGTTTGCAGCGCAAAGTACTTTGCGTCAAGAGCCGCCCTGGACGAGCGGATTTGCGGATGCCGCGGCCCGGCGGCTATCGTCGGCCCATGCCTTCGGCGACCCAGGGACTCTCGACGCTCGTTCCGAGCGTCGCTCCCGCGCGCCGACGCCGTCTGGGCGAGCGCCGACTCTAGGCGACCCCGCACGCCGTCCTGTCATGGACCGTCGCGAGTGGGCGTCGCCGTCTCCGGCCCTCAGCCCCAGACTCTAAGGTGGAATCCATGACATATTCGGTCGCCGTCTCCGGCGCATCCGGCTATGCGGGCGGCGAGATCCTGCGGATCCTCGCCGCGCATCCCGACGTCGAGATCCGCACCGTGACCGCGCACTCCAACGCGGGACAGCCGCTCATCCAGCACCAGCCGCACCTGCGCTCCCTCGCGCACCTGACCCTCGCCGAGACCTCACCCGACGTGCTCGCCGGTCACGACATCGTCTTCCTGGCATTGCCTCACGGCCAGTCCGGGCAGTACACCGACGCCCTCGGCGACACGCCCCTCGTGATCGACGCGGGAGCCGACCACCGGCTCGAGTCGGTCGCCGACTGGGATCGCTTCTATGGGGGCGACTTCCACGAGCCGTGGGTCTACGGCGTTCCCGAGCTTCCGGTGGCCGGCACGAAGCAGCGCGAGAGGCTCGTAGGCGCATCCCGCATCGCGGCTCCGGGCTGCAACGCCTCCACGGTGAGCCTGAGTCTCGCGCCAGGTGTCGCTGCCGGCGTCATCGACCCCTCCGACATCGTCACGGTGCTCGCCGTCGGCCCGTCGGGGGCGGGCAAGAGCCTCAAGACCAACCTTCTCGGCAGCGAGATCCTCGGCACGGCCAACCCGTACGCCGTCGGGGGTACGCACCGGCACATCCCCGAGATCCGCCAGGCCCTCGCCGCCGCGCGCACCGCAGCGATCGAGCCGGGTGCGGACTCACCGGACCAAGGAATCCGGATCTCTTTCACCCCCGTGCTGGTGCCGATGTCGCGGGGCATCCTCGCGACCTCCACCGCCCCGATCGCTCCCGGCGTGACCGACGACGAGATCCGCGCCGCGTGGGAGTCCGCGTACGGCGACGAGACGTTCGTGCAGCTGCTGCCGGCGGGGCACTTCCCGCGCACGGCCGACGTCCTCGGTGCCAACACGGCGCTGATGGGCCTCGCGATAGACCGCGCGGCGAACCGGGTGACGGTCGTCACCGCGGTCGACAACCTCGTCAAGGGCACGGCCGGAGCCGCCGTGCAGTCCATGAACATCGCGCTGGGGCTCGCCGAGGGCACCGCGCTCACCGTGAACGGAGTCGCGCCGTGAGCGTCACCGCGCCCCAGGGATTCGAGGCGGCGGGCGTCGCCGTCGGCCTGAAGTCGACCGGCAGACCCGATGTGGCGGTCGTCGTCAACCGCGGTCCGCTCAAGGTCGGTGCCGCCGTCTTCACGAGCAACCGCGCGAAGGCCAACCCGATCATGTGGTCGCAGGAGGTCATCCGCGACGGCGTGGTGGAGGCGATCGTCCTCAACTCCGGTGGGGCGAACTGCTTCACGGGCTCGTTCGGCTTCCAGACGACGCATCAGACCGCCGAGACGGCCGCCGAGCTGCTCCAGGTGAGCGCCGGAGACATCCTGGTCTGTTCCACGGGCCTGATCGGCACCGGGGACGAGGTGTTCCGCGCCAAGGTGCTCGCCGGCACCGAGCAGGGCATCGCCGAGCTCTCCACCGACGGCGGGGAGGCAGCATCCCTTGCGATCATGACCACGGACTCGAAGCCGAAGCGCGCGGTCGCGAGCGGCGACGGCTGGTCGATCGGCGGCATGGCGAAAGGCGCCGGGATGCTGGCACCCGGCCTCGCGACGATGCTCGTGGTGATCACGACCGACGCGGTGCTGGATTCGGCACAGGCCGACGCTGCGCTGCGCGACGCCACCGGCCGCACTTTCGACCGGCTCGACTCGGACGGCTGCATGTCGACGAACGACCAGGTCACCCTCATGGTCAGCGGCGCCTCCGGCGTCACCCCCGATCCCCACGCGTTCGCGGCGGCGCTCGCCGAGGTCTGCCAGGATCTCGCGCAACAGCTGCAGGGCGACGCCGAGGGTGCGAGCCACGACATCACGATCGAGGTGGTCAACGCCGCGTCGGAGGACGACGCCGTCGAGGTCGGCCGGTCGGTCGCGCGCAACAACCTGTTCAAGGCGGCGATCTTCGGCAACGACCCGAACTGGGGCCGCGTGCTCGCCGCGATCGGCACGACGCGGGCCGCGTTCGACCCGTACGACGTCGACGTGTGGATGAACGGCGTGCGCGTGTGCAGCGCCGGGGGTCCCGACGCGCCGCGCGAAGCCGTCGACCTCACGCCGCGAGCGACCCGCCTGGTGATCGATCTGAAGGTCGGCGCGGCGACGGCGACGATCCTCACCAACGACCTCACCCACGACTACGTCCACGAGAACAGCGCGTACTCCTCATGACCGACCTGCAAGAGACCGATCCCGGCGAAGCCAGCGCCAGGGCGGTGACCCTCATCGAGTCGCTGCCGTGGCTCAGGCGCTTCCGCGACCAGATCGTCGTCGTGAAGTACGGCGGCAACGCGATGGTCAGCGAAGAGCTGCAGGATGCCTTCGCCGCCGACATCGCCTACCTCCGCTACGTCGGGGTCAAGCCCGTCGTGGTGCACGGCGGGGGCCCGCAGATCTCGTCGATGCTCGACCGCCTCGCGATCCCGAGCGAGTTCAAGGGCGGCTACCGCGTCACCTCGACCGAGGCGATCTCGGTGGTGCGCATGGTGCTCACCGGCCAGATCAATCCGCAGCTGGTCTCGAAGATCAACGCGCACGGACCGGTCGCGACCGGCCTCAGCGGTGAGGACGCCGGCCTGTTCGGCGGCCGTCGCCGCGGCGTCGTCATCGAAGGCGTCGAGCATGACCTCGGTCGTGTCGGCGACGTCGTCGAGGTCGATCCGCAGCCGGTGCTCGATCAGATCGAGGCCGGCCGCATCCCCGTCGTCTCGAGCATCGCGCCCGACCTCGACCACCCGGGACACTCGCTGAATGTGAACGCGGATGCCGCGGCATCCGCCCTCGCCGTCGCGCTCGGCGCGGCGAAGCTCGTGGTGCTCACCGACGTCGCGGGGCTCTATGCCGACTGGCCCAATCGCGACTCGCTCGTGTCGCACCTGACCTCGACGGAGCTGAAGGCGATGCTGCCCACGCTCGAATCGGGCATGATCCCGAAGATGGCGGCGTGCCTGGAGGCCGTCGAGGGCGGCGTCGAGACCGCGGCCATCATCGACGGGCGGGTGCCGCACTCGGTACTCGTGGAGATCTTCACCAGCAAGGGAATCGGAACAGAGGTGGTGCTCGGATGACGTGGCAGGACGATGCGGGGCGCGACCTCGTGAAGAGCTTCGGTGCTCGCATGCAGATGTTCGTGCGGGGCGAGGGCTCGTACTTGTGGGACGCCGACGGCAAGCGCTACCTCGACTTCCTCGCGGGGATCGCGGTCGATTCGCTCGGCCACGCACACCCGGTGTTCGTCGACGCGATCGCCGCGCAGGCTGCGACGCTGGCGCACGTCTCGAACTACTTCGCGACGCCACCGCAGCTCGCGCTGGCCGCGACCCTGAAGCGCCTCGCCGGCACCGGCGACGAGGGCCGCGTGTACTTCGGCAACTCCGGCGCCGAGGCGAATGAGGCTGCGTTCAAGCTCGCCCGCCTCCACGGCGGCGCCGAGCGCCCGCGCATCCTCGCGCTCACCGACGCGTTCCACGGCCGCACGATGGGCACGCTCGCCCTCACCGGCAAGCCCTACATGCAGGAGCCCTTCCTCCCGATGACCCCCGGCGTCGAGTTCATCGACTCCACTGTCGACGCGCTCGAGGCCGCGATCGACGACCGCGTCGCGGCACTGTTCGTCGAGCCCGTCAAGGGCGAGGCCGGCGTGATCCCGCTGCCTGAGGGCTACCTCGCGGCGGCGCGCGAGCTCACCGAGCGCCATGGCGCGCTCCTCATCATCGACGAGATCCAGACCGGCGCCGGTCGCACGGGGGAGTGGTTCGCCTTCCAGCACGAGGGCGTCACCCCCGACGCGATCACGGTCGCCAAGGGCATCGGCGGCGGCTTCCCGATCGGAGCGCTCATCACGTTCGGCGCTGCGAGTGAGCTGTTCTACCCCGGCACGCACGGCTCGACCTTCGGTGGCAACGCGCTCGGCACCGCCGTCGCGGGCGCCGTGCTCGGCGAGATCGAGCGGGCAGAGCTGGTGCGCAACGCCGCGGAGCGCGGTGCACAGCTGCGGGCGGCGATCGAGGGCATCGACTCGGATCTGATCGACGGATGCCGCGGCTCGGGCCTGCTGATCGGCATCGGGCTGACGCATCCTGTCTCGAAGGCGCTCGTCGCGGCGGCGCAGGAGCATGGTCTCGTGATCAACGCACCGAACGACGAGACCATCCGCCTCGTCCCCGCCCTGACGATCGGCGACGTCGAGATCGACGAGTTCGTCGAGCTCTTCACCGCGACCCTGCGCACCGTCGAGGACGCGCTCGTGCTCGATGCGTCGACGGAGGTTCCCGCATGACCCGCCACCTGCTGCGCGACGACGACCTGACGCAGGCCGAGCAGGACGAGATCCTCGATCTCGCGGTCGCGCTGAAGGAGGACCGCTGGAAGCTCAAGCCCCTCGAAGGTCCGCAGACCGTCGCGGTCATCTTCGACAAGTCCTCGACCCGCACGCGCGTCTCGTTCGCGGTCGGCATCGCCGACCTCGGCGGCTCGCCGCTCATCATCTCGACCGCGAACAGCCAGCTCGGCGGCAAGGAGACCCCGGCCGACACGGCACGCGTGCTCGAGCGCCAGGTGGCGGCCATCGTGTGGCGCACATACGCACAGGCCGGCCTCGAGCAGATGGCCGAGGGCACCCGTGTGCCCGTCGTCAATGCCCTGAGCGACGACTTCCACCCGTGCCAGCTGCTCGCCGACCTGCTCACCATCAAGGAGCACAAGGGCGACCTGGCCGGGCTCACCCTGTCGTTCTTCGGCGACGGCAAGTCGAACATGGCCCACTCGTACGTGCTGGCCGGTGTGACCGCCGGCATGCACGTGCGCGTCGCCTCGCCCGAGGCGTACGCGCCGCGGGACGACGTGATCGCCGACGCCGACCGCCGCGCGGCCGAGACCGGCGGCTCGGTCACCCTCTACACCGACGCCAACGAGGCGGCGGCCGGTGCCGACGTCATCGTCACCGACACGTGGGTATCGATGGGCAAGGAGGAGGAGAAGCTCGAGCGCCTCCGCGACCTCGGCGGGTACAAGGTGACCCAGGAGCTCATGGGGCTCGCGAAGGACGACGCGATCTTCATCCACTGTCTGCCCGCCGACCGTGGCTACGAAGTCGACGCAGAGGTGATCGACGGCCCGCAGAGCGTGGTGTGGGACGAGGCCGAGAACCGGCTCCACGCCCAGAAGGCCCTGCTCGTCTGGCTCCTCCGCCAGGACTGAGAGCGCCCGATCGGTGAGCGGGCCAGGGCTGAGCGACACTGAGCGCTCCGCGCCGCGCGCCGACGGCTGGCTCGCCACGCGCTGGGAGCGCCTGAACGGTCCCGCGCGCATCGACGGGGTCGATCTCGCGCGCGGTCTCGCGGTGCTCGGCATGTTCGCCGCGCACCTGCTCTCGATCACGGAGCCGTTCGACGTGCTCGAGCCCGACACGTGGATCGCCGTCGTGTCGGGACGTTCCTCGATCCTGTTCGCGACGCTCGCGGGGGTCTCGATCGGGCTGGTCACCGGAGCCAGGACGCCGCTCACGGGCGATGCGATGAGCACCGCGCGAGGGCGGCTCGCCGTGCGGGCAGGACTGCTCTGGGTGCTCGGCATCCTGCTCATCGCCACCGGCGTGCCTGTGTTCGTGATCCTTCCGGCCTATGCGCTGATGTTCCTGCTGGCGCTGCCGCTGACGTCCCTGCCGGCGCGCGTGCTGCTGCCGCTCGCCGCGGGGCTGGCACTGGTCATGCCGTTCGTGCAGATCGTTCTCGATGCGCTCCCGTTCTGGAGCACCCCGATCGGCGGCCCGGTGTCGCTCGGACTCGGGTGGCACTACCCGTTCACGACGTGGATCGTGTTCGTCGTGGCCGGCCTCGGCGTCGCCCGCGCCGGCGTGGCCCGGCTGCGGGTGCAGGTGCGGCTCGTCGTCGCCGGCGCCCTGCTCGCCGCGCTCGGCTATGGACTCGGTGCCGCGACCGGCGCGGATCCCGGGGCTGAGGCGGCGTCGTACCTCGGAGCGCTGTGGACCGTCCGACCGCACTCGACCGGCCTGCTCGAGGTGATCGGCTCCGGCGGCTTCGCACTCGCCGTGCTCGGGGTGTGCCTGCTCGTGTGCCGCACGTTCCTCGCGTGGGTCGTGTTGCCGCTGCGCGCCGTCGGCGCGATGCCGCTGACCGCGTACACACTCCAGCTCCTGGTGTGGGCCGCCGTCGCCGCCGCGGTGCTGGACCGGGTCGGCGATCTCGCCGGCTTCCGCGCGCTGCTGCCCTTCTGGCCGCTCACCATCGGCACAGTCGTGCTGTGCACGGCGTGGGCGCTCCTGGTCGGCCGCGGCCCGCTCGAGACGCTGCTCGATTCGGCCTCGCGCTTCGCCGTCCCCGCCGGACGAGGTCCCCGCATGGATGCTGCCGCCGATCGGCGACGGTGACATACCGGCGGTCGGGTGGGTGGTGCGTCGGTAGGCTGGTCGAGTGAGTGAATCGAAGGGCGACGGCGGTACCAACGAAGGCGCACTGTGGGGAGCCCGCTTCGCGTCGGGGCCGTCCCCGGCGCTCGCCGAGCTGAGCCGATCGACCCACTTCGACTGGGATCTCGCACTGTACGACATCGCCGGCTCCCACGCCCACGCGAAGGCGCTCGCCGCGGCGGGGTATCTCACGGCCGACGAAGAGCAGTCCATGCACGAGGGCCTCGATGAGCTCGCACGAGGCGTGACCGACGGGACGCTTCGGCCCGCGGCATCCGATGAAGACGTCCACGGCGCTCTCGAGCAGGCGCTGATCGGCGTCGTCGGCGCCGATCTCGGCGGAAAGCTGCGCGCCGGTCGCAGCCGCAACGACCAGATCGCGACGCTCGTGCGGATGTACCTGCTCGACCACTCGCGGACGATTGCGCGTGAGACCCTCCGCCTCGTCGACGCGCTCGTGGCCCAGGCCGACGCGCACCCCGAGGCGATCATGCCGGGCCGCACCCACTTGCAGCACGCACAGCCCGTGCTCCTCGCGCACCACCTGCAGGCCCACGCGTGGCCGCTGGTTCGCGACCTGGAGCGCCTGCGCGACTGGTCGGCGCGCGCGGCGGTGTCGCCGTACGGCGGCGGCGCGCTCGCCGGCTCGACTCTCGGCCTCGACCCGCAGCTCGTCGCGCGCGAACTCGGGCTCGATCGTCCGGCGGAGAACTCCCTTGACGGCACGTCCTCGCGCGACGTCGTCGCAGAGTTCGCATTCATCACGGCCATGATCGGCATCGACGTCTCGCGCTTCGCCGAGGAGATCATCCTCTGGAACACGCGCGAGTTCGGCTTCGTGACGCTCGACGACGGCTACTCGACCGGCTCGAGCATCATGCCGCAGAAGAAGAACCCCGACATCGCCGAGCTCGCTCGCGGCAAGGCCGGCCGGCTCATCGGCAACCTCAGCGGTCTGCTCGCGACCCTCAAGGCCCTCCCGCTCGCATACAACCGCGATCTGCAGGAGGACAAGGAGCCGGTGTTCGACTCCGTGCGAACCCTCGAGACGGTGCTGCCCGCGTTCGCCGGCATGGTCGCGACCATGCGCTTCCACACCGACCGCATGGCGGCGCTTGCTCCGCAGGGGTTCTCGCTTGCGACCGACGTCGCCGAGTGGCTCGTGAAGCGGGGCGTCCCGTTCCGCGACGCCCACGAGATCTCGGGGCACCTCGTCCGAGTGTGCGAGGAGAACGGGCTCGAACTGCACGAGGTCTCCGACGCGCAGCTCGCCGGCGTTTCCGAGCGCCTCACGCCCGAGGTCCGGGAGGTGCTGAGCGTGGAGGGCTCGGTCGCGAGCCGCACCGGCGTCGGCGGCACGGCCCCCGTGCGGGTGGCCGAGCAGCGGGCCGAGCTCGTCCAGCGCGTTCAGGACGCCGCGCACGCACTCGGACTCTAGGCCTCAGCGGCGAAAGCCCCTCGCGATCATCAGATCACCAGATCACCAGATCACCAGATCACCAGATCGCGAGGCGCACCAAGGCCGCGACGACGCACGCCCACACCAGGCTGGAGAGCGTGCCGATGATGAAGCGCTCGCGCGCCTCGGCGGTCGCGAGCTCCGAGAATCGGCCGATGCCCTTGAGCGCCACGACCACGGCGATCGCCTCGGGGAATCCGGCGATGATCCCGAGCGTCACTGCGACGCGCTCGAGATAGCCGATCGTCGTGCCTCCGCGCATCACCTCGCGGACGGCGCCCTCGCCGGCGACGGCTCCCGGCAGCGACGGCGCGCGCAGGAGGATGCCGCCGTTGTCGCCCTCTTCGACGCGCCCGTGGCTCGCGATCTCGAGGGTGCGCCGCGTGATCGGGTTGCCGCCGAGCACTCCGAGGGCGGTGCCGAGCATGGCGATGCCCAGCCCGAGGAGCAGCGGCACGTTGACGGGGGACACCGTCACCGCGAGCAGGCACAGGACGACGAGCACGCCCGCGACGACCAGCGGGATCGTCGAGGGCTTGCGGAGGCTGATCACCACGAGCACGAGTGCGCCGCAGAGCGCGAGGAACAGGAAGATCGTGAGCGCGGCGACGAGGATCACGTCCGGGGAGACCATGGCGTCAGTCTGGCACGGGCCCCGGACTCAGCCGCGCGAGCACGCGGACGAGCGCGGGCACCGCTGCCTCCTCCGTCCGAATCCCCGCCGACTTCACGCGCAGGCTGACCGCGCCCTCCGAGATTCCGAGGCGCGCGGCGGCTTCGCGCTGCGTGATCCCCTCGGCGAGCAGGTCGTAGACCTCCCACCCCTCGGCGGTGCGTCGATCGCGCAACTCGACCAGCAGCCGCACGAGCGCCTCGGCGTCGCCCCCGTCCTCGGGTGCGGTGATCGCAACGCGGGTGGCGGCCTTCTTTGCACGGTCGACCGCATCACGCGCGTTCACGAAGGCCTCGCCGCGTGCGGCCCGTACGCTGTCGGGCAGCGGCGATTCGACCTCGCCGACGCCGACCCCGACGCTCCATCGACCCGAGCGGGTCAGGTCGAGCACGATCTCGAGCAGCGCTCCGGCGTCGGCCACTGCGACCTGGACCTCGTCGCCCGCGGTGCGCTCGGGGGCCAGTGCGAGCCCCTGGTGTCCCTTGGCGTGGATGGATGTCAGAGCCGAGGGTACGAGGTCTGCGCTGCTCCGGCTGTCGCGCTGGTCACTGGTGATCACGAACATGCGCCCTCCTTATGCGTGAGAGCTTAACTGAGGCGAAGTTTAGGTTGAGGGCCTCAGCCGAACAAGCCTCTAAGCTTAATACACTACTGATTAAGCTGAGAGACTCAAGTTATTGCACTGTCTCTCCGTCGGACCGCGCGGCGCCGCACCGACCATGCGCCGGCGGGGCGAGGCATCCGTCGCTGATAGCCTGGCGGGCGTGTCTGAAACCGTCGTGAGCGCGACTGCGCCCGCGATCGACCCGGCGTTCGAGAACGTGTGGGACGAGATCGTGTGGCGTGGGCTCGTGCATGTGTCCACCGATCAGGAGGCGCTGCGCGCCCTTCTCTCCGGGGACCCGATCACGTATTACTGCGGCTTCGACCCGACCGCGCCGAGTCTGCACCTCGGAAACCTCGTGCAGCTTCTGACGATGCGCCGCCTGCAGCTCGCGGGCCACAAGCCGCTCGGACTCGTCGGCGGCTCGACCGGACTCGTCGGCGATCCGCGTCCCTCTGCCGAGCGCACCCTCAACACGCGAGAGACCGTGGCCGAGTGGGTCGGCTACCTGCGCTCGCAGGTCGAGCGGTTCCTGAGCTTCGAGGGCGACAACGCCGCGCGCATCGTCAACAACCTGGACTGGACGGCGCCGATGAGCGCGATCGACTTCCTGCGCGAGATCGGCAAGCACTACCGCGTCGGCACCATGCTCAAGAAGGACGCGGTCGCCGCGCGCCTGAACTCCGAAGCCGGCATCAGCTACACCGAGTTCAGCTACCAGATCCTGCAGGGCATGGACTTCCTCGAGCTGTACCGCCAGTACGGCTGTGTGCTGCAGACCGGCGGAAGCGACCAGTGGGGCAACCTCACCAGCGGCACGGACCTCATCCACCGCGTCGAGGGCGTGCACGTGCACGCGATCGGCACGCCGCTGATCACCAACAGCGACGGCACGAAGTTCGGCAAGAGCGAGGGCAACGCGATCTGGCTCGACGCCGCGATGTGCAGCCCGTACCGCATGTACCAGTTCTGGTTGAACACCGACGACGCCGACGTGATCGAGCGGCTCAAGATCTTCACGTTCCTCACGCGCGCTGAGATCGAAGAGTACGAGCGCCTCGTCGAGGCCGAGCCGTTCCGCCGCGCCGCTCAGAAGCGCCTGGCCCTCGAGGTCACGGCGTTCGTGCACGGGACGGATGCTGCGGCCGCCGTGATCGCCGCGTCCGAGGCGCTGTTCGGCCAGGGCGACCTCGCCGCGCTCGACGCGATCACGCTGCGTCACGCGCTCGAAGAGCTGCCCAACGCCACCGTCGCCCCTGGAACGAACGTGGTGCAGGCGCTCGTCGACACCGGACTCGTCTCAAGTCTGTCGGAGGGCCGCCGGGCGATCGCCCAGGGCGGTGTGTCGCTCGACGGCGTCAAGGTCGAGGACGAGTCGGCGACCGTGTCCGGCGCTCTGCCCGGCGGAGCCTCGGTGCTTCGTCGCGGCAAGAAGACGCTCGCGGGCGTGTTCGTCGGCTGACGCCGGTTCACGAGCGGCGTGGCTGCGGGGATGGAAGGCTGACGGATGCCGTTCACCCCGAGCCACGCCGTCGTCGCACTGCCGTTCCTGCGCACGCGACTGGTGCCGGCAGCGATCGCGGTAGGAGCGATGGCGCCGGACCTGCCGCTCTTCGTCCGCGGACTGCCGCTGCATTACGGCGTGACGCACGCGTTCGCGTGGCTGCCGGCGACGATCGTGCTGGCGTTCGCGCTGCTCCTGGTCTGGCGTCTGCTGCTGCGACCGGCGGTGCGCGAGCTCTCGCCGCGGTGGCTGGCGGCGCGGCTGCCGGGGGAGTGGGACGCCGGCGCCGGCCCGGCCCTGCGTGAGACGCTGGCGATCTCGGGGACACCCGCGCGGGTGTCGTGGAGGGGGATGCTGCTGCTGGTCCTCTCACTGGTGGTCGGTGTCGTGAGCCACATCGTGTGGGACCTGTTCACCCATGAGGGGCGATGGGGGACGACGGCGATCCCGGCACTGGAGTCCGACTGGGGACCGCTCCCGGGTTTCAGGTGGCTGCAGCACGGCTCGAGCGCGATCGGACTGGCGGTCATCGGGATCTGGATGCTGGTGTGGCTGGTGCGCCGTGACCCCGAGTCGCCGGCTCCGCGCATGATGCCCTCGTGGGTCCGATGGGCGTGGTGGGTGTCGCTGCCGGTGATGCTGTTGGCGACGTGGGTGTGGGGCCTCGCGATCCTCGGCCCGCTCGACGCGGAGTTCACCTTCGCCCACCTGGGCTACCGCGTGCTTCCGCCCGCGTGCGCGGCGTGGGGAGCGATCACCATCGCGCTGTGCGTTCTGGTGCAGGTGCGCAGGCGACACGCGCTCGGAGTGACGAGTCCCGCATGATTGCGCGGTTGCGGGGTGCGACACGCCCGGGTTGCACCCCCGATTCGACGAGACGTCCAGGACGTACGTAAGGTAATACCTGTTCGCCCCACAGGGAAGCGGAGAGGCCGAGAGCCTTCCCCCCTCAAGCGGAGAACCACCCCCCTTCCTTCGATGCTCGTTCGAGCGTCCCGCGTGCGGGTCGAGGATGGGGTTTCCTGCCTCGGAGACCGCGGTCGCCGACGAGCCGAATGATCTGAAGATCACGGCGTGTCGGTTTGACAGACGGGTCGGGTGGGATAAGATAGTGAAGTTGCCCTGCGGTGATGGCTGTGAAGCCGGATCGTTGGTGCGTCCGATCTTTGAGAACTCAACAGCGTGCACTTGTCAAATGCCAATTTT